>NZ_JAVDXA010000007.1:0-509803 GCF_031457695.1 Dyadobacter sp. BE31
GCCAAGATAAAAGCTTTTAGGTCATCATCCAGAGGCGTCAGGGATATTCCATTTTTCCTATTCAGGCTTACGAAACTATATGCCTAACTTCCCCCAGATTTCCTGCTTGATCCGTAAACACCACCGATCGGTATCTGATGGATTTGGGAATGCTTTTGGACGAAGATGCTTGGGATAAATTTCCTGAACCGACGGAAGATACCTTTACAGCCATTGATTAAAGAGAATTGCGTCGAACTGTTGGCGAGGACTTGCTGTAAATGCCACGTTTTGCGGATAGTCCATGGTATGTCGGCATATGTGAAGGTATGGCAGGAGGATCAGCAACACGAATCATCGGCGGGTTCCGGCAATATTCAGCAATTGCCAACCGTACGCGAAAAAGAAAGTAAACAAAGTATACATCCCCCATTTATTTTCTCAAAATGTCTGTACATTAACAACCGGACGGAGATGTAACCGCGGCACTTCTCGTCCCCAAAGCCGAAACTAGTTTAATCGCACACCAATGAACCCAGATCCTTCCTCACCGATCCGTTTTATCGCAGTTGACGACGATTTGCTGGATTTGCTCGCCATTTCAGAATTGACCAGGGATTTCCCTTTCTTACAGAATTGCGGAACGTATACCAACGTTCTTGAAGCTTACGAAGCCAGCAAATATATCGTTCCTGACGTGGTGTTCCTGGATATTGAAATGCCCCAAATCAACGGCTTGGAGCTTTTCCGCAAAATCAAAAGCATAGTACCCATTGCCGTTTTCATCACCTCGCACCCTGAATTTGCACTCGAAGGTTTTGAACTTTCAGCATTGGACTACATTCTCAAACCCTTAACAGAAGAGCGTTTGGCCATGACGGTCAGGCGGATCAGGGAATTCCGGGAGATGAGGTACAAAGCCCGCGCTTACGAAGTGTTGTTTGAACAGGATATCCTCACGATCAAGGATGGATACACGCACATTAAGCTTGCTCAGCGCGATATCGTATACCTGGAAGCGATGCAGGACTATACGAAGATCGTCACCGTGGAGAAAAGTTATATGACGCTATCCTCGCTATCCTACTTTATGGATATGCTGCCTTCGGACCGTTTCATACGCGTGCATCGCAGCTATGGTGTCGCTATCCGCCATATCAAAGCATTCAAGCAATCGGAAGTGCTTTGCAACAACACCATTATTCCGGTAGGCAAAACCTACCGCCCCGTCATATCGAAACTGAAATCCGATCAGTAATACGGTTCCCGGCAAATTTTCCCTCACCTGAACGTTAAACTTATGAAACTGTCCATTCTGTTTTTTACGCTGATTATCTCGCTTCGGGCCTATGCAGGGGAAGATGAGCACATCAGACAGCTCGAAGGAAAGAAGTTGAAGTGTGAGGGCATTCTGGCGACCTTTTCAGGAAAACCGGAGAGTCTTGAGTTGCTTATCAAAGAGGGTGGAGAAGGGCTGAAAATAGCCGGTGAAAAGGACTACGAATATAGATATGCGTTTCATCAGGCCATTGCAACGGGGTATTATTACAAGCAGGACTTCAAATCTGCGAAGGAGCAGTTTGAACAGGCATATGCCGTTGCCGTGAAGGGTGGAATGGCTGACAAAAGTTTGAAGCCGCTGGGCAACCTGATTTCCATTAATTACTATATGGGGTTGACTAAAGAAGCCGATGAAGCAGCAGAGAAACTAAAGAATGCGATTGAGCCGATTTCAGATCCGAAGCTGAAAGCAGACGCTTACTATAATCTGGGCTTGTATAACCAGCAGCAAAAGTTCTATTATGGGATCGCCCTCGATTATTTTCTAAAAAGCGTTGAGACCTATAAGCCGATCGCAGACACCACAAAGATCGTCAAGCTAAAAGTCGATTACGGACTCAGGCTTATGATGGTCGCGGAAATTTACCTGTATTTAAAACAACCCGAAAAAGCACTTCAATACCTGAATCTGGCAAAGCCCACCTTGGGCTTATCGCTGATCAGCGACATTAATGCTTACGGTAAATTCATCAAATGCTATGAGCTTCTGAAAAATAAAACCGAGGCACTTGCCTATTACAAGCTGCTGCACGAAGCAGCGGCCAAAACAAGCGGCAACTGGTCTCAGTTGATTTCCTCCAATCTCGCGATGGCCTCACTTGCTTTGGGGGACAAACAATATAGCCTCGCCAAAATGTATCTGGACAAAGCGGATGCACAAGCCAAAAAGGACAATAAGGAGATTATGACATTCAGCGTCAATCTGGTCTACGGCGACTACTACAAGAGCTTAAAGGATTATAAAAATGCATTGAAGTACTATAAAATGTCCGAGCACGGTTCGGCTCTTTACAACAAAGAGCAATACCTGGAATTGTTAAAATCGCTGACAACCGTTGAAATGCTTGCGGGCAGTCCGTCAGACGCAGCGGCCTATCACGAGAAATACGTTTCACTTTCCGATTCTCTGACAGACAGCAAGGTTTCACTGAACCTGGCTGAAATGGAGGCACGTTTTCAAAACGAGGAAAAGCAATTGAGAATTGATAATCAAAATACCGAGCTTTCTTATGCGAGAAGCCAACGTTTGTGGTTGGGCGCCGGATTGCTGCTTATTTCTCTTGTCGCTATCCTGCTGACCATCAACTACCGCAACAAGAAACGTACAGCCGACTTGCTGGATAAAAAGAATGAAGAGCTCACCAGGGTCAACAGTGAGTTGGAAGAGGCCAACCAAACCAAGGCTAAGCTTTTTGGAATTATCAGCCATGATCTGCGTTCGCCCATCAATCAGGTGTATCAATTCCTCCAATTACAACAACGTAATCCGCAGCTGCTGAACGATGCGCAAAAGGGTGAGCTCAGCAATAAGATACAAAGTGCAACGGGATCACTTCTGGCGACTATGGAAGAACTACTGCTTTGGTCGAAGAGTCAGATGAGCCAGTTTAAAACCGATATTCAACCTGTTGATTTAAAAGATGCGACCGAACAAGCTGTACAATTGATTGAGCTCAATCTCGAAGCTAAGAGGATCACGGTCAACAATGAAATTTCCACGGCTGTATGGGTTAAAGCAGACCCGAATTATTTGCAGACGATTATCAGGAATCTGCTTCAAAACGCTGTTAAATCTTCTCCCGACGGGGGCGTAATTGATATCCGGTGTGTGCAGGCGGCAACCGGAATTGTCCTGGCCATCGGCAACACCGGGAGTGAATTCACTTCCGACCAATACGCACAGGTCCTTGCGGGCACCAATCACGGCCTCTCTGGGCTGGGGTTGAAGTTGGTCGACGAGCTTTCGCGAAAAACAGGCATCGCGGTTAGTTTCGAAAATCCTGAACGGGATTCAACGAGAGTAAGCCTGACTTTTGCCAGCTAATTTCACGGTACGTTCATCGATTTCGCGCGTTCATTCATCGATTATTCTGACAATTCGGGGTGTTGGGTAGCTAGCTTTGGTTTACCGGTAAGCGAGTAAGAATTCAATAAACATCCTAAATTTTCGAAGATCATGAAAACAATTAAAAGTATTCGTTCGATAGCTGCATTGTGCCTTTTGCTGGTGTTGTCATCTGCTTGTTCAAAAAAGGAAACGGATATCGACCAGGAAGAATCTGAAAAGACTGGAACATTTAAAATTGACGGGGTGAGCTACAAGGGAACGACGAGCATCGTTACAATTGGCGGCACATATTCCGTTTCCTGCCAGCAAGATACTCCCTTTAAGTTAATCCAGGTGCATTTTGGAAGCAAGGAAGAAGCCGAGAAAGGAGGCACATTCAATGTAAGGGATTTTAGCATTAGTGGAATAAAAGGGGAAGTGGAAGTGGGTGTCGACGGCCTCACTTTCGATCCGGATGGAAGTTATACGGTTACTGTCAAGAACAGGAAAATCGTCATGAATAACGTGAAGCTGATCGAGACCGGCCAGGGCACCCAAAAACCGGTAATTAACGAGTGTTCCATTGAGTTTTGACCGATCGCTTGAATCTTTTTTAAATGGGCTGTATCTTCTCGGATACAGCCCATTTTAGTTGCACTCCTCGCTGCTCCATTTCACTCCGGCACCAGTTCGTATTCATTAATGCTGTTCCCGGTTTTGCGGCTTTCGTTAGTGCGTTTGAGCATGAGCTGTTCACGTGTGGGGGCCGTTGTTAAATAAAACTCTATATTCCCGGAAGACCCGCTGGGTGGTGGTGAGAGCTTTTCAAGGATAAGCCGGTTATTGTCCGTTGAAAGTGACCAGATTCCCACCAGCTTGCGGCCGTCGACATCCATAAACGTGGCCTGATCGCCGGCCGTAAGGTCGAGCCGAAATCGCGCGTAGCCTGGCTGAGCACTTCCTGAATTCCCTTCCGTGTAAACCACCACACCATTTTGCTTGACGGATTTGGCTTTCCATACGATATTGATAGCTGCCGGCTCCACCTTTTTTGGCTGGCAGGCGGCAAGCATGATCACAAAGAGAATGTACACGTATATTCGCATAATCTGCTGAGGTTTAATGTATAAGTATTTTTCGTTTGATTACCTTTTGGTTGTCATCGATCACGACGACGTAGACACCAGGCTCCATCTTTCTCAGGTCAATTTCCATCGTTTGCGACAGCTTCATATTCCTGACGACCGTCCCCCGCATGTCGTGCAACAGTAAGCGGCCCACACCTGGCTGATTGAGCCGCACATACAATGTCTTGTCATATGCATAGGCAAGATTCTGGTCGGCAGCAGGCTCCGTGCCGGTTATAATGGCACTCGCCGAAAGTTTCACTACGTCGCTATACGGAGATGCGCCCGCGTCGTTAACAGCCTTGATCCGGTAATAGTGGTCGACGACATCCAATATTTTGCGGTCATCAAAAACCCGCCCCGGGTATGGTGTACGGCCTATTTCAACAAAGTTTTTATCGGGACTTTCCGACCGTTCGATTACCACTGTCTTGGTATTGGGGGAAACTGCGTCCCAGCTCAGCCGGACCAGGTCAAAGTCGATCGCAGTTACTTTCAGGTTCACGGGCTTCGCCGGCAGTGGTGCCTTGGGGGTAGTTACAACGGCGATATTGGAATAACCTGAATATCCGATAGCATTCAGGGCCCTGACCCGGAAGTAATAGGTTGTCTCGTCTTTCAAACCGTTATTGGGAAATGTGGTGACATCTCTGCCCACGCTGTCAACATAAGCAAAGTTGCTTCCGTCGGTAGAGCGCTCAATGGTAAAATTTCTTTCATTGCCAGAGTTGTCAGACCAAACCAGCTTTATTGAAAAGTAGTCAATTACTGAGGCGACCAGATTAGACGGATTGTTCGGAACCACATCGCTGGTTGTTGCAGTGGCCACATTGGTGGGGTCAGACGCCCCCTGTGAGTTTCTTGACCGGACGCGGTACCAATACTTTGTTGCCGGGCTCAACCCTGTGTTCTGAAAAGCGTTGGAATTAGCTGCCGCTTCTCCAACTTTCGAAAAACTGACGCCATCTGTCGACCTTTCTATATCGAATCCGGATTCATTGGATGAATTGTCCTTCCAGGCCAGGTTAATCTGGCTGCTCGAAGCGGTTGTCGCTGTAAGATTGGAAGGGGTAATAGGGGGGACGTCAAAAGTAGTGGCCTCGGCCATATTGGAATAATCCGAGTTCCCGATGGTGTTTTTGGCACGAACCCTGTACCAGTATCGCGTTAGTGTCGACAAACCGGTATTTTGATAGCTTGTGCTATTGGCCGCTAAATCGGCAATTTTAGAGAAATTAGCACCATCCGTCGATCGTTCCACTTCAAAGCCTGTCTCGTTTCCCGAATTGTCTGTCCAGTTCAGGTTAATTTGTTTGTTGGATACCGGCGTGGCTGAGAGGCTTTGAGGCGTATTGGGGACAACATCCCGGGTCTTTGCGGTGGCCACATTAGAATACCCTGAGTTCCCGCCATTGTTTTTGGCTCTTACCCGATACCAATATTGGGTGTTAGGGCTCAGCCCGTTATTTGAATAGGAGGTTGCATTAGCCCCCACATCGGCTATTTTTGAAAAATTGGCGCCATCTTGCGAGCGTTCAATTTCAAAGCCGCTTTCGTTTCCGGAATTATCCGTCCAATTCAGGTCGAGCTGACTTTCGCTCTCTGTGGTTGCCGACAGATTACCAGGTGCTGCGGGCGGATTGGCATTCGTCGTGGCATCGGCCACGTTGGTGTAGCCTGATGATCCCACGTCGTTGAATGCTCTTACACGATAAAAATAACGTGTCGATGCGGACAGACCGGTGTTGTTGTATTGCGTTACATTGGCAGCTACCGTTGCTATTTGACTAAAATTGACCCCATCCGTTCCGCGTTCGATGGCAAAACCGGTTTCATTGCCCGAACCGTCGATCCAATTCAACCCGATCTGAAAAGTAGGATCGAGTGATTGTGCGATCAGGCCCGACGGTGCGGCAGGCGCAGCCTGTCGGGTGGTTGCGCAGGCCGTATTGGAGTAAGCGGAATTGCCCGCCGCACCCCAGATGCCTCGGATCCGATAACAATATTGGGTCGCCGGTGAGAGGCCGCTATTGTCGGTATATGTACCATATTCTCCGTCAGCGGTGCCAATTTGTGTAAACGGCCCTCCGGATCCCGTCGATCGCTCAATGGCAACCTTTATGCCACTGTCTTTTCCCCCATAGCTGGCCCAATTTAACCGGATACTATTCGACCCGTTTTCAGTTGCTGCAAGCCCCGAAGGTACCGGAAAAGCATTGGTGGTGGCGCAGGCTTCCTGCGAGTACCCGCTATACACACCGGCGGAATTTCTGGCCCGGGCCCTGAAACAATAAGGCGTGGACGCCTTCAGGCCGGTGGCGATATAAGTCGGGTTCGGTTGAGATGGTTGCGAAGTAAAAGATCCAATGACGCTGTACGCTCCCCCGTTCTCCGATTTTTCGATCAATACAGTGATGTTCGTATTGGCGTTGAGATCATTCATCGAAAGTGTTACATCGCCATATGACTTTGACTCAACCACAAAGGATCTTATCGCCACCGGAGTTTGCGCAAAGCCCTTTGCGACAAATAATAGCACGGCAAGCGCCACCACTGGCATTACCCGCTGGGAACCATTTATTAGCTTCTTCATTTGACAGGAATTTTACAGTCGGATTTTTTAAGGCCATTGTACACCCACCGGATCAGTGGCTTCGCTTTCGCGGTTGTCGGTATCCACGGTTACAAGGCTGTAATAATAGCCGATGCCCGGCGTAGCATATTTATCATAAAACTCAGCTTGCTTGCCTGTTACACTGCCGATGACCTTGGCGGCAACTGTTTTTTCGGTATAACGGTATACGACTATTTTTTCAGGCGCATCCAGGGGCGCATCCCAGGCTATCCGCACTCCCTTGTTTGTCGCCATAACGTTCAACCCACGCACCGGTAACACGGCAGGGAGCTCCTTAAAATAGGACGCCTCAGTACTATATCCGCTTGTTTTACCATTGATGCTAACCGCTCTGACACGGTAACTGTATATTTCTCCGTTTTTTACACCAACATCCTCGTAGCCATTCCTCGACTTGTCATCGACAGCCTGCCTGTAAACTTCTTTGAAATCTTTTTCATTGCCTGTCTTACGTTCAACTGTATACGCAATGATATAGGGGTCAATACTTTTCATGTCTTCCCACACCAGCAATGCGTGGCCTTCGTGGTATAGCATTTCAGGGTTGATGGGCGTTGCCACACGATCGGGGTAGCGGGGCTCCGAATAAACGGGATCGCTCATCGGACCCATATTGTAACTGGTGTTAATGGCGGCAACGGCCCATTTATACCCAGCACCAACGGCCAGTTTGCTGAGTGCAACCTTGTAGTTCAATTCAGCATTTGATGCCGGTATCACCTCAGAATATTGCGTAAGCGAATCGGATTCGTTAGTTGCATTGTACAAATAATAGCCGTGCGTATCATAGTCGGCCGGTTGCCAACGAAAGTAAAGGGTGTCGTTGATTTCAGTAACACTCAAATTGGACGGTTTTATCAAAGCAGGACGGCTGGCTTTCAGCATGCCTGCAATACGGACCGACTCCCCGGATCTGTCGTACACGCCGTTCAATTTGATTTGATAGTAATATCCACGCACAGGCTCCACTGCCTGGTCATAGTAAATGGTGTCCGACGCAGAAGCTGTTCCAATTAATTGATAGCCCGAATCAAAATGATCACTCCTCCATATTTCGACGGCCCGGAGGTTTCGGGTGGAAGCCAATTTCCACGAAATGCCTATGGCGTGATAATTTTCCTCCGATTTCGTATGGATGTCCAATATGGTCGGAATCTCTTCCTGCGGGCGTAAATTGGTGATCGTTATCGTGTCGGAAGGGGCGCTTTCATTGCCCAGAAAGTCTTTTAAATACACCACATAGCTGTAAAGCATTTTTCGCCTGGCGTTATAGTCTGATATTTCCAAAAACAAGGAATCCTTTTGTCCTTTTCTGAAAGCCCATTCCGCCGGGCAATCGGCGAAAGCTGTTTGCCCATAAGAAGCACGCATCACCCGCACACCGGCGATATCCGGCCTCGCTTTTTTGAGGTAGTATTTGATCTTGACCACAGTGCCGGTACTTGTATAACTCAACGATTGGACGGTTGTGGCCATCTTCGAACCGGGCACGCTTACGGTAGCAGGGTTGTGATAAACCGCTGCTCCGGTTGTTTTCAGTTGGCGAATGCGGTAGTCGTAGCGTTTTCCTTGCTGTACATCGGTGTCCAGGTAGCCCAGCCCGAGCGCTTCCAGGTATTGTGGATTGAATGCGTAAGTTCCCAATGAATCCACAGAGGACAATGTACGGTAGCGTGCAAAAAGCAATGCGGTTAACGAATCGTTCGGAATGTCGTACAGAGGGTTTTTACTGGTTAATATCACCAGGCGGGCTGCCAGATCAGCGGCAGTCTGAGGCGGCTTGTTGGTTGTGCAAACGGGTTTCCAGTCAGGTGTCGCAACATTGCTTCCCACCAGGAGCCTTTCAATGACATATTGCGGTCCATGCAGCAGCTTTTCAAATTGAATAAAGACACCATAGGGACCGGCGGTTGCCTGTGCTTCCTGGGCTTTTGTGTCCATTGCCAATAGTGCGAAGAGCAACGAGGTATATTTCATTAATCGTTTCATTGTCTGGTAGATTATGGTGTATTGGAAGTACAAGTATTGCCCCCGGCCGTCCATTTGGGTGTTATATCGAAATTGATACTGGGCGCACTTCCTTTCCCCACTGTGGCACTCCCTGTTACTATCAACTGCATATCGGCTTGCAATGGCGGTAGCGCAAGTCCTGAAAACGCTTCTGTCAGGGTAGCTTTAAAGCCTGCACCGATATTTGATGACAAAGACATACTGGCACCGGGAGGGCTGGTGTACGCGGTGAGCTGCGTATCCAGCCCTCCATTTACGTAAACCTCGCCGCCGGCCCGGACGGAAAGGAGCGTTCCATACGCGTAAGCCCTTGCCCCAACACCCATCCCCGCGCCAAATGACAGTGCACCACTATTATAGCTGCCATAGACGTAGCCATCGGCATAAATATCAACCCCCACCTGCGCCTCGGCGCCGGGCACCCCATAAACGTGATTGAAATTGCCGATTCCCCCCGGAAGGTTCATTTCGCCGGTTGCATATATGCCCTTGAAAGTCGAATTGAATGAGCAGGGGAGGCTTTTTCGATGACTATTGGCAAACAAAACGCTGGTAGCATCGCTGAGATCCGGGCTGTTATAATATCCGAGCATCAAACCCGCTTTCAATGTTGTCGGTATGGGCAATGGCACATTTTCCAGGGTTCCGGAAGCCACAATGTATAATCCATTTTTGTCAACTCTTACCTGGCCGACCCCGCCCGAGAAAGTCATCGAGGGTGGGATGTCTAAGGGAGGCATTTGCAGTGAACCGGTAAGGCGGCTATTTTTAAAATCATATACAAGGCTTAGCGTTCCCAAACCACCCGGCGCTGGAATGCCATCCAACCCTATTTTCTGATTATCGGCAATAATTTCGCCATGGGCCGTAAATGAGAGACGGTTTTTTTCTTCCTTTTTCCACATCTCAAAACCGTTCGGCAAACCGGAAAATGTCATGAGTTTCCATTGCTTACCCTCCACCCGTTGGTGACAATACAGCTCCGATAGCCCGGATTTGCCTTCCAAAGTCATGCTCAATTGATTCTTTGTATAGTCCGTTTTATTACCGGCGTCGTCATTGGCAGCATATACCGGATTGTCTTTAAGTTTCAGCAGATCCTTTTCCAGATTCAGGTCCAGGTTTCGATTGTGGGTAATGTGGGTGGAATTGGCTGTGTGAATCAGCAGGACATTGTCGATATGTAATTTTTCGGGTTCTTCAACAAACCCTTTCATCGCAATGACGCCATCCGCAAAATAGATCCCGTTGCTCGACCCACCGTCGGCATCCTTTACATTGAGTGCCTCAAAATTGAGATATCCGCTGGTCTCAAACTTATACTTGCCAGGAATCATCGTTTTCAGCTTAACCGCATTGGCTCCCTTGGGTTTTGAATAAATAAACCGCATTGAGACATCCTTGGGCGCATTGGGTATGCCCGTAGACAGTCCTGAATCGAATGCAAACCAGTCGGGCCCGGTTTCGATGGTGGTAGGGCGTACGTCTACGATATTGAAATACCTGAACGACTTGTTGCCAGCGCCGAAGGTCACAATGTCCTGTCCATTGTCAAGCAGCGACACAGTTTGAAATTCCAGCGCATCGGTTAACCCTGGCAGCGAGCGGGCGGGTAACTTTGCCGCCGGGGAATCGCCTTCCGGCACGATGACCATCGACCAATGCCCTTTCTTGTCTGAACCTGTTTGAGCGTCATAACCGAAGTATGCCTTTCCACCCAGGTTCAATTTCGCCACACCTGCCAGTTCCAGCTCTTTCGGCTCGACATTCAATTTTAAAAAGTCGTTTCTCAGGTTGAATTCCTTAATGGGGATATCTACTTTCCCTGTTTTGACAACGCCTGTGGTCGAATAAAAGCCGCCTTTTTTGAAGTCGAGCTCCCAATTCCGGATTTCCACACTCCAATTTCCTGCCAAAGGAAAGGTAAGCGGCGTTTCGCCGGACTTTTTATCGATGGTGTTATTTTTGATAACCAGATCTCCGATTTTTACTTTAAACTCAGAAGGAATGGCTTCTTTAATGCGGCATTCAATCTCAGGAGCAAGGTGTATCTCATCCTGAACTAACCGCGACCCGTTCAATGCGCTGGTAGCATTGAAAGCAAGGAATTTGAGCTTCATGGGTGAACCATCCTTTTGGGAAATGGTGAAATTGGTCCACTTGATATTGCTTTTTTCGGAGTTGAAGGCCACCACAGCCGGTTTGCCTGCGTTCAGTGTTGTATCAGACAGGAATAACTGATTTTTACCCGGATTGAAGAGATTTTCCGAGAAGTTGAACGAATTATCGATCACCTGCACCTGCGCAAGGATTTTCCCTTTTGATGTTCCGGGTGTTCTGGTGATTTTCAATTTGCCGGCATTGGCAACCGCATCCAGGGACGTTATCTTCACATTGTATTTAACATCCTTTACCACAATATTTGGCGTGGTGTGGTACACGAGCTGATCCAAAACACCATCTTCCAGTTCAACCGTCTCGCTCGCCGGGATACCTTCCTGCGGCTTGTCCGGATTCGGTTTGAAGGCCACATTTTCAAACCTTGCCGTCAGTTTGTCTTTCAGCGTGCCAAAGGGCCCGAATCCGGGATCTGCCAGGTTCACTACACCGGTTGCCTTCATGGTTTTGGGATCTAACTTTTCAATCGTAACCGGAAAGCCCCATATCGATGCGATGCTGAATTTATCGAATGTAGTGATGGTCAGTTTCAATGACTGTCCTTTTGCCTGAGGAATCGTCTGGGTTGCACTTACACCGATATACGTAGGGCCCGTCTCGCCCTGGTTGTAGCTTGCTTCAATGGTACAATTCGATAGGTTCTTGTCCACGTCGAGCGAAAAGGAACCGTCTTTTTTGGATAGGGTACTGTATTTGACGGAGGCATTTTTGCCTGCGGATACGAACACCAATGCACCTTCCAGAGGAATTTCAGCACCTTGCGCCGATTTGGCAACTACCATCCCATTGACCACCGTCGCCGGTTCCAGCAACACGATTTTGGGCTTCGGGTTTTTACTTTCCTCATTTGTTACCGACACAGTCTGCGTGACATAGCCCGGCGCCGAAATAGCAACATAGAGGTTGTCTGTGGACACGTTTTTGAATTGGGTTTCGACTACACCTTTCTCGTCACTGGGGCCGAAAACAAAGCCCGGATCATTTTTTCCAAAGAGTTTAACACGGGCTCCCGCCACACTTTTCCCCGACGGACCTTTTTCGAAGATTTTAAAGGTAATCCGGTGATCGCGTTGGTAGATATCGATATCGCCCGCATTGATATTGAATCTTCCTTCCGAAAGGGCCGTCGGTTTGGGTAATTCTGTTTTAATATCCCTCACCTCGTTGAAATAACTGATGTTTACCGGAATTACTTTCAAGGTTTTCGCGGTCGATGGCGCATTCATATCGAATTTCCACATCCCGTCACTGAACTGTGTTTTGAAAATGTACCCGTCGTCGGCCTGCACGTATGCTTCCATGCTCTGTCCGGAGCCATGCTCGGGGGCAGCCGCCTTCCCTTCCATATTGAGGTTTGCAGCGATGCCGACCGGTATTTTTGGTGGCGTATTACCGATGCTTTCGCTTACCGGTTTGCCTGGTGCTGCCGGCTTAGTTTTACCCGAAACTTTATCGATTTTAGCGCCGACAGCTCTCGTATCATAATCAATCGCCCTGCCCGTAATACGGGTGTTAGGCTGCATCAATACCGCAGGGTTGTTGCTATTTTGGCCCAGCATAAGGTCTCCGATGCATATACAATCGGTACATCCCGGGCAGGGTGACGGAGTTTCGTTGCCGGAAGAGCCATTAGCATAAAAGTTATATCCCTTTGCGATTATTTTCACCTTGGCATTCTTGCCAGGTTTGAGCACAAAGGGAGTGACCCTTCCATTTTCGTCGGTCATTTTGTTGATGTTGCCTAGCGAACCGTCCGCGGGTTCATAGGTCAGCGCTACCAGGGCGCCTTTGATGCCCTGTGTCGGATTCGATTGATCAACGACACGGATGTGCACCGTCGGCAGCCCGGGTTTCAGGTATCGCTGCACCACATCTGACTTGATCCATTGATATTGGTCGGCGAAGACAATGTCGGCTTTACCGCCAGCGCCAGCATTAATTCCTCCTGAGGTTGGAGCAATCAAGCTTTCGTCTAATAGTATTTTCTTGTTGATAGGCGAATCTTGTATTTCATCCCTTATCCAATATTTGTTGGCTTGCTGGCACGACTGTATTGAAATGGGCCACCAATCTTTATTCTTGAAATATGCTGCAATCTTGATTGCGTCTTCCGGCACATCCAGAAAAAGATCTTCGGTGTAGTCGGTTCCCCCTCCGGCAGGCGTGAACCTGAATTTATATCCCTTACGGCAGTTAACATTGGCCCCTCCTACAATTGTCCTCTTTTTGCCCTCGGGGCCGATTTTGTCGGAAGTCTTTATCTGATCGGCAGTCAGTTTGTTCACGTCGGTTTCATAAACACCCAACCATGATTCATTGGTAGTGATCCTTTTCAGCGAGACCAATTTGTAATTATTAAGCCCATCGTCCGCCTTTTCCGTGGCAATAAAGTAAAGGTCGTTTTCCACCTTGGCCTTGACCATTCTCGGGAAGGTAATCGTCCCGTTTACGTCCGATTTGCCCGAAGCAATCTCTTTATACGAATTACCATCTATTTTTCTGATCGACTGCACTCCGCTGCCCTCGTCTGCGGGCGGTCCCGCATTGACTCCCGGAATGCCTATTTTCTTATTAACAGCCCGTAATACTGAAATCTTTATCCCGAACAAATTCTGTTTGTACCCAGCCTTTTGAATGGCCGTTGTATCCGACTTCACTTGTACCAGCAAACCATAGCTCTTCACTTTGGCAATCATTGTATTAAAATCGAAAGACCCCTGAGGATCCATCACCTGGTCGGCGGATATGCCGAAATCCGTTGACGGGCTGGCGTAATACGCGTTGTCGACGATGACGCGCAGGGTGCGTCTGTAAATTCTGCCTCCTCTTTTAAACTCTCCCGTGCCCGTAAGGGGAGTTCTGGGCAATATTCCCAGAGGCATCGGTTTGATCATTTTAACCTTGAACTCAAAAGAACCGTCGGAGCCGGTCACTTTGGTGTCCAGCGTTTGGCTGTAATTTTTATGAAAAGCGGCGATCTCGTCGTCTCCATTTCCGGGAGCGCCGGCAGTAACAGTTCCGTCCGCTAAATCCTGATACACAACTTGCAAATGAACTCGTGTGTTAGCAAGCGCCTTTGCTTCCGCACCGTCTTTGCCTGCATCAGCAAACTGATAGGCCAGTTTCCCCTTAAAGGTCATTGTCGGCGGCTCGGTAGTTTCTACATGGAATGTAGCTTTTTCTATCCGGGCAGTTTGCGGGACCAGCTTGTCTTTCGGGCGTGAGAAAATCACGGCTTGCCCGTCGTCCGGCTTTTGCCCGCAGCCGGGGCAATACACCTTATAGTTGTCGTAGGGTTTGTCGGCGTAAACCAGTTTTTCAAAAGTGGCCGAATAGGTACCCCCGTTGACTTTCAAAGTTGCAATTCCAATAAATTGATAACCAGCCCTTTCAACTTCTGCTTGTATGGAGGAATTCGCCTGGTTTTTAAGCTGTCCTTCGACAGGAAGGCGGTATTTCCTGTAATACTCCTGTAACCCGGTGGTTTTACGATAAATGACCACAACCTGGCCGTCCAGTTTTGCGTCGGGTGCTCCCGGCCAATTTTGATAGGTTTGCTTGGCGGTCAAATCCAGCGTGTAGCCCGAAGCCAGCCAGGTAATGCCTTCCACCTGATACGCTTTCTCCTCATGGCGTGAAATCTGGAACGTGTTTTCATTCGTGGCCTGATACGATCCCGGAGTAGTAAAAGGCTGAATAAACGGGTTCACCGGATCTATTACGCAGCGTGTGAACATTTGGGTCGTGTCGGCGCTGTGCAGCGCCGACTTCAATACCTTGATCGTATATCTACCCATCTCGTCGGATGTGCCGTATCCCACTGTTAACAGATAGTTGCTGGGTTCCATTTTAGATAAAACCACCTTTGTATTGGGCAAAACATGGGCCTTGCCCGCTTCGCCGGGGTATTTGAAAGCCAGAACACCCGTGATGGTGAGCGTATCTCTAGGGCTGCCGATGTCCTTGGCGAATAGTGAAAAGACGACTGGTTTTGACGATAAAGGCTCATCAGGCAGCTGCGCCTGCTTCCGAATTAAGTCAGACACGCCCATTAGCTCGACAGACACTTCCAATTTCTTACCGGTGGCCATACCAGCAGGCAGGTCTTCTTTGGCTATTTGAAAATAAGGTGTCCTCACCTGGCGGACAAGTAAGGGGGGATCGGATACCTTCGCCCCTAAATTTGCAATCCTGATCTTGTAATTCAGTTCGCCCCGATGATCTAAAATTGATTTCAATTGAGGAGGAACATGATAGGCTTTTCTTAACAGGGTTTCCAACTCCTTATCGAGCTCCCATTTAAATATCAGGGGGTTGTTACTGCCCACCTGCATACTTTTTGCCCTCAATGGACTGGTTTGATCCGGCGCGATCATAGTGATGTATTCAATCCCGGGAAGTACTTTTGTTAGGCCGTACGTGAACACGCCCACCGGGCTTTTGCCCTCATTCATAAATGCGAGCTTTTGACTCGTGGAAATGGCCTGTACCCGCCAGGCATAACGTTTGCCGACTTGTAAAGCGGGATGGGATGGGCCGTACAAAAAAGTGGTGGTGCGTAGATGTTGCACCTCCAATCCGGTCCTGGGCAACGCGATGGCATCAATATACACATTGGGATTCACCTCTGCCGGAAGTTCCACAATACGCAGGGTGTACTCCACCTGATTGGGCAATATCCCTACCGGTGCCGACCAACTGAAAAGCTGCGTTTGCGGCGTTTTGGCAGCGATTTCTTCCTTGTCGTAAGGGGAGATCAGGATCGGAGGCTCCACGATCCGGACCGGAATTAACCCGCTGCATCCCATAGGAAACTCTGCCGACAAAGGTCTGGTGGTGGCATTGTCGAAGGCCTGCACGCAAAGCTGATAATTACCTTCCGGCAGCGGCAGCCCTTTGTACAATTCGTTTTGATTCATTCCCTGCACCTCAATCTGGGCCAGATCAAACAGGCCTTCCAGTTCCGCGCGGGTGAGCATTCGGTTTACGTCCGTGGCCCGTAGTTCGAGTGGGCGAAGCGGACGATAATTGGGTGACGTACGAATCACAACCCCGTTGTCACCTTCGAGCTTGCCAAGCAAGCGAACAGACAAATCCTTACCCGACAGATTCGATATAAAGACCTGTACACGGCTCCCGGTTCCTGGATAATCCTGAATGTAGGGGCTGTACGGAGGAAGCACGTTGGTCAGGATCCTGATCTGGTTTTGTGCCCGCGACGCGTTGACCAACAATCCGAAAAGTGCCGGAAAGATGAGACAGAATATAATGTGCGCTCTTTTCATGTTGTTGAATTAAAAAGTAATCCCATAGCCAAAGCTTCCCCGGACTTCGTCGAACTTTTCGGATACCTGTCCTGTATTGGAATTCAGGTAGTTAAGTGATAAGCTAATGCTCTGCCTTTTACCTATTTGATACCCTGCATTGGCGGAAGCCGTCATCACCTTGCCTGTTATGCCAAACTGTTGGTTGACCAGGTAAGAGAAATTAGCCGAAGTGCTCAGCTTCTTCTTGAAAAAGGAATAATTGGTGCCCAGTGTCGGACCGTAAAATTTCACATTGCCCGTCATGGAAGAGTCTATGGAGGGAAGGCCCGACTGGGTGTAGGAAAGCATCAGGTTTGCTCCGAACCCGGATTGATTGTGCGTCAGGAAATAGCCGATGTTTATATTTTCATTGTTGTTTTCCGTGCTCGAAGCCGTGTTTTCGTTTAAATCGGAAAGCTGCTGATGCGTGCCTGTTGCATTGAACACGTGGGACATTTCCTGGCCCAGGATTGAATAGCGGAGATTTACCGTCGCCGACAAGTTGTTCTGCGCAATACGCAAGGTATCTATCAACGGCCTGATACCCGCCTTTTGATTCAAACCGTAGTTGGACAGCGATATATCAACGCCGAACTCCGGCTGCGGGTTAAGCGAAACCATCAGTGAGCCAATCGTACGCCCGGTGCGGACGTTTTTGTTTTTGGCCAGATTATCATATTGAATTCCATAGCTTCCCGCAATTCGTGCTTTCCCTTTCAGAAGGTTGAGCGTGGGAGCCACGGTGTAGCTCTGAATATCACTCTGGAAATAGTACGCACCCATCGTCTGAAAATTAGGGTCGATGCGCTTGTACTGTAACTTGACAGAGCCCCATTTGCTTTGGTAGCCCAGCGCTGCCTGGGTAGCCTGGGTTAGCTGCGTTGAAAGGCGGGGTGTAATCATTTTGCCCAAAAACTTCGCCAGGAAATTACTCCCCTCGGCAGCAACCTCGGACGAGCGCATGTCGCGTGTATAAGAGCTCACGGCCGCATCCACCTCCACTGAAATATGTTTCACAAGCAGCAAACGCGAGCTAAGGCCCACCACCAGATTTTCAGCCGGAACAATGCTCTGTTCTGGTGTTGAGACCATACCCGAAATGGAATTCGTGTCGTCCCTGGCGCGCAATACCAGCAGATCGACATAGTTATTGGATTTACCGTAACCCACTTTAAAAGCATAACCAGTTCTTTTGAACGAGGGGATAATATTGGGATCGGCAATGCTTGACGATATCGCTTTATTGAACCTGCCGTAAACTGCTCCGATCCTGAGCAAACCCGGATTGAGTTCCACACCGCCGCCCAAAAAAGTATGACCGGCCAGCGTGAATGGAGAGAATGTCACGTTTCGGTAGCCGGCGTGCACAGTCGCCCATTTGTAGGAAGGGCTAAGTCCGAACTGGTTGAAAGGCTGGCGAAAACTGGTGCCCTGATTGCCCAAAACGGCCGAAAATGGCAATGTGATCCCTCCTGGAAGAGACACCGTGATGGCACCACTCAGTCCGAAAGGGTTCGGTTGGTTGCGCCCGGCGATACCGCCCGACCGGTATAGGCCGGCATAGGCATTCAGGCCGCCCGACAGTTGTACTAGCCTGGACTTGCCGTCGGTGCTTTGCGCAACTCCGACCAGGCAATAAAAGCATTGCATCAACGCGATCCCGAAACATGTAAAACTGGCTTTCATAGCTTATGGACAACTAAGCGGGACATGAGAAGTAAGTCCCGGTTTGATGCCATGAATCTAGAAGTTTCGTATAGCGGGCATCGCTGATAATCGATGAACGTCACCCAAAAATCGCTGGACGGAAAACCTGGGTCAGGTTTCTTTCGTCCAATATTGACTGTTCGCCGGGGAGAGACTCGTTGTGGGATGCAGATTGGGTAAGCGGGTAGGGGACTAATTCGGGACGTTCAAATTTTAGTTCGGTTACTTCTTATTTATATTAGCGCGTCTTAATTGAATGGACAAGTTGATTTTTTGTATTAAACAGTGTTGAGCAGTGACTTCAGTTGAATCTTTTATGACCCGCCTCGTCAGCCGGAATTCCGGTGAATTTGAATTCCATCAGGCAGTGCGGGAAGTCGTCGAAACAATTATTCCTTTTATTGAAGACAAACCGCATTATCAGAAAGCCAGTATTCTGGAACGGATTGTCGAGCCTGAGCGTGTGATTATTTTTAGAGTTCCGTGGATGAATGATCTGGGAGAAGTCGAAGTGAACCGTGGCTATCGCGTCCAGATGAACAGTGCGATCGGGCCTTACAAGGGTGGTTTGCGTTTTCACCCATCCGTTAATCTGAGTACACTCAAATTCCTCGCATTTGAGCAGATTTTTAAAAACAGCCTCACTCAGCTGCCGATGGGTGGCGGTAAGGGAGGGGCTGATTTTGATCCCAAAGGACGTTCTGATCGGGAGGTAATGTTCTTTTGTCAGAGCTTCATGACGGAGCTTTTTCGACATATCAGCTCGGATAACGACGTCCCTGCCGGGGACATCGGAGTAGGAGCCAGGGAAATCGGGTTTCTATTCGGTCAGTATAAGAGGCTTAAGAATGAATTTACCGGTGTTTTAACGGGTAAAGGTGCCAGCTACGGCGGGAGTCTGATCCGTCCGGAAGCGACGGGATATGGTGTAGTGTATTTTGTGGAACAAATGCTGAACCAACGCCGCGACAGCATCAAAGGTAAGCGGGTAGTTATCTCCGGATCTGGTAACGTAGCGCAGTACACCCTCGAAAAGTGTGTCGAGCTGGGCGCAAAGGTTGTTACGCTTTCTGATACATCCGGTTATATCTATGATGAGCGAGGCATTGACGCCGAGAAACTGGCTTATATTATGCATTTGAAAAATGAAGAGCGGGGCCGGATAAGCAGATATGCCGACAAATTTGGATGCCAGTTTGTGGCTGGCAAAACCCCGTGGGAAGTGCCATGCGACATTGCCTTGCCGAACGCCACACAAAACGAATTGCATGCCGAAGACGCCCGGATGTTGATCAGGAACGGCTGCTTCTGTGTTGCAGAAGGCGCAAATATGCCCTGCACTCCGGAGGCGATCAAGGTATTTGAAAACAGCGACATCCTGTACGCGCCCGGGAAGGCGGCGAATGCGGGCGGCGTAGCTGTTTCAGGTCTGGAAATGTCGCAAAATTCGCTGCGCCTCTCATGGTCGCGCGAGGAGGTGGATAAGAAGTTAAAGGAGATTATGCTGAATATTCATGCAACCTGTTTACGCTACGGGCGCAAACCTGACGGCCGTATGAGCTATATCCAGGGTGCAAATATCGGAGGCTTCGTGCGGGTGGCCGATGCCATGATCGCACAGGGATTGGTGTAGATGAGAGCTAATCCATATTGAGAATCGCGGGGCGGCAATTGATTCAATTGCGCCCCGCGATTTTTTTATGAACGTTAATTTGATCGAGCAATCCCATAATTCTGTAACAGACAGCAGGAATTGTGTAGCAAAACCTGTTCGCAGAAGGTGATCTTTGTAACTATCCTCATAGTCGGCCGGCCAATCATTCTTTTTTTCAGTGCCGATGCAGCAAACCTCACAAGCACCACAAAATTACTCGACCATGGAACATCACCACCACCACAGTCATACGGATAAAAAGCCGGGAGAGGCACATTTGATGAATATGCCTGCCAACAGCCACCAGGCTGTGCACGATGGTGGGCATGCTGATCATGACGGGCACGACAAACATGCAGGACATCATACAGCGGACTTTCTGAAGAGATTCTGGATTTGTCTTTTAATGACAGTACCGATCCTGGTGTTATCGCACATGATCCAGGAATGGGCCGGGTTCCATTTACGATTCGTGGGGGATAGGTATGTGCTTTTGGCACTCAGCAGCATGGTGTACTTCTACGGAGGTTGGCCGTTTCTGAGCGGCTTGGTGGGTGAATTGAAAAGCAGACGTGCGGGCATGATGACGCTGGTTGCCGTGGCCATCACGACGGCCTATGTATACAGCGTGGCTGTCGTATTAGGGCTTGAAGGGATGGACTTTTTCTGGGAGCTGGCAACGTTGATCGACATCATGCTCATTGGCCATTGGTTGGAAATGAAGTCGCAGATGGCCGCTTCGCAAGCCCTGGAATCGCTGGTAGCCCTGCTTCCGTCGGTGGTCCACGTCGAAAAGGATGGGCAGGTAAGCGATATCGCGTTAAAGGACCTTCGCAAAGATGATATTCTGTTCATCAAGCCGGGGGAAAAGGTTGCAGCCGATGGATTGATTATAGACGGCGGTTCCTATGTGAATGAAAGTATGCTTACCGGGGAGAGTGTTCCTGTTCAAAAGCAGAAGGATGATAAGGTAATTGGCGGTGCGATTAACGGGGATGGTGTGCTGAAAGTGAGGGTCACCGGCGCCGGCGATGAGAGCTATCTGAACAAGGTGATCAACATGGTGAAGACGGCACAGAGCGCCAAGTCGAACACCCAGAACCTGGCGGATAAAGTGGCCGGTTGGCTGACATTGGTTTCAATCACTGTCGGTGTGGTCACGTTCATTGTCTGGTATACAGGCGGTCAGTCGCTCGCATTTGCTTTGGAAAGGATGGTAACCGTGATGGTAACATCCTGCCCGCATGCATTGGGTGTGGCCATTCCGCTGGTCATAGCGATATCGACCACGCTTTCCGCGACACATGGTCTTTTGATCAGGAACCGTACCGCATTTGAGAATGCCCGCAAACTCACGACAATCATTTTCGACAAAACCGGCACCCTCACCAAGGGGTCACATGAGATACAAAAGATTATACCGGTTGATCATGAGTTTTCTTCCGACCAAATCTTGCAGTACGTTGCCGCGGTGCAACAAAACTCCGAGCACCATATCGCGCACGGGGTTATCAGGGAGTTGAAGCAAAGGGGCTTGGAACTATGGAAGTCCACTGATTTTACTTACATGCAAGGCGTCGGGGTGACTGGCCTGGTAAATGGCAAGAAGGTTCTCGCCGTGGGCCCCAATTATTTCAGTCAGGAAAATAAACCCGTGCCCAGCATTCCCAAAGAGGTTGATCAGGCTACGGATACCGTAAATTTCGTTCTTGTCGATGACAAACTGGTCGGTATCATCACGTTGGCAGACAGCATTCGGGAAAGTGCTGCGCAGGCCATTCTGGAATTAAAAAGATTGAACATCCGGTCTTTTCTTTTGACGGGAGACAATGAGAAAATAGCGGAAGCTGTCAGTCAGAAATTAAACATGGACGGTTACCTGGCCAATGTGTTGCCGCATCAGAAGCAAGACAAGATCAGGGAGTTCCAGCGAAAGGGGGAAATTGTAGCAATGACCGGTGACGGCGTAAATGATGCCCCCGCACTTGCACAGGCAGACGTGGGTATCGCTGTGGGCTCCGGAACGGATGTTGCGGCAGAAACAGCAGATATAATCCTCGTAAATAGTGATCCCATGGATGTGGTTCAGATGATCACCTTCGGCAGGGCTACGTATCGAAAAATGGTGCAGAACCTTGCCTGGGCAATAGGCTATAACGTTGTTGCGATTCCCCTGGCGGCTGGTCTTTTGTACCCTTCGTTCATGTTGAGCCCGGCAATGGGGGCCGTCCTGATGAGCGCATCGACGATCGTGGTCGCGATCAATGCAAAACTTCTGCGGGTAAATCAAATCCCGGGCGGATCAGACCGCCATACTTAATGCCCCTGAAACTGCGCTTCGAAATCAGCGCAATTCCCTACGACAATCAACACCAGGCGGATAGCGGTCAAGGCCGGGCAGTCCCCACCTATTTTGACCAAAATTCGTTCCGATTTGGGCAAAATCGTACCAGTCTCGTAAAATAAATATTATTCCTTTGTATTGTTTAATTATGGGGTCCTGTTTACCACCGCGTGCATGGTATGAGGTAGTCTGGCGGTAGGCCTCAGCATTGAATTTTGTGCAGTAAACCCGGTTGGATTTTAAAATTTGACATTGACTATGTCGGTGACCTCCCTGATAAGTGATCATGAGCTGGTGAAGAGATTGGAGACGGGGGAGGAGTGGGCCTTCTCTGAGTTGTACCGGCGCTACTGGAAAAAGTTATTCAGGCAGGCTTTCTCTAAAACCGGGTCGGACGACGCAGCCAAGGAGATTGTCCAGGATATTTTCCTCGACCTGTGGCAGCGCAGGGAGCGCACTCATATTCAGGAACTTGAAAGATACCTGGCCAGGGCCGTCAAATACCAGGTACTGGATTTTTACGACCGGCAGATTCTCAGAAAACGCCATGACGAGGCGATTTGGGCAACTTTTTACGAGGGGGCAACCGAGTCCGTGGAGGATCAGATGGCCTTTGAAGAATTGAAGGAGAAGATACTGGAATGCATCAGCAGCTTTTCCGAAAAGACCCGCCAGATTTTTACGCTAAACAGAATGGAAGGCAAGTCGGTACTCGAAATCTCCCGCCTGCTGAACCTGCCCGAAAGGACGGTGGAATATCACATCACCATGGGCCTGCGGCACCTGCGCGGGCATTTGAAAGAATACATCGTTTTGCTGCTAACACTCTTCACGTCGTTGATCATCCGCAAGTGATATCTGGCTTTGATTGAATTATTTCAAGATAATTTAGTTTAAAGTTGGTTTTGTATGTAAACTTTCAAATATTTTATTAAACCATTTGCGGTTCGGAGAGGGTATTCCTACTGGATAAATAACAGTGGATACCAAGCTTCGCCCGTCATGAAAAAGCAACTCCGGAAGTTTTTACATCTTTTACGAAAATACCGAGCAGAACAAACCACGCCTGAGCAGACCAGGATGATGGATATCTGGTATGACTCCATCGACTACGATCAAAGGCACAGCGCGCTCGATACGGACCCGAATATGGAGAAGGAAATCTGGGAACGGATCGAGCAGGGCAGATTCCAGGAGCCGCAGCCCAAAACACGTCGCTTGTGGTGGTCATCGGTGTTCATGCGGAGAGCAGCCGGTGCAGCGATACTCGTATTGGTGGGCGCGTTCCTGATGTACAAGTACCGTGGCGGCAACAGACCGGCCATATCGGGCGTAGCAACGGAGGCAACGGCCCATTTGAACATGGTCACCAACGAGAAGGACAGCGCCTTGACCGTGCACCTCTCGGATGGCAGCAAATGCCGGCTCGCCGCGGGTTCATCGCTCTTTTATCCTACCTCGTTCGAAGCCCGCAGCCGGGTGGTGTATTTGAAAGGCGAAGGCTACTTTGAGGTGGAAAAGGACGCGGGAAGGCCGTTTCTCGTTTATTCCGATCACATTGTAACACGGGTGGTGGGTACCAGCTTCACGGTCAAAAAGCTCAAAGGGACGAGCAATATCGAGGTGGCAGTGTATTCCGGAAAGGTTATGGTGCAAAAAATGACTAAAAAAGCCGGGGTTTCCGACGAAAAGCCCGTGCTGCTCACGCCTAACAAAAAAGTGACCTATCTGTCGGGGAACGACGCATTGGTTCGCGGACTGATGGACAAGCCGGTGTTGCTGAACGACTACCATAATGCGGACCTCTCCGAGGCATTCACGTTTAAAGAAGTACCGGTGTCGGCGATACTGGCCGTGTTTGAGAAGGCATATGGCGTACGGTTTTCCGTGAGCTCGGAGCTGATCAAAAACTGTATCGTTACGGCTGATATGTCGCAGGACCCGAGCCTGGTTTCGAACCTGGAAATCCTTTGTGCGGCGATCAATGCAAATTTTGAGGTGCGGGATGAAGATGTGATGATATCCGGGGAGGGATGCCGCTAATTATAGAGAAAAATTTAACCCTAAATCAGCAATATGAAGCAGTAATTATCCAAGCAAAAGTCATCCGAAAAAGCCGGAAAATGTTGGAGCATTTCCCGGCCGTAAAGTCCAGTCGTGCTCTTGATAGATTGACCGTCAAGCAAGAGCCTGGCACTATTGTCAAACCTTCTTAAAGTTTTAACAGTACAAAACAATGAAAAAAGTATCTGGAATCATAGATCCTTTGTGGACGATTATGAGATTATCCTCCATACAGTTCCTGCTGGCGGTTTTGGCCGGCGCCACGAGTCTCGCCCGCGAAGGCAGGGCGCAAGAGCTCCTGTACAAGAAAGTGAGTATTCAGGCTGAGCATAAGCCCATCAAGGAAATATTGGCGACGCTCGAAACCAGGGCAAATGTGAAGTTCGTATATAGCTTACAGTTACTGCCCGTAAACCGCCGCGTTTCGATCGACGTCGAGAACAAAACGCTGGCCGAGACGCTGGATAAGATGTTTTATCCCGACAATATCACCTACCAGACGATCAACAAAAAGATTGTTCTTAAACTACTGCCCCCGAGCTCGTCTCACGTCACCGATCCACCAAATCCGGACGCTTCACAGGTAGGCGGGCAGGTCAGCGAGAAGCTCGTCACCGGTAAAGTAGTGGATGATAAAAATGCAGCATTGCCGGGCGTCAATATCGCGGTGAAAGGCAC
This sequence comes from Dyadobacter sp. BE31, assembly GCF_031457695.1. Taxonomy (NCBI): domain Bacteria; kingdom Pseudomonadati; phylum Bacteroidota; class Cytophagia; order Cytophagales; family Spirosomataceae; genus Dyadobacter; species Dyadobacter sp. BE31. Next base: position 25,071 of record NZ_JAVDXA010000007.1, read on the forward strand.
GACGACGGGTACCATTACCGACGCCAATGGCCAGTTTTCCCTGAGAGTCGCCGATGAAAATGCGGTGTTGGTTTTCTCGTTCGTAGGCTACACCGCGCAGGAAATACAGGTGGGAAGTAGTTCCAATCTGGATGTAACGCTGGCCGTTGACGATAAGAACCTGGAAGAGGTAGTGGTGGTAGGTTACGGAAGTCAGAAAAAAGTGAACCTGACCGGCTCAGTGGGAAATGTGCCGATGGGCGACATGAAAAGCCGGCCATTAACCAATACCGGACAGGCATTGCAAGGCACCATTGCAGGTGTGTATGCATTGCAAAGCTCGGGGCAACCCGGCGCGGACGGCGCGGTAATCAGCATCCGTGGGGTAGGGACTTTCGGGGACAACTCCCCATTGATTCTGATCGACGGCTTTCCCGGCAGCATGACCGACGTCAACCCCAACGATATCAAATCGATCTCCGTGTTGAAAGACGCGGCATCTTCCTCGATCTATGGCAACCGGGCCGCAAACGGCGTTATCCTGATCACCACCAACAGGGGTGCTGCGGGCAAGCTCAGCATCAGCTACAATGCCTACTTCGGCTCGCAACGTGCGACGGCCCTGCCTGGCGTGCTGAATTCAGTAGATTATGCCACCCTCAAAAATGAGGCTGCGGCAAATACCGGAAGCAGTCTGCCCTACACCGACGCCGACATTCAGAAGTTTGCCGCGCACAACGATCCGCTGTATCCCGACATCAATTATTTCGATGTGTATTACGGGAAGGCCAATCTTCAGAACCACCGGCTCAATCTGAGCGGGGGTAACGAAAAAGTGCAGTTTGCCCTCATGCTCGGGCAGTTGAACCAGAAGGGGATCCTGGTTGGTACCAATTATAAGAAGACCGATTTCAGGGCCAATATCGATGCCTACTTTCTTAAAAATCAGAAACTTCGCGTGAGCAGCAACATTTCGGGTAACCTGGGTGTGAAAAACGAACCTACCGACCTGTGGAATGCCGAATGGTATGCTACCCTCGCTCCGGTGCTCCCGCTGAAAGATGCCAACGGCAACTGGATGGCGGTAAACGGAGAGCGCAACTACTACGGGGAAATCCAGGAAGGAAGCACGGCCAAGACCAATCGCTATAACCTGAATGCGCAATTGGAAGCCGAATACCGCATTGTGGACGGACTGAGCGCCATGCTCACCTACGGCTACAAAGCGATTACCTCCAAAAGAAATGCTTTTCACGCCAACGTGGCGCTTTACAACAAGGACGGCAGTTTTCGAAACCTTACCTCGGATTTGACGGTGACCAATGAAACCGATGTTCAGACCATGCTGACTTCGTTGCTTAAATACAACAAGACATTCGGCAAGCACGATCTGAGTTTGCTGGCCGGGTATTCCGAGGAGGAGTTTTTGTATGATTGGGAAAGCGGCTTCCGTTCCAAGTTCGTCAATAATACCCAGCGTGTGCTGAGCCTGGGGGACGCTTCAACCCAGACCAATAATGCCGGTAGTTATGATCTCGGGCTGCGGTCCTATTTCGGGCGGGTGAATTATGTGTTCAATAACAAATACCTGTTCGAAGCGAATATCAGAAGGGATGGGTCGTCGAGGTTTGGAGAAGGCCACAAATGGGGTGTGTTTCCATCGTTTTCGGCTGGCTGGGTGATTTCGGAGGAAGGCTTTATGCAAAGTATGAATTGGCTGAGCCTGCTCAAATTGCGGGCTTCGTGGGGGCGGCTTGGCAACCAGAATATCAACAACTACTATAATGGCAGCGATGTACTGTCGTCGGGATTGAACTACTCGCTTGGTGGGACATTATACCCGGGCGTGGCCATCACCACCATGACCAATAAGGATATCACCTGGGAGACAGCCGAGCAACGGAACATCGGTATCGACCTGAACCTGAAAAACGGATTTGGTTTAACACTCGATTATTTTGACAAAAGGACCAAAGATCTTTTGAAAACCATGCCTATTCCGCTCACGATGGCGCTCGGAAACCCGTATGTGAATGCCGGCGAAGTGCAGAACAAAGGCATCGAGGCGGCATTGAGCTACAAGAAATCCTTCTCTAATGGCCTTAAATTCAGTTCCACCATTGTTTTGACACACATCAAAAACAAAATCACCAGCCTGGAAGTCCCCGAAGACCTTAGCTCGCCGAAAGCTACCAAGGTGGGGGCAGCGATCAATTCCTTTTATGGTTACCAGATGGACGGGATTTACCAGCTGGCGGATTTTGACCAGGTGGATGGGAAGTACACGCTGAAACCGGGTGTGGTATCGGTATCGAACTACTCTGCGCAGCCGGGCGATATCAAATATAAGGACCTTAACGGGGACGGCATTGTTGATATGAACAACGACAGGAAGGTGATCGGCAAGCAGTTCCCGGACCTCGGCTACTCGTGGAAACTTGATTTCGGATGGAAAGGGTTCGACCTCGGGATTTTCCTCCAAGGTGTACAGGGTATCCAGGGCTATACCTACTACGAGATTGCGACCCCATTCAGCGGCTTTGCCAACCTGGGTGACTGGTGGAAAGGCCGTTGGACGCCCGAAAACCCATCCGATAAATTCCCCAGACTCACCCTCGATGGTGTCCGTACCAACATCCATTCGTCCTTTTACATGGAAAACGCCGCCTACCTGCGCTTGAAAAACGTAGAGCTGGGTTACAGCATCAGCCCGAAACTGCTGTCCAAAATAGGGCTTGGGTCCATGCGGGTTTATGGAAATGTTCAGAATGCCTTCACGATAACCAAGTTCAAAGGCTTTGATCCTGAGCAAACAACCGACCAGACGCGCGCGCAGGCGTTCCCACAGGTGCGCGTGCTCACAATGGGTTTAAGTGTTAACTTCTAGATGATCCAAAACATGAAAAATATAGTAACAATAGCAGCTTCCTCCTGCATTCTTTTTTTTCTGTCGGCTTGCTCCGACGACCTGCTCGAAAAAACACCGAAAGACCGGCTGTCGCCCTCGACATTCTACGAGAATGAAGCGCAAGTCAAAATGGGGCTGATAGGCATATACAATGCATTGCAGCCGTCGGCCACGCCCAACCATTTCTATCAGTTCGACTTTATGTCCGACAACGGCTATTGCCAGGACGCATGGCAAGGTTCCAAAGAAGTGGGCGAATGGCTGACGAATGCATCCAGCTGGGCCCCTGCCGCAAAATGGAGCCAGAACTACACGATTATCAGCCGGGCGAATGCATTCATGGCTTCATTGGAAGCAGCGCCCGTCGGCGACGATATCAAAAAGCAGATGACAGCGGAGGCGAAGTTTTTGAGAGCCTATGCCTATTCGGATCTGATAACCTACTACGGCGACGTGCCACTCATACTGGCGGTTCAGACGTTGTCGGAAGCGTACGTGGCGAGGACACCCAAAAGTGAGGTACTGACCGCTATTCTGTCGGACCTGGACGCGGCTGCGGCCGTTTTGCCCGATACATATGGCGGTACCGACAAGGGACGTGCCACCAAGGGCGCGGCATTGGCCTATAAAGCAAAAGTGCTGCTGTACAACGAAAAGTGGACGGAGGCTGCCAGTGCGGCGAAGTCCGTCATGGATCTGGCCAAGTATAGTTTGTTCCCGAGCTATGAAGGCCTTTTTCAGGAGGCAAACGAAAATAGCGCCGAGGTGATTTTTGATATTCAGTATATCAAATCTACGCAATCCCAGCCCTGGCCGACCTCGGCCTTGTCGCTCAGTAGCTGGCCCACAGGCAATGTGACCGCGGACCTGATCAATTCGTATTACATGACCAGCGGATTGCCCATCACTGCCGCGGCTTCCGGATACAATGCCCAGGACCCGTTTAAAAACAGGGATCCGCGGTTGGCCGCTTCGGTCGTTTTACCCGGCTCTCAGATGGGCTCAGCCGTGTTTATCCCTGCCAACGATCAAGTGCCGTGCGGGGCGCGCCCGCGCAAGTACGCCGACCTGGGCGCCGCCGACATTAACAACACGTCCCTGAATACGATCCTGATGCGGTATGCCGACATTTACCTGATGCGGGCCGAAGCGCTGATCGAGTCGGGGAGTACGGCCCAGGAGGTGTACGACCTGATCAACGCCGTTCGTGCAAGGGTGAATATGCCCAAAATTGAAAGCGTAGAGGGCAGCGGCCTCAATAAAGCCCAGCTCCGCGCTATACTGCGCCACGAAAGAAGGGTGGAGTTCTACAATGAGGGAACGCGGTATGCGGATATGCTTCGATGGAAGGACCAATCGCTGGTGCACGATGTGTATGGCTACGACAAATCAAAGTTGTCCGACCCTTCCAATCCTGCGAAATGGGTGTTTACGCAAATCAGGATGGAAACCAGGACTTTCGATGCCGCCAAGGGCTGGCTATGGCCGGTGCCGCAGGCAGATATCCAGATTAATAAAAGCCTGCTACCCAATAACCCGGGGTACTAAGCCGGATGCCTGGTCAAACTTATCTTCCACGTTCCGTGGAAGATAAGTTTGCAACCGCGGAGCGTTTAGCGCCACCCGAGCCCCGGTGCGACGTGCTCTAAAATAGAAGACAATACGTGTACATTGTAATCAACTCCCAATGTATTCGGTATCGTTAAAAGGATGGTGTCGGCTTCCTGAATGGCCTCGTCCTGTGCCAGTTCCCTGATGAGCTGGTCTGGTTCAGCGGCATAGCTTCTGCCGAAAATAGCGCGCTTGTCCTGCTCGATCATTCCAATCTTATCGGTCCGGTTGCTTTCCTGCCCAAAGTAATAGCGGTCCTGATCGGTTACCAATGCGAAAATAGACCGGCTTACGGAAACTCTTGGCTCACGCTCGTGCCCTGCTTTTTTCCAGGCTTCTTTGTACAATCTGATCTGTTCCGCCTGTTGCACGTGAAAGGGCTTGCCGCTTTCATCGTATTTCAGCGTAGAACTCTGCAGGTGCATTCCGTTTTCGGCCGCCCATACTGCCGTGGCATTGGAAGCGGCGCCCCACCAGATACGTTCGCGCAGGCCTTCGGAGTGGGGCTCCAACCGCAGCAAACCAGGCGGGTTCGGGAACATCGGGTACGGATTGGGCTGTGCAAACCCTTCGCCGCTTAATTTATCCAGAAATTCCAGTGCCTTGCGGCGTCCCATATCGGCGTCGGTTTCCCCTTCGGCCGGTTCGTAGCCAAAGTAGCGCCATCCATCGATCACCTGTTCCGGCGATCCTCTGCTGATCCCCAGTTGTAATCGCCCTCCCGAAATCAAATCCGCCGCGCCGGCATCCTCTACCATATACATCGGATTCTCGTAACGCATGTCGATTACACCCGTACCAATCTCTATTTTGCTTGTTTTAGCACCTATGGCCGAAAGCAACGGGAAAGGTGATGCCAGCTGAGCCGCAAAGTGATGCACCCGGAAATATGCACCGTCCAAACCGATTTCTTCGGCAGCGACTGCCAGGTCAATGGATTGAAGCAATGTGTCACTCGCGGTCCGGGCGTTGTAAGCCGGATGGTTAGACCAATGCCCGAACGATAAAAAACCTATCTTCTTCATAACACGTATGTCTTGGTCAAATACCCGATTGGATTTTAAATGGCCTCTCAATCGATTTCAAGGTCGGCAATAATACCATTTTTACGACCTTCTTGCAAAGCAAATGCAAAATGAGGGGGCCGGGCATCCATAGGTTTTTGAGCTTTATACATGCTCGGAGAGCTTGTAGGTCCAGACTGCTTCATGGGTGTGGTTAATGACATTTTCGGCTACGCTTCCCAGCACGAGGTGCGTCAGGCCCGTATAGCCGTGCGTGGCCATCGCGATCATGGAGCCGGGCATGCGGGCAGCGAATTTGAGCACGCCTTTTTCCTCGTTGGGCGCGTGCGTAACGTGCACACTATATTCGGTAAGAGCGTAATATTCGGCGAGGTCGCTAAGCATATGGGTCAATGCCTGATCCGTATCCCTCGAATCCGGAGTTTTTACATAAAGCAGGTGCAGGTGCGCCCCCAGGAATGATTGCAATGCCCTGATCTGCCATATGAAGCGGTGCTGCTGCAAATCGATGGTCGTCGGGAAAACGATGTTGCGGATTTGGCTGAGTTTTTGACCCTTATGAATGGAAATAACGGGGACAGGGGCGGTTCTGACGATCTTTTCGGTATTTGAACCTACGATCACTTCCGCGAGCCCGCTACTGCCATTTGTTCCCATCACCACCAAATCGGCCTCGGTTTCATGAATGGTTTTGATGATGACCTGATGGAGTAATCCCTGTTCGACGCGGAAGCCTGGCTCCAAGCGCGTTTTCAACTCACTCCTTACCCGCGTAAAATTCGCGGTGGCCTCGCGCCCCAATTCCGAGAGTATCGAAGCGGACCCGACCGCATACCCCGTCGGATCCAGGTTTTCCAGGTAAACGGGCGTTATATTCACCACGTGCAGGGCAATTACCTCACCCCCGGCAGCTTCGGCCAGCTCAATGGCGAACCGGAGTGCGGACATGGAAAGTACAGAGAAGTCGAAGGGAACAAGGATCTTTTTCATATGCAGGTCGCTTAGAACTAATGGTCATTTGGAACGCTGCAAGTTATCGGCAAGCAATGGGATCAGGCATGATGACTAATGCTTTACAGACTGACTTTTCTCATGTTTGGAGCGCCAGTTGTCATCGAATAAATTTTACATTGTAGAAGTAGAATAGATATCGCTTGCGAACAATAACGATTGGTAATTAAATAAAAGTTAGTAGTTTGCTTACTGGTTGTAGAATTTTATCTACTATCGATCAGAATTCTAGTGATATTCAAGTGCGGGAGGCTGGTTGAATACTGGTATTGGTTATACAAAATACACGGTTAGAGGTAAGTTTTACACCAATTTTAGGCCTCGGGTCTGAATCCGTAAACTCACAAAACCTTGTTGCTATGCAGAAAATGTTGCAGACGATTAGGGCCAACAGAAGCAATCCTGTGCTGGCCAAAAAGCTTTTTTTGACGATCATTTTTCTCAACGTTATAAGTTTTTGGCCCAAGGCGCAGGCTCAGCAGCGCTACCTGGGGCTCAGTCTGGTAAATGAAGGCAACTGGAATAGTATGAAGCTGATCGAGCAGGCACATGATGTGGGTTGCAATGCGGTTTTTCTGAGTATGCAGTGGGGGATGGTTAACGGATACATCTCCCGGGTTTTGAAACAACAATACGGAGACGACTATAACGTATGGCAGATGTACGACGACCAGATCGCCAAGGCGAGGTCGCTGGGCATGAAGATCGGGATCAACGTTGCCATCAGTACGGGCGACAACGTTACGCACAGCTATTCCGATCGTTACGGCATTAATACAGGGGACGGCTGGCTAAAAGAGGAGCGGATCCTGAATGTCGGATATGACGGTACGGAGGCCGTCTTTCAGAAATATGGCGGGCAGATCAACGGAGTCAATGTGCAGTTCGTGATGACTTCGCTCGCGGCACAGTCAACCCGCGACCGGATCGTCGATTTCACCAATAAAGTATTGGAGCGGTATGGCTACCTTCAGGACACGGGCGAACTGCTCTATATCGACCTGATCTACACCCGTAACGGAGAGGGGGAGTACGAGATCGGAACTGACAAATATCACTACGAGCAACCTACTAACCTTCGGGATAACAACAGCCTCTCGGATTACTCGCAGCCGATGGTGAGAGGTTACAGGGCCTGGCTTGCGGCTAAATATGAAAAAATCCAGTCGCTTAACTTCTTATGGGGGACCAACTACCGCTCTTTCAACGAGGTGTCGCCCAAAAGACCGTCGGCCACCACATTCACCCAGCCCGACGGCACCGACTGGTACTTGTACCGGACACAGGTATTGAAGGAGGTAAATACGATTTTCAAGAATACGGTCAAGGCGCACGACAGCCGGATCAAAGCCATATCGCATCATGGTTCGGTGTTTGATAAATTGTCATTGGGAAGAACCACGTTTTCATTTGACGAGATTGCTGCCGAAATGGACGGGATCAAGATCAATGATGACTTCCTTTACGATCACCGGTTCGCTATTGATCTGCTGCGCTCAAATCTTCCCGGAAAGCTGTACATCAACGAGGCCGGATTCAATGCGAGCCTTGGCATTGCCAATTTCATCGCCTACGCCACCGAGAGCTATTCCCATGGTGCGCAGATGGTGAGTTGTATGTTTTTTGAAAACCTGCTGAGTTCGGGCGGAGGACCAGCCGTCCGGCAACTGGCCGACACGTGGGTCAATCAGCCGGTTACAACTCCCACTCCCAGCAATCAGGATAGTTTTACCCTATCGAATATCATTCAGCAGAATGGCTGCGTAACCAACCGTGACAGCTATTCGGGGGATTGCGATGCTTACAAAACCTGGATGGCCGCACGGAATGGTGCCAATGGAGCGCCAGTCAATATATTGCTTAACAATGACCTGAAAGTGGATTGCCAGCTCTCGATCACAGGATCGCCGAGCAACAGCAACCCACGGGTAGGGACGATGATCAACCTGTCGTCCGCCTGCGCAGGAGACTGTTCGGGGCTCACTTACCGCTGGGAGCTCAATGGCACCCAGGTCGGCACCGCCGCTAACCTTACCGACGTAAGAGTATCGTCGGTTCCCGGAACGTACATCTATTCGGTGACCGCCGGCCAGGGTGGCTGTGCGAAAACGAGCGAGGTGGTGGTTACCGTCACGGATGTGTTGCCCGTAACACTGATCGCCTTTAAAGCAACCGCGAGGGAGAACCACGTATCACTCAATTGGTCGACGGCCGAAGAAACCAATTCGAGTCACTTCGAGATCCAGCGCAGCGCAGCCGGAGACAAATGGCACGTGGTGGGAAGCGTTGAAGCGGCGAATGCGAGCCGCGAAAAAATCGACTATGACGCCGTGGACAATGCACCGCTCATTGGGACTAATCTCTACCGCCTGAAAATGGTAGACCACGACAGCACATTTTCATACAGCAAAATAGCACGCGTAGTTTTTGACAGTCCGGATCTGCTCTCATTTTATCCTAACCCGGCTGCCGACCGCCTGCAACTCACCGAAACAGCCCTGAAAAATGCCGCTTCCGTGGAGTTGCTGGATCAAAGCGGCAAAACGGTACTGAAAAGCTCTAAGCCGGGTTCGGTTATCAGCATCGGTCATTTGCCTGCCGGCATGTACGTTCTGCAAATCACCGGCCGGGATGATATTGTCACAAGCAGAAAGGTCGCGATCGGCCGGTAAGCCACAGTACCCGCCCCTGGTAGCATTTACCGGTGCTACCGGGGCAAAAAACGATTCGGTATTGAGTTTTCCTTATTAATGCTAGTTTTGTGGCTTGCATTGTTGGTTTTTAGATGGAACGAATTACCTCACTCCTGTCCGGCAGGTCGCTGAATGATAGCGTCCTGCACCAAACACCTTTTGAGAAATCTTTGCGAAGAAGGCTGCATAAGGTAGGATCAGTCCTGGAACTGATTGAAACGGAAAACGAATATACACCAGCCTCGGCACTGTCTTCTGCCGATGAGCTGCGGCGGCTTATGAACACCTACGAGCGGCTGGACGCCGAGCTCGCCCGGGTGATCACACAATATATAGATGTATCCCTTGTGCGTAAGCGCCTATTCAAGGGCGAGGAAATGAGCATCAAGCACGTAGCATATGTCATCAAGACCACCGCAGCCAAAGGCAGGGTCGCGAAAGACGGCTATTCGAAAGAGGTGAAAGACATTTACGCCGCGATTTCCGTGCAAAATCCGCTGGCGCCTCCTTTTGATCTGGCAAGACCTCATTTTGAAAAAGACCTGGATACCTTCAATTTGTCGTACCAGGTATTGCTCGACAATTTCAAACATCTGGTTGCCAGGGTGGGACCTTCCAATGAGTTTGCCGGAATATCCCCTTATTCCACCGCTACATTGCAAGCACTCGTGGCACAGGCCGAGAACCTGACCCGCGAGATCGCGGTGATCGTTCAGAAAATCTTCGTCGTTTATGAAGAGCGGCTGTTAGTTTTCGAGGAAATAAAAGAGAGCTGTCACGCGATCTGCAAACGGTCGCGATTCGTTTTGGGTTCGCATCATGCTGTTTATAAGGAGCTTATAGCTTTGAAGCACGCAATCATGTAGAACAGGACTTAACAATAACTTAATATTAACGACATATCGGAATAATCTTGCCGCCATAGTTTTGTGTCAAAATATTAGACACTGATTATGAGACATTTGGTTACAGCGATTTCCCTCCTTATTTTAACAACAGGCGCTTGTTTTGCGCAATTTGGCTCTATAAAGGGCTCGATCAAAGACGGCAAGAACAACGAAGCGATCATCGGAGCGACAGTTCAGTTGATCGGAACGGCTACTCCGTTCGGCTCCGTGACGGACGTAGAAGGCAACTTCGAAATCCAGAAAGTACCTGCCGGTGCTTACAAAGTACAGATCAGTTATGTATCGTACGCGACGAAAGAAATAGACAACGTGCGTGTCGAAGCAGATAAATCGACGCTCATCACCACCGCGCTGGTCGAGGACAACAAAACCTTGCAGGAAGTGGTCGTGAAGGGACAGCGCCAGACCAATACCGAAGTATCGGTAATCACAGAAATCAAACAGGTACAGCAGATTGCCGTGGGTATTTCGGCACAGCAAATCCAGCGTACGCAAGACCGCGACGCTTCCGCGGTGATCCGCCGCGTGCCCGGTATCTCCATTTTCGATGACCGTTTTATTGTAGTGCGCGGCTTGAACGAGCGTTATAACACGGTGTTGCTCAATGATATTATCACTCCTTCTACTGAGGTAGACACTAAATCCTTTTCCTTTGATTTGATTCCTTCTTCGGCGATTGACCGGATGCTGGTATTCAAATCGGCCTCGGCAGACCTCCCGGGCGATGTAAGTGGTGGTGCTATTAAAATATATACCAAAACAATTCCCGACGGCAACAGTTTGTCGGTGAATTTCTCGACGGGTTACCGCGCAGGAACTACTTTCAGCTCGGCTACGAGCCACAAGGGCGGTGCATTGGAATTCCTTGGTATCGAGAATGGTACACGTACATTGCCCGATAATTTCCCGAACAGAAGAGGGGTGATCCTGAATGCGCAGTCTCCGACCATTATCCAGAAATTTCAGGACCTGCCGGATTACTACGCTCCGAAGCAGATCAACGTATCACCGGATTGGAGAGCGGGTATCAATTTCAGCCGCAGGTTCTACGTCCGTGATATGGAAGTTACCAACACTTCTTATATCAACTATTCTTTCTCACGTATAAACAATACCGTTACTCAGAGCCGATACAATTTCTCGGGACAGAAAATCGAGGGTTTCAACGACCAGTTCTTGCAGGAGAATGCACGTTTGGGTATCATGTCAAACTGGGCATTTATTCTCAATCCTAAAAACAAAATCGAATTCCGTAACCTGTTCAACCAGATGGGTAACAAGGAAACGGTTGTGCGCGGCGGTGGAAACCTTGAAAACAACCTGGATTACAGCAACGGCGCATTCCGTTACGAAGCCAGGAGCATTTACTCCGGCCAGCTGAGCGGTACACACGAGCTGACGGCGAAATCGAAAATCCGCTGGATCGCCGGTGCAGGTTATACTTACCGTAACGAGCCTGATTTCAGAAGATTTACATCAACCCGCCAGACCGGTACCAACCAGCCGTTCCAGATCAACCTGCAACAATTTGAATCTCCTACCTTGCAGCAGGCAGCACGTTTTTACTCACGCCTCGGCGAGATCGTAGGCACGGGGACCGTTTCTTACGAGCAGCTGATCGGCTCGAAGAAGGATGAGGCAGAGCAACAGGCGAAACTGAATGTAGGTACTTATGTCGAGTACAAAGACCGTAAATACTCTGCCCGCTGGTTTGGTATCGTAAACCCGAACCGCGTAGGTGACGAAATCCTGACGCAGACTCCCGAGCAGTTCTTCCAGAATTCGAACCTGGCTTCCGATAAAGTATACTACACCGAGGGAACCAACTTTGATGATAAATACGCGGCGCAAAACCTGCTCGCAGCCGGCTACGCATCGTTCTACTGGCCAATCACCGAGCATTTGAATGCAACCGTAGGTTTCCGCGGCGAATACAACCGCCAGCAATTGCAAGGTTACGAGCGTGGAGGCGGTATCGAGGTAAATGTTGACCGCCCGGTTTTCACTCCGCTACCTTCTGTTAACCTGACTTACAAATTCAACGACCGGCACGCGGTAAGAGCGGCATACAGCACGACCGTCAACAGACCTGAGTTCCGCGAGCTGTCGCCTAGTACCTATTACGACTTCAACTTCGACGTGTCGCGTAAGGGAAACCCGAACCTGGTGAATGCGACGATCCAGAACTACGATTTGCGTTACGAGTTCTACCCAAGCAAAAGTGAGCTGATTACCCTGTCGTTGTTCAACAAGACATTCAAAGATCCTATCGAAGCGGCGATCTTCTATAACGGTAGCACCGTAGCTTTCACAGTAGCCAATGCCAAAACGGCTTATGCAAGAGGGGTTGAACTGGAAGTTCGCAAAGCACTATCAAACCCTGATAACGCCACTTTCCTGAGCAAAATGCTTGTGACATTGAATGCATCGCTCATCACCAGTAACGTAAAAACGAACGTAACCACCGGCAGCTCCGACCGTTACCTGCAAGGGCAATCACCTTACCTGATCAACGCCGGTTTGTTCTACAACGACGACGAGCGCGGCTTCCAGGTGAATGCGCTGTACAATGTAATAGGCAAGCGGATATTCATCATCGGCGACAATCAGATCAGCGCCAATATCTTCGAAATGTCGCGTAACGTGATCGACCTGAACATTATCAAAACCATCGGCAAGCGCCTCGAAATCCGTGCAAGCATCCAGGATCTGCTCAACCAGCCATTCCGCTTGTACCAGGATACCAACCATGATAACAAAATCGATACTAAAACAGACGGTTTGTATCAGAAATACCGCAGAGGAACTTACTCCATGATTGGCTTGCGCTACACACTTTGATCATAAAAATTAAAAACAAATCAATTAAACATCCTGTTAAATGAAAAAGTTAGCAACTTGGTTATTGGCAATGTCGGTATTATCCGCATCGTTCGTAGTTGTGTCGTGTAAAACTGATGATGATGGTGAAGATCCGGGCCCAACGGCTCCAGTGGGCGAAACAATTACCGTAAAAGGAACGATTTCGGCTTCGACAACCTGGAAAGCTGCAAACAAATATATTCTGGAAGGTTTCGTATACGTTGACAACGGTGCTGTGCTGACTATCGAGCCGGGAACGATCATCAAAGGCGATAAACTGACGAAAGGTACGCTGATCGTCAAGCCGGGTGCGAAAATCATGGCGGAAGGTAGCGCTACCAAGCCTATCGTATTTACTTCTTCTTCTGCAAAAGGCTCACGTAACTATGGCGACTGGGGTGGTATCATCCTCCTCGGAAAAGCACCGGTGAACAAGACTCCGGCCACGATCGAAGGTGAAAACGTATCTACTTTCGGTGGAACGGATGCTGCCGACAACTCAGGTACTTTGAAATACGTTCGTATCGAGTTCGCAGGTATCGCTTTTGAAACCGATAAAGAGATCAACGGTCTTACTTTCGGCGGCGTGGGTTCAGGAACTACTATCGACTACGTACAGGTTTCGTACAGCGGTGACGATGCTTACGAGTGGTTTGGTGGAAGTGTGAATGCAAAACACCTTATCTCTTACCGTACACTGGACGACGATTTCGATACAGACTGGGGTTTCAGCGGAAACGTACAATATGCAATGGCTTTGAGAGACCCGGCTGTTGCTGACCAATGCTCTTGCTCGGATTCAAATGGTTTCGAGTCCGACAACGACGCCTCCGGATCAGGTGCTTCACCTAAGACAAGTGCTAAATTCAGCAACGTAAGCATCTTCATCGGCCCTGGAAGCCCGAATGCAAAATATCGCTCAGCGTTCCGTATCCGTAGAAACTCAGCTATCAGCATTTACAACTCGGTGGTTTCTGGCGCTTATCCTAAGGGTGGTCTGGAACTGGAAGGTGACTCTACACAAGCTAACTTCAAGGCAGGCCGTTCGGATTACCGCGGTTTGGTGTTGACAGGAATGACAAAAGCCATCGTATCGGGTGATACAACTTTGCTGAAAGATGCAGCCCGCAAAAACATTTTCGGTGCAGACCTCGCTACTTTGAAACTGGATGCGGCATACAATACGCTTGGCGCAGGTTTGAAAGTACTTCCACAGGCAGGCTCTCCTTTGCTGACAGGCGGTGTTACATTGCCGGCAGGGTTTGAAGCTAACGCTTACATCGGAGCTTTCGGTACCACAGACTGGACAACCGGCTGGACCAACTTCGATCCTCAAAATACAGAGTACTAAGATCTTATATAATTGGTGTCAGAATTTCAAAAAAGCCGGGGGCGTTGCTCCCGGCCTTTTTTGTTGCCGACGATTTAATCCAATCCCTGCGTGATCGTCCAGGTATAGTCCGGATTCAGCGTGGCATTCATCGAAAAAATGCCGTAGGGAAATTCAATCTTCACCGCATTGATTTCCGCCGGATCCAGTACCTGGCCTTGCTTCACATCTGCGAACGTTGCCCAGTAGTCGAAACGGGGAGAAAACCGGAAATACATGTTGGGCTGCGCCTGTACGGCAAACGCAACCGCGCCCGACATGCCGATACCCACACTGGCCTGGTTAATGGCAGTGGTGTTGTCGGACATGATGTTCAGCGAACCCTGCGGATACGCATTTTTCTTGTTGACAAATTTGTAATTACCGTCTTCCTTGGTAAGCGTTATGTCGTTGTTTTCCGTCAAACTGGTAGGAGAATTCTCGCCCGCATTAAAAACAACCCCGGGCCTTAAAGCACCGGTCTTGCCCCAGAAGAAATAGAGCTCCATATTCCAGGAAATGGCTAACTGCGAATGCGGCCCAGCTTTTTCCACGCGCCACGCAAGCGGAAAAACATCCGGGTTAGGGCTGTTATGGTTTTGCTGGAAAACGCAAAAGCTCCCTGATGAATCGGAATTGTTGACAAAATTGATTGTGAAGGTAGGCATAAGTAACTGAGAGGTTTAAGGTTAATTCAAATGCATAAAGTAACCGGCCTGTCAATCTACTTCTACTTCCTATTAAGCGGATAAGTAGAAGGTTCTATGTTACGAAATCGTTTTTTCTAACCGTGTATATTTATCAATTAAGCGGTTAACTAATTTGTTGTCAATGATTTGTGGTTTGGGTGAGTGGCGTAGTTCGCGCCTTTCCCACAAGTGTCCCGGCAGTGACACACATAAAGTCATCTCAAAGTTGTTTCTTTGCAGCAAAAAGCTCCCCGGGTAAACCATCCTATTTTATGTTTCTGGCGGGTGATAAAAATCGCATGCATGAATCAAATTGACGTTTGTATTAATTACTACGGAAAGCCGTACCACACTGCCGTAACCCTTCTGACACTTTGGAAACACTCTTCCAGGCACATTCATAAGATTTATCTGGTCATTGAGAAAATACAGCCGTATTACCAGTACGATGCTATTCCCTTGTTAAAGTATTTCCTCAAAGACTTGCCGATCGAATACGTCTATCCGCAGTACTTTTATTATTCCGGTAATCCCGAGGAGTCGTGGCTTGCAGATCCCGAAAAACGGTATGGTCTCAAATACCAGTATGCGCTCGAAAAGTCGGACAAGGAGTTTTTGTTTATGTCCCACAATGATTGTCTTTACGAGGATGATTTGCTGGGGAAAATGCTGACAACGGCAAAAGAGGAAACTGCTGTGGGGAATGCCTCAAAGAATGGTGCCGGAACCGTTGCGGGGATAGGTTTGGTGGGCCAATGCTGGAATTGCCCTGCATTTTCTGCCAAACTTTGCGACGGCAGCCGCTTTGAAACTTTCGTGCCGACCAAAGAAGAACTGAAAGAACTGGTAGATACCTACAATCCGCCGCGCGCGCACATACATTATAAACTGATTGACCGGGAAATCATCCACCCGCTGCCTGAATGCCGGCTAAACGAATATGCCTGTCTGATCAATGTGCCGGTTTATCGGAAAAACGTAGTTCCGACCGGGGACATCCTGCCTTTTGGCGGAAGCTGGCACGGCACCGACTGGGGCGCAATCTGGTTCCATTCGCTGTTCAACCGGGGCTACAAGTTTATCAATTTCCCCTTCGAGCCGCATATGCAGCACGCCCCGTTCTCGAACAACGGAAGCGGGCACCGCGCGGATACCGAGTTTGATTTGTATAAAAACTCGGAGGAGGGAGCTAAAACCTACTTATTGTCCCATAATCTGATTCCGAAGGACATTCCTTTTTCGCTGAAATTGGAGCGGCAAGCCATCAGAACCAAACATCAGATCAGAAACGTATTGATCAAATTGAAGGTGAAATTGATGGGTTAATGCGACTAGGGATGGGTATTGATCACCAGTACCCCATTGCCGCCCCGTGCTCCGAATGCGGCGGAACTCCCGTAACGGATCGCGGAGACAGATTTGATATCCCGTACCGTGAGCGAGTTGAGGATGGGAATAACGGTATCGGCACCGCTGTAAAAGACCTTGTCCAGCAGGAGCGCGACAGTGTTGTCAAAGCTGGCATTCGCGTTAAGGTTCGTGTTATTCTCGATAAAATGGACTGTATGTGTGTTGGATGCCGCATCGTAGGTTACCCGCAGGCCGGGGATCTTTTTCAGCAGGTCAAAAACAGTGCCCGAATTGTCGCTTTCACTCACCGGCAGCACGTAATCCGGCCTGACCAGGCCATCGCCTGCTTTGTCCCCCGTTTGTAAAAGCCCCTCTTTGTCCAGAAGCGTCTGCTGTGCCTCAACAGCCGGTAGTTTTAAATCCATAGTTGCGGTTTCTTTCACCTGCCCCGCATTGGGAAGGAGTGCCACGGGTGTCGGAGGCGCCTCGTCCTGGTCTTTGGGTAGGGGATAATCGATCGGCAGCATATCCGCGAAACCCTCCCGCGCCCATGTATCGTGAATGGTGATCCCGTTCGGGGCTACCAGCCAGCCGTTTTCCGTAAATGTGCAGGAAAAGTTGGGCAGCACAATCTGCGAATATTTGAACGGATAGTCGGAAAATACCGATGCGCTGTTATAAAGCCGCCGTTGAAAAACCAGCACCGGATACCGCGAATGCAGCACAAAATACCCCTTGTTCTGATCAAAAAAACAGATGGAATCGGCGGTAACGGGTGTAAAATTGCCGCTGGTCACCTCGCGTTCGAGCGGGATTTTGGTGAGGTAAAATTCGCGGGTGGTTTTCATCGAGAAGATTTCAATGCCGGCGGCTTCGAGGTTCTTTCGGGAAAGCGACACCAGGAAATTGCGGAATGAGTCTTTAAATGCAGTTTCTCTGTTGCGGAGCTGCTTTTTCTGCTTGTCAGGATCTTCGGCAAGCAAGGACTCAAAGAATTTATAGCCGGAAAGGAAAGTTTTCTTTCCATTGGATTCAAACCTGCTCATATGGAAGCGGACCCGGTAACCCAGCGCGGAATTGTCTATCACGACCGGCTCGCTGCTTGTCGCTGTCACGCGCCCGCTGGCTTCGTCGAGCCCGAGCGTAATGGATTCGGGGTTCATGATTTTGCATTGCCTCGCAAATGGGGAGTCGCCGAGCAGCCCGTTTAAAAATATCCGCCATTTCCGGTTCCAGTGCCTGTCGCGTTTACCTATGACGACCACTTCACGGATCACATTGTTCAAGTCGAGCTTGAACACCACGTTCGCGGTGCGCCCGGGTGTTGCCTGTAACTGTTTTACCTCGGGTTTGTAACCTACAAAAGAGGCAACGAGCTCCACTTTTTGATGCCGTGCAGGCACAGTCAGCTGAAAGTTGCCGGCTTTGTCGGTAGCAGTGCCAATGGAAGTGTTGTTGATGTAAACAGCCACGGATGGCAACCGTTGGCTGTTTTCGCCGTAAACGGTACCCGCGATGTGCCAGGTTTGGTCCTGTGAACGGCATGGGGCGCAGAGGCTGAGTAAAAGGAGGCAAAGCCAGCCCCATGACAGTCCGGTAACTGACCATGCACGGGCAATTCGGTAAAATCCGTTATCGAACATACGCCAGCGTTTGAGGATACAACTATTTGGATGTAAAATAGTAAACTTGCGTTACAACTGATAGCATCACCCGGATGCATGATGCCTGGTTTCCGTTTTACCGGAATGCCTTGTAATTTCGCGCTTCGAAACTATAAAGAAAGAGGCAATGGATCTAGGTAACGTATTGAAACAGATTGAGTTTATTAAAGAAATTGACAAACTCAAATACATTCAAAGGAAAACCAAACTTTTAAACAGCGACCGGAACGAAAACGACGCCGAACACAGCTGGCACCTGGCGGTAATGGCCGTTGTACTGGCCGGGCATTCCAATGTGCTGGTGGATGTTCTCAAAGTCGTGAAAATGGTCCTGATCCATGACATCGTGGAGATCGACGCGGGCGACACCTTCATTTACGACACCCAAAAAAGCCACACGAATACAGACAACGAGCGGCTCGCAGCGAACCGGATTTTCGGGATGCTCCCCGAAGAGCAGGCCAGCGAACTGATCGCCGTTTGGGAAGAGTTCGAAGCGGGCGAGACGAGCGAAGCCAAATTTGCCCGGTCGATGGACCGCCTGGAACCACTCCTGCAAAACAGCTCCAACAATGGCGGCACCTGGCGCGAGTTCGGGGTGAAATATGAAAAAGTGTACGAGAAAAAGAAGGTGATCAAAGAAGGGTCCGAGGCGCTGTGGGCCTATGCCGAAGGCGTGATCAACGAAAGTGTAGAAAAGGGGATCCTGGAAAAGTAACCGGTAGCTCGCAACGCGCCGGTAGGCCCCCGGCGGCGCGTTGGTCTACGTTTTCAACGGTTCGTCTACATTATTTTTCCGGGCGCAGGTATTTGATTTCCTTTGGGTAACATCAAATGCTTTGCTATGAAAACGCTCAGAAACTTGCTCATAATCACCGTTCTGGTGTTGGTTCTGGTCTGCTTTACCCGCCCACGCGGGTTCGTTCCGTTCAAGCCCGTGTACACGTGGAAGGAAATCCTACCGGCCGGAAATGGCTCGCACCAGTACGAATGGAAACCCGGCACATTTCCGATGGGGCTCGTACCGCACGCCGCATTTAACGGTAACCTCTGGATGGTAGGCCAGGAAGCGTCCTGGTCGTCGGCAGACGGCATTACCTGGACCCGCCACGGCAAAAACGACTGGGGCGAACGCATCTGGCTGTCTGGCATTTACTTCGGCGGCAAGCTCTGGCAAACCGGTGGAATGCGCTACCAGGAAAGGGAACTCACGGATGAAATCTGGAATTCGGAAAATGGTTCTGATTGGCGGAAAGTGGCCAACGGCAAATGGGGGCCGCGAAAGGGCCATGCATTAGTTGTTTTCAAAAACAAGTTGTGGCTTTTCGGCGGTACTTCCAAGGTATCGAGGGATTTCGAATCACTCGAAATGAAAAACGACGTATGGTCGTCGCCGGATGGCCTGAAATGGACGCTGGAAACAGCGCAGGCACCGTGGTCGCCACGCGATTTGCCGCACGTGGTCGCTCTGCGCGACACCTTGTATATGGTAGGTGCCCAGGGAATAGCTGATGTGTGGTGCTCGGCCGACGGCAAAAACTGGACGCAGCTTACCGCGAAGGCAGGCTGGAAGAGCCGGTACGACATGGGTGTGCACGTATTCGACGGCAGGCTCTGGGTATTCGGGGGGCGCGACCACAATCCCGATCATCACAAAGGCGCATTAAATGACGTGTGGTATTCTTCTAACGGTACCGACTGGTTCCGCCACGCCGATCACGCCCTATGGAGTCCCCGGAGCGGTGGTAGCAGCGTCGTATTCCATGATCAGCTGTGGATTTTCAGCGGGAAGCACACGGGTGCCGATCCGGCATGGAAAGGGGATGTGTGGGCGCTGCAAAAGCGATAGGGAAGCGATGATTGTCGCCCGGTGGTGATATGGGAAAAATTAAATTAAAAACTTTAATCACAATATATGACTAAGAATTAGGGTGTTCCGGCTTTTAACTTCTGAAAGGTGCGTAAAGACAGGAAATCCATGAAGTTACGAGCGAAGAAGTTTGCTTTTTTGAAGTGGGGAAAATGGGCCGCTGCGGCTTGTGCGGGTATGCTCGTCCTGGCGCGCTGCGGCGTGGATAAGCCGGAGGACGTGAAGCTGGCGTTGAAGGACCTACCCGCGGAACTGGATTTTAATTACGATGTCAAACCGATTCTCTCGGACAAATGCTTCGCCTGCCACGGGCCGGATGCTAAAAAGCAAAAGGGCGGACTACGGCTGGATACCGAGGAAGGGGCGTACAAAGCGCTGAAAAACGCGAAAAACGGCAAAGGGAGTATGCGCCACGCGATTGTCCCCGGCGATCTGGCGGCTAGTGAGGTTTACAGCCGGCTCATTTCGCAGGACCCGGACTTGAAGATGCCGCCGCCTGCCTCCAATCTCAAATTATCGACCAAAGAAGTCGCGGTGCTCACGCGCTGGATTGAACAGGGAGCGAAGTACAAGCCGCATTGGTCGTTCATCAAACCCGAAAAACCGACGGTACCCGAGCCGAAGCAGGTCGGATGGGCCCGCACACCGATCGATCGTTTCATTCTGACGAGACTGGAAAAGGAAAAACTTTCGCCTTCGTCGGAAGCCAGCCGGGAAGACCTGATCCGCCGGGCGAGTTTCGACCTCACGGGCCTGCCGCCGACACTCGCTGAGATCGACGCATTCGTGGCCGATCAGTCGCCCGATGCTTATGCGGAACTGATCGACCGCCTGCTGCAATCGCCGGCTTACGGCGAGCGGATGGCCAGTGAATGGATGGACGTTTCGCGGTATGCCGACAGTGACGGTTATCTCGATGACAAACACCGCGATTTTTCGCCCTGGCGCGACTGGGTGATCAGCGCATTCAACCGCAACATTCCCTACAACCGGTTCGTCACCATGCAGTTGGCAGGCGATCTTTTGCCTGATAAAACCAAGGAAACCATCCTCGCTACGGCTTTCAACCGCCTGCATAAGAAAAGCTCGGAAGCCGGGATCGTTTTTGAAGAATACCGGGTGGAATACAATGCCGACCGCGTGCAGACGCTGGGGCAGGGGATACTGGGGCTCTCGGTGCAATGCGCCCGCTGCCACGACCACAAGTACGACCCGATCAGCCAGGAAGCCTATTATAAAATGTTTGGGCTTTTCAATAGTACCAACGAAACCGGAAGCCCCGTTTACGGTCCCGATCAGACGCCCGGCCCTGCATTACTGCTCACCAGCAAGGAAAATGAGGAAATGCTCCGCTTTTTCGATCGCAAAATCACGGGACTCAGCAACCGGCTTACACATGTCAATGACAATTCGGAGGAAGACTTGCGAAAGTGGCAGAACGCGGGTGTACTATCGGAAAAGCTGCTCGATCAGAAGCTTCGCGAGGGAATGGTAGCCTATTACCCATTCGAAAAAGCCGTGAAAACGGCCGATGGTAAGATGGTTATGCCCAATGCGCTCAATGCCAAACAGCTGGCGCAGTGCAACGAAATCATTCTGAAACCCGGCGTGAAGGGTAATGCCTATTTCGTGTCGGACTATAATTCCATCAAACTAGGCAACAATATCGGCTGGCATGAACGGACGGAGCCTTTTTCGGTGGAATTGTGGATCTACCCGAACACAGTTTATCCGGACGCCGGTATTTTTTACCATTGCGAAGACCTGCGTCTGGGCTACAAAGGCTATTCGTTGCGGCTCGCCAATAACAAGTTACAGTTTATCATCGCACATTCTTACCCGCAAAACGCCATCCAGGTGAGCACCATCGCGCCCGTACCCGTGAAGCAATGGACAAAGGTTACCGTCACTTACGACGGTTCCAGCAAGGCATCGGGAGCGAAGATTTATGTGAATGGGGAAGCCGCGAAAACCGGGGTCGATTTTGATAACCTGTACAAGGGTATTTTGTATGAAAAGGATATTCATACTTACGGTTTCCAGGGATTTATGGTCGGGCAGCGCAACCTGCTCATTCCTTTTAAAGATGGTGGGATCGACGAGTTGAAAATCTACGACAAATCGCTGACAGCCCTTGAAGTTTTATATAACCATAACCCGAAAAAGGCCGCTGAAATGCTGAAAATGCAGGTTTCGGCTGATCAGCAAGCGATGGTGAAGGAGTTTTACAATGCGCATTTCAATGCAAAAGCGCAAATGCTGCGCGATAGCCTGAAAGTGCGCATGGACGAGCAAAACAAGCTGATCAACAGTGTTCCAGAACTGATGGTGATGGGCGACCTTCCCAAACCGCGGCCAACTTACCTGCTCACGCGCGGTGCGTACAATGCGCCCGGCAAACGGGTGACGCCCGGTGCGCTGGATGCGGTAATGCCGTTCGAAGGGAAGTTTCCGCAAAACAGACTGGGTCTTGCACGCTGGCTTTTCGACAAAAACAACCCGCTCACCGCGCGGGTGTTCGCGAACCGCGTTTGGCAAATGCATTTCGGAAACGGCATTGTGCGCTCTTCGGCCGACTTCGGTAATCAGGGTAATCTGCCGTCGCATCCCGAACTCCTCGATTGGCTGGCCGTCGATTTCATGGAATCCGGTTGGAATATCAAAAGGCTGCACAAGCTCATCATGCTTTCGGCCACCTACCGGCAAACGTCCAAAGCCACACCGCAACTGCTTGAAAAAGATCCGGATAATGCATTGCTGGCAAGAGGCGCCCGGTTCCGTTTTACTGCCGAAATGATACGGGACAATTCGCTTGCTATCAGTGGGTTGTTGGTGCGTAAAATTGGCGGCAAAAGCGTTTATCCCTATCAGCCCGCCGGCCTGTGGGACGAGCTGAGCGATAAGGTATGGCGCTACAAATACCAGCAGGAGCCGGGCGAAGGACTGTACCGCCGGAGCCTCTACACGATCTGGAAACGGACATCCCCACCGCCGTCGATGCTGATCTTCGATGCGCCTGAACGCGGCGAATGCGTGGTGAAACGTCGGGCTACTGCTACACCTTTACAGGCATTGGTGCTGCTCAATGACCCGCAGTATGTGGAGGCGGCCAGGGCATTGGCCGAGAAAGTGCTGCATACGTGTAAAACGGGAGGGCAGGATGCAACGGGATTGGCATTCAGGCTGATAACCGGCAGGAAACCCGACCAGACGGAGCAGCGGATACTCGGCGCGTTTTATGCCGATGAGCTGAAACGTTTCCGCGCGAAGCCCGCGCAGGCGCTCGAATACCTGCGTACAGGCGAGCGCAAGTGGGACACAACGCTGCAACCGGCGGAAATAGCCGCCCTCGCGACCGTTTCCAGTTCGATTATGAATACCGACGAGGGGCATACCCGCAAATAATATGGTTATGGAAGATCTGAAAAAGGTATTAACGCAACTCAACCGCCGCGACTTTCTCACGAAGGCCGGCCTCGGTTTCGGTTCCATCGCGCTTTCGAGCATTTTGCAGGCCGGTACTTCACCTGGCGCACGGAGAGAGGAGGCGGGAGGTGCTGAATCGGCCGTGGCGCCGTTTGTCCGTGGACCGCATTTCTCTCCGAAAGCGAAGCGGATTATTTACCTGTTCCAAAGTGGCGGGCCGTCGCAGCTGGAAACATTTGATTACAAGCCTGCATTGGTCAAATGGCACGGCCGGGAAATCCCGGATTCGATTAAATCGACGCAGCGGAATTCGGGGATGGTAGCAGGACAGTCGACCTTCCCGCTCGTCAAATCGATTTATGATTTTAAGCAATACGGGCAGTCGGGTGCGTGGGTGAGCGAGCTTTTGCCTTACACCGCAGGCATTGTGGACGATTTGTGCATTGTCAAGTCGGTGTTTACGGAGGCGATCAACCACGAGCCGGCGGTGATGTTCGTGCAAACCGGTTCGCAGCAGAGCGGCCGGCCGTCGATGGGCTCCTGGCTGAGCTATGGATTAGGGTCTGATAATCAGAACCTTCCGCACTTTATGGTGTTGATTTCCAAGGGTGTCAGTGGTGACCAGCCATTGAGCACGGCTGCCTGGGCCAATGGTTTCCTGGCATCGCATCATCAGGGCGTGCAGCTAAGGGCTGGGAAGGATCCGGTGCTGTATCTGCAAAATCCGTATGGCGTGCATAAGGAGGACCGGCGGCGCGCTCTGGACCGCATTAAGGAACTGAACGAGCACCAGTTTACGCTTTGGGGCGACCCGGAAATACAGTCGAAGATCAGCCAGTACGAAATGGCTTATAAAATGCAGACGTCCGTGCCCGACGCGGTAAATACGTCCGACGAGCCCGATTATATCTACAAAATGTACGGCGAAGATGCCCGACGGCCGGGAACATTCGCCGCCAACTGCCTGCTCGCACGCCGTATGGCCGAGCGCGATGTGAAATTCATTCAACTCTATCATATGGGTTGGGACCAGCACGGCGATTTGCCCAAAAACATTGCAAAACAGGCCAGGGACGTCGACCAGGCGTCGGCTGCATTGGTGAAAGACCTCAAACAGCGCGGATTGCTGGAAGATACGCTCGTGGTTTGGGGCGGGGAATTCGGCCGCACGAGCTTTTCGCAAGGGAAGCTCACCGCCGATAATTACGGCCGCGACCATCACCCCGGCTGCTTTTCGATGTGGATGACCGGTGGCGGCATTAAAACCGGGCAGGTGTACGGCGAAACCGATGAATTCAGCTACAATGTCGTGAAGGATGGTGTGCATGTGCATGATTTCCAGGCGACTTTGCTGCACCTCTTCGGGCTCGATCACGAGAAGTTGATATTCAAGCATCAGGGGCGGCGATACCGGCTTACCGATGTGCACGGCAAGGTGATCAACGGATTGATCGCCTAAACCCGACGCACGTGCGAAAGAGACGCTGAACTTCTGGGGGAACCGGATAGAGGTGAAGAACCTGGAAATTTACATGTCGAACCGGCTTGGAAATAGGGGGCCTTACTTTCGATCCGCCAGCCGCCGCTTTGCTGGATCTGATGCAGCCGGTGGTACAGGCCTTAGCGGGCGAAGTGGAATCGTCTAACGATGAAATGTTGGTAGCAATCGATTCGAATGGCGTATTTCGGAAAATGCCGTCAGGCATGCAACAACAGCGCGTCGTTGTTGCATGCCTGACGGCATTTTGAGGCAATCGGCCCAATTGCGTTTCCTACCAATATTGCATGCCTAACGGCATTTGTTCCCCGATCAATAACAATCCCCGACAACATCCTTGACGATCAATGACAATCCCTGACTATCAATGACAATACCTGACCATCAATGACCATCCCTGACAACATCCCTGACGATCAATGACAATCCCTGACTATCAATGACCGTCCCCGACCGCACCTGACAACCCCTTAATTCCGATAAACCAGATTCCCGCGATGCACAAGTGCCTTCACGGGCGAAATACGGGCAACAGCCTCGGCCGAGCAACTCGCATCTACCAACACCACACTCGCTTCGTCACCGGCCTTGGGCCATTGCTGTTTTCCTTTTTCGTCGAGCGGCAGGATACCGCATGTAGCTAATTTGAGGCAGCGCGAGAGGTCCAGTTCCGTCGACTGGCCGTAAAGCTGCGCCATCAGGTTGGATTTCTGCAACACGCTCCCGGACCCGAATGTGTTCCAATGGTCCACAATGCTATCGTTGCCGGTCATGACGGTCACGCCATGGCGGTAGAGGGTAGGGATGGGCATAATGGTGCTACCAAACGGAATGGTCGAAACCACGCCTACACGTGCATGCGCGAGTTTTTCGGATACTTCTTCCAGTTTCGGTTTTTCGAGCCGCGCGAGCACGAAGCAATGGCTTAGGAATGTTTTGCCGGCCAATGCAGGGTTTTCAATGACCTTCTGCGTCAGGTACTCGACCGTTTTCAAGCCCGCCTCACCGCCTTCATGCAGGTGAATATCAATACCCTTACCATGATCGAGCGCGAGTTGAACGATGAAATCGATCTGTTTCTCGACGCTGCCATCGATGGCATTCGGGTCGAGACCGCCGATGAAATCGATATCCATCTCAGCGGCTTCTTTCATCCATTGCTCGGAATGCGAGTAGAAAACCCCGTGCTGCGGAAAAGCGACGAGTTCTGCACCGAAACTATCTTTCTTATTTTCAATGGCTTTTTGCAGGTTCTTCAACGAATCCAGCTTGGAAGTCGGCTCGATATTGACGTGGCTTCGCGCGAAATTCGTTCCCTTCGATTGCAGCAGCTCGATGATCTTCTCGGCCCGGTAGGTGGAGGTTTTGAGCATTTCGGGCAACGCTTTCCGCTCGAACGCGATCATATCCTTCACTGAACGGTTTTTCGCCGACCGCGCTTTCCAGGGGCCGCCGTAATAAGTTTTGTCCAAATGAATATGCATGTCCCTGAACGCCGGCAGCATCAGCTGGCCTTTGGCGTCGGTCGCATCGGCTTTGGGATCGTTGGGCAACACAGCCTTAATCTTCCCGCCTTCGATTTCTACCCGGAAAAGTCCTGTTTCGGTAGCCACTACCTCGTCGTCCTCATACACAAAACCCGTTTCCAGCCGCACGTTTTTCAACATCCATTTCTTCGCAGGTTTGTTGCCTGTTTCTGTCGCTTGCACCGCGCCGGAGGCGAATGCCCCAGCTTTTTTGACGAGTATTTCGCCTGCCAGCAACAGACCGGAACTTTGAATGAACGTTTTGCGGGAAATGGATTCCATGAGCCTGGGATTAAGGTTTATGCAAAGTTAACCCCGGCGGCGCGTTCAAACGATGCGCTATTTATGCCAAAACTTGTAGGATTTATAACGAATTTCGAAAGGCACGTGGTGACAAACCCGTCTGGGCCTTGAAGAAGTTGGAAAAATGAGGAAGGTCGCTGAAACCCAGTTCAAAAGCGATCTCCTTTGCCGATTGGCCCGAAACCAACAGCAAGCGCTTCGCTTCCAGGCCCACGCGGTTATGGATCAGGAATGTGGCGGGAACGTGTAAGTGTCTTTTACAGAGAATATTAAGGTAGTTGGGTGAAATATTGAGCTGGTCGGCATAGAATGCGACGGTCTTGTGGGTCTTGAAATGCGTATCCACCAGCGCGTGGTACTTGAAAAGGATCGGGTTAGCGCGGTAAGTGCCGATGTCCTCATAAATGCGCTCGGCCTCGCGGCTTACAAGCTGCAAAGCCACCCGGCTGCGAAGTTGTACCATATCCCAATCAACCAAGGCGGTATCCAGCTCGCCTTCCAGGGCTTCCAGCTCGTAGCATAATGCCTCGAAAACCGCATGGGGCAGATCGATCACCTGGTGGTTCCGGTAGGATATAAACGACAGCCGCAGAAAGTTGGAAGAAGTCTCGAAAGCACGCCGCCCGACCATCAGCTGAAACCCCGACGTCGCTTCATCGAGCTCCCAGCGGTGTACCTGGCCGGGAAACAGCAAATGCACCTGTCCATTGGCAACAGGGTAATCGACGAAGTCGATCGAATGCGTTCCGCCGCCCTGCTTCACGACAAAAAGCATGAAGAAATCGTGCTTGTGCGGCTTCTCGATCCGGCTTTTACCATCGACCTCATGGCGCAAAAGCTTGTAACCCGACTCCGCAGAAGAGTCGAAAGCATCGATGCCAAGGGTCGGAAACGCCGGTTTAGTATTCATAAGTTGAAATTACAAAAAATGCCGCAAGGGGGTTCCCGGTTCTTATTGTAAGGTCAAAGGAGGGATTTTGCAGGTAGCGTCAGCAGGCAGAAGTATTTGAAACTAAAATTTTTTAAAATATTAAACTATTAAATTGGTAGACTAAATAGTTTAATTAATTTTGTGCACCAGCCACCACCAAAATTGCGAATCCTGATGCGCCGCGGATAGCCCCGGCGCAGGAAAGGGTATGTGTCACTTAACAAACACCTGAAAATGAAAAGGCCTATTTATCAACTACTGGGGCTGGCGGCGGCATGGGTGCTGTCGGCATTTGCGGCAACCGACAATACTTACGAAGAGCAAATCCGCGACTGGCACCAGAAACGCGTCGAGAGTCTGAAAGCGGAATCGGGCTGGCTGAACCTGGCCGGGCTGTTCTGGCTGAAAGAGGGAAGCAATACTTTCGGCAGCGCGGAGCAGAATGATATCCTTTTTCCCGAAGGCAAAAGCAATGCATTTTTGGGCGAACTTGTGCTTCAAAACGGCAAAATCACGCTCAAAGCGAAGCCCGACGCACAGATTTTCAATGGCGACCAGCCTGTGACGGAGCTGGATATTTTCCCCGACGGCAAGCCCGTCACGCTGAAACACGGCCCATTGCGTTGGTTTGTGATCAAGCGCGGTGAAAAGTATGCGATCCGCCTGCGCGACCTGGAAGGCGAATACCTGAAAGGTTTTACGGGTATTGAAAGATACCCCGTGCAGGAAAAATGGCGGGTAAAGGCGCGTTTTGTACCCACACAGGGCCGCACAGTGTCGATTACCGATATTACCGGCCGTACCGACAACCAGGCCTCGCCCGGCAAACTCGTGTTCACGGTCGACGGCAAGGAGTACAACCTCGACGCCGTGGGCAAGCCGGAAAGCCTGTTCATTATCTTCGCCGATCAGACCAACAAGCACGAGACTTATGGCTCGGGCCGCTTCCTGTATTCTTCCGTAGAGGCTGACGGTACCGCATGGCTGGATTTCAATAAGGCCATCAACCCGCCTTGTGCATTCTCTCCCTATGCTACCTGTCCGCTGCCTCCCAAGCAGAACAAGCTGACGCTGGCCGTTTCGGCAGGCGAGAAGCGCTACGGAGACCACTGATCTGGCTCCGGGTTTTTCAAACATTACCCCATACTCCTTTGCTACGACCTTCAACAGGTGCCCTGCTTGCTGCGGGGCGCCTGTGCAGGGCGCTGCTGCCTTTGCATCCCTTTTTTTCACTCCCCAAACACATTTCAACATGATAAAACCTTACTTTACGAACTTACGTATAGATCAATACGGTAATGCCGGGCGCATCGCGTTGGCCGCGCTGATGCTCGGGCTGGCGACGCCGGAACAGACCTACGCCGCCCGGCCATTGGCTCCGGCGTTTGTGCGGGCAGATAAGCCCGTGTCGGGCGTGATACGCGACAAGGAGTCGGGCCAGCCGCTGCCGGGCGTTTCAGTGATTGTCAAAGGTTCTTCCAATGGCACTATCACCGATCAGGACGGCAAATACCAATTGATAGCGCCCGAAAATGCTACGCTGGTGATCTCTTTCATCGGCTATGCTTCCATTGAGAAGGCGGTTGGCGGGCAGACGCAGATTTCCGTCGAGCTGAGTGCTGATACGCGCCAGCTCAGCGAGCTCGTGGTGGTGGGTTATGGTACGCAAACGAAGTCGGAGTTTACCGGCTCGGCCGTTCGTTTGAAGGGCGAAGCTATTAAAGAGCAGCCGATCCAGAGCTTCGATCAGGCGCTTGCGGGGCGTGCGGCGGGCGTGAGCATTTCCCAGCCGAACGGCGTGCTCAACAACCCGCCGGTGATCCGTATCCGGGGTGTCAATTCCATATCGCTGAGCTCCTATCCGCTGGTGGTCGTGGACGGTATTCCGATCAATACCGGTAACGTCTCCACGAGCACGGCGGTACCAAACAACCCCCTGGGCGACATTAACCCGGCCGATATAGAGTCGATAGACGTGCTGAAAGATGCCGCCTCGACGTCCATTTACGGTTCGCGGGCGGCTGCGGGCGTCCTTTTGATTACTACCAAAAGAGGCAAAACCGGCAAGCCGAGGATCAATCTCGAATCGTGGGCAGGCGTATCCGAAGTGACACGGCTTCCGGAGCTCCTGAATGCCGAACAATACATCGCGATCAAGAACGAGGCGGTACTGAATGCGAAGATTTTGGGAGGGAATGAAAACAACGACAAGGTGCCGTCCGCATTGTTTTTCCAAAATACCAACCCCGACGGTAGCCCGATCGACACGCGCTGGTACGACTACATCTACCGCACCGGCGTTTCACAAAACCACAACCTGAGCGTTTCGGGCGGTACACAAAGCACCAACTATTATTTTTCGGCCAATTATAGCAAGCAGAACGGCTTTCTGCGCGCCAACGAATTTGACCGTAAATCGGCCCGCTTCAATATCGATCAGGAGGTGAACAGCTGGCTGAAACTGAACGGCAGTGTTTCCTATAATACGTCCAACAACGCATCGCCCTACGCCGGATCGTTGCCGGGTTCCAACTTCTTTCTCGTGGGCCTGGCGCGGTTAGCTATTGCATTGCCTCCCAATGTGCCGGCCTACAATCCGGATGGTTCGTACAATATCAGCACCACAAGCCCCAACACCATCGGGATGGGCAATAACCTGGTCGTGAGCAACTGGGGTAACCCGGTGGC
This sequence comes from Dyadobacter sp. BE31, assembly GCF_031457695.1. NCBI lineage: Bacteria > Pseudomonadati > Bacteroidota > Cytophagia > Cytophagales > Spirosomataceae > Dyadobacter > Dyadobacter sp. BE31. Next base: position 55,382 of record NZ_JAVDXA010000007.1, read on the forward strand.
GCAGCTGGATAAAAACCATTATACTTCATCCAACGACCGCATTATCGGTAGTTTTGCCGCGACGGCGCAGATCCTGAAAAACCTGCAATTCCGGACCAGCTATGCGATCGATCGCCTCCGTACCGAGACCAAAACCTTCGATAGCGCCTTGCAGGGCAATGGTTATTCCACCAAAGGCAATGCGGTGAATGTTTCGGCGCTGCGCGACAACTGGAACTGGACCAATACCCTCACATTCACGCCCACCTTCGGCAAGCATTCGCTGTCGGTACTTGCGGGGTATGATGTGCAGAAGTTCAATAATTCGGCCTGGGGCGCGTCGCGTTCGCAGGGGGCCGACCCGTTTTTCGAGAATTACCAGGGTAACTGGGGTTCCATTACGACTTCCGGGAACGAGCTCGACGAGCGTGCCTATCTTTCCTATTTTTCACGCGTGAGCTACGACCTTGCTAAGAAGTATTTCCTAACCGTCAATTTCCGTCGCGATGGCAATTCGGCACTGGGTTTTGACAAGAAATACGGGAATTTCGGCGGCGTTTCCGGCGGCTGGGCATTGTCGGAAGAAGCATTTTACAAAGACCTGAGACTGGCATCGGTACTGAGCTCGGTGAAGCTGCGTGCCAGCTGGGGACGTGTCGGGAACGGCAATATCAGCAATGCATTCGGTTCGCTGGAATTGTATAACGGCGGGCTTTACGGCAGCTCGCCCACATGGGCCATCTCGCAGGCGGGGAACTCGGATCTTGGCTGGGAAACGAGCCGCCAGACCAACATCGGTGCCGACCTCGGCCTGCTCGATGACCGCATTCAGGTGGATCTCACTTATTTCGACAACAATGTCGATGGCCTGATCCTCAGCGCGCCGCAGGCTGTTTCAAAAGGTATTCCGGGTAACTCCATCCTCCGTAATGTGGGTGCGATGTTTAACCGCGGGGTGGAGCTGGGCGTTTCGGCAAACATCATTCGCTCGGATGCGTTTTCGTGGAATGCGTCGGTGAATTTTACGAAGTTGAAAAACAAGGTTACGGCATTGTCGGACGGCAATACCGACATCGTGGGCACCACGCACGTGTCTTACGAAACCACGAACGTGACACGTGTGGGGCATTCGGTAGGTAGCTTGTATGGGGCTAAAACCGCGGGAGTCAATCCTGAAAACGGCCGGAGGGTGTTCATTAATGCAAAGGGGGAGAAGGTACAATACAGCCAGATCGTCGGACCGGGCGAAAGCAACTGGACCTATCTCGACGGCTCCAAAGCGGCGGCCATCACCGGTGCCGACTATTATCTGATCGGCGATGCGCTGCCGAAATGGTATGGCGGCTTTTCCAACACCTTCAAATACGGGGCGTTCGATGCTTCGGTGAACTTTACTTTTGCGGGCGGCAACTACGTCATGAACGGTACCCGCGCGACGCTGCTCGACCAGCGAGCTTATAACAACTCGACCGAAATCCTGAAACGCTGGCAGAAACCGGGTGACATTACCGACATTCCAAGGCTGGTTTACAACGACCAGCTGTCGAGCGGCTCGTCGTTTCCGGTGTCGACCAATGCGGAAAAGGCGGATTTCCTCCGCCTGCAAAACCTCTCGCTGGGTTACCGGTTACCCGCTTCGGCGTTTGGCAACTCGGGTATCGGGCCGGTACGCATTTACGCGCAGGGCTCGAACCTCTTCCTGCTGACGGGTTACAAGGGTACCGATCCCGAATCCTCGGTGAATGGCAACTCCAACACCACGCCGGGCGTCGAGAAGAACTCGGTAGGGCAGGCACGGACATTCACGCTCGGGGTAAATCTTAGTTTCTAATTATCAGGTATTTCAATCATGAAAATATTCAATCAAATAGGCCGTAAATCGATCGGCTGGGGCTTTTCCGTGGCATTTGCAATACTATTGCCGTCGTGCGATTCCGACAAGCTGCTGCATCCCGTTCCAGAGACTTCCATTACCGGGGCCAATGCCTTCGAAACGCCGGAGCGCGTGCTCGGGCTTGTGAATGGTATTTATAAATCGGCCAAAGGCGGTAATTTCTACGGTGGCAACTACTATACCTATTCGGAAGTACGCGGAGAGGAGTTTATCAACCGTACGAGCAACACCTTTACGGCTTTCGAAGCGTGGAACCATACCCTCAATGCCAGTTCCAATTTCATTGCGGGTTTCTGGGCGTCGGGTTATGAGACGATCAACAATGCGAATATCCTCATCAAGGGCATCGGGGAGCACCCTGGTGTGGTGAGCGAAACGCTGGCGAAACAATATGTGGCCGAAGCCAAGTTCGTGCGGGCATTGAGCTACTTCGCGCTCGTGACCGCCTATGCGAGACCTTACAATGAGGACCAGGGCGCTTCCAAGGCACTGCCGCTACGTTTGCAAGCGGAAACGACTACCGCCAACAATGATCTGAAACGGAGCACCGTCGCTGAGATTTACGCGCAGATCATCAAGGACCTGGACGAAGCCGAGGCAGGTCTGCCCCTCAATTACAGCACCGCATTGCTCAATACTACCCGCGCGCACCGAAATACCGCCATTGCGCTCAAAACAAGGGTGTATCTCAACAGCGGCCAATACGCGAAAGTCATCGAGGAAGCCAAAAAGATCGTTTCCGCCGCGCCGCCATTCGCCGCCGCTACCGGTGTGAAGCATCAGCTGGGCAACATTGTGGAGATTTTTACGACCAATTATACCAGCACAGAGTCGATTTTGTCGGTACCCATGACCGAGCTGGATAACGTGACCGGGCAAACGTCATTCCCTTACGTGATCAACGCCAACTCGGAATACAATCTCAACCCGGCGGGCATTTGGGGCGAGCCCGAATGGCGCCCGGCCGACCTCCGGCGCACATTCGCACGTACGGCCTCGGGCGTGCAGTTTCTCACCAAATATGCCAAGCCATCGCCTTTCCTGGATTACCTGCCCATTCTCCGCTATTCGGAAATATTGCTGAACTACGCGGAGGCTGCGGCCCGTACCGGCGATCTCGCCACGGCCACGGTACTGCTCAAAGCCGTCCGAACCCGCTCCGACGCGAGCTATGAGTTCCCGAAAGAGGCAACCGGCACGCAGCAGGCATTGGTAGCGACGATTCTCAAAGAGCGCCGCATCGAGCTGCTGGGTGAAGGGCTGCGCTCGATCGACATTCTGCGCAATCTGGTACCGTTTCCAGCCAAATCCGGCAACGGCTTGGTGGCGCCCGAGGTGCTGCCTTCCCAAACAAACTATGTCTTTCCTTTACCTAACACCGAAATCATCACCAACAAACTCCTGCTGGACTAGTGGTACATTCCCGGATCTTTCAGGATTTGTGTCCGGGCGGAACATTTGCATGATTATATTTGTATATTAAATCTATAAAAATAGTAGATTATTATTCATGAACGACTAAATGCAGGCAGTATGAAGACCTATCAACTCAAACTCACATACCCCGAAACGTTGAGTGTGCATCACATCACATCGCTGGTTGAATCGGTTAAGGGCGTAAGGATACAACGATTGAACATCATCGGGCGCGGGCGCGAGTTTGTGGGGGTATTGGTGGTGGAGGCGGCGGGCCTGCTGCACTACGACTCGCTCGTGGAGCGGCTGCGGTCGCGCCAGGAAGTGCTGCTCGATGAACCGGAGGTTGTGCCGCTCTAATAACTTCTTCTCCGCCGCAGATCATTAGAAGGGCTTGGTTATTAGCTTATTGAATCCGGAAATGATTTGTGTCGAACCGGTAACAATGACAACCACCAGGCATATGTTTAAAGCATTCAGAATCTGCATTGTTCTCAACGTATTTTTGTCGCTGACCGCCATTGGTGGTCGGCGGTCAGCGATCGGGGATCAAAAACGTCCCAATATCGTCATCATCATGGCCGACGACCTCGATAGCCGGCAGCTGAGCTGCTATGGAGGACAAAACCTCAAAACCACGCATATTGATGCGCTGGCAAAGGATGGATTGAAATTTCATAACCTGTTTACCTCGGAAGCGATGTGCGTGCCTACACGGGCATCGCTTTTTACGGGTTTGTACCCCGTGCGCCACGGCTCGTTCCAGAACCACAAGCCGGTGTACGATCATTTGAAAAGCGTCGGACATTACCTGGCCGACCTCGGCTACCGGGTAGGACTGACGGGTAAAGACCATGTGACGAAACCTAAAAGCGTATTTCCGTTCGATATCGTTCAAGGCTTTGAACCCAACTGTGTGGCTCCGACGGACGACTACCGCCTCGACGACGTGAAGAAATACATTACCGGCAGCGACAAGCCCTATTGCCTTTTTGTCATGAGCATTAATCCCCACGCACCCTGGACCGTGGGCGACACCACTGAATTCGAAGCGGCGAAACTGAAACTGCCTGCCAACTGGGTGGACACGCCCGTTACCCGCAGGCAATTCGTGAAATACCTCGCCGAGGTACGCAGGCTGGACGATCAGGTGGGGGAGATCCGTGCATTGCTGGAAGAGACAGGACAGGACAAGAATACGATCCTGATCTTCCTCGGAGAGCAGGGTGCACAGTTTCCGGGAGCGAAGTGGAACCTGTACGATACTGGTCAGCGGAGCTCGATGCTCGTCCGGTGGCCGGGGAAAGTAAAGCCGTCGACCGAGACCAACGCATTGGTACAATACGAAGATATTACCCCTACGCTCATCGATATTGCCGGTGGAAAGCCCGTTGCCGGCCTCGACGGACGCAGCTTTTTGCCCGTCCTAACAGGTAAAAATAAAGAGGCGAGAAACTACGCCTACGGCATTCATAACAACATTCCGGAAGGGGATCCTTACCCGATACGCAGCATCCGCGATCACCGCTTTAAGCTGATCCTCAACCTCGCATCCGACAAGCCGTATTACAACCGTTTCATGATGGACCGCAACTGCAAAGATCGCAATACCGTGTGGTTCTCGTGGGTAGATGACACCGCAGATCCGAAGGCAAAGAAGATCACCGACCGTTTCGAGCACCGTCCGGCCATTGAGTTTTACGATACCGAAAGAGATCCCTTTGAACTGAAAAACCTGGCAGCGGACCCGCAATATGCGTCACGCATTACCACTCTCCGTACGGAACTCGAAGCCTGGATGAAGCAGCAGGGTGATGAAGGTGCTTTGATCGACAGGGTGTATCGCTGATGGGGATGGCTGACCGCTGACGGCTGACCGCCGACGGCCGACCATAGCCAATCGACCATAGACCAATGGTTTTGATTGATAGTAATGAAGAGAACCTTCCAATCTGATGCTTAAACTATCCCAGACTGCAATTATTTTCAACATACTACTGTCGCTGTGTGCGATCCATGGTCCGTGGTCGATAGTCTATGGTCAAAAACCATCGATCGGTGGTCGGCCGTCAGCCGTCGGCGGTCAAAAATACCCCGGCACCAGACCGAACATCCTCCTCATTATGACCGACGATCAGGGGTACGGCGATTTCGGCTTTACAGGGAACCCGCATGTTAAAACACCGAACATCGACCGGCTTGCTGCCCGCTCCACGCGGCTGACGAATTTTCATAATTCTCCCGTTTGCGCCCCTACGCGCGCGAGCTTGCTGACGGGACGCTACCACCAGCGCACGGGCGTGCATGATACCTACAATGGCGGGGCGATCATGGCCGCGGAGGAAGTGACCCTGGCCGAAATCCTTTCCAAAAGCGGTTACCGGACCGGCATTGTCGGTAAATGGCACCTGGGAGACAACTATCCGTTCCGGCCGTCGGACCAGGGGTTTCAGTACAGCCTTGTTCACGGAGGTGGCGGGGTAGGGCAGCCGGGTGATTTTTTCGAGAACTTCATCCGAACGGATAGCAGTTATTTCAATACCACATTGTGTGAAAACGACCGGAAAGTGCAGCGGCAGGGCTATTGCACGGATGTTTTTACCGACCAGGCCCTCGAATTTCTGAAAGAAAAGAAGTCGGCACCGTTCTTCCTTTACGTTTCCTACAATGCCCCGCACACGCCGCTGCAACTGCCTGCAAAGTATGAGGATATGTACAAGAACCTCGCTTCCGACACGGAAACGGATCGGCAGGAGGGCAAAGCCTGGGCCAAAATGACCGACAAGGACAAGGCCGATGCCCGGAAAGTGTATGGCATGGCTACCAATATTGATGACAATGTAGGCCGTATTCTGGCGGAAATCAAAAACCAGGGCCTCGAAGAAAATACCATCGTCATTTTTCTAACCGACAACGGCAATCAGCAATTGCGTTTCAATGCGGGTTTCCGAGGCTTGAAGGGAAGTGCCTGGGAAGGTGGTACGCGCGTGCCGTTCCTGATTTCCGGTGCGGGGCTTTTCCAGCCGGATAGGGATGTGAATGCATTGCTGGCGCATATCGACGTGCTACCCACGTTGCTGGAAGCCGCGAAAATTCCTTTGCCTGCCCACATTAAAACCGATGGCCGCTCCGCATTGAAAACCATTCAGGGCAAGGTGGCGGCGGCCCCGCGCGTTTTCTACAACTCCTGGAACCGCGGCTGGCCGGAACCTTACCGCAATGCGGCTTTTTATGAAAACCACCACAAACTCGTCGCATTCAATGCAGATGGGAATGATCTGAATACATTCGGCCTGTTCGACCTTGACAAGGATCCATATGAAGAACATAACCTGGTAGCGTCGGAGCCCGCACTGGCGAAGCGACTTAAAAAGGGTCTCGACAGCGTTTTCAACGACATTTCAAACAGCCCTAACCTCGCGCCGAGACGGATCATCGTAGGCTCTGCCCACGAGCCGCTTTCGATCCTTACCCGGCAGGACCTGAGCGGTACCAACATGGGCGCCTGGCTCTCCGACAAGGCCACCGGCTATTGGAACATGACCATCGCGCAGGACGGCTTTTATAACCTCCGCTCGATCCACACCGGCATTATCCCGAAAGGTACGCGCAGCCTCGTGCGTGTAGGACATGTACAGCGCAGCGCGCTCGCGAACGGGGATGCCAATGCGGTCACCATCCCGAAAGTGTGGTTAAAGAAAGGAGATTATATCGTCGAATCCTGGTTTGAAGGGCAAGGTGGGGTCACAGGGCCGTATTACCTGGAAATTGAGCGTCTTGCGCGCTGACCATGGACCATAGACCGCCGACCATGGAATGCATTAAGCGTACTAAAAATATTTAACAATTGAATCAACGCAAGACCATGGTCGATGGTACATCGTCTATGGTCAAAAAAACATAAGTCCCATGCTAAAACAACTCCTGTTTGCCGCTGCGCTCTTACACGCCGCCAACTGGCAAGTCTGCGCCCAGAAAAAGAAGGCCCCGCAGCAACAGCCTCCCAACATCGTCCTGATTGTTTCTGACGACCATAGCGCACCGTTTTTGAGCAGCTATGGCTATCCGCAGATCAAGACACCGAATATCGACCGGCTTGCGCAGGAAGGTATCCGCTTTACCCGCGCTTACACCACCGCGCCGCAATGCGTGCTCTCGCGCGCGGCGATCATGACCGGGCGTAACACCCTCGATGTGCAGATGACCCGCTTTTCGGCGCCGCTCGATGCTTCGGTAACGGCCTATCCCGAGCTGCTGCGCAAAGGCGGCTACCATACGGGTATTCTCGGCCGGAATTTCCACCTCGACGGTAACCGCCGTGTGCCCGAAACGGTGGCAGTTTTAGAAAAATATGGCCTGGAAACCTTCAAAAACCGGGTCGATTACCTGAATGCGACCGGTAACCGCGACAGCATTTTTCAGCAATACACCGAGTTTCTGGACAAAGCGCCCAAAAACAAGCCTTTCTTCGTGCAGGTAGGGTACAGCGATCCGCACCGGATATTCAATGCCAAAAACTTCGAACCCGATCCGCAATCGCTCACATTGCCAGGGCACTGGCCGGATACCAAAGGAGTACGGGCTGATTTCGCAGCTTATCTTGGCGAAATCCAGCGCCTCGACAGCGATGTGGGCCGGGTACTGGACGACCTGAAAAAGCGCGGGCTGGAAGAAAATACGCTCGTCGTGTTTATCGGCGACAACGGCGGGGCATTACTGCGCGGCAAGGGTACCTTGTACGACCTGGGCATTCACGTGCCGCTGATCGCCCGCCATCCGAAGCTGATCAAAGCGGGGCAGGTGAGCGACGTGCTCGTGTCGGGCATCGACATTGCTCCCACGTTTCTCGCTGTGGCCGGCGTATCCGTGCCGAAAGAGATCACCGGCAAAAGCCTTACTCCCGCATTTACCGACCCGCAGCAGGGCGGGCACGAATACATTTTTGCGGTCCGCGGTGCGCACGGACAGGGCTTGCCTACCAATTCTTCCAATTTCGATTTGGGCAGGACTATTTTCAATAAAAAGTATAAGCTGATCTACAATGCGATCTGGCAGATTCCCTATCACCCGGTTGATTTTGCCGGGCAGCCGTTCTGGCTGGATTTGAAACAGCAGCATGCCGAAGGCAAACTCGACGAGAAATACGACAAGCTGCTTTTCGCGGACCGTCGCAAAATGTTCGAAATCTATGATTTGCAAGCCGATCCTGACGAGACGAATAACCTCTCCGGCAAAGCCGAAGTAGCCACCATCGAGCACGACCTGAAAACGCGCTTGCAGGAATGGATGATTTTGAACCGGGATTATTTACCGTTGCCGATAGCACCGGAGAATTGAGCAGCCGGGATTGGAGGGGAAACGCCATTCACCCCACCCGCTTCGCATTCGAAGCTTCGATCCATTCGCAGACATCGCATTCGGGACAGGTCGGTAGTTCGTCGAAGTCCCCGCGGTTGCGCACGCCGCCGCATTTCGCGCAAGCGATGTACTCGCAGTTTTCATGGGTTTTCGACGAGAGTTTTTTTTGCAGCTCGCTAGGGAAAATGGGCAGGCCGTAACGGACGTCTTCGTCGGCATAAAACAATACGCTGAATTCGCCGGATGTTTCGATGAGTACGGTGCGTACCTGGCCGAGATGTTCTACATTACGCAGGCGGAGTTCGGCGAAGAATTCGTCTTGCGAGAGCCCCGACTCGCGAAATGCGTCCATGGAAAGTTTGCCATTACGGATCACATATAGCGGCTCGCCTTCGAGCAGCTTTTCGATTTTAACGAAACGGTCTGAAAGCCTGGTAATCGTAATGTAAAGGGCAATCACGACCAGGAAAACCACGAATGCCGGCAGAATGCCCACATCGTCGTAAAACATCGGATCGCCGGCGGCTGAGCCCAGGCCGATGATCAGTACCAGCTCGAAAATGGAGAGTTGCTTGATCCCGCGCCTGCCGGAAGCCCGCAGCGCAATTAAAATGATCAGAAACATAATGACCGTCCGCAGTACCACTTCCAGCAGGAAGCCGAAAGGGTGGTCGTGCATGAGGATTTTCCGTAAATCGGCGAATTCGGGCATGGGCTGAGGTTGTTTGGCTATATACGTGCAAAATGTGTGCCGGGCCTGAGGGCAGACGGCCGATCATGGACCGCAGACCGCAGACCATGGACCATGGACGGCTTACAGCCAACCGCTGAGGATTGCATTGCGTCGAAAACCCAAATCCATGGTCTATGGTCGGCGGTCTATTGTCCATCGTCCGCCGAAGGCCCATAGGCCCTACATCGTACCCGCCAGCACCCACACCAGCACATTCACCACATAGCCGAACTTCGTGCGCAACACGCGCAGGCATTTGCTGATATGAAACTCGACAGTCTTCTCGGAAAGGTCTAGCAACTGGGCAATTTCTTTATTGGGGACGCCGCTGCGGCTCATTTCGAATACCTGCTTGCTCTTCTCGGGCAGGTTAGCGAGCTCGCGGGAGTAGATTTCCTGCACTTCTTTCAGCGAGAGCCATTCCTGCACCAGGTTGGCCGATTGCGACGACAACGTTTCCAGGTCGATGTCGTTCAGCGAGATCGTGTGTTGAATGAGCTGTTTCCGCAAATAGGAGATAATGCGGTTTTTGAGGGCAGAAAAAAGGTAGAGATTGAATGCTTTTTCAATGGTAATGCCCGTGCGTTGGAGCCACAAATGCACGAAGAGATCCTGGACGAGGTCTTCGGACACCTCACTGTTGCCGGTCTTCCGCACTGCGAGCGCGTAAAGGCGGGGCGAATACCTGCGATGAAGCTCCGCAAAGGCCAGCGAATCGTCCGAAACCTTTGCAAGCTGCCATAATTCGAGGTCGTCGTTGTCGCGGTAATCCTTACTCATGAGGTGCATTCTTCAACTTCGTTCAAAAGTAATAAGGATTCAAATAGTATTTGTCATAAAATTTCTTCAAAAGTCACTAGGGATGTGGGCGTACCGTGCGTCCTGTTAATAGGGAACCGAGCTAACAGGTCATTACAAACACATTATGAATAATAACAATATTTCGCCGGAGCTATTGAAACGCTATGTCGAAGGACAATGCACACCGGAGGAAGCGTTTCAGGTCGACGAATGGTACGCGTCGTTATCGGAGGAAACCGGTGACCGGGCGGCATTCGATCAGCCGCGGCATTTGGGCAAAGTGCAGAACGAGATCCGGAAACTATCTTCTGACGCCGCTTCCATGGAAGAGGTGCGGACCATACCATTGCAGCGTTCGCCAGTGTTGCAGCGGTTGCTGCGGTATGCGGCAGCGGCCATGATCCTCCTCGCGGTGGGCACTGGCGGTTATTATTTTCTATCTCAAAACAAATCCTTTTTCAAAGCCGGCAGCAATACCATTGCGATCGTGAACAAAACCCGCCAGGTACGCAAGCATACATTCCCCGACGGCTCCGAAGCCTGGCTGAACCCCGGTACCCGCATTACCTACGCCAAGGACGATTTCAAAGCCGATTCCCGCGAGGTTTCCCTTGAAGGCGAGGCGTTTTTTGAGGTAACCCATGACGCGTCGCGCCCGTTCTTTGTGCACGGCGAGTCGGTGAAAGTGAAAGTGCTGGGTACGAGTTTCAATGTGCGTGCGAACAAAGGTGACGCGGAATATGAGGTATCGGTGGTAACGGGTAAGGTATCCGTAACGGCTGATAAAGGCAGGGAGGTAATGCTTTTACCCCACCAGCAGGCGGTTTTCAAAGTGGCGTCCGGCGAACTGGTGAGCGAAGCTGTACCCGATGTGGCCGAGAAAGCGCCTTTGTGGCAGCCTGTTTCACTTACATTCACCGACGCGAAGCTGGGTGAAGTCGTACAAAGGCTTGAAGATAAATTCGATGTAAAAATCCGTTTGGAAAACCCGAATCTTGAAAACTGCCGTGTTAAAGCGACTTTCGACCAGAACCGGCTTTCAGAAATATTGGAAATGACCATGCAGATCGTGGATGCGAACTACGTGATGCAAAATGGTGAGATTGTGATCCGCGGGGAAGGATGCGCCGCTTCGGAATAGCAGATAATTTAATCAATACCAATCAAAACAGACACTTAACAGCCGCCCTATGACGAAATTCAACCAACCGAAATAATACCCGCTTCAAAAGAAAATCAGGAGTGTTGGAGCCACCCCTGATCCTGAACGAAGACCTTGATGGAACATCACTGGCCGGTGATGCAAGGCTTCCTATTGTTCATATTAACCATTTCAAACTTATGTATTTTTTCCTTAAAAGCAAGACGGCATACCATATTATGCGGTTATCCATTTTACAGCTTTTCCTGATCGGAATGATTGCGGCGGGCGGTTATGCGAGGGATATCAATGCGCAGGACCTGCTGGCCAAAAACGTGAGCATCCAGGCGGACAATATCTCCCTGGGCAGCGCCCTGGACCGTTTGGAGAATCTGGCCGGCGTGCGTTTCGCTTACAGCCGCAGCATTATCCCCGTGCGCACCAGGGTAAGCCTGAGCGCCAGCAATGAGAAACTTTCGGCGGTGCTCGACCGGCTTCTCCTCCCTTTGCAGATCGAATACCAGCCCGGCGATGGGCAGATCATCCTCAAACGCAGCCGCAAGGTGTCGTTTTTGCAGGAACCGCTCGTACCCGGTGCCGCGCAGACCGTCGGTGTTGCGAGCGCGGCCGATATCCGGCTCACCGGTACCGTCGTCGACGACAAGGGCGACAAGCTCCCCGGCGTGAGCGTGGTGCTGAGAGGAACGCAGCGCGGCACGGTTACCGACGAGCAAGGGGCTTATACCCTTGATATTCCGGATGATAAGTCTGCCGCTGGCCCGCCCGTGCTGATATTTTCGTTCGTCGGCTATTTGTCCAAAGAAGTGGTGGTAGGTGCTCAGACCGTCGTGGATGTGACGTTGGCAGTGGATTCGAAGTCGCTGGAAGAGGTGGTCGTGGTGGGATATGGAACACAGTCCAAAAAGAATATTACCGGCTCGGTGGCTACGGTGCAGGGGTCTGAAATCACCCGCAGCCCGCAGGCGAACATCTCCAATTCATTTGCCGGGCGTTTGCCGGGCCTGATCGCCAACAACCGCTCCGGCGAGCCGGGGTCGGACGGTTCGAGTATGTTGATCCGAGGCCGTGCCACGACCGGCAACAGCAGCCCGCTGATTGTGATCGACGGCATCGCCAATGCAATCGGAGGGCTGGACCGCCTGAACCCGAATGATATTGAAAGCATTTCCGTGCTGAAAGATGCTTCGGCAGCCATTTACGGTGCGCAGGCCGCGAATGGGGTTATTTTGATTACTACCAAAAAAGGCATTGCAGGAAAGCCGCGCTTCGATTATTCCTTCAACCAGGGCTTCGTACAGCCCACGCGCCTGCCCAGGTTTGTCGACGCGCCTACCTACGCGGGAATCCTGAATACGATCGATTATTACCGCAACCCGTCGGGAGGGATGAACCAGCGGTACAGCGATGCGGAGATCCAGAAGTTCCGCGACGGCTCGGACCCGATCAATTACCCGAATACCAACTGGGTGAAGGAGCTCATGAAGCCGGTTGCGCGCCAGAACCAGCATAACCTCTCCGTTTCGGGCGGGACCGAGAAGATTAATTACTTCGTGTCGGCCGGGACATTGTACCAGGACGGCCTCTACCGCGACGGCGTGAACAAATACCGCCAGTACAGCGTCCGGTCGAATATCAATGTGAATGTGAATGACAAACTGAGCTTCGGGATCCAGCTCGCGACGCGGCGTGAGAACCGCAGCTATATCGCGGGTTTCGGTGCGAGTAATGTGTTCGAGTTTTTGTACAGAACTTATCCGACGCTTCCGGCCCGGTATCCCGACGGTAAACTCGGGGCAGGGGTAGAGCAAGGCAAGAACCCGATCGCAATGGCGACATTGGCCGGTACCAACAACAGTCCTACTACGGTTTCGAACGGTATTTTGAGAGCCAGCTACCAATTGCCCATCAGCGGCTTGTCGGTCGACGGCTTCTTCTCTGCCGACCAGAGTTTTGCATTTACCAAAGAAATGAGAACCAACTGGATCGTTTATCAATACAACAAAACTACCCAGCAATACAGCACCGTACTGGGGGGGCCTGCCAAGGCGCAGATGTACGAGAGCCAGACCAACAGAGCTTTGCTGACGGGTAATATCAAACTGAATTATGTGAAGAACTTCGGCGACCATGCCTTGTCCTCGTTCATTGCTTACGAGCAGAGCCGGGAGACGCAGGAGTTTTTCAGCGCATCGCGCAATAACTTTATCACCACGCAGCTACCCGACCTGAGCCAGGGCGGTGCGCAACCGGTCGATTTCGGCAATAGCGGAAGTAGCTACCGTACCTCGCGCCGGAATGTGTTCGGGCGGGTGAACTACAACTATATGGGGCGCTACCTGGCTGAAATTCAGCTGCGGTACGACGGGTCGTCGGTGTTTCCGAAGGGCAATCGTTATGGGTTCTTTCCGGGTGTTTCGTTGGGCTGGCGGGTGTCGCAGGAGCCCTGGTTCCAGACTGGTAATGCCGTCAACGATCTCAAAATCAGGGCTTCGTATGGAGAGCTGGGCAACGACCGCGTGAACCCCAACCAGTTCCGCGACAATTTCCAGGTGCGAAATGGTGCATTCTCGACCGGCAGCAATGCCAGCAATGTGCCGCTCATTCAGTATTCGTTGCTCGCCAACCCGAACATTACCTGGGAAGTGGCCAAAAAATACAATGTGGGCCTCAATTCAACGCTCTTTAAGAAGCTGACTTTCGATCTCGACCTGTTTTTCGAGAACCGTACCAACATCCTCGCCAGCCGCAACGTGAGTATTCCTGCACTGACCGGTATCAGCAGCTCGCAAATCCCGAAAGAGAACATTGCAGAGGTGCACAACCGTGGTCTGGAAACGCAGATCCAGTATGCGGGTAGTCGTAACAACTTTACCTACAACATCGGTGGTAACTTCGCATTTGCCAAAAGTGAGGTGATTTTCATCGACGAAGCCCCTAACACGCTCGACTACCAGCGCGCCACCGGCATGCCGCTTGGCTCGGACCTCGGTAATCCCAATGCCGACCTCATGTACCGCGCTATCGGCGTATTCAAAACGCAGCAGGAGCTGGACGCTTACCCGCACGTTTCGGGCGCGGGAATGGGCGATCTCAAATATGAGGACTACAATGGCGACGGGAAGATCGACGCCGCCGACCGTATCCGCTCGCAGTATAGCAATGTGCCGCAGATTACCTATGGTGTGAACCTGGGCGGCGGCTGGAAAAACCTCACGCTGAATGTTCTGTTGCAAGGCCAGGCGCGTGTGGCGCAATATGTGGTGGTGGAAGCGGGCGAGTTCAGCAGTGTGATGCAGTCGCGTGCTGAGGACGCGTGGAGCCCCTCCAACCCGAACGGCAATTCGCCGCGAATCGATTCGCGCACGGGTACGGGCGTGAACGGCAGCTATAAAAACACGTTCTGGTTCCAGAATACCGCTTTCCTGCGTCTGAAAAACGTGGAGCTGGCTTACAATGTGCCGCAGAAGATCATTTCAAGAATCGGGCTGGGCGGTTTGCGGATCTATACCAATGGGTTCAACCTGCTCACATTCACCAAAGTGAAAGATTTCGATCCGGAAGGGGACAATGGCAATGCATTCTTCTATCCGCAGCAGAAAATCTACAATGTGGGCCTGAACGTGACATTCTAAACTGACAAAGACATGAGATTGAATAAACTGATACTAAGCTTGCTCACTGGCGCGACGGCCTGCCTTACCGCCTGCGACGACGCATTCCTGGATACCAAACCGACCGACATTATCTCCGACCAGGCCATTTGGGCCGACTCCGCATTGGCCGATGCGTATGTAGTAGGCCGTTACGTGGGCGTGCAGCTATCGACCGAGGGCGACAAGCCGGGCTTCGGCCGCGGTTTCGAGGATGCGTGGATGAGTTCCGTGACCGACGAATCGATCTGTAATTTTGATAATGACACCTATTTCGTGCAGCAGGGTAATGCCGCTCCCGACCGCACCGGCTGGATTTCCAACACCTGGACGCGCAGCTACCGCAGCATCCGCGAATGTAACTACGGCCTCGCCAACCTCGATAAAGTGCCCATGAGCGAGTCGGGTAAGAAGCGCCTGAAAGCCGAATTGCGCTTTATCCGTGCCTATCGTTACCACGACCTGATCCGCAACTTCGGCGGCATTCCCGTGATCGGCGACAAAGTGTATACCCTGGAAGACCGCGATTATACCGAACTCTACCAGCGTAAAAGCATTGAGGAGAGCATTACTTATGCGGTCAGTGAGCTGGATGCGGCAGCCGCCGGTCTGGCCGGCGCGGGCGTGATCCCCGGCCGTGGTTCGGAGAATGCGGCATTGGCATTGAAAGCGCGTTTGCTGCTTTATGCGGCAAGCCCGTTGTACAACAATAACCAGAACGACGCCGCGAAATGGCAGAAGGCTGCCGACGCCGCCAAAGTGGTGATAGATAAGGGCGCATTCTCGCTGCATAATGACTACCGAAAGCTTTTTATTACCAATAATACTTCGGAGGATATTTTCGTCCGCCTCTATTCGCCTACCAACGAGCACACCAACCTCGAACTCGTGAATGGCCCGAACGGCTACGGCGGCTGGGCTGGTAACACGCCTTTACAGAACCTCGTGGATGATTACGAGATGATGGACGGTACCAAAATCACCGATCCGAAATCGGGTTACAATCCGAAAGAACCTTACAAGAACCGCGACCCGCGCCTGACGATGACCGTGTTGTACAATGGTGCAGCTTACCGCGAGCGCAATGTGGAGACGTTTGTGCCGGGTGGCCAGGATAGCAAGGACGGTAATGAAAACTGGAACACCACCAAGACGGGTTACTATGTTTACAAGTTTATCAATGACCAGAGCCCGATCCGCAATGCCAACCAGACGGCCACTCAGCCCTGGAAATACATCCGCTATGGCGAAGTCCTGCTGAACTACGCCGAGGCCCGGAACGAAGCAAGCGGCCCCGACGCGACCGTTTACAGTGCCCTGAACCAGATCCGTAAACGTGCCGGAATGCCCGATTTGCCGGCCGGCCTCACGCAGGCGACCATGCGTGAGCGTATCCGCAACGAGCGCCGCGTGGAGCTGGCATTCGAGGAGCACCGGTTCTTCGACGTACGCCGCTGGAAAATCGCCAATGTTACCGAAAACGTGCCTGCTTACGGCGTACGGCCGGAGAAGAAGCCCGACGGTTCCATTGAGTACGTGAAGATCATCGCATTGGAAGGGCGTAAGTTCCAGGACAAAAACTACTGGCAGCCGATCCCGCAAAGCGAGATCCAGGCTTCGGGCGGGGCATTGAAGCAGAATGCCGGGTACTAACCTCCGTTTTTGAAAATATAAACCTGAAAATCATTCAGTATGAAAAAAATATTTTTTGTGCTGGGCTTGTTGATGCTCGCACAGGGCAATGCCTTTGCCCAAACCTTTGAGGCAGAAAGCGGAGTCCTTTCCAATGGTGCCGACATTCAGGGCTGCGGAAGCTGCTCGGGTGGGAGCCAGGTGGGTAACCTCGGCAATGGGGCCGTGGTGATTCCCGTGAATGTGGCTGCGGCCGGTAACTACAACATCATGGTGACATACAGCACCGGCGACCCGCGCACCATTAACGTCACGCCGAACGGCGGCACGGCTATTGCCGTTTCCTGCCCGGCTTCGGGCGGGTGGTCGACTCCGGCTTCCATTTCCGTGAGCATTGTTTTGAATGCGGGTGGCAACAGCATCCGCCTCGACAACCCGAACAACTACGGCCCGAATATCGACAAGATCACATTCTCGCCGATCAACACACCCAATATCCGGAGCATCGCATTCGGGACCAACAATCGGATCGATTATGACCTGGCAAACGGGCATTACTCGGTGTATTTCAACAATGTGAAAGTCATTGGCGAAGCTACTTCCAGCGCTAATTCGGATCAGGTGCATGAAAGTACCGGTTTTACGAGCCGTACCTATTCGTCGTCGCCCGTTACCGACGCGTTCGGCAGCGGTACGAAGCACGTGATCACGATGACCAAAAGCGGGGCGATCGGCATGCAGCAGGTGTTTTACACTTATCCGGGCAAGGAGCATTTCTTTACCGAGCTGGTGCTGACAGGCAATGGTTCCAATTCTTACAAAATGACACCGCTCGTTTCTAATTACGTGGATATTCAGTCCAATACCGACCGCCGTGCATTGTTTGTGCCGTTCGATAATGATGCCTGGGTGCGCTATGACGCGAAAGAAGTGCGGTATGCCAATTTTTTCAGCTCGGAAGCGGGTGCTATTTACGATAATGCCAACCGGAAGGGCCTGGTAATCGGCTCGGTGGAGCATTCGGTTTGGAAAACGGGGGTGAACCTTGTGGGCGAGGGCAGGAGCACGACCAACTATGTGGCGGTGGTGGCCGGCTGGACGCAGGAAAGCGTCACCCGCGACAAGCGGGGCCACGGATGGGTGTCGGTAGGACAAACCGCCTGCCGTTCACCGCGCATTCTGGTAAGCTACGGCGCCGATTGGCGTGTCCATTTCGACATTTACGGGCAAGCGAATGCATTGGCCGAGCCGCGCTACATTTTCAACTGGACAGCCGGTACACCTTTCGGCTGGAACAGCTGGGGCGCCATTCAGTCGGCGATTAATTTGCCGAAAGCCAAATCCGTGGTGGATTTCTTCTCTACCGGCGTGCCCGCTTTCCGTAACAGCGATAATACACTCTACATCGACCTCGATTCGTACTGGGATAATATGTCGGGCGGCGGCCTGAACGGCAACTTTTCGGAACTGACGGAGTTTGCCAATTACTGCAAAAGCAAGGGTTTTAAACCAGGCATTTACTGGGCTCCGTTTGTAGACTGGGGCAAATATGCCCGGCAAATGGAAGGCAGCACCCATAATTACCAGGACGCCTGGACCAAAGTGAACGGCAACCCCGTGGAGCTGGACGGCGCCTATGCATTGGATCCCACCCACCCGGGTACGAAGGCACGCCTGCAAATGGTGATCGGGAAGTTCATCGCCTGTGGTTTTGAAATGATTAAAATCGATTTCCTCGGTCACGCATCGCTCGAAGCCGACAGCTATTATGACAACACCATCCACACAGGGATGGAGGCCTACCGCAAAGGAATGGAGTACCTCACCGACCAGCTCGATGGTAAAATGCTCGTGTATGCGGCCATTTCGCCCAACCTCGCCACCGGGCGGTACGCACATATGCGCAGGATCGCGTGCGATGCCTACAAGGACATCAACGAAACAGCCTACACATTGAACAGCACCACCTACGGCTGGTGGCAGAAGCACATTTACAATTACCTCGATGCCGACCACCTGGTGTTCGGAACGCAGACCGACGGCGAAAACCGCGCCCGCTTTGCATCCGGCATCGTGACTGGCACCCTCATTACCGGCGACGACTTTTCGACCACCGGTGCATGGACCACCAAGGCGCAGACGCTTTTGCAGAATGACGACCTACTCAGCCTGGCGGCCAGCGGTACGGTGTTCACGCCTTTGGAAGGCAATACCGGCAACCAGGCCAATGAGGTGTTTGTCAAAAATGCGGGGAATAAATCCTACCTCGCGATTTTCAACTACGGCGGCTCGGCCAAGACGTTCAATATCGATTTGCAAAGGGCAGGTATGAGCGGGTCCGATAACTACTCGACCCGAGAGCTGTTCAGTGGCGCTCAGAACGCCCGCCAAACGGCCACGCAGGTGCAGGGCACCTTTTCAATTACAATACCAGCGGCAGATGCAGCGATTGTCGAATTGGGCAATACCACCTTGCCTGTGACGCTCATCGGGTTCACTGCCGAAAAATCGAATACAGGCACATTGCTGCAATGGAAAACCTCCGATGAAACCAACAACAAGGAGTTCGTAATCGAGCGCAGCACCGACGGCAAGGCGTTCAAGGCGATTGGTAAGGTGGCCGGTGCCGGTGATTCTTCCAAAGAGCAATCCTATGCCTACCACGACCTCGCACCGGTGATGGGGGCTATCAATTATTATCGCCTGAAACAGGTCGATTTCGATGGCCACAGCGAGCGGTCGGCGATCAGAATGGTGAATTACCGGAGTGCGGACGATGCCAAATCACGCATTAACATTTATCCCAACCCGGGCGCGGATGAGTTGAATATCAAACTCGGCGAATCGCTGGAAGGAAAAGTGATGGTGCGGCTCGTGGATATGAACGGCAAATGCATGCTTTCCAGAAGCTACATCAATCCGGCAGAAGTGATTTCGGTGCCGGGTATCCGGCCGCTGCGGGCGGGAATGTATGTGGTGGAAGTGGAATCGGCCGACGGCGTAGTGCAAAACACCCGATTCAATAAAAATTAATTGGCAGTAGGTTAAAATGGTAATATCAAAGAGGTCTGTAAGATTGTTTACAGACCTCTTTTGTTTTATTTCCGAAGGAAGAACCGGCTGGTAGCCTCCGTACCGTCCTTGCGGGTCACTTTCAGCAAATAGGTGCCGCCGGGTATGTTTTGAATGTCCAGCTGGCCGTCGGCAGCCATGCTCACAGGTCGGTGCATACGTCCCGAGAGATCGGTCATTGTGACGCGGGTAATGCCGGCGGGATTGCTCACGTACACGGGCCCGCTGGCCGGGTTGGGAAATACCCATTGCCCAGCGCTCTGCCATTCGACAAGCCTCACGCGGCTGTACGCCTGCGCCCCATCCACGTCGATCATATGGAGGCGGTAGAAGTTCCTGGCGCCCGATGGCCGTGCGTCGGCAAAGCTGTATTCTTTCCGGACAATGCTTTCGCCCATTGCCTTTACGGTTCCTATCACCGCCCACGCCCTGCCGTCTATGCTGCGCTCGATTTCAAAGCGGTCGCTGTTGGTTTCTTCGGTGGTAGCCCAGGTAAGCAGGGCCGTCGGGCCCTCGGGTTTCGCTTCGAAAGCAGCCAGCGTAACCGGCAGCGGGGTAACGCGGGAGGCAAATGTGTAGGCCGTGTAGGTATCGGGCGACAATCCGCTGACGGTCGTGATGGAGCCCGCTGTGAAGCTGCTTGCCCCGCCGAGTACAGACGTTGCGTCCACCTTGGAAGTTATCGGCACCCATTGTGAGCCGTTCCAGCCTGCGATGGTCAGCTTGTCGAGCTGTGCGGTTGTAAGCCCGGAAATATTGCTGCCTGCATCCCAGGTGAGGGTAATGGGCGTGGTGTTTGTACCGTTGATATCCCAGTATTCGATCGTGCTGACGGCCTGCAAGGTAGCCTCGAATGTGGCTGATGGAAAAGGCCCGCCGGCCGGAAGTACCGGGTAGTTGCCGCCTCCCAGGTTGCTGGTGATGGCCGAAGTGGGGTCCGAATGGTAGTAGGCGCCGTCGGTGGCATCGCCGGCTGCCGCAAACGGGCCGTAGAAGCCATTGTCGCCTACGGGGAATACAAACTGCGAAGTGCCATACTTGCGCACGTACCCATCCACATGCGCGGCATCGGATGCACCGGTATGCGAAGCGGTTGCCGCAAAATTAAGGGCACCATTCGGGTCAGTCCGCACTGTGCCGATAATGCCCGGCAATGCGCCGCTGCCGCCGTTCACAAAGTCGTGTGTGCCGAAGAAAGTCATCTGGGCCCCTCCGAAAATATAGGTATTGCCCGAACTGCCCTGCTGGGCCTGCACCGTCCCCGACAGGGCGAGCAAGGCAAGGAATGCACCGCGATGCATCCATGATCCTGAGTAAATAGCTCTTTTCATGATAGGAGGCGGGTTATTTACCAATAGCCGTGCTGGAAGCATTGTCGCCCGAAGCGTTTTTCAGCAGGCTGCGCAGGGACGCTACTTCTTCCCGCGAAAGGGTCTTTCCGGCAAGTTCGGCGGTGAGCGAAGCGTTTTTCGATTTCAGCTCTGCCACTTGTGCCTGCAACTGCTCGATGAGCGCCTGCTGCTCCTGAACCGCCTTCACGATCAGCGGAGTTACTTTGCCATAATCTACGAGCCACGGCTCTGTTTTAGGATCTTTACCGCCCACAGTTACCGCATTG
This sequence comes from Dyadobacter sp. BE31, assembly GCF_031457695.1. Lineage (NCBI taxonomy): Bacteria > Pseudomonadati > Bacteroidota > Cytophagia > Cytophagales > Spirosomataceae > Dyadobacter > Dyadobacter sp. BE31. The sequence goes on from NZ_JAVDXA010000007.1 coordinate 76,697, forward strand.
GGGAAGATTTTGTAGAGATCCTGCGCGAGGAAACCGGTAAGGCGGTTTTTCTTCTCGTCGATTTTGTAGTTGTAATCGGCTACGCGAATCTTCATCAGGTCGGCCAGGCCATATCTGGTTTTGCCGATGTTTTCTTTGAGGCGGATATCCGATGTGGTATTGTACTGCACGGAGTTCACGTTGTTGGCCGGGCTGCTGATGGAGCCGATGGTGTTACCCGAGCGGTTGAAGATCTGCCAGTTCAATGCGTCGCCGCCGCCGATCACTTTGGTCAGGTACAGGTTTGCGCCTACCGACGAGCGCTGTACGGCCAGCGTACCGGCCGGATTGAGCTCCACGCCATCTTCACTGGAAGTGCCAAGAATCATAGAACCCGTGAGAGCGCCCGCAGGTGTCACACGTGTAATGCCCGCCACCTGCAAGCGCGAGTTGGGGGCGGTAACGCCTGTTCCAATCCCGACGAGGCCCGCCTGGGTAACTGCCATGCGTACCCCGCTATGGTCCTGAATTGTAAATGCGAGATCTCCTAATGTGGCATCGCTTCGCATGGCGATACGCATGGGGTAGGTGTCGCTGGTCGAGTTGCTGAAATCGATATAGCCGTTGGTGACGCCTGCATTGGCGCCGGGATCGCGGAACAACTTGATACCGCCGTCAGGGGTAATGCGGGTATGTTTGAGGCCGTCGTTGTTACGGGCTTCCACATAACCCGTGCGGTAAATCCACGCGACCTTATTGCCGCCGGCGTCGTTGGTTGTGTTTCTCAGGTACCAGGCGGTGCGATTAGGTGCCACGTAGCTAACCCAGCTGCCGCCGTTACAAACATATTGCTGGCCAAAAGTCGGGCTGGTTTCCAGGGTGTCCGTATACAGCTGGCCGTCGGTACAGCTTCCGGTTGGCGCGCCTCCGCCGAAAGTGTAGGTATAGTTGGTTTCACCGGCCGTCGCCACCCATTTGGTGCCGTCGTTGTAGTAAAAGCCGGGGACTACGTCGTTGGCCGTTGCGGTGTTGTAAACCGTCATACCGGCCACGTGTGCATTCAGGGGAGCGGGATTTGTAGTTTGTGTAAGTGGAAGACGGGGCAGTAATAGTCCTTTGCTCGTACTTTCTACTTCAAGCATGGAATTGGCATTGATGGTGGTCGGGTTATCGCCGACCTTCACCTGGGCAAACAACGGCGAAGCCAGCAAGCTTAGCCCGAATACCGCAGAACATAATTTTTTGATTTGTAATAGTCTGATTTTCATAAGCTAAAATATTTAGAAGGTAAATTTGATAAAGGCGGCCTCCACCGGGGACTGCGGTGGAAGGACTGTCGAAATATTTCTTAACCGAAAGGTCAGGACTTGCGGATCGATTTGTTGTACCCGATGAAGATGGTGCAGATAGAAAAATTTCTACAAAAAGAATTGGACGTTTTTTTGCCGCTATGGATGGATTGTAGATATTGTTGCAGGAGTTGGAATCTCCGTGCTGACGTAGTACTTCTAAGGAGAAAAGTAGTAATTGTCAGTGGAACATATATTTTAGTAATTTGAAGGGTAAATAGCCCTACCTACAATAGCGTTGAACTATGAGAATCCTCCTGATCGCGTTGATTTCTCTCATAATGCATGGTTTTTCCGCCTCAGCGCAGCAGGAGCGGTTTATTGTTTCCCAGTACAATACCGATAACGGCCTTCCCCAGAACAGCGTCAAGGACATTGCATTCGATGAATGGGGATACTGCTGGCTTGCCACGGAAATGGGCATGGTGCGTTACGACGGGCAGCGTTTTGTGACCTACGGTCCTTCCGAAATACCGGGTTTGAAATCAGCCAGATTAGCAGGGCTGACGGCCGACGCACGAGGCACACTGTACGCACGGCTATATGGGGAGCAGATCATCAAAGTAGCGGTTTCGGGGCCACATGCGGCGCCTGCCCCGAAACTGTTGCCGAAGTGGTCGGTACATGTGGGGCTGCAAGGGGTGGCGGTCGATGATCAGCGTATGCTGGATAAGCTGGCCTATTTTTACAATCACCTGGGGCAGCATCCATTTCTTTTTTCATCCAGTATTTCCAATAAGGAAATTTATCTCAGAAATGAGAATAGCCTGCTTTATTTGTCGCCGGAACTCAAAGCGCCATCGAAAATCAGGGACTATACGAGCGGGAAGCCGGAGTATGCGATCTTTGCCGGGCAGTTTCTGGCTTGCATTTTGCCGGGAAACCGGGTAGAGGCCTGGAAAAATGGCCGTTTGATGTCCGTCCACACGTCAATCGGAGGGCCGTTAGCTTCTCATACACGTTTCCTTTCCGGCGATTTTCACGCATTTCCCGGCCACGACGGGCTGTATGTGTATGCGGGCGACGACCTATACAAAGTGATGCTACGGAATGGCCGTCTGCATTCCGAAATCGAGTTGGAAGGCGTACATGTGCCTTTTTTGAGTTGTATCCGGTTTTTGCCCCGGCAGCAGACCTATTACCTCGGCTCCGCCACAGACGGGTTGTTTGTGGTACAGAAAAAGCAATTCACGGCACCGCGATTTTCGTCGCCCGTTCTCGACCAGAGCCTTTATGCGCAAGCGAAGCTGGGCGAGGACAGTCTGATCGTAAGGAACATGTTGGTTTCTATGGATCGGCCACCTCGTCCACTGCCGATCGACATTGGTATCGGGCCCTGGTTTTTCGCCCCGGGAAATGGAGAGCTGTATTATGAGCAGAACTTCAAACTCAATAAACTGTACATTGCGAGTGGGCAAAGCCGGGTCATTACCTCCGGGCACGGGATGGTGCACATGAGCCAGGCGGATAAGGGACAGTATTTTTTTGGTTCGGCCAATGGATTTGGCAAACTGGTGAACGACAAGGCCGTGGGATACAAGGAATTTCCCCAGAAGGCCAATATCCTTTTCGCCAGGCAGATCCGTCCGTCCTATTTCCTGGTTTGTACTGAAAAAGGGCTCAAATGGTATGATTACGAGCACAACCGGATCGATAAGTCGGTGCTGGAATCCATGCCGATACGGACGGTGTATGCCGAAACTGCCGATAAAATATGGATCTCCACTTACGGAAAGGGGTTTTATCTTTTGCAAAACAAAAAACTCTATCATATGCCTACCGGTCCGCGGCAGGCGCTCACGACCGTTCATTCATTTATCGAAGATGGTCAGGGGTTTTTCTGGCTGCCGAGCAACAATGGGCTCTTTAAAGTAAGGAAGAGCGAGTTACAGGCGTTCGCTGAAAAGCGGCTGGATAAGGTCAATTTTTTTCGCTTCGACCGCACCGACGGCCTTCCCACGAATGAGTTCAATGGGGGCTGCGATCCTTCCTACATTTGGTTAAAGGATAGCCTCCTGTCGCTCCCTTCCATGAAAGGGCTTGTGTGGTTTTATCCCCATAAAATCAAGCCCTATTACCCTAATGAAGGCATTTTCGCCGACAGTCTGACGGTAAAAGGCCGGTCGATCCCGTTCAATACCCGTGGAATCGCCCTTTCACCCGACTTCAAACGGCTTTCCATCCATGTGTCCTCGCCGTACTTCGGCAATCCGGAGAACCTCGACCTCGAATACCAGGTAGCCGGGCTGGACGCCGATTGGCACAAAGTGGAGAAGAATGGCGAGGTAACGATCGCAAGCCTTCCGCCGGGCGACTACAAGCTGTTGGTCAGGCGAAACAGCGGCGATATCCCCGACAGCCGGGCACAGTTTGTTTTGCCTGTCGAGGTGCAGCCGTGGTTTTATAATACCTGGTGGTTTTATGTGTTCTGTATTTGCGTATCTGTCGGGATTGGCTACCTGCTGTTCAAACGACGGCTCACGAAGTTGCAAAAGGAAGCCCAGGAACTCGAAAATGTCATTTCCGCACGTACACGCGAGCTGAAAAGCGCGGTGGACGACCTCGCCAAATCGGAAATGGCATTATTGGAAAGCAACCGGTTCAAGGATCATGTGATTACAATGGTACTACACGATATGCGGTCGCCGCTCCGGTTTATTTCGCTCATTAGCGGCAATCTTTTGAAAAATCATAAGCAGCTTACATCATCGGACCTCGACGCCTACCTGGGCGACCTGCATATGGGCACGCAAAATCTGCTGGGCTTCACCGAGCAGTTTTTCATGTGGATCAGCACGCAGCAGCAGGGGTTCAAGATCAGCAAGAACCTGTTTCCGCTGAATGCATTATTCGAGGAGATCGCCTCGCTTTACAAGGAGCTATTCAAAGTCAATCATAACCGGCTCACTATCGTGCGCACCGATCTGGAATGCATTTCGGACTATCAGATTCTTTCGGTGATCATCCGTAATCTGATCGACAATGCGAACAAAAACACGACCGACGGGGAGATTACCCTGTCATGCCGGGAGGAAAACGGGCAATTGCTGATTTCGATCAGCGACACAGGGCAGGGACTGAATGACGAGCAGATTGCCCTGTTTATGAGCCGTGACCGGCAGACCGGCAACCGCGGTACGGGTAGTTTGTTGATCCACACCATGCTCGATTACATTAACGGCAGCATTTTGATAGCCAGCCAACCCGGGAAAGGCAGCACCTTTACGATTCTGCTTCAAAATCTGACCCAATTTGATACATCTGGGCAAGATGGTTCAGTTCCAGGAGGTTCTTGATTTCCAGCTTGTCGAAAACGCGGCAGCGGAAACTGCTGGCTGTGGAGGCGCTGATCGACAGTGCGTTGGCGACTTCCAGGGCTCCGTACCCTTTGAGCAGGAGCAGCGCTACTTCAAACTCCCGTTTCGAGAGCTTGTCGAAGGGCGTGTTGGCTACATTGCCGATCAATGCATTGGAAAAAATCTCGCTCTGGGATCTGGAAATGTACCGGCGGCCCTGGCTTACGACCTGGATCGCCTCGGCAAGAACCTGGTCGGGCTCGGTTTTGTTGACGTACCCGAGCGCACCCTCGCGAAAGAAGCGGGCCGCAAAAACCTTGTCGGGTTTCATGGTGACGACCAGGATTTTGAGCTTTGGCCGGATGCGTAAAATATCGGGAATCAGCGCGAGTTCGTTGGTCTCGGGCATATTCAGGTCGGTAATAAGCATGTCGAACTCCCGGCCGGTAATCTTCTCGATCACTTCCCGGCCTGTTTCGGCAAATTCTACGTTCACGCTGAATCCCAGGACTTCTTTGACGACCATCTGAAGTCCTTTCCGGACAAGCTGGTGATCGTCGGCTATGATAATGGAGAGCGGCATATAGGCAACGGGTCCTTTCAGGATTACGGTTTGATCGTAATGACTGAAATTAATGCATTTCAACCTGAATTACAAAACAGCAGCCAGACATTAATTTGATAAAACCGAGGCTAATTCGACGATGTTGATGACGTTTTTCTTCAACATGACCGTACGCTTGATGGTACTTACCGTACTGTGCCTTACGTTGAGCGCCGTCGCTATTTCGGAGGTTTTCATCCCGCTCACCAACAGCCCTGCCACCTGCTGTTCGCGGGGCGAGAGCTTGTTGGGTTTTCGTTGCAGGTTATATTTGAGGAAGTTACGTATTTGCGACTGATTACCGGGATCGAACAGGAATTCATAACCGAATTTCTGCAATGTGCTTTCACAGATGTACCTCCGCGAGGCGAGTACTTCGCGAAGACACTTTTCCGTTTCGAGATCGGGACAGCCCTTGGAAATGCACGCGCTGGCCCCCGAAAGTACGAGCGACAACGCTCTTTTGTAAAGATTGTCGTTGTACATGATCACCCACGGGATGGTGTTGTATTTCTGTATAATCTTCGCATCCAGCCCCGTCTTTTCATTCACCCCCACCACTACCAGATCTACTTTATGGTTTGCAAGATATTTCGAAATGCCGGCAACTGTGCCGGTTTCTAAAAATGTAAACTCGTGTTCGAGATTTTTGAAAAACTCTTTAAGACCTCTCAGGATGATCGGGTGGGAGTCGTATAAAATTACGTGGAGCATGGTAATGATGCGTGTCTGCGAAATGCGTGCCGGTTACCCGGTGCTTGGTATACGTTAGTCCAGAGTCTGAATGGCTTGCACCAGGTTGGTGACCGAAAGCTTGCGGAATGCGCGGGCTTTCAGGGTACTCACGGTGCTGTGCTGGATCTGAAGGCGGTCGGCGATCTCGCCGGTTTTCAGACCGTTTTTAAGTAATGATGCTACTTCCGATTCGCGGCTGGTGAGCTGGCGCACGCGTGGGCGGTATGCACCGGCGCCATTCCGGATCGCCCTGAACCGCCAGTACTCCGTGTTCACATGCGCCTGGGTGGTTGCACACACATAGCGCCGCTGTTGCAACACGGCCGAAATACCTTCCTTCAATGCGGTGTCGTTACATTTCTTCGACATGCACGCGCCGCCGCCGAGGGCCATCAGGTCCATCGCGATTTCGGCACCTTCTTCGGTGTAGAGTACCGCGGTTTTGGGAAGTATCGGGGAAATAACCTCGTTATTGAGGTTGTCGACGTCATTGACGCTCAATACCACGAGGTCGAAGCGCTGCGAAGTCGCTAATTTGTAGAACTGGCGCTCACGGGAAGCTTCGGTCACTTTCATGCGCAGTTCCATGGTATCCAGCATGAGCCGGATTCCTTTACGCGAAATAGGATGTAAATCGAATACTAATACTTTCAGAGTGCTTTCTGGTTTCATTGTCACGGGGCGGTCTGTTTTCACAATGCAAAGATTCACCAACCGTGCATGTTTTGCAGTGGCTCTCCGCCGACCCGTTTGTAGCTTTGCAGCCACACGGTCTGGCCGTCCGGCGATGCTGTGGCCCGGCGGCCCGGCGTCCGGCGCTCCGGCGTCCGGCGCTCCGACGATCCGCCGCTGCGGCCCCTTCAATTACCCGGCCTGTGTGCCCTCGTTCCGGAAGCGGTACAGGAACGGTGCCTTGTTGGCTGCGCCGGTAAACTTCTTTTCCAGCCGTTCCAGCACGTTCAGGTCGAGGATCTTTTTCTGAAAGTTGTTACGGGCAAAGGCGCGGTCGAAAATGGACTCGTAGAGCTCCTGCACTTCGCGCATGGTGAAAGTTTCGGGCAGGAGATTGAATGCAATGAGCTTCTGATCGAGGTTCAGTTGCAAGGTTTTCAGCGCACATTTAACCATTTCGTGATGGTCCATGATCATCGGCGGCAAATCCCGGACGGGGTACCAGTCAATGGATTCGTCGAGCTCGGTTTTTCGGGGAACTACCTTGTTAATATCCACCAAAGCGTAATATCCGATCGAAACAAACCGCCGGGTAATCCAGTCGAACTCCTTGCGGTCGAACCGCTTGTCGCCGAGTTTGTCTCCATTGAGTTCGATCAGCCGTTCGAGGAAACGGATATTCGACCGCGGGGCGTCGCCGAACACCCTGAACTGTTCCAGGTAAATGTCTTTGATCCCCGTGCGGTCTTCCAGGATCCGGCGGGCGGCCTGGTCAATTCCCTCGTTCTGGTAAATGAAGCCGCTCGGCAAGGCCCAGAAATCGCCGCGGAAGTTCAGTTTGGGTACCAAAACGCTGAGCTGCGAATCCTGATAACCTAAAATGACGCAGTCGATGGAAAGTTGCTGGATGTAGTTCTGCTCGCTCGGTGAATGTATGTCCCTCATGTGGTAATGGCTATGGAATAGTCGCTTTGAAATGCTTGCTTTAAAATGCTGCCCGATTTTAGCCCGGCAATATCGCTGATAGGGCTTTCCCGCCCAAAGTTGTGTGCGGAAACATTTTCGAAACCGTTTTACTCAATACGGCCAAAAGTGCTGGTAGGGCTATTTATTGCATTGTTGATATAATTAATAGAATAAAATTTATTGTCTCAAAGATAGACAATAGTGCTTTTTACTGTACATTTGATGGTCACTAATTCAAACGACCTAACCAGATGAAGAAAAAATTACAGGGAGTACTGCTTTGCTGTGCATGGCTCCTCGTTGGTCACGTAATGGCGCAGGCGCCCAAAATGCAGGTGTTGGTTTTCAGCAAGACCGCGGCGTTCAGGCACGCGTCCATCGAGGCCGGGAAAAAGGCATTGGGCAAAATGGCGACCGAGAAAGGTTTTGGCGTCAGCTTTACGGAGGATGCCGCACAGTTTAAGGAAAGCAATCTGAAAAAATACAATGCCGTGATCTTCCTGAACACCACCGGGGATATTCTTGATGCGGAGCAGCAAAGCGCATTCGAGCGGTACATTCAGGCGGGCGGCGGCTATGTGGGCATCCACGCGGCAACGGATACGGAATACGAATGGCCCTGGTACGGCGCGTTGGCCGGTGCGTGGTTTCTCGACCACCCGATGCCCAACAATGTGCAGAAAGGGAAGTTTATCGTGACCCAGAAAAACCATTGGGCGACACAGGGAATGCCCGACGAATTTGAGCGGAGCGATGAATTTTACAGTTTCAAAAATATCTCCCCGAAAATCAACGTCGTCCTGAAAATCGACGAGAAAAGCTATACCGGCGGTAAAAACCCGGATTTCCACCCGATGAGCTGGTACCAGGAGTTCGATGGCGGCCGGTCGTTTTATACGGCCATGGGGCATACCGACGAAACTTTCGAGGAGCCGCTCTTTCTGAACCACCTTTGGGCGGGCATTCGCTACGCGACAGGTGGCGACACACCCAAGCCGGTAGACTTTGCCAAAGCACGCCCCGAGGAAAACCGCTTTTCAAAGGTCATATTGGCCGAAAAGCTCGACGAACCGATGGAATTGAGCGTATTGGGCGACGGCCGCATTCTGTTCATCCAGCGAAAAGGTGAAGTATTGCTTTATCATACCAAAACCAAAGAACTCAAAACCATTGCCAAGCTGCCCGTCAGCACGAAATACATGAGCAAGGAAGGTAAGGAGTCGATGGGAGAAGATGGCCTGCTGGGGTTGAACAAAGACCCGAATTTTGCACAAAATCACTGGATTTATCTTTACTATTCAGACCCGAACGAATCGAAGAACGTACTGGCGCGCTTTGAGCTGAAAGGCGACGAACTGGATTTGGCCTCGCGAAAAGTACTGCTGGATGTGCCTACTCAGCGGGAGGAATGCTGCCATACCGCCGGCTCCATTGCCTGGGATAAGGACGGCAACCTGTACCTCTCAACCGGCGACAATACCAACCCGCACGGCTCCAACGGTTACAGCCCGAGCGACGAACGTGCCGGCCGCGAGGCCTGGGATGCGCAAAAGTCATCGGCGAATACCAACGACTTGCGCGGCAAGATTATCCGCATCAAGCCGCAGCCGGATGGCACTTATACCATTCCGGAAGGTAACCTGTTCCCGAAAGGCACGGCGCAAACACGCCCGGAAATTTACACGATGGGCCACCGCAACCCGTTCCGCATCGCGGTCGACCAGCATACCGGCTACGTATATTGGGGGGAGGTTGGCCCTGATGCTGCCAAGCCTGATGCCAACCGCGGCCCGGCAGGCCACGACGAAGTGGGACAAGCCCGGAAGCCCGGAAATTTCGGCTGGCCGCATTTTGTGGGTGACAACAAGGCTTATAATAAATACGATTTCACCGCGAACCAATCTGGAGAGAAATGGGATGTGGCTGCACCGACCAACAATTCGCCCAGCAATACCGGTTTGAAAGTGTTGCCGCCGGCACAGAAAGCATTTATCTGGTATCCTTACGACGCTTCGCCCGAGTTCCCGCTCGTGGGTGCGGGCGGACGCAACGCCATGGCGGGCCCGGTGTTCTACTCGGACGATTTCAAGAATGCCTCACAAGCATTTCCTGCATATTACAATGGAAAACTGCTTGCCTATGAATGGATGCGCGGCTGGATTATGGCTGTTACGATGGATAAGGATGGCAATTACGCGTCGATGGAGCGCTTTATGCCGAGCTACAAATTCTCGAACCCGATGGATATGGAATTTGCACAAAACGGGGATCTGTACATGCTCGAATATGGTTCCGGGTGGTTCTCTGCCAATGACGACGCCCGCCTGATCCGTATTGAATACAACGGCGGTAACCGCAAGCCGAAGATCGAAATGGCTGCCAACAAGCAAGGCGGCTCGGCACCGCTGGCATTGAAGCTTACAGCTGCGGGCACCGGCGACGCCGACGGGGATGCATTGGCCTATTCGTGGAAAATCACATCTAAAAACGGTTTTACCAAAACCATCAATACCCAGGATGCGCAGCTGACACTCGCCAAAACGGGCGTTTACAAAGCAACATTGACCGTGAACGACGGCAAAGGCGGTATTTCGACGCAATCAGTCGATGTGACGGTTGGTAATGAAGCGCCGGTGCTGAGCCTCGATATGCCGGGTGCCAACAAGTCGTTTTTTGTGCCGGGCAAGCCGTTCCAATACGACGTGAAAGTGAAGGATAAAGAAGATGGCACATTGGGCAGTGGCATTGACGAGGACCGCGTCGCTGTTAACATCGATTATCTGCCCGAAGGTTTCGACAAAGTTGCTATTGCACAAGGACACCGTTCGGCAGATGCAGCTGCGGCCGGCGGCCCGGCGGCCTTCGCAACAGGCAAGAAGCTGATCGAAGCGAGCGATTGCAAGGCTTGCCACGCCATCAGTAAAAAATCGATAGGCCCGGCCTATACTGATGTTGCCCGTAAATACAAGGGCAACGGCTCGGCGGTGGAAACGCTTACCAAGAAGGTGATCAATGGCGGTGGCGGTGTTTGGGGTGAAACGGCTATGGCCGCACATCCGCAGCTTTCGGCAGCGGATGCCTCGGAAATGGTTAAATACATCCTGAATCTTTCGGCAGATGCCGCAGCAAATGCTGCCTTGCCGGTGAAAGGCAGTTACACAGCCGCATTGCCTAATGGCGACAAAGGCAAGGGCGTGTTCGTGGTGCGTGCCGCGTACGAGGACAAGGGAGCGAAAGGCCTGCCCGCGCTACGTTCCGAGCAGACATTCGTGCTGCGTAATTCGAACCTGGACGTGCATGGTTTCGATGTGTATGACAATGTCAATAAAATGTCGTACGGCGGCAATAATCTCGCCATTCCTTCGAAAACAGGTGCTTATATGGGCTTGAAGCAGGTCGATCTGAACGGTGTTTCGGCCTTCCGCGTGATGGCTATGGCACCGAAGCCGCAGCTGAATGCATTGGGTGGCAAGGTAGAACTTCGGCTTGACAGCCCCACCGGCAAGGTGATAGGGGAGTCCGCGTACCTCGAACCGTCGGACAAGCTGGATTTCAAGCCATCGACTTTGGATATTCCGGTGAAACTTCCGGCAGCGGATGGCAAGCCGCATGATGTGTATATGATTTTTGTAAACCCTTCGAAATCATCCGGCAGTCTGATGGTTGTTATGAGTGCACAGGCAGTGCTGGCATCGGCGGCTCAGTAGCGTTATCGCCTTGCATGGGTTTGTGTGCGGCGGTCCGGTTTTCTGGACCGCCTTTATTTTTAATGCTCCTTTATTCGGTTTTGAGTGACTTGACGGGGTCGGTCAGCGCGGCTTTCACGCTCTGAAAGCTGACCGTAAGCAATGCGATACTGGTGGCGATAAGCCCGGCGAGCGGGAATATCTGCCAGGAAAGCTCGGTGTGATAGGCGAAGTCGTTCAACCAGCGATCCATCACATACCACGCGGGCGGTGTAGCCAGCACGATGGCGATTAGCACCAGTTTGATAAACTCCTTTGACAAAAGCGTCACTACGCTGGCGACATTGGCACCGAGTACCTTTCTGATACCGATTTCTTTCGTGCGCTGCTCAGCGGTGAATGCGGCCAACCCGAGCAATCCGAGGCAGGATATGACAATGGCCATGATCCCGAAATAGCGGATGAGAGCGCCCACGATAAGCTCGGAACGGTACATTTTCTCGAAAGACTCGTCCAGGAAATGGTAAGTAAAAGGATAGTTGGGGTTGAATGCGTGTGCTACTTTCTCGATGTGTGCCAGCGCGCGCGGGGTCTCGCCTGCCTTGATGCGGATCATCATGTGCTCGGTATTGAGCCCTTTGTAATGGACCAGGATCAGCGGCTTGATAGCGGTGTGGAAAGAAGTAATGTGAAAGTCCTTCATGACCCCTACGATCGTGCCCTTACCCATCCAGAACTTCACCTGTTTGCCCACGGGGTCCTGCATTTTCATCAGGCGGGCGGCGGCCTCATTGATGATGTAGTTGGTGGTGTCGGCGGCGAATTCCTTGGAGAAGTCCCGTCCAGCGGCCATGCGGATATTCATGGTTTTCGTAAAATCATAACCCACAAACGTTGCATACACCGTATTGTCGATGTTCGGGTCGCGGCCGGTCCAGTCCAGGTCGCCCGAGTTGCCGTAGATGTTGGTAGGTATTTCACCAACTGTGGTGGCTGCGGAGACCGTCGGCGATGCGAGGATTTCCTGGCGAAAGGGTTCCAGCCGGTTGCTTAGCTCGCCTTCCAGCGGAATGTACACGACATTCTCCTGATCGAGGCCAAGCCGTTTGTTCTGAATGTAGTCCATCTGATTGCCTATGACCAACGTGCCCACGATCAGGAAAATGGAAAGGCCGAACTGGAACACGACCAGTCCTTTCCGCAGATGAAGGCTGCTATTGGAAAAAGTCATTTTACCTTTCAGGATCCTGACCGGCTGCATGGCCGACAGGTACAGCGCAGGGTAGCTGCCCGCAACGATCCCGGTAATGACCGTGAGCCCGATAATGGAACCCCACAGGAAGGGGTCGTTCCAATGCAGTTCGATGTGTTTGAGTACGATCTTGTTGAATGCCGGGAGTACGATCAACACCAGCAACGTGGCTAATATCGAAGCCAGTGTGCTCACGATCAGCGATTCGCCCAGGAACTGCATCACAAGGAATTTCTTTTCAGCGCCTACCACCTTGCGAACGCCCACTTCGCGCGCGCGTTTGAGCGAGCGGGCGGTAGCGAGGTTCATGAAGTTTACGCAGGCGATCAGCAGGATGAATACAGCTACGACCGAGAAGATGCGCACATATTCGATGCGGCCGCCGGATGGTTTCAGATTGGCATACTCGGTATACAGGTAGCTATCCGCCATTTTTTGCAGCAATGGAAAAGACGTGAGCTGAGGTGGCGCGGCTTTCTTGATGACCTGCCGCATGACCTTTTCGACCTTCACCGGATCTGCTCCCGGGGCCAGCAATGCGTAGGTTTTGAAACTGGAATTGCCCCACCATTTCATCCAGTCGGCTTCCTGGGCCTTGAAGTTGACGATCCAGTTGAACCGCACGGACGAGTTCTGCGGAATGTCTTCAAACACGGCGCTGACGATCATGTTCGAGGCATTGTCCAGTTTCAGCGTTTTACCCACCGCGCTGCTTTTTCCGAAATATTTTTCGGCCATTTTGCGGGAAATTGCAATGGACGTCGGCTGCTCGATCGCCTTGCCGGCCGAGCCCTCGATGAATGGTGTTTGGAACACCTTGAAAAAGCTGCTGGTTGCGTAAATACCGGTTTCCTTCGTCGATTTTTCCCCCGCCTGCACCAGGAGTTCGCGCTCGAAAGTGATTTTGGTGACGGCCCGGACATCGGTGACGTTCTTTTCCAGCGCTTCCTGCCATGGTCCCGGTGTAACGTCGCTCACGCCGGTCTGGCCGCGTTCACTGTAAGCAGAGCGGACGTAGTAGATATTCGAAATCCCGGGATAGAAGCGGTTGAAAGATAACTCGTCTTTAACCCATAGCCAAATCAGCAGGCTGCAAGCCATACCCAGCGCGAGGCCGAAGATGTTAATGAAGGAAAACAGCTTGTTTTTGAGCAGGCTGCGGACGGCGATGTTGAAATAGTTTTGAAGCATGGCAGGCCGGATTAGGACAAGGTAAAGGTGGCATTGACATTGTCTAAAAATGCGTTCCATGGCTACTTTTTAAATGTATTGTTCTGTAAGTCAATTAATTATTTATTGTTTTAAAAAGGTTCTTTGTTCGATTTCGGACAGGAGCAGGAAGCCGGCGGACAATGCTGCTTTGAAAATCGGTTTCAGAAAATATAGTAAAAGGCTTAATTGCCCATTCTTTTTGAGCTACATCACAAACGTTTATGAATCAGAGAACTGCCCTGCTGCTGACTTTCATCGTCCTGAAATTCCTCATTCACTATTTGCTCATTATCCCGGGCTACGACCTCCACCGGGACGAGTACCTGCACCTCGACCAGGGCAAGCACCTGGCCTGGGGGTTCATGTCGGTGCCGCCCGTTACCTCCTGGATCGCCTGGGTGATCCGTGCGTTGGGTAATGGGGAATGGACCGTGCGGTTCTTTCCGGTGCTGTTCGGAGCGCTTACCCTTCTGGTCGTATGGAAGGCAGTGGAAAGGCTTGGAGGGAGCTTGTTTGCCTGCATATTAGCCGGTTCCTGCGTGTTGTTTTCGGCTTTGCTGCGGTTAAACCAGCTTTTTCAACCCAATTCCGTCGATGTGCTTTGCTGGACGACACTCTATTTCTGTCTGATCAGTTATATCTCAACCCAAAAACGACGGTGGCTTTATGCATTTGCAGTAGCATTTGCCGTTGGGTTTTTAAACAAATACAATATCGCATTCGCGGTCATTGGTTTGCTGCCCGCCATTTTGCTGACGCCCCAGCGCAGCCTCCTGCTGAACAAGCACGTTGGCTTTGCCCTTCTGGCGGCATTGCTGCTTATTTCACCTAACCTGGTCTGGCAGTATCAGAACAACTTCCCCGTTTTTCACCATATGAAATTGCTGGCCGAAACACAGCTCGTCAACATGAACCGCGCCGATTTCCTTAAAGAGCAATTGCTCTACTTCATGGGCGCGCTGTTTGTGATCGTCGCGGGGCTTTACGCGCTGCTCACTTACCGGCCGTTTGCCCCATACCGTTTGTTCTTTTTTGCAATCATTATTACCCTGGCTGTTTTTACCTATCTGCGTGCGAAGGGCTATTATGCCATTGGTATTTACCCTGTTTACATTGCGTTCGGAGCCGTTTACATTGCCGCGAAAGTCAATGCGGCCTGGTTGCGGGCCGTCTTTGTAATGATTCCCATTGTCCTATTCATTCCGCTTTTCAATGTGGCGTTCCCGAACAAGACCCCGGAGCAGATCATCGCCGATCCGGAACCCTACCGGAAGTTGGGAATGCTGCGATGGGAGGATGGGAAGGACCATCAGCTGCCGCAGGATTTTGCAGATATGCTCGGCTGGCGCGAGCTGGCTGCCAAAGTCGACGCTGCCTACACCTCCATGCCCGACCGTGCCGTTACGCTGGTGCTTTGCGACAACTACGGCCAGGCCGGAGCCATTAATTACTATACCAAAGAAGGCGTCAGAGCCGTCGCATTCAATGCCGACTACTTAGACTGGTTTGACCTGACCCGAAAATACAGACACTTGATCCGCGTCAAAGAATGGCACAACAGCGGAACCGAACTGAAAGAAACAGGCCCACTGTTTGCCACCGGTTTCGCCGCGGATTCGGTGAACAATCGTTATTCGAGAGAATGGGGTACAACTGTTTTCGTCTTCCGCGACGCGCGGATCGATATTAATCAGCGGATAGCGGAAGAAATTGCTGAGGAGCGTTGGTAGCGGCGGGTTACCCGATAATCTTCGCCCGGTGCGCCAGCCCCCAGTAATGCAGCTCTTCCAGCACTTTTTCGAGCGAAGCGCCGTGTTCGGTGATGGAGTATTCGACGGTCGGAGGGAAAGTATCGAAAACCTGCCGGTTGATCAGCCGGTTCATTTCCAATGCTTTCAGTTCTTTGGATAGAACCTTGTCGGTAATGCCGGTAACTTCGGCGGAGAGTTGCCTGAACCGCTTGGGCCCCGACGATAGCGCAAAGAGTATCAGTAATTTCCATCGCCCTTCCAGCGCTTCGAGCGCATCGCGGATCGATAATGCGGTTTTGGGGCAGCCGTTTCCTGTCAGCATTTCAAGTATTTGGTGAAAGATGGTTTGCGTTACTATCCAATTGGAAAGTACTATCCGACAGGGAAAGTACTTTCGAACGGATAGCGAAGATAAATACTTTTGCTTCCTCACAAAACATCATTTTTATGGCAATCAGGAAATTTTCGAAGGGGCTGCATATTGCATTGTGGCTGACGCAGGTACTGTTATCGGTAACGCTTGTTTGGGGTGCCTGGATGAAACTGTTTCAACCCGCAGAAGCGCTGTCGGCCATCTGGCCGTGGACGGGGCAGGTACCGCCGCTGCTGGTGAAGCTGACGGGCATCGCCGATTTGCTGGCGGGTGTGGGCCTGGTGCTACCGGCGCTGACGAACATTCGTCCTGCATTCACCTTTGTTGCCGCTGCGGGAGTGGTAGTGCTCATGGTTTGTGCGATGGTGTTTCACCTTTCCAGGGGCGAGTCACCCGTTTTTAACATTGTTTTCGGCGCGCTTGCAGCATGGGTGGCATGGGGGAGGCAGGAGGGGGCTGCCTCCCTTTGCTAGTTAGTTGACCGACAATGAAAGCGGGCCGAATTCTTCAAAATGGATGTTCGACTGCTCGATGCCACGGTCGATCAGGTAGCCGTAATGCTGGCGAATGAACGGACCAGGGCCGCAGATGTAGTATTTGGCATCGGGATGCAATGCTTCTTCCGGAAGCTGGTCGAGGGATACCCAGCCGAGGTATTCGTTCGCGGCCAGTTTATCGGCGGAGTCGTAGAAAAAATGTTTTTCAACGTTGGCCACGGCTTCGGAAATGGCATGCAAATCGGCCTTGAACGCGTGTACCTGCTCGTTGCGGCACCCGTGTACCCACGTGATGGGCGCAGTCGCTTCGGTGCGTACGAGGGTTTCGAGCATGGATATTAACGGGGTCTGGCCCACGCCGCCGCTGATAAATACCTGCGGTTTGCCGCCCTCCGCCTGTAAGGTGAAATTGCCGGACGGTGCCGAAAGGTCGACCACGTCGCCGGGTTCGACGAAATCGTGCAGGCGGTTGCTGATCATGCCGTCGGGGTGCTGACTACCTGTTTCACGCTTCACTGAAATGCGGTAGAATTCGCTATTCGGCGCGCTCGAAAGGCTGTATTGCCTTGGCTGTTGGAGGTTGATTTCGGGAAGAAACAGGCGTATGCTGATGTATTGGCCAGGTTTAAAATCGGCCACCCCGCCACCATCGACCGGGTAGAGGTAGAAAGAAGTGATCTCGTCCGATTCCTTCACTTTTTTGCGTACGACGAAGGGCCGCCAGCCCGACCAGCCACCCGGCACGCTCACTTTTTCGTCATACAGCTTTTGCTCGTGCCCGCTCATAAGCGTTGCCAGCTGGTTATATGCGACGGCCCACGCGTCGAGCAGCTCTGGCGTGGCTGCCTCGCCGAGTACTTCGGCAATGGAGGCGATGAGGTGCCGGCCTACAATCGCGTAATGCTCCGGGCGTATGTGCAGGCTCGCATGCTTGTGTCCGATCGTATCGACAACTGGCAGGAGCACCGACGGGTCTTCGATATGCTCTGCATAGGCCAATACGGCCATGGCAAGGGCGGTTTGTTGACGTTTATTTTGTTGGTTACCCATGTTGAAAAGGTGCTTCAACTCCGGGTTGTGCGTAAACATCCGGTTGTAAAAATGGGTGGTAAGCAATACGCCGTGCTCTTTCAGGACTGGTACTGTGGATTTTACGAGGTCTTTTTGTAGTGGGGACATGAATTTGAAGTTTAAAATAAAGGACGTTTTTATCCTTTATTTGGGTAAAAAATATTATTTGTTGAGGGTAAGATGCCCGGCGAGGAGCCCTTCATTGAACTTACCGATGGAGGTATTTTGCAGCATGACCACGATCTGACCCCTGATCTTTTTGAAATCGTTGTGCAGCGGACACGGGTTGGCCTCCGAGCAATAGCTGAGGCCCATTCCGCAGCCGGTGAAAATGCTGTCGCCTTCAATGGCCTGGACAATGTCGGCCAGGGGGCGTTGCAAGCCTCCAGAATCCACATAAAATCCCCCGTTAGGGCCTTTCGAAGACAGGATAAGCCCGTCTTTACTTAGCTTTTGCAGGATTTTGGCCAGGAATGGTTCAGGCGAGTTGATATGCACGGCAATCTCGCGGATTCCGACCTTCTGGCCTTCCTCCGACTTTTGAGCAATGTAAAACACCGCCCGCATCGCATACTCGCATGTTTTTGAAAATATTCCCATGGATTGATTCAGGTATTTCGCCGCTTACCTGCCGCAAAGGTAATCACTGAGTAGTTAATAAAAGATATTTTTGTCTTTTATTGTTTGCGCATCGCCAGAAAGCTTTCTAGCGATGCCTTCGGGTCATTTTTTGTGAAACTTGAAATTTTTTAAAAAATTTTTTCCAATTCCTGTCCAGATCTGAAAGCCTGGTTGTCATTAGGTTTTTTAACTCAAAAAATTCTCAAAATGGAAACCAGACTTAATTTCTTCGAAAAAGGACAAAATGCAGTAAAGCCGCTTTTTAACCTGAATGGCTATATCAAAAAATCGACGCTTGGCCGCCAGTTGGTGGAGCTGATCGACTTCCGTATTTCTCAGATCAACGGATGCGCTTACTGCCTGGATATGCATTCCAAAGAGCTGCGGGCGATGGGCGAAACCGAGCAGCGCCTGTACGGGTTGAGCGCGTGGCGCGAGGCTCCTTACTACACCGATCGCGAGCGCGCCGCATTTGCGTGGGCCGAGGCCGTTAATGCCTTGCATGTGACCGACGAGGTATACAAAGAGGTATCGGCGCAGTTTACCGAAGAGGAAATCGTGGACCTGACGATGGTCGTTTCGGCAATCAGGAGCTGGAACAGCATCAATATCGCATTCCCGGCGGCGATCGGTACCTATCGTGTAGGCCAGTTCGGTTGATTTTGAACAAAACTGATTAGCTTTCGCATTCAGACACTTTAAAACATAACCACATTATGGACGAGTTCTTATTGGTATTCCGGCGCGATTTCAAGGACAAGGAAAATCAGCCATCCCCGGAACAGTTGCAGGAGCATTTTGAGAAATGGCATGCCTGGTACGACAGGATGACCGCCGAAGGCCGGATCGTGCTTCGCAGGCGGTGGGATGGGGAGGGCCTGGTGGTGAACGCGCAGAAGACCGTGCTGAATGGCCCCTATGCCGAAATCAAGGAGACGATCGGCGGGGCGGTGATCATCCGCGCGACGGACTACGAAGAGGCGGCCGAGCTCGCCAAAACCGTGCCGATTCTGGAATTCGGTGGGAATGTGGAAATCCGGAAGGCGCTCTGATTGCAGTTTGCTGATCCTTTTTGATATTTGCGAGGTCCGGCTTTCCCGCCGGACCTTACTTTCATGGAGGAAAAAGAGCTGCTGCCACACCTTTTCAGGACCGAATACCGCAAACTCGTTGCTGTGCTGTGCTACCTTTTCGGGATCGAGCACGTCGAGATCGCCGAGGACATTGCGAGCGACACATTTTTGGCCGCTGCGGAAACGTGGGCCATTAAGGGCGTCCCCGAAAACCCGGCTGCCTGGCTGTACACCGTGGCCAAGAACCGGACGAAAAATCATTTGAAGCGTAATGCGCTGTTCGAACAGAAAGTGGCGTCGGAGATCCGCTACTCGTCTGACAAAGAGGCTGAAATAGAGATCGATATGTCGCCGAGGAACATCACGGACAGCCAGTTGGCGATGATTTTCGCGGTTTGCAACCCGTTGATACCCGCTGATTCTCAGGTGGCGCTCGCGCTGAACCTGCTTTGCGGATTTGGCGTCCAGGAAATCGCGGATGCGTTTTTGCTGAACAAGGAGGTCGTGTACAAGCGTATCCAGCGCGCGAAGGAGAAGCTGAAAGAAGGTGAGATCAGCATCGCAGCTCCGAGCGCGACCGAGATCACCGACCGGCTGGAAACCGTGCTGACGACCATTTATCTGCTTTATTCCGAAGGTTACTATTCTATTTCCCAGAATACCACATTACGCAAGGAACTTTGCGCGGAGGCCATACGGCTCAACTTTCTTTTAATGGAAAGCGAGCTCACCGATCGCCCTGAGGTAAGCGCATTGCTGTCGCTGATGTGCTTCCATTCGTCGCGATTCGAGGCCCGCACGAATCAGAACGGCGAAATGGTGCTTTATGAGGACCAGGACGAGTCGCTATGGAACCGGGAACTGATCGAGCGCGGAACATATTACCTTAGCCGTGCTTCCACGGGCGATAAACTCAGCCGCTACCACCTCGAAGCCGGTATTGCCTATTGGCATACCCACAAAGAGGATTCTCCCGAAAAGTGGGAAAGCATTCTCGACCTGTACAACCATTTGTTGGCCATCGAATATTCACCTGTTGCCGCATTGAACCGCATTTATGCTTTGGCCAAAGTCCACGGAAAGGAAGCGGGGATCGCAGAAGCGGAGCGTTTGAACCTGACCAACAACCATTTTTACTATTCACTGCTCGGTAATCTCTACGCCGGCATCGACAAAGCGCAGGCTGTGGCGCATTATGAAACGGCCATCAAGCTCGCACATTCGGAGTCGGATAAGGCAATCCTGTTCAGGAATATCGCACGTTTGCAGGATAATGCGGGTTGATATTCTATATTAGGCCAATCTAATCTTGCAGACATGTCAAAGCTATTTTCACCTGTTACTATTAAAAGTGTCCAGTTCAAAAACCGGATCGCCGTTTCACCCATGTGTCAGTATTCGTCCGTCGATGGTTTCGCCAGCGACTGGCACCTTGTCCATCTCGGCAGTCGCGCCGTAGGCGGAGCGGGGCTGATCATCACGGAAGCCACCGGCGTATCGCCCGAAGGCCGGATTTCGTCCGAGGATCTGGGGATCTGGAAGGATGAGCATATCGAAAAACTCTCACAAATTACCGCGTTCATCAGCGCGCAAGGATGCGTGCCGGGCGTGCAGCTCGCCCATGCGGGCAGGAAGGCCAGTACGGCAGTTCCCTGGAAAGGTCGTGCCGAAGTGCCTCAAAACCAGGGCGGGTGGCAAACCGTAGCGCCGTCGGCTATTCAGTTTTCGGATACCTATCCCAAACCCGTTGCGCTGGATCTGGCCGGTATCGATAAAGTGGTTTCGGACTTTACCGCTGCTGCCCGACGCGCATTGCAGGCCGGTTTCAAGGTGGTCGAAATCCATGCCGCGCACGGCTACCTGGTGCACCAGTTTCTGTCGCCGCTCAGCAACCACCGTACCGACGAATATGGCGGCAGCTTCGAAAATCGCATTCGCCTGCTGCTCCGCATTATCGACGGCATCCAAACAGTATGGCCGGCCGATTTGCCGCTATTTACCCGCATTTCCGCCACCGACTGGGCCGAAGGCGGCTGGAATGCCGATGAATCCGTGCAACTCGCACAGATTCTCCAAGAAAAAGGCATTGACCTGATCGACGTGTCGACGGGCGGTCTGGCTGCCCACCAGCAAATTCCGGTCGGTCCGGCGTACCAGCTCCCGTTCGCTTCACGCATTAAGCGTGAAACAGGCATTCTCACCGGTACCGTGGGTATGATCACCAATTCCATCCAGGCCGAAACGATTCTGGTGAATGGCGATGCGGATATGATTATTATGGCACGGGAGATTTTGCGGAACCCGTACTTCCCACTGGAAGCTGCGCGGGATTTGAAAGAAACCGTTGCGTGGCCGGTGCAGTATGAGCGGGCTAAGTGGTAAAAGGAGCCTTTGCCGCATGGATCACTTTCCGGCCACTGCCTTACGCGTAAGCGAGCTTGCTCAGGATGGACGAATTATCGATGATGGGCGTCATCCGAAGGTCGGTGGCAATTTCAATGTAAGAGATTACACGAATATCTTCGTGGCCCGGATTAAATTTATGAAAATCGTTAATCAGCGTGTCTTCGGAGAAGCACATTTTTGCTTCGAAATTGTACGAATTGGTTAAAATTACCCCATCTTTTTTCGCTGATATGGTAAGCATATATTTGGGCATAAGGCTGTTGTTTATGAGTGATTTGTCTAAAAAAAATACGGCCGTAGGTGGTAAGCGATCTCCCTTTACCACCTTTAATGCAAAAACCTTGCCCTGTAAACGGGTTTTCCTATCAGAAAAATAGATTTTCTTTACTATTGTGGTAGACGACACATATGAAAGACCTCAAACACGAAAAAACACTAGCCGCCAAAGAAGCGGTCAAATACCTTTCCAATGGCCAGATCGTCGGCCTCGGCTCGGGGAGCTCCGCTTACATCGCGATTGCTGAAATCGGTGAACTGGTGAAGAATGGGCTGGATATCAAAGGCGTACCTACGTCGGAAAAGACGCGGGAGCTGGCGGAGTCGCTGAATATTCCTTTGCTGAAAATCGAAGACGTGGATTCGATCGATATTACGATCGACGGCGCCGATGAGTTTACTGCCGATTTGCAGTTGATCAAAGGCGGCGGCAGCTTTCTGTTAAAGGAAAAGGTCGTGGCTTCGCTTTCGAAACAGGAGATCATTATCACGGATTCTACTAAAAAAGTCGAGTTCCTGGGCAAGTTTACGGTGCCGATCGAGGTGATTCCTTATGCGCAGAACTATGTTTTAGCCCAGATTAAGAAGCTGAATGGAACGGGGAAAACCCGGCTGGTGGATGGCAAACCATTGATCACCGAGCAAGGTAATGTGCTGATCGACGGGGACTTTGGGTTAATTCAGGACCCCGCTCTGCTGGCCGACCAGCTAACCCGCATTGTCGGTGTGGTGGAGCACGGGTTGTTTATCGACATAGCTACTACGGTAATTATGGGTGTTGATGACATTACCGAGACATTCACAAAGCCCTGACAACATTGGGTATACATTACAAAAGCCGTCGGATCGAGTCCAACGGCTTTTTGTGCTTAACTACACTTAACAAAGACGCTAACCATAGTGTATGTAGGTCTGATTGGAATGCTTATTTCCAGCCGCCACCGAGACTGCGGTAGAGATCTACGCGCGCTACGAGCGACTGGCTGCGGATGAATGCGAGGTTGAGTTCCGCCTGCAATGCATTGCCTTGCGCGGTGATCACTTCCAGGTAATTGGCCATATCGCTCTGGTACAGCAATTGCGCATTCGAAATGGCTTGCGTCAGAATGTTGACTTGGTTGCTGGCGATGGCTTCCTGTTCTTTCAGTTTCTGGGTTTGAACGAGCGAGTTCGAAACTTCACCCACCGCATTCAATACCGACTGGCGGAATTCGAGTACCGATTGCTCACGTTCGATTTTGGCTACTTCCAGGTTGGTTTTCAACTGGCGTCTGGCAAAAATCGGCCGCGCAATGGTACCGGCCGCAATGCCGAACAGTGAACCCGGAATATTAAACCAGTTGCTCGATTTGAACGATTCGATACCTCCGCTCGCCGAGATGATGAGCGACGGATACATGCTCGCCTGCGCGACGCCCAGCTGCGCATTCGCTACGAGTACCGACATTTCGGCCGCACGCACATCGGGGCGGCGGCTTACCAATGCCGCCGGAACGCCGGTGGCCAGGCTGTCGTTCGCTTTGAAATCGGCCAGTTTCACTTTCCGCTCGATCGCATTCGGCACTTGTCCGGTCAGGACCTGCAATGCATTTTCCTGGATGGCAATGTCCTGTTCGAGCTGCGGAATGAGCAATGCAATGGCCTCGCGTTGTGCTTCCGACTGTTGCACCGAGAGCGACGTTACTTCGCCGGCATCTTTGAGCAGGGTCGTCAGTTTCAAGGTATTATTGCTCAGTTCGAGGTTGTGTTTGGCCACTTCGAGCTGTTTATCGAGCATTAATAAATTGAAAAACCCTTTGGCAATATCGGCTACCAGGCGCGTTTGCACGGCTTTGGTCGCTTCATAAGTTCGCAGGTACTGGCCCATGGTTGCTTGCTGCTGGCGGCGGATTTTGCCCCATATATCGGCTTCCCACGATAAATCCACGGCTGTAATGTAGTTCTCGATGTGTTTCGCACCGAGGAAGCTGCTCGCGCTGATCCCGTTCAAGCTGTTGCTCGAAGGGCGGTTGTACGTGCCCGCAATGCGCAGGTCGAGGCGGGGCAGTTGCAGCATTTTAGCCTGCTTTACTTGCTGTTGCGCGATGTCGATGCGTTTCAGGGCAATTTGCAGGTCATAATTGTAGGTAATGCCGCGCTCGATGAGCCGTTGCAGCGTCGTATCGGGGAAGAATTCCTTCCAGCCCATGTCCGCAATGGTGGCGGTGTCGCCGTAAGGAACATTGCGGTATTCGGTGGGCAGTGCCAGTTCCGGGCGCTGGTAGTCCTTGCTCACCTTGCAAGAGGCGAGCAGGGTTACCAACGTGATCAGAACGGGTATTTGCGTTAATCTGAATGTATTTTTCATGATGTTATTCTAAAATAAACTACTGCGCTTCCGCCTCTACAAGCTCCGGTTTAACCGGCTTTTTGACGACTTTTTCCTGCAAATACTGGAAGATCACGTACAGCACCGGGATCACAAATACCCCGAAGATTACCCCCGTGAGCATTCCACCTACTGCACCGGTACCGATCGAACGGTTACCTAGCGCTGAACCACCGGTCGCGCGCATCAGCGGCAACAGACCGACGATGAATGCGAACGAGGTCATCAGGATCGGGCGCAGACGCAGGCGTGAGGCTTCCAATGCCGACTCGACAATGCTCATGCCCGCCTCGCGACGCTGAACGGCGTACTCGATGATCAGGATCGCGTTCTTCGCGAGTAGCCCCACAAGCATGATCAATCCGACCTGCACGTAGATATTGTTTTCAATGCCCATCCAGTTGATGAACAGCATCGAGCCGAACACACCCAGCGGAATCGTCAGGATCACGGCCAATGGCAGGATGTAGCTTTCATATTGTGCCGCGAGCAGGAAGTATACGAACACCAAACTCAATACGAAGATCAGGATGATCTGTGAGCCCGAATTGATCTCTTCGCGTGTCATACCGGTCCATTCGGTTTTGTAGTTGTTCGGCAACACCTTTTCGGCAGTTTCCTGCACGGCGCGGATGGCGTCACCGGTACTGTAACCTGGCTTCGGCGTTCCGTTGATCATCACCGCATTGTACAAGTTGTTGCGGGTCACGGTTTCGGGACCGAACACCCGTTTCAGCCTCACCAGCTGATTAGCCGGTACCATTTCACCCTCGGTATTTTTGACATAAATTCCATCCAGCGACTGCGGATTTTTACGGTAGGTGGGGTCAGCCTGCGCCATCACGCGGTAGTATTTCCCAAACCGGTTGAAATCCGATACAAAGCTTGAACCATAGTAGATTTGCAGCGTCTGCAGCAATTCGTTCACGGGTACATTCAGCTGTTTCGCTTTGGCATTATCCACTTCCAGCTGGAATTGCGGGTTGCCGGTCGCGAATGTGGTGAATGCATAGGCGATCTCCGGACGTTGCATCAATGCACCGATGAATGCGTTGGTCGTGTTGCTGAGTTTTTCCAGAGAACCGTTTCCGCGGTCTTGCAGCATGAACTCGAAACCACTGACGTTACCGAAACCATCCACGGTAGGGAAGGTGAAGAAGAACGCATTCGCGTCGTTCACGGAACGTACCTGCTGCGACATCATGCCCACGATCTGGTTGAAATCCTGCACTTCGCCGCGTTGTTCTTTCGGTTTCATGCGGATAAATCCTACCCCGTAAGGCGACGCGTTGGAGTTCGAAATGATGTTCATCCCTTCCACAATGTAGCGCTGATCGGCAATCGGGGACTTTTTAACAATGCTGTCCACCTGCGCCATCGCTCTCGAGGTACGGTCGAGCGAGCTGCCCGGAGGCGTGTTGAGCGCGTACAGGAGGAAGCCCTGGTCTTCGGTAGGAATGAAGCCGGTTGGCGTGGTTTTGGTCAGCCAGAAGGTTGTACCCGAGATCACTACTAACCCTACAATGGTCACCCATTTCTGGCGGATCAGGAATTGCAGGCTTTTCACATAACGATTGGTCATGGACTCAAAGCCCGCATTGAATGCGGCGAAGAAGCGCGCGCTGAAACCTTTCCGTTTGCCATCGTTGCCCTCCTCCGCATGCGGATTTTTCAGAAACAGCGCGGTAAGCGCCGGGCTGAGCGTCAGCGCGTTCAACGCGGAAATGAGAATGGCTATGGCCAATGTAAATGCAAACTGCCGGTAGAATACCCCCGCCGGGCCCTGCATGAACCCGACCGGTACGAATACCGCGGCCATCACCAGGGTGATCGAAATGATCGCGCCGGAGATCTCATTCATGGACTCGATCGTCGCGCTCTTGGCTCCAAGACGCGTTCGTTCCATCTTCGAGTGTACCGCCTCGACGACCACAATGGCATCATCCACCACAATACCGATCGCGAGTACCAATGCAAAGAGCGTGAGGAAGTTGATCGTGAAGCCGAAAAGCTGCATGAAGAAGAACGTACCGATAATCGCTACCGGAACCGCGATGGCGGGGATCAATGTCGAGCGGAAATCCTGCAAGAAGATGAATACGACGATGAACACGAGAATGAATGCCTCGAAAAGCGTCGAACGTACCTGGTTGATCGACTCGTCGAGGAAGTCCTTCGAGTTATACATGATGGTCGTTTTCAGACCTTTGGGTAGTGTTTTGGAAAAATCATCCACCAGTTTCTCGGCCTGGATCAGAATGTCGTTCGCATTGGTACCGGCAGTCTGGAATACAGCCACACCGGACGATGCATTGCCATTCAGTTTACCATTGGAAGAATAGGTGTAAGAACCGAACTCGACCCGCGCTACGTCTTTGAGGCGTATCACCGAGCCATCACTATTAGCTTTGATGATAATGTCCTCGTACTCTTTGTTTTGCGTGAGTTTCCCTTTGTATTTCAACACATATTCAAAAACCTCCTTGCTGGCTTCACCCAAACGGCCCGGGGCCGCTTCGAGGCTTTGCTCACGAATGGCGCCTGTTACTTCCTGAGGTGACAATCCGTAGGCTGCGAGGCGATCCGGTTTGAGCCAGATACGCATCGAATAATCGCGCGTACCGAATGGCTGTGCCTGACCGACCCCCGGTATACGTTGCAACTGAGGCACCAGGTTAATCTTAATGTAGTTCAAAAGGAACGTCTCGTCGTAAGTACTGTCCTCGCTCGAAAGCGCCACGAACATGATGATCGAGTTTTGTTGCTTTTGCGTAGAAATACCGGCTTGAACAACCTCTTGCGGAATCTGGCTTACGGCTTTGGAAACGCGGTTTTGCACGTTCACCGCAGCGATATCCGGGTCGGTACCCTGCTTGAAATACACGTTCAGGGCCATGGTACCGTCGTTGTTGGACGAGGAGGTCATGTAGGTCATGTTCTCAACCCCGTTCACGGCTTCTTCGATGGGCGTTGCCACTGCGCGGGCAACTACTTCGGCGTTCGCTCCTGGATATACGGCGGTCACCTGAACCGTCGGCGGCGCGATGTCGGGGAATTTTGTGATCGGCAGCGTAGTGAGCGATATGATCCCCAGGAGCAATATCAGGATGGATATTACCGTCGAAAGGACGGGCCTTTCTATAAATTTCTGAAACATATTATTGGAATTTGTCCCCGCTGGCGGGGCTCATGATCGAGTGTTTTGGCAAAGCGGGAGCGGTCCATCGCATTCGGTCATGCGATGGTGCTCTGCTTATTGGTGTGGAATTCGTGAACCTTTTACACCCGGCTGGTCAGATCGGATTGGCGTGCAGCAAGCTGTCCATCGACATCTTCTGCGGAGCAATGGCCATTCCGTCGCGCAACCTGTCAAGTCCTGAGTATACGATCTTCTCGCCTGGCTTCAAGCCTTTGGAAATCAGGTAGTAGCGTCCGCTGCGATCGGCAACTGTCACAGGGCGGCCTTCCACCTTGTTGCTGTCGAGTACGGTGTAAACCAATACCTTGTCCTGCAACTCGAAGGTAGCTTCCTGCGGGATCAGCACCGATTTTGCGAGCTGGCGCGGGATGCGTATCCTGCCCGTGTTACCCGAGCGCAGCAGTCCGTTTCCGTTCGGGAACGTCGCGCGGAAGTTGATCGCGCCCATGGTTTTATCGAACTGTCCTTCAACGACTTCCACTTTTCCTTTTTGGGGATAAATGCTGTTGTCGGCCAGGACGAGTTCAACCGCCGGGATATGCTTGATCTTCTGCTCAATGGTATTTCCTTCAAATTCCTGCTTGAAATCCAGGAAATCGAGCTCGCTCATCGAGAAGTATACGTGGATGTCTTTCGTTTCCGAGAGGACAGTTAAGGCCTCTACGTTGTTCTTGCCCACGAGGCTACCCGTTTTAAAAGGGATAATACCAATATAACCATCGGCCGGGGCCGTTACCGAAGTGTATCCCAGGTTGATCTTCGCTGCATCCACGGCTGCCTGTGCCTGCGCTACATTGGCTTTGGCCGCGTCGTAAGCCGCTTTCGCGGTTTTCAGCTGTACATCCGAGACAACCTTGTTGGCCACCAGCGGCGTCAGCTTCTCGACGTTGATCGATGCGCTTTCCAGTGCGGCCTTCGCCGATTGGAGGCTGGCTTTCGCGGTATTAAGTTGCTCGGTATAGGGGCGGGCGTCGATATGGAACAGGACTTGTCCCTTGCGTACGTATGCGCCTTCGTCTACGGAGATACGGTCGAGGTAACCATCTACTTGCGGGCGGATTTCGATATCACGGCTGCCTTGGATGGATGCGGTGAACTCACGGTGTGCGGTCACTTCGTGATCGCTAACGGTGATAACAGGCAGCGCCTGAGCGGGCGGTGCCGAAGCGGGTGCGTTGGCGGTGGATGATCCACAGCTATATATGGCTGCGGAGCCCGCGGCTAGTAGCAGGAAAGCGGCTAGCCCTTTTGCTTTTTTTAGTTGAACGGTTTTCATGGATGTGGACTTTTTTGCGGTGATAATCAGTTATTTGTGAATAGGTAGTGAAGTTATTAATACTAACGGTGTTAACCAAAATGAAAAAAAATTACAGGTTCTTGATGAAAGCGTTAACAGAGTCGTCCATTACTTTTTTGTTCATTTGAGAGTCGTCGATATCCGAGCAGCGCATCATTACGATCGAAATCAGGCCGTGGAGTACTGACCAGAACGCATAAATTTTGAAGCAAGTTTCATCTTCTGAAGATTTATTATCTTTTACGATTCCCTCGATAGCCTCGGCAATGTGTTCACGGAAGCTGTTGAACTCCGGCTTCGCTTTGCCCGGGCTTGAACAGGGCATTCCCAAACCGTACATGAGCTGATAGTATTCGGGATTTTTGAAAGCAAAGTTCCAGTAAGTTTCGGCGTGGGCTCTTAACCGTTCTTCCGGATCCGCATATTTTCGCTTGTCTTTTTCCAGCAATCTATCGAGTAACCGGAAACCGTCCATAGAAAGTTCAAAGAGGATCGCTTCTTTATTTTCGAAGTGATCGTAGATCACCGGTACGCTGTATTCGATGGCGTCGGCTATCTTCCTGATTGACAGGGATTGCCAGCCTTCTTCTTTGACCAATTGCATGGCTACCGCCAGGATATTGGTCCGCATATTTTCTTTCTGCCGTATTTTTCGTTCGAGGATTCCCATGCTAATACAAGATTTACCTAACGATGTTAGCAAAGGTAAGGCGGCTTTTCCAGAATATCAACCGCCACCTGCTTACCTGCAGGTAACCTCTGCTTTCGGATATTTCGAAGACTAAAACCGTGCCCGGGGTGCATACCTGCGGCATTGTGTCAGCGAGTTATAGCCTGGGCGATAGGCATTTCGGTAGGGCCGAACAACCTTTCCTCCATCTTGCGATCGTGCCCGTATACATCCTTGCGGAACTGCAAATTACCGTGTTGATCCACCCAGGACGTGAAATAACCAATGAAAACGGGTACCTCATTCTTGCCGCGGAGCCGCACATATTTTTCCTTTCCTAAATGCATGGCTGCGGTGATTTTTTCGCTCGTCCAGGTGCTGTCGCGGCGCAGGAGCCATTCCGCCAATTTCTTCGGTTCGGCAAGCCGGATACACCCGTGGCTGAAAGCCCGCTGGCTCTCGTTAAACAGACTTTTGCTCGGCGTATCGTGGAAATAAATGCTATAACTGTTCGGAAAGAGGAATTTTACCAGTCCGAGCGAGTTGGATTTGCCCGGTTTTTGCCGCACAGATCCGCCGTTCCACTCCATATTATGTCGTGCCAGGTAGTTCGGGTTTTTCTTGATTCCCGGTAAAACTTCCTTTTTCAGAATGCTCGTCGGGACGTTCCAGTAGGGACTAAACACGATCTGATTTAACGTACCTGAAAAAATGACAGTACTATTGGCCTCGGAACCCACCACTACCACCATATCGAATGACAATTTGCCATCTTCATAAGCGTGCAGGGTAAACTCGGGGATGTTTACCAGAATGTAATCGGTGGGAGGGGCGGCCGGCATCCAGCGAATGCGTTCCATGTTGATCAGCATCTGGCGGATGCGACTAGCTATGGGAACATTCAGCTCTTTGAAGAATGCGGGACCGGTAACACCCGTCTGTTTTTGACCGACGCGCTGCTGGAAATGCCTAACGGCGTTAGCTAGCGTGGAGTCGAAGGTCGGCGTGCTGTCCGGCTCTGGAAGGTCGCCGAGCAGGTGCAGGCGGGTTTTCAAGGCCACGAGCAGCGTATCGCGGTCGCCCTCGCGGAACTTTTTGTTGGTGCCGACGGTGTCAGGCTCTCCGCTTTTAGTTAATGCATAATATTGTAAAACTTTCTGTTTCAATAGGTTGTAGTGCCTGTTGACGGGCTCGTAGGAAGCGACATTCTGCCCTTTGTTTTTTAAAAGTGAGTCCAGAAACACCTCAGGGTTTAATTTCCGGCGGGGAATAAACCAGTTGAGTTCCTGTGTATTGATTTTGTGGTCGCCGGAGTAGGCGAGGTCGGTATAGCGGAAAAACTGTTCCGTCAATGCAAGTTCCGCATCCATCACCAATGCATTATCCGGGCTGATCTTTTTCAGCTGGGAAAGCGAATCGATGGTCTTGTCGAGCGAAGGATTATACAACGTGCTGTCGCCCGAATAATGAATATAGTCGTTCCGCAGGCTTTGGAAAATCGGGACAAATTCGGCCACGCCGTCGGGAAAAAACCAGGCATACTGGTAATTACGGTGGTTGTAAAAGCTGCGCAGCTTGGCATTCAGGCTGTCGCCGAGCGAATGGGCGGTGATGTAAGAAGCGAGGGCTGTCGTATCGATAAAGAGCTCGGTAAAAGAGTTTTCGACCGTAATGGTAGTATCGCGGACGGCGATCTCGGTTTTCTTTTCGGATGTCTGGCGGCAGGCGGCCCCGGCAACGGCCAGGACAATGAACAATGCGATTTTCTTCATATACATAACAAGGTCGCGAATCGCACCAATATAGCGCCTTTGCCGTTAGAAATCCCATTCCTGCCGAAGGATTATGAAATTTGGTGAACTCTCTCCCTACCTGTTAGTTTCGGTCGAGAGATTTGGTTTTTTGTTGTTGATTTCTACCCGGACGCCAAGGTGCTGATACTTGGCTCCGGGTTTTTTATTGTCTTCAAAAAGCTGGCGGCACATTGGGTGAGGGCCTTGCCGACATCACGCTGCCTGGCGTCACGGCAAATGCGTCTTTGAATGCCTTGGTGAATTTGCTCAGGTTGTTGTAGCCCAGCAGGTAACCCACTTCCGAGGCGTTCATCTTTTCCGTAAGCAGTAACTCCCGTGCCTTGTGCATCCGGACATTTTTGTAAAACTGATAGTAAGTATGTCCGAACAACTGTTTGAAAAGGTTCTTGAACTTCGTGGGTGACATCAATGCACGTTGCGCGGCCACATGCAGGGGCGGGCAGGGAAGATGATAGCTATCAAGCAGCGCCCGACGGATTTCATTCAGTTTCGATACATCCGAAGGATGAACTGGGGCGGTCAGGGATTTCCGGGATCGTCGCTGCTCTACCTTTTGCAATACATGGTGGCAAAGTTCCAGGCAACGCGAATGAACGAGCAGGTTATTCCCGCGGCCGTCGTGCATTTGATTGTCCATCTCTTTCAGCAGGTTCAACGAATAGCTATCAAGGCATTCGACATGGTAAACCGGCCTGTCGACGTCCGCGAACGAGCGCAACAACGGTTGCTGCGTTTCAGGCTGTCGTGAAATGAAGTTATGAATGCGCTCGTAAGTCAGCACGACAAAAATTAGGTGGTACCGTACGCCGGGCTCGAAGGTGTACGAGGCAGTAAGCTGGGGCGAGCTGAAATACAGGCCGTTTTCCGTTCCATAGCCCAGGCTAAACTGCTGCTCGCCGGTGCGGGTTTCGAGGTATTGCTCGCTGAGGTTGGAAACGAGTACATAATAGCCCGGGTCGTGGGTGAGTTTTCGCTTGAAAATCACCGGCTTGTGAAACTGAACGATGACCCGCCTCACGCGCAGTCCCTGATCGATATGCACCCGGTAAAAATCACCTTTGCCGATTTCGTTATCGAAGGTCAGCGAATGCTCGTCGAAAGTCGCACCGAGCTGCGGACCGATCTGGGCAAACCATTGATCGTCATTCTTGTACGTGACCATAAGCGGTTTTGAAGAAGGCATGATAGATGTGGGTCCGGGAAGTTAGGGCTGACCGACCCATAAATATATGCAAAAGCAAAAAGCCCGGAGCACCTATCCGGTGTCCGGGCCTGAATTACCTGGGAAGTGTATTATTGCAGCTTGCCCAGGAGCTCGTTGATCGCCGCCGCGAGGCCGGCTTCGGCTTTTGCGGTATTCTCAGGCAAAATGCCTTTCACGCCGCTCCGCCACACGAGCTTGTCGTTTTTAGTGTCGATGATGTCGAGGATCAGCGTGCCCTCCTGGTACTTTCCTACCTCGATCTCCTCGCTCTTCCAGGAGTAGCGGCGCTGGCCCATGTATCTTGGCAAGCCGTCCGTCCGGAAGTCGGTGGTGCGGGTTTGCGTTTTTTCCTGCAATTGTACCGACAGGTTCACCATCAGCTCCGGATTCTGGCTTTTGACCAAACCTTTTTCCGCCATATTTCCCGTGATCATTTTCGTGGCCAGCTGCTTGCTTTCCGCAAAACGCGGGGCGAGGGTGTCGGCCCCCTCCGGGAAAGTATATTGAAGGTCGAAGGTATGGTAGTTCCGGACTGAGAAGCCGGTTTCTTTCGAAGTTTTCAGATGCTTATAACCTGTACTGCAAGCGGTAAAAAAGACTGACATTGCCATTACCGCCCATATGATGTTCTTTTTCATGATCCGAATGTGTTTATAATGACTCACTTGAATGATGCAAAATTACTTTCCCCGGTTGGAAGCGGGTTAGCCCGAAAAGACGGTGGAATATCCCGAAAGGACATATCGTACAACAGGGATTAGATTTTTATTATAATCATCTAACCCCGGTACACAAGCGCCGGATTCGCATTTACTTTGCCATCATATTCTGAAATACCAATTCAACGAACTCATGACGCTCCTCAGTTTTGCACTTCGGATCAAGGAAGTCAGGGATTTACAAAATTCCTACGCTGCCACGCGCGATATCGACGTTCTCGCCCGCCTGAAAGATATGGAGAGAGAGCTTGACAGGTTGATTCACAGTATTATAACAACTCCACGTAACCCCTTTTAACGTCTTTTGCCGGTGGCGTGAACACATAACGCTTGACGTCGCCGGCGTTCCTTTCCCATGCAATGGGTAATATCGGTCAATGGGTCACTTTTAAAAAGCAACCAACCTGAACCGATCCATGATCCATTCACGACGTGACTTTCTTGGTACCGCTTCCGCCCTTGCCGCAGGGGCGGGCCTCTCGGCTATTGTACCTTCTTCCGTTTCCGCTTTCGCGCCGGGTTCTCCCGCCGACAAGATCCGCATTGGCGCCATTGGCATCAACGGAATGGGTTGGGCCGATCTGAATGCCATCCTCAAAAATCCGGGTACGGAATGTGTGGCACTCTGTGATGTTGATAAAAATGTGCTCGACAAGCGCGCCGCAGAACTGGCGAAAGGCGGGGTGAAAATCAAAACTTATGGCGATTACCGGCAGTTGCTGGCCGATAAGGATGTGGACGCGGTGGTGATAGGTACGCCCGACCACTGGCATTGCCTTATGATGGTAGAGGCCTGCCAGGCCGGAAAGGATATTTATGTAGAAAAACCCATTGGCAACTCCATTGCCGAATGCCGGGCGATGGTGGCTGCTCAGCAACGTTACAACCGTGTGGTGCAGGTGGGCCAGTGGCAACGCAGCCAGAAGCATTTTCGCGATGCCATTGATTTTGTGCATTCCGGCAAGCTGGGGAAAATCAGGCTGGTGAAGGTATGGGGCTATTTTGCGTGGGTAAATCCGATCAGCAAACTGCCGGACGGCAACCCGCCGGCCGGTGTTGACTATAAAAGCTGGCTCGGCCCGGCGCAGAACAGGCAGTTTAACCCCAACCGTTTCCACTTCAATTTCCGGTGGTTTTGGGATTATGCGGGCGGTTTAATGAC
This sequence comes from Dyadobacter sp. BE31, assembly GCF_031457695.1. Classification (NCBI taxonomy): domain Bacteria; kingdom Pseudomonadati; phylum Bacteroidota; class Cytophagia; order Cytophagales; family Spirosomataceae; genus Dyadobacter; species Dyadobacter sp. BE31. The sequence goes on from NZ_JAVDXA010000007.1 coordinate 110,949, forward strand.
CGACTGGGGCGTGCATTTGCTCGATTACGCATTGTTGGGAATGAAATCTGCAACGCCCAACAGCATTATGGCTGCCGGGGGCAAATTCGCCAACCAGGATTCCGGCGCCGAGACACCCGATACGCTCACGACGGTATTCGAATTCGACGAGTTTAACATCCAGTGGGAGCATGCGATGGGTATCGACGGTGGCCCGTATGCGCGCGGGCACGGCATTGCATTTATTGGTAACAACGGAACGCTCGTTTTGAACCGCGACGGCTGGGAGGTGATCCCCGAAGGCAAGCGTATGGAAGCCGTGGCATTCCAGAAATCGGTGGACAATGGCCTCGATTTGCACGCACAGAACTTCATTGAAGTTATCAAATCCAGAAAAATGACTGATCTGAATGCGCCTATTCAGGTGGGCTCGGATATCGCTGTATTCTCGCAAATGGGTAACATCGCTTATCGTACGGGTAAGAAGATTTATTGGGACAAAGAAAAAGGAAAGTTTACCGATGATGAAGCCAATAAGCTGATCGCTAAGGAATACCATAATGGCTATAAGCTGCCTTCTGTCTTCTGAATTTTAATAGTCAATATGAAAAGGATCTTTTTCTGGCTGATTTTCCTTCAAATCGCGCTTACGCACGCGGGTAATACGCAGCAGGCGCGTAAGGCGGGCAAACCCGCGGGCGCGAAGCGGTACCTGTATGTAGCGACGCCCGGTATCAGGGATTACCTGGGTTATGGCGGGCACGGGCTGCTGGTTTTTGATATGGACAATAATCACCGGTTCGTGAAACGGATCGCTACCGGCGGGCTGCATCCGAACGGCAAACCTTCCAACGTAAAAGGTGTGGCGGTGAGCCTTCCGCTGAACAGCATTTTCGTGAGCACGATCGAAGGATTGCAGCGCATCGATCTCACGACAGAAAAAGTAGTTTGGGAAAAGGCATTTGAAGGCGGCTGTGACCGGATGGCGATCTCGCCCGACGGCCGCACCATGTACCTGCCGTCACTGGAAAAAGGTTTCTGGAATGTGGTCAGCTGCGAAACGGGCGATATCCTCAAAAAAATCAATGTGCACAAAAGGGCGCATAATACGATTTACGGTGCTTCGGGAAATGCGGTGTATATGGGCGACATCGCAAGCCCGTGGCTGCACATCGCCGATCCGAAAACGCACGAGCTAACCCGGAAAGTGGGTCCGTTCGCCAACTACGTACGGCCATTCACCATTACCGCCGACGAATCGCGGGCTTACATCACGGTCGACAGCCTGCTGGGCTTTGAAGTAGGCGACATTCAAAAAGGCACCAAAATTGCGCATATCGAAGTGGAAGGGTGGGAGCGCGGCCCTGTGCGGAGGCATGGGAACCCAAGCCACGGCATCGGCCTCACACCTGACGAAACGGAAATATGGCTTTGTGACGGGCACAATATGCGGCTGCACGTTTTCAGCGCCAAGCCACCCTACCAGCAACTCACCACGATCCCCGTGCAGGACATGCCCGGCTGGGTGACGTTCAGCATGGATGGCCGGTATGCCTATCCGTCGAGCGGGGAGGTGATCGACGTGAAAACCCGCCGGATCATCAGCACATTGAAGGACGAGTTTCACAACAATGTAGCCAGCGAGAAAATGGTGGAAATCCAGTTTACGGGGAGCAAGCCGGTACGCGCAGGCGACCAGTTCGGGGTTGGGCGTGCGGGTAAATGACGGCGCGATGGCCGCCGTGCCGCGATTTTACAAAATGGTAATACCTTCTTCGGAACTTGCTTTCCTTTAAAGGTATTTCTAACTTATTCAGGGCGATCGCGCGGTATCCTGCGTTTGCCCGGCTTTATGAATGAGAGACAAAAACGGCTCAGGGAGCGACGGCTGATCAAACTTTCGATCGTTACCGGTTCGGCTTTTACGATATGGGCCATTATCGTCGGTATAGCCGGTGATTCCAAATCCATTATTTTCGACGCCCTTTTTTCGATGGTCGGGATCAGCTTGTCGGGCGTATCGCTGCTGGTGAACAACTTCATCCGAAAGCCCGATGATGACGACCTGCCTTTCGGTCGTGCGCAATTCGAGCCTTTTTCGATGACGCTGCAATCGGCGGTGATCATTTTCCTCTGTTTGTACTCGCTCGCAACGTCGGTCATGGACATTATCAGCGGCGGCAAGTTCGTCGAGCTCGACATTGCATTACCCTATCTGATTGCCTCCATTATCGGCTGTTTTTTGCTATGGTTATATTTCAGGCGAAAAGCGCTGCAAATCCGCTCCGAATATGTGCGCATTGAAGCTACCGAGTGGCAGCTCGATGCCCTGCTGAGTACAGGCGTACTCGTGGTGCTGTCGTTGGGGTATTTTCTGCGGGATACGTCCTTGGCCTACCTGATTCCCTACCTCGATCCCGGGATGGTGATCGTCATTTCCATTCTTTTCCTGCGCATTCCGGTCAGGACATTCTGGAAAAACATCCGCGAACTGCTCCAATTCGCGCCCGACGACGAGGTGGAAGAGAAAATCCACCAGGAGGCCGAGGCGATCTCGAAGCATTATGGGTTTATCGATGAATATGTGCGCGTAGCCAAAACGGGGAGCAGTTACACCATCGAAATCGATTTTTTGCTGCCCGAAGAACTCGCGCATACGCAGGTGAAGGAGCTCGACGGGATCAGGCAGGAGCTGTACGAGCGCATCCGGGGGGATTATAAAATGTGGCTTACCATTTCATTTACCACCGAGCGTAAATGGATGATTTGAGAGAGTTATCGTCAGTTACGCTGTAATTGCATTTGCTTGGGCGTAATGCCGAATTTCCTTTTAAATGCCTGAATAAAATTGCTGCCGGTAGAATAGCCTACGGCCTCTGCCACCTCGTCGACCGTGAGGCCGCCGTCGAGCAGCAATTGACGGGCGTACAGCATCCGCTTTTCGTGGATCAGTCCGTATACCGTGATATTGTATTTCAATTTGAAACCCTCCCGGATCTGGTGTTCCGATAGGCGCGAATTTTCGGCAATGCTTTCGAGGGAATGCGCCGTGAGAAAATTCGTGTTGAGGTGTTCGTAAATGTTGGCTAACTCTTGTCCGGTAGCTGTGTGCAGGCTGAGGACCTCCCGCTCCTGCCTGTACTGCTGCAATTGCAGGGCGAGTAGTTCCAGGATTTTGCCGTTCAGGTACATTTCCGAAAGATCGTCGGCCACCGGCGCGTGCAATATGCGGTGCAGTACCGAATGCATTTCGGCATTCACCGGGGCCGCTTTCGCGAAAAGCGCCAGCGGCTGCCCGTTTTCCAGCGCTTTTTCCAGCGGTTTTACCGGACTGCCGTTTTGTTGCAGGAATTGCAGCAAATGCTCTTTTTTCAAGATCAATGCCAGGTATTCAAAGCCTTTCTGCCGGTTGTAAAAGATATCCGAATCGAAATTTTCGGAATAATAAATATTGTACTCTGCAGGCCGCAACGGGTGCTCGCCGGGGATATCGCGGAAATGTGCATTGGAATGGCCAGTCAACTGGAAATGCAGGCTGATGTGCGGGTCGCTTTTCATACCGCGGATTTGCATATCCTGCAAAAAATCGGCCTGAAAACGGATAATGCCGAAGTTACGGGCATAGATATTCTTCACACGGTGGTTCACGAAAGGTATCCGCGGCGCGTCGTGCTCGAAGGTATCTACCGAAGGCTGCGAAAGAAACTTCCTGCCCGCGATTTCCCTGTATGATTCATTATCAATGATATAAGCCATGCACAAATTTCAATGTTTTTATCGGCTATCCCAATATTTTTCAAAACCCGGGGTACCTACCTTTGCCGGAAAACAGGTTTGAAACAATCATGAGTATTCTGGTAACAGGCAGTGCCGGGCATTTGGGGGAGGCACTAATGCGTACCCTCAGAAACGAGGGCATAGCAGCCACAGGCATTGATATTAAGCATTCGGCATATACCGATCTGGTAGGCGATATTGCCGACAGGGATTTTGCGAAAACGGCGATGCGGGGTGTGAGCACCGTCATGCACACGGCTACGCTGCACAAGCCGCATGTTGCCACACACAGTAAGCAGGATTTTGTGAATACCAATATCACGGGCACGCTCAACTTGCTGGAAGAGGCAGTAGCGCAGGGTGTTTCGGCCTTTTTGTTTACCAGTACCACCAGCACATTCGGTGCGGCCATGAACCCCGCGAAAGGAGAGCCGGCAGCATGGATTACCGAGGAAGTGGTCCCGCTCCCGAAGAACATTTACAGTGTCACCAAACTGGCTGCGGAAAATCTTTGCGAACTTTTTTACCGCAAAAGCGGCTTGCCGGTGCTGATCCTGCGCACGTCGCGCTTCTTCCCTGAGGACGACGACAATGCGGAAACCCGCCGGCTTTACGACACGCCCAACGTACAGGCGCTGGAATTGCTCTACCGCCGCGTCGATATTGCAGATGCCGTTTCAGCGCATTTATTAGCCATGGAAAAAGCCGGTACGATTGGTTTCGGCAAATACATTATCTCGGCGACCACGCCGTTTACGCCTTCGCATCTGGCACAGCTGCATACCGATGCCCACACGGTAATCCGCTCGTTGTATCCCGAATGCGAGGCGCTCTTTGATGCCCGTGGCTGGAAGGTATTTCCGGAAATCGACCGTGTGTACGTGAATGAGCGCGCACGGCGGGAACTGGGGTGGGAGCCGGAATATGATTTTACCCACGTACTCCGGAGTTTGCGAAATGGTACTGATTTCAGGAGCGAGCTGGCGCGGGAAATCGGGATTAAGGGATATCATGAAGAAGAATTCGAAGAAGGACCGTTTCCGGTGGAGTAAGATGGCGCGAAGCTCCTGCTTCGCGCACGCTACGTGAAGGCCTCCGGCCGGTCAATAATGCAATGAGAAAGATGGCGCGAAGCTCCTGCTTCGCGCACGCTATGTGAAGGCCTCTGGCCGGTCAGTAATGCAATGAGAAGATGGCGCGAAGCTCCTGCTCCACGCACGCAATGTAAAGGCCTCTGGCCGGTCAGTAATGCAAAAGATGACCATTGCATTATCGACCGGCCGGAGGCCTGCGAATAATCCGCACGAAGCAAGAGCTTCGCGCCATTTCTTTTACATATTCAAAGCACCACGCCCTGATGCCGCGAGGAACGCTTCTTTCAGCGCCTCCGCGTAGGTCGGGTGTGCGTAGGAGATCGTCGACGACGCCAAATCCGTAATTTCATACTCCATGATCGTCACCGCCTGGGCAATGAGGTCGGCGGCACGGGCACCGATGATGTGCACGCCCAGCACCTCGCCGTATTTGGGATCGGAAAGTACTTTGGCGAAACCGGAAGTGTCGCCGGCTGCACGACCACGACCGCTTGCAGAGAACGGAAATTTACCTTTGTTGTACGGGATACCCTGTTCTTTGAGCTGCTCTTCGGTAAGTCCCACGCTCGCCACTTCCGGCCAGCTGTAAACGACACCCGGAATGCGGTCGTAATTGATTTGGTGCGGATGGCCGTGAATACCTTCCACCGCTGCAATCGCCTCATCTTCGGCTTTGTGCGCAAGCATCGGGCCTTTGATCACATCGCCGATCGCGTATATGTTGGGTACGCTCGTCTGGAACGTCGTATTGGTCACAATGCGGCCGCGATCGTCCTTCTGAATCGAAGTATTTTCAAGCCCCAGCCCGTCGGTGTAAGGCCTCCTGCCCACGGCAACCATGCAATAGTCGGTCGTGATTTCCTGCTGTTTCTGGTCAGCACCGGTGTACTTTACCGTCACTTTCTTGCCGTCGCTCACCGCCGAATCGACACGCTGGCTGAGGAGGATGTCGATACCCGATTTGATAAGGATCTTTTTCAGTTCGGTTGTCAGTTCCTTGTCCATGGTTGGCACCAGATTGGCTGCATATTCGATGATCGTCACTTTGGTGCCGAGTCGCGCGTACACCGATGCCATTTCCACACCAATCACCCCGCCGCCGATTACCGACATCGTGGCCGGGATTTCGTTCAGCGACAATGCCTCTGTGGAGGAGATAATGCGTTTTTTGTCGATTGCCGCATTGGGCAGTGAAATCGGCTTCGAACCCGTCGCGATGATCGTGTATTTGCTTTGATACTCCTGCTCCGAACCATCCGCGGCTTTCACGGCAATGCGGTCGTTGGAGAGGAATCGTGCGGTACCATAAATTACCGCAATCTTGTTTTTCTTCATGAGAAAATTGATACCCGCCACATTTTGCGATACCACTTCGCTTTTGCGTCCGAAAAACTGCTTTACGTCCAGCGAAAGCCCTTTCACCTGAATACCAAAATTGGCGAAACGCGTCTCGGCATCATGGTAATGTTCGGAGCTGTCGAGCAATGCCTTGGCGGGAATGCAGCCTACATTGGTGCAGGTGCCGCCAAGGTTGTTGTACTTTTCGATAATGGCTGTTTTGTAGCCCAGTTGAGCGGCTCGTATGGCCGCGGTGTATCCGCCCGGCCCGGAGCCGATAACGATCAGATCATAGTCCTGGTTAATCATGGGAAATTATAATACTTGGCAGTAATGAGTGATGATATGTCAATTGCTGTCCAATGTAATGCAACCAGCGGTGAATTTCAATCCACTGCGGTACAAATCTCCACCAGAAAACCATTCAAATCGCGCACATATGACACCACCTGTCCCCAAGGCTTGGTTTTAGGTTTTGAGACCAGCGTGGCTCCGGCGTTCAATGCCTTTTGAAATGCCTCTTCCACGTTACCAACCGTAAACCCGATCTCGAATGCAAATGGCTTGGCAGCCGGGTCGCTTTCCGTGAAACCTTCGGGAATATTGGTTTTGGCCAGTTCCGTCCGTGCAAATGAAAGCGTCGTCTTGCCGGTGATCAACTCGCCGTAATCGCCGTCGGGGGTAATAAACTTTCTTTGGAAGCCAAATGCACTTTCGTAGAATTCGATGGTCGCTGTTACGTCCCTGACGTACAGGATGGTGTATGCGAAATTCGCCATTGTTAACGGAGGTTTAAAGATGATCGATCGACTTATGTTCGAGCACGTTGCCCGATTGGTCAATGGGAATGAGAGGGTTGTATGAAATTTCCCAGATATTCCCTTCCGGGTCGGCAAACAGGAAATAGCAGCCGCCAAACGCGGGCTCGGTGATGGGCTGGACAATTTCCACATCTTTGCCGGATAACTCGTCATAAATGCGCTCTACCTCCGCACGGGTATTGACCATCAAAGCCATGTTAAATGGCCGGAAACCGCTTCCTTCCGGATCCTGATTATTGAATTTTGCGAGGTCTTTCCGGCCAAATAAGCCCAGCAAAATACCGTTCAATTTGTAAAAAACGATATCCTGATTGGCCGCCTCAATCTCCCAGCCCAGAGTATGGGTGTAGAAATCGCGGAGCGCCGCAAGATCGTCGGCAGCGAGCGTGAGGACGCTGAGTCGTTGTTCCATAAGGTGTTTGTTGAATGATGCAACAAAACTAACAGCCGTTTCGGGAAGGCTGTTTGGAAAAATGCGACAAAATCAAATCAGGGAGGGAGCTATGCCCGCATATCTGCGGATTTCATTGGTGAGATGCGCGTGATCGTAATAGCCGGCTTCGAGTGCGATGTCAAGCAAGGATTGCTTTTCACCTGTTTTGATGAGCTCCACCGCGTACCGGAAACGAATGATATTGAGGAATTCTTTGGGGCTGAGGCCGATATGTTGTTTGAATGTCCGTTGCAATTGCCGGATGCTCATACAGCTATTTTGTGCCAGCGTCGTGACGTCAATCAAGCCATTTTTTGATTCGATTTCCCCTATAACCTGCGTGAGCGGGCGGTTTTCGTTCCGTAATCTCCGGAGAAAGAACTGATCGAGATAGGGTTTAGGCTCCGTTTTCCGTGCACGGAGGTCCGGGGCCAGCGTAGGGTCGAACTCAGCCGTTCGGTCAGTGAATTCGTGCATGGAATCATATTGATAGAATGCGGCAAATCCGGCTGGCCTGAAACGTACGCCGATGAGTAGCGACCCGGGCGTGACGGTAGTTTCAATGGCTCGGGACATCGTTCCCACAAGGTAACTTCTTTCGTTTTTCATGAAGAAACCATCCGCATCGGGCAGCTCGTCCTCACCGAGATTCATGATGATGTCGACGCAGCCATCAGGCAGGATGGTCTGGGCAGCCAAAGGCATATTATCGCCCGTTACCTTCCAGTAGGCATCGATGTACGGCGCCAGCGCCGGATGGGGATGGTACTCAATGTAAGCCATGTTATTTAGCACTTGCCGCGATCACCGGCAATACAAACTGCCAGGCCGGATTAGCAGGTTCCTGATGCTCCTTTTTGACAATTTCATCGAATTTTTTCAGCATATCCGGGTGTTTGGCAGCGAGGTCGGTCGTTTCGCTGCGGTCGGTTCGGAGGTTAAACAGCTGCCAGGGATTACCAGGGTTTTTGCGGAGGTCGGTTTTGACGGCCTTCCAGTCACCCATGCGGATGGCGATCTGGCCGCCTTTTTCAGGGTATTCAAAATAAAGGTAAGGATGCTTTGGCTGCCGGTTGGTTTGTCCTAACAGCTCGGGTAAAAAGGATATGCCGTCGGTAGGAGGGGCAGCCTGGCCTGTCAGCTCTGCTAATGTGGCCAGAAGGTCGTATTGGGCAGAAATATGGTCGGTTACCCGCCCAGGCTTGATCTTCCCGGGCCAGCGGGCGATAAACGGCTCGCGGATACCGCCTTCGTAAACGTCCATTTTCAGGCCTCGTAACCCGGCCACGCTATTGAAGAATTGTGCGTTCACGCCGCCATTGAAAGTGGCGCCATTATCGCTGCTGAACATCACAATGGTGTTGTCGTCCAAACCGAGGGCTTTCAGTTTGTCCAAAATAATACCGACCTGATCGTCCAGAAAAGTTACCATTGCCGCATAGGTCGATAGCGGGTATTTGGTGGAAGCATACCCTTTTTCGCCATAATAGGGCTTCTCGTCGAACCGCCCCACGTATTGCTGCACGTACGCATCCGGCGCTTGCAGCGACACGTGCGGGATGGTGTAAGGCATGTATAGGAAAAATGGTCCGCCTTTGCTCCGTTCGATAAATGCCAACGCCTTTTCAGTCATTTTTACCGGGGCATATTCCTTGCCTTTGAAAGAATCAAAATCGGCGTCCGTGGCTGTGGCCGGATCGAGCTTGCGGTGTACGTCCTGCCAGGGCTGTGCCAGCGTATCCCAACGGTCGTTTTCCCACAAATGCGACGGATAAAGGTTGTGCGCCTGTTTCTGGTCGAGGTAGCCGTAGTAGTAATCGAAACCCTGCTTGCTCGGCGTGCCTTCGGTGTTGTTCATGCCCATGCCCCATTTGCCGGTGAGGGCGGTCGCATAGCCTTTTTGTTTCAGGAGTTCGGCCACGGTGAGTTCCGAAGCGGGTAGGGGCATTTGCCCGCGCTCCTCGTCGTCGCGGAATGTACCGAGCTCGAAGTTTCCGCGGATCGCCGAATGCCCCGCGTGCTTGCCCGTCATGAGCATGGCCCGCGCGGGCGCACACACGGGCGTACCGGTGTAATGCTGCGTGAAACGGATGCCTTCTTTGGCGAGGCGGTCGAGGTGGGGCGTTTTGATCTTTTGCTGGCCATAGCAGCCAAGTTCGCCGTAACCCAGGTCGTCGGCGTAGATGTAAATGATGTTGGGCAGGGATTTTTGCTTCGGTTTGGCTTTTTGGGCCATCGCCGCGGAGGTAACCGATAATGTCAGTAAGAAAAGGTTCAGAAGTTTCATTCAGGTGCGGTTTGGATTTAGAAGGGCGGAAATTTAACCAAAATTTAACCACACAGGCGGGGAGTAATTCGAAAATATACCTTGCTATATTTGTCGCCGTATTTAATGCTAAACCCATATGTCTGAAAAAGCCAATCCCGGAAAGCCCAAGCAGCCGGGCATATTCAGCTTACTGGCTCCATACAAGGGGTTGATCGCCCTGCTTCTCCTGTTTGCATTGCTGAGCAACGGGGTCAACCTGTGGCTTCCCAAGCTGGTGGCCGACGGGATCGACGATTATACCCGTCAACAGTTCGATCTCGACGCCATCCTGACCGAGTTCACCGGCGCGGTGATCTTCATATTTGTTTTTGCATACCTGCAGAGCATTATCCAGACTTACGCCTCCGAAAAAGTAGCCCGCGACCTGCGGACGAAGCTGGCAGACAAAATATCGAAACAAAGTCACGCATTTATCGAGGAAACCACTGCCGCGAAGTTGCTGACCAATCTTACCGCCGACATTGATTCGATCAAAATGTTTGTATCACAGGCTATTGTGGCGATCGTGTCATCGCTGTTCCTTATTATTGGTGCGAGCGTACTGTTGCTAAGTATTAACTGGAAACTGGCATTAACGGTGCTTGCCATCATCCCGATCATCGGCGGTATGTTTGCCATCACCTTGAAGAAAGTCCGCACATTGTTTGTACAAAGCCGCGAGGTGATAGACTGGCTGAACAAGATCATCAATGAAAGCATCCTAGGTTCCGCACTGATCCGGGTGGTGAATTCCCAGCAGCTGGAATATGCCAAATTCCTGGAAGCGAATACCAAAGCGAAGGGTTTCGGGCTTGCGATTCTGAGCCTTTTTGCCGGACTTATCCCAGTCGTGACGTTTACGGCCAACGTGTCCATGCTCACTATCCTCGTCCTCGGAGGGCATTTTGTGATTGAGGGTGATATGACTTTGGGAAGTTTTGCGGCATTCAATAGCTATTTGGGAATCCTGATATTTCCGATCCTGGTCATTGGCTTTATGAGCAACGTAATTGCCCAGGCTACCGCTTCCTACCAGCGGATTTCAGGTGTTTTAAATATTGCTGATCCCGTGCCGGGCGGTGCTTCTACCGAGCCGCTGCACGGGAATGTCAGCTTGGAGCAGGTGACGGTCCGGTACGGTGAAAAACCGGCGTTGAAGGACGTTACTTTCTCGGTCAGTGCTGGTTCGCGCATCGCCGTGATCGGGCCGACGGCCGCAGGGAAAACGCAGCTGCTGTATTTGCTGACAGGCCTCATCAAGCCGCAGGAGGGCCGCATTACCTTCGACGGCCATCCGATCGACTACTACGATAGCGAGTCGTTTCACCGCCAGGTAGGTTTTGTTTTTCAGGATAGCATCATTTTTAATATGAGCATTCGTGAAAACATCGCATTCAGCACGACCGTCACGAACGAATCTTTGCAGAAAGCGATCGATACCGCGGAACTGACCGCCTTCATTGAAACCTTGCCCGACGGCCTTGACACCATCGTCTCCGAACGCGGTACGAGCCTTTCCGGCGGCCAAAAGCAGCGTATTATGCTGGCCCGTGCATTGGCTATGAACCCGAAAGTACTCCTGCTCGACGATTTCACCGCGCGGGTCGACAATACCACCGAAAAGAAGATCCTGGCCAATGTGGAGCGGAACTATCCGGGCATCACGTTGATTTCCGTGACGCAGAAAATCGCAGCTATCGAGCATTACGACCAGATTGTGGTGCTGATGGAGGGTGAGCTCATCGGCTGCGGCACACACGACGAGCTGATGCTGACAAGCCCGGAATACGTGCAGATTTTCAATTCGCAACAAAGCACGAGCAACTATGAACTACGATCTTAACAAAATTTCGGAGCAGCAGCAGAAAACCTCCACGTTGAAGGCGCTCGGGAAGTTGCTGAAATTGATCGCGCACGAGCGGGGCAACCTGGCCCTGGCGCTGGGCGCTATTACGTTGAATACGGCAGTAAACCTGTTTGGCCCGTACCTGATCGGCCACGCCATAGATAAGTATGTGGTGACGAAGCAGTTTCACGGGTTGCTGGTGTTCGGCGGGATTTTGCTGGCGATGTACCTGCTCGGACTCGCCACAGCCTACACACAAACCAAACTGATGGGCGGCGTAGGGCAGCGCCTGCTGTTTACGCTCAGAAATGCCATTTTCAACAAATTGCAACAGCTTCCGGTCGCGTTTTTTAACCAGAATAAGGCCGGGGATCTGATTTCCCGCGTCAATAACGACACCGATAAGCTGAACCAGTTCTTCTCGCAATCGCTCATGCAGTTTGTGGGAAGTATTTTCACGATGCTCGGTGCGGGTATTTTCTTGTTGGTGATTAATGTAAAACTCGGCTCCGCCGCATTGGCGCCTGCCGTGCTGATACTGATTTTTACGGTTGTACTTTCGCCCTGGGTGAAGGCTACCAATGCCAAAAACCTCAAAAGTACCGGTGCGCTGAGTGCCGAGATCCAGGAAAGTCTGAACAATTTCAAAGTGGTGATCGCATTCAACCGTCGCGACTATTTCAGGCAGCGCTTCCAGTTGGCGAACCTCGAAAACTATCGTACGGCCATTCGTGCGGGCCTGGCCAACAATATTTTCCTGCCTACCTATTCATTCTTTTCCAACATCGCGCAGCTCGTTGTGCTTACCTACGGCATTCACCTGATCAGCATCGGCGAGTTCAGTGTGGGGTTATTGGTGAGTTACCTCGCTTACGCAGTCAACTTTTACAACCCCCTCCGGCAGTTGGCGGCATTATGGACGAGTTTCCAGGTGGCGATGGCCGGCTGGGACCGCATTTCGCAAATCCTCGCATTGGAAACAGACCTCATACCTGTAACGGAAACGACACGCGAGGCCGACGCTGCATTGCTCGAATTCCGCGATGTACGTTTCGGTTACGACAGCCGTGAAATTCTGCATCAGGTCAATTTCAAACTGGAACGCGGCAAAACCTACGCATTAATCGGTCCGACCGGCGGTGGAAAAACCACCACGGCCTCGCTCATCGCGCGCCTGTACGACCCGCGCGAGGGAACCGTGTTGCTCGACGGCCGCGACATCCGCACCTATTCGCCCGAAGAGAGGAGCCGGAAAATCGGTTTCATTTTGCAGGAACCATTCCTTTTCTCCGGCACCATCCGCGAGAACATCCTCTACGGCAACGACCAGTTGAAAGATTATTCCAACGACAAACTGGAACAGGTGATCCGCAGTGCCAACCTGGGAGAAATACTGGCCTTGTTTGAAGACGGGCTGGAAACGAAAGTCTCTGCAACCGCTGACAGCACCAGCCTGGGTCAGAAGCAGCTCATCGCATTCATGCGTGCCGTTCTGCGGAGCCCCGAGCTCCTGATCCTCGACGAAGCTACCGCAAACATCGACACCGTGACGGAAAAGCTCCTCGGCGACATCCTGAAACAGCTCCCCGAATCGACCACGCAAGTCATCATCGCCCACCGCCTCAATACCATCGAGAATGCCGACGAAATCTTCTTCGTCAACTCCGGCGAAGTCAACCGCGCCGGGTCCCTGGACGATGCCATGGGGATGTTGTTGAAGGGAAATCGGGCCAGTTAGATTTTGCATTGGAAAAGAGACCAACCGACGTAAAAATCGCGTAGCGATGTAATATTGGTAGATTCGAAGAGTGTGATACGTTTTGTTAATGCCGTCAGGCATGAAACAACAATGCTTTGCTGTTTCATGCCTGACGGCATTTAGACCGATGCAAACCACCTGGTAGCTACCAATATTACATGCCTAACGGCATTTCAATGACATGGATCAATCATGTCCGTCGACAGAATAGCCGGAAAATGAAACAGTGCTACGCCCGGTGGGCCGCAGCGACTTGTGTCCCTTCCAGCAACACCCACATCGCTTCCCGGCAAATCTTCTCTGCATCGATCATCGGGAGGAAGCTTTCATTTGAGCAGAAGGAGAAATCCATTTTGCCGGCGAAAGTGCTTACGACGAGGGTGTTCGGATTGCGCCAGGGGAACCCCACGGAGGGGCTGTGAATGGCCCGGACGCTGAAATTGTTGTAACTCACCGGAATATCCAGTACACCCATATTGGAGATTGTAATGTCGTGGCTGCCCTTGGTGGAGCGCATATGCCGGAGTAACGCTCCGGTGGAGCCGTGAAAGTACTCGGTGATGAACATCATTTCGGCTGCATTCACGTTTTCGGCTTTTTCAACCAGCGCTTGTTTCATTCTCCGGCTTTCCGCCCAGAAATCATTTTGCGCATGTTTGTGAGTCAGCGAAAGTTCCACAATCGGGGCGAATGCGAACAGGTGGTCGCGGCCGATAGCGGGCAGGTAGCGCCGGATGTCCACGGGGCTGATGACCTTGTTACGTGCCGCTTTTCCCTTCACCGACCGGTGCGCGAGCAGCGAGGCGGTACACAATGCCGCCTGGATCGTCGTTTTTTCGGTCTTGCACTTTTTGACCAGTGCGCTGGTTGTTTCTTTGTCGAGCGTATGCGTGAGCAGGTAGTAATCACCTGTGCGCGGCGCGGGCTTGGGGTTCAGGATGGTAAAAAGGCCTTTCGCCAGCACCGAAAACAGCTTCCCTTTCCAATGGATCATCCGGCTGTCGCGGATCGAAGCGGGTACAAGGGAATCGACGGACTGGAAGCCTTCGTAAGGTTCGAGTTCCATTTCAGCATCGTCGAGCAGGAGAAGCAGTTCGCGCATGAGGGTTACGAAGCCGGAGCCGTCGCACACACAATGCGGGCATACGAGGAGCATATCTGATACGGTTTCCGATCGCAGCCATACCAGCCGTGCAGCGGGGTCTTTCTTCAGATCAAACTGTTTTTCCCATTCCAAAAGACTTATTTCTTCCCATTGAATGTCGGATATCCGTTCGATAATATGAATCGGGATCGGTGGAATATCCGGATTGGTAACAAATGCAGGGACATTTGTCGCGTTTTTCCTGACATTCGAGCGAAGTAAAGGGTGCCGGTTTTGAATTTTAGCAAGTGCATCGGCTACCTGTTGTTCGGAAAAATGTCCTTCAATAGTCGCTGCAAAAACGCAATTCACGGGTGCGAGTCCGTCGGCATACATAATGCGCTCTCCGACAATCATCTGTCTGTTCATTTCAAATCCGGGATAGTAAGGGGTTTAGTTTCGAGTAAATGCTTTTTGAGCAGTTTCATCGCCGTGCCGATGATGAATTCGGCGTCCTGGCGGGCAATATATTTTTCTTCGGAGTGAAATGCGAAATCCATGCGTCCGCGGAACGTCGATACCGACACTTTCGAGGGATTCCCCATCGGGAATCTTGAAAGGGGGCAATGCACTTCGGTAACCCGGAGCGGCCCGTAAGTTTCGTTCAGCGGAATGCGGCCAATGTTGGCAAATGCGAAGTCGTGGCCGCCCTTACCGGCTTTCGCATATTTAATGCTGCGCGGGTAAAGCGGTACCAGGTATTCGCTGAAAAGGAGTAATCGGGCAGCGTCGGTTTTTGCGAGTTGGTTTTGCAGGCGTGCTTTCAAGGCGTTGGCCTGCTCGCGAAATCCGTTTTTGTCCTTCGGCGTTTCGAGGCCTACCATGGACGGGAACGGGAACAGGTGGTCTTTTTCTATTTCAGGTAAAAAACGGCGCATATCCACGGAGGCGAACATTCTGCCGCTCGTGGGCACATTGCCGGCGCGCGCGAATGCGCGCATGAACACGAGGACCAGCGCGGTGTTGAGGTGAATGCCTTCTTCTTTACAAACAGAAAGCAGCGTGGCCGTTTCTTCCTCGCTGAGCTTCCAGCGGATGGTGTAGAAACGGTCTTTTACGACTTCTTTCATGGCGGATACTGCCAAAAGGAAGATGCGCGTAATGCCCGCGATAGCCTTACCAGTGAGCCGGTTGAGGATGCTCTTCCTCACGGCTGCAGGTACCAAAGCTTCGGGTGAAAACGCCGGATAGGGGCGCAGTTCTTTCGCCGGGTCGCTGAGGCATTCGAGCAGCTCGCGCATGATGGTCATAGCCGAAGTGGCGTCGCCAATGCAATGGTGGCAGACGACCAGCAGTTCCGAAACGTGCCCGGACCGCACCCAGGCAATCCGCGCCAGCGGGAGATTGGTTTGGTTAAAGGGCGTGCCCCATTCCGTTTCCGCCTCCTCGATCCAGGTCTCTTCTGAAAGCCTGTCGACGATCCGCAGGGGAATGGGTAATATCGATCCCGGCGTTACATACCAGGGAATACCTTGGGAATCGGTTTCCACGGTAACGTTCAGGAATGGATGCTTTTGCTGGATTTTCTGCAATGCGCCGATCAACGCAGTTTCGTCAATCGCTCCTGCTATTTTTACCGGAAATACCACATTCACAGGCGTATCCGCGCCTGCGTACATAGAAGCTTCCAGAAAGCCCAACCTTCTTTTCATAGACGCACGGAATCGGGTATGGCTACGGTTTCAAAAAGGATTTCCATGGCTTTTTCCCGGATTTGCATAGCGGTGTCCCGCGGCATGAATTTCTGGTTTGAAACGAATGAGAAATCCATTTGGCCGTTGAAAGTGGTGGTAATGATGGTATTGGGGTTCGCAAATGGGCCAATGACCGTCGGGCTGTAAATGGTATCGACTGCGAAATTCCGGTATTGCGGGGGAATGTCGAGCTTACCCATATTGGAAAACATAAAATCGTTACCCACTTTGGCATAGGTGAGGAACCGGCGCAGCTTGTGGACGGCACTGTGGGATGCCTCCATGATCATCGTAAATTCGTAAGGGTTCAGCTTCGCCATCTGTTTGGAAACGTGGGTTTGAAGCGACTTGGCCTTTGCCCAGAACCCGGATCCAATGGATTGTTGAAGACTGATATTCAATGCTAACCCGTACGAAAACAGCATATCGCGCTTCACCTCGGGCATATAGCGGCGGATATCCACCGGACAAGTTGCTTTTCCATGCGCCCCGGCGCCATTTACCGCTTTGAATGCCTCCATCAATGCAAGCCCGATGGCGGTATTGACCGTCACACCTTCTTTTTTACAATGGGTAAACAGCGCTTTCGACTGCTCCGTACCCAATTTCCAGTTGACTAAGTAGTCGCCTGAGCGTGGAGCCGGTTTTCTTTGTGTTGATATAAATAAAGAACCTAATGAAAGCCCCAGATTGACCAGCGCGGCAGAGAGCTTCGCCTTAAAGCGGTTACGGCTATTGTCGAGGATTTCGCCCGGTACCAGGTCGCGGATGCTTTCGAATGCCGGTGCTTTGCCAATCTCCGCCTGCGGATCATCAAGCAATGCCAGCAGGTCGGAGAGTAATGCCACACCTGAGCCGCCGTCGCACATGCAGTGGTGAAAAGCCATAATGAGGTCCGACACTTCGGTGGAGCGTATCCAGGTGATGCGGAACAGCGGGCCGTTGGAAACACCGAACGAAGCGCCCAGTTCATGTACGGTTTCGCGGTTCCAATCATCCTCATCGGTGCGTTCCACGATCCTGAGGGGGATCACAGGGGGCACCGGCGGGCTATGGAAGTAAGGCCTTCCAAGTAGATCTATGCCAATGGCGGTGCGAAGCATGGCGTACTTTTCCTGCAAGCGGGCGAGTGCCTGTATAAGCCCCGCATGGTCGATCGCGCCGTCGATTTTGAGTGCATACACCCCATGAAATGGCTCGGTACCATCGCCGAAAAGCACTCTCTCGAGGAAAAGCAGGTTTCGTTTCATCGGTCAGGCGGTTTCGGTTATACGGTTGGCGATCGCAAAATCTTCGAGCAATGAAACCGCTTTCGCATTACCGCCCGCGGCATTGAACGTGTCGCGGATATGCTGGGCGGCGTTGCGGTACTTCGGATTTTCAAGCAGTTCCCGCATCGCGTTTTTTACGTCGGCCACACGCAGCCTTTTATACCTCACTTTAATCCCGCAGCCGGCATTTTCGATCAATGCCGCGGTGTGAAAATGGTCGTAGGCAATAGGGGTGATGAGCATCGGCAGGCCGTTCATGAACGTGTCGTTCACGGTATTGAACCCGCCATGGCAGATCACCGCATCCATTTTTGGGATAATATCAGCCTGGGGCACAAAACCTTGAACGATAAAGTTCTCCGGCCATTCATCGATCACCGACGGGTCGGTAGCCGCCACAATCGTGATCGGTTCGTTGCCGAATGCTTCGATCAGTTTCAGGAAAAACTCCTTGCGGATATCGACCAGCAATGTGCCCAGCGATACGAATATTTTGGGCGTAGTAGCTTTTTCGAGCCGTTCCCAGTCGAACGGGGTGTCATTGGGCCTGCCTTTCACCGGCCCCACAAATTTCATGTGCGGATCGGGCTCGGGGAAGCCGGCAAACTCCTTGGAAGTGAACACAATGTTCATCTCATGCGAATGGATCACAAACTCGTCGGTGTAAATGCCGAGCTCGCGTTGCAGGCCTTTGATGAGATTCTGCTGCCATTCGAAAATCTTCGGGGCAGAGTTGGCGGTATCGCCCATTACATCCGGCGGCACGGGCGTGGTCGTCACACAGGGAATGCCTTTGAGATGTGCTGCCAACGCCCCGCCGAAGGTAATGCAGTCGTTCACGATCACATCCGGCTGGAAATCCTCGGCCACGCGCGATACGCCGGGCACCATGATGCGCGCAAAGGGAATATAGGTTTCTTCCAAAGCGAGTTTCATCACTTCCGGGCCGGAGAGGGAAGGGCCGTCGTCCTGGCGTTTCAGGATACGCGCGATCTCCTCCTGGTGCGGCGCGAGTTCTGCTTCGGGCAGAATATAGCGGCCGCCTGCGGGAATGTGTTTGTCGGCAAGGGGGATCAGGCCCGTCCATGCTACTTCATGACCATTGGCGATGAGGCTTGCTCCAACGCTGAGTGTGGGACTGATATGTCCGAAAAAAGGGGGTACTACAAAGAGGAATCTAGCCATTATGCAAGACTTTAACGGGTATCTGATCGAGCCACTGCGCCGCGGTGCGAGTGCCGCCAGCTTGCCCGAAGGAGCCCTGGATGCGCCGCGCCGCGAGCCGGTAACCCGGATCATTCAATATATCGTTGACCGCATTTCTAAGGTGCGTTGCTTTAAAACGGTTGAAATTGAGCCTCACCCCGCACCCGTTCGCCACCACGCGCCCGGCCACGTGCGACTGGTCGTAAGCGATCGGGATCACCACCAGCGGCAGGCCGTTCGATAATGCTTCGGACACGGTATTGTGGCCGGCGTGGCACACTACGCCGTCTAGGTGCGGGAGTAATTCGAGTTGGGGGACGCGCTGTTGTACCAAAAAATTGGAAGGCCACGACTCGAACAGCGTTTCGTCCGAAACCACTACCACAAATAGCTCCTGGCCACCAAATGCTTCGATTACTTTGGAAAAGAAATCCTTTTTGAACTGGTGATCGAATGTTGTACCGATGGAAATCAGGATTTTGGGAACGGTTTGGGCCTTCAACTTTTCCCATTCGAAAGGAATGTCGGCAATGCGGTTGCTGATCACCGGGCCTGGGAAGCGGTAGTGATCCGGCAGTTCCATTTCTCCAAAAAACTCCCTTGATGTAAATACGAGCGTCAGCAATTCGGAGGTCGCGAGCGATCTTTCACCCTCAATACCTAGCTCCCGTTGCAGGCCGATGATCTGATTTACCTCCCATTCATGGATTTTGGGCAAATCTTCCATCATTTTCACGGCCGCAGGTGCAGTTGCCGACGTGGCGTAAGGAATATCGAGCAAATGTGCGGCCATACCACCGGCAAATACCTGGTGGTCGTTGATCACGACATCGGGCTGCCAGCTTTGGAGCAACTGCATAATGCCGTCGAACATGTAGCGGTTGAGCGGCACGAGCACCTCTTCGTAGAGGAACTTGATGCTCTCGATGCCATACACATTCTTTTTGGTAATAATGTCGAGGTATTCGGCATTCGCCTGCTTCTCGGAATCGTCCTCGTCGTAGCGGATCACGAGCAGCTGGCCGCCTGCCGGCAGTTTTTCCTGCAATTGTTCGTCCAGGCTGATCCACGCCACCTCATGCCCCAGGGCCAGAAGCTCCGCGCCAACGCTAAGCGTGGGGTTAATATGGCCGGTAAGCGGCGGGACGATGAAGGCGTATTTGGGCATATTGCGGTATGGTATCAATCTTTTGGGCAATCTGGTGCCGGAACGTCTAGCCGGGTCAGCACCGGAGCGTTATTGGTTTTTAGTACCGTCCCCGGACTGAAGTCCGGGGTTATGGATTGCGTCCTCTTTTATTTACTATCGTATCCATTTCCGTCGTATCCATTTCCGTCGGCTTCAGCCGACGGGGCCGGGGCCGGGGCCGGGGCCGGGGCCGGGGCCGGGGCCGATGCCACGCCGCGGGGGCGCTATCCATTTCCGTTGGCTTTAGCCGACGGCGACGGGCGCCGGGCGACGGGGCATTTCGGGCGCCGACGCATTTCGGCCGACGGGCAATGGGGACGGTTCGAGAAATTTCTCGAGTTCCTTTCCTATTACCTCCGGCTGCTGCACGGGCACGTTGTGATCGCCCGGGGCGAGCACGAGCGTTGCATTCGGGATTCTCAAAGCCAGCGTTCGGCCCGATGGCACGCAGTTGGATTCTTCTCCATAAATTAATAGCGTCTCATGCTGGATCGCCGCCACCGCCGGATCATTGAAAAAGGCTTTCTCTCCCTCCATATCGGACCGGATGGAAGTTTCATTAAACAAAAATTCATACATCCGGTGATTCTTCTCCAACTGCCGCTTGCCGGCCAACAGGCGTGTGGTATCGGCGAAGTTTTCAATGTAATGGATCAGGAATTCCTTACTATAAGTATCAATAATCGTGAGCGTTTCCTGTTCGCTTGGGTCGGGGCCTTCGATGATAGCCAGCTTGCCCACGCGTTCCGGGAAACGGGTCGCCATTTTCAACGCTACCAGCCCGCCATAGCTGTAACCGGCCAAATGCGCCTTTTCGATCCCGAGCACGTCCATCAGGTCGCGGAGGTCGTTGGTCATCGAAGTGAGGTCGTAGCCGGTTTGTACTTTTTCGCTCAGGCCATGGCCTTTCATATCGAACAGCACCACGCGGAAATGCTTCGCGAGCAGTGGCGCGATATTGAAATAGTACACCGCCAGGTTACTGAACATCCCGTGCACCATGATGAGCGTCTCCTCACCCGCGGGGTTCAGTTCCTGCACGTGCAGGCGGACATTCGGCAGATTGATTACTGGCATTCCTGAATGTAATTGATGATGTTTTCGAGTTTCAGCTGGATGATTTCGTCCAAGTCCATATTCGACAGCCAGCCGGTGAAATCGATGTTTGAGCCAAAATGATTTTTGACTTTTTCCGAGAACGCTACGATCTCGATGCTGTCCATTTCAAGGTCTTTAGTAAATGAGCTGGAAGGCGTAATATCCATTTCCTCCACAAACTCCTCGCCGATCACCTCGGTGATGAATTGGTGCAGGGTTTCGAAAATTTCCTCTTTGCTCAGCTTGTCTTGTATCAGTTGGTCCATCCGATGATGTAATTAAAATGTTTGATAGTATTGATCCATGTGTCCTGAATGCGCAATGCATCTCCGTCAATTTCCTCGATCTGGTAGGCGCGGGGATTGCCCATGAGCCCTTTCCCGAGCATTTTACCGAATGCCTCCTTCGCTACCCAGCAGCGCGTCATCCATTCGTCCTGATCGCGGCCTGCGAGCAATGCCAGTTCGGCCGACGTGAACACGATTTCCGTAAAACCGGGGCTTCTTGGCTGTATTTCCTCAATATCGATCCCTACCGGACCTTTTTCGCTGGCGATGGCTACGGCTTCGAGGTTCTTATGTGCCAGTGAGATGTGAATGCCGCCCGTCATCGGGCCGTCGAGGAACGGCTTGCCCACTCCATCCGACCGTATTTCAAACTCAATCGGAAAGTAAGCCTCCTTACGCGAGCGCAGCAGGAGCATACGCGTGGCGTCTTTGGCGGCCACCCGGCTGATCATCCATTCCTTCTTTTTGTTAGGCATCAGGCTCCGCTGGTGCCGTTTTTCGGGCTGGTTGAAATACCTTTTTAAGATAAAATCCCATGAAACAACGCGCTGGTAGGCATTGCGGAAAAGGAACACTCCGGGCGCCACTTCGTCGGAAAGCACGTTCTGCAACGGGGCCATGGATACATTCCAGAGCTTGTCGTCGATTTCCAGGCGGCGGTTCTGCCAGCCTCGGATAATCGCCCAAACTTTCCCCTCGCGTTTGAGGATGAAATCGGCGGTGGCGGTTTCGTCGGTGAGCTCGGTAAGGCGGCAGGTGCATTCGAAAATACCGGCCTGGTCTTCCATTTCGCCATAAAATTCCACCTCGTTGATTTTAACCGGGAATGCAATGCGGTCTTTGGTCAGGGTAAGTTGCAGCCAGAGGCCGAAGAGTTGCCCTGCATTATCCAGCAGCGAGCCTTTGCCCGCGTCACCGGAAATGAGGCCGGTAATGCCGTGTTGAGCCACGCTCACTACTTCCCGGATTCCCTGGTAGGCAGGGCCGTGGAACATATTTTCACGGTAAATCTGCTCCGGCGTAATGGTAATACCGAGCGATCCTCCGATGTCGTAGCCATTTGTTTCGGGCGTGCCTTTCGTTTGTGAAAGCTGGACTTCAGCATTGGCATACTTGTCGAGGTCGAGGTAAACCCGGTCAGGGCTTTTCCACTCGCCGGCGACGGTTTCACGGAAGGGTTCCACCACATTCATCCATTGGAATACCTTAATGGCCATAATCTTCTGCACATGCAGCTCGGGTGCCTGCTCGCGGGCGATGTCGCCGAACACCTCGAAA
Source organism: Dyadobacter sp. BE31 (assembly GCF_031457695.1). Lineage (NCBI taxonomy): Bacteria > Pseudomonadati > Bacteroidota > Cytophagia > Cytophagales > Spirosomataceae > Dyadobacter > Dyadobacter sp. BE31. The sequence continues at coordinate 133,471 of NZ_JAVDXA010000007.1, forward strand.
ATCATCGTCATCGGGATCACCGGGTCCATATCCTCTACACAATGCCAGTTAGGCTTCTGTTTAAGGAGTGAATGGTCGATCAGCCAGGGACTGTTCTGTAATGAAATATCGAGTGGCTTCTTGAAGGGCGGGCGTAGCTCTCCGGGCTGCCTAAATACATCGGGCTGAGCGCCTAACCGTGCTGTGGGCTGAGCTACATTTCGGGCGGGAGGCGTTACTGCCGGCCGGTTGCGGAACAACCCCGCGAGCTCCGCCTGCACGAGGGCTATTTCATCCATATTTGCCGATAATGCCTTCATTACCGGGTGTGCGACATCGTCCAGCGCCAATTCCTTTTTGGGCTGGCTGAATGTAATTTTCTTCAAAGAATCCAGCTCGGTCACGAACGGCGAGCCGAGTTGGAGCTTCATCGGTTTGCGCCGCGGGGGTTGCTGCGTTTCGATGCCCATGAATGCGAGGTCGATATCTTTACCCTCCACAAACAATGCGGCCATCACGCGTTGCAATTGTTGCAAGCCGCCGCGGATCGGCACATTCGAGGCAATGGCGCTGTATGGCTTGCCTTTCAAAGTGTCATCCACAAACCCCACAAGCCCGCCCGAGCCGACTTGCACAAACATGCGCACGTCCTGGGCATAGAGCTTATCGATCAGCTCGCGGAAGCGCACCGGCTTCACCAGGTGCTCGACGCTCAGCGAACGGATTTCGTCAAATGATTCGGGGTAAATGTCCAGCGTGGTAGCCGACCAGAGCGGAATGCTGGTCGGCTGAAACTCCATGGTTTCGAGGCCGTCCAGGATCCGGTCCAGCTTATCCTTCACGAAGGGTGAGTGGAAGCCGGACTGGAACGGTAGCTGTTGATGGAAAATTTGATGCGCACGCAAAATGGCCGAGAAATCTTCGACCGCCTCGATGGTACCGCAGAGGATCACCTGCTGCGGACAGTTGTCGATGGACAAATAGATGTCCTGCTTGCCTTCCAGCCATGGTTTCAGCTGGTCGTATCCGCAGCCTACCGCCAGGAATTTCGTATTTTTTACTTCAAAAAGTTCGGGATTTAGCCGGGTAAGCAGCTGCAAAACCGATGCTTCGGAAGCCAGTCCGGAAGAGCGGCCCGCGAGCCATTCGCCCAGGCTGTGGCCGGCATTCATGTCGGATTTTACACCGAGTTTCTTAATGGCGGAATCGAGTATCCTGCTTTTTTCGAGCAATTTCATCGCCGTATTGAAAACCGATTGCTCATCGCTGCTTTCACCCGCCTCGAACCGCGGCAGGTTGAAATACTCGGCCACGCTGTCGATCTCTCCTCCCGCAAGGCCATCGAGGCCGGGGAAGAGGAATGCGGTTTTGCCACCGTTGGCCAGCAAAGGTTCATGGGTATACCAAATGTCCTGCTTGTTGCGCCAGACATTGTTTTTGGTCACTATTTTAACGGCCTTTGCAATGCGCTCGGGCGTAGGTTCAAAAATCGCCACGCGGTAGTTGCCCGAGCCGGTTTCTTTTTCGCCGGTTTCCAACGCCGCGAGCAATGCTTCGTGTGTGGGGCGCGCGAGGAGTAAAACTTCGTCGCGAGCCGCGACATTTGCGGTGGTATTAGCTGCGCTGCTTGCGCTGTTTTTTGGACTTTTGTCCCAGCCTTCCAGCACAACGTGCGCATTAATTCCGCCAAATCCGAATGCATTTACGCCTGCATACCGCGGCAAGCCCGACTGTCGCCAATCGGTAAGCTGCTTCACAGGCTCGAAACGCGTATCGGCCAATGCTTCCACCGGCTCCTCGCAATGCAGGGTAGGGGGCAGCTGGCCGTGGTACAATGCAAGGACAGTCTTGATAATCCCCGCAATACCCGCCGCAGGCATTGCATGCCCGATCATCGACTTCACGGAGCCGATACCGGCCTTGGTACCCGCATTTCCGAATACCGTTGCCAGTGTTTCCAGCTCCGTTTTATCGCCAAGCGGCGTGCCGGTGCCATGTGCTTCGAGGTAGCCGATCTGGTCGGTGCCGATGCCGGCCATTTCCCACGCCTGACGGATGGCTTTTACCTGTCCGTGCACGGTAGGGCTCATGACGCTCGCGCCCGCGCCGTCGCTCGATACGCCTACGCCCTGGACCACCGCATAAATGCGGTCGCCGTTCGCAAGCGCGTCGGAAAGTCTTTTTAATACCACAAAACCACAGCCCTCACCGATCAATAGCCCGTCGGCGCGTTGGTCGAAAGGCCTGATCTGCTGGTTTTTGGACAATGCGCCCAGCTGGTGGAAAATGCTCCAGAACGGCGCATTCTGGCAGGCATGCACACCACCGGCGATCATCATGTCGGCCCGGCCGGAGTTGAGCTCCTGTACCGCGTGGTCGATCGCGAGCAGCGAGCTCGCACAGGCGGCGTCCAACGTGTAGGCGGTACCACCCAGGTCGAGGCGGTTGGCTACGAGCGAGGCGGTCAGGTTAGGGATCAGCCCCATGGCTGTATCCGCCGAGAAACGTCCCTTTTTCTGCTGGAATTCGCTTTTTATTTTTTCAAGATCTTCACTTTTGAGGTCTGGCAAAATGCTTTGCAGCACTTCCACGATCTGCTGGCTCGTACGCACGATCTCGATCGCACGCGTAGCGCCCGGGCCGGTGTAGTTACCCTTGCCGATGATAATGCCCGTTTTGGCAAAATTAGCGCCATTGCTGCGGCAGCCGTTGCTGAACGCGCGGGCGTCGAGCAATGCCTTATGGGCGAGGCTTAATGCAAGCAGCTGCTCGGGCTCGGTACCTTCCACAGCCAGCGGCAAAATGCCGAACTGGATCGGGTCAAATTCGGCGTAGTTGTCTATAAATCCGCCGCGACGGCAGTAAAACCGGTCGACGGAGTGTGCGCTTGTCTGTTCATTTTCCTGAAAGAACAGGCTGCCCATCCGGCTTTCGGGCACGGTTTCGATGGCGTCCACACCGGCACGAATATTTTCCCAGAAGGCGTTCAGATCGCCTGCCCCCGGGAAAATACCCGACATACCGATGATGGCTATATCTGCATTTCTCTTCATGATGTTGTTCAATGCGTCGTGCTCCCTATTCGGCCATGATCAGGACCTGGCTTTCGGTACCGTATTTCAGTTCATTGACAAATGTTTCCATGCCGTCACCCAGCGGGATCAGCGGAATGCCGCGACGTTCGTATTCTCTTTCGAGTGAAGGCGACACCATGCCGGTACCCTTCCACGGGCCCCAGTTAATGGCCGTTACCTTGCCTTTGATCTTCTTGCGCAGTTCCCAGGCATACTTATCGAGCACGCTGTTGGCAGCGGCATAGTCTGTTTGCCCGCGGCTGCCGTACACCGACGCCACGCTCGAAAACAGGGTCACGAATTGGACATCATCTTTCAAATGCTCGGCCAGCACGCGCAGTGGCGTCACTTTCGTAGACATTACCCGCTCGAACGACTCCGGTGTTTTCTGGTGGAACAGCTTATCTTCGAGCAAACCCGCACCATGGATCACGCCGTCGATCCGGCCATATTGGCTGTACAAGCCTTCCACCATCGCGATCAAGGCTTTTTCGTCGCGCAAATCCATAGAGTGGTAGGTTACCGTCGAACCATTGGCTTCGAGGGCCGAAATGGTGCCCAGGATCTGATTTGCCTTATGGATTTCTTCCGTTTTCTTCTCGATTTCCGCCGGAGTTTTCAGCTCGCCGGAAGCAATGAGTCGCTTGCGGATTTCTTCCTTGTTTTTCAAACCGGCTAACGATTGGTCTGCACGGGAGCGCGGGTCGGCGGAGCGGCCTACGAGCACATAATTGCAAGGGTAATCTTTCGAAAACCGTACGATCAGCTCCGCGGTAATGCCCTGTGCGCCACCGAGCGCGAGTATCACTGATTTCTTGTCGAGGTGAATGTCCGGATCGGCGCCGGTCTGAATTTCCGAGCGGATCATTTCCATTGTTTGCCGCTTACCGCCATCGTAAATCACCTCGCAAGGCTCGTCGGTATGCAGGATTTCCGTTAAGGTAATCTCCGCGATTTTATCCGCCGAAAGCTGCGATGTAAAGCTCACGAGCCGGCATTTGGTCTCCTCATATTCCTTATCGAGGCTCTTCAACAGTCCTGCATAGCCCTGGAAGTGTCGAAGCAGCTTCACGTCGGTATCCTTATCGAATGCGCTTTGCGTGTCGGAGATCGTGTAAATCCATCTCACTTTGCTGAAATCCAGCTTTTTGATCAGCGAGAACGATTCGATAATGGTTGGTTTCAGGCGGGAGGTGAAAATGTTGAGGATGATCAAGCCGTCGAAACCTTGGAGCGAATCGTCGGGTGAAATAATGCGCACTTCCGCGCCATTCCGTTCGAAAAGCGCCTTTACGGCTGCCGCTACCTCGCCCGCATCGTCGGTTACAGCGAAGCGTTTGCCTTTCAGGATCGCCGGGTTGAGTGCCGGAATCACCGATGGCGTCAGTTCGAACCGGAGGCGTGATAATTTTTCATTTAAAACAGCTTTCGGGGCTGGAACGACATTCAGACTTTCTGCTTTTTGGATAGAATCCTGCGCGCCTCCCAATGCTTCGGACAGCCAGTCGATGAGCCCATTGAGCGTTTTAATGGATGCCAGTTTTTCAACCAGCTCCTCACCCCGTTCCTGGTAGATCCGGATCAGCCCGTCGATATTGTTTTTCAACTCGCCGATGATTTCCATCCGCTTGATGGAGTCGATGCTCAGGTCGGCTTCGAGGTCCATGTCCATGCCGAGCATCTCCTGCGGGTAGCCGGTTTTGGCACTCACCGCTTCCAGCAGCACCGATTTAATGCGGCTTTCCGACCATTCTTCAATCACACCATCCTGGGTGATCGACAGCTTGCTCAGTGGCACCTCCGTCGTAGGTGGGGTGTCCGGGGTGGCTGCGGCTTGCTGGTGTTCGGTAATCCAGTTGACAAGCAAATTCAATGTCTTGATCGCCGCAAGCTGTTCGATCACGGTCTCCTCGCTTTCCTGGCCGGCTTCGAAGCCGCCCAGTTGCTTGCGCAGTTCGCCGATGATCTCCATGCGTTTGATGGAATCAATGCTCAGGTCCGCTTCGAGGTCCATATCCATGCCGAGCATTTCCTGCGGATAGCCTGTTTTATCACTAATCACCTGCATTACCAGTGATTTCACATCGATCACCGCTTTCACCGGCGCGTGGGTCGCGGCAGGTTGTGCTTCCCTTGCGGCTTTTTCAATCACAATGGGTACAGGAGCAGGCGCATTGGCTGCGAGTCCACTCAATGCAGAGTCGTAGACTTCAATATTTCTCGAAGGCGGCACCGACTGGCCGAGGTAACCCAGTACCACGTCGCGCTGCGCCTGGATGAGGTATTTGACACTGTTGAGGTATTCGTGCACAACGCGTTCGGCTTCGGTACCGGCGGGGGCAGCGAGCGCGCCTGGCTGCTGGAATGCGGCCAGTTTCAAAGGCGCAGTCACCGGTAATGCGCCGTGGTCGGGTAGCTTGCCGTTCAGTGGAAGTGCCATTTGGCCGTCTACGAGCCAGGTTGTGATGCTCTTGCGGTATTGTTCCGGTTTGTCGAGGTCCAGCACGCTTGCGTCGCGGTCATCGAACAGTTTGTTGAAATCAATATTCCTGCCGGTGGCGACATAGCCAGCCAGGGTGTGCAGCAGCTGCACGATACCCGGCTGGTCTTTGTCTTCGGTGTGGAGACAAATTTCTTCTTTGCCCAAAATCGATTTGGTAAGACCGGTAAGGACCTTACCCGGGCCTACTTCGACGAAAATACGTGCGCCGTCTTCGTACATCTGTGCCACTTCCTCCGAGAAACGGACCGGTCGCACGAGGTGATCGGCCAGACGTTCCTTAATAGCTTCGGGCGAAACAGGGTAGGGCGCCGCAGTGGTATTCGACCACACGGTGAGCGTGGGTTCACTGAATGTTACGTCGCTCAATACCGCTGCGTAAAGTTCTTTTGAACCGGCCAAAAGCGGGCTGTGGAATGCGCAGGCTACTTCCAGCTGGCGGAAGGATATTTTCAGTTCGGTCAGTTTCGCGGTCAGTCCGGCGATTGCCGGCGTGGTGCCTGCGAGTACCCACTGGCGCGGTGAATTGTGGTTCACCGGGTAAATATGGTTGATCTCCGACACAATGCGCGTCAGCTCGTCTTCGGGGCAGTTTACGGCCACCATCGCGCCGTTGTCGTCGCCGATTGCGTCGAGAATGGACTTTGCCCGTTTTTCGCTGAGCGGAACGAGCTGGTTTGCTTCAAACACGCCCGCAAAACACAACGCGGGCAATTCCCCGTAGCTATGCCCGGCTACCATGTCTGGTTGTATGCCAAAATCCCTAAGCAGTTCTGCTATCGCCAGGTCGACAATACCCAACAGTGGCTGCGCGAGGCGGGTATCCTTGATTTTCTCTTTTTGAGCCTTCGCCGACTGCTCATCGAAAACGGCATCCGGGAAAATGATATGCTGGTATGCAGGATGTTTTTTCAACAACTTCCGCATCGCGGGAAATGCTACGAACAAATCGCGCGCCATATCCACGCGCTGGCTACCCTGGCCAGGGAACATGAATGCTACCTTACCGGCTGTTGTATTAGTATAGTAAATGCCTTTCGCTCCCGAACCTGCTGGCGCGAAGGTCTCCTTCCCGACTGGCGCGAAGGTCTCCTTCGTGCCAGTCGATGTCGCCAAGCTCTGCTTGGCATAAGAAAGCGCAGAGCTCAGTTTGGCACGGGCGTCGAAGTGATTTTCCACCACAATACAAATCTGCACCGGCTTCTCATTGTACAAATTCAGGCTGTTAGCCACATCCCGCAATGAAACCGAATCATTTTCCAGAATGTCATGGGCGGCCTTCAGAAGTTTCTCCGTTTCCGCAAGTGTTTCTCCGCGGAAAACCAGCATTTCGGCCGGCCATGCCTTCACCGATTTGCGCGGCTTTTTAGCGGAAGCGCTTTCGATCACAGCATGGAAATTAGTTCCTCCGAAGCCGAATGCGCTGATTCCCGCAACCCTGCGGTCGTCCGTCCAGAGTGCGGGCTTGGTTTGGAATGCGAACGGACTCGTTTCCGGATTATAGTAAGTGTTTGGCGTTTTCAGGTTAATGGTCGGCGGCTTGATTCCGTGGTACACGGCCAATGCAGCCTTCATGAGGCCCGCGAGGCCCGCAGCGCATTTGGTATGGCCGATCTGCGTTTTCACAGAGCCTAAATGCGTCTGGCTGGTCAATGCACCGGAGGCCAGCATCATTTCGGTCAATGCGCTGAGCTCGGTTTTATCTCCCACGACTGTGCCCGTACCATGTGCTTCCACAAGCCCCAGCTCGGCCGGCGAAATACCAGCCTGGTCGTAAGCACGTTCCAGTGCCTTCACCTGGCCCGATTTGCGCGGGGCGGTGAGTCCCAGGCTCTTCCCGTCGCTCGAACCGCCTACGCCTTTGATGACAGCGTAAATCGTGTCGCCATCGCGCAATGCGTCCTCTTCGCGTTTCAGTACCACCATCGCTACCCCTTCGCCCAGAGCGATACCATCGGCTTCGGAGTCGAATGTAGCGCAGCGGCCCTTGCGGGAGAGCGCGTGAGTGCTGGAAAACATCAGGTAATCGTTGATGCCGTTGTGCAGGTCGGCGCCGCCGGCGAGGACCATTTCGGAGCGGCCCAGGGTCAGCTCCTGGCATGCCAGATCGATGGCTGCCAGTGACGAGGCACACGCAGCGTCGACGGTATAGTTGCGTCCGCCGAGATTCAGGCGGTTGGTAATGCGGCCCGAAATGACGTTCGCCAGTACGCCGGGGAAGGAATCCTCGGTCAGTTTGGGCAATGCGTCGTCGAGTTCCTGAGGTATTTCACCAAAAAACTGGGTGAAAAGTGAGCGGAAACCGTAGTTATTCGCCAAGTCGTTACCGCCTTCCGCACCGATGATCACCGACACATTATCGCGGTTTGCATCCGCGCCATAACCCGCATTGTCAAGCGCCTGCTTCGCTACGAGCAAGCTCAGCAGCTGGGTAGGGTCGATAGCCGCCAGCGACTGCGGCGGAATACCGAATTCAACCGGGTCGAAATCGATTTTGGGAATAAAGCCACCCCATTTCGAATGCGACTTGCTGCCGTCGGAAACGGTAGGATCGTAGTACAGCTCCTTGTTCCAGCGGTCGTCGGGGACTTCCGTTACCCAGTCTTTGCCAGCCAGGATATTACCCCAGAATTCTTCGATATTGCGAGCACCGGGATAAATACAGGCCATTCCGACGATCGCGACGTTCAATGCTTTTTTCTTCCTTCTTGGCGGCTTTGGCAGGTTTGCCTGGCCGATATATGCGTAATTGCCGGTTACAACATCTTCGTGCAACTCGTTCATGGTCATTACTTTGTCGAGCATCGCGGCGGCCTGGCCGATCATGTACATGCCGCGGCTCATTTGCTCTTCCGCTCCGATTTCGACCAAGTTATCGGCCTGGCGCTCAATTCCTTTGGCAGCAATGCGGAGCCGGCCCACGTTGAGCTTTTCGAGTTCTGCCCAAATCTCTTTTTTATCGAGTCCAGCCTGCTCCATTCTTTCTTTTTCGGTATTGAAATCGGCAGCAAAAGGCGATTCCAGGCACCGGGTTTCATGGCCGGGAGCGGTTTCGAGCAGGACGGTTTCGGTGTGTTCCAAAGCTTGTATCTGAAACTGCGGCAATATAGCCCCGGTACTAACAGCTTCCTGCGTGTACAGGTAAGCGGTACCCATCAACACACCGACTTTGACGCCGCGCGCAACCAATGGAGCCGTCATCACGGAGATCATCGCGGCTGAAAACGCATCGTGGATTCCGCCTGCGAAGAACACTTCAAGCTGCTCCGTCTGCTCTTCCTGCAAAAGCCGGTTGATCTGTTTTTCCCAAAGTACAAAACTCGAAAGCGGCCCCACGTGACCACCGCATTCGCGCCCCTCGAAAATGAACCGTTTGGCACCTTCTTTTAGAAACATATCGAGTAATGGAGCCGAAGGAACATGCAGGAACGTCTTGATACCCAACTTTTCCAGTGGTTTCGCCTGCGACGGGCGGCCACCGGCGATCAGCACAACGGGCGGTTTTTCCTCCGTAATGTAGCCAAGCTGTTCTTCACGCAGCTCCTGGTCTGCAAAGCCGAGGATACCAACGCCCCAGGGCTTGTCGCCTGCGAGCTCGCGGGTTTCGCGGATCAGGTTGCGGGCTTTCTCACCTTTTAGAAGTGATAATGCTACAAAAGGCAATGCGCCGGCATCGGCGACGGCTGCGGCGAAAGCAGGCACGTCGCTGACGCGCGTCATAGGGCCTTGTGCAATAGGGTAGTGTGTGCCGAGCGTCCTCGCCAGCGCGTTGTGGGCAGCCAGCGGATTGAGGTGTTTGGCTTGCCGCAAATGGCCGTACATTGCCTCCTTGAAGGCAAATACGAGGCGCGGAAGCTTTTTATATTGTTTAAAAAGGTCGGTACCGATCGCAATATCCTGCCCCATAGGGACATAGCCCCGGTCGAGATCGAGTGTGTGCAGGAATGGGTGCAGGTCTGCGCGAACGGGTTGTGCGGGCAACGCCGGGGAGTTGGGCCGAACGAGTACGCGGAATCCGTTGATTACGCGGGTTTCATTGCCGTTCAGCTTCTCGCTGATCGTTTTAAGTGAAGCCGGCGCTGAACATTCGGGGAAAGGAAGCAACTGGCTGTCGAGTACCACGCCGCGCCCGCCGAGGGCCGTAACCGCCGCCGCATTATGAACGCCGATCCCGCCTTGTACCCAAACCGGAATGTCGCTAACCTCCCTCATTATACGTTGAAACAAAATAAACGACGAATCGTTGCTCACCAGGCCGGCCCCTTCATTGCCTTTGGCGATGATACCCGCTGCACCGGCTGCTTTTGCCTGTTTCGCCTCGGCTACGCTGCGGACCTGGAAAATGACTTGGAAAGAATTGGCAGGATTAGGAAAAGTCAGACCATATGGTAGAATTACTAGTTTAACTTGTTCAGGTAAAGTGATCGTCAGAGGGGTGTGTTCGGAATAACATACGCCAAATGGTTTTTTGCTTTTGGCGGTCATTTTCCCCAGTGCGCTCGTAGCTATTTGTTGATCTCGTCCAAGGTGGATTACTGGGAAAGCTCCGGCTTCTGAGAGCGCTAGTGCCAGGGCCACATCCGGTCGCTCCATCGGGCCTATACCGATCATTTCCAGGTTTTTCATAACGTAGTTCTTTTTAGTAAGTCTCTATAAATCAGCTTGGGTTGGAGGTGGTAGCTGGCGGGTCAGGAGAATTACGGATGGTTTTAACTGATATCGTCCGGTTCATGGCGAAATATACGTAAATTATAATACGAGAAATTACTTCGAATGTCAAATTGAAATCTTACTACAAGAAATCGTCACTGACGTGGTATTTATTTGTGAAATAATTTCAACATTTCGACAACGTTGATTGACAGCGCGATAAAAGAGAAAGCCGCCCCGCTGGCCATAGGCAGCGATAGCGGCTTTTTTAACAATTGCTTACCTGCAATACCCGGGTTACCAAAAGCGTTTGAGGCCGGTCATGTAGAGGTCGTAGCCTCCTTTGCCGCCGGGGCGGTCCGACGAGAAGAGCATTAGCCAGTAGTTGAAATTCGACAAGCGCGGAAGTATAGGACGGTACTCGTTATAGGATGAATTGATCCGCGGCCCGGCGTTGACCGGCGCCGACCATTTCCCGTCGTTGTATTCGGAATAATAAATGTCTTCACCTCCTTGTCCGCCGGGGCGATCGGAAACGAAAACCATCATGTCATCCTGGATATAAGGGCATTTGTCGTTGTACGGGCCCGAAAGCTCTTCGACTTTTCTTAACTCATATTGGGCGGGCGCAACCAGGCTTTCTATCGTAATATGCTCTGTATCCTTACGGGGGATTTTTACTTCGTAAATATCGAAGTTGCCGCCGCGGTCGGAGCAAAAGTACAGGCGGTCGCCCATCCAGGAAAAGCTAGGGTAGGCGTCATTTGCCGGAGAATTGAGATATTCAACTGGCTCAGCCCCGGAGGTGCCGCGTTTGGCATACTTAATATCCATTTTACCCGAGGAATCATCGGCATAGAAAAGAAACAGATCATCTTTCGCATCACCGAAAAAATAAAAGTCATCCCGAATGGAAATCAGCCTCGGACCGTACACATTGAAATTGCCGTTTGCCTTGTCTACCAGCTGCCCTACATCACTATAAATGTCGCGGGAATATATACCGACTGTTGGCTTTAAGCCTTTTTTAAGACTCAATCGCTTGTCATAATCCATATAGGCACGAGTGTGCACCAGGTTCAGGAGGTTCTTCCTGTCCCTTTTCGAAGAAAACACAAGATATGCCTCGCCGTGCCTGTTAAGCGGCAAAGAAGAATTGTAATCGTCATACTCTGAGTTAAATTCTTCCAGATTAACGACGTCTGAAAGGAACTTGCCTTCTTTTTTGTCCGGGTCCATACCCGGAGGCCAGCAACTGAACACCAGAAAGAGGATGATAACAGGCAGGAGCTTTCTCATAAACGAGCGGTTTAAGTTTGTCTACCGAGAGACACAATGTGCACTGGAAGCGTTGCGGCGAAACTATTTTGTTAATTTATCACAATAATCGAGCAGCCGCATGAGGTCTTGTTCTTTCCCAAAATTGACGGGATTTTCGTGCAAATACTGGTCGATCTGCTTCCTGTTTGCCGGGTAAAGCTTTCTGATGCTTCCGGCGGTGGGAATGTAGAAACGGTTATTGTTGTCGATCAGGTAATGGGCCGTGCGGTAGGTGAACACGCCTTCTGCATTGGTATTGAGCTTTTTGCTGGTTTGCGCCTGGTCGCTGGAATAGGAGCGGTAGGTCGTGACGGACGACGCGGTGTAGGAAATGCCGTACGGTCCGCCTTTTTCGGTGCCTATCCTGGCCAGCACTTCCCGCTTACCCAGCATTGCCCGACCGTAACTGTTTAATACCTCGGCGTATCCGAAACGCTTGTCGAACCGGTACGATTTATTCCCGATCGTAATACTTTTCAGAAGCGCTTTATCGATGATTTCCAGCGTATCCAGTTTTGCATCGACGAAGAGCACATGCCCGCCGATGTAGTTGTAATTGAAACGAGCCTGGGAGGTTTGCCCGCCGATGAATTCCGCTTTGCCGGTGGTGAACCGGCTGAATTGGTAGCGGTCGGCATAGGGTATGACCCTGTCGGGAAATTCACCCGCTTTTACCTTGAATACCTTTTGGGCTTGTAAATGAGTGAAATACGGGCAAATTGCCAGCAATGCGAGGAGAGAAAGGGTTAGTTTGTTTTTCATGAGAAGGGCGCCAGAGTGAGTTTAGTCTTTTAATTCGATCCATACCGGCGCGTGGTCGCTGGTTTTTTCCCAGCCACGTACCTGCTTGTCCACGCCTGCGCCCGCGAGCCTGGGTACGAGTTGCGGGCTGAGCAGGAAGTGATCGATGCGCAGGCCGGCGTTGCGCGCGAAGGCATTCCGGAAGTAATCCCAGAAAGTGTAGATCTTTTCATTGGGGTATAAGGTGCGGATGGCGTCGGTCCAGCCCTGGGCAGTCAATTTGGCAAATGCTGCACGGGTTTCGGGGCGGAAAAGCGCATCGTCTACCCAGCTTTCGGGCTTGTAAACGTCCAGCTCGGTGGGCATTACATTGAAGTCGCCGGTGAGCAGCACGGGTTTGCCTGCTGCCAGGAGGCTTTCCGCATGTGCATGGAGGCGGTCGAACCAGCGCAGCTTGTAATCGAATTTCGGGCCTGGCGCCGGGTTGCCATTCGGCAGGTATAAGCCGCCTATTGTTAGTCCGCCGATTTCGGCCTCGATGTAGCGGCTATGGACGTCTTCCGGGTCGCCCGGGAGCGTGCGGCGGATTTCGCGGGGAAGTTCGCCCCGGGACAGGATTGCCACACCGTTCCAGCTTTTCTGTCCGTGCCAGATGGCCTTGTAGCCTGCATCCAGGATGGCTTGCTCGGGAAATTTTTCCTGCGGCGCTTTCAGTTCCTGCAAGCACACAATATCGGGCGCGGTTTCTTCCAGCCAGCGCAGCAGTACGGGCAATCTGCCGTTCACTCCATTGACGTTGTAAGTAGCAATTTTCATAATCGACCTGAATGGTTTAATAGGGTAACGGCAGCATGATTACAAATGTCGTGCCCTTTCCGGGATTGACTTCGGCTTTGATAATGCCCTTGTGGTTTCGCACGATTTTGCGGCAATAGGCCAGCCCGACACCCTCGCCCTGCTTGAATGAGCCGGTAGGCAGGCGGGCGAAAATATCGAATACTTTTTCCAGCTGAGAATCTGCTATTCCGACGCCGTTATCCTCCACCCTGATTTCCACGTAGGCCATTTGAAGCGGTTCCGGCAGTAAATCATCGATTTCATGCAGCTCCAATTCCCGGCTGGTAATGCGGATGCGCGGTGGATTTTCATGACCCGCGAACTTAACTGCATTGTCGAGCAGCTGAAAAAAAAGCTGCTCCATTTGTTCGGGAATGGCCATAATGGAGGGCAGGCGGTCGGTTTCGACGATGATATTCCGCCGCTCGATCTGCGACATCAGCTGCGAGGTAACGTCGGCCAGGACGTGGTCGAGGTGCACCTGCGTAAATGCATTGCTGTTACTGAGGCCGGAGAAGTCGGACAAATCTTTGATCATCATCGAGAACTGCTGCGCACTGCTGCGGATCTTGACGGCCAGTTCTTTGGCTTTTTCGGCTTCGTAACGGTCGGTGGCATTTACCAGCATATCGCTGAAAACCCGCAGCTTGCGAAGTGGTTCCTGTAAATTGTGGCTCGAAATATGGCGGTACTGTCTGTTTTCATCATCCGACACGAGTAGCTGTTCGGCCAGGTCGTGCATGGCCGTGCGGGTGCGTTCCATGAGCGAGAGGCTGTCGAGGTGAAAGGCCAGCAGTTCGGCAAAAAGGTGGAACATCCCGATCACGCGCGGGTTCTGCAACTGGTTGGGTTTAGGGTCGATGGCAAACAGTGTCCCGAAAAACTCCCCGCTCTTTAATAGGATAGGCAGCGAAATATAGCTTTTGAAACCGTATATCCTCGGTGTGGGATGCCCGCTGTAAAACTCATTTTCGTCCACATGGTCGATAACTACTGCTTTCCCGCTGTCGCGGATTTCATTGCAGATCGTCGTCCCGATTTCCAGTTCCTCGCCGGGTTTCAGTCCGAAGCCGATTTCGTCCTGCACACAGCAGGCAATCCACCGGTCTTCCGTCACACGCGCTACGGCGGCAAACCCCATACCCGTTGAACGACAGATCACTTCCAGCACAGTTCTGACGATCGGTATCTGGTTTACCTTTTCAACGTCGGCAAATAAAAAGTCGTCAGGTTGTACCATTTTTTCAATGTGGGATAGCGGGTGGATTAGTAAATTTAGGTGCCGGGTCCCGGATAACCTAAACTTACTTCTTATGAAAATTTTCTTTCTTTCCCTGCTTATTGCAGTGGTGGCTTATCTGGTAGGGGCGGTAGGAGGGTATTTCCTGATCAATAAATTGTCGTCGAATACGCACGATAAGTCGATGGAAGCGACCATGACGGCGGCGTTCGTGTTGGGCCCCATTGCCGCGATTATCGCATTTATTGCCGCGTATTTTTATCTCCGTTCGCATTGAGGGCCGCCAGGCGTTCCGCGAGTTTTGTAAAACCGGAGGGCGGGGTTTGTCCCCAGCTGGTGAACTGTTTCGACTGGTAGTCTACCGCCTGAAAAATATCCCAGCCGCTCTGCGTTTTGTAATGCGGATCGGCCCCGTGATCGAGCATGACGTTGCAAATGTCCCAGGCTTCGGCGCTGGCTGCGGACATGAGCATGGAGGTAACAATGACGCGCTCGTCCTGCCGGGGCGGAATGATGTTGGGATCGGCACCATGTTCGAGCAGCAGCCTGACCTTCTCCGTTTTGGTGGTGTCGGACCTGTCTCGGTGGATGGCCTGGAAAAGAATGGGCGTTCCGGTTCCGGCTTCGCGGGCGTTGGCATCGGCACCGTGTTCGAGAAACCATTTCAATATAGCAGGGTCGTAGTCGATTACCCTGAAATGCGTGGGCGAGTGTGTCGGATCGCCGTTATCGATTCGGGCTCCTTTTTTCAGAAGCACGTCAAAACATGCGATTAATCGGGCCGGATCGGCCTCAAAGCCTTGCAGGGCCACGAAATCGAGCAGGGTAACCTGTTCACGGCCGGTTTGGTTAAGGTCTGGAACGGGCTGGGCCATGTCGGCGCGAAGCTGTTCGGCGTTGAGCGAGGCAATATCGGCAGCGAGTTTTTGCCGGGGCGCGTCTTTGAAATAATAGGAGCCGTTGGCCCGTGCACTGTCTTCATCGGCCCAGCTGGCACTGCGCCATTTCTGAACGATCGGCGAGGCGATCAGCATGATCACGACCATCACGGCGGGTGCAACGCTGAGTACAAGCACCAATATGCGCGTAAACTGGAATGGAAGCAGGTTAATGGCCGCCAGGATGCCGAGCGGAATAAACAGCATGATCACGTACCCGCTGGCGATGCGGTCGTCGGAGGAACCCGATCGGGCAAATAGCAGCAATCCGATGAGTATTGCCGTGTAGAGGCCCAGAAGGCACCAACTGACGAGGGTGATTGTTTTCATGCCGCAAATTAGCAAGCCGGAGTATTGCTCCGGGATAAGTCGATCAGCTATTTATTGAGCGGCCAGGCGCCCGCCTAATGCGCGGCGATGAATTCGTCGAGCATGGCCTTTACGGGGTGGTAATAGATTTCCGCGCGACGGCTCGGACGGATATCCCAGCCACGGTCGTAATTGACGATACAAGCGCCGATGAAGTTGTTCGTCGCTTTCCTAACCGCCGGGTCCCAGATAGAGAGTTTGGAAATTCGGCCCTTTTCCATGGCCGTTTTGGCCGGTGTTTTCAGGATCAATGCCGAGAACTCGTACTGGTTCACAGTTCCTGACACCCATACCGCACCTTCGATCTGCGGATCGTTGCTTTGGTCCTTTACTTTCGTACGGATCTGCGCCTGACTTTTCACAGGCACGTCGGTTTTCTTACTTTTCAGATAGGCGTCGATGGCACGCATAGCGTGCTCCGCCGGGTCGATCCCGTCGAACTCGCTGAGTTCGTATAATCTTTTGATTTGAAATTCAGTAAGTTGTATGTGTTTTCGATAGACTTTTTGCTTCACCATAACCCTTCTAAGTAGCGCACATTCAAACATACACAGCTTCCGGGACGGATTCAACGGCTTGCCTGCTTTTTGTGCCCTGGGGATAGAAATTTGGATTTATACCGATTCTTGATAAGCCATTCAGGTGCGGAAAGTCGTTTCCGAGCGCTTTCAAACCGTTGCGATTAATACAGCAATCGTAGCGACAGAGTATTTGAATAGTACAATATATACTTCGATTGTTTTTCAATTTTAAAACAAAAGCAAATAATCGAAAATGTGTCTATTTTACACTAACATCTGCTTGGGTAGAATTTCTACTACCCACTGCAAACGTTCCCGGTATCGTGTGCAGAAATAAATCTTGCCAAATGCTTGGCTGAAATAGGTGGCTTAAATAGACTTGATCGTGGTTTGAATTGGACTTTATCAATGAAAACCGGCGATTGTCTTGAAATAGTTATATTCTAAATGACTCAATTACATGAGAAAACCACTTCTACTCATCTTCACTTTGCTGCTGGCGGCTTTGGCCGCTCATGCGCAGAACCGCGTGCTGAAAGGGGTTGTGATCGATGGCGTTTCGAAGGAACCGATGCCAGGGGTTTCGATCCTTATTTCGGGGACCAACTCGGGAACCGCCACCGACGCCGAGGGAAAGTTTACTTTGAATGTGCCCGAAAGCGGCGCTAACGTGATTATCAGCTACGTAGGGTTTGTGAAACAGACGATCGACGTGGCTAACCGGGGCTCGCTCACGGTGGTGCTCGAACCGGATGTGAAAGCGCTGGAAGATGTAGTGGTGGTGGGTTATGGCGAACAGAAACGCTCACACCTCACTGGGGCCGTCGCGACGGTGAAGATGAAAGATGTCGACGAGCTGCCCGTGGGCGACATTTCATCTGCATTGGTCGGCAAGCTGCCGGGTGTTAATATTTCGGGCGGTACGGCCCGGCCGGGTACGCCTGCGTCTATTGTGATCCGTAACCCCACAAAAGCTTCCAAAGACGGCGGGAGCAACTCTCCGCTGTACATTATCGACGATGTGATCCGTTCGGAAGCGGATTTCCAGTTGCTGGATGCGTCCGAGATCGAAAACCTGTCTATTTTGAAGGACGGCGCGGCCGCTGTGTACGGAGCGCGTGCGGCATTGGGGGTAGTGGTGGTGCGTACCAAACGCGGGAAAGCGGGCAAGCCGACCGTGAGTTATACGACTACCGTGGGCGTTTCGGATGCGGCCTATAAATCCAAAATGATGGACGGCGTGCAGCTGGCCACTTACCTGAACGACTTCAACCGCAGCCGCGGCCTGGCGCCCAACGATCCGGAATACTACTCGCCCGACGAGCTCGAATATTTCAAAAACAACAACCATAACTGGTTCGATATGGCCTGGAAGCCTTCGCTGAATACCCGCCATGCGGTGAATATCAGCGGCGGTACCGAGCGGGCGACCTTCTTTGCGGGCGCCACCTACTTTGCTCAGAACGGGAATGTCGATAACATCAGCTACAAGAAATGGAACTTCCGCGCGAGCACGGACGTGAACGTGACGAAGCATATCCGAGTAGGTTTGGGTGTAAGCGGTAACCTGTCCGACAACAAGCTGTTTTACCTCAAACAAGGCGGCGAGAACGTGGAAAAAGATGTGACCAACCTCCTCAACACGCCGCAGTTCATCCCGCCTTACGTGGATGGCCTGCCGGTGTTGCTGCCGGGCGGCTCGGGCGCAACAGGTTTCCATTTCTTCGAGGCACAGAAACTGAACAACTACACCCGTTCCCGCAATGTGGTGCTGAATGTGAATGCGTACCTGGAATACAATGTGCCTTTCATCCGCGGCCTGAAACTCCGCACGGTGTACAATAAGAACCTCGGCAACGACTGGGGTAAGCAGTTCGGCACCTATTACAAGGTATACGGTTTCTCGATGCTGGGCGAAAACAAGCACATTTTCGGTGGTACACCCAATGCGCCTACCCGTCTCAACAACGGCGACCGCCTGCGTTTCAACCCGGGCTATACCGACGGCTACCAGCTGAACTTCAACCTGAGCTACGCCCGCGATTTCGGACGGCATTCCGTAAGCGCCCTGGCGCTGGTGGAGCAATCGGAGATTTACACCGAAAGCATTGCCACGATGAAGGAAGGCATTTTCGAAGGCGGTAACGATTACCTGATGTCGGCATTTGGAGCCAAGGATATTGGCCCGAATGCGGCGAACGAGAGTGGTATCCTTTCTTATGTTGGCCGTTTGAACTACTCTTTCGCCGACCGTTACCTGTTCGAGGTTTCGTTCCGCCGCGATGCGTCCACGAAATTTGCGCCTGAATACCGCTGGGGCACATTTCCGCAGCTTTCGGCAGGGTGGGTGATGTCCGAAGAACGCTTTTTTCGTGAAAAATTACCTTTCATCAACAACCTGAAACTGCGTGCGTCGATCGGCTTCCTGGGCGGCGACCGCACTGCGGCGTGGCAATGGCTGCAACGCTACACGCCGCAGGCCTCCAATGGCGCCGTGTTCGGCGGCAACAGCGACCGTACGGTGGGCATCAAGCTCGAAAAGCTGCCTAACTACTATGGTCGCTGGGATGATGTGACCAAAAAGAACGTCGGTATCGACGCCTCGTTCCTGAACAACCGTCTCTCGACGACCATCGACGCCTACCACGACCACGGTTACAATTTGCTGACCACGCTCGCTTCGTCTGTACCGCTTACGATCGGTTCGGTGATGCCGGCTGAGAACTACGAGACGGTGAACTCTTTCGGTCTGGAATTTGCGACGGGTTGGAGCGACCGCATCGGCAGAAACATCGACTACAACATCGGTGCATTCCTCGCTTGGAGCGACAACAAGAACATTCTCGTAGACGTGGCTACCACCAACCGCGGCAGCTGGCAGGATCCAACCGGCCGGTCGAGCGACCGCGGCTTGCAGGGCTACCGTTACCTGGGTATGTTCCGCTCGCAGGAAGAGGTGGACCGCTATCTGGAAAAGAACCCGGATTACACCATTATGGGTTACGCGCCGAAACCGGGTATGCTTTATTATCAGGATATTCGTGGCCCGCGCCAGACCGATGGAAGCTATGCCGCTCCCGACGGCAAGATCACCGAGGATGACCAGGAGTATCTGACCAAAAAGGAAAATAACCATTACACGTTCGGTCTGTCGTTCGGTTTTGGATTCAAAGGATTTAAAGTGGATGTGGTAACGGCCGGTTCGTTCGGCGGGCAGGGCATTGTGGATGGCGATGCACGTAAAAAAGCGGCTAAGGATGTTTCCCGCCCCGTTTTCTGGGCGGACCATTACACCCCGGAAAACCCGAATGCGAAATATCCGGATCCTTACTGGGAAGAAACTTACTCGATGGTGTCGTCATTCTGGTTCCGCAATGCATTTGCATTCAATATGCGTAGCCTCAATGTATCGTACCAGCTGAGCCAGAATGTAGCCAAAAAGCTGGGTATCAGTTCGGCCAAAATCATTGGCGTGGGCATGAACCCGATCACGTTCTTCAACCCCTACGACTACAAGGCTGCCTCGGGCGCCTATAATGTGTACCCGCAAATGCGCACGTGGTCATTGGGACTCAACCTTACACTCTAAAAATCGGTACAGCGATGAAAAAGCATTGGATAATAGCAGCATTTCTCGGCCTGGCGTTGACGAGCTGCGAAAATATACTCGACAAAACCGACCTTTCGGCGTTCAACGAGGAGCAGGTTTTCAACGATACCCTGTTGGCGAAAGGCTATGTGGATTATGTGTATGACCAAAACCTGCCTACCTGGCCCACCGGCGATTTCCTGAAATGCACCGACGAGATCGGCGGTGAAACCCGGTTTTTTGAAGGCACTGTGCAGGTGAATACCGTGCAGGATTTCGGGATCGGTGTGAATGCGACGAACAACTATGGTAAGATCCGGTCGATCAACCAGTTCCTGGCCAAGCTGCCGACCGGTAGTTTGAGTGAGGATGCCAAAAAGCGCCTGATGGGCCAGGTGACGTTCTTCCGGGCGTTCCGTTACTGGGACCTCGTGCAGCTTTACGGCGGCGTGCCTATGGTGCTCGAACCCCTCGAAGGCGTGGGTGAAGAGGCCAAGGAAGAGGCCGCCATTCCGCGCAGCAGCACTTCCGAGAGCATTGCGCTCATCGTGGAAGACCTCGATTACAGCATCGCCAGTCTGCCCGGCCGTTGGAGCAATACCAACGACTGGGGCCGCATTACCAGCGGTGCCGCGGCGGGTTTCAAAGGCCGCATTCTGCTGCATTATGCGAGCCCGCAACATAATCCCAACGACCTCACCGAACGCTGGCAGGCGGCCTATGATGCCAACAAAAAGGCGATTGAATTGCTATCTGCGAATGGTTTTAAGCTCCACAGCAGTTTTAGTGATTTGTGGTTCCAGGAAGTGAATAACCCCGAGGCGGTTTGGGTGGCCTGCTATAACAACAAGGTAGGCGACCAGATCAACAAGAATATGACCTGGGATAATGGCACGCGGCCTTCGTACCTCGGTACGGGTGGGGGCTCTAACCAGCCTACCTGGGAAATCGAGCAGGCGTTCCCGATGAAAAACGGCAAGAATATCGATGAAAAGGGCTCGGGGTACGACGCGCAGCTTTTTTACAAAAACCGCGATCCGCGCTTTAACCAGACCATTGCATTCAATGGTGCTACCTGGGCCATTAATGGCAATGCGAACTACCGTTTGTGGACCTATTTTATAAATAACAAAACCGTGGAGCAGAAAGCCACCTCAACCGGCTTCTATTGCCGCAAGGCCATCGACCCGAACCTCGCGGCGGGGGCAGTAGCCAATGCAGGCACCGACTGGATCGAAATGCGCTATGCCGAGGTCATGCTCAACTTCGCGGAAGCAGCCTGCGGCGTGAACAAACTGGATGAGGCTTATGCCCAACTGACGGCGCTTCGCAAACGTGCGGGCATCGAGCCGGGCGCGGACGGGTACTATGGTTTGAACCCGCAAATGTCCCGTGCGGAAATGTTTGAGGCCATTTTGCACGAAAGACAAGTGGAGCTCGCATTCGAAGGCAAGCGCTTTTACGACCTGCGCCGCTGGAAGAAATTTGAAACGGTACTGAACGGCAAAAGCCGCAACGGGGTGACGATTAACCTGAAATCATCGGCTCCCGAAGATTTCGCCGCAAAACGCGACGGTATGAATCTCGATTCTGTTTACAAAAACTACATGGAAATCGTGCCTAAAAAGCTGGATACCAAATACCTCGTCAACTGGAAGCCGGAATATTACTTCTTCGCCATCCCGCAGCAGGCATTGACCAACAACCCACGGCTCGAACAGAACCTTGGCTGGCCTTCCGGCACGTTTGATCCGTTGAAATGATTAATGATCCGAATCAAACGACCAAATATCACGGTGTTACAATTCTCACGGTGTTATAATTCTCACGGTGCTACAATTCTTACGGTGCTACAATTCTTACGGTGCTCTGCACCTCACCGTGAAGGTGCAGCGCACCGCAATATTTGTAGACCGGGCGATGTGATTTGTGATGCCGGTAATATTTTAACAATTAATTATTTGTAACAAACAAGCATAAAAATCAACGTGTTGACAAATATGAATCCTAGTCCCAAACATTCACTCCGACTCGCATTAGCAGGCTTGCTTTTGGGCTCAGCTGCCTTCGCGCAGTACCCGAAAATCCCGGCCGCAGCCAAAAAAACAAGCGATTCCCTCCTCGCGGAGGCCGAACGCAAATCGGAAATCGCGTGGCAGAAGGCATTGCCGATCATTGAAGCCGAGGCTAAAAAGGGTAAGCCCTACATTCCCTGGGCGGCGCGTCCGGTGGATTTGCCGCAGTCCGATATCCCGGCATTTCCGGGTGCCGAGGGCGGTGGCGCATTCAGTTTCGGAGGCCGCGGAGGGCAGGTGTATGTGGTAAAAAGCCTTGCGGACAGCGGCCCGGGCACGCTGCGGGACGCCTGCGAGCAGGGCGGGGCACGTATTATCGTGTTCAATGTGGCGGGGATTATCCGTCTGAAAACGCCGCTCATTATCCGTGCGCCTTACATTACCATTGCGGGGCAAACGGCCCCGGGCGATGGCGTGTGCGTGGCGGGCGAGAGCGTGTGGATCAATACGCACGATGTCGTGATCCGGCATATGCGTTTCCGTCGCGGGGAGACATTTGTAGGCCGGCGCGACGATTCCATCGGCGGTAACCCCATCGGCAACATTATGATCGACCACGTGTCGGCGAGCTGGGGATTGGACGAAAACATGTCGATGTACCGGCACATGTACAACGACAGCACCGGCGCGCAGGAGCAGAAGCTGCCGACCGTTAACATTACCATTCAAAACTCGATTTTCTCCGAAACACTCGATACCTGGAACCACGCATTCGGCAGCACATTGGGCGGCGAAAACTGCACGTTCATGCGCAACCTTTGGGCGAATAATGCAGGGCGTAACCCGTCGATCGGCTGGTTCGGGATATTCAATTTTGTAAACAATGTGGTGTTCAACTGGGTACACCGGTCCATCGACGGCGGCGATTACCGCGCGATGTATAATATTATAAACAACTACTTCAAGCCCGGCCCCGAAACGCCGAAAGACTCGCCGATCGGCTACCGCATATTGAAACCGGAAGCAGGCCGCAGCAAGCTGAAATACCAGGTTTACGGCCGTGCTTACGTGAGCGGCAACATTATGGAGGGCTACGACAAGGTCACCAAAAACAACTGGGACGGCGGCGTGCAGGTGGAAGATCAGCCGAATGCAGGCAAGTACACCGACAATATCCGCTGGCACGAGCCGCTGCCGATGCCGACGTTCCCGATCATGACCGCGAAGGAGTCGTTCGACTACGTGATCGCGAATGCAGGTGCCACACTCCCGCGCCGCGACCCCGTGGATGCACGCGTGACCATGCAGGTACGTACAGGAAAGATCAATCCGCTGGATAACGTAAAATTGCCGGAGAAGCAGTTCGAGCACCGTCGCCTGCCGATTGATTCCTACAAAAACGGCATTATCACCGACATTTCGCAGGTAGGGGGTTACCCTGAATACAAAGGCACTCCGTACCAGGATTCCGACGACGACGGCATGCCCAACGACTGGGAGATCAAGTACGGTTTGAACCCGAAAGACCCGTCGGACGCGCGGAAAGATATGAGCGGCGATGGCTATTCCAACATCGAGAAATTCATCAACGGCATCGATCCGAAGAAGAAAATGGATTGGAAAAACCCGAAAAACAACCATGATACCCTGGCTTCGCTGAAAGGTGCGCCGGGCCAAAAATAGTATTGCTTTGGACAGACTGAGATACTTGGTTAAGGTGATGAAATTCGATACGGTCCTGTCGCTGACAGGATTGTATTTTCTTTTGGCACCCGTTGCATTCGGCCAGAAGAAGCCCCAAAAGGCATCACCGGTTGCATTGGCGGAGGATGGCCGGCTGGCCTATGCGCCCGATTCGCTTGGCAACCGCATAGTCGATTTCTCGTATGCGGGCTACATGGCCGGTGCGCAGGCAATCCCGGACGCGCCCATCCGTGTAACCGTGCCTGCCCGAGAGGGCGATGCTACGGCGCGCGTTCAGGCGGCGATCGATTACGTGGGTGGGTTGCCGTTGGATGCAAACGGTTTGCGCGGCGCGGTGTTGCTGGGTGCCGGTACGCACAGGGTTTTGTCAGGTATTGTCATGAGGAAGTCAGGGGTTGTTTTGCGGGGGACTGGAACGGGTGAGGGCGGCACTGTGCTGCTGGGCGATGGGCGTACGCGGGAGACTGTGATCCGGATTTTCGGGGAAGATCATGTGGTATTAAAACCTAAACTGCGCGTTACCAATGACCATGTGCCGGTGAATGCAATGCATTTTGAAGTCGAAAATGCGGGATCGCTGAAAGTAGGCGATAGGGTTCGCGTTGTGCGACCTTCCACTGCCGAGTGGATCAAAGCCTTGAAAATGGAGGAATTTGGCGGTGAAACCGGCTGGCTGGGCTGGAAACCGGGACAGCGCGATATTACCTGGGACCGAACTGTGACGGCCATTTCGGGTAGCAGCATTACCATCGATGCACCGATTACCACTGCGCTGGATCATAAAATGGGCGGCGGGTTTGTAGTGCCTTATCAATGGGCAGGCCGCATTAGTCATATCGGAATTGAAAACATCCGCATTGAATCGACATTTGATCCAAAGAACTTGAAAGACGAAAACCATCGCTGGATGGGCATCACATTTGAAAATACTGAAAATGCCTGGGTACGGCAGGTGACTTTCCGGCATTTGGCCGGTTCGGCGGTAGCAGTTTACGAGTCGGCGTCGAAGGTTACTGTCGAAGATTGCAAGTCGCTGGAACCGGTTTCGGAAATTGCCGGGCAGCGGCGGAACACCTTTTTTACGCAGGGCGGGCAAACGCTTTTCCAGCGTTGTTATGCCGAAAATGGCTTGCATGATTTTGCCACCGGCTATGTAGCACCCGGCCCGAATGCATTCGTGCAATGCGAGTCGCGGTTACCGAACGGGTTCAGCGGGGCCATTGATAGCTGGGCTTCCGGTGTGCTGTTTGATATTGTGCATGTAGATGGAAATGCATTGAGTTTTAAAAACCGGGGCCAGGACGGGCAGGGTGCGGGCTGGACGGCCGCGAACTCGGTGTTTTGGCAATGCTCGGCCTCACGGATCGAGAATTTCGCGCCGCCGGGAGCGCAGAACTTTGCATTCGGGGCGTGGGCGACTTTTGCTGGGGATGGTTTCTGGGAGAATGTGAATGAGCATATCCAACCGCGAAGCCTGTACTATGCGCAATTGGCCGAGCGTGTGGGAAAGGACGTTTCGGCCAGAGCTTTCCTGGTACCGAAGGAGACCGAAGCATCCAGCAGCCCCAGTTTGGAACAAGCGGCCGCATTGGTTGAAGGTTCACACAAACCCGCCGTTTTGCTGGCGGATTGGATCGATCGGGCTGCGCAGCACAACCCGATTACGATTGCAGTAGAGACGGAAGCGGTTGTTGCCGCAACCGGACATTCGGCTAAAAAGTCAGCCACAAGCTCTGCACCGGCAGTTAAATCCATTGACGAAATTGGGTTCACTTCAACAAAAAACACTACCACACAACCCGCATTAACCATCCGCAACGGGCGACTGGTGCGCGGAAACGAACTCGTTACTGGCGCGCGGTACGAGGTACCGTGGTGGCGCGGAAGCATCCGTCCGCATGATGTAAACGCCGCCAAGCCGCACATTACCCGCTACGTGCCCGGCCGCGTGGGAAAAGGATTTACCGACGATTTGCAGGAAATGACGGACTCGCTTCAAAAACAGCACGTTACCGTTGTGGACCACAACTATGGCCTTTGGTACGACCGCCGCCGCGACGACCACGAGCGCATCCGCCGCATTGATGGTGAAACCTGGCCGCCGTTTTACGAACAGCCGTTTGCGAGAAGTGGCCAGGGGGGCGCCTGGGATGATCTGAGCAAGTACGATTTGCAGCATTATAATGAATGGTACTGGAACCGCCTGCGCGAGTTTGCAACGCTGGCCGATCAGAAAGGGCTTTTATTGTATCACCAAAACTATTTCCAGCATAACATCCTCGAAGCCGGCGCGCATTACGCCGATTTCCCCTGGCGGACTGCCAACAATATTAATCAGCCCGGTTTCCCCGAGCCGCCGCCTTACGCGGGTGACAAGCGGATTTTCATCGCCGATCAGTTTTATGACATTTCAAATACGGAGCGAAAAGCATTGCACCGGGCCTATATCCGGCAATGTCTGGATAATTTCGTGGACCAGAGCAGTGTGATCCAGTTTATTAGCGCCGAATATACCGGTCCGCTGCATTTTGTGCAGTTCTGGCTGGATGTGATCGGCGAATGGGAGCGGGAGAAGGGCAAAAATGCATGGGTAGCATTAAGTACGACCAAAGATGTGCAGGACGCGATCCTCGGCGATCCGAAATATGCCGCGTTGGTGGACATTATCGACATTCGCTACTGGCACCGGCGAGAAAATGGCACCGATTATGCACCGGAAGGTGGCAAAAACCTGGCTCCGCGCCAGCATGCGCGCATTCAAAAAGTGGGTAAAGTGTCGTTCGGCTCAGTGTACAATGCCGTTTTGGAATACAAACAGAAATACCCGACGAAAGCGGTGCTCTACAATGCAAATGGCGCCGAGCAAAATGCCTGGGCGGTGCTGTTGGGAGGTGGGTCGGCGAGCGCAGTGCCTAAGTTACCGAACGGGTTTTTGCGGGCCGTTTCCGGGATGGAGCCTTTGGAGATGAAAGATCTGCCGCAGGATAACCGGCAGTATATTTTGACCAAACCAGGTGAGGGGTTGGTCATTTATCAGGAAGTAAATGCGCCTTTGCAAGTGGATCTGACGCAGTTCAATGGTCATTATCAAATGCAACGCATCCATGCACGTACGGGTGCTGTTTTAGCTAAATCAGAAAAAATTAAAGGAGGAAAACTGGTTTCACTGTCTTCCAAAGAGGCAGGGCCCGTGATCTATTGGTTTTCGAAAAAGTAATGGGGTATTTAAAAATTGGTTTTGGAATAATATGTATCGGACTCGCGGGCTTGACGGGTTGCGCGCGAAAAGCAACCGGGCCTGCCGTGCTGAAAGCGGAGGATTACAAACACCACGTGACCTATTTCAATCGGATGGAGGATGAAAACAAGGTGAATGCGATCCCGAATGCACAGTCGTGGGACTGGATGAAGGCGAATATTCCGCTGTTCGACTGTCCGCAGGATAATTTCCGCGAGATTTATTACTACCGCTGGTGGACTTACCGCAAGCACATTCATAACACGCCGCAGGGCTTTGTGATCACCGAGTTTCTGGTCGACAGGAATTATGCAGATAAATACAATATGATCAGTTGCGCCCTCGGCCATCATATTTACGAAGGCCGTTGGCTGCATGATCAGCGTTATCTGAATGACAATGTGCACGTGTGGTTCCGCGGGAACGACGGCGGGCGAATGAAAAAGCTGCTCAATTTCAGCAGCTGGACCGCCGACGCATTGTACAACCGATATAAAGTGACGCAGGACAAGGCATTCCTGCTCGATATGCTGCCCGACCTCGACTCGGAATACAAAGCGTGGGAAAAAGACCGCCGCACGGAAAGCGGTCTTTTCTGGCAAACCGACGTGAAAGATGGTATGGAGGAGTCGCTCAGTGGCGGCCGCAGGGAGCAGAATGCACGCCCGACCATCAACAGTTATATGTATGGTAATGCCAAAGCGCTCTCGGCCATGGCAGCATTGAAGGGCGACCACGCCATGAGCGGGTTTTATGAAAGTAAAGCGGATACCTTGAAACAGCTTATTGATAGCAAGTTATGGAATGCCGACAGCGCCTTTTTTGAAACGGTAAAGAAGCGGGGCAAAGGACCTTTTGCGGGCGTGAAAGAAGCGATCGGGTTCATTCCGTGGTATTTCAACATACCTGATGAAAAGTACGATGCGGCCTGGAAACAGGTGTCGGACCCGAAGGGTTTTAATGCGCCATTCGGCCTAACTACCGCCGAACGGAGGCACCCGGAATTTCGTACGCATGGCTGCTGCCAATGCGAATGGGACGGTGCCGTGTGGCCGTTTGCGACCGCGCAAACGCTGACCGGCCTCGCCAACCGACTCAATGCACCTAAACCGGAAGTATTGGCGGATACGACCTATTTTGGATTGCTGGAAAAATATGTGGAATCGCAGTACTACCGCGGCAAGCCGTACATCGGTGAATACCTCGACGAAAAGACCGGTTACTGGCTCAAAGGGGACCAGGAGCGGAGCCGTTACTACAACCACTCGACATTCAACGACCTGATTATTACCGGCCTCGTGGGCCTGCGCCCGCGTGCGGATGAGGTGATCGAGGTGAACCCGCTTATACCACAGGATAAATGGGACTGGTTTTGCCTCGACGATGTGCATTACCACGGCAAACGGATCACCATTCTTTGGGACCGCGACGGCAGCCACTATAAAAAAGGAAGCGGCTTGCAGGTATTTGTGAATGGCAAAAAAGCGGGCTCGGCCGACCGGATTTCAAGAATTTTAATTAACCCATAAACCCTGCATTGCAGCATTAACCTATATCTCTAATGCACAGACCCATGCGAAGAACATTACTAAAATGGTTGCTATGCGGCTCCGCGGCACTTTTGACGTTGCGCGCGAATGCACAGAACTTTAAAGACGGTATCCTCGTCGATGAAAACATTTTTGAAACAGCCCCTTTCCCGGAAAGTCACGCTTCGACGATTGCCGAAACGCCTGCCGGGCTGGTAGCGGCGTGGTTTGGCGGGACCAAAGAGCGTAATCCCGACGTGGGCATTTGGGTAAGCCGTTTGGAAAATGATAAATGGACGGCGCCGGTGGAGGCAGCGAACGGTATCGTGAACGACAAGCTCCGCTACGCGTGCTGGAACCCTGTTTTATACCAGATTCCGAAGGGCGACCTGATGCTCTTTTACAAAGTGGGGCCGAATGTGGCGGGCTGGAAAGGCTTCCTGATTACATCGAAAGACAATGGCAAGACCTGGTCGAAACCGACGGAGTTGCAGGAAGGGTACCTGGGCCCTGTGAAAAACAAGCCGGTGCTGTTAGCGAACGGTGAACTCTGGTGTCCGTCGAGCACAGAGGGAGAGCATGGCTGGCGCCTGCATTTCGAGGTGACGCCCGATTTTGGCAAAACCTGGCGGAAGGTAGGCCCGTTGAACGATGGGAAGACGATCAAAGCCATTCAACCGAGCCTGCTAACCTACGCTAACGGCGATATGCAAATCCTTTGCCGAAGCCAGAGCCGCTCGATCGTCGAATCCTGGTCGAGAGACGGAGGCAAGACGTGGTCGGAGGTGGTGCCCTCGACACTGCCCAACAACAACTCGGGTACCGATGCCGTGACGTTGAAGGATGGCCGGCAGTTGCTCGTTTACAATCACGTAAAGCCGCCGGCTGGTCAGCCAAAAGGGCCGCGTACGCCGCTGAATGTGGCTGTGTCCAAGGATGGTAAAAACTGGGAGGCGGTGCTGGTTTTGGAAGATTCGCCGATCAGCCAGTATTCGTACCCGTCGGTGATCCAGACGGCCGACGGCATGGTGCATATTGTGTACACCTGGCGCCGTCAGCGTATCAAGCACGTGAAAATCGATCCGTCGAAGCTCAAAGGCAAGGCGATCGTGGAGGAACAGTGGCCTATTTGAGTTTGAGATCATGAAAAGAAGAAATTTTCTGAATGTCTGCGCTGCCGGAATGGCGGCGTTGCCGTTTTCGTCGTGGGCGATAGAGATGCCCCGCATGGCGAAAAAGTCGCGGTACAAAATTGCCGTGATTGACCTGATGATCCTGAAAAGGCAAAAGCTGAGCGCATTACCACTGGCGGATGAAATAGGGGCGGATGGCCTGGAAGTGGATATGGGCGGCCTGGGCGACCGGCCGACTTTCGACAACAAGCTCGCGGACCCGGTTGTACGCAGGCAATATCTTGACAAAGCGAAGGAGTTGAACCTGGAAATCTGTTCGCTCGCGATGACCGGCTTTTATGCACAATCGTTTGCGAAGCGGGACGGCGCCGAAAAAATGGTAGAAGATTGCATTGAGACTATGAAACAAATGCGTGTCAAAACTGCATTTCTGCCGCTGGGCATTCAGGGAGATCTGGTTAAAAATCCGGAATTACGGCCTGCGATTGTGGAAAGGCTCAAAACAGTTGGTAAAATGGCTGAGAAGGCGAGCGTGGTCATTGGCATTGAAACTGCGCTGGATGCAAAAGGGGAGGTGGAGTTGCTGAAAGAAGTCGGTTCTAAAAACATTCAGATCTATTTCAACTTCTCGAACCCGCTCAAAGAGGGCCGAGACTTGTGCGAGGAGCTGCGCATTTTGGGCAAAAACCGCATTTGCCAGATCCATTGCACCGACGAAGACGGTGTATGGCTTCAAAATAATACACGGCTCGATATGCGGAAAGTGAAGGCCACACTCGACAAAATGGGCTGGAAAGGATGGCTCGTGATCGAGCGCTCGCGCGACGCAAGCAAGCCGCGCGATGTAAAAGGTAATTTTAGCGCCAACACCGCTTTTATGAAAACCGTTTTTCAGTCGTGACTCTCCCATTCTGCCATTTCATGACTCATGGCTTCTGTCGGTATATACTGAATTTGTTGCTGGTTTTCAATGTATTGCCTACTCTTGCGCAGGGGTTTTCACCGGAGCAGTACAACTTGAAATGGACGAGCCAGAGCCTTAATTCGGGGGAGTCGATGCCCTGCGGAGGCGGTGATATCGGGTTGAATGTATGGGTAGAGAAGGGCGATTTATTGTTCTACATCTCGCGCAGCGGCGTTTTTGATGAAAGTAATGTAATTCCCAAGCTCGGGCGCGTACGTGTGAGGCTTTCTCCGAACCCATTCGAGGCTGGCGGGTACTTTCAGCAGGAGTTGAAGTTGCGGGAGGGTTATGTGGAGGTTTCGGGAAAAAAAGGCAAGCTGGGAGCGACGGTAAAGATTTGGGTGGATGTTTTCAAACCGGTGGTGCATGTGGATATCGATGGCAGCAGCCCGGTTTCGGCACAAACCTGGTACGAAAGCTGGCGAACGGAACCTGCTGTGCTGAAAGGTAATGCAAGAGGTGCCAGTTCGTACAAATGGGCTGCGCCGCAAGTGCCGGTATTCCCGGATAGCATCAAATTCGAAGGCAATGGCGTGTTGTTTTATCATCAGAACCGTGATTCTACGATTTTTGATGCAATTGTGAGTCAGCAGAAGCTGGAATCCGTGAAATCGAAACTCTGGAACCCGCTGGGAAACCTGACTTATGGTGGCTGGATGACAGGCAAAAACATGGTCGCCGAACCGAAGGTTGCAACGGGCCGGTATGCTGATGCGGCTTTCAAAGGGTTTGGATTGAAAAGCAAATCGCCTTCACGCAGCATTCAGGTCGGCATTTACTTACATACGGATCAGCAAAAGGACATTTCGATTTGGAGAAAGGGCCTTTCGGAAACCATTGCCGCCGCGACGACTGAGGCGAAAACGGCACGGACTAAAACGCTAGAATGGTGGAAGCAATACTGGCAACGGAGCCATATCGCTTTGAATGTGAGCAAAAAAGATAGTGCTTCGCCGGTTTGGCAGGTGGGACGCAACTATCAACTTTTCCGTTACATGCTCGGGTGCAATGCGTTCGGTACCTATCCGACGAAATTCAACGGCGGACTGTTCACGTACGACCCGGTTTTTGTAGACACTTCCTACCATTTCACAGCCGATCACCGCAATTGGGGCGGAGGTATTTTTACTGCGCAAAACCAGCGGCTTGTTTACTGGCCGATGCTCAAAAGCGGTGATTTTGACATGATGAAGCCGCAATTTGAGTTCTATCTGCGCATTTTAGCCAATGCGGAAACCCGTACGCAGCATTACTGGGGCCATAAAGGCGCTTCGTTTACCGAGCAAATCGAGAACTTCGGTCTGCCCAACTACGCCGAGTACACGTCGAAACGCCCGGCCGGTTACGACCCGGGAATGGAGTACAACAAGTGGCTGGAATATCTTTGGGACACCTCGCTGGAATTTTGCCTGATGATCCTCGACCAGCAGCATTTTACCGGCGCAGATATTTCACGTTATCTCCCGTTAATTGAAAGCTGTGTGGTATTTTTTGATGAGCATTATCAATACCTGGCCGCTCAACGGAGCGCTGCGAAGCTGGATCAGAACGGCCATCTGGTGCTTTTTCCGGGCAGCGCGGCCGAAACCTATAAAATGGCCTACAATTCCACCACGACTGTGGCTGGCCTACAAACGGTGCTGGCCAGAATGCTCACGCTACCTTCACAGTACGGTAACGAGGCGCAGCGCAAGTACTGGCGGGAGATGTTGAGCCGGATCCCGCCATTGAGTTTCCGCGAAATGCGGGGGCATCGCACGATCGCGCCTGCGAGAGCATGGGAACGCATTCAGAACACCGAAATCCCGCAGTTGTACCCGGTATTTCCCTACGGCATTTACGGCATCGGAAAGCCCGACCTGGAAACCGCCGTCAATACGTGGAAGTACGATACCGAAGCCATCAAAAATCGCAACCACACCAGCTGGCACCAGGACAACATCTTTTGCGCACGACTGGGGCTTACCGAAGAAGCTGCCGGGTTGACGATCAGGAAATTGCAGGACTCCGGCCGTCGTTTTCCCGCATTTTGGGGGCCGGGCCACGACTGGGTACCCGATCACAACTGGGGTGGATCCGGGATGGTCGGCATGCAGGAAATGCTGATGCAAACTTCCGGGGATTCCATCTACATTTTACCTGCCTGGCCCGATGACTGGGATGTGCAATTCAAGCTCCATGCGCCCAAGAATACGACGGTAGAAGGAGAATGGAAAGCGGGTAAAATGGTGAACTTGAAAGTGACCCCGGAGCGCCGAAAAGGGGATGTAATTTGCTCTAAATGTGAGGTTAGTCGGTTTTAAGCGACAGCAAACGTTTATAACCGTTTAAATTGGATTCATCGCTTGGGATGGATATGGAATAGTGCTAGCTTTGGCATTACATAAATCGTCTGTCAAACTTAAACCACGCACTGAGTCATGAATAGTAATCCTGAAAAATATGAACTTGCTACGCCACTTATTTTTGGAACGGCTATTGGAAGCTTTGGCACACTCCTGGGCCCTATGGGAGCGATTGCAGGCTTTGCGGTAGGGGTGGGCCTTGGTTTTTGGTTTGATAAAAAGGCAGAAGGAGCTATCAAATCTAAGGACACAACGCCGCTTAAAGGTCCAGAGAAAAAAACTATTTGCCATTAGCCACGATCATTGATACTATTGATGATTGTATGGAAAAGTACTTTAACCCGTATGTCATTTCGATGGCAATTAGTTTAATTGGCTGTTTATCATATGTAGTGTTTGCGACAATTAAGCACGGTATTCAGAATTTGCATGAGCGAGAGGTTGCCATCATTTTTTTTGACTTCATCGCAATTTGTTCTGCGGTGAAAATTGTTTGCATGTCGTTTGATGCAACAATTTGCCTTCCTGATTTGAAGACAGATTTGGGATTTCTTGTTTTGGGCGGACTGATGATGAGCTTGGTTGCGATCAAAAGTATTGTGTCGAGGTTTAGATTGGTGAACTCGCAGTCCGAAAATTGCACCAAAGGCAATATATCGCATGAATAAATCAATATTTTTTAGTTTTGTTTTCGATTGTTTTTCTTTTCTTTGTTTTAGTGAATAAAGAATGGTTTAACAAGTTCAAAACAAGGCTTGCGGAATGTTGAACGGCCCATTTGTTCTGGCGATCGATCAGGGTACGAGTAGTACTAAAACCGTCATTTTTAACGAGAAAGGCAAAGTAGTGGCGCGGGGTAACGAGCCCTTGCAGACGATGTATCTCGATGGCGGTTTGGTGGAGCAGGACCCACAGGAAATTTATGAGAATGTGTTAGCGTCGGTAGCCAAATGTGTGGCCGATTTCACGGCGAAGGGTGGACGTATAGGGGATATCCGTTCGTGCGGTATTTCCAACCAGCGCGAAACATTTGTGCTTTGGGATAGGGATGGAAAACCGCTGCATCAGGCGGTAGTGTGGCAGTGCAAACGCTCGACGACAGTGTGCGAGCAATTGCGTGCGGCTGGACTGGAAGAAATGATCCGGCAAAAGACCGGCTTGCTGGCAGATCCCTACTTTTCTGGCTCGAAAGTGATTTGGTTGAATCTTTACAATGAGGTTGTAAAGGCCGCCATCGTGCAGGGTAATGCATTTTTTGGAACGGTAGACACCTGGCTGCTTTACAGGTTAACAGCCGGGGCAGCCTATCTCACCGATCACACCAACGCATCGCGCACTTTGTTTTTTAATCTGGAAACATTGTCATGGGATGAAGAGATCATCCGTTCATTCGGACTGGACGGGTTGCATTTGCCGGACATTCAGCCGTCTTCCTCGTATTTCGGAGAGACGGACTTTGGTGGTTTGTTGCCCGACCCTGTGCCGGTCACCGCGATGATCGGTGATTCGCACGCCGCGGCCTTCGGGGAAGGGTGCTTCGGCCCCGGAATTGCCAAAGCGACGTTGGGAACGGGTTCTTCGATCCTGATGAATATAGGCCGCGAGCCGAAACCGTCACAGCAGGGAATGGTGACGACAATCGGTTGGAGCGCAGGCGACAGGGTCGAGTACGCCCTGGAAGGCGTGATTGTGACCTGCGGCGCGACGATCGAATGGCTTAAAACACACCTTGGGCTGTTTAACGACGTCCGGGAGACAGAGCCCATGGCGCGTTCTGTCGGTGATAGCGGCGGTGTTTACCTCGTACCGGCGTTCAGCGGGCTGGGTGCTCCGCACTGGGATATGAACCGGAAAGCGTCCATTACCGGTCTGACATTTAATGCAAACAAAAACCATATCGTGCGGGCGGCACTGGAATCTATCCCTTTTCAGATCAAGGATGTGATCGTGGCGATGGAGTCGGACACCGGCATTGCGTTGGAGGAATTGAAAATAGACGGAGGGTTAACTTCTAATTCTTTCGTCGTACAAATGCTGGCCGATTTGCTCGAAAAGCCGGTCGTAAACCTGGGCTTTCCCGAAGTTTCGGCCTTGGGTGCGGCTTATCTTTCGGGTTTGTATTCAGGTGTTTATCCTGACATCGACCATTTGCAAAAATTGAGTGCGGGCCATTCATCGATACTGCCCAACGCTGCCAATGAGGCGGTGAAAGCGAGCTATCGGGGCTGGCAGGAGGCCGTTGGTGCTATGCAGCAAGTTTACATAACACATTGATCATGAAGTTTCTTTATCTAATTAGTGTGCTTTTTGTGTTTTCGCTTTCCGTTTTTGGGCAGGATCGGGCGGCTGCACGCGTGGAACGCTGGGAGCGGTTTGAGTTGACACTGGCAGGCCCGCAAACCGGCAATCCTTTTGCGGACGTCAACTTGTCGGCGGAGTTTTCGAATGGGACTGAAAAGATCAAGGTGGACGGATTCTACGACGGAAACGGGCAGTATAAAGTGCGTTTTATGCCTCAAAAGGTCGGAGAGTGGAAGTACAGGACGATCAGTTCCAGCAAATCGCTGAATGGCAAAACCGGTGCATTTTCTTGTATAGAACCAGGTAAGGACAACCATGGCCCTGTACAAGTGGCTGATACCTATCATTTTAAATATGCCGACGGTACGCGGTATTATCCTTTCGGGACGACATTGTACGCCTGGACGCACCAGCCGGAAGGTTTGGAGGAAATTACCCTGAAAACGCTCGCCAATGCGCCGTTCAACAAGGTAAGAATGTGTGTTTTTCCAAAATACTACGCACATGTAGAAAACGAGCCGCCGTATTACCCCTATGTGAAAAAGGCGGAAACGAAGGATGCAAAGGGGAAACCGAAATTCCAATGGGATTTCTCACGCTTCGAGCCGGCTTTTTTTCAGCATTTGGAAAAACGGATCGATGATCTGAAAAAGTTGGGCATTGAGGCAGACATCATTGTTTTTCACCCGTATGATAAGGGTCATTGGGGATTTGACAGTCTTGGCAAAGAGAACGACCTCAAATATATCCGGTACCTGACGGCCCGTTTGGCGTCATTCCGGAATGTATGGTGGTCGTTAGCCAACGAATTCGATTATGTGAAAACGAAACCCCGCGCGGATTGGGATGTATATACCAAAGCCGTGGTCAATGCAGATCCATATGGTCACCTTTGTTCGATCCACAACGGGAGCGTTTATTATGACAACTGGAAGCCGGAGTTTACACATGTGAGTATCCAAAATGGCTCGACAGTAGAGGACTTCGGCCGCGCGACGCTGCTCAGGGATGTGTTTTTTAAACCGATGGTGTACGATGAGGTGTGCTATGAAGGCGATTTGCAGCAGCGCTGGGGGCATTTGAGCGGCGAGGAAATGACCGAGGCTTTCTGGCAGGGCGTGATCGCGGGCACTTACGTGACCCATGGAGAGACGTACAAGAATGCAGGTGATACGATTTTCTGGGCCAAAGGCGGCCGGCTTATCGGTAGCAGCCCGGCCCGGATCGGTTTTCTGAGGAAGATACTCGAAGAGGCGCCAGGGCCTTTGGAATTGTCGGATCCCTGGAAAGATCACCATACTTCGCGTGCCGATAGCAGCTATTACCTGGTGTATCTGGGCAAGAATATGCAACCGGAATGGGAATTCAGTCTGCCGCGCAAAGGAGGGCCAAAGGCGGGGCGGAAGTTTAAGGTAGAAGTAATCGATACCTGGCATATGACGATCGATGAGCGCCCGGAGGTTTTCGAAATCGCCGAAACCAACGATTACCGCATTTATGACAAGAAGCGAACGTCGATCCGCTTGCCGGCGACGCCTTATCTGGCGCTGCGCATTAAAGAGTACCTGGAATGATCACGACTTTGATTGGTTAACATAGATAGTAAAGGATTAAAAAGACCGGATCATGTCCGGTCTTTTTTTGCCCCGTTACTCATGAAAATCCTGGCTGGAACCCTCATACATATCCGCTTTCTGGGTATGATGATGAAAATCATCAAGATCGTGATTGTTCCGATTGGCGCAGCGCTCAGCGGGGCGCGATAATACTTGCAAGTCGGTTTGCAGAACGGGGGAATGGCATCCGGGCTTGCCGGTACCATGGGAAAACTGGGCACCGTCGAACTTGCGGCAGCTCTATTTATCCCCTGGATGAATATTTCGGGGCGATTTTGGCTAATTATTGGAGGAAGAGAGTGGATAGGTCCTGTGAAGAAGATTGAAGAAGGAGAGGGTGTTAAAGAGTAAACTCCGTGAAATCTACATGCCTGTAAAAGGGACTTTGCCGTGCCGCATTCAACTCTTGTTTGTCGAAAACTCCATCACTTATTTCTTTTTGGATTAACAGAATCAGATTGGGTTTAAGTGGAGGCAGGTCCGTTTTTATGATGTCGAATACCATTTCATAGTCGATACCTGTGTAGTCGTGTGCTACACGGTTGCGAAGTCCCCGAATCTGTTGAAACGGGACGTTTTTATACTTGTCGCGAAGGTTGTCGGATAGTCTGTTTGCTTGTTCTCCAATGTTAATCAGGAGGAGCAGGCTTGCATTGAAATGCATCTGGTCATCATTTTGAAAGAAATGGAGCGCATTGTTGAACCCAACTGTATAGACCTCAATTTTACCAATTGATTCCAGCATGATCAGCAGGGGCAAAAGGTCCTTGGAGCTAGCGTGTGACATATTTCAGATCTTGGCGAGCGCGATAGACAATGATTGGATCGGCGAATTTCTCAGGTACGAGATCCACTTTTATATCGAGAATCCGTTGCAGTTTTTCCTTTAATTTTTCCCGCGTTCGATATTCCATATTTTGCTCCAACAGAATGTCGATGTCATGGTACTTTTCACCGCGTGCGAACGATCCGAACAGCCCTAATCTGCTGATCCCGAACTCTTCGAAAATTCGTTCCTTCCGTAGTATCGCTTCAAGTTCTTGTATACTCATGGCGGCTATTTTTTCAAATATACCAAATTGTCCATCAAGTTTTGCCTCTCCCAACCTCCTCAAAATACGCCTCCCCGCATCCTGCCCGCCTTTAAAGTCAACTTCCAATCCATTTGTAGGCGAGTTGGAGGCAAATGCGCGGCAGAGCAGGGGGCCGGGCGAAAGAAATGTGATCATTCGAGAGCCTTACGCATAGGGCGCTTCAATGTAATATCGCCCTGTTATTCTTTTCATTAATTTTCCTGATGTCCTATTTATGCTTTCGGATGTAGTCTGTTTCGATTCGATTTGGAGGTCGCTATATGGCGGCCCTGTGAGCCTCTAAGTGTATAAAACTGGTTTTAAACAACTTTTTATAAAAATAAGATAGAAAATATTTACAAATGTTTCTTAATAAATAAAATAGTTCCTACTTTTCGTAAAAATTAGAATATAAAAGAAAGAAAAAGAAAATCACTTCTTCCCTAATCGTTTGAAATGTTTATGAAACAACTCTTACGCATCATGCTGGTGTGTCTGCTGGTAGTCCCGGTGGTACATGCGCAGACGCTGTCCGTGAAGGGCAGGGTAACGGGTGTAAGCGACGCCGACCCGCTTCCGGGTGTGAGCGTCGTGATCAAGGGTACGCAGCGTGGAACGACTACCAATTCGGACGGAGCGTTCCAGATCGACGTACCGGATCAGGCTACTGTGCTGGTATTCAGTTTTGTGGGGTACAAATCTGTGGAGGAAACCGTCGGCGCCCGTACCGACATCGGTGTAAGGCTTGTGCCTGAAAACAAATCGCTGGAAGAAGTGGTAGTGGTCGGCTACGGAACGCAAAGCAAACGGGCGGTGACGGGCGCGGTGATTTCCGTCAATTATGACAAATTTAAGGATCGTTCATTCAGTAACGTTAGCCAGTCGCTGGCCGGAACGCTGCCTGGGGTAAATATTTCGCAGTCGCAGGGTGCGCCGGGCGCGTCGCCGGTGATCAAAATCCGCGGGATCAGTTCGATCACCGCAGGTACGAGCCCGCTGATCGTGGTGGATGGTGTGCCGCTTGAAAACTTTAACCTGAACCTGATTAACCCGCAGGACATCGAGTCGATTGAAGTGCTGAAAGACGCGTCTTCGGCTGCTATTTACGGTTCGCGGGGATCGAGTGGGGTCATTATCGTGACGACCAAAACCGGTAAGCCCGGCAAAGTGAACGTGAGTGCGAACGTTGAATATGGTTCGCAGAAGGTGACGCGCCGTGTCAAAATGATGGACGCGCAGCAGTATATCGAGACCTATATCGATGCCAAAAACAATGCATGGACGGCGCAAGGCGGCAATGCGAGCGATCCAAACAGCGCCCGCCCGGCAACGCTGCGTATTCCGGAGGACTTTACGACCAATCCGCAGCAATTCGGAAAAGGTACCGACTGGCAGGATGTGATGTTCCGTACCGCGCCGTCGTTTAATGCACAAGTAACCGTGACCGGCGGCACCGAGAAGACCCAGTACATGTTTTCGGGCGCTTATCTGGACCAAACGGCAGTTTTGGATGCGAACTACTACAAACGCCTGGCGCTTCGTTCGAATCTCAAAACGCAGATTTCCAAGCGGCTTAGCGCAGGTCTGAATATTGGTATAACTTCCATTTTCGACCGCACGGAAGGTACGCAAGGCAAAAGCGACGTGATCAGCCTTGGTTTGCAAAGCGATCCGATTTTCCCGGTTTACAATGAAAACGGTAACCTGGGTTTCCGCGATCCGAATTCGACATGGTTCCGGTTCACGCAATACGCCGATATGAACCTCTGGCACCCGTACTCGCTCACGCGCGAGGTTGATAAGGGGCGCAAATCGTTCAACACGCTCGCGACGGGTTACCTGGAATACGAGTTCATCGACGGGCTGCGGTTCCGTACCAGTCTGAGCGGTAACCTGTACAACATGCGCAGCCATTTTTATTGGAACGATAAACAGAAATACGGCTATTCGGCGGTACTGGCTGCGCAGGGCAATGCGAGTGATGCATACATGCTGAACTGGCTGAGCGAAAATACCCTGACTTACGATAAGAAGTTTGGTGAGCATGCATTCACCGGCTTGCTAGGCTACACGAGCCAGAAGCAGCGCGATGAAACCATGTACGTGGCTGCCAATAATTTTCCGAACGATCTCGTACATACGCTCAATGCAGGAACCGTGACGGCCGGTAACACGACCGCCAGCGAATGGTCGCTGCTTTCGTACCTGGCGCGGGTTCAGTACAATTTCAAAAACCGGTATTTCCTGACCGGAGCATTACGCCGCGATGGGATGTCGCGCTTTGGCGAAAATAACAAATGGGGATATTTTCCTTCGGTGTCGGCAGGTTGGTTGCTCTCGGATGAGGCATTTATGTCGGGCGTGACGGCGGCGAATAACCTGAAACTCCGTGCGAGCTATGGGGTGACGGGTAACAATCAGATCCCCAACTACGGGGCGATCAGTCTGTTGGCGGCGGCGCAGTACGTAAACGGCTCTAACCTGGCCAATGGTTTGAAAGTAAGCAGCCTGGCAAACCCGAACCTGAAATGGGAGAAGACCAACCAGTTTAATGTGGGTGTGGATCTGGGCCTTTTCAATAACCGTATTAACCTTTCGGCGGAGTATTACAACTCGCTCACCCGCGATATGCTGCTCTTTGTGCCTGTGCCTGACATTACCGGTTTCTCTACCCAGCTGACCAATATCGGTAAAATGCGCAACCGTGGCGTGGAATTGAATATTTCAACCAAAAACCTGACGGGCGCGGTGACCTGGACAACGGATTTCAATATTTCCAGAAACCGCAATAAAGTGCTGCAACTCGGCCCGGGCAATGCGCCGATCCAGTATGTCGACAACGTCGTGACCGTGCGTACCGAAGTCGGCCAGCCGGTTTCGAACTTCTATGGCTACATTTTCGACGGAGTTTTCAAAAATCAGGCGGAAATCGATGCCTATCCGCACCATGCCAGCACCACACCGGGTGACCCGAAGGTGCGCGACGTGAATGGCGACGGCAAGATCAGCGATGCCGACCGGACGATCCTGGGTAACTATCAGCCGAATTTTACTGCCGGTATTACCAACACGGTGGGCTACAAGGGCTTCGAGCTGTCGTTCCTGTTTCAGGGCTCATTCGGCGGCGAGATTGCCAATAACAATGTACGCTACCTCGGCACCTGGGACAACGGGCGGAATTTCTTTGCCGATATGTACAACTACTGGCGGTCGGAGAGCAATCCCGGTGACGGAAAGCACTTCAAGCCGTCGGTGAATTACCTCGGGTTGCAGAAACAGTTTTCTTCTTACTGGGTCGAGGATGCATCTTTCGTGCGGCTGCGGAACGTGCGCGTGTCGTACGCGGTGCCTGCGAAATGGGTTTCGAAGCTGAAAGTGAGCGGCGCGCGGGTGTATGTGAATGCGGAGAATGTGCATTTGTGGAGCAAATACATCGGGTACGATCCGGAAAATACCACTTACGGCACTACTTCCTACTCTTCGAGTATGGAAACTGCCGGGTCGTACAGCAGCGGCAACGCGCCTGTGCCGGGCGCATTTCAAGGAGTGGATTACGGATCTTATCCGCTGCCCCGGGTGATTACTGTTGGGATTAAAGCTGACTTTTAAATGCCGCGAAGGCACCGCAGCGGCGGATAGCGAAGCAGGAAGGCCTTCGTGAGAATTCGTGTCTTCGTGGCAAACCAAAATATTAAAGCAATGAAAAAATACATCCAAACGATAGTCTTAGCAGCCTTAATAGCAGGCACTTGGAGCTGCAAGGACTCATTCCTCGAACTAGCACCGGTATCCAACCCCAGCGCTGAGAATTTTTATAAAACCAAATCGGATTTCGACCTCGCGGTTAATGCGGCCTACAATACGCTTTACACCGTGTATCATCCGCAAGGCCCTGTTTCCTATGCGGGTGAACTGATGTCCGACAATGTGACGATCTACAACATTTCGGGTAACCAGGCCGATAAGTGGCAGTTCCGGGACTACACGCTTGCGCCTGCGAATACGATGGTGTACCAGTTTTGGCAGGATTTTTACCGTTCGATCTACAACATCAATATCATTCTCGATAAAATCGGGAACGCCGACCTTGATGCCACCTACAAAGCCCAAACGCAAGGCGAAATGCTGTTCCTGCGCTCGCTGTACTACTTCAATATGGTTCAGCTCTGGGGTGATGTGCCGCTGGTAACACGGCCGGTGAGCGCGGCCGAAGCCTACGATATCCTGCGCACCCCTGCCACGGAAATCTATGCGCAAATCACGAAAGATCTCGCCGATGCAAAATCCAAACTCCCGGCCACTTCAGCCATTATCGGCAGGGCCACAAAGGGGGCGGCGCAGACGTTGCTCGGGAAGGTTTACCTCACAACCGGCGACAAAGCTAATGGGGTGAAGGAGCTCAAAGAAGTGTACGACAGCAAGCAGTACGATTTGCTGCCTGCGTATGCTTCGCTTTGGGATGCCAAAACCAAGAACACGAAAGAATCGATCTTTGAAATCCAATTTCTGGGCGGCTCGGCGACCTCGCCATACAGCAATTACTATCTCGAATTTTTCCCTAATTCCAATGCATTGGGCTTCTACGGCGCGGGTATGAACCAGGTCGTGGAAGATATCTGGAGTGAGTACGAGAAAGGGGATGGCCGCCGCGAAGCTTCTATCGATACGGGCTTTACCGATGCAAAAGGGAATTTTACCAAAGCAAAATTTCCTAAAAAATGGCAGGATAAAACTGCACCACTGATTAACCAAAACATCGCTGCCAATAACAACTTCATCGTGTTGCGCTATGCAGACCTGCTGCTGCTGCTCTCGGAAGCGACCGGCGACGCTACTTACCTGAACCAGGTACGCAAACGCGCCGGACTACCGCTTTACGGAGAAGCCGGTTATCCCGCGAAATACAATACCGTGGCATTGGCCGTAGAGCACGAACGCCGCGTGGAGCTCGCATTTGAGTTCCATCGATGGTTCGATTTGAAGCGTACCAATCGCGCAGTCGATGTTTTGACCGCGAAAGGTAAGCCCGTGACGCAGAGCAAGCTCGTTTTCCCGATCCCGAACATTGTCAGGGACCAAAACGCCAAAATCACGCAGAACGCAGGGTATTAGGAATTTGTGCGTGTAGAGTTTATGAGTTGAAAGTTTAGGAGTCTGGTGTCGTTCCCTGAACTCATAACTTTCAACTCTCCATCCTCCCTTTCCTCCAAATCAATGAACTTTAAACTCCTGAACTCCAAGTTCCTAACACTCCTTTGCTCCGGTATCATCACCGGTGCAAAGCCTGTTTATAGCCAATCCGGAACACTGAAAATTTTCGAAAATAGGCGGTTTTTTGAGGATCAGCATGGGAAGCCGTTTTTCTGGCTGGCCGATACCGGCTGGCTGCTTTTCAACCGCCTTACCCGCGAGGAGGCCGATCGCTACCTGACCGATCGCCAGCAAAAGGGCTTCAATGTGGTGCAGGTGATGGTGGTGCAGGCACTGCGTACCGTGAACGTGTACGGTGATTCGGCATTGGTGAACCACGATTTGGGTATGCCCAAAGTGACGGACGGGAATGCATTTGAAAACCAGGAGCAATACGATTACTGGGACCATATCGACTACGTGGTCGGGAAGGCTGCTGAAAAGGGCATTAAGATCGGCATGGTGCCTATTTGGGGTAATGCTGTGAAGAATGGAAAAACCAGCGCGGCACAGGCGAAGGCTTACGCACAATTTCTGGCGAGGCGCTACCGCGACTGGCCGAATATTGTGTGGATCAATGGCGGAGACATTCAGGGCGACGTTGTTCCTGGTATCTGGGAAGCGATCGGGGGCACATTGCGCGCCGAAGATCCGAATCATCTGATTACTTTCCACCCGTTTGGCCGAATGCAGTCTTCGAAATGGTTTCACAATCGGGAGTGGCTGGATTTCAATATGTTCCAATCGGGTCACCGCACTTATGCGCAGGATAACGAGGCCAAAGATTTGCGTTACGGCGAGGATAACTGGCGTTACGTGGAGACCGATTATGCCCGTACGCCGGTAAAACCTGTACTCGACGGGGAGCCTTCCTACGAAAATATCTGGCATGGCCTGCACGACAAAACGCTGCCGGTATGGACGGCCGACGATGTGCGGCGGTACGCTTACTGGTCGGTATTTGCGGGTGCCTGCGGGTTTACGTACGGGAACAATGCGGTGATGCAAATGCGATATGCGACAGACCCCAAATTGCCTTCCTGGGAAGAAGCGATGAACGATCCGGGAGCGGGGCAAATGATGCATTTGAAGAACTTAATGCTTTCAAAACCTTACTTCGAACGCGTGCCCGACCAGTCGCTCGTTGCTGAAAACGGCGAACGGTACGATCGGCTCATTGCCACTCGTGGGAAGGATTATGCATTCATTTACACCTGGAATGGCCGGGATATGAAGATCAACATGGGTAAAATAGACGGCGCGAAGGTGAATGCAAGCTGGTACGATCCGCGCACAGGCGAAATCCAGGTTTTAGGAAAATTTGAAAACAAAGGCATCAAAACATTTAACCCGCCCGGGGAGGTTAGAAACGGGAACGATTGGGTTTTGGTGTTGGAAAAATAACGCTATGCAAAAAGATTTAACCGGAATACTGGCCCTGTGCCTGGTTGTGGGCTTGGCAAATGCACAGGATACGATCCGCTACACGGGTAAAACGCTGGTGAACGTAGACTACCATCACGGCCAGCTGAGCCCGGCTATCGGCGTGCATTCATACCAGACGCTACGCGCGAACCGGACGGACGTAAGCGGGGATTCGGCTATCACCTGGACTTACAATCACGCTCCGATGCTGGCGTATTGGAACGGGACATTTTACTTAAACTACCTCAGTAACCCCGTCGGTGAGCACATCCCACCGGGGCAAACGCTTTTACAGACCTCGAAAGACGGTAAAACCTGGACCAGGCCCGTGGCAATTTTCCCACCTTACAAAATCCCCGACGGTACGAAAAAGGAAGGTCACCCGGGTGTGGCGAAGGATTTATACGCGGTCATGCACCAGCGCATGGGTTTTTATACA
Source organism: Dyadobacter sp. BE31 (assembly GCF_031457695.1). Taxonomy (NCBI): domain Bacteria; kingdom Pseudomonadati; phylum Bacteroidota; class Cytophagia; order Cytophagales; family Spirosomataceae; genus Dyadobacter; species Dyadobacter sp. BE31. The sequence goes on from NZ_JAVDXA010000007.1 coordinate 178,201, forward strand.
TCCAAAAGCGGCCGGTTGCTCACACTGGCTTATTTCGGGATGGTACTGGATGCCAAAGACGACCCGAACGACGGCCACGGCATTGGCAGGGTGGTGCGGGAGATCAAAAAGGATGGTACTTACGGCCCGATTTACTTTATCCGGCATAATGCTTCCTGGAAAGCGCCTTCGGATTATCCGATGTACACCGAAAGTAAGGACAAGGGCTTTGTGGAGGCGTGCGACGAGTTACTTGCCAATAAGTTGGTGACCCAGCAATGGGTGGAAGAGGCCGATCGCGACGATCCGGTGATCAGTTTGAAAGGGGAATATAAAGCATTCAGTTTTTACCACTTGCCGGATGGTAGGGTAGTGGGGCTTTGGAAAAATGCATTGACCAGCATCAGCAAAAACGAAGGGAAAACGTGGCTGTATAAGCCCAAACGTGCGCCGGGTTTTGTGAACAGTAATGCGAAGATATGGGGGCAAAAAACGTCGGACGGGAAGTATGCCACGGTTTATAATCCGTCGGAATTCCGTTGGCCGCTTGCTGTTTCGGTTAGTGACGATGGTTTGAACTACAAAAATCTGCTGCTCGTGAATGGAGAGATTACTTCGATGCGCTATGGCGGCAACTATAAATCCTATGGCCCCCAATATGTGCGGGGTATTTCGGAAGGAGACGGCACGCCGCCGGACGGCAATCTCTGGGTGACGTATAGCATGAACAAAGAGGATATTTGGGTGTCAGAAATACCTGTTCCTGTGCGGGACAAAGCCGAAAAACATGCATCCGACCGCTTTGCGCAAATGCCCGACGGCAAAGAACTGGCCGGGTGGAACATTTACAGCCCATTGCAAGCGCCGGTAAGCATTGGCAAGTCTCGGGATGGCAAGGCATTGGTTATCAAAGACGCCGACCATTTCGACTATGCCCGGGTGGAACGCGTGATTCCCGCCACGAAAAAGCTGATAGCAGAGTTTTCTGTGACGCCGGATCAAAACAATACCGGTTTGCTCGATATCGAATTCCTCGACGCCAGGGGTACGCCGGGCATTCGTTTGTCTTTTGATTCAACCGGGGTGTTCCGTTTGAAAGCGGGGTATCGGAATAAGACGCTTTTGGAATACCAAAAAGGCCAGCACTATGACATTAAGGTGCAAGCCAACACCGAAACGCGGTTGTACTCCGTCGTGGTGAATGGCAAGCAGGTTGGTACCGGCGTACTTTTTGCGCCATTGGAATCCGTGAGCCGCATTGCTTTCCGCACCGGCGGCACCCGCCGCTTCCCGGATGCCGACACGCCTACCGACCAGATGTACGACCTGCCCAACGCCGGTATGAAAGACCCGGAAGCTGTTTTTGCCATTGATTATCTGATTACCAAGTCATTTTAAATTCGGATTTTGCCAAAAAGTGCATGGCCGATTTTTGAAAAATATGAAAACTACCAAAGCCTTTATTGCACTTTCTATGGGATTTAGCTTGCATGCATTTGCCCAGGAAAAAGCGCTGGTAAATACTTCTCAAAGCAAGTTTGCAAAACTCCACGGCGCGGATATGACCGCCGTGCAATGGACGCAGGGTTTCTGGGCCGACCGTTTCAAGGTATGTCGGGAAACCATGGTGCCGCAGCTCTGGAAAACCTACACCGACCCAAATCTGAGCCATTCGTTCCGCAATTTCGAGATCGCCGCGGGTTTGGAGCCGGGCAATTTTAAAGGCCCGTCCTTCCACGACGGGGATTTTTACAAAACATTTGAAGCGGTAGCCAGCCTCTACGCAGCCACCAGGGACCCGAAGCTGGACGAACTGATGGACAGGACCATCGCAGTGATCGCCAAAGCGCAGCGTGAAGACGGGTACATTTATACCAAAGCCATTATCGAGCAAAAGCAGCAAGGGCAAGGCAAGATGTTTGCGGACCGGCTTAGTTTCGAAGCCTACAATTTCGGGCATTTGATGACCGCCGCCTGCGTGCACTACCGGGCCACCGGCAAAACAACCCTGCTCGACGTCGCCAAAAAGGCAGCTGATTTTCTTATTACCTTCTATCGTGCAGCCACGCCCGAGCAAAGCCGCAATGCCATTTGTCCGGCGCATTACATGGGTCTTTCGGAGCTGTACCGCACCACACACGATGAAAAATACCTCACGCTCGTAAAGCATTTGATCGCCATCAAAGGTGTCACCGAGGGTACCGACGATAACCAGGACCGCATTCCGTTTTTGAAACAGACCAAAGTAATGGGGCACGCCGTGCGAGCCAACTACCTGTACGCGGGCGTGGCGGATGTGTACGCGGAAACGGGCGACCAGGCGTTGCTCGCGCAGCTGCACGCGATGTGGGACGACGTTACCCAGCACAAAATGTACGTTACCGGTGGCTGCGGCGCGCTTTATGACGGCGTTTCGCCCGATGGCACGAGCTACAAACCCGACGAAGTCCAGAAAATTCACCAGGCATATGGCCGTGATTACCAGCTCCCCAATTTCACAGCCCACAACGAAACCTGCGCCAACATTGGCAATGTCCTGTGGAACTGGCGCATGTTGCAAATCACCGGCGACGCCAAATATGCTGATATTGTAGAGCTCGCGTTGTACAACAGCGTGTTATCAGGCATTAATCTCAAAGGGGATAAATTTTTGTATACCAATCCATTGGCCTACTCCGATGCATTGCCGTTCAAGCAGCGCTGGGAGAAGGACAGGCAGGCTTACATTTCGAAATCGAATTGCTGCCCGCCGAACACAGTCCGCACAGTCGCCGAGGTAAGCCAGTATGCTTACAGCCTTTCCGATGCGGGTATATTCTTCAATTTGTATGGCGGGAATAAGTTTCAAACAGCCATTAAAGGCGGTCAGCTGCGACTGACCCAACTGACTGACTATCCGTGGAATGGCAAAATTTCCATCACTGTCGACGAGGCGCCGAAAGATGCATTATCGCTGTTTTTCCGCATTCCAGGCTGGTGCAGCAATGCGAATTTGATGGTGAATGGTAAAAAGGAAACTGTAAAGCTTGCCTCGGGGAGCTACGCGGAGTTGAGAAAGGCGTGGAAAGCAGGTGACAAAATTGAGTTAACGCTTGATATGCCCGTCAAGTTAATCGAATCCAACCCATTGGTAGAAGAAACGCGCAACCAGGTAGCCGTCAAGCGCGGGCCGGTTGTTTATTGTGTGGAGTCCATTGATCTGCCCAAAGGCAAAACCATTTTCGACGTTGCCATTGCCGCCCGGAATAACTTCAAGCCTTCCTTACTAACCATCGAAAACAGTCCGGTAATGAGCCTGCAAGGCGATGCGGTGCTGATGGATAATGCTAACTGGGACAAAAAGTTATACCGAGAAGTGTCCGTTAATGCACCCAAAACCATTCCTGTGCGGCTCGTGCCGTATTACGCCTGGGGGAATCGGGGGCATGGGGATATGTCGGTTTGGCTGCCGCTGGTAAGGTGATGGGGTTATGCGTTATCGAGTAAAACGCCGGGGTCAATGCCAAGTTTATGGTAAACTGCCTTTAAAAATGGTACATCCGGCTCGCGTTCGCCGTTGAGGATTTGCGTAAGGTTTGCTTTTCCTAATCCAAGTAACTCCGCAAGGCCAGAAATTGTTAGGTTAAGTTCGAAACGCTTATGTTCAACCATTTCGGGAACTGATTTGTGCATTGGGAAAGGATAATGTATTGCTTCGTAAGCCTGAATGGCCAATGCAAGTATCTCTACCCGATCTGCTTCTTCGTCTGAAATATGTTCGTCGCCCTTTTTCATCAAATTATTAACCTCTTCAAGCGCATCCTCATACTCTTTTTCAGATTTTATAGCTTCCATATCTCTTTCTTATAGTTTAGACAAATCTACTTTATCATATTCCTCATGTGTTCCGATGAACCGGATGTATAAAGTCCGTTTCTTAAACAAAATCCGTGCAATAAGCCTGCACTTGTTGCCACCTATGTTAAAGACAAATAGAGCATTGCCAACTGAGTCAACCGAACCACATGTTTGCCTCACATCTGAGAATTTAGCCCAAGTAGCCTTTAAGGCCTCCTTGTACCACCTGTCTAGCGGATGTTCCAGTTCCCGATTTTCTGAACAAAACGCTCTGATCGCTTTGTGAGATATTACAACCACAAGTTTGCTGTATGAAGTTACAGCTTCAATTTTGAAAACTAGTGGTGTTCAGAACGAATTTTATGTCCAAGCGCCATCGCTCAATGAACCAACGGCATTTACTCACAACTCCCTCACCCAAATATTCCGAAAACTCACTCTACTCCCATGCTCCTGCAATTGCAAAGGCAGTTTAGCGTCATGGAATTGATACTTTGGATAGCCCTGATACACCATCGGTCCTTTCAATTCAACATGGTTTAAAATCAATACATTATTGTGGAAAACGGTCATGTAGGCCGGTTTCTCGAGGGTTTTGTCGGCACGGAAGACGGGTGCTTCGAAAACCACGTCGTAGGTCTGCCAGGTTTGGGGTTTGCCGGCGGCGTTGACGAGCGGGGCGTGTTGTTTGTAGACGCTGCCGGCCTGGCCGTTGTAGTAGATTTTGGTATGGTAATTCCAGGATTCGTAGATCTGCAATTCGTAGAGCCCCATAATGAGTACGCCGCTATTGCCGCGGTTGAAATCCTTGTCTTCGGATGGGTCTGGCGTGCGCCATTCGAGATGGAGCTGCATGCTGCCGAACTTCTGTTTGGTCCGGATGTCGGTGGCCTTCGGTACGATGGTAATTGCGTCGCCATCGGTTTTCCATTTTACCGGTGAGCCGTCAGGGTGTTCCCATTTGTTGAGATCTGACTGGCCGCTGAACAGCACAATGGCGTCGGAAGGTGGTTGGGTACAGGTTTCTCCCGGCGTCACGAGCGGTGGTCTAAACGACCAGTCTTCGGTGGCGGAGGGCGCGGGTAATTTCGCTTCTTTTTCGGATTGGGCGCTTCCCAGTGTGCTGATGCCCAGTACGAATACCCCGGTAAACAGGCTCGTTATGATGTGTTTACGCTGCGTGGCTGTCAATTCAAAATCAAGCATAAATCAGATAGTTGTGCTTATACAAAGAAATAATAGTACAATAACTCACTATTATTTTCAATTTTCTCTTTTTATTTTCTTTTATTTATGTAAATTTGCTTTTGATAAGTTTAAGCATTCTATTTGGGCTGTGAATAGGTTTATTTTTTGTCGGTATGTGACGAATTGTTTCTTTTCCATCTATTTTTAGGTAAAAAACAAAAGTTGATACAATGCTGGCAAATCAGAGAAGAGAGAAAATACTTGAACTGTTAAAAGAAGACGGCTCGGCAAAGGTGATTGACCTGGCCAGGCTTTTTAAAGTGACCGAGGTGACGATCCGGCAGGATCTGGATAAACTCGAAAAGGACGGCCTGGTGATCAAGGAGCACGGCGGGGCGTTTTTGAAGAATGTCGAAGACCAGGTGCGCAATTTTTCGCTGGCCAATCAGGAGAACCTTGATAAAAAGGAATTGATCGCGGCTAAATGTCTGGAATTCATTTCGAATGGCGACACGATTATCCTCGATTCGGGTTCTACCACGACGGAGATTGCGAAGAAGCTGCGGGGCAGCAACAAGCACTTGACGGTGATCACGAATGCGTTGAATATCGCATTGATCCTGGGTGCCGAAACGGGCATCGAGGTGATCATGACCGGGGGCGAGTTCAAGCCGCCTACCTTGTCGCTGACGGGCCAGAAAGCCGCCGACTTTTTCAAAGGTCTGAATGTGCAGAAGCTCTTCCTCGCCACAGCGGGATTGTCGCTGAAAGCAGGTTTGACGTACCCGAGTATCGCCGATCTGGTCGTGAAAAAGGCCATGATCGACGCAGCGGACACGACTTACCTCGTAGCGGATTCGACCAAAGTAGGAAAAAGCGCATTCGCGAGCCTCGGAGCGCTGTCGCTGATCGACTATATCATTACCGACGCGGGGATCGAGGAGAAGTTTCAGCAGCTGTTCCACGATAATGAGATTGAGTTGATCATTGCGGAATGATCTTGGGAGGAAAGGGAGGATGGAGGAAAGGGAGGATGGAGTTTGATTTGATACATTAAGCATAAGGCTTATAGCTTATAGCTTATAGCTTAAAGCTTATCGCCTTTAAACCATGAACATGAAAAGTATTGGAGTCATAATTGGTAACAGGGATTTCTTTCCGGACAGGCTGGTGGCCGAGGCGCGGGTGGAGATCGTTGGTTTACTTAAAAAATTGAATATCAATGGGATTATGCTCGATACCGAGGCTACAAAGCTGGGAGGCGTCGAGACGTTCCAGGATGCGCAGAAATGTGCGGCGCTTTTCCGGGCACATCGCGATGAGATCATCGGCGTGCTGGTGGTGTTGCCCAATTTCGGCGACGAAAGGGGCATTGCCGAAACGTTGAAACTGGCTGACCTGAACGTGCCGGTGCTCGTACAAGGTTATCCCGACGATCTGGACAAGCTGGACGTAGCCCGCCGCCGCGATTCATGGTGTGGCAAGATTTCAGCCTGCAACAACTTGTATCAATTTGGCATTAAATACACGCTTACCACGAAGCACGTCGTGCATCCGACCGACCCATCGTTCATTAAGGATTTGAATGATTTCGTAGCGGTTTGCCGGGTGACCAAAGGGTTGCGCAATGTGCGCATCGGTGCGATTGGCGCTCGCCCGGGCGGGTTCAATACGGTGCGGTACAGCGAAAAAATATTACAGCGCAACGGCATTTCAGTTGTGACGGTGGACCTGTCGGAAATATTGGGCAATGCCAATAAGCTTACCGTCCAGGATTCGAAGGTGAAGGAGCGTTTGGACAAAATCACTTCCTACGCCTCTCGCGGCCGCACGCCGGATGAAGCATTAATCCAAATGGCGAAGCTGGACGTGGTTTTGGGAGAGTTTATGGCGGCGAATGCATTGGATGCAACGGCCATCCAATGTTGGACTTCGGTGCAGCAGAACTACGGCTGCAACGTGTGCACGAGCATGAGCATGATGAGCGAAAACATGATGCCTAGTGGCTGCGAGGTGGATGTGACGGGTACATTAAGTATGTATGCATTGCAACTCGCATCGGGCTCGCCGAGCGCACTCGTGGATTGGAATAACAATTACGCCAACGACGATAACAAATGTGTGCTGTTCCATTGCGGTAACTGGGCGAAATCGTTTTTGCCGGATATCGAAATCGCGACGGCGCCGATCCTCGGCACTTCGGTGGGAGAGGAGAATACCTGGGGTGCATTGGCCGGTCGCACGCCTGCGATGCCGCTTACGTACGGACGCATCAGCACGGACGACCCGCGCGGGATAATGAAGGCGTATATAGGCGAGGGGCGTCTGACGGACGACACACTGAAAACATTCGGTAACCGCGCCGTGGCCGAGATTCCGAACTTGCAAAACCTGATGCAATACATCTGCCGAAATGGTTTCGAACACCACGTGGTAATGAATGCATCCAAAACGGCGGGTATTCTGAAAGAAGCATTGGGCAATTATATGGGGTGGGAATTGCAGGTGTTCGATGAACCCGCGCAGCAGCCCTACGCCACGCGCGTGCCCGACCGCGAACTCGTTTCGCAGAACTGAACCCTGAACTATCGGAAATTTACGAATACCGGTCGAGAGGCCGGACTAATGCTAGAAGTCATGTCGGAAAAGGAACTGGCGCAGAAATCGGTGGGGTACCGTAAGAAAATACTCAAATATATCTACCAGGCCAAGGCGGGTCATACCGGCGGAAGCCTGTCGTGTATCGATATTTTGAATGTGCTCTACAACCATACGATGAACGTCGGCCCTGGCACTTTCGATTCGCCCGACCGTGACCGGTATATTCAGAGCAAGGGACATACGGTGGAAGCATTATATGTAGTGCTGGCTTCGCGCGGCTTCTTTCCCGAGTCGGATTTGGAAACGCTTTGCAAATACCAGTCGCATTACATTGGCCACCCGACCCGCAAGGTGCGCGGTGTGGAGCAGAATACCGGCGCATTGGGCCACGGACTTTCGCTGAGCGTCGGTACCGCCATTGCCGGCAAGCTCGATAAGCGCGATTACCGCGTGTTCACGGTCCTGGGCGACGGTGAGTTGCCCGAAGGCTCCAACTGGGAAGCCGCGTTGTCGGCCTCGCATTACAAGCTGGACAACCTTTGCGCCATTTTAGATAAAAACACCCTGCAAATCTCGGGCCCTACCAGCGCTGTCTGCAACACCGACCCTGTCGACGAGAAATTCGAAGCATTTGGCTGGGCAGTGCGGCATGTCGACGGGCACGATATCGGCGAACTGATGGCGGCATTCGATGCATTGCCATTTGAAGAAGATAAGCCGAGCCTCATCATCGCGCATACCGTAAAGGGCAAGGGCGTGAGTTACATGGAAAATCAATTGAAATGGCATCACGGCGTACCTGACAAACAGGAGTACGCCGATGCGATACAGGAGCTGGACGCGCTGGAAGTAACGCTTGCCTGAGCCGTTCCGGGAAACCTGACATTGAATTAAAATCGACGAAATAGTGGATGCGACTATCGAGAACATTGCTGTGAGCCAGCGGGCTAATCTGGAAGTTTTTTCAGGTACATTGCAGCACCTCGCCCAAACCGACAGGGACATTATCGTGGTAACGAGTGACTCGCGCGGTTCCGGCAAGCTGGTGCCGTTCGGGCAGAAGTTCCCGGAACAGATCATCGAGGTAGGTATTGCGGAGCAGAACCTCGTGGGGGTCGCGGCGGGCCTGGCCTCTGCGGGCAAGAAGGTTTTTGCGGTTTCGCCTGCGTGCTTTCTCACGGCGCGCGCATTGGAGCAAATCAAAAACGATGTGGCTTATTCCGACAACCCGGTGAAACTGATCGGCATCAGCGCCGGCGTGAGCTACGGTGCATTGGGCTCCACACACCACAGTTTGCACGATTTCGCGGTTCTGCGCACCATTAATAACCTCATTGTGGTAGCTCCGGCGGATAATTTCGAAACGGAGCAGGCCGTTCTACTCGCTGCTGAAACCGATATGCCGGTCTACATCCGTTTTGGCAAAAAACAAATGCCTTTGCTTTCCGAAGAGGAAAAGACATTTGAATTCGGAAAAGGACGCGTCGTGCGTGAGGGAAGCGATATGACGATCATCGGTACAGGTGAAACGGTAGCTCCTGCATTGCTGGCGGCAGATAAGCTCGAACGCGAGCATCATATCTCGGCCACGGTGGTGAGTATGCACACGATCAAGCCGCTCGATTACGATCTTTTGCGAAATATTGCAGCTTCCGGCCAGCCAGTTGTTACGGTGGAAGAGCATAGCGTTTACGGCGGTCTCGGCGAGGCTTGCGCTTCGTTTTTGATCCAGAATGACTTTCATAACCGGTTCAAAATCATGGGTATTCCCGACGAATACACGGTTACCGGCTCCCAAACGGAGATTTTCAATCATTACGGTATTTCAGAAGGCGGTATTGCTGCTGCGGCACTTGGCCTTGTCAGATAAGCGGCTGCTCGTGTCAGTGTAAACGAGCGGTTAATTAGTCGTTGTAAAATCAGGTGTTTTTCAAATAGGGTTATTTGGTCAAAATTTATGAAACTGATAAGACAAGTGTTCTGTGGTGCCGCGCTGCTATTGAGCGGCTTTTCCGGGGCTGACCTCGCGCAGGCGCAGGACGCGCCGGATGCACCCAAGCGTCGCGTGCTGGTGCTCACAGACATCGAAAACGAGCCGGACGACACCCAGTCGATGATCCGGTTTTTGACCTATTCCAATCAATGGGACGTTGAAGGCCTCGTAGCCACGACTTCCATTCACCAGCAAAAACGCGTTGCGCCCGAAAAGATCAAGCAGCTCATTGAGGCCTACCGGAAAGTGCGTCCTAACCTGCTTCTGCACGAAAAGGGCTACCCGGAGGCTGACTACCTGATTAGCATTACCAAAAGCGCCTACCCCGATTTCGGGCTGAATGCGGTAGGCAAGGGTAAGGACTCGGAAGGTTCGGAATGGATTATCAAGGTAGTTGATAAAAAGGACGATCGTCCGGTATGGATTCCTGTCTGGGGTGGCGCTAATTGCCTTGCGCAGGCGCTTTGGAAAGTGAAAATGACGCGCTCACCTGAGGATGTGAAGAAATTTGTATCCAAAATCAGAATGTACACGATTTCGGACCAGGACGATACCGGTCCGTGGATCCGCAAAAACTTCCCGGACGTTTTTTATGTGGGTAGCCCTGGTTACCACGCGGCGGGTGCTTACCATTATGCCACCTGGTCGGGCATTAGCGGCGACAAGTTCCACGGCCGTTTCGCAGGTGCCAATTTTGAAATCGTAGACAACCCCTGGCTCGACGAGCACGTTCGTAGCCATGGTCCGATGGGCAAGGAATATCCTTTTACCAAATTCCTCATGGAAGGCGATACACCGTCGTTTTTGGGTTTGATTAACAATGGATTAAATGACCCCGAGCATCCTGAGTACGGCGGCTGGGGCGGACGGTACGAGCTTTACACGCCACGCACGCTCAAATATTTCTATGAACCCGAAACCCGGCCCATCTACACCGACGCGATGGACGAGGTGAAAGGCACCGACGGCGCTTACCACACCAGCAACAAGGCCACATTATGGCGCTGGCGCGAGGCATTCCAGTACGATTTCGCGGCTCGGATGGACTGGACGATCAAACCCTATAAAGACGCCAACCACCCGCCGAAGGCCGTTGTGAAAGGCGGCACGCGCATCAATGCGAAAGTGGGTGAGACCGTGCTGCTTAGTGCCGAAGGCTCGCAGGACCCGGATGGTAACGCATTGAACTACGAATGGATCTATTACCCCGAACCGGGGAGCTACAATATCAAAGAATCGCTCGGCATTAAAGATATAAAAGCAGCGCAGACGTCTTTTGTGGCTCCGAAGGTGGAAAAACCGGAGACGATCCACATAGTACTGGCTGTGACCGACGGCGGTTCGCCCGCGCTGACGCGGTACCAGCGCGTGATCGTGACCGTGTACCCATAGCCGCGATCATCAATGCGGCGCCTAAACCCATTGCAGCATGAAAATCAGCATACATTATCGGATAGCACTTTTTTGCATCTTTTTCGGGATTGGATTTATTGGTTGTAAAACAAAAGAATCCGAAGACGAGCCGAAGAAGATCGCAATCGTGGTGTCGACGCTCAATAATCCTTGGTTTGTTTTCCTCGCACAAAAGGCCGAGGCGAAAGCGAAACAGCTCGGTTATGAATCCAAAATTTTTGATTCCCAGAATAATACCGCACAGGAAACCGACCATTTCGACAATGCGATTGCCTCGGGTTACGACGCCATCTTGTTCAATCCTACGGATGCCGATGGCTCCATTGTGAATGTGAAGAATGCGGTCGCGGCCGGCGTGCCGGTGTTTTGTATGGATCGGGAAGTAAATGCGAACGGGGCTGCTACTTCGCAAATACTGTCGGACAGCTATTCGGGCTGCGTGGCGATCGGCAAATACTTCGTGGAGACATTGAACAAGAAAGGTAAATACGTCGAAATCCTCGGGATGGTGGGCGATAACAACACCTGGAATCGCTCGAAGGGCTTCCATAGCGTCGTGGATTTTTACCCGGGATTGAAAATGGTCGCTCAGCAAAGCGCCGATTTCGACCGGAATAAGGCTATGGAGGTGATGGAATCCATCCTGCAAGCGCACCCGGATATCGACGGGGTGTTCTGCGGGAACGACGCCATGGCCATGGGTGCTTACCAGGCATTGGTGGCTTCCGGAAAAGCCGATCGCGTGAAAGTATTCGGCTTCGACGGTGCCGAGGACGTCGTAAAATCCATTCGGGATGGGAAAATACTAGCCACCGGAATGCAGTTTCCTGAGGTAATGGCGCAGACCGCCGCCACATTTGCCGATGCATATTTCAAAGGGAAACGTGATTTTCCGGGTAAAATGCCGGTAGCCGTGGAGCTGGTGAAGAAGGATAATGTCGAAAATTATGCCGCTTACGGCGAAAAAGAATAGCTATGCCCAAACCGATCCGATACCTGCTTTACGTAGCAGTGATTGCATTACTGGCTTATAATTCGGTCTATTTCAAAAAGCTGGATGAAGTGAAGGCCGGCACCGGGGCATTTGATGCTGCCGGTTATGCCAAAGATTTCTGGGCAAAAAAGCTGATGCCGGGCTTGCCGAAAGCGGTGGAGTTGGGTGCATTGACCGCGCAGCTTAAAACTGAAAAAGACAAGGCTTTTGAACAACATTCGCATGCGTTGGGCATTGGTAACATCGGCTATTTTCTGGTGAAAGGGAAGGGGACGGTGACGGATGTGAGCGAAAATGAAGTGTCCGTTGCACTCTCGGTAGGAGGTGAAGGGGCGGGAAATGTGCGCATTGCAACTGAATACATTTTCGGCAATGCAGTCCGTGATGCGTCGGGAGCGATCGATATCAATGCATTCACCAATTCCATGGATTTCAATAATGTATCGGCGGAGATCAACAAGCTGATCCGCAAGAAGGTTATACCGCCATTCAAATCCAACGTGCAAAAAGGCGACCGCGTGGCGTTCCACGGCGCCATCGAACTGAACCGCGGGCATTTGCAGCTGAATAGCATCGAAATCATCCCGGTAAGTCTCCAAATCGAAAAGCCATGACGGACACAGCAACCTTGTTGGAAGTGAAGCATATCACGAAGCGGTTTCCGGGCGTGATAGCGCTGGATGACGTTTCGCTGTCGATCGAAGCGGGCAAAGTAACCGCGCTGATCGGCGAAAATGGCGCGGGGAAATCGACATTAATGAAGATACTATCAGGGGTTTATCCTGATTTTGAAGGAGATATTTACTACAAAGGCGAAACGGCCAGGTTTGCCGGACCGAAAGATGCCCAGCAGCAGGGCGTAGTGATCATTCACCAGGAACTCAATTTAATTCCCTATTTAACCATTACTGAGAACATTTTCCTCGGCCGGGAGCTGGTGACCCAGTACGGCACGATGGACAAGGGCCGCATGCGCAAGCGTACGCAGGAGCTGCTCGACCGTTTGAAACTGAAAGCGAGTCCCGATTCGCAGGTTTTTAAACTGAAAGTGGGTCAGCAGCAGATCGTCGAAATTGCCAAAGCATTGCTCACCGACGCCGAACTGATCATCATGGACGAGCCCACTTCGGCGATTACCGGTGCGGAAGTTGAGGTTTTATTCGATATTATCTCCGATCTCAAAACCCAGAACAAGGCCATTGTATACGTTTCGCACAAGCTCGACGAACTGTTCCGCATAGCCGATAATTACGTGGTGCTGCGCGATGGTAAAAGCATTGAATCAGGCGAAATGGCGGGTATGACGCAGGACCAGCTGATCAGCAAAATGGTAGGGCGGAAAATAGAAGTGATGCGGAAAACCAACGACCGCGGCGCTTGTGAACCGTTGCTGGAAGTGAAAAACCTGAACCTGAAAAGTCGCGTGAAGGCAGGTAATGTGCTTAGCAACGTCTCTTTTAATATCGGTAAGGGGGAAATTGTCGGGCTTTTTGGCCTGATGGGTGCCGGTAGGACGGAACTGCTGGAATCCATTTTCGGATTGCATCCGGCGCATTCAAGTGGGCAGGTGCTCATTGGCGGACAATCCACTTGCTGCGATTCTCCCGCGCGTGCCATCGCGGCCGGGCTCGCGCTCGTACCCGAGGATAGGAAAAAAGATGGATTGGTGCTGGGGCTGGGCGTGAAGAATAATATCAGTCTCACCACATTGGAGGAAATGGAAAGTCTCGGCACGCTGAACGAAGCCAAAGAGTGCGAACTGGCCGATCACTACATTAGTGAGCTGCGGATTAAAACGCCCTCCAAAGAGCAGAAAGCCCGAAACCTGAGCGGCGGTAATCAGCAGAAGGTCGTGCTCGCCAAATGGCTGGCCACGCGTCCCAAAGTGCTCCTGCTCGACGAACCGACCCGCGGCATCGATATCAACGCCAAAACGGAGATTTACAAACTCATCATCCGGTTAGCCGACGAAGGGTTGGGTATCCTGGTAGTGTCTTCGGAGCTACCCGAGATTCTGGCCATTTCCGACCGGATCCTGGTAATGTCGGAAGGGCGCATAACCGGCGAATTTTCAGCGAGTGAAGCGTCGGAAGATAAGATTTTGAAAAAAGCTATAAGCTCTATGCAGTAGGCTCAAAGCTCTGCTATACTTCGGCTATCGGCTATCAGCAGTCGGCTTTACAATTGATATAAATGTGAAAGAGTAATATTCTAATGTTACAAAACATGCGTGAAATAACGAGTTACGAGCGTACCGGTGCTTCGCAGAAATCGCCGAAAGCCGACGGCCGACAGCCGACGTTAGGAAGCGGTCTCCCGTTTGCGAGATTCCAGTCGCTCATCGCACTATTTCTCTTGTGCCTTGCATTAAGTATCATGTCGGACAAGTTCCTGACGTTTTCGAACCTCTGGAACGTGATGCGGCAGATTTCGGTCAATATCTGCATTTCTGTGGGAATGACTTTGATTGTGCTAACGGCGGGAATTGACTTATCTGTTGGCTCGGTGTTGGCATTATGCGGTGCTATTACGGCGGGTTTACTCAAAAACGGTATTGAAATACCTGCTCAAAACCTGTATATCGGATTCACCGTACTCGGCGCGATTCTCGCGGGTGGGCTGACAGGTTCGGCTTTGGGCGCATTCAATGGATGGGCGATTACGCGTTTCAGCGTGCCGCCATTTGTAGCCACGCTAGCGATGCTGACCGTCGCGCGGGGATTGACCATGCTCTGGACCGGTGGCTTTCCGATCAGCGGGCTGGGGGATACCTTCCTCTTTATCGGTACGGGCTGGTTCCTGGGCATTCCGGTGCCGGTTTGGATCTCCATCGTGGTGGTGGCACTGGCCGTTTTCCTGACCGACAAGACGCGCATTGGCCGCTACATTTACGCCATCGGAGGAAATGAGAGTGCCTCGCGGTTATCGGGGATCAATGTCAATAAAGTTAAAATCATCGTCTATACCATTGCCGGAGCGCTCGCAGCGGTGGGCGGGATCATGGTCACATCGCGCCTCGACTCCGCCCAACCCAACGCGGGCATCAGCTACGAACTGGATTCGATTGCAGCCGTCGTCATAGGAGGTACCTCGCTCTCCGGCGGACGCGGGAGCATTCTCGGCACCGTGCAGGGCGCGATCATTATCGGGGTGTTGAATAATGGTTTGGTACTGTTAAATGTCTCACCATTCTGGCAGCAGGTAGTGAAGGGGCTGGTGATTTTGCTGGCGGTGATTATTGATAAGTCGAATGGGAAGGGGGAGTAGGGGGCTCAGTGAGTTTTTCCTAATTCAAATGTACTGTTGTTCATGTGGGAGAAGAGCATTTTGAGAGCTTGCTTGGTCAGGCGGTTGTATGGGGTTCCTTGGGTAGGATGCACTTTCGTTGCATCCACGTAGGTAATGAGATGACACCTTATTTGTGAAGTACCTCTACTATTCGTGCTTTGGAGCATTGAGTTGTCCAGTTTGAATGTAAAGCGATCGTAGACATTGTTGGAGGACATCATAGCGCAGACGTAAATGCTATCATGATGGTAAACTTCGGTACAGGATAAGACAACCGCTGAATGAGTGAGATATCGTCCCGTCGATGGCATAAGAAAATCAAATGAGACAATGTCGCCGGGATGGAAAGGCATGTTACTATAAGTGTGAATTGAGGGATATGACGGTGGCATAATGAAGCGCTTCACGGAGCTCCGGATCCGTTGGTATTACGGGTAAATGTTCTGTTTGCTTTAAATGCAATTTTGCTTCCAGATCATATACTGCCAGTTCGTGCTGTCGGAATGCAATGCTCAAAGCCGGGTTTTGAATTTTTTCAATTGCGTTATCCATTTTGACCAATTCCGGCAACATGCTTTGGATGAAGGCCATTCCCTTTTTTACCTGCTCGTCGTCCATTTGCTTGACCAGTGTTATCTGTTGTTCGATAAACTTTGTGTCGTGCATGATGTTCGCTGCTATGCGCAAGCTGATCCAGTTAGATGGCGATTTTGCAAATAACTTGATGAAATGTGCAATCCTCGCGACGAGTGAAGTCCTTTTTGCTCCAATTTGTATTGTATTGAAGGTTACTACTGCCATGACTGCGAAGTGATTAGTTAATGTAAAACTACCTTGTAAAGTGCTTCATTGCAAGTCAGTTGCGGCGCGGTTTTGCGGTCAATTAGCAAGGGCTTCTCATGAATGTTCAAACGGTTGGATTCAATGCATGAACCGGAGGCTGTGAATTGATCCGGGTTTCAGTGTGATCGACTGCGTGATGCCAGGCGAAAAAAGGATGAATATGCGCTGGGCCTGAAAGACAATACCCGCACCCTGAAAAATTTGAAGCGGCAGGTAAAGCATCATGGGTGTTTTTGCATTGATTATCTGTAAATTATCGCATTCACTCAAAATTTGTGCAATGCGAGACCATGAACCGCTTATCGACGAACTCCTGGGACGTTTCAGGCAGGAAATCGGTGCCGACCTTGAAAAGTATGCCAACCATGTTCACCGGGTTTTCGAGACCTGTGTTATGCGGGATACCGAACCTGCTAACCGTCATAAATATGCTATCGCAGCCGTGTTTCACGATATAGGCATCTGGACAGCCCGCACGATCGACTACCTTCCGCCTTCTCTGGAACAAGCCGAGCATTACCTGAATACCACGCAAGGCGGTGCCGGTGCTGCCGAAATCGCCGCCATGATATATTGGCACCACAAGATCCGGCCTTATCATGGAGCATTTCCCGTAACCGTCGAAACGTTTCGGAAAGCGGACTGGACCGACGTGTCGCTGGGCCTGCTCACATTCGGTTCCGACCCGCAAATGCTTCGTCGTCTGCGCAGGAAGTTTCCCAATGCCGGGTTCCATTGGTTTTTAATACGCAAGATCAGCGCCAATTTTTTGCGCCATCCGTTGAACCCGCTACCGATGTTTAAATCTTAATGAGGGTCTTGGCGTATAGGGCTGGCGTTAGCTGGCCGTGTATAATTGTTTGAAGATTAAATGAGATGGATGGTAGTAAGAATGTAGCCGGGGCTGCTTTTTGTCTGCATACCTGGCTAAAATTCATTCGTTTTCATGAAGCCTTTCACCCGTCCGGAACTCCGTCCGGCCATGTATTTGGAAGAAGAGCAGAAGCTGTGGCGCGAAATGCTTGCCGGGGATGTCACTGCCTATGAACAACTGATCGACCGGACTTACGACCTCCTTTTTCACTACGGAACGAAGTTTAACAGTGACGGTGAGTTGATTAAGGACTGCATTCAGGATGTGTTTCTGGGTGTTTGGGAAAAGAGAGATGCATTGAACCCCGAAATTCCGCCGAAGCCCTACCTGCTTGCTTCGTTACGCCGTCGCCTGCACCGGCTTGCGTCGCGCCTGCGGATGGATTGCATGGATTACTACAATGAAACGGATATCGTTTTCGACCTCGAATTCAGCGCCGAGTACCAGTTGATTGAATCTGAAAACGACCGCCTGCTGGCCTCCCGGATGACGGAAATGCTCAATGAGCTTCCCAAACGGCAAAAGGAAGCTATTTTTCTGCGTTTTTACAATGATATGGAGCGTGAAGAGATCGCACTGGTAATGGACATTCAGCCCCAGTCCGTTTCCAATCTGCTGCAAGAAGCATTCAAGTTTATCAAATCGCATTGGAAGGCCATAGTTTCGCTCGTCCTGGCCCTGCCGTTTTGATTTTGAAATACCTCATTTAAAAAATTTCAAAAAAAATCAGAAAAATACAGTATCCCGAAACGGGAGCGGTCTAATGGTGTTTGAAAAAGCTAAATTTTAAACATGGACCGTTATCGCGATTTCAGTTTGGGGGAGTTTGTCTGGGATAAATCGTTCCGCAACTGGGTGCTGAACCCCACGCGGGAAGACGACGAAACCTGGCAAAACTGGCTCGCTGCGCATCCCGATAAACGCGAAATGGTGGAACGCGCGAGGCAATTGGTCTTGTCCATCCGACCCGCTAACGCATCGCTCAGCAACCCCGAAAAACGGAAAGCGGTGGAGCGGATCGTGGAGAGGCTGGAAACGAGGAACCTCAACCGTGCCGAAGAAGGGCATTCGCCCTGGTACGCGGGCCGGGTGGTGCGCATTGCCGCCATGCTGGTGCTGTTGGCGGGATTTGGCTGGCTATTCTGGCTGCGTCACCAGCAGCCTGAGGTGATTGGCTACGACCAACTTGTGGCCGCTGCGAAAGTGGAAATGCGTGAAGTAGTGAATACTACGGCGAGGCCGCTACCCGTCGACCTTGAAGACGGTAGCCGCATTACGCTCGATCCTGGCAGCAGGATCAGTTACCCTGCGCATTTCAAAGGAACACCGACCGGTAGCGGCAGGCGGGAAGTATTTCTTTCGGGAAAAGCATTTTTCGACATTGCCAAAGATCCTTCCAGACCCTTTTTTGTGTATGCCAATGAGTTGGTAACCAAGGTTTTGGGTACGAGCTTTACGGTCAGGTCCTTTGCCAATGAGCAGGAGGTTTCGGTCGCTGTGAAAACCGGAAAGGTGGCCGTGTTTTCGAGGGAAGATCCCGATGCGGCCGACAAGCAGAGTTCCCGGGAGCTGACGGGCATGGTGATCGAGCCCAATCAGCAGGTGGTATTGGTACGCAAAACCGTCAAAATCACCAAAAGCCTTGTTCCTGAGCCGGAAGTAGTGGCCGAGGCTGGCCCAGCACCGCATTTTGAGTTCGACGAAACACCTGTGTCGGCCGTGTTCAGCGCGTTGCAGAGCGCTTATGGTATCGATATCATTTACGACAAGAACGTCATGGACGAGTGCCCCATTACCGCCACGCTCACCGAAATGTCGCTTTACGAGAAGCTCGACCTGATTTGCAAGGCAGTGGATGCCAGCTACAAGAGCATTGATGGGCGGATTGTGGTGGAAGGAAAAGGTTGCAGAAATAACTAAATAAAAAGCCGGCCCATGCGCCAACATGGCCGGCTCGGATATCCTCAGTGGTTAGCAGACCGTCACATCTCATGCAAATGGGATGAGGAGGAAGATTTTGCCAAGTTTCAATTAACAAAACCGTTTAAATTTATGAAAATACCGGTACAGTTCCATCGTAAATGGTTAGTTCTTATGCGGATAAGCGTCGCGCAATTGGTAATGTCGGTTTGGCTGGTCGCGAATGCGTTCGCGGCGGATGTGCGCGCGCAGGAACTGCTCAATAAGCGCATCAGCCTGCAAGCCCAGGACCTGGAAGTGAAGAAAGTCCTGCACCAGATCGAAAAGCAGGCCGGGGTCCGGTTTATTTTCAGTTCCAAAATGATCCAGTCGGGCCGGAAAGTGACGATCCAGCAATCGAACCAGGAGCTTTCCAAAGTGTTGGAGGAGTTTCTGGTGCCGTTGGGGCTTACCTATGAGGTTTCGGGTAAAAATATTGTGATCCGCCCATCGGAAACGCCGAAATGGAGCTCGGGTGAGCCGGAGGCTTCGGTGAAAAGCGGTTTGCAGGCAGGTACTGAGGTCACCATCAAAGGCCGGGTGACGGATTCGGAAAGCAAGGAGCCTTTACCCGGTGTGAATATCCTTGTCAAGGGTACGCAAACGGGCACGTCCACGGACGCCAACGGGAACTATACCCTGGTGGTCGACAATGCGAATATCACATTGATATACAGCTTTGTAGGTTACGAACCGCAGGAAGTGCAGGCCGGCAGCCGTACGGAGATCGACGTTGCCCTCAAAACCGACCAGAAATCGTTGGAAGAGGTGCTTGTTGTCGGTTATGGTACTGTCAAGAAAAGCGATATTACCGGTTCCGTTGCGTCCGTGAAATCGCAGGAACTGACCGCTTATCCGGCGTTGGGGACTGTTCAGGCATTGCAGGGCCGTGCGGCAGGTGTGCAGATCCAGGCCAACAACGGCGAGCCGGGTTCGTCTTTCAAGGTGCGGATCCGCGGAGGAACCTCCATTAATGCCAGCAGTGACCCTATTTATGTAGTCGACGGGTTTGTAGGCGGTACATTGCCTCCGCCCGAGGATATCGAGTCCATTGAAATCCTGAAAGATGCTTCGGCAACGGCCATTTACGGATCTCGCGGCGCCAACGGCGTGATCATGGTTACCACCAAGAAGGGGACCTCGGGTAAACCCCGCATCGATTTCAACACATCCATTTCCAGCCAGAAGGAGATCAATCGCCTCGATTTGCTCAATGCGCAGCAAT
This sequence comes from Dyadobacter sp. BE31, assembly GCF_031457695.1. NCBI lineage: Bacteria > Pseudomonadati > Bacteroidota > Cytophagia > Cytophagales > Spirosomataceae > Dyadobacter > Dyadobacter sp. BE31. The sequence goes on from NZ_JAVDXA010000007.1 coordinate 198,395, forward strand.
TCCTCGCCTATGTGCAGGAGGCGAGGCCGACGATCGTTTCCCAAGGTGCCGATACGGACTGGCAGGACGAGATTTTTCGCCGCGGCGGTATTCAGAACCACCAATTGTCGGTAGCAGGCGGCAGCGAGGCGGTGAAGTATTACGTGTCGGGTGCCTATTATGATCAGAAAGGCATTATCCTCAATTCGGGGTACAAGCGGTATTCGGTGACGAGTAATATCGACATCAACGCCACCAAGAGGCTGAAATTGGGCCTGAACCTGTTTGCACAGCGCGTGTCGCGCCAGCAGTCGCGTACGCAGGAGGGCTCGGGCGGGCTTACCCCCGGCGTCATGTCGGCGGCGCTGAAATTCGAGCCCGATCAGCCGATCCGCGATGCCAATGGCCGGTTTACGGTGGGGCGCCTCAGCGATCCGATCGATAACCCGTATGCGATTGCGACGCAGCTGCAAAACGAGTCGCTGGCCGACCGTATCCAGGGCAACCTTTATGCAGAATACAATATTCTTAAAGATCTGAAATTCAGGGTAACGTTGGGTGCGACCACCAACAGCGGCCGTACGGGCACATTCACGCCCACGACTTTGAACGACGGCCGCAATGTAGGCGGAGCGGCAACGGTGAACGGCTCGAAAAGTACTTTGCTTTTGAATGAGAACTATTTGACCTACAATAAAAAAATAGGCGCGTTACACGATTTGTCGGTGATGGCGGGCTATTCCTACCAGAAATCATCCAGCGAGACCTGGGGTGGTTCGGGGCAGAATTTTATCACGGACGCCGTTTCTTACTGGAACCTCGGAGGCTCATCGGTATGGCAAAGCCCCAATTCGGGGCTGACGGAGTGGGTGCTGGCATCCTATTATGCCCGGTTGACCTATTCTCTGGCCGACAAATACCTTTTCACGGCCAACATTCGCCAGGACGGTTCGTCGAATTTCAGCAGGAACCACAAATGGGCCACGTTCCCGTCAGGTGCATTTGCCTGGAAAATGTCGAGCGAGCCATTCATGCAGAACATTTCCGCGATCAGCCAATGGAAATGGCGTGTGAGCTACGGATTGACGGGTAACCAGGCCATTGAGCCGTATCAAACGATGGCGCGTTTCTCGAACGTGTACGCGATCATCAATGGCACGCCGGTAAATGCGGTCCGTCCGACCACCGTCGCAAACGACGATCTTACCTGGGAAACGACGCATCAGTTCGATGTGGGAGCGGATGTGAGTTTCCTCAACAACCGCATTAACCTCGTGGCCGATTACTACCGGCGTGTTACCAAAGATTTGCTGTTCAGCGTGCAGCTGCCGCAGTACTCGGGTTATACCAACCAGTTGCAGAACATCGGCGAAGTCGAGAACAAGGGTATCGAGTTTACATTGAATACCCGCAATCTGGTGGGGGCTTTCAAATGGAGCACGGACATCAATTTTTCTTTAAACAGAAATAAAATCCTGAAACTACCCGCAGGAACGGACATTCTATATGGTTCGGCGCCAGGCCACATGGTTGGGATGGGGCAGACGCAGGTCCTGCGCGAAGGTTATCCGGTAGGCAGTTTTTATGGCTGGATCTACGACGGCGTGTATCAGGAGGGCGATAGCTTTATTCCGGGCGGCGGCTTTGAGACGGTTGCAGGCGGGGAGAAGTTCAGGGATATTAACGGCAAAAAGGACTCTAACGGCCAGCTTACCGGGGAGCCCGACGGCATGCTGAATAGCGACGACCGCACCATTATCGGTAACCCGCACCCGAAATTCACCTGGGGTATGAACAACGATTTCAGTTACAAGGGATTTGATCTGAATGTGTTTTTCCAGGCTTCGAAAGGCAACGACTTGCTGAGTTATACTTTGATGGAGCTCAACCTGCTTTCGGCGATCAATAATGCAACTACCGAGGCATTGAACCGCTGGACGCCAACCCATACCAATACCGACGTGCCGAAAGCGGCGGTAGGCCGTACTCGGAGGGTATCTACGAGGTGGGTCAAGGACGGTAGCTTCGTCAGGATGAAAAACCTGGCTATCGGCTACAATTTTCCTAAACCAGTGCTGGAAAAGCTCAGGATCAGCAAACTGCGCATTTACGCCAGCGCGCAGAATATCCTGACGTTCACCAAATACAAGGGCTACGATCCGGAAGTGAACTACTCGTCGGACGGCAATACCGACAGCAACCGTAACCTCGGCCTCGACTACGGCAGCTACCCGAACGCAAAATCGTACACCATTGGCCTCAACCTCGGTTTTTAAGCATTAAACGGACATCATAATGAAGCATTTATTCAATAGATCAATATTCCTGACCGCGGCGGTTGCGCTGCTGCTGGGCTGTGCGGACCTGGACGAAAAGCCCGTGGGCCTGCTCGCGCCCGAATCGCTGTTCAGGACTTCCAAAGATGTGGAAACGGCCATTATGGGCGCCTACGGCTGGATCGCCACCGAGCGGCTTTACGGTCGCCAGTTCGTATCAGCGCTCATGCTCCGAAGCGATATGGAGGATATCGGTGATCGCGGTACCCCTGCCGAACGCCAGCAGGTGAACGACTTTAACATGGATGATAACAATAACATGGTCAACCAGTTCTGGCCGGTTTGGTACCAGGTGATCAGCTCCACCAATGCGGCGATTTTCGGTGCACAACAGCTTGGCCTGCCCGAAAATACAGGCAATCCGCTGATGGCGGAAGCCCGTTTCATCCGTGCATTTGCCTATTTCCACCTCGTGCAGGTGTTCGGTGATATTCCTTACATCGATTACTTTATCAGCAACCCCGAGTCTGTCAAATCGATTTCCAAAACACCTGCGGCTACGGTTTACACCAATATCATTGCCGACCTGGAATTTGCGAAACAATGGCTGCCCGACAAGCAGCCGGCGGAAGTACGGAGCCGCGCCACCAAGGGAACGGCTGCTTCCTACCTGGCGTCGGTATACCTTACGATGGGGCAGTACCAAAAGGCTTACACCGAAGCGAAATGGGTGATTGATAACAAGGATAAATTCGGCTACGCGCTCGAAGCAGACTTTCAAACGCTGTTCAAAGCGCCGCAAGCCCCGAATATGAAAGAGCACATTTTCGACATCGACTTCCTGGGTCTCAAATCGGGCGACGGCGGTGCTAATGACGACATTATGGCGCCTATGACGGGCGTACGCGGGGGCGATGCGCCGCGCAGCGGGTGGAGCGTGATCGTGCCGTCGCTGAAAGTGTACACTACCTGGGACAACCGCGATTACCGCAAGGAGGTGAGTTTTGAAGATTCACTGCTCATCGGCGGTAAGCTCGTTCCTTACACGGAGTTTACGAATACCAAACGTCCGCATATAGCCAAGTATGCCCGTTTCGCGGGTAATTCCAACTCCGAAGGCCGCTATTCCGATCATAACTATGCGGCCATGCGCTATGCGGAAATCCTGCTCATTGCCGCGGAAGCATCAGTGGAAGTAAACGGACCGAATGCGGAGGCATTGGGGTATATTAACCAGGTTAGGGCGCGGGCCAGAAACTGGGCCGGCAAGCAAACGACCTTCCCGGAGGATGTAAAAGCGGGTTTAGCCAAAGACGCGATGATTGATCTGATCCTCGATGAACGCCGCCTTGAACTGGCCTTCGAATACAAGCGCTGGTACGACATCAAGCGCCGCAACCTGGGCGAGAAGGTTTTCAAAGGGCCCAACTCGCTGGAACCTCACGAGACATTCAATGCCAGCAGGGATTACCTCATGCCGCTGCCGCGGGTAGAGTTGCAGGTGAATCCAAACCTGGCACCGCAGAATCCGGGGTATTAACAATGACTGAATGGTTGAATGATTGACCGGGTCGCCGGAGCGATGTGTGAATGACTGAATGCTGGGGAAATCGCGTAGCGATGCAACATTGGTAGAAATGGAACGGGTTACGGTTGGATGAAAATCCCGTTAGGGATGTAACAACAGTGCAGTGGCGATGTGGCATGCGATGCAATTGTAGTTGCATGCCCAAGGGCATTTGGCCAATATTCGTCGTGCAGATTTACTACCAATGTTGCATGCCTGACGGCATTTGTCTCGTTATTTACTCTCTGATGAAAATTTTCTTGATTTTATCACTTTCGTTCCGTGATAAAACGAACACGCGTTCATCAAGCTGATCCGTAACTACATTGTCTGAAAGCAGCAGCCTTACCGTCACAGATGGTTGTTGCAGCCACCCGCACTCGCTGTTTTCCAGATCGGCTGGGATAAGTGGTTCGTTGAAATCGTAGAACGTGCTTTTGAATTGAAATACCAAAACCGGAATCCTGTCTGTCCATTCAACGAGGCATTGGACCTGCGAGGCTTCGCTCAGAAGACCGTCGGGAAAATGGGTGTTTTTAAGGATGATGTCGAGCGAGTTCGCGCTTGGGAGCACGCGTATGTAGGGCGACCTTTCGGGGAGTAACATAGTTTTAACAATTTCACTAGATAACCAACAAAACCCATCCTGAAATGATTCAGGGCGGGTTTTTGTGCTTTTGTGACTACGTTTTGATAATTGTGACGTTTTTGTGACACCGTTTTTTAGGCCTTCGGTGACATCTCATACTTTATTTGCCAACATCCGGGGCGGTATTTTCAGCACCCGTTCATCCAAACCGGATTTTATACATCTTCTATCATTTACCTATTCAAAAACCTTTCACATTATGGAGAGTTTCGTTGGAGAAATCCACCCGTTCGCCGGTGAGCGCGTACCAGAAGGCTGGCACCTTTGCGATGGTACCGAATTACCGGTGAGTAAGTATGAGGCTTTGTTTTCATTGATCGGGTTTACTTACGGCGGTAGCGCCGGCGATACCATGTTTCGCCTGCCCGATCTGCGGTCTAGAATCCCGCTGGGCGAGGGCGCCGGCTATAATCTCGGAAGGCCTGGCGGGGAGGAAGCAGTGGCGCTAACCGTCTCAAATTTGCCAAAACACAGGCATGCGGTGGCATGCAGCACCTCTAATGCCGCTAATCTCCCCGACGCCGCGACCGGGCTTTGGAGCGCCTCCGACACCAAGGGGTTTTTGTACAATTCCACTCCCGGAAAGATCGAGATGAACAACGAGAGTATTCAGCCCGAAGGAAAAGGAGAGAAACACGAGAACCGCATACCGATGTTCGCGGTGTCGTTTATCATTGCACTACAAGGCATATTCCCCAGCCGCGGCTGAAATCCCCAAACTTTTAATACAACATTCTTATGTCTCAATTTATCTCTGAAATCAGGCTGTTCGCGTTTCCCTTCGCCCCCAGGGGCTGGGCCAAATGTGACGGCGCAATCTATTCCGTTTCGAATAATATTACTTTGTTTATGATGCTGGGTTATAAGTTCGGCGGCAGTGGGGATAATTTTAGTCTTCCCGATCTGAGGGGCAGGGTAATGATCGCCAATGGAAGCCCCCTCCGGCCGGACTTTCTTCGTGCCGGCGCAGAAAAGCACGTCCTTACCATTAAGGAAATGCCTGCCCACAATCACTCTGCCGTCGCAAGCTCAAATGGGGTAGATACGTTCGAACCCCTGGGCCACTTCTGGGCCTCGAATGTAGGTTATGTGAAGGACTCGAATAATTTAATGCACCCTAACACAATTAAAGAGGAGGGCGGTGACCTGGCACACAACAACATGTCGCCTTATTTGCCACTCAACTATTGTATCGCGGTTACGGGTGAGCATCCTGACGGCAGTTACCGCGAGGTAAACGAATTTACCGGCGCCATCAGGCCATTTGGCCGTGGCGTAGATGAAGGCGTGTGGCTGAAATGTGATGGGCGGGAGCTGCCGCTTAGTCAGTTTATTGATTTATTCAAAGTCCTCGGGTACACCTATGGAGGCGTGGAAAACAGGACATTCCGGCTTCCTGACCTGCGTGGTCGCGCGCTGGTTTCTTGTGGCACACCACCAGGCCTCAGCGCATACAAGTTGGGAGAAAAGGCAGGCGAACCGTCTGTGAAACTAACCAAAGAGCAAATCCCGACGCATAACCACAAGGCATTGGTGAACCCGCTTTGCAATTCGCAGCAGCCTAACAATTGCGGCTGGGCGGTCAATTCAAATACACGTCCATCCTCCAACAGCTACGCAAAAGAAAAGGGTAACGGATCGGTGATGGGTGCAGGCGCAATCGGAATAACGGGGAACGACGAAGCCCATAGTAACATGATGCCGTACCAGGCAATGGAGTTCATGATCTGCTCACGCGGGGATGATCCGACGATCGGATAAACGTTCGCGCTGCCTGAAAGTCTCCGGCAGCGCACCCTCCCTTATTTCCCTTTTTGAACATTCCTATGAAATTGATATTTACCAAACGACTGCGATGGTCGGTCATCATGTCGGGACTGCTTTTGACCAGCCTGGGTTTACCAGTTGCCGCCGATACCTTCAATGTAACTCAGACGACCGATGGCACCGCCACTTCTCAGCTGCGCGGCGCTATTCTGGCCGCTGACGCCTTGGGTGGAGGACCGCATACCATCAACCTTGTAGCCGGCACCTACGATCTTACGCTGGGCCCGATTGTATTCGGGACGCAAGCAGAAAATATCTCCATCGTCGGTGCGGGTGCGGGTTCTACCGTCATCAACATGACGACCACGATGCAGGACCGCATTTTCCTGATCAATCCGCCGGGAACAATACACGATGTGCAGGTTTCGATTTCAGGCATCAAATTTACCAATGGCAAGAACCCCGCCGATCATTACGGCGGAGGGGGCATTCTGTGTGGAGGACCAGGCAATAACATCAGCATAACCAATTGTGCATTTGAAAATAACATGACCAACTTCCTCGGAGGAGGTGCATTGGCTATGTCGGGAGGTGGTACAATGACGGTCGAGAACTGCACATTTACCAACAATGCGGTGCTCATTGATGCGTCGAGCGACGGCGGTACAGGTGGTGCCATTTCAATCGATTACTATGGAAGCGGATCGGACCCCGTGGCAGGAAGTGTGACGATTTCAAATTGTGTTTTTTCCAATAACACGGTAAATGCTTCTTTCGCGACTTCCGGTGGGGCTATCGGGCTAAAAGCCAGCTATTCGGCGGCCAGTCCGTCGTTTTACACGAAAATTGAGAAAAACCGGTTCATCGGCAACAGCGTTGGGGCCAGTGTTAGCGGTGGCGAGGGTGGCGCTATTTCAATCTCCAGCAGCTTTGCAGCAGATATTCAGTATAATGCGTTTTCAGGAAATACCATCAATGGAACAACGAAGGAGGCGTTGTCGATTCGCAAGTTCAGCGATGGGGCGATTAATGCCACGAACAACTGGTGGAGCTGCAACACCGACCCACAGGCGGGAGGGACATGCAGTGAAGCCGCGCGGATTGTGGGTACCGTGGGAGGTGGGACACTTACAACGAGCCCCTGGCTGGTGTTGAAGCCCGCTATCACGAATGCGGTGCTCTGCGTCGGCTCGCAGACACAGACCCAGGTAGCGGCCGGCTTTTTGACCAACTCGGCGGGCGGAGCCGTTTCTGTCGGCAACCTTACCGCCGTGCTGGGCTTACCTGTGAGTTTCAGCGCAGTGAACGGCAGTATTTCGTCGGCACAAAGTATGATTCAGGCGAATGGAGGAGCCACTGCTATTTATACAACCAGTGGGCTCGGAAACGGAAGTGTGAACGTCATGGCAGGCTACCTGACCAGCGGGGACGCCAATGCGCGGGCGGCGATCCTGACCGGGACAGCTCCGGGTATCGGGACGCATCCTGTCAAAATCACCACTTGCGCAGGTTCCTCTTCAGTGACATTCAGTGTGGCTGCTACTAGTCTCGAAACGCCCACCTATCAATGGTACCGGGGTAACACACCGCTTTCGAACGACGGTAAATACGGCGGTACTCAAACGGCAACTTTAACTGTCCACAATATTACCGCGGGAGACCAGGGCAATCAATTTAAGGTAAAAGTGACCAATTCGTGCGGAGACGCAACGTCCAACAGCGCAACGCTGAATGTAATCGCCGGCCGGCTATATGTAGCTCAGGGCTCAGCGGGCGAGGGTGCGGGATGGGATGATGCGCTGGGGAGCCTCAGTGCAGCATTGAACGCGGCCTCGGGCTGCTCAGGAATTACGGAAATATGGGTGAAAGCAGGAACCTACGTTCCGACAGGTACGCCCTATAATACCACTCTTTTCGGGGTGCGGCATTATGCATTCTACCTGCTGGATAACCTGGCGATTTACGGCGGCTTTGCGGGGAATGAAACGGCATTGTCGCAACGGAATCCCGGGTTTAATCAAACGATCCTCTCCGGAGACCTTGGTGTAGGTGGTAATAGCGACAATTCCTATCACACGGTGGTGTCGGTCAACAATGGCCCCACTGCGCAGTTGGATGGCTTCATTATCCGCGATGGAAACGGTAACGGCACGGGAATCAGTCCTACCATACGTGGCGCTTCGATTCCGGCAACCCAGGGGGGCGGGGTGGTATTATACTTTTCTTCGGCGGTGATTTCGAATTGTGTGATCACGGGAAACAGTGCCGAGCAGGGCGGTGGGGTGATCCTGGCTGGTGAGGGGATTGCTCCCGCATTCCGTAATTGTGTTATGAGCGACAATGCCGCTACTAATGGCAGCGGCGGAGGTGTTCTAAATGCATATAAAACCGGGGCGACTTATCTGAACTGCACCGTCGCGCGTAATTCAGCTTCGGCGCAGGGAGGAGGCGTTTTTAACTTTCTGTTGTCAAACCCGGTTTTCGTCAATAATGTAATATGGGGGAATAGTGCTTCGGAAGGGGCCGGGATGTTCGACCAGGTGGCAAATCCGACGGTCTCTTTCAGTCTGGTGCAGGGCGGGCACGCCGGGATCGGCAATCTGAGCTCGGATGTTCTTTTTGCCAACCAGCCGGACCCGGATGGGGACGACAACAAATGGATGACTGCCGATGATGGCCTTCGGCTTTCGCTTTGCAGTCCGGCTGTTAATGCGGGGTTCAACCTGGTCGACCCGCCGATCGATATTGCCAGTCAGCCGCGCACCTTCGATCTTACGACCGATATGGGCGCCTATGAGCTGCAATCCTACCGCGACGGAAGCAGTCTGTCCCAAAACGGTGATCAGGTTTTTCAACCCATCACGGCTGGCACAACCAACGGATTCGTGGCCACAGGTTGCCGGGTGATCGCGCAGGTAACACCGGCGGGCGGCGCGCCCGTGAGCGGGAATGTGCGCGCGAAGACGTTCGTGGATGCGGGCGTGCTCACGGCCGGACCACTAAAATTGGTACAGCGGCATTACGAAATACTGCCTTCCGATAACGCAGCCAATGCGACCGCGCGGGTTAAGCTGTTTTTTAATCAATCCGAATTTGATGCTTTTAATCTGGAAGTGAGCGGGGCAAAACTGCCCTCGTCACCGTCGGACGGTACCGGGGTCGCTAATCTGTTGGTCGTCCAGTACCACGGCACTTCGGCTACCGGGCAACCCGGATCGTACAGCGGCGATACCACGACGATCAACCCCAACGACGGAGATATTGTCTGGAACGGCAGCCTGAACCGCTGGGAAATCAGTTTCGATGTGACCGGTTTCAGCGGATTTTTTATCAGTAATGCCGATCCGCTGCCTTTGAAACTGGTCAGTTTTTCGGCCAGAAGGGTTGAAAATGCTACGCAACTGGAATGGTTAACTGCGGAGGAAGTTAACACGAGCCATTTCGAAATCCACCGCAGCGCTGACGCCCGTCATTGGGAAATGTTGCCGGAACAACCAGCGGCCGTGGGTAGCGGAGGGCATCGTTACAATGCAACCGACAATGCGCCGATGGCTGGTCTGAACTATTATCGTTTGAAAATGATCGACCTCGATGATTCGTTTGCATTTAGTCAGATCGTCGTTGCAGAGCATCGCAATGGTGTTCAAATGCAGGTTTATCCTAATCCGGCGAGTATGGTCTTGCGAATTGAGACCACCGGGACCGATCAACTTACAGGCAATGCGGAGCTGTTGAATGCGCAGGGAACGGTGATGGCACGCCGAAAGCTAGTAAATGGAAAGGCAGATTTTCCCGTCGGCGATTTACCGAAGGGTCTCTACCTCATGCGCATGCAGGGTAATGCGGGTATTTTAACTCAAAAAGTGGCGATTGAATAGGTCATATATCCATGACTACCTCTTCCAGGCTGCGGTCGTCGGGCACGTCGATTTTTTTCAGCAGCCGGTACTTGGTGGTGCGCACGGCGTGGCTGCTGATGCCTAGGGTAGCTGACATTTCCTGGTAACCGAGGCCCAGTTTAGCCAGTGCGATGAAGCGCATTTCGCCCTGGGTTAGCTCGGGGAATTTCTCGCGCAGCCGGTGCAGGTAATCGCCGTGGACTTTACCGAAGAGTTTTTTGAAATAATCCCAATCCTCTTGTGTCAGAATTGTGCTTTCGCGCAGTTTCGTCAGGGCCTCGGCATCGGGGCCCTGCTTGTTTTCAAGCATTTCGATCTGCCGGCTTTTTTCAGAAATATTACGGGCAAATTCATTGAGCTGTAATGCAGCGTTTTCGAGCTCCTGCTCTTTTTGTTTGATTTTCAGTTCTTTTAAATGCTGCTCCTGACGGTGCCGTTTTCGCTGGGTAATGTACACATACACCGAACCTGCCGCGACGATCAGTACCAGCAGGAGAGATAGGTTGCGTTCGGTGGTTTTGAGTTTTTTCTCCGAATCGGCTTTCTCCATTTCTGAACGATGCTTCTGCAAATCGATCTTCTGTTGGGCCCGCATCATCAGTTTGGCATTGTACTTGTTGGTCAGGCTGTCGCGGGCAAACAATGCGGAGTCCAGGTAAGCTCCGGCAAGCCGTGCCTCGCCGCGTGCTGCATGTATTTTTACAAAAATCGGGTAGAGGTCCTGGAAGTGCCGGTAACGATCGGGGTAGGTGTCGCTTAGGTACCGACGAGCGAGAATGGCCAGCTGTTCGGCTTTATCGAATGCGTTGTTTTTCAGGTAGATATTGGCCTGGATAATGAGCGATTCAGCAGCCAGACCTAAGTCTTTTTGCACGACAGCCTCGTCGATATTGGCCTGTAATAGCGGCAGGGCAGCGGCGTAATTGCCTCGAATATAGGCGTTTTCGCCTAGTCCGCCTTTCGCGATAGCTGCCCAGAATTTGTAGTTGCCGTCAGACTCCCTGCGGATCACCCGCCTGAAATAGTGATCGGACGAATCGATATTACCCTGCTGGCGGAAAATAACGCCGATCGTGTAAAGTGCCGAATTGTGGCCGGCGTGCATGTCCGGGTTGATCTTCAAAGTTAAAACCTGCCGGAACAACGACAATGCCTTTTTGTAATCCGAAAAGTTATGGTAGGCATGAGCAATGTTTGTCAAATGGTAAGTCTTGTCGGGAAGCTCCTCACTGCTGACTGTGTTCAGCAGCGCTTCCTGCTTGATGAAAGTCTCGAATGCCAGTTCGTAATTCTTGACGTCCGCCCAGTAGTAATCCCCCAACACTTTGTGCGCCCGCGTGTTGATCTGGACGTTGTTTTGTGCGGCAGCTCTTGCGGAGAGATCTTGCAGCATTGCAGTGATGCGTTCTGTCTGGCCTTTGTACCAATAGGTAAGGTAATAGGCTTTGAGCAGATCGGCTTCCAATTCGAGGTCGTTGTCATGATTTTGCACCGCAAATGCCCTCAGTGAAGCGACCAACGCGAACGCGGATGTGGTGTCCCGCATATTGAGGGTATTGATATAGACGGTATCAAGGTTTCTGAAACGCTGGGGATAGGTTTTATGAAGTAAATGATCCCATTGAGCAAATGCAGGGGCCGCGTTCAATGCCAGCAAAAACAGGAGGGAACGGATGAGCGTCATGGTTCAGTAAACGGGAGTCCATCCCGGCAGAAGGCGGATCAGCGAATAAAGGGTTTATCGGAGTAAATCTAATACTATTCACTTTCGGATACATGGAGGTTTTGTCTAGAATTAGTTTGCGGTCAAGGCCTTGTTCATGTGAGTTTTTTGAAATACCCAGTTTAAAACGGGATTATTTGTGGATAGATTTAAATGAAATGAATAATTGCTACAAGAAATGACACGGTATTCTTGTAGATTTAAGGTACATCTCCCTGTTTATGAAAACGGTTGCCAGCCTCGGCCTGATAGTACTGCTGCTATCCCATTCGATGGGGTGGTCGGTAGCCGTACTTTTTGCTGGCAAAACGGCCGGTACGGCAGCACGGAATGAGGCAGTTCAGGCAGAAGCATCGGCCTGGCACCGTTTTGCCGAACTGTCGGAAAGGATTCAGGAGATGCAGCTTGCCAAAACGCCGCTTACACCCCTGGGGAGCGTGTTGAAAACGATGGGGGACCTGGCAAAGGCCTATTTGCCGGGCACGCAGAACCACACTGACCGGGTAGGGGAAATCGACCTGCCTCATCGGCCGATCCGTTTTGCGGAACCGTGTCGCATCGCGGTGGCCGATGTCTCCAATTGTACCACGCCTCCACCGGAAATGATCGGGTAACACATTTGAAATGCATTTGCCGCGGCCGGGTTACTCGTATCCGGCGGTGTTCGTGTGCGTGTATGTACCTATTTATTCATCGTATCATTTCTTTCAGAATGGCAACTATACCTACCGAGCCGATAGGAAGCATTCCGCGGCCCGCTTACCTGCAACAAGCCATGCAGGCCTATACCAAAGCAGAAATTTCCTCCGACGACCTCGCCCGCCTTTTTTCACAGGCCACGCGCGAGACCATCATATCGCTGGAAGGCACCGGCTCGCCCGTCATTTCCGATGGAGAGCAAAGCAAACCCAGCTTTGCCACCTACCCGATCCACGGTTTGCTGAACTTGGGTAGCGAGGGCGTGGTAATCCCGTTTGAGGACGGACACACGAGGCAATTGCCCGTATTGACGTCGGGGCCGTTTCGATACCGCAATTTTGCGGTGGATTACCTCCGGGAGGCACGGAAGCATACTGCATTGCCTGTCAAGCAAGCCGTTATTTCCGCTTCGGCAATGAGCCTGCTGTACCCGGCTGGCGGCATCGAAGGTTACCCGCAAAGCCAGTTTATCGCCGATTTGCTCGATCAGGCGGAGGCCGATATCCGCAAATGCCTGAACGAGCAAGCCTACAACGTACAAATCGACTTCACCGAAGCCCGGCTGGCCCTGAAACTCGATCCCAGCCAGGGGCTCCTGCAACAGTTCATCTCGCTTAACAACCAGGTTCTCGATCGTTTTACGGCGGAAGAGCGGAGCCGGATCGGCATTCACACCTGCCCCGGCGGCGACCACGATTCGACCCACAGCGCCGATGTGCCTTATCAGGACCTGTTGCCGCTGTTTTTTCAACTGAATGCGGGCAATTTTTACCTGGAATATGCGGGAGAGAAGGACAAAGTATCCGTTCTGGAATCGATCCGGCATAACATCCGGCCAGGGCAGCGTGTCTTTCTGGGCGTGACGGATGTCCTGAATCCCAGAATCGAGACGCCGGAGGAAATCCGTGACCTGCTCTTGCAAGCCGCGGAATACATTCCGCTCAACCAACTCGGCTCTACCGACGACTGCGGCTTTTCTCCCTTTGCCGACGATATTTCAACGGCGCGGGAAACCGCATTCGAAAAGATCCGTGCACGAGTGGAAGGTACGAAGCTGGCGGGCGCTGCGCTTTAATTTTCGATGGTCAGGAATGGTCAAGTGTTGTCAGGAATTGTCATGTATTGTCAGGAATGGTCAAGTGTAGTCAAGTATTGTCAGATACTGATTTGACTCTACGTTTGACAATTCTTGACCACACCTGACTACGTTTAACCATTCCTGACAATATCTGACTATACTTGACAATTCCTGACCACACCTGACCTTATCATTCAATCATTAACTTTTACCGATGCCACATATCGAATTTGAAAAAGGTTTTCCGGGCATTTTGGGCCCGATGCGGTTCAGTCCTCACACCGCCGAGCCGATGAATGCATTGGCCAATGCGCTGATGTGTTCCGACGAAGGGTTGAGCCGTGGCGAACGCGAGCTGATCGGAACCTACGTTTCGTCCCAAAACGATTGCTTTTTCTGCCAGACCATCCACGGAGCCATTGCGAGCGCCTACCTGGAAGACGAGGATTGGTCGTTTGTCAAAAGTGTCAAAGAGAATTTTGGCGAAACCGCACTCTCCGACAGGATGAAAGCGCTGCTATCTATCGCGGGCAGCGTCCAGCGCGGGGGCAAGCACGTCACACCTGAGCAAATCGCCCGCGCCCGCGAGCACGGCGCCGACGACCGCCAGATCCACGACACCGTCCTCATCGCTGCCGCATTCTGCATGTTCAACCGCTATGTCGACGGCCTCGCCACCACCGCGCCGACCGACCCGGATGTATACCGGGCCAGGGCGGTGAATGTGATGATGAATGGGTATTCGGCGGTGAAGGGGTATGAGTGAGGATAAGCAGAATCGGATATGTTTAAACAAAAAATGAGTTGACCGTCGGACAACTCATTTTTGTTTATTTGGACTTAAATTAGGGTATTTCAACGATGGCGTTGTCGCCAACAAATGCATGCATATAAGTAAGATATTTGTCGTGAGTCGAATAAAACTGCGGCTCCATATTTACATATTGCAAAAAAGTAGCCGTTTCTTCTGTGCCCTGTGCAATAAAAGTAATAGTCTTGGTCACCCACTCAGCTTGCTTCCCTCTCAGATCAAAAGGGGTCATGCCGCTTCCCAAATTTTGACTAATCGTTCCCGGGACTTGAATACGGGCGCCGGTGAGTATACTGTCGGTTCTCCATTTCTAATGCAGATACTACTCGCAACAGAGACTGTGAGAGCATATTTTTTACCCGGCTTCAGATGTTTGATTTTGGCTGTGGCAAAAGAGGTAGTTATTTTATCGTCATTAGCGAGGACATTCTCCTGCGACATGATAGTGACAAAATTATTTGGGTTGTTATTATTTGCACCAGGGGGATTAAGGAACGGTTTAGTCCAAGGAAAATTTGAGTCTCCCCACAGGTGTGTTTTCGTTGAAGTCCCTACCTCCACTGGATTACCTTGCTGAGAAAAACTCCAATCAGCTACAAGCATGTTAATGCCCGCTGTGCCGTCTGTGGTAGGGATTGTCGGGAGGCCTTGCAAACCGCCGCCACGTTCGTTGTTAAAACCGCTTGCTACTTTCTCTGGCTGCGCCACCTGTACATCATCTTTTGAGCAGCTACTCATTATCATACAAGTAGCCAGCGCCAATCCTAATGGAAATTTTTGAATTAAAGTCATTTTTGAAAATTGATTTACGTGAAAAAATTGATTTTAACTGGCTGCAAAACAATGTTGTTTAAATGACAGTGATCGCACGGAATGAATGGGCGGTATGGTATGGTTATTGAGCGGAAGGTGATCGAGCTTTGTAGGTGTTACAATCCTAATTACTTCTGTAACCTGTATGGGAAGAAGTGTAGTATGATTTGATTTTTGTACCTTTGCCCCATGTCATCATTCCTCGAACTCAAATCATTCTACAAGCATATCAACCGCGCGCCGGAAAGTGGAGAGAGCGGGGTGGGGCATTTTAATATCTTCAAAGTAGAGGAGCTTATCGTTTCCAGGGACAGGCCGGCGACGTATAGCAGAAGGGATTTTTTTAAGGTCAGTCTGGTGAATGGACATAGCAGGATTCATTATGCCGATCAATGCATAGAAGTGACGGGTTCGGCGCTGGTTTTTACGAATCCGATGATTCCCTATCATTGGGAGCGGATCGATGAGCAGCAGAGCGGGTACGTCTGCATTTTTACAGAGGCGTTTTTTAGCCGGTTCGGTAATGTGAAGGATTATCCGGTGTTTCAATCGGCGGATGCCGCAGTGATTAATCTTCGAGGTGAGGATATTTTGTTTTATAATGGACTGTTTGAGAGGATGTTGGCTGAATTGGATGGTGATTATGCTTTCAAATATGATTTCCTGAGGACAATGCTGATGGAATTGATACACAGCGCCCAGAAGATGGCTCCCGCCGTAGGCCAGCGGCTAAGCGGATCGAATGCGGCCGAACGTATCACTGCCTTGTTTGCCGAGCTGCTGGAAAGACAATTCCCGATCGAATTGAGCAATCAGGTGATCCGGTTCAATGCTCCTTCGGCATTTGCACGGCAGCTGAATATTCATGTTAATCACCTGAACAAAGCATTAAAAGAAACCACAGGGCAGACTACTTCACAGCTCATCAGTGAGCGCATTGCCCAGGAGGCGCGGATACTCCTGAAAAGTACCAACTGGACGATCAACGAAATCGCCTGGAGGCTTGGCTTCGAGGAGCCGAACCACTTTTCCAGCTTTTTCAAGAATGCGGCCGGCATGACGCCCCGGCAATTTCGCCAGGCTGCGGCGGATTGATTTTTGTAGTTTTTGACTTCGAATTGGTAGCTGTCGCCGGCAGCTTTTCCGGAATTTTGTCCCATTAATCATTCGTATTATGTGGACAAAAAAGAACATTGGCGATCAGACCGGCAAGACGGTGATCGTGACCGGGGCAAACACCGGAATAGGGTATGAAACGGCATTAGCACTTTTCGAAGCCGGGGCGCATGTGGTGCTCGCGTGCAGGAGCGAGCACAATGCGCAGGAGGCAGAGATGCGCTTGCGTGCGCAAGGCGGGAAAGGAAGTCTTGAAATCGCGGTTCTGAACCTGGCTAACCTCGATGCTGTGCGCGAATTCGCCGGCGTATTTATCCAAAAACATAGTCGACTCGATATCCTGATCAACAATGCGGGGGTGATGACGCCGCCCGCTTCCAAAACCGACGATGGTTTCGAATTGCAATTCGGGGTGAATTTCCTGGGACATTATGCATTGACGGGCCATTTATACCCGCTGCTGAATGCTACCCGCGGTTCGCGCATTGTCACTGTAAGTAGCATGGCCTACTTGCGGGGAACGATCGATTTCAATAACCTGCGATCGGAGCATTCCTACGACGCATTTCGTGAATATTGCCAGAGCAAGCTCGCGAATATCCTGTTTGCGGTAGAGTTGCAGCGCCGCATAGAGGCGACGGGTGACCAGGTGGCATCAGTTGCTGCGCAGCCGGGCGCCAACAAGACGGACCTTTCTCGCTTTATGAGTGAGAGCGAATACAATGCGGCGATCGACCGTATCGGCGAGCTGATGGATCCGTGGCAGGGCGCATTGCCGTCGTTGTACGCGGCCGTAGCTGATGATGTTAATGGAGGTGATTTTTATAGTCCGGATGAGCCGGGTGGGTACCGGGGGTATCCGGCCAAACTAGCCATTGAACCGCACGCCTTGGATAAGGCCGTGGCAGAGCGTTTATGGCAATGGGCCGAGGAAGCTACAAAAGTCGTTTATCCGGCTCGCAATCAGTGAATGTTATGAAAATAGCGGGTTTTTATGGATTTTGGGCGGTTCATTAGTATTTACATGAAGAACCCTTAACATTTTAACCAGTTATGAAAAGACATTACACCGCATTGCTGCTTGCCGCTTCGATGCTGGCAGCCTGTGGAAGCCAGGAAGCACCAAAAGACGCAAAAGAAACTCCCAACGAACTCGAAGGCACCTGGAAACTGCTGAGCGGCACATTGATCGAGAAGGGCGACACGACGGTAACGGATTACACGCAGAAGGTTTCCTTCATTAAAGTTATCAACGGCAGCCACTTTGCTTTTTTGCAGCACGATCTGAACAAAGGCAAGGATTCCACTGCAAGCTTTTCGGCCGGTGGCGGCGCTTACACTTTGAAAGACAGCGCCTACACCGAAAAACTGGAATATTGCACCGCGCGTGACTGGGAAGGAAATGAGTTCCACTTCACGATTTCGATTCAAAACGATACGCTGGTGCAGCGCGGCGTCGAGAAGGTGGAATCGGCAGGTGTGGAGCGACTGAATATCGAGAAGTACGTGCGGGTGAAGTAATATCAAACAAAAAGCCGGAAGCAGCGCTGCTCCCGGCTTTTTGTTGATTTGCAGATCCCTCATTTCGCGGGCTCTTTGGTAGCCGTGATTGGGAATTCGCCGTCTTGTGAAACGATTGTGCCGCTCAGTTTTTCGCCGTCCTGCGTCATGGTTACAGTAAGGATGCCGCCCTGGAAGTCGAGTTTGAAGGTCACTTTGCCCTGGTCGACGGTTAGTTCCTTCATTTCCATACGTTCCTGCTGGCCGAGGTAGCCGGTGGTTTTGTCGTCCTTTTGTTCGAACGTCATGAAGCCGGTTTCGTACTCGGGTGGCACGTTGGAAACCGTATATTTCCATGTTCCGATAAGATCGTTGGCTGTTTTGAGGTTTTTGGCGGTTACGGCGAAGATTGTAACGGCCAGGATCATGGTTAGCAAATACTTTACTTTCATTGTGTTGATGGTTTTTGCGATTGGTTATTAAATGGAATAGCGTCAAATTTAGAAAAAAGCAGATAGGTTGTGATCCCGGCAATGTTATATTTTCAGTAACTAAATTACCATCGGTGTTAACGGCTGATTAACGGTAATGCATGACTTACTTGCCGCGAATTTGTTTTTGCCTACCTGTTGCATGCGCATTTCCCCTACTTTTGAGGCATGAAGGTCATCGTTGCATATCTGTTGGCGTTTTGCGTGCTCGCGCTCTCCTGCATTCCCTGCCAGGACGAGGCCCTGCCGTTGTCCGATAGCAGCGGTGCGAAAACCTCAGTGATCGTTGCGGCTGCCGGAGGCGCTCACCAGGAAGCAGTTGACCTGTGTTCGCCCTTTTGCATATGTGCGTGCTGCGCGAGTGTGACCATCAGTGCAACCGTCGCATCCCTGCCCGAAAATGCTGTTTCTCAGCTGATACCGCCGGCAGGTTTCTCCTACCTCCAAATTCTGTACGCCGGCGACATGGCCGGGATCTGGCAACCGCCGCAGGAAAGGGTATAATCCGCGCCCTAATGGGGCATTTATCGGACAAGTCGTTCGCCTGTTGCATTCGAGCATCCGGCGTGACGCGGTATATCCATTCTTTTTAAATCAGAAATGTTAGATAAAATCATTCATTTTTCGATCCACAATAAGCTGGTGGTCGGAATATTCACGCTTGCCCTGGTGGCCTGGGGAGCTTATTCGCTCACCCGGCTGCCGATCGATGCTGTGCCCGATATTACGAATAATCAGGTGCAGATCATCACCACAAGCCCGTCGCTGGCCGCTCAGGAAGTTGAGCGGCTGGTTACTTTTCCCGTCGAGACGGTGATGGCGACCATCCCCCACACCGAGGAAATCCGCTCGATTTCGCGTTTCGGATTGTCGGTGGTAACCATTGTTTTTGAAGACGACGTCGACGTCTACTGGGCACGTGCGCAGGTGTCGGAGCGGCTGCACAGTGCCGTGGAACAGATCCCGCCAGGTTCGGGAATGCCCAGCCTGGCGCCGGTTACCACGGGTTTGGGGGAAATCTACCAATATGTTTTGCATACCAAGCCGGGTTTTGAAAACAAATACTCGCCTATGGAGCTGCGTACCATTCAGGACTGGATTGTGCGCAGGCAATTGCTGGGAACGTCCGGAGTGGCGGATGTGAGCAGTTTTGGCGGTTTTTTGAAACAATATGAAATAGCTATCGACCCGCTGAGGATCCGGAGCGCGGGCATTTCCATTGCACGCATTTTCGAAGCATTGGAACAGAATAACCAGAATACCGGCGGAGCTTATATCGATAAGAAACCCAATGCCTATTTCATCCGAAGCGAAGGGTTGATAGGCTCACTGGATGACATTCGTAAAATCCAGGTGGGTGAAACGGAGACCGGCCTGCCGGTGCTCATCCGCGACATTGCCGAAGTAGGTTTCGGCAGCGCCGTGCGGTATGGTGCCATGACCCGCAACGACGAGGGAGAAGTGGTAGGAGGGCTGGTGTTGATGCTGAAAGGCGCTAACTCGTCGGAGGTAATCGGTAATGTGAAAGAGCGCATTGCACAGATCCGCAAGAGCCTGCCCGAGGGGGTGGTGATTGAGCCGTTTTTAGATCGTACCAAGCTGGTCAACAATGCGATAGGTACTGTTTCCAAAAACCTGGTCGAAGGCGCGCTGATCGTCATTTTTGTGCTGATCCTCCTGCTCGGGAATATGCGGGCAGGGCTGGTGGTGGCCTCGGTCATTCCGCTGGCAATGCTTTTCGCGGTCAGTATGATGAACCTCTTCGGCGTTTCAGGGAACCTGATGAGCCTTGGAGCGATCGATTTCGGGCTGATCGTCGATGGTGCGGTCATTATCGTAGAGGCCACCTTACACCATATTGTTTCCAAACGTTACACGCATCGCCTCACGCAGGACGAAATGGACCGGGAAGTGTACGAATCGGCTTCCAAAATCCGGAATTCGGCTGCATTCGGCGAGATCATCATCCTGATCGTCTACCTGCCGATATTGGCGCTCGTGGGGATAGAAGGCAAGATGTTCAGACCGATGGCGCAGACGGTCAGTTTCGCAATCCTGGGCGCATTTATCCTGTCACTCACCTATGTTCCTATGATGTCGGCCCTGTTTTTGAGCAAGAAAAATGAATACAAGCCGGGCATATCCGATCGGATCGTCGGCTTTTTCCGCCGCATTTACCTGCCGGCGCTGGATTTTTCACTACGGAAAAAATGGGTGGTTTCGTTGGTAGCAGTCTTGCTGCTTGGCGGAAGCTTCCGGGTCTTTTCCCGGATGGGGGGCGAGTTTATCCCGCAGCTGGATGAAGGAGATTTCGCGGTTGAAATGCGCGTGCTTACCGGCAGCTCGCTTTCCGAAACGATCGACGCTACACGCAAGGCTGCAGCAGTGCTGCAAAAAAACTTTCCCGACGAGGTTTTGGAAGTAGTCGGTAAAATCGGGTCGGGCGAGATTCCCACCGACCCAATGCCCGTAGAAGCCGGCGATATGATGGTGATTCTGAAAGAAAAGTCGCTTTGGAAAAAGGCTGAAAACAGAGAGGAGCTGGCAGAGAAAATGCAGGCGGTACTCACGGAATCCATTGCGGGGGTCACATTTGGTTTCCAGCAGCCCATCCAAATGCGTTTCAATGAGCTGATGACCGGCGTAAAGCAGGACGTGGCAGTCAAAATCTTCGGGGAAGACCTCGACGAGCTTGCACGCCAGGCCGCACGCATAGGTAAGCTTGCGGGCACGGTGCGGGGAGCAGAAGATGTTTATGTAGAGTCTGTTACGGGTTTGCCGCAGATCGTGGTCCGCTTCGACCGAGATAAACTGGCGCAGTTTCAAATTCCGATCGCCGACGCAAACCGCACGCTCAATACCGCATTTGCCGGGGCTGGCGCGGGGCTGGTTTACGAAGGCGAGAAACGCTTCGACCTCGTGGTGCGCCTGCAAAAGGCCGATCGCCGGAGCATTGACGACGTTCGCGGGCTTTTCGTTACCAATGCGGAGGGCCAGCAAGTGCCCCTTGGGCAGATTGCTACCATCGAAATGCTGGCCGGTGCGAACCAGATCCAGCGTGAGGATGCCAAACGCCGCATTACCGTCGCATTCAATGTGCGGGGTCGGGATGTGGAAAGTATTGTAAATGAGCTGAGTGGGCGTATAGATCGGGAGATCAAATTGCCGCCGGGGTATTTTGTGACCTATGGCGGGCAGTTCCAGAATTTGCAGGAAGCCAACAGCCGTCTGGGCATAGCGGTGCCGGTGGCATTGCTGCTGATTTTCGTATTACTCTATTTTACATTCCATTCATTGCGGCAGAGCTTACTGGTGCTCACGGCCATTCCGTTTTCGGCGGTTGGCGGCGTGTTGGCGCTCTGGGTGCGTGATATGCCATTCAGTATTTCGGCCGGGATCGGGTTTATCGCATTGTTCGGGGTGGCGGTGCTGAACGGCATCGTGCTGATTGCGGAGTTTAACCTGCTCCGGAAATCGGGCGAGACGGATTTGCGCAAAGTAATTTTCGAGGGGACCGATACGCGCCTGCGACCGGTATTGATGACGGCGCTTGTGGCATCGCTCGGGTTTTTGCCGATGGCGCTGTCGTCGAGCGCGGGAGCGGAGGTGCAGCGGCCGCTTGCAACCGTGGTGATCGGCGGGCTGGTGTCGGCAACCTTGCTTACGCTGCTGGTCCTGCCGGTTTGGTATGGGATCGTCGAAAGGCGCTGGGGATCAGGGCGCGGCGGTAAAATGGCCGTAGCGGCTGCTGCTGTTATGTTGGTGATGCTGTTGCCCAATCGGGCCAGTGCCCAGCAGGCATTGCCGACCCGGAAAATCACGCTTCGCC
This sequence comes from Dyadobacter sp. BE31, assembly GCF_031457695.1. NCBI lineage: Bacteria > Pseudomonadati > Bacteroidota > Cytophagia > Cytophagales > Spirosomataceae > Dyadobacter > Dyadobacter sp. BE31. The sequence continues at coordinate 220,592 of NZ_JAVDXA010000007.1, forward strand.
AGGCTGTGGACGAGGCATTGGAGCGGAATCCGCTGATTAAAAGTGATTTGTATCGCATAGGCTATCAGCAGGCGTTAATGAAAACCGCCGGCGATCCGGGTAAAACGGATTTGGCCTGGATGGGCGGGCAGTACAATAGCGTCAAGTTTGATAACCATTTTCTTTTATCCCAAAACCTACCAAACCCTGTGGCCGTTGGAAAGCGCAGATCGCTGCTGTCCGAGGAAGTGAACGGGGCGAAGGCAGCGCTGGAAATGACCAAAGCGGAACTGGTGAAGGAGGTGAAAACCAATTATCAGCAACAGGTTTTGCTCAAATCCCGCCAAAAACTACTGAATGCCGAGCTCCTTCGGGCGGAGCGTTTTGTAAAAGCGGCCGAAATGCGTTTCAAAACCGGGGAAACCAACCAGCTGGAATATGTTACAGCGCAAAGCCAGCTGGGAGACGTTCGCGCGCAACGGATACAGAATGAGGGCGACCTGCACAATTTGCAACGGGCATTGCAGGCTTTGGTGAACGGCAATGCACTTGCAGAAGCCGAAACCGACTCGCTTACACGCAGGGGCCTGGCCATACCTGCGCCCGACACGGCCGCATTGAGCGCGAATCCGTACCTGCGCTACCTCGTGCAGCAGGCGGCAATCAGGAACAGGCAAACCGCCGTGCAAAAAGCGGCGATGTTGCCCGAGTTTAATGTCGGATATTTTAATCAGTCGCTCACGGGCTTTCAGAATACGGGCAGCGGAGAAATATTCTACGGCTCGGGCAAGCGCTTCCAGGGGGTGCAGATAGGCGTGCAGCTTCCAATTTTCAATGGAGCTTCCAAAGCGAGGGTCAAAGCTTCACAAATAGGAGAGCAGGTGGCTAGAAACGAAGTCGAAACGGCGCGTTTGAGACTGGGAAGCGACCTGGAACAGGCCATCCGAAGTCTGGAAACAGCCCGGCAAAACCTCGATCTGTACGAAACGAGTACGCTCGTGCTGGCGGGTACCATTCAAAGCAATGCGACCAAAGCCTACGAATCGGGCGAGATCGGATACATCGAATACGGGCAGGCGTGGAACCGCGCATTGAGCATCCGCCTCAACTGGCTCGATTTACTGAGTGTTTATAATCAGTCGGTTATCCAAATAGAATACCTTTTAAATGAGCAGTAATCTGAATATATCGATGAAAAATATAGCATTAGGCCTGGTACTTTTCCTGGCAATAGCCTCCTGCAAGCCGGAGACCGAAAAAGAAGCCGCCGAGGCCGGGGCGGAGCACGCAGCGGAGGAGTCGAATCATGTAGTACTCACAGCCGCGCAATACGAAACTGCCGGCGTTGAAACGGGCGGGTTTTCTGTCCGGAAACTGAGCGGGACGGTAGCAGCGAACGGGGTGATCGATATTCCTCCGCAGAACCTGGTGAGCATTTCGGCACCGCTAGGCGGGTTTGTGCGTAAATCGGAGCTTTTGCAGGGGATGAAGGTACAAAAAGGGGAAGTGTTAGCAGTGATCGAAAACCCCGATTTTATTCCCATTCAGCAGGATTACCTCGAAACACGCAGCAAACTGGAATTTGCCGAGCAGGAGTACCAGCGGCAGAACGACCTCAGCAAGGAGAATGTGAATGCGCAAAAGGCATTGCAGCAGTCGGCTTCGGAATTGAAAGTGTTGCGGGCGAGGCTGGCAGGTTTGAAGGAGCGTGTCCGAACGGCGGGTGTGGACCTGGCCGGGTTGGAAAAGGGGAATATTACGAGTGTTGCTTCCATCCGGTCGCCCATTGCGGGTTCGGTGACGGTCGTGAATGTGAACCTGGGCAAATATGTGAACCCGACGGATGTGATGTTCGAGATTGTAGATACCGATCACTTGCATGTGGAACTGTCTGTTTTTGAGCAGGATATTCCAAAAGTGAAGCTGGGGCAACTGGTGCGGTTCCGCGTGAGCAATAATCCGGGACAGGAAGATCTGGCCAAAGTTTACCTGATCAATCAGAAAATTAATGATGACCGCACCGTGCGGGTGCACTGCCATCTTGAAAAAGAGGACAATGCTTTGCTACCGCAGAATTTCGTCAAAGCGATCATCGAAACGGGTGCCAACCCGGTGAATGCGCTACCGGACGAAGCCGTGGTCGATTTTGAGGGGAAATCTTATGTTTTTGTAAAAGACCCCAAAGGCGAAAGGAGTTTCGATATGGTGGAGGTTACCAGGGGTATCTCCGAGAATGGTTTTACAGAAGTAAAAATGCCGGCTGGCGCAGGTGAAATCCCTCAGTTCGTGTTGAAGGGTGCTTATACATTGCTCTCGAAGCTGAAAAACTCGGAGGAAGAAGAAGGGCATTAAATTGTTAATCAATCGTAGCCGCGCCAGCGCAGTTGCGCGGCTACGATTGATTTATGCTTTGATGACTCTTACGAGCGCTTGTACCGTTGCCAGCACATGGTCCATGTTGCCATAGTCATTGGTGACTTTTGAAAGCATCACTCCGCCTTCGATCAATGCGATAATGGAAACGGCCATTTGCTCGGCATTGACGCCCTGACGGAATTCGCCGGCTTCGGTCCCTTTTTCGATCATGGCAACAATGTTCTTTTTCCAACTGAACAGTGCCTTGGCCGCACTCAGCCGCAATGGGACATTGGTATCGTCCGCTTCCACTGCGGTGTTCAGGATCGGGCAGCCGCCGCGATCACCTACGTTAGCGATCACATCCCTGTACACGCGGCCGTACACCATCAGTTTTTCAAAATAAGTCTCCGCTTTTTCCAACTGGGCCTGTACGGTGTTGAATACCAGCGAGCGGTTATATTCAAATACGGCCAGCGCTACTTCCTCTTTATTTTCGAAATTTCCGTAAATGCTGCCCTTTGTCAGGCCGGTCGCTTCGGTAATATCCGACATGGAGGTGCCCGCATAGCCTTTCCGGTTGAAAATCTCGGCGGTTTTCTCAATGATGAAATTCCGGGTGCGCTCGGCCTTGGTTGTTCCTACGTTCATATAACAAATATACCAATTGGTATTTATTTTTACAAATGGGCGGGATAGGGATTTTACCTTAGAAACCAATCGGTAAAAGCTAGTGGAGTGCAGGGAGCACTCTTCCCCTTAATTCCCCGAATCCGACCCGGATGCCGTCCTTCTGTCCAAAACCGCGCATGATCACCTCGTCCTGATCTTCCAGGAAGCGCCTTTCGGTGCCCTCATGGAGTTTTACAGGTTGTGTACCGTTAATGGTGGCTTCCAGCAAGCAGCCTTTTTGCAAAATGCCGTTGCCACTGATGGTCCCCGTAGCGAGCAGATCCCCCGTTTGCAGGTTACAACCCGTGATCGTGTGATGAGCGATTTGCTGCGCGGCAGTCCAGTAAATGCCGCTGGAATTGGTTTGGCACACCAAAAATTCCTCCGAACTGGCCGGGTTAATACTGACGGACAAAGAAAGATCGAAGTTCTGACGAGGATGATGGGTGAGGTAGGGAAATGGCTCGGGCTGCTGTGCTGGTGCGGGTGTGCGGAAATGCTGTAATGCTTCCCACGTCACGACCCACGGGGAGACACCGGTAGCGAAATTCTTGCTCGTGAATGGCCCCAGCGGCTGGTACTCCCATCGTTGAATGTCGCGCGCCGACCAGTCGTTCAAAAGCAGCATGCCGAAAATGTAGCCTTCTGCCTCGTCGGCGGGAATAGGCTGGCCGATCATCGAGTCTTTACCGATCACAAACGCCAGTTCGAGCTCGTAATCCAATGCATTGGTCGGCCTGAATGCCGGCGTGCCGTTTGACTGGCCGGTTTGTCCCCGGGGCCTTGGTACCGGCGTGCCTGAAACCACGATGGAGGATGCGCGACCATGGTAAGCGACGGGCAGGTGCTTCCAGTTGGGAAACAGCGGATTGTCGGGCCGGAAGAGCTGCCCGACGCTGAACGCATGCTCCTCGCTCGAATAGAAATCAGTATAGTTGCCGACTTTGAGCGGCATATGCATCCGGACTTTTTTTTGCGGGATCAGCAGGTGATCGGCAAACTGTTTCAGGTCCGACTGGTGATCACATAATGCAGTTTGAACAATTTTACGCACATATTCCGAAAAGCCGCGACCGAGCGCCATCACGTCATTGAGCGCAGGCTTTCGAAAAGCGCTTCCGGCCTCCGGATATTGCGGGAACATATTCAATGCGTAGGCTGCGGCGAGGTCCACGACCCAATTGCCGATGGCCAGTCCCGCACGGGCCGGGCGCTCGTCGCTGAATATGCCGAAGGGCAGATTATGGATCGAAAAGTCGGAATCGGGTGGTACGGGAAGCCAGGATTTTAGCATTGCGTGGGAGATTTAGGCTTGTTGTGCCAGATAGGCTTCCAATAATGGCTCGATGCCCGTTACCGACTCATAAAGCTGGTCGTAGGACTGGATCACGAAATAGTGGTCCTGGTAGCGGTCGATGCGGTAGGGCGTGTCGAGCACGAGGGCGAGGTCGAAATCGATTTTCGGCACATCGTGACTCAGGCAATAACGGCTTTCGCCTGAGGAGGAAATGATACCTCCGCCGTAGATTTTTAACTCGCCATTTTCGCGGATCAGCCCGAATTCGACAGTGTACCAATACAACCTCGAAATGCGCTGAAGAATTTCTTCCTGGTCAATATGCTTCAATGCAACCTCGCTCAAATGCGCCATGAAGTCGCAAAATGCCTGGTTGCTCAGCAACGGTACATGTCCGAAAGTGTCATGGAACATATCGGGTTCTTCGAGGTAATCGATCTGCTCCGGTTTTCGCAGCCAGCTCGTCGCGGGGAACTGCCGGTTGTATAAATGCGTGTAAAACTCACGGTGGGGGATAAGCCCGGGTACCACGTACACTTCCCAGCCCGTCAATGCACGCAGCGCCGGATTGGTTTCATGTTCAAAATGCGGGATATGATCGGCCACAAACCGTACCTTGTCGACCCCGTCGAGGTAAGCCCGGCTGGCAATGTGCGGAAGCTGCTTCATTTGCCGTTCGAAAAGCTGTCTCCACATCCGGTGGTCAGCTTCGGTGTATTGTTCATAATCCTGGTTCATGGGAGGTTTGCATTAAAGTGTGCCTCTAAGCATCTGCTCGCGCTCGATCGCCTCGAACAATGCCTTAAAATTGCCTTTTCCGAACGATTGTGCCCCTTTTCTTTGGATAATCTCAAAAAACAGGGTAGGCCGCGGCATGACCGGCTTGGTGAAAATCTGCAAGAGGTAGCCCTCGTCGTCCCGGTCGACGAGGATGCCGAGCTCGCGGAGACTGGCAATGTCTTCGTCGATATGCCCTACGCGGCTGATCAAATCGTCATAATAGGCGGTAGGCACACGCAGGAACTCTACGCCGCGGTCGCGCAATGCGCGCACGGTGTCGACAATGTGGTCGGTGGCTACGGCAATGTGTTGCACGCCGGGGCCGCCGTAAAAGTCGAGGTACTCTTCCACCTGCGATTTCTTTTTACCCTCGGCCGGCTCGTTGATCGGAAATTTGATGCGTCCGTTGCCATTGCTCATGACTTTGCTCATCAGCGCCGAATATTCAGTCGAAATGTCCTTGTCGTCGAAGGAGACCATCATTTTGAACCCCATCACCTCCTCATAAAACTTCACCCACCGGTTCATTTCGTTCCAGCCCACATTCCCGACCATGTGATCGATATACCGCAGCCCGACGGGCTCCGGCGAGTGTTCGGGTTGCCAGGCCACGAATCCGGGGAGGAAAATGCCCTCGTAATGCTTCCTTTCCACGAAAATGTGTACGGTATCACCATAAGTGCAGATGCCCGATCTGACCGTTTCGCCATGATGGTCTTTCTCCGTTACCGGTTCGAGAAACGGTCGCGCGCCCCGGCTGACGGTCTCCCGGTAAGCGGCTTTGGCATCATCTACCCACAATGCAATGGCTTTTACGCCATCGCCATGGCGGTCGATATGCGCGCCGATAGCCGTGCCGCCGTGCAAGGGTGAGGTAAAAACAAGCCGGATTTTGTCCTGCACCACCACGTATGATTCGCGGTCGGTAAGCCCGGTTTCAAGCCCGGCCATGGCGAGCGGCTGAAACCCGAATGCATTCCGGAAATAATGTGCCGATTGCAGCGCATTGCCTACGTAGAGTTCTACATAGTCGGTACCGTTAATCGGCAGGAAATCGGTCGATGCAGGCGGGGCGATTGGTGCTGTTAGGGTGGACATGGTACTGTGTTTAAGTTTGTTGTCAGGTGTGGTCAAGTGTTGTCAGGTGTGGTCAGGTGTAGTCATGTGTGGTCAGGTGTAGTCGGGTATTGTCAGGGTAGTCAGGTGTTGTCGAGCCTTGTCAGATTGGTCATTTGCGTCTGGGACCAAGTGGTTGGGTAACTGTCATTAAATTGGGAATTGTCATGGAGTCAATTGTTGCCGTAGGGTCAATGCTGCTATTCTGATAATACTTGACTATATCTGACTACTCCTAACTATACTTGACAACGCTTGACTACTCCTGACCATTCGTGAAAAAGTCGTTACGTTACGATCCGGCCCAACTGGCAAAGTACCGCCCGTCGTCTATCGCCATCGCCTGTTCGGTCAGCATCAGGGGCCGAAAGGTATCAACCATCACGGCCAGCTCCTGGGTCTCTTTTTTGCCGATGCTCCGCTCGTATGCGCCTGGGTGCGGGCCATGCGGGATGCCGCCCGGGTGCAGGGTAATATGCCCCTGCGCGATGTCGTTGCGGCTCATGAAGTCGCCGTCGACGTAATACAGCACCTCGTCGGAGTCGATATTGCTGTGGTTGTAGGGCGCCGGGATTGCCAACGGGTGGTAGTCGTACAGCCTGGGGCAAAACGAACAGACGACGAATGCGTCGGTCTGGAATGTCTGGTGCACCGGCGGCGGCTGGTGAATGCGACCGGTAATGGGCTCGAAATTGTGAATCGAAAACGCCCAGGGATAATTGTACCCATCCCAGCCAATGACATCGAACGGATGGGTTTCGTAGGTTACAGGGTGGATATGGCTCTGCTTTTTGATCTTAACCAGAAAATCACCGTGCTCATCGTGAGTCTCCAAATCCCGCGGAAGAATGTAGTCGCGCTCGCAGAACGGCGAATGCTCGGTGAGCTGCCCGAAATGGTTGCGGTACCGCTTAGGCGTGTAAATCGGTGTATGCGATTCGAGGTAGAGCAGGCGGTTGTCGGGCCCGTCGAATTCGATCTGGTAAATAGTGCCCCTGGGAATCAATACATAATCACCATAGGTAAATGGCACCTGTCCGAAAGGCGTTCGCAGCTTGCCGGAGCCCCGGTGCACGAAAAGCAGCTCGTCGGCGTCGGCATTCTTGTAAAAGTAGGGCATAAGCGCCCCGGTAGGAGCAGCCAGGCCCAGAATGAGGTCGCGGTTCACGAGCAGGGGCGTGCGGCTGTCGAGATAGTCGGCAGCGGGTTTTACGTCGAAGCCGATCAGCTTTCGCATGGTCATATTGTTGGCTACCGCAATGCGCGGCGCCACGTCATAAGGCTCACCGAGCGATTTCACTTGCGTGGGCCGCCAGGTGTGATAGAGGAGGGAAGACATGCCTTCGAAACCGATGGTCCCGAAGAGTTCTTCATAGTAAAGCCCGCCGTCGGTTTTGCGAAACTGCGTGTGCCGTTTGGGCGGGATGGTTCCTAGTTGTTGATAGATCGGCATGTGCTTCGCGATTGTAAGTTAGCCAATAGTTGTTTATGCAATTATAGGAAAAACAAATCAAAATTTAAATAATTTTTTGTATTATTTTAAAATAGCAAAAAGTGCTCCCGGTTAATAAGTTCTATGGCGTGTACTTATTTGTTCTATAAAATATTAAGAATAAATTTGAATGCATTTCAGCCCTCAAACGGACTGAAAACGACTCCCATCCTAGTTGAAAAAGGCATTTGCCGCCTCTGTTGTTATTCCTGACACAGTCTTTTCATTCAAATCAAACCATGCAGCCATGAGGAAACATTACCTCCATTTACCAGGGAAGGGTATTCTTGCATTTTTACTATGCCTGACGCTGTCGGTGCGGGGAGTCGCGCAGATCAGCCAGTTTATTCACGTCGACCAGTTTGGTTATGCGCCTGCGGCAGAGAAGGTGGCGGTGCTTAGCAACCCGATTGTGGGATACAATGCCGCATTGAGCTACACACCGCCGGCTACAATGGAAGTGCGCAACAGTGTTACCAATGCGGTAGCGTTCAGCGGTCCGGTTACCGTTTGGAATAGCGGGGGTACACAGGCCAATTCGGGCGATCAGGGCTGGTGGTTTGATTTTTCGGCACTGACGGCCACGGGCAGCTATTATGTGTTTGATCCGGTAGGTAATCAGCGTTCGGCGGTTTTTGAAATTGCGCCCAATCCTTACGGCAATGTGATGCTGGCGGCTGTGAAGATGTTCTACTACAACCGCTGCAACATGGCGAAAGCGGCCCCGTACGCGCAAAGCAAGTGGACCGACGGGAATAATTTCATGAATGCATTGCAGGACCAGCAATGTCGGTACGTGTACGACCAGGGCAATGCGGCGCTGGAAAAGAACCTCACCGGTGGCTGGTTCGATGCTGGTGACTATAATAAATATGTGTCGTTCACCCACAGCCCTTTGCACGACCTGCTGTACGCCTACGAGGAAAATCCGACTGTTTTTACCGACAACTTTAATATTCCCGAAAGTAAAAACGGCATTCCCGACCTGCTCGACGAAGTGAAATGGGAGCTTGACTGGCTTTTCAAAATGACCAATGCCGACGGCAGTACGCATAACAAAATGGGGAGCCGGAATTACAGCGAGAACATTTCCTCGCCTCCGAGTGTGAATGTGGATGGCCGCTACTATGGTCCTGTTTGTACCTCGGCGTCGGCCACGATTGCTTCCGTGTTCTCGCATGCAGCCCTCGTGTATGCGGGTATCCCCGCGCTCGCGGCCTATGCGGGCCAGCTGGAAGCCAAAGCGGCGAGCTGCTTCAATTATGTACTGCCGTTTTTTAATGCCGGTACCCTTCAAACCAATTGCGATGACGGAAGCATTGTTTCGGGTGATGCCGATGTAGGCGTGGGACCGCAGCGCAGCATGATGGTGATCGCCGCGATTTACCTTTTCGAGCGTACCGGCAATGCGATTTACAATCAGTTTGTGGTTAATAATTACGCGGGTACCGATGTCATGAGCTCCGGTTACTGGGGTGTGGACGCTACCGAATTACAGGATGCATTGCTGCGCTACGCAAAGCTTCCCGGCGCCAACCCAACCGTCGCGTCGGCAATCCTGGCCTCTGCCGGAACAGCCGTGGAGGGCAACTGGAACGACTTCTTCGGTTGGACAACGGCGGACCTCTACCGTGCATTTATGCCCGACTGGTCGTACCACTGGGGCAGCAATATGCCTAAGGCCGACTATGCCAATGTGAACCGGAGCATGCTCAAAGCAGGGCTGGGCAATGCGGCCAGCCTCACACGCAAGGCTGCGGAGCAGATCCATTATTTTCATGGGGTTAATCCGCAGGGAATGGTGTATTTGTCAAACATGTATGGAGTGGGCGGCGACCGGTGCGCCAACGAAATTTACCATACGTGGTTCAACGACGGTACCATTTACGACAATGCGTTGACGTCGCCGAACGGCCCGGCGCCGGGTTACGTGGTGGGCGGGCCCAATGCCGACTACACGATCAGCGGGCAGTCGCCGCCGTTCGGCCAGCCGCGCCAGAAAAGCTACCTCGACTTCAATACCGGCTGGCCGACAAACAGCTGGGAAATCACCGAGCCGGCTATTTACTACCAGGCTGCGTACATTCGTTTGCTTGCCCATTCCACGTTGCCCGTCGAAGACCCGCTGCCTGTGGAACTGGCGGATTTCTATGTGAAGGAATCGGGCAAAAGCCAGGCGCAGCTTTATTGGAAAACGGTTTCGGAGACAGACAATGAGCGTTTCGAGATCGAGCGGTCTGTTGACGGCGCCGATTTTCGGACGATAGGGGAATTAAAGGGGCAAAACACCACCTCCGTAGCGCATTATTACACTTTCACCGACACCGAGGCGCCGGTGGTTACGGCCTATTACCGCTTGAAACAGGTCGATTTCGACGGGAAGTTTGAGTATTCCAAAATCATCGCTTTGTATCGCAACGGCGATGTCGCATTTCGCATCGGGCCGAACCCGTTGAACGATTACGTGGATCTGCAAATGCCTCCCCACACGGGTAAAGCCACGGTGAGGCTCACGAACATGGCCGGAATGGAGGTAATGCGGCACGATATGGACGGCAGCGGCCGGATGCGGATACCTGACGTAGCCAGGGGGATTTATCTCCTGCATGTGGAGCAGGGGAGTAAAAGGCTTTTTACACAGAGGATTTTCAAAAATTAAACCGGTAACGGGCAGCTGCAAACGACACAGCTGCCCGTCGCTTTTGGGTGGGATTAGTGTTGCCCTGGTTCGGGCTTTCTTTTCGGCATGACCAGGCTATCGGCCGGATATTTCGCTTTCAGCGTATCCATTTGCGCCTTTGCCCATTGAATAAGGCGTTCGCGTTGAGCGGTGGTGAGCTTGGCTTCCGGGTGCATACCCAATGCGGTGTATGATTTGAGCGGCATGGCGTCGTCTTCTACCATTTCTACCGTCTCTTCCAGCTTGTGGTTCTGCCGGGCGATGGAAAGGCTGGTGAATGTGGAGAAGTTCAGATGTCGCTTGCCGTCTTCGACATGCTCGTTCATCCACCATGCCACGGGCTGTATGTTAGAGTACCAGGGATAAACAGTTTTGTTGCTGTGGCAGTCGTTACAAGCGACCTCGAGGATGTTTTTTACGTCGGCCGGGACGTCATATTTCGTCGCGATGTTCATCGACTGGTCGTCGGAGAGATTTTTTTCGGGGCGGATAAATTGAATGATGATAAAAACGGCCAGGAGGGCGAGCAGGATTTTTTTAAACATGTTCGATGGTGATTAGATTAAGTCTTAATATGTACAATAATTCCGTAACGGCCGCTTTTTACTGCCGGTCTATACCCTTATTTTTTCGGTAATGTGCCGGCGACAGGCCCATTTGCTGTTTGAAAAGCCTCGAAAAATAGAATGGATCGTCGATCCCGATGGCCGAGGCCACCTCATTGACCCGCCAGGTACTGAAATGCAGCAGCTGGCAGGCCTTCTGAATGCGGAGGTAATTGAAATACTCGATCGGCGCGTAGCCGGTGTCTTTTTTAAACTTCCGGGAAAAGAAGGAGACCGATAGATTTACCGAACGGGCAATATTATCTAGTGAAAGGGAACTTGACAGGTTGTCCTGCATATAACTGATCGCCTTTTCGGTAGGGCTTACATCGGATGCCGATGCTTTCTGTGAGCCGAAATGCTCGGGCGCGATGAACGACGAGAGGTAATGCGGTAATGCGAGGTTGGCTTGCAGCAAGTTAGAAGCGCTGTATCCTTTCAGCAGCGTGTTGGCGATGTGGGTGAAAAGTGCATTGCGCTCGTCGGAAAAACCTACCTGGATGGCCCTGAACGGCTCGTCATCACGGTTCATGACCGTCGTTGCTGCCGCGCCGCAAAGCGCACCGTTGATGTGTAGCCAGTAAATACTCCATGGATTTTGCGGATCGGCCCCGTACGAATGCGGCACGTCGACGGGCAGAACAAACACCTCTCCCGCATGTACCTGCGACGTGCTTCCATTCAATTCTATCCAGCCCTGACCGTCAGTGCAATACAGCACAATGGCCTGTGAAATACCATTCGGCCGCTGATAGTAATGGTGCAATGCTTTGGGATAATAGCCCATTCGGGAGATGAACAACTGACTGATCAGTGGCAGCTGCTCGCAGTTCGATGTGGCTACTTTGGGTATTTCGATGATGAGCTCGCCTTCGAAGCCTCTACTTTTGCGCATAATGTGTGTTTTAAAGAGAAATAACGGATGTGATAAAGGTAAAATAATCCATGTTTTAGACAAAATCGTTCATTCGTTTATTTCATGGAATAGCTGAATTTTGAAATGTTAAAGTACTATTCCTAATCCCATTCCCATGGCTAAGCAACTTTTGACCCACGCACAAATTCAGCAGTATCATACGGACGGTTATCTGATCGTCCGCGGGTTTTATGATAACGAGGAGGTTTCGAAACTTTACCGCATTGCGCTCGACGACGCGATGATCAGTAAGCATGCCATCAATGTCAACGACAGTACCGGCAAGCGAAGCAAGCTTTCGCTGTGGTACAAGCCGGGCGATGATGTGTACGGGTTGTTGACGAGGGGCAAAACGCTCGTGGGTTCGGTGGACCAGCTGTTGGATCGTCAGCCCGGCGACAATGACCATTCAGTTTGCCATTACCATTCCAAACTCATGCAGAAAGAGCCGCGGGTAGGAGGAGCTTGGGAATGGCACCAGGATTATGGATATTGGTATAAAAATGAATTTCTCTATCCCGAGCAGCTCATGTCGGTGATGATTGCTATCACGGATGCGAATGTTGAAAACGGTTGCCTGCAGGTAATCAAAGGTTCCCACAAAATGGGCCGGGTGGAGCATGGTTTCTCGGGAGAGCAGGTAGGCGCGTCGCAGCGCTATGTGGATTTGGCGCTGAAAACCATGGAGCACGTGTTTGTAGAACTCAACGCCGGTGACGCTCTTTTCTTTCACAGCAATATCCTGCACCGGTCCGAGGCTAACCTGTCGGATCATGCGCGCTGGTCGCTGATTTCGTGCTACAACCGGTCGACGAATATAGGTTATCACGAATCATCCGCATCGGCGTCGAGCATCACACCGATCGATATCGTCCCGGACGAAGCGCTGCTTACCTGGGATGCCGCCGGTCTGACGGAATCAGAGGCTGATTTCCTGAGTAAGGAAGCAGACGTTTCATTAAAATAAACACCCATTATGGCACACGCCCCAGGTACATTTTCCAATTTGGACAAAACAGGTCTGCGTATTTCCGGCCTGAATGGTCCAGGGCTTGTTCAGATTAATAAGGGGTATGTTTACCTGCTCAGTGCTATTGCAGCGCTGGGCGGGATACTATTCGGCTTTGATCTGGTAATTATTTCCGGAACGGTCGGTTTCTTTCAGGCGCATTTCGGACTGAACGAATTGGAAACCGGCTGGGCCGTGGGCTGTATCAATCTCGGAGCAGCGATAGGTGCTGTGCTGGGTGGCTGGCTTTGCGAGCGGCTGGGGCGCAAGAAACTGCTGATGATCTGTGCCATACTGTTTGCCGTTACAGGCGGGGGCACCGGCTGGGCCGAAAACTTTCCGATGTTTATAGGTTTTCGGATGCTGAGTGGTGTGGCGGTAGGGGCCGCGGCACTCGTTTGTCCGATTTACCTGGCCGAGATTTCTCCCGCACCCATGCGCGGCACCACGGTGTCGTTTTATCAGCTTTCCATTGTAGTGGGCATATTGCTGGCGTACTTTTCAAACTACATGCTGCTGGATGTCGAAGATAACTGGCGGTGGATGTTTTCGTCACAATCGATTCCGGCATTACTCTTTTATTTTAGCCTTTTTATGGCCTCCGAAAGCCCCCGCTGGCTGATACGCGCCGGCCGGGAGTTTGAAGCCCATATCGTTCTCGAGCGCGTGGGCGGGCTGGATTATGCATTGGCCGAACAGGAGCAGATCGAACAGAGCTTCGCAGACAAAACCAAATACAAAGTCACCGATCTTTTTCGAAAGGACGTTGCACACATTGTGTTTATTGGCGTGATGATTGCCATATTTTCGCAGATAGTCGGTCAGAACTCGATCTTCTCCTATGCGCCAGAGCTCTTCAAAAAGGCCGGTATGGCTCAAAATTCGGCGTTTTTACAGTCGATCATTATTGGTGTGACCAACTTCATATTCACATTTGTCGCCATCGGTACGATCGACAAGGCGGGCCGCAAAAGGCTTTTGCAATATGGCTCGTTCCTCTTGTTTATGGATGCCCTGGCGCTATCGGCGGCGTTCTACCTGCAATGGTCGGGACTGTGGGTGCTGGTTTTCGTGCTGGCATTCGTGGCCGTATATTCCGCTACGCTCGGACCTGTGACTTGGGTGGCACTTTCTGAGATTTTTCCAAACCGCATCCGCGGGAACGCGATGGCAGTGGCTACGCTGGCCTTGTGGATCGCCAATTTCTTCACTACCGCCCTGTTCCCGGTCATGAACCAGTATTTCGGCATACCGGTCACCTTTTTGATTCATGCGGCGGTATGTCTGGTTTACTACTTTTTTGTTCGTACCAGCGTCCCCGAAACCAAGGGGCGATCCTTGGAAGAAATTGAAAAACTGTTGCAAAAAAGCTGATTACCTGTTCCATGACCATTCAATTTTTCGCACCGGAGTGGGGTAATACCCTTCCGTTCGATACTTTTTGCAAAAATGTAAAGGCCGCTGGCTATGATGGCGTTGAAATGGCATTGCCTTTTGATCCGGCCGAAAAACGGGCCATCCTGGATACGCTGGCAGCCTGGGATCTGCGGCTGATCGGCCAGTACTGGCAATCTTTTGAGAAAGACATCGACGAGCATGCCACGAATTATGAGAAATACCTCCGCAACCTGATCGACGCGCGGCCGGTGCTGATTAACTGCCAGACGGGTAAAGATTATTTCAACACCGCTCAAAACCAGCGGCTTTTTGCATTGGCAGCAAAGCTTTCCGCCGAATCCGGCATTCCTATCATCCACGAAACGCATCGGGGTAAGAGCTTCTTCGCCGCTCATATCACAATGGGCTACCTCCAATCCGATCCCGGCCTCCGCATTGCGCTCGACATTTCACATTGGTGCGCGGTTCACGAATCACTGCTCGCCGACCTTCCGGATGAGGTTGCGCTAGCTATTTCGCGGACGGCTCACATCCACAGCCGTGTGGGGCACCCGGAAGGCCCGCAGGTGAACGATCCGCGCGCACCCGAGTGGGAGGAAGTGCTGAGTGCACACCTCGGCTGGTGGGACCGCGTGGCGGCGCTTCACACGCAAAACGGTACTACACTCACCGTCACCACCGAGTTTGGTCCCGCGCCCTACATGCCGGCGATGCCGTACACGCAAATGCCGCTCGTTAGCCAATGGGATGTGAACGTACACATGATGAACCTTCTCAGAGATCGTTACCAACGGATTTAGACCGTAGCGTTAATTATTTTCTAACATTTTAGTTGAAATATATTTTACCGTTAAATAAAATTTTTGTCATTAAAATATTGACAGTGAGTTAGTTTTAACTACAAGGGTGCGAAATGTGATATCTTTGGGAATTTGACAGGGCTTTCGGTTGTTTTACGCAGTCCGGGATTTTGTTCCCGGTAATGAGTTAATTCATAAATTTGCTTTGTAGTAACCCCGATCGATCTAATAACTATGAGCATCCTTTATGTTGACCATGAAATTAATAATCTGAATTCCTTTAAAGCGACGTTCCGGAGAGACGCCCAGATTTACCTGGCCAATTCTACCGAAGAAGCGCTTAAGATCCTCGACGAACACAAAATCGACGTCATTTTCGCTGATCACCAGATGCCCGAAATGACAGGCCTTGAATTTCTCAAACTGGCTTCCAATCAATATCCATCCAGTATGCGTGTGTTGCTCACGGGCAATGCTTATACGGATGAATTTCGCTGGGCTGCCGGGAAGGGATATTTTCACAGCTATGTCAACAAGCCCTGGGATGAACAGCAGCTCCGGACGCTGATGATATCGCGTTTGTATTAGGTTAAGATTATTCAAAATGCCATGCGGGGCGTAGTATATCACTAGGTCCGAATGCACAGCGGTCGCCGACCGCACCGGAAGAGCGCCGAAGTTACTGGAACTTCGGCGCTCTTTTGTTTGGCATAAAAAAATTGCCACAGCAATATTTGTTGAGAATATATTGATTACATTGGAGATTCAATATCCGACCATTCTTCATCTTTTGCCGAAAGGCTAAACCTTAACCAATGAAAAGAAGACACTTCATGCAGATGTCGGGCCTTGGCTTGGGCGCTATGATGCTCTCCGAGGTACCGGTCGTCGGGAGCCCCGTGGCCGAGGCGCAACTGCTCGCCCCGTGGCTCGATGCGGCTACCAAGAAAAAACTCGCCGAAACCGCGCTGAATGCCGCCCGTGACAAGGGCGCAACCTACACCGACGTCCGCATCGGGCGCTATTTGCAGCAATACCTTTTCACACGTGAAAAGCAGGTGCAAAACATCGTGAATGCCGAATCTTACGGCATCGGTATCCGGGTGATTGCAAACGGCACCTGGGGCTTTTCGGCTACGAGCGATGTCACGCCGGATGGTATTGCCAAATGTGCCGCCACAGCCGTGGCGATTGCCAAGGCCAATTCGAAATTCCAGAAAGAGCCGGTAGTGCTTGCCGCGCAGAAAGGCGTAGGCGATAAAGCCTGGAAAACGCCGATTACCAAAAATGCTTTTGAAATACCGGTGAAGGACAAGATCGACCTGATGATGAATGTCAATGGCGCCGCAATGGATAATGGGGCCAACTTTGTGACCTCCAACCTCTTTTTCATCAACGAGCAGAAGTATTTCGCCTCCACCGACGGTTCTTTCATCGATCAGGATGTCCACAGGATCTGGCCGACGTTCACGGTCACTGTAACGGATAAGGCTTCCGGTAAATTCAAAACCCGCGACGCGATCAGCTCTCCAATGGGCATGGGGTACGAGTATCTCGACGGCCTGGCCAGCGAGAAAATCGCAGGCCCGAACGGCCTCGTGGGCTACCGAAACTCATACGATATGGTGGAGGATGCGATTATGGCAGCCAAGCAGGCGAAGCAGAAAGTAACCGCCAAATCGGTGGAGCCGGGCAAATATGACCTTGTTTTGGATCCCAACCATTTGGGACTTACCATTCACGAATCGGTAGGGCACCCGACGGAGCTCGACCGCGTGCTCGGCTATGAGGCCAATTACGCCGGTACCAGTTTTGCGACGCTGGACAAATGGAAGACCAGGAATTTCAACTACGGCAGCAAGCTCGTCAATATCGTGGCCGACAAAACCCAGCCGCATACGCTGGGCGCGGTCGGATACGACGACGAGGGCGTGCCGTGCAAGGAATGGGATATTATCAAGGACGGTATATTGGTCAACTACCAGGCCATCCGCGACCAGGTGCAGATTTTGGGTGAAAAAGAGTCGCACGGCTGCTGCTATGCCGACGATTGGAGTTCCGTCCAGTTTCAGCGCATGCCAAACATCAGCCTCAAACCGGGAACCGAGAAACGCAGTGTGATGGATATGATCAAAGGAGTCGAGAAGGGCATTTACATTATCGGGAGAGGTTCTTATTCGATTGATCAGCAGCGTTATAACTTCCAGTTTGGAGGGCAGGTTTTCTATGAAATCAAAAACGGCGAAATTACCGGGATGCTCGATGACGTCGCTTACCAGTCGAATACCCAGGAGTTCTGGAACTCGTGCGTGCAGCTTTGTGACCAGGACGATTACCGGACGTTTGGTTCGTTTTTCGACGGAAAGGGCCAGCCCTCTCAGATCAGCGCCGTTTCGCACGGCAGTTCGACCACGCGGTTTAACGGGGTGAATGTTATTAATACGGGGAGGAAGATTTAGGAGGAAAGGGAGGAGGGGGAAAGAAGGGAAGGAAAGGGAAGAACGGGAAAAGAATACATCCTCCCTTTCCTCCATCCTCCTTCCTCCCATTTTACAAACGATCATAATCGAGGTTCAAATGGCTATTTTAACAAAAGAAGAAGCTAAAAAAATCATAGATAAAGTGCTGGCGTTTTCGAAGGCTGACGAGATCAGCGCGTCGCTTTCGGGAAACCGGACGGGTAACATCCGCTATGCGCGCAATTCGGTATCGACCAGTGGGGAAACCAACGACCTGTCGCTTTCTGTCACAGCGGTTTTTGGTAAAAAATCGGGAACGGCTACGATTAACGAATTCGACGATGCATCACTCGAAAAGACTGTGCGCCGGGCAGAGGAAATCGCAAAGCTCGCTCCCGACAATCCTGAATATATGCCGATGCTCGGGGCTCAGCAGTATGTGGATACCAATGCGTTCGTCGATAGCACCGCGGGTATTAACCCCGAGTACCGGGCAAAAGCAGCTTTCGGCAGCATTGAACCTTGTTCCAAAAAGAACCTGACAGCCGCCGGTTATATGCAAGATAGGAGCGGATTTACGGCGTTGGGAAACAACAAGGGCCTTTTTGGTTATAACAAATCGACCTTCGTAGACTTTTCTGTAACTGTCAGAACGGCGGACGGGACAGGCTCAGGCTTCGTACAGCGCGATTATAACGACGTTTCCAAGCTGAATACCGGCACCGCCACGGAAATTGCAATGCAAAAAGCATTGGCGTCGGTGAACGCAAAAGCTTTGGAGCCGGGTAAATACACGGTGATCCTCGAACCTACCGCGGCGCATGACCTCATTCTCAATATGATGCGGAATATGGACGGGCGCAGCGCGGACGAAGGCCGGAGCTTCCTCGGGAAGAAAGGGGGGCAGACACGCCTGGGCGAGAAGCTTTTGGATGAGCGCGTTACCATTTATTCCGACCCCACGAATATCGAAGTGCCCGGCTCGCCATTCTCCGCTGATGGCCGTCCGCAGGAGAAAGTCACCTGGTTTGAGAAAGGAGTGGTAAAAAACATGTACTACTCGCGTTTCTGGGCAGAGAAAAAGGGCGTTAAGGCAGTTCCATCCCCGGATGGTATTATTTTTCAGGGCGGAAACGATTCGCTTGCCGACCTGATCAAAGGCACCGAAAAAGGGATTCTTGTGACGCGTTTCTGGTACATCCGCACTGTCGACCCGCAAACGCTGCTTTACACGGGCCTCACGCGCGACGGTACTTTTTACATCGAAAACGGGCAGATCAAATATCCGGTCAAGAATTTTCGCTTTAATGAAAGCCCGGTGATCATGTTGAACAACGTGGAGGCGATCGGGAAGCCGGTGCGCACCAACGGCAGCCTGATACCGCCGCTGAAAATCCGCGATTTTACGTTCACAAGCCTTTCAGACGCGGTTTAGCGGCAAGCGTAATCCATTTAAACCGCTATCCTGCCATCCATAACAGGTGAGTTGAAACAAGTACGGCCATTCATTAACTTATGAATTGCACTTTTTTAACTCACCCAATCAATTCCTGTTAGCTAAACATCTACACTTTGAAACGACGAGATTTTATTCAAATGGCCGGGCTCGGAACGGGAGCGTTCATGTTGCCGGGATTTGCAATGGGCCGTACCGTGTCGCCGGAGGTATTTCTGGTGCCGGGCGACGACGTAGCCGTTAAAAAGCGCCTGGCCGATGCGGCCCTCAATGCGGCAAAATCGAAGGGAGCATCCTATGCCGATGTGCGCATTGGCCGGTACCTCAACCAATTTGTGACGACGCGCGAAGACAAGGTCGAAAACATCGTCAATACCGAATCCTACGGAGTGGGTGTGCGTGTAATCGCGAACGGCTGCTGGGGCTTTGCTGCGGTGGTAGATGCTAAAAGTGAAGCGCAGCTGGCGAAGGCGGCGGAAGAAGCGGTCGCTATTGCTAAGGCTAATGCAAAGCTCATGAAAGAACCGGTACAGCTCGCCCCCCAGAAAGGCTTTGGCGAAGTGAGCTGGAAAGCGCCGTTCAAAAAGAATGCATTTGAAGTACCTATTAAAGAAAAGGTGGATTTGCTGCTTTCGGTGAACGATGCGGCCATAAAGAATGGGGCTAACTACGTGAATTCGATCCTTTTCCAGGTGAATGAGCAAAAATATTTTGCATCTACCGACGGCTCTTATATCGACCAGGATATTCACCGGATATGGCCGCTTTTCAACGTAACGGCCATCGATCCCAAAACCGGAAAGTTTGAAACACGCCGATCACTGAGTGCTCCGATGGGCATGGGATACGACTATTTACAGTCGAACCCGGCCGATAAAGTTACGGGTGTTACTACCCGTTATAACAAAGGGTACGACATGCTCGAAGATGCTACCGCGGCTGCGAAACAGGCCAAGGAGAAGCTCTCGGCCAAGACCGTTGAAGCGGGTAAATACGACCTCATCCTTGATCCTTCGCATTTGTGGCTAACTATTCACGAATCTGTTGGTCACCCGTTGGAACTCGACCGGGTACTGGGTTATGAGGCCAACTTTGCCGGAACTTCGTTCGCTACGCTCGATAAATGGCAGTCCAAAAACTTTCAGTACGGCAGCAAGCAGGTGAACCTCGTGGCCGACAAGCTGCAACCCGGCTCGCTCGGCGCCGTAGGCTGGGATGATGAAGGGGTTAATACCAAACAGTGGGACCTCGTGAAGGACGGTGTGCTGGTAAACTACCAGGCCATCCGTGACCAGGCGCATATTATCGGTGCGAAGGAATCGCACGGTTGCTGCTATGCCGATAGTTGGAGCTCGGTGCAGTTCCAGCGTATGCCGAATGTGTCGCTGGCGGCGGGCAAAACACCACTGTCGGTGGAGGAGATGATCAAGGATGTTAAAAAGGGCATTTACATTATTGGCGACGGTTCATTCTCGATCGACCAGCAGCGCTATAACTTCCAGTTTGGCGGCCAGTTGTATTACGAAATCAAGGATGGCAAAATCGCCGGCATGCTGAAAGACGTGGCTTACCAATCGAATACGCAAGAATTCTGGAACTCGTGCGTGCAGGTATGCGACGAGCGCGACTACCGCCTGGGTGGCTCGTTCTTCGACGGCAAGGGGCAACCCATGCAGTCCAGCGCCGTGTCACACGGCAGTTCGACGGCACGCTTTAACGGGGTGAATGTTATCAATACCGCTAGGAAGATATAAGAATGGAGGAAAGGGAGGAATGGGAGGAGTGGGAGGAAGGCAAAAGTAATGAGTATAAAAATCCATCTTCCCTTTCCTCCATCCTCCATTCTTCCCAAATAAAACGACCATAAAAAAAGCATTACGCAAATGGCCATCATACTAACAGAAGCAGAAGCAAAGGCGCTTTGTCAAAAGGTGCTGAGCTATTCCAAAGCAGATGAATGCGAGGTAAATATCCTGGGTGAAGAGCGGGGGAACCTGCGCTATGCCCGCAACGAAGTATCGACGAGCGGGTCGCTGATCAACCAGAACTTGCAGGTGCAATCCGCATTCGGGAAGAAAGTAGGCGTTGCCACGATCGACGAATTCAGCGAAGAATCGATCGAGAAGGTCGTTAGGCGGTCGGAAGAACTGGCCCGACTGGCACCCGAAAACCCGGAATATGTAGGCGTGCTGGAACCGCAAACCTATCTGAAATCCAACGGTTTCTTCGAATCGACGGCCGGTATAAATCCGGACTATCGCGCCGACGCTGTTGCCAAGAGCCTCGACCTGACGCGTACCCAGAACATGACAGCGGCCGGCTTCCTGGAAAACCAGAAAGGCTATTCGGCCATGATGAATTCCAAAGGGCTGTTTGCCTACTACCCCAGCACAAGCGTGAATTTCTCGCTCACCGTGCGCACGCCGGACGGCAAAGGCTCCGGCTACGTGGCCAAAGGTTATAGCGATGTGACCCAACTGGATACAACAGCTGCCACGAAGGTTGCTATTCAAAAATCCAAGGGGTCCGTCGACGCCAAAGCATTGGAGCCCGGCAAATACACGGTGATCCTCGAACCTACCGCCGCTGCCGTGCTTTTGGAAAACATATTTTTTAACCTCGATGCCCGAAGTGCCGACGAAGGCCGCTCGTTCCTGAGCAAGGCAGGCGGCAAAAGTAAATTGAACGAGAAAATCGTCGATGAACGCGTGCATATTTACTCAGACCCGACACATCCCGACTTGCCGGCATCACCCTGGGCAGGAGACGGCCAGGCAGCTGACAAGATCAGCTGGATCGAGAATGGCGTGGTTAAAAACCTGGTGTACTCGCGCTATTGGGCACAAAAGAACAACGTGAAACCAGTGCCGTTCCCAACAAACGTGATCATGGCGGGCGGTACGGCG
Organism: Dyadobacter sp. BE31; assembly: GCF_031457695.1. Classification (NCBI taxonomy): domain Bacteria; kingdom Pseudomonadati; phylum Bacteroidota; class Cytophagia; order Cytophagales; family Spirosomataceae; genus Dyadobacter; species Dyadobacter sp. BE31. The sequence goes on from NZ_JAVDXA010000007.1 coordinate 242,512, forward strand.
AGCATGGAAGATCTGATCAAATCGACGCAACGCGGCATATTGGTCACCAAGCTCTGGTACATCCGCGAGGTGGACCCGCAAACGCTCCTGCTCACGGGCCTCACGCGCGACGGTACTTTTTACATCGAAAACGGGGTGATCAAACATCCGATCAAAAACTTCCGTTTCAATGAAAGCCCGGTGATTATGCTCAACAACCTCGAAACACTCGGCAAACCCGAACGCGTAGTAAGCACCGAAAGCAACCGTAATTACCTGATCCCGCCGATGAAAATCCGGGAGTTTACATTCTCATCGTTATCTGACGCAGTTTAGTATTGAAACCTTTTTTCTTCACCAGAATCCAATACACTTCCGGTAATTGGGATACCGACCAACGAATGCCGTCCAATTTGCTGCATTCGCTGGTTGAGTACACCACCATACCGGTGGACGAGAAGGAAAAAGTAGTGCAACTGAGCAGTAACGAAATATTCAAAAGCCCGTTCTGTTATCTGAGTGGGCACAAACTGGTGGAATTCTCGGCCCAGGAGCGCGACCATTTCAAACGGTATGTGCAGAACGGCGGCTTCGTGTTCGTCGATGACTGTAACCACGACATCGACGGACTCTTTGCCAAATCATTCGAACAGGAAATGGCCCGGACGTTCGGTCCGAAAGCCTTGCAGAAAATCCCGAACAATCATCCTATCTACCACAGTTTTTTCAAATTCAACGACGGCCCGCCGACCACCTCCTTCGAGCTGAACGGCTGGGGCGACGACCTCGTGCACGATTACCTCAAAGCCATTACCATCAACGGCAAAATCGGCGTCCTGTACAGCAACAAGGATTACGGTTGCGAATGGGACTACGATTTCCGGAACAAACGGTTCCTGGCGGTTGACAATACGCGTTTTGGCGTAAATATTGTCGTGTATGCGTTGACGGGATAGGAGCGCCTGCGGCGCGACCGCCGACCATGGACCGCCGACCATGGACCGCCGACCATGGACCGCCGACCGCCGATTGCGGTGGAGAGGAGGAAGGAGGAAAGGGGGGAAAGGGAATTGAAAAATGCCGCGGAGCGGCACCCTGTTTATAGAAACCCAATGTTACCCATTTTTGGTAGACTCCGGAGGAGTCGCCTGAAACGCGCGGCAGGTGGTAGGAGGCCCCGCCGGGACCAGGAACAATAATTACGATCGAATGTGCTAGAAACAGGATAGTCCTCCGGACCTGTTTTGGTGACTAACTAATTATCAGGATTTGGAAAACGCAACTGAAACATCCCATTACCGAGCATTGGTAGCAAAACTGCCATTACTAAAAGCCGAAATAGCCAAAGTGATCGTCGGGCAGCAGGATGCTATTGAAGAAATATTGATAGCATTGCTTGCATCCGGCCATTGCCTTTTGGAAGGCGTGCCGGGTCTTGCTAAAACGCTCATGGTTAAGACGATGTCGGAAGCATTGCATATGAGCTTCCGTCGGATCCAGTTTACGCCCGATCTGATGCCGGGCGACATTGTGGGTACCGAAATATTGGAGGAAGACCATGAAACGGGAAAGAAGTTTTTCAAATTCAACCGCGGGCCGCTATTTGCCAATGTGGTGCTGGCCGACGAGATCAACCGGACACCGCCTAAAACGCAGGCCGCATTGCTTGAAGCGATGCAGGAAAAAAGCGTTACCTATGGCGGCGAGAATTACGCATTACCCAACCCTTTTCTGATCATCGCGACACAAAACCCGATCGAACAGGCCGGGACTTACCCGCTTCCCGAAGCGCAGCTCGACCGGTTTTTGTTGTATATCAAACTCAGTTATCCCAGCGAGGAAGAGGAGTTGGACGTATTGCGGACTACCACCGGTACCGCTCGGCCGGAAATCGGACGGATATTATCGGATACCGAAATGGCCGACCTGCAAAAGCTTACGCGCCAGGTACATATTGCGGATGAGTTATTGGTTAAAATCAATACGTTGGTACGCTCCACGCGGCCTGAAAACACTTCATCGGAATACGTAAAAGAATGGTGCGACTGGGGCGCGGGCCCTCGTGCGGGGCAGGCGCTCGTATTATGCGCGAAAGCGCGAGCGGTGCTGCATGAGCGGTTCTCAGTGATTCCTGAGGATATTCGCGCGCTGGCATTCCCGGTGCTGCGGCATCGTATTGCGATGAATTTCCGTGCCGAAGCGGAGGGTATCACCAGCGACCACGCGATCCAGGAGTTGTTGAATGGGTTGTAAGCGGCGCGTCCGATTTGTTGTTACATCCCTGACGGGATTTTGGAGTCGGTTGTCATGGTTACTGCTACCAATATTACATCGCTGACGCGATTTGCGCAGCAAGCCACGGAGCGGCTGCCTGCATGTAGCAGCAAAATGGAAGCATTGCGGGAAAGGCTCCGGAGGAGTCGCCTGAATGCCGACGAAAGTATGCGAGCGCGTTGCTCATATTCGCTGATGGTAATGCCGTCAGGCATGTAACATTGGTAGAAAACGAGACCTGAACCCGGCGTGAAAAATGCCGTCAGGCATGTAACAACAAAAACGATGGCCAACTTCTGTCAGAAACAACGATAACAAACAATGCAAAAAACAACCGGCCTACTGGCGTCCAGCCTGATCAAGCTCAAAAACCTGCAACTCACCGGGAAACTGGTGAGCGAGGAGCTGATGCTGGGTATCCATTCCAGTAAGCGGTCGGGGATAGGCATTGAATTTGAACAATACCGGCATTATGAACCCGGCGACGACCCGAAACGCATCGATTGGAAACTGTTTGCACGGACCGACAAACACCTGGTTCGAGAGTCGTCAACGGAAAGCGACCGGCAGATCCGGTTTGTGCTGGATTTGTCGGGATCGATGAATTATACCGAAAATGGCGTGAGCCGGCTGCAATACGCGCAAATCCTGCTCGCGTCGCTCGCTTACCTGTGCTACATCCAGAATGACCAGATGAGCCTGTACGGAATAGCCGACGGCCGGGTGGAAACGATCAGCGGAACGGGTTCGGCCGCGTCGGCGCGACAAGCATTCCAGAAAATATTGGTAGGGTTGGAAAAAGTGACCGCGGCCGGATCGTGGGGGACATCGGGGTTGCGGCAGTCCGAATTTCAGTCGAAAAAGAAAGAGCAGCTCATTTTTGTGAGCGATTTGCTGCAAACGAATGACGAATGGCTGTCGTGGATACGTGCCTTGGCGGGACCTTACCGCGAAATAGTGATCTTCCAGATACTTGGTGACCAGGAGATAGCATTTGATTTAAAGGGATTTTACCGCTTCAAAGACCTGGAAAGCGGGAGAGAAATGGAGCTGGATGCAGAAGCTGTGGGCACGCAGTTCAGGACATCTATGGAAACCTATCTCGCCGATTTGAAAACCGCATTGCAAATCCCGCATGTGCGCCTCGTACGGGCACGTATGAGCGAACCCGTGGGGATGGTATTAAAGGCATTTTTAACGAGAAGAAAGGGCTGATGGCGTTTTTGCAACCATATATGCTTTGGGGAATGCTGGCTGCGGCGGTACCGGTGGCTATCCATTTCTGGTATCAGAAGCGGGGCAAAACCATTGAATGGGCGGCCATGCGCTGGCTCGGCGAGCAAACCACCCTGCAACATCGCGGCCTGAGGCTGAATGAGGTTTGGTTGATGATCATACGGTGCCTTTTGGTTATCCTTCTTGCATTAATATTGAGCAAACCGGTCGCCGATTGGTTGAGGAACACAGGCGAACGGGGAGTAGTCCATCTCGTACAGGCCGACCGGTTGGTAACCGATACCTACCGTTTTGAACTCGAAAAGGCACAGCGCAATGGTGAACCTGTGTACTGGCTCGGTACTTCGCCGGAAAAAGCTGCTAACCTGGCTGGAACCATGGATGCGTCTTCTCAATCCAAATATTTACAACAAAATATCAATGTATTAGCCGGCGGTAATGCGAAGGATTTCAGGTTGTATTTCAGGAATGACGGCAGCCTGAAATCCCGGGTGTACGTGCCGGGTGAGTATCAGCTTTTTTTAGCCATCGATTCGTCGGATACGAGGCAAATTGATCTTTCGAAAAACAAACCGGCGTATAAAGCCACTATCAAAGTATTGCTGGATTACGGCAATGCAGTGGAAACGCAAACCGTCCGGGCAGCACTTGCGGCATTGACGGAGGTTTACGGTTTTTCATTTGAAATACAACAGGAAATAAGCCCCGGAAGTCACTACGACTGGATTTTTACCGATCATCCGTGGGCTAATCCGCAACCGGGAACGACTTACGTGGTTTCGGGCAATGCACCGCAATGGGGCGTTCCGACGCAGGTTGTTCAGCTGCGCGACACGCTTCGGATGGCGGATTCGGAGCTGGTTGAAAGCGGCAGACTACCCGAATGGCTGGGTGAGTTGCTGGTGAAACATTTGGATTTGAAAGCAGATAACGCGCCTTTGAGTAAAGGGCAACTGAATGCATTGTTTGAAAAAGTCCCGGCCTCGCATGCGCAGGAAGAAGCGGCATTGCGGCCTTGGCTGCTATTGGTTTTGATATTGTTAACGGGAGCGGAGCGTTGGTTGGCGCTGCGCAAAACAAGCGGGAACCATGGCTGATGTAAGGAAACTGGTTAAATCGGTCAATACGCACTTGCAATGGATTGCGATTTTGAAGTGCTTCTTGCTGGGCCTGGCGACGCACCTGCTGGCGGATATTTTTCTGAAAGACAGTCCGTGGCTGAGCTCGGCGGTTGGGTCTATCGGCTGGTTGATCGGGATATGGATTACGAGGGCTTTCAGGGATAAACAAAAGGCTGCTATTGCATTGATCCACAGTTATAACGAGGATGCTGAATACAGCCTCGACCTGTTCGATCGCAACGACCTGAACATCGCCGAACAAATGCAACTCGAACGCATTGAGGCGCGCATCATCACCTTTCCAAGTCGCATATTATACCGTGGCATCTGGAAGTATTTTGGAGCGGTGGTTCTGGCGGCGTTCATTTATCACGGTGTGTTGGATATGCGTGAGCGGAAGGTTGCGCAGGAGAAGCCTGTGTCGGCGTTGAAACCAGTTAAGCGTATTTCGGGGCAGGTTATTCCAAAATTTGAATCTTCGGCGGTTAAAATCGTCCCGCCCGGCTACACGGGCCTGCCCGAAAAGAAATCGGACGACCTGAATATCAGTGCGATTGTCGGATCGGTGGTGGAATGGTCGGTGTGGTTTGAGAACCCGGAGCATTTAAGTGTGCGCATTGCGAATAGCAGGGGTGAGGAGGTGAATTTGAAAGAACAGCACGGCGTGTTCAAGTACGCGGATCGCGTTTCCGGCTCTGGTTTGTACTCTATCAAAGGATATTTCAGAGATTCGCTGATATACCAGTCTGATTTTTACAAACTCGAAGCATTGCCCGATCTCGCGCCGCGCATTGAGCCTGGTTCGAAGGAGTTGTATCGCTACCATTTCCTCAAAGACCCTCAAAATATCACCGTATCGGCCAAAATATCGGACGATTTCAGGGTGAAGCAGGCATTCATAGTGGCTACCGTGGCGCGGGGTTCGGGTGAGAATGTCAAGTTCCGTGAAATACGCATGCCGCTCAGTCCGGCCGATTTTAAGGAAGCTGACATTCGGAAAACCATCGATTTGAAAGCGCTGAATTTCACACCGGGTGACGAGCTTTATTACTATTGGGCGGCGATCGACAACCGCCAGCCGGAAGCGAATTTCAGTAAATCGGATACGTATTTTGTGGTGTATAAGGATACTGCGAAAGTGGAGGAAGTTGAGCTTGCGACTATGGCGGTGAATATCATGCCCGAATACTTCCGCAGCCAGCGGCAGATCATCATCGATACTGAAAAGCTGATTGCCCGGCGTAAAAAGCTTAGCGCCAAAGAATTTAAAGCGACGTCGAATGAGATCGGTTTTGACCAGAAGATACTCCGGCTGCGTTACGGGCAATATTTGGGTGAGGAATTTGAAACCACCATTGGCGGGGATACCCACGGCGCGGCGCCCGACGGCGATGGCAATCCAGCGGGGGATAATGGCAATATCATCGACGCATTCACGCACCATTCCGATGGCCAGGGCGAGGGCGCTCGCGAGCCCGCTCATGCAGATGTACACGCGCATGAGCATGAGCCCGCGGGCGAAAAAGACCCGCTTGCCGCACTGATGGAACAATACACGCATGCGCACGACGATGCCGAAACGAATACTTTTTACGAGCAATCCACCCGCAGCCTTTTGAAAATGGCTTTGGAGCAAATGTGGCAGTCGGAGCTGCATTTGCGAACCTATGAGCCGGAGAAAGCGCTGCCATTCGAGCATAAGGCATTGGAATATCTCAAAACCGCCCAGCAAAAAGCGCGAACATACGTGAAGAAAAGCGGCTACGATCCCCCGCCGATCAAGGAAAAGGAGAAACGGCTCACCGGCGAACTCAAAGATCTGGCGACGAAATGGGACTTCGAAAAGGATTTTAACCAAAAACAAACGGCCGCGCTGGCTGCTGCATTGCTCGGCTATTTGGAAAAGAATGAGTTACCCAAAGGCGAGCAAGCAAAACGGGTAGCGTTAAGTGCGGAAATAGCGCAGCGGCTTACCGAAAGCGGGCCGTTCAACGGCGGTTTGCAAAACTGGAATATGCTCGCGGCATTGCAAAAACTGGCAGCAGGCAGGGCACTAAGTAATGCCGAAATGACCGGTTTGAAGCGCGATTTATACCAGCAATCGAACGCTGCATGGCAAAGCCGCCCGTCATGGTCGGGGGAGAAAAAGTTGGAGGCGGCGTTCCGGAAGGCATTGCGGAACGCCTCTTTAAGATTTTAGCAAGAATAAAACACCTGAATGATCGATACCGATTTCAACTGGACTGAACCTTTGAACATACTGCTGCTCGTGGCGGCAGTAGCGTTGCTGGCGCTACAATGCTGGCTGCTGTTTGCGCGGCATCGGAACGCCGGCAGATTTGGTACCCGGTTGGTTTTTAATGGCTTGCTTTGGGTGAGCCTGCTGACGTGGCTGTTCGATCCCTATTTTCAATCCAATGCCGGGTCGAAAACCGGGCTGCTGATTGCCGGAAATGTACCTTCCGGAGTGGCCGGGCGATTGCGGGATAGCCTGGCCGGAGCTGAATTGCTACGTGCGGACGAAATCGCCGGCAGGCCGGTAGATACGCTGGTGATAGTGGGACAGGAGTTTGACGAAAAGGTTTTTGCCTCCATCCGGCAATTGAAAAATATGCCCGTTTTGCATTGGAAGCCCTGGTTTGCCGCTGACGCGCTCCGCAACCTTCAATGGAAAGGCGTGTTGCGTAAAGGCGAAATGCAGCGGATTGAAGGCGGGATTCGGCTGTCGGAGAAAAAGACATTGCAGGTACGGTACGCCGGCAGAACGCTAGATAGCGTCATGCTGAATGCCGGAGAAAACCGTTTCAGGCTCGCGTTCCCAACATTTTCCGAAGGCCGCACCACCGCGACGATTGACCTCGACGGTCGAACTATCGATACGCTTCGCTTTTTCGGCCAACCCGGGCAGAAACTGACCGTGAGTTTCCTGCTCGATAACCCCGATTTTGAAACGCGCAACCTCGCTACCTGGCTTGGAAAGCAGGGCCATTCCGTGCTGTATGCGTCTTCATTGTCAAAAAATATTCGCAGCAAGCTGAATATCAACCGCGCTGCCGAGCCCGACCTGGTCGTAACGAGTGCTTCGAATGCTGCCGATGCGGCTGTGAAAAAGGCTGTGAACGCGGGCAAAAGTGTGCTCTTTCTGCAACTGGACGACCCGGTTACCGACCTCCGGGCAATCAACAATGCATTGGGCACACGTTTTCAATCGGTGAAAATTTCCAATGAAGAATCGGTTACTGTTTCCAACTCTTTGACTGCGCTACCTTTCCGTTTCGAGGCAAGTAGCTTTCAGTTGCAGGCGCCGCATTACCCGGTGGTGACGGAAAAGACGACAGGCAAAATTGCGGTAAGTTTATTGAATGAGACCTTTCCAATGCAACTGTCGGGTGATAGCATTGCTTATGGAAAGGTTTGGAACGAGATCCTCGCATACGCGCGCCCCGCGCAGGCGCCTGTGATCGAATGGGATGCTCCGGTTTATCAAAATGTGCCGGTTACAGTGCATTTGAATAACTTTCAGCCCGTTCCACGATTTCTGACGGTCGGTGAGGATACCGTTTCAACGATTGTCTCTGCCTTGAATGACCGTTCGGCTGCCGCTACTTTTTTACCGGAGAACAACGGTTGGCTCGGTTTGCATGACTCATTGCAAACCGAGCTTTATGTGCAGGATTATTCTCCGTTGCGCCATGCTTCGCGCATGCAGCATTTCATTCTATCCACACAAGAGTTGGATGCAACAACCGGCTTAAAGGACGACGCGGTATCAACCCGAAGACTTCCCGGCTGGGCCTGGTTTACCTGGCTGATGCTCTGCCTCGCTGCATTGTGGATCGAACCGAAGTTGTAATAATCATATGCTGCCAAATCACTCCGACTTCAATGACTGCGTCGGGTTGGCCAGCGCCGCTCGGACCGACTGAAAACTGATGGTAGCAAGCGTGATAATGATCGTCGCCAGCCCTGCTCCGACGAATATACCCGCACCGATCGTGGCGCGGTAAGCGAAATGATCGAGCCAGCGCTGCGTGAGCCACCACGCCAGCGGGCAACCCACCGCAATAGCGATCGTTACCAGCACCAGAAACTCGCGCGAGAGCATCGTTACCACGCTGCCTGTGGTGGCACCCAGCACTTTTCGCACCCCGATTTCCTTCCGGCGACGTTCCGCGGTGAATGCGGCCAGGCCAAAAAGGCCCAGGCAGGATATCAGTATCGCCAGCACCGCAAAATACCTGGCCAGTTGTGCTACGAGCTGTTCCGAGGCATACTGAATCTGGTAATCACGGTCGAGGAATTCGTAGTCGAATGCATAGCCCGGGTTGAAGCTCGCGTAAAAATCCTGAATCTGTGCCAGGGTTGCTGGTACCCGGCCGGCCTGGATTTTGACAGTGGCAAGCATGGTTTCTTTGGGTGATAGTCTGAAAATGAATGGTTTGATCGTTTCGTGCAACGAATTGAAATGGAAATCCTGCGCCACGCCGACGATGTGGGTCTTCCAGCCGTCGATCATGATCTGTTTGCCGATCGGGTCGGTGATACCCATTTGCCGGATGGCGGTTTCATTTAAAATGACCGCAGTCGTATCCGATCTGAAATCCTTTGAAAAACTCCTGCCCGCGACCATGCGGATACCCAGCGTTTCGGTGAGGCCGTAGTTGACGGGCATTTTGTAAAAGCGGATCTCATCTTTCTCGTTCTTCCCGTCCCAGCGCACACCAGCCGATGGAAGGAATGCGGGAAGAATGATCTTTTGCTGGATACTCGACGCGTTTACCACGCCGGGGACCGTTTTCAGCCTGGCAAGAAATGCCTCCGTCTGCGTTGCGGCACGGCCCTCCATTTCAAAATACACGATATTATCCTTCTCGTAACCCGGATTTTTGGCCTGGACATAATCAATTTGCTTGTATACAACCACTACCGAAATGATGAAGATCACCGAAACCGCAAACTGGAACACTACTAACCCTTTCCGTACCCATAGTTCGCTCATGCCGTGCAGGAGTTTGCCTTTTAATGTAAGTGCGGGATTGAAACGCGACAGGTACAATGCCGGGTAGCTGCCCGCGAGCAGGCCGGTAAGCAGCAGAATCGCGGCCAATGCAGCGATGAATTGCCCGCTGAAATGCAGCGTGAGCTCTTTGTTGGTAATGGTATTAAAATAAGGTAATGCAAGCCAAACGACGCCCAGCGCCATCAGTAATGTCATAAAACTCATCAGGATCGACTCGCCCAGGAACTGGAAGACAAGCGTTGCCCGGCCGGCACCCAATGCTTTCTTGACACCCACTTCTTTCACCCGTACCGACGCCTTGGCCGTGGAGAGGTTCATGAAATTGATGCACGCGATGAGCAGGATAAACACGGCAATAGCGCTGAACAGCCGCACATATTCGATCCGCCCGCCCGACTGCACACCGTTTTCATACTGACCATACAAGTAGCCATCGGCGTATTTCTGGATGAATAATGTCGCATTGGGGTCATTGAAGCGCTTCTTTGCGTAGTCGGCGAGCTTTGCTTCCAGCAGCTGCGCGTCGGCACCAGGGCGAAGGACGAGGTAGTTTCGGAACGGGCCGGTAGCCGTGTTGGGCATGCTGCCCTGGGGCAATATATCGTCCCAGGCGGTCAGAGGAATCAACAGTTCCGATTGCTCACTGGAATTGTGCGGTTGATCTTTGAAAACACCGGTTACCTGGCATTTGCGGGAAAATGCCTGCCATTTCCATTCCACCAGCTGGTTCATCGCCTTTTCGGCCGACCCGAACAGACGGACGGCCATTTGCTCCGAAATCGTAACCGTATTTTTGTCGGTAAGGACGGATTGCGCATTGCCTTGTATCAGTGGAAAAGAAAATGCCTTGAAATAATCGGAACTCACAAAATTCCCCGCCGCGCTCACCGTGCGCCCGGCTGCCGAGAGGCTGAACTTCTGAAACCAGGCCGGTGGTGTCGTAGAAACCGCCATTTCTACCTCGGGCATGTCCTTTGGCAGCATTACCCTTAAAATGCCGCCGGTACCGTCCGAGGTTACGAGCTTGGCGCCGCCTTTTTCATGGACCATCACTTTATACAAACGGGCTCCTTTTTCGTGAAATCGATCGAAAGCCAGCTCGTCGGCGACCCATAGGTAAATTAGCAATGTACAAATGAGGCCGGTAGCCAGCCCCACAGCATTCAAAAACGTAAACTGGCGGTTTTTAGCAAAATGCCGCAAGGCATAGGTGAGATAATGGTTCAGCATTGCAGGGCTCAGATTGGAAACGGTTGGGTATTGCTGGGGACTTTTCCTGGTAAAATAGGGTGTAAGATGCCGCAGGGCTCCCCACGCATACTCGCGCCGGGCCCGCGCCGCGCCCACCTCATGCGCACGACGCAGGAAGATCTCTTCCAGGTTGCCCTGAATGTCTTCCAGGAAACGCGGGTTCACAAACTTTTCGAGCAGGTAATCTGCCCAGCGTGGCGGACGGTGTTCAGGCATTTGAAATAATCCAATGGTTAATGTCGGCAATATGGCGCTACTCCGACCGCAGGCTGCGGATCGGGTTCATGGTCGCGGCTTTAATGGCCTGGAAGCTGACCGTCAGCAAGGTGATCAGCAGCGTACCGAGGCCGGTGAGGGCGAATATCCACCATGAAATGCTGGTATGGTAGTCGTATTTCTGCAACCAGCCGTTCAGGAAATAGTAGGCGCCGGGCGTGGCAATGAGGAATGCAATGCAAACCAGCAGCACAAAATCACGCGATAGCAGCCCCCAAACGCTCAGAACGGTGGCGCCAAGCACTTTCCGAACGCCAATTTCCTTCGTACGCTGTTCGGCAATGAAGGATGCTACGCCAAAGAGTCCCAGGCAGCTGATCAGCACGGCGAGTATAGAAAAGAAGGTCGTAAGTTTGCCGATGCGTATTTCGTCAACGAATTTACGGGCATATACTTCATCTACAAATTGATATTCAAACGGTGAGCCCGGGTCATATTTTTCAAAAACGGTTTTGATCTTTTCAAGCGACGCGGATGAGCCGACGGCTGGGTTGAGGCGGATGTTGATCACGTTGCCCTGCCCGGACGAAAGACAGAAAAATTGTGGCCGGGAAGGTGCGTAGGGCGAGTTTACCACGATGTTCTTAATAACACCCACGATCTTGTAAGGCTTTTTAAACCAGGTCATCGGTTGGTCGACCGGATTTTTCATGCCCATGAATTTTACCGCCGTTTCGTTCACCACCAATGCCACCGAGTCAGTCGCAAACTCCCGTGAGAAATCGCGGCCTTGTACGAATTGCCATCCGACCGTTTTCCCGTAATCATAGGAAATCTCGTCGAACGAGAAATCGACCGACTGCTCCGGGTCCTTGCCTTTCCATTCAAAACCGCTCGTGGACGACCAGGTTTCAGTGATAGGGCTGCCCGATTCGGCCATCTCCACAATGGCGCCATTGCTTTTCAAATCATGACGAACCGCTTCGAAATGTTTGTGAATATCCCCTGTTGATGTAAAAATCGAAATGAGCCCATCGCGGCTGTAACCTACCGGACGGTTTTTGGCAAACTGGATCTGCCTGAATACCACGGCCGTTCCGATGATCAGGACGATCGACACTGTAAATTGCACCACTACCAGCACTTTCCTCGGCACCGCGGCAAAACGGCCGGCTCGGAAAGTGCCTTTCAATACTTTCACCGGCTGGAAGGAAGAGAGGTACAATGCCGGGTAACTACCCGCGATAACGGCCGTAATGATGCTGAAACCAATGCCCGCCAGCCAGAATTCGGGCCTGGACCAGGGCATAGCGATCTTCTTGTCGGCCACCTCGTTAAACAGCGGCAGGCATAATACTACCAGCATAATCGAAAGCGAGAATGCGAAGCCTGCTACAAGAAATGATTCAGTAAAAAACTGTGTGATGAGCTGCTTTCTTACAGATCCGACGGCCTTGCGGACGCCCACTTCCTTGGCCCGCTTTTCGGAACGTGCGGTGCTGAGGTTCATGAAATTGATGCAGGCCAACAGCAACACGAATACGCCGATGGTACCGAAAAGCCATACGAACTCGATGCGCCCGCCTACCCGGCGGCCTTCCTTGAACTCCGAGTAGAGGTGCCAGTCGCTCATTGGGTTCAGGAATACGTCGGGCTTATATTTTAGTTGCTCCTTATTGATATTTCTCTTCTTGATGTCTTTAATACGCGCCGACGCCTGGTCGATGTCCGCTTTGTCGATCAGCTGTACGTACGTGTGATAGGCGTTCGGTCGCCAGGGATCTTCCATGGTTTTGAGCCATGGATTGGCGACGATCATCAACTGCCACGGCATCATGAACGACATTTCGCGGAAAGTGGTGTTATTGGGGAAGTCTTCATAAACTCCCGTAACCTTCACATTGAGATTGTTGTCGATCTTAATGGTTTTGTCGATAGGATCGGCGTCGCCAAAAAAGGCTTTGGCTACGGACTCCGAGAGCATAATGGAGTAAGGGTCTTTTAAGCCTCCGCGCGTGCCGCGTAGCATACGCAGGCTGAACATTTCGGGCGCGTCCGACTCGATATATGACCCGCTCTTGTTGAATTTCTTGTCGCCATTGGCCAGAATATGCCAGCTGTTCCAGGAAGCCATGATGACGTATTTGAAGTCTGCGCCATAATTTCGCCTGATCTCATCGCCGATGGGAAAGGGCAGGGCAGTCTGGGTGCCGATTTGCCCGTTGAATGTCTGGTGCTGCCATACCTGGGCAATGCGGTCGTGGTTTTCGAAATACCGGTCGAACGATAGTTCGTCGTAAATCCAGAGGCCGATCAGGATGGCTACGGCCATACCCATGGCAAGGCCGGTGATATTGATGAAGCTGTAAGCCTTGTTTTTGCCCAGCGTTCGGAGCGAGATTTTGAGATAGTTTTTGATCATGGCAGGACTAAAAATATAGGTGGGGGAGTAGGTTCGGGGCTTGCGTTTCATGAAGTAGGGGCGCACGTAACGCGCGGATGCGAGCATGTAACGCAGGCGTGCCGCGCGGGTGCCGCCTGCTTGCGCGTGTCGTGCATACACCTCGTGCAGATCGCCCAGAATATCTTCCAGGAAATGCGGCGCGATGATGATCGTCAGCAGCCGGTCGACCCAACGGGGCGGGCGGTTGTGTTGCGGGGCCTTTTCCATATCATGAAAAGCTGAGTTTGGGTTGCAGCTTTTCGGTCGGGATCGCTTGCCAGAGTTGCCGGCGAATCTCGTTGATTTCCTGCAATGCGCGGTTACCATAATTGGTCATGCTGAAAAAACGCTTCCGCCGGCCGCCGCGCTCCGCTGTGGCGCCGCCCATTTCGGAGGTAAGGAATCCTTTCTCTTCCAGGCGGTACAATGTAGCGTGTACCGCGCTCAACGAAACCGACCGGCCCGTGTATTCCTGCACGCGTTCCCAAATGGTGACACCGTAGGCTTCTCCGGTGCAGCCGGCCACCACCAGCAGGACGATTTCTTCGAATTCCCCGAGAAAAGTTCTTTTCATAATCTGCGCAGCTTATTAGTTGTAATAATGCAAAACAAATACTTTGCCAAAATGTAAAAATGCTGTTTGGAGTCGGTAATGGCGCTTTTTGTGCATGTACGCTTGTCCGAAAGCGAACAGTTTTGTTCGGGGCTGGACGCCGGATGAAAATTTTTTCGTAAATCCTGTAACGTTTCCGGAAGCCGGTCGTCTATGCCATTGAATATGGATTTACAAGCCTTCAACCAACGCATTTTGCCCGTTCAGGGGCGCCTGTTCCGACTGGCGCAAATGTTTCTTCGCAACCGCGAGGAGGCAGAGGATGCCATTCAGGATGTGTTCCTGAGGCTCTGGACCAACCGGCAACAGCTGGAAAGTTACCAGAGTGTGGAGGCGCTGGCGGTGCAAATGACGAAGAACCTTTGTCTGGACCGGTTGAAATCCCATCATAAACAGAAAACGAGCAACGAAACGGATATGGTGGCCATGCAGGCAGCGGACGTATCGCCTTACCGGCAAGTCGAGAACAGCGACAGCGCCGGCCTGATGCACCGGCTCATCGGCGAGCTGCCCGAGCAACAGAAACTGGTATTGCACCTGCGCGACGTGGAGGAATATACCTTGGAGGAGATCGAGGAGGTGACCGGCCTGAGTAATGCGAATATCCGTACGATCCTTTCGAGGGCAAGGCAGAAGTTGCGCGAGAATTATTTAAAAGCAGAGAATTATGGCACCGGATATTGAGAAGCTACTAGAAAAATATTACGACGGCGAAACGTCGCTGGAAGAGGAGCGTGCATTGAAGCAGTTCTTCCAGCATGGCGAGGTGCCGGAGCATTTACAGAGCCACGCGGCGCAGTTCGGCTATTTTGCGAATGCCCGAAAGGAGCAGCCGTCGCTGACTTTCAATCATGAGCTGGCATTGATGCTCGACCCACCGAAGCGCGGGCCGGTGAGCAGGTTGGGGACATGGTTGTTGCGTATTGCGGCTGGGCTGGCGCTGTTGCTCGTCGGATTCGGTGCGGGGTGGTTGTATCAGTCAAAGTCTGAAAATAGGGCGGTATCGGCTGCTTTCGAAGGAAAAGAAGCAGGCCAGGTTGAGGAAATGAAAAAGGTACTCGCATTCGAGCAAATGGATAATACCTCGGCGAGCGAGCGTATCCAGGCGGTGAACCATAGCTATGAAATCTCCGATGCCGACCGCGATATTACGCAGCTGCTGATCAACACGCTCAATTTCGATCCGAATGTAAATGTTCGGCTGGCGGCGTGCCAGGCTTTGACGCATTTCGCCGATGAAACAGAGGTGAAGGAAGCGCTGATCCAGTCGCTGGCGATTCAGACGGACCCTAATATCCAGATATCGCTCATTGAAACGCTGGTGGCGATCAAGGAAAAACGGGCGGTGGATCAATTTCAGCAGATCGCGCGCAACCAGGAGGTACTCGACGTGGTGCGGCTGAAAGCAACCGAAGGCATGAACCGCCTCAACGCGGACGTCTGACAATGCCCTTTGCCAGGGAATAAATTCCCTGGATGGGATATCGGTCGGGCCTCTGGCCCTCTATGCAAAAGCAATATTTTAACCAGGGGTTTCAAACACCGGGCCAAACAAGCAAATAAATCCTAATAATAAATAACCATGAAAAAAGTACTGTTAATCAGTGCGGGCTTCCTTTGGAGCCTGAGCACTGCGTGCGCCCAAACCCCCGAATACAAGACAAAATTGGCCAATTCGAAAGATAAAAAAGTGGTATTCGAGCTTTCGGCCAGCACGGTGAAAATCGAAGGGTACAATGGCGACGAGGTTATAATCCAGGCGTCGTCGGGCTTCGAGGCACCGCCCGACCGTGCGAAGGGGCTGAAACCATTGTATTACACGGCGGTCGATAACTCCGGGATCGGGTTGTCGGTGACACCGGATGCTTCGGGGCTGAAAATCGAGAAAGCGACCCGCAAGTCGATCAAATACACGATCAAGCTACCCCGGCAGGTAGCGGTGAAATTCGTGGAAACCAATTGGCAGGGAGGATCGGGGCTGTCGATCTCGAATATGGACGGCGACCTCGAAATCAAGACGAACAACACCAATATCGTCCTCAACAATATTACGGGCCCCGTGGTCGCCAACACCACGAGCGGCGAGGTAACCGCCACGTTCTCGAACCTCGCACAAGGTAAGCCGACGGCCATTTCATCGATCAGCGGGGATGTGGACATTACTTTGCCGCCGGCTGCGAAGTCGAACCTGAAACTCCGGTCGATCAACGGGGAAATGTATACCGATTTCGATCTCGGTGTGAAAAATACCAAGGACGGCATGTCCAAAGTAGGCGGTATGGCCAACGTCGACGGGGCGATCAATGGCGGGGGCGTGGAAATGACCCTCAACACGATCAGCAGCAACATTTATATACGCAAGCAGAAATAACACCCAAACCTGCATCTATTACCATGAAAAAGATATTGTTATCAGCCATCCTGGGCGTGATATGCGCCTCCGCTTTTGCCCAGAAAATCATCGATAAGAGCCTGCCGTACCAATCGGGCAAAACGGTAAACCTCAATTTGCGCTTCGGCGACAGCATCCGGGTGCGCTACTGGGACAAGCAGGAAGTTTCGGTGCATATGTCCGTCAAAATAAACCAGAACAAACTGAATGACGCATTTCGGGTCACCGACATGACTACTGCCGATGAAATCGTCCTTAAAACCGACATCGACAAGGAAAAGATAAAGGAAGGCAAAGGCGAGGACTGTCCGGGAGAGAAAAGCACGTGGAGCAGCGACGACGGCAAAAACCGCTACTACGTTTGCAGCGAGATCAACTACCAGGTAACCCTGCCCCGGCAAGCCAAGCTGAAACTCGAAACCATCAATGGGAATATCGATATTCAGGGTGCTACCGCGGCCGTGGCCGCCAAAACGATTAGCGGATTCGTGGATATGACCTGGCCGAAAGCCAAAGGGGCCAATGTGGCCGTGAAAACCATTACCGGCGAAGTGTACTCCGACCTGGACATCGATTTCGGAAACAAAAAGGAGAAGAACCCGATCGTGGGCTACCTGCTCGAAGGGAAGATCAACGGCGGCGGCCCGGACGTGAAGCTGGAATCGATCAGTAACAATGTGTACCTGCGCAGGAAAGACTAGTAAGGCTCAATAATGTTGTAGTATTTGAGAAGCGCTACCGGATTCCGGTGGCGTTTTTTTGTCAGGCGTGGTCAGGTTTAGTTGTGTGGGCAGATAATGTCGGGTATTGTTAGGTGTGTTTGAAGTATTATTTCAACTATTTTATAAAAACCATAATTATACTAATCTATTTGACGAAATGACGAAATTAATTGTGTATCAAATCTTAAAACCTTGAAATTTTAATGAATATGTGCCTAAATTAGGGAAACGATATTTGGCGGTATAAAAGACAACCTCAACGATGGACGCGCTCGAAGAAACTGTTTTGCTGAAAGACCTCGCTTTGGGAGACAGCAAGGCTTTCGACGAGGTGTATCGTCATTATCGGGGGGAAATCAGCCGTTATGTTTTCAAATTTGTGAAATCCACCGAGCATACCGAAGACCTGTGCCAGGAGATCTTCCTGAAAGTATGGGAAAAGCGGGAGACGCTCGCCAACCTGCAATCATTCAGAGCTTACCTCTTTACGGTTTCCAAAAATCGTGTGCTCGATTTCCTGCGCCACGCGGCTACCGAGCGGTCGGTGCGGGAAGAGGTGATCCGCGCCTCGCTGCAACATGCCAGCCATGTGGAAGAGGCATTGCAATCGGAAGAATATCAGCATTATCTGCAAAAAATCCTCCACCAACTTTCCCCGCGCGACCAGGAGGTGTTCCGCCTTTGCCGGGAAATGGAGCATTCCTACGACGAAGCCGCCGAGGTGCTGGGCATTTCCCGCAATGCCATTAAAAAGCACATGGTGAAGGCGATCAAATACCTCAAATATTCCGCCCACAAGAATTTCGGGTTGTCGTTTAACTCGCTGGTAATTTGCGTGATGGCGGCTTGGTGAAGTTAGTGGTCATGTATTGTCATTTGTGGTCATGTGTTGTGCGGAATGGCGCGAAGGTTCCCTTCGTGACTCTTTATTCGCAGGCCTCCGGCCGGTCCATACGGCAAGAGCGACTATGCGATATCAATCGGCCGGAGGCCTGCGAATAGCGTGTGCAAGTCAGGAGATTTGCTCGAACGAGCAACAAATGACAACACCTGACCAAAAATGACAAAAAAAATTTGACCAAAGGGGTACCCTAAAATCCGTATCGCCCGTCTTCACAATAAATAGCCTGAAAATGGAGGAAAAGCAATTCCTGGAAGAACTCGTCAAACGTTACGTCGCCAATGCGTTGAGCAGGGAGGAACTGGATATTTTCTTCCGTTTGATGGCCGAAGGTAAACTGGATGACGAACTTAACCGGCAGCTCGATAAAGAGAGCGGGGTAGAGCGGGGACAAATCCGGCCATTGTATAGCCGTCCGTGGGCAGCGTTTTCCAGGACATTCCGGATTGCCGCTTCGGTACTGGTCGTGATGGGTATCGCATTCTATTTTTGGAGACATAATGCTGCCGCACTCTTCGGAAACACGGTTTCGGTAGTTACGGGCAAGGGCGAGCGCAAGGAAATAAAGCTGCCGGATGGTTCGACGGTCTGGCTCAACGAATCGAGCAAAATGGAGTATCCAAGGCATTTCGCGGAACACCAGCGGAAGGTCGTGCTGGTCGACGGCGAGGCTTACTTCGATATCAAACGGGACGAGTCGAAGCCATTTTTCGTGGCGGCTTCCGGCACCACCACCCGCGTTTTAGGGACGGCATTCAATATCCGGTCCTATCATTTTTTGAAAAGTATATTGGTTACCGTTACTCGCGGAAAGGTTGAAGTGGAGCGTGCGGGCGGTACAGCCGGCGCGGAGCGGAAGATACTGTTGCCCAACGAGCAGGTGGCTTACGATGTGAAGACCCGCGAGATCACAAAAGTGAATGTAAACAGCGCCAATGCTGTGGCATGGAAGGACGGCAGGCTGCTGTTCGACAACGAGAGCTTCGCCAACGTGATCGCCATTCTGGAAAATAAATTCGATGTAAAGATCCGGGCAGAGGAATCGATACGGGAATATCATATGTCTGCCGAATTTGCATCAACCGACTCCCTCCCCCGCATACTCGACCTGCTATCGCTCGCCAATAACCTGGAATACCATCTGGAAGACAATCAAATAGTACTTAGCAAAAAAAGAAGACCCATTTGAACCCGCTGCCTATGTAATGAACGACTGCCCTTCAATGCAAAAAATCCGGCAAGCCGAGGCCTGCCGGACCGAGTGATAGTGAAAATCAGAACGTAACGCCAATCACTGACTGATCTTGCTATCCGGAAGCTGGAATTAATGTTTCACGATTAACCCCAACTCATTCAAAGGTATGAAAAATTGTACCAGAAGTTTACTGTCCATACACAAATGGACACGCCTGACCACGTTCTTCTTACTTTTCGTGCTGCTGGTAACGCTTCCTTCCCTCGGGGCGGGAGTGGATGCCAGGCAAAGTCTTCAGGAAGTGACGATCGACCTTACGCTGCACGACCGTAGCCTGAAAGAGGCATTCAACCTGATCAAGAAAAAGACCGGCTTCAAGTTTGTATACAATGAAGAACTCGTGGCGCCCTACCGCGTCAATATTGCGGTGAGCCGTAAGCCGGTGGACGAGGTACTCGACGAACTGCTCGGCCCGACGCGCCTCGATTACCGCGAGCAGCGCGGTACGGTGGTAATCGTGGAAAAAGAGACCAAAACAACCGGCCAGATCCAGAAAACGGAAATCCTGCTGGCGTCGCTCGTGCGCCCCGCCGACCGCGAGATATCGGGCGTGGTGACCGACAACGACAATGGCGAGGCATTACCCGGTGTGGCGGTGCTTGTGAAAGGTACTTCCACGGGTACCATTACCGACATGAACGGCAAGTACATCATCAAGGTGTCGGACTCCGGTGCGCCGGTGCTCGTGTTCTCGTACGTGGGGTACGTGGCGCAGGAAGTGGCCGTGGGCGGTCAGTCGGCGATCAGTATCAAGCTGGCGAGCAGTACCAAGCAGTTGAATGAGCTGATGGTCGTGGGGTACGGTACACAATCCAAAGAGGAATTTACAGGTTCGGCGGCACGGGTTTCGGGAGATAAATTGAAGGACATGCCGGTACAGAGTTTCGACCAGGGACTGGCCGGGCGCGCCACGGGGGTGAGTATCGGTCAACCGAACGGTGTGCTGAACAACCCGCCCGTTATCCGCATACGAGGCATTAACTCGATCTCGCTCAGCTCGTTTCCGTTGATCGTGGTGGATGGTATTCCTATTAATACAGGTGATGTTTCGGCTAACTCTACGGTGGCCAATAACCCGCTGGGCGACATTAACCCTGCCGATATCGAGTCGATTGACGTGTTGAAAGATGCAGCCTCGACATCCATTTACGGGTCGCGTGCGGCGGCGGGCGTACTCCTGATCACCACCAAAAGCGGTAAAACCGGCAAGGCGAAGGTCACCTACGAAGGCTGGACGGGTATGACGAAAGCAACCCGCTTGCCCACGATGCTGAATGCGCAGCAGTTTATGGATATTAAAAACGAAGGCGTGATGAACGCCAAGATCCTGGGCGGCAATGCGAACAACGATGCCGTGGCCTCGGCGCTGTTCTTTCCGATTATCCAGGAGGACGGTTCCATTGTGAACACCAACTGGTATGATAAGGTATATCAAACCGGCGTTTCGCAAAACCACAGCATCAGTGTGTCCGGCGGCTCTGAATCCACGAAATATTACTTTTCCACGAATTACAGCAATCAGAAAGGGATTCTGAAAACCAACCAGTTTACGAGGAAAGCGGCGCGCTTCAACATCGATCACAAGCTGAATTCCTGGCTGTCGTTTTCAGGGAATATCAATTACAATACCAGCCTGAATGCCTCGCCCAACACCGGTTCGCTGAGCGGCAATGCATTTGGATTGGTGGGTTCTGCCCGCCTCGCGTGGCTTTCCGCCCCGAACGTGTACGCGGTAAACCCCGACGGCTCCTACAACCTCAGCGCGTCCAATACGCTGGGCATGGGCAACAACAAGGTGGCGAGCAACTTTTATAACCCGGTTCCATTGCTGGATTTGAATAAATATACCTCTGAAAACGACCGCATTATTGCCAATTTTGGTACTACTGTCAAGATTTTCAAAGGCTTGCAATACAAAATGAGCTATGCGATGGACCGTCTGAAAGTCGAGAATGTGAGTTTTAACAGCCCCGTACATGGTCCGGGAAACTCTTCCAACGGCAGCGCGACCAACAGCAGCAGGCTGATCAGCAACTGGAACTGGACCAATACATTAAACTACCAGACTACCATTGCCACCAATCACAACATTTCCTTACTGGCCGGTTATGACGTGCAGAAATTCGGGACGTCGAGCTGGGGAGCTACCCGCACGCAGCTTTCGGATCCGTTCTTCGATGAGTTTCAGGGAAGTTACGGGCAAATCTCGCCGGCTGCGAATGTGCTGACCGAGAGTGCATTGGTCTCTGTATTCTCCCGGTTTACCTATGATTTTAGCAAGAAATACTTCTTCACCCTCAACTACCGCCGCGACGGCAATTCTGCACTGGGAAGCGGCAAGAAGTACGGCAATTTCGGTGGCGTATCGGCCGGATGGAGCATTTCGGAAGAGGAATTTTACAAGCATTCCAAGCTGGCCGATATCATGAACAGCGTGAAACTCCGCGCAAGCTGGGGCCGCGTGGGTAACTCGGGTGTAAGCGCGTACGGCTCGCTTGCATTATACGAGTCGAACCTGTACGCCGCCGTCCCTACCTGGAATTTCAGCCAGGGCGGCAACCCCGACCTGGGATGGGAGACGAGCAACCAGACCAACGTGGGGGCTGACGTAAGCTTCCTGAACGACCGTATCACCCTCGAAGCCACCTACTATGCCAATAGCGTGAACGGGTTGATCCTCAATGTGCCGCAATCGCCTTCCAAAGGTATTCCGGGTGATGCCATATTCATGAACATCGGCGCGATGTACAACCACGGGATCGAGCTGGGCGTGAATGCCAACATTATTCGTAAAGGCAAGCTGAGCTGGAATGCGAGTCTCAATTTTACCCATAATAAAAACAAGGTCACCGAGCTGTACGGGCAGGGTACCGAGCTGGTGGGGACTACTTCCACGGCAGCGGAGGCGACCAACATTACCCGCGTGGGCTATTCGGTAGGGAGCTTGTATGGAGCGAAAACGGACGGTGTGAATCCCGAAAACGGCCAGCGCGTCTTCATCAACAAGGCGGGCGAACGTGTGCAGTACAGCCACGTGGTACCTGCGGGGGGCAGCCGCTGGACTTATCTGGACGGCTCTCCCGCACCTGCCATCGCGGTGGACGATTACTACCTGCTGGGCAATGCGCTGCCGACCTATTACGGCGGTTTTATCAATAATGTCAAATATGGTCAGTGGGACCTGGG
The DNA here is from genome assembly GCF_031457695.1 of Dyadobacter sp. BE31. Lineage (NCBI taxonomy): Bacteria > Pseudomonadati > Bacteroidota > Cytophagia > Cytophagales > Spirosomataceae > Dyadobacter > Dyadobacter sp. BE31. The sequence continues at coordinate 265,121 of NZ_JAVDXA010000007.1, forward strand.
GGTGAACTTCACCTACTCGGGAGGTAACCTGGTAATGAACGGTACCAAAGGCACCTGGCGCGACCAGCGCTTCTGGAACAACACTACCGAGGTGCTCGACCGCTGGACCACGCCGGGACAGGTGACCAACATTCCGCGTGTCGTATACGGTGACTTGCTTTCGAACGGCTCGTCATGGCCGATCTCCGAAAATGCCGAAAAGGGCGATTTCCTGCGGTTGCAGTCGGTTTCGCTGGGTTACCGCGTGCCCGGGCCGGTACTGAGCAGGCTGGGGCTGAGTTCGGTACGGTTGTATGCGCAGGTTTTCAATGCATTCATCCTCACGAAATACACCGGTACCGACCCCGAGATTTCGGTCAATGGTAATTCCAACACGACCCCCGGTGTGGAGAAGAACTCCATTCCCCAGGGGCGCACATTCACATTTGGTTTAAACCTCGGTTTCTGATCATGAAAAAGATATTTGAAAATACTCCTATGAAGCCTGTGAATACCCTGGTGTTCAGGCTGGCCTGCATGGTGTTGCCGCTGACGGCCCTCATGACCTCGTGCGATGAAAAGGAACTGCTCAACCCGGTGCCCAACATTGCCTTGCAGGATGCCTACATTTTCGACACGCCGGCCCGTGTGCTGGGGCAGGTGAATGGCTTGTACGGTGCGATGAAAAACGGGAGCCTGTACGGCGGGCGTTACCTGATGCTGGCGGATATCCGCGGCGAAGAGTTCATCAACCGCACCCAGAATGTATTTACGGGTTACGACGCGTGGAGCCACACCGTTACCTCCGGTTCGAACGATGCTTCTTCCGCTTGGGGGACTTCATACACGGCCATCAACTCGGCGAACCTGCTGATCGACGGCCTGCCGCTGCATCCCGATGTGGTGGACGCTGCTACCGCCACCCAGTACATCGCTGAGGCCAAGTTTGTGCGGGCATTCTGCTACTTCGGGCTGATCACCCGCTATGCGCAGCCGTATGCGAAAGACAAAGGCGCCTCGCCTGGGATTCCTTTGCGGCTGAAAGGCGAGAGCACCCCCGCCAACAACGACCTGGCCCGGAGCACAGTGGCCGAAGTATATGCGCAAATCCTGAAAGACCTGGACGAAGCGGAGGCAGGTCTGCCTGTCAACTATTCGACGGCTCTGCTGAACACCACCCGTGCGCATAAGAATACTGCTATTGCCTTGAAAACGAGGGTGTACCTGACCATGGGTGATTATGCCAAAACGGTAACCGAAGCGAAGAAAATCGTATCGGATGCGGCACCGTTCGTGGCGCCGTCGGGCGTGAAACACCAGTTACAATCGAACATTACCACCGTGTTTTTTACAGATTACACGACTACCGAATCGATCTTTTCGATGCCAATGACTGCCCTGAACCTGGTGAGCGGCCAGAATTCGCTGGCCTACGAGTATAATCTCAATTTGGAATACAACCTAAACCCGACGGGCATCCTGGGCGACCCGTCTTGGCCGGCTACCGACGTCCGCAAAACCGCATTCACGCGGGTTGCAGGCGGATTGACCTATTTGAAAAAATACAACCAGACGAACCCGACGATCGATTACGTGCCCTTGCTGCGCTATTCGGAAGTATTGCTCAATTACGCCGAAGCGCTTGCCAAAACCGGCGACCTCACCAAATCGGTGGAGTTGCTGAAAGCGGTGCGTATGCGCTCGGATGCCGCCTATGCATTTCCTGCGGCCGACGTCGCTACGGCCGATGCGTTGGTGAAAACGATATGGCTCGAACGCCGCATCGAGTTTCTCGGGGAAGGCCTGCGCTCGAACGACCTGCTGCGCAACCTGCTCCCCATTCCGGCGAAAGGCAGCGGCGGACTTTCGGCGCCATCCATTTCACCTTCGCAGCCCGAGTACATTTTCCCGATCCCGAATGCGGAATTGTCCACTAACAAACTGATTTAGATATGAAAAAACATAGTTTCAAATGGTTGCTCGCACTCACCTTGCTACCCGGCTTCGTGAGCGCGCAGGTAAAACTTACTCCCGCCAAAATCGATGCGCTCAAAACCGAGCTGGCGAAAGACATCGAAGGTCAAAAGAAGTTTACCCAGGAAATGGTGGACATGATTTTTAGCTTCGGCGAGCTGGGTTTTCAGGAAGTGGAAACCTCTAAATACCTGACCGATATTCTCCAAAAAAACGGATTTACAATCGAGCAGGGCATTTCAGGCATTCCTACTGCCTGGACGGCCAAATGGGGATCGGGGAAACCGGTGATCGCCGTTGGCAGCGATATCGATTGTATTCCCAAGGCATCGCAGAAACCCGGCGTGGCTTATCATGACCCGATCATTGAAGGGGCACCCGGCCATGGTGAGGGGCATAACTCCGGCCAGCCGCTGAATGTGACGGCTGTGCTGGCATTGAAAAAGATCATGGAACGGGAGAAAATCCCCGGCACCATTATGCTCTGGCCGGGTGTGGCCGAGGAGCAGTTGGCTACCAAGGCGTATTTCGTCCGTGATGGTTATTTCAAAGATGTCGATGCGTGTATTTTCACGCATGTGAGCAGTAACCTGGGCACTTCCTATGGAGATGGCGGTGGCAATGGGATGATCTCCGTGCGTTTCGATTTCGAGGGACAGGCCTCGCACGCAGGCGGCGCGCCCTGGCGTGGGAAGAGTGCCTTGGACGCAGTGGAACTCATGAATATCGGCTGGAACTACCACCGCGAGCACATGGAAACCACCCAGCGATCGCATTATGTGATTACCGACGGCGGCGACCAGCCCAACGTGGTGCCTTCCAAGGCGTCGGTATGGTACTATTTCCGCGAGCGGAGCTATCCGAAAATCACGCAGATGTACAAAGACGGTATCCGCATTGCCGAAGCGGCGGCGAAAATGACCGAAACGAAAATGACCTACGAAGTACTGGGCAGCGCTTGGCCAGGACACATGAATCAGCCCATTGCCGAGGCGATGTATGAGAATATCAAAAGCGTAGGCTTGCCGCAATGGAGTGAAGAGGACCAGAAACTTGCCCGAGCATTGCAAAAAGAGGTGGGAAGTCCGGCTGTCGGCTTCGGGGGCGAGCGGGCGAACGATGGTTTAAGTACTTCGCTCAGCCAGTTGAGAAAACCGATGGCCACGGCGTCGTCGGGCGGCGGAGGGTCGGACGACATTGCCGATATTTCCTGGAATTTACCGACAATTGTCCTCGGGTATCCGGCCAATATTCCGGGATTACCCGGTCATCACTGGGCCAATGCTATTGCCATGGCGACGCCCATCGCGCACAAGGGGGTTACCGCAGGCGCCAAAGCCGAGGCTATGACATTGCTCGACCTCTTTGTGAAACCTGAAATCCTGACCAATGCGTGGAAGTATTTCAATGAGGTACAAACCAAGGATACTAAGTACACTGCTCTGATTTCCAAGACGGACAAGCCGGCCGTTCACCTGAACAAGAAGATCATGGAGGAGTTCCGGCCGGAAATGAAGAAATATTATTACGATCCTGCCAAATATCCGACCTACCTCGAACAGTTAGGTATTAAATATCCCACTGTCCGCGTTCCGGCATCCGGCGAGGAAAAAAGTTCAGGTTCAGGTAAATAGGTTAACATTTAAACGGTTCCAGATATGCTTTTAAAAACAAATGGTTTGTTCCGGAGAATGCGGCATTGGGGAATAGGCTGTGCGGCGGGCACGATGCTGGCTTTGCCGGTGCAAACGATGGCGCAGGTGAAAATGAACCCTGCCAAAATCGATGCGCTGAAAACGGAGATGGCCAAAGAGATCGACAGCCAGGCGAAGTTTACGCAAGAAATGGTCGATATGGTGTTCAGCTTCGGCGAGCTGGGTTTTCAGGAGGTCGAGACATCGAAATACCTGACCGACATTCTGAAGAAAAACGGCTTCACGATCGAGCAGGGCATTGCCGGCATTCCCACTGCCTGGACGGCCAAATGGGGCTCCGGAAAGCCGCTTATCGCCGTCGGCAGTGATATTGATTGTATTCCGAAGGCATCCCAGAAACCCGGTGTCGCTTACCACGACCCGATCATCGAAGGTGCACCAGGGCACGGCGAAGGGCATAACTCGGGCCAGCCGCTGAACATTACCGCCGTGCTGGCGTTGAAGAAGATCATGGAACGCGAAAAGATACCGGGTACCATCATGCTCTGGCCGGGTGTAGCCGAGGAGCAGCTCGGTACCAAGGCGTATTACGTCCGTGATGGCTTTTTCAAAGGCGTGGATGCCTGCATTTTCACCCACGTGGCCAATAACCTCTCGGTTTCCTATGGCGACGGCGGCAATAACGGGATGGTATCGGTGCAGTTCAACTTCGAAGGACAGGCCTCCCATGCAGGGGCGGCGCCCTGGCGCGGGAAGAGCGCGCTCGACGCCGTCGAACTGATGAATATCGGCTGGAACTTCCACCGCGAGCATATGGAAACCACCCAGCGGTCGCATTATGTGATCAAGGACGGCGGTGACCAGCCCAATGTGGTACCTTCCAAAGCGTCGGTATGGTACTATTTCCGCGAACGCACTTATCCGAAGATCACCCAGATGTTCAAGGATGGTATCCGGATCGCCGAGGGAGCAGCGCAAATGACGGAGACGAAAATGACCTACGAAGTGCTGGGCAGTGCCTGGCCAGGGCATTTCAACCAGGCCATTGCTGAAACGATGTATGAGAATATCAAACGCGTAGGCCTGCCGAAATGGTCGGATGACGACCAGGTCCTGGCCAAGGCGGCCCAGAAGGAAATGCAAAATCCCGAAGGCGGTGCGCTGGAAACAAACGGCCTGGCGACCACATTGAGCCAGCTCAGCAAGCCGTCGGCTACGCCTACCACCGGCGGAGGCGGCTCCGACGACATTGCCGATATTTCCTGGAACCTGCCTACGGTGGTGCTGCGCTATCCGGCCAATATTCCCGGTCTGCCCGGCCACCACTGGGCCAATGCGATTGCCATGGCGACGCCGATCGCGCATAAAGGCGTTACGGCAGGTGCCAAAGTGGAGGCCATGACCTTGCTGGATCTGCTGGTGAAGCCGGAAGTGCTGCGCTATGCCTGGGATTATTTCAATAATGTCCAGACCAAAGACGTCAAATACAAAGCCCTCATTTCCGACACCGACAAGCCGGCGATCCATCTCAACGAAAAGATCATGTCCGAATTCCGGCCTGAAATGAAAAAGTATTATTACGATCCGGCGAAGTACCCGACGTATCTGGAACAGCTGGGGATTAAATATCCGACGGTACGGGAAGCGACCGGGACGGGGAAATAGCGGGGAGTTTTGGTCAGGCTTTGTCAAGTGGGGCCAGAGTTTGTCGTGAGTGGTCAGGTGTGGTCAGGAATGGTCAGAGTTTGTCGTGAGTGGTCAGCAAATGGTCAGGTGTTGTCAGGAATGGTCAGAGTTTGTCGTGAGTGGTCAGGAAATGGTCAAGTGTTGTCAGGAATGGTCAAGAGCGGTCAGGAATGTCATGGCAAGCTAGCCACGGAGTGGCTTCCTGTTTATAGCAAAAACGGCCAGTGAAGGGGTGTAAGACTCCGTTAGGAGTCGCCTGATGTTTTGTATGTGGCCAAGGAGGCACCTACGGAGCCCGCCTTTTGGTTTGCAGCATTGATTTCTATAAACAAAAAGCTCCTACGAAGCAAAGATTGATGTTTCTTCCGACCGCCTGCAAATCGCCCGGAGCAACGTCGCCCGACCAATCTTTACAATGTCTGACCAATCCTGACCATACCTGACAAAACCCGACCAATCTTGACAATGCCTGACCACACCTGACCAATCCTGACAATGCCCGACCAATCTTGACAATGCCTGACCACACCTGACCAATCCTGACAATGTCTGACCAATCCAGACAATACCTGACAACACCTGACCAATCTTGACTACACCTGACTAACCTTGACCACACCTGACCAAACTCCCATGCTGCAAACATCCGATTTAACCAAAACCTTCACCAACGGCACGACACTGCACTTTCCCGACTGGACCGTGACAGCGGGTGAGCAATGGCTGTTATTGGGTGAATCGGGCAGCGGTAAAACGACATTGCTGCATATGTTGGGTGGTTTGCTGAAACCTTCCGAAGGCAAGGTAATGGTCAATGCAACAAATGTTTACGCACTTCCCGCACGTGCCCTCGACCGCTTCCGCGGTCAACATATCGGGATCGTTTTCCAGCAGCCCCATTTGATCCGCAGCATGACGGTGGAGGAAAACTTGCTTCTCGCCCAAAGTTTCGCGGGAATAGGGAAGGATATTTTCAGGATCAGGGAGGTGCTGAATGCATTGGAAATGGACCATAAGCGACATGCCTATCCGCAGGAGTTGAGCCAGGGGCAGGCGCAGCGTGTGGGTATTGCGCGGGCGCTCGTGAACCGGCCGGCGTTGTTGCTGGCCGATGAGCCCACAAGCAGCCTGGACAATCGAAATGCCGATGCGGTGATCCGTCTGCTATCGGACCTGGCCACATCGGAGCGCTCCACGCTCATTGTTTGCACCCACGACGACCGGGTTAAGGAGTCTTTTTTCAAGGATTTTATGTTTGAACTTCGCCATGAACACATTTCAAATCAGTTGGAAAAATCTTAAAGCCAACCGGCTGACGCTCGCATTGAACCTGCTGTTGATCGCATTTGGTACGGGCATGCTGGCGATGTTATTGCTGGGAATGAACCAGGCAGGAGAGCGGTTGCGCGATAATGCCCGGGGCGTGGATCTGGTGGTAGGGGCGAAGGGCAGCCCGTTGCAACTGATATTGAGCAGCATTTACTTCATTGATTTTCCGACGGGGAATATCAGCGGGGAAAATGCGCATTCGCTGGCCGCTCATCCGATGGTGAAAAAGGCGGTTCCGCTTGCGCTGGGGGATAACTACGCCGGGTTTCGTATTGTGGGGACCGACACAGGTTATGTAAGCCTGTATGGTCTGGAGCTGGCGGCGGGGCGCTTCTGGACGAAACCATTTGAAATCGTGATCGGGGCAGACGTAGCCCGGGCACAGGGCCTGAAAGCCGGCGACCGCATTTACGGTTCGCACGGGCTGACGTCGGACGAAGACTTGCACGACGACCATCCCTATGTAGTCGCCGGTGTGTTGAAACAGAGAGGGAGTGTTGCGGACAATCTGGTGCTTACAAGCCTCGAAAGCGTCTGGCAGATGCACGGCGCCGATGGGGCGCGCGAAATCACGTCGATGCTGCTGCAGTACCGTTCGAGGATGGCGATGGCGGCATTGCCGGCGACGATCAACCGTTCTACGGCCATGCAGGCGGCTTCTCCGGCAAAGGAGAGTGCACGGTTGTTTGCATTGATCGGCATAGGTGTCGATGCAGTGCGCTGGTTTGCCATTGCATTGATGCTCCTGGCGGGGGTGAGTGTTTTCGTGAGCCTCTACAATTCCCTGCGTGAGCGCGTGTATGACCTCGCGGTCATGCGGGTAATGGGCGCGTCGAGTGGGACAATTTTTGCCATGATCGTGCTGGAAGGAACGTTATTAACCACCCTCGGCTCATTTGCCGGGATATTGCTTGGCCATGGTGCATTGCACGCGATAGGCTATTGGCAGGGCTCGCCGCAAGCACGAATGGACGGCCTCGTGTTTTTGCCGGAAGAGGGCTTGCTGCTTGCTGCGGGCCTGTTCATCGGGTTGGTGGCTGCATTGTTGCCGGCCATTCAAGCCTACCGGACGGATATTTCTGAAACCATGTCGAAAATTTGAAATGATTTTTACAAAAAAATGGCTGCTGTTGATTTTTTTGGTGTCGGGATACGCCGGTATGGCCCAGCCGCCAACGCATATTCCGCTGATGAACGACACCTGGAAGCTCATCGGGCAACGTACCTACAAGAAGAACGCCGATTTCAAGATGGTCCCTGCATTTCCGGCCCGGCTGGAAGCATTGCAGAACAAGGCCGTCGAATTGCCCGGTTATATGATCCCGATCAATGCCGACTTGAACCACAAGGAGTTTATGCTCGCTGTGGTACCGATGGACCAATGCCCCTATTGCGGGCAGGGCGATATTCCGTCGATGGTGGAGGTCAAAATGGTGAAGGAAGTCGGCTATACCGACAAGCCGGTGAAGATCAGGGGTAAGCTGATGCTGAACAAGACGGGCGATTACCGGTCGGAAGTATTCCTGCTGCAAGCGGAGCAGGTGAAATAGTATTTAAATCATTCATCCATAACCCGAATCCTATGAAGTTGAGATTCTATGCATTGGCTGTCTTACTGGCAGCCGGTACCCTCAGTTTTGCGCAAAATCAGGGCGGAGCAGGCGGTCAGCGGACGGCCCCCCTTGCGACGGCCGCCGCCACGAGCATTGCTTCCGCCACGCAGGGTATGAAGAAGTACGAAGGCTTTTTCAATTTTTATTATGATGAAAAAACAGGGAAGGTGCTGCTCGAAGTGGATAAGCTCGACAAGGAGTTCCTCTATTTCGCCTCGCTTTCGGAAGGGGTAGGCAATGGCGGCCCGGAACGCGGGCAGGCCTCTTCTGCATTGGCCAAATTCATCAAAGTAGGGCCGAAGGTGCTGCTCGTGGAGCCGGTAACGAACTACCGTGCCATTACGCAGAATGCCGACGAGCAAAAGGCGGTAGATAATGCATTTGCCAAATCGGTGATATGGGGTTTTGCGCCGGTGGCGGTGGAAGGCGAAAAGGTGCTCGTAGACCTTACGCCGTTCATTATCCGCGACAGCCAGAACATCGCCGCGCGCCTGGGTGTGCGCCGCGTGAGCGGGCCTGTGAGCGTGGCGCAGCCGAGTGGCGGAGGCGGTACCTACCGGCTCGACGAATCCCGCTCGGTAGTATACCTCGAGAACACTAAAAATTTTCCCAAAAACACCGAATTCGAAGCGATGGTGACGTTCACCGGCGGTTCACCCAATGTGAACCGGTTTGGTGGCGGTGGCAGCAGTCTCGCGCCGGATCCTGGCGCGGTGACGATCAACATGCACCAGTCGTTTGTGGAGTTGCCCGATGGCAACTACAAGCCCCGGCGTTTCGATCCGCGCTCTGCATTCGGGATGTTCAGCTACATGGATTTCTCTGCGCCTATGACCGAGCCGATCGTAAAGCGGTTTATCCGCAGGCACCGTTTGGAGAAGAAAAAACCTGGTAATGCACCCAGCGAGGCAGTCGAGCCGATCGTGTATTACATCGATCGCGGTGCGCCGGAGCCCGTGAAAACCGCTTTGATCGAGGGCGGGGCTTACTGGAACGAGGCATTCGAGGCGGCGGGTTTCAAAAATGCATTTCAGGTGAAAGAATTGCCGGCAGGTGCCGATCCGATGGATATCCGGTATAATGTGGTAAACTGGATCAACCGGACCGGTGCGCCGCGCGGGTTTTCTTCCGGCGCCTCGTATATCGACCCCCGGACGGGTGAAATCATCAAAGGCGTGGTGACGCTCGGCTCCGACCGCCACCGTCAGGATTACCTCATCGCTGAGGGCCTGTTGCAGCCTTACGAGGCTGGCAAGAAAACGACCAATGCCATGCAGGAGCTCGCCCTGGCGCGGGTAAGGCAGCTTTCGGCCCACGAAATAGGGCATACACTCGGTTTCAACCATAACTTTGCCGCCAGCCCGAAAGACCGCGGCTCGGTGATGGATTACCCGTTCCCGAGATTTTCCCTGAAAGCGGACGGCACGGTCGATATCTCTGACGCTTATGCGAAAGGCATTGGTGCCTGGGACAAGCGCGCGGTGATGTGGGGCTATACCGAGTTCCCGAAAGGTGCCGACGAAGAGGCCGGGCTTGAAAAAATCATGCAGGAAACCCTGAAACAGGGCTTTTTGTACATCCCCGACATTGGCGGTAATGCACACCCGACGTCGCACCAATGGGACGATGGCGCCAACCCGATCGACCAGATGACGAATATCATGAAGGTCCGCAGAAAGGTGCTCGACAACTTCTCCGAAAAAGCCATTCAAAAAGGGGAGCCGATGGCGACCATAGAAGAAGTGCTCGTGCCGATCTATCTCCTGCACCGCTACCAGGTAGAAGCGGTGGCAAAATCGGTAGGCGGGCTGTATTTTACCCATGCCGTGAAAAACGACGGCCAGGTAACGACGCGGATGGTAGAGCCTAAGGAGCAATGGCGTGCGTTGGAATCGCTGCTGGGGACGATCACCCCGGACGCCCTGGCATTGCCGGAGGCGCTGATCGGAAAAATCCCGCCGCGCCCGAGCGGCTACCCTGCCAGCCTTGAAACTTTCACCGGCCACACCGGCCCGACGTTCGACCCCATTGCAGCTGCCGAAACCGCCGCCGGTACGACACTCTCGTACCTGCTCAATCCCGAGCGCGCCGCGCGCCTGATCGAGTACAATGCACGCGACGCGAAGCAGCCCGGACTGATGCCGGTGATCGACAGGCTCCTGGAGAAAACCTGGAAATCGTCCCCGCTGGATGGCTACAAGGGCGAACTGCAAACACTGGTCAATAACCTGTCGCTGAAATACCTGCTCATGCTCGCTGCGGATTCCAAAGCACCTGAAAACGTGCGTGGCGAGGCATTGCTGAAAGTGGGGGAGCTGAGCGACTGGCTGAAAGGGCAGCTCGCTGCCGCCGCGCCCAAGCAGAAAGCGAATATGCTGTTCGCATTGGCGCAGATCGACGAGTTTGGCAAGAATCCGATCAAGTTCGAACCCGGCTCGGTGCTGGAAATGCCTCCCGGCGCACCCATTATGGGCCATATGGACTTCATGGAGTGCTCGCAGACGCATTCCGGTGATGTTTTAGAGTAAAACTGACTACCCTTATGACCCTTCGTTGACGGCCTACAAACCGCTCTCCGGAGGGTCAGTTTTGGATGCTTGAACTCAGCTACAAGCCGGTGCCGTAAATGCTATAAGTTTTCGGTAGCGTGCCTTGGGTAGTGCTTTGTAGTAAAAATTTAGTGGCCACTGAAGGGATTTGATAGCCCCATTTCGTCCCCCCATCGAGGGGTCGTTACACCCTAGAATTCAGCGTTCTCACCCCAAAACCGAGGATAGAATAGTGGGAAAGGACTATGTTTGCACAGTGATACGAAAATCACGCACTTGATTGAGTATCAGAATAGTTCTTTATTTGTAAAAACACAAAAATCCTCTCATGAAGACGCAAAGCAAATATTTGGAAGAGATCAACAGGCTTCTGGCTGATTATCTTCTCGAAATCGAAAAATCAGATTTGAAGCCTCTGTCAGCCCAGGTCTATCAGGTACAATCTAAAAACTTTGTAAGATGGATTAACGGGGAGTTTACACCAGGTGAAGTGAAGAAATCAAAGAAACAAACGCAGGACAAACCGGGTAAGTAAAACCAGGCACACACCACTCAAAAGTCGTTATTTACTACGTTCCTCTTTTTCATCATCATACAGGCCAGCAGCCAAACGGATTTCCCCATCAAAGCATTGATAAACAAAACACCTTCTCGGTAGAACCGGAAGGTGTAAGTTATACTCAACGTTTATTAACGTACTTCATACGTTCAAGTCCGGGATCTTGCATTCGACTCCACGATCATTCATTTGCAGGATTTTACAAATGTAGCATCAGCCCTAAAAAGCCATTGTAGATTGCCATTGTTTTGCTTGTGGCAATTTCTCTACACCATCTGTTGCGTATTTTAGGTAGATTTGGATCTTATCGCATCGTCCGACCCCGAAGACGAACGGCGGTTTAGAAAACGTGAATACATGATCCGATCGATTCTGGAATGGCCTGTCCGAAAACAGTTAGTAGGTGAAACGAGTATCCTCAACCGGGCGCGCATCAAAGTACTTTCTTACGCACTTAACCTGAAAATTGTCACCACTACGCTGCTGCTGATCTTCTACCAGTTGGAGCATTACCGTTTACAGGCGATACGGGCCGCCATTTTGCTGGGCATCGTGGTGGTTTATTACATCGCCGTGGCGAGTGGGTTTCAATGGCGTAAAGCCGCCCATGCAGCCATGCTCATCTTCATGGTCATCATCTGGACCAACCTGTATTATTTTCAGAAGGGGTTCGATCTGGTGACACTGCAATACCTTGTCGTGGTTACTGTGGCGGCGTTCTACGGCCTGGGCAACCGCTGGGGCGTCATCTATTCCTCTTTGGCAGTGATACCGTTCATTGCGTATGTGCTATTGGGGCATCATTTGGGAGGATACATTTCCTGGGGGCCGCAGGGCTCCGGGCGCATCACCATTGCAATACAGCTGTTTCAGAATTTTACACTGATTGTATTGATTAACTACTTCTTTTTCAGTTCGTTTTATGATACAATCAGCGACCTCGATTCCAAGACAGTCGAGCTGCGGTCGAGCCTTGAATTCCTGGAAGATTCCCGCAGGAAGCTGGAAAGGGAATATACCCATCAGAAGCACCTCATCGCAAGCATTTCCCACGATATCAAAAGCCCGCTGCGCTTCCTGATGACCACCACCGGCCGCCTGGCCCGCAACCACCCCGATCTGTCGACGGTACGGGCGATCAGCCAGTCGAGCTACCGGCTGTATCATTTTATGAAAAACCTGCTGGAATACACCGAGTTCCGGTACAAGAATACCAATGTGCACTTTACGTACCTGGATGTGAATGAAATGGTTGAGCAAAAGTTTGCCATTTTTACGCAGGATGCGGAAGTGAATGCCAACCGATTCGTAAATGCGGTGACGCCCGGGGTGATTATCAAGAACAACGCGCAGCTCGTGAGCATCATCCTGCATAACCTGATCGACAATGCGAACAAAGCAACCAACGGCGGCACTATCAGCGTTACTTACCAGGATTTCAGGGAGGAACTGCACCTGATCGTGAACGATACCGGCCCGGGTATGGAAAGTACGGTGAGCGAATGGATCAACAGCGATGCCAAGCAGCTTCCTGCAAACGAAAACGCTGCCCAGAACTTTGGAATGGGACTATTGATCGTCAAAGAAATCAGTACGCTCATACGCGCCCGCCTGCACGTGAAGCCCAACCAGCCCATCGGGACTTCCGTTCACATTATTTTTTCAAAATAATTTTAGTGTAGTCAATTTTCTACACAAAATTTCATTTATATTAAACTACTTTTAAAACTGATTTGAAGTAAAAGTATTATTGAATGAAAACAGTTTTGCTGGTAGAAGACCATTCCATTGTGCGAATGGGCGTTAAAATGTTGATTGAAGATTTTTTACCCTCGGTAACGGTTATCGAGGCGGCTACTTTTAGTGAAACACTCAAACTTCTACAATCCAGATTCTTCGATCTTGTGATCCTGGACATCAAAATTCCAGGCGGTGAAGCTTTTAATATGATCGGCAAGATCCGCGACATTCAGAGCAAGGTGAAAATCCTGATATTCTCGTCGCAGGATGAAGAACTGTACGCTATTCATTACGTAAAAGCCGGTGCGAACGGCTATTTGCCGAAAGATACCTCCAACGAAGAACTGGAAAAAGCGATCACTTCCGTGCTCTCCGGCGGGACCTACATCAGCAATGTAATCCAGGACCAGCTCGTCAATAACACGCTTCTCGAACGCGAAAGCAAGGAAAGCCCGCTCGAAATTCTCTCGAATCGTGAGCTGGAAATCATGGATATGCTGCTCACCGGCAAATGGACGAAGGATATCGCGATCGACCTCAATATCAAGGAAAGTACGGTGTCGACCTATAAGGCCAGGATCTTCGAAAAACTCGAAGTGACGAACATTCTGGAGCTGTTCAAGAAGGTGGAAATCTATAAACGGCGCAAGACCGGATTCAGCTAAAAAACTGGTGAATTGAAATTGTACTATATGTACGTAGAAGTGCTACTAAATGCCGTCGATATATTAGTAAACTACAATTAAAGTCAGACTACTTACCATTTCATTTTGAATATTTACTTTTACGGATGGAACTGCAACAGGCATGTCGCAGGGCTTAGACCTCTATCATAAAAAGTTGTTATTTAGAATGGAAAGATCGGTAAAACTTTCAAAATCAGCTGAATTGCCGTTTCTGTGTGGTGTTATGATTACCATTACCGCGGGTTCGCTACTCTGGAGCTCTCTTATTTATTGCATATCCCTGCTTTTCTGACGGAGGCGGAACCGACCATGGACCGCAGACCATGGACTATGTTTGTCTTGGATTGAAAGGCCTCTTCTCGGACAGTGCGCATGGTCCATCGTCGGGCCGAAGGCCCTATGCTCAGCGGTCGGCTACCAAGCGTATGTGTTGTTAAATAAAGTTAAAGCCTCATTATCAGCTATTTTTCTTAACTTTTTTTAAGAGCGCCGGTGTGACGCCCGTGTGTCATGTTGAATAGTTTTGGTCCTTCATCCAAAACACCTTCAAACATGATATCCTTAAAGAAATGGAACGACCTGGCGGGGTGGGCCGTACTGGCCGTCAGCCTGATCACCTATGTTCTGACGATGGAGCGAACCGCCAGCTTCTGGGACTGTGGTGAGTTCATCGCGTGTGCATTCAAATTACAGGTGCCGCACCCGCCCGGCGCACCGCTTTTCCTGCTGATCGGACGGCTGTTTGCCCTGTTGGCCCTTGGCGACGTGATGAAAGTGGCCTATTGGATCAACATGGTCTCCGTGCTGAGCAGCGCGTTTACGATCTTTTTTCTATTCAAAACCATCAGTCTGATTGCATGGAAACTGATTGGAAAGAAGCCTGAGGACGGCAGCACAGCGGACGTGGTGCTTGTGACAGGTGCGGCGGCTGTGGGCGCGCTCGCCTATGCGTGGTCGGATTCGTTCTGGTTCTCGGCTGTGGAGGCCGAAGTTTACGGTTTGTCTTCATTTTTTACCGCCATTGTGATCTGGGCCGTGTTTAAATGGGAGTCCATCGACGACCCCGCTACCGGAAACCGCTGGCTGATCCTAACCGCCTATCTGATAGGGCTTTCTATTGGTGTTCATTTGCTGAACCTCGTGACAATACCTGCATTGGCATTGGTATATTATTTCAAAAAATATCCTAAACCCGGCTTTTTGGGCGCTTCGATCGCTTTTCTGTCGGGCCTTTTGATTCTGGATATTATCAATGCCGGCATCATCCCGGGGCTGCCCGAGCTGGCGGGAAAATTCGAGATCTTCTTCGTCAACTCGCTGGGCTTGCCCTACAACACCGGCATTGCATTCTTCACGATCCTCTTCCTGGGTGCGCTGGTTTGGGGAATACGCTTTTCGCACCGCACCCACCGCGCATTGCTGAATACCGGCTTGCTTTCGCTTGCGTTTATCCTCATAGGTTATGCATCCTATTCGCTGGTATTGGTGAGGTCGGGGTACAACACACCCATCAATGAGAACAATCCCAGCGACCTTCTCCGGTTTGTGTATTATCTCAAAAGGGAGCAGTACGAAAGCCGGCCGCTGCTGTACGGGCCTTCCTACGTTTCCAGGCCCGTCAGCCAAAAGCGCGGAGCGCCTGTTTACGCCAAAAAAGATGGTAAATATGTATTGATCGACTATAAGCCGGTGTACGAATATGAGCCGGGCAGCAAAATGCTGCTGCCGAGGATGTATAGTGCTAACCCGGGGCATCCGCAGTTGTACCAGCAAATGACGGGAGTTGCTGAGGGCCAGAAGCCGACGATGCGGCACAACCTCTCTTACCTGTTTTCGCATCAGCTCGGGCATATGTACTGGCGATACTTCCTGTGGAATTTTGTCGGGCGCGAAAGCGACCGGGAGGGAGCGGGCATTCTGATGCCGTGGCAAACCAGCCATTCGTTTCCGAAAAGCATCGGGGAGAATCGCGGGCATAACAATTTCCTTATGATGCCGTTTTTGCTGGGCGTTGCGGGCATTATATATATGTACTATCACCGGCGGAAAGATCTGCTGGTGCTGAGTTTTCTGTTCATTCTTACGGGGGTCGCGCTTGTGATCTATCTCAATTCTCCGCCCGCCGAACCGCGCGAGCGCGATTACATTTACGTGGGGTCGTTCTATATTTTCTGCATGTGGATCGGCTTTGGTGTGATGGCAGCGGCGAAGTTTCTGGAAAAGGTTGTTCACAAACCGGCATTGCGTGCCGGAATCGCCGGGTTGGCCTGTTTTTCCGTGCCGGCGATCATGGTGGCGCGGGGCTGGGACAACCACGACCGGGCAGACCGGTACCATTCCGTGGATTTTGCCCGTAACCTGCTCAATTCCTGCGCACCGAACGCGATCCTGTTCACAGGGGGCGATAACGACACCTTTCCATTGTGGTATGTGCAGGAAGTGGAGGGCTTCCGGACCGACGTGCGCGTGTGCGTGCAGACGTTCCTGGGGGCAGACTGGTATATCGAACAGTTGAAACGGAAGATCAACCAGTCGGATGCGCTACCGCTCTCACTGGATTCGGGGAATTACCAGCTGGGCAAAAACGAATACCTGCCGTTTTACGAGATTCCTTCCGTGAAAGGGGGCATTAACCTGAAAGAATATCTTGACCTGATCCGCCAGGACAACAAAGCGATCCAGGTACCGCTTACCAGCGGCGATATGACCTCGATCTTGCCGTCTGCGACGCTGTTCCTGCCGGTTGATACAAAAGAGGTTAAGAAAATGAATATCGTCAAAAGCGACCTAACGCCCTATCTGAGCGATTCTATGAGCTGGAAAATCGGCGAAACCGACTTGCTCAAAGGCGACCTGGTGATGCTAGACATCATTTCGAGCAACAACTGGAAACGGCCGGTGTATTTCTCGTCGACAATGGGTTCGTCGCACAATCTTGGTTTGCAGGAATACCTTCAACTCGAGGGCTATGCCTACCGCCTGCTGCCGGTGCGCGTTCCGGGCGCGTCGGACGGCTACGTCAACTCCGATATCATGTACGACAACATGATGAACAAAATGCAATGGCGGGAAACGAACAACCCCGAAGTGTACTACGACGACGCCTACCGCGGCGCGCCGGTGATCACAGCCAGGCTTTCGTTCCTCCGGCTCGCGCAGCAGCTCATTGCCGAAAACAGGATCGACAAGGCCCGCAAGGTAGTCGACAAGGCCATGTCTGTCATGCCCGACGACACCATTCCGTACGATCAGATTTCCGCAGGATTTGTCGGGGCATTGTTTGATGTGGGCGAGAATGAAAAAGCGCTGGATTCTGCACGTGTGATGGCCATTCGTTCGGATGAAAACCTCTCATGGATCAAAGCGAAAGACAATGGTCGCAGCCGTGATGTGAATACCGATCTTTTTATCCTGCAAAGTATCGTCCGCGAATGTCGTAGGGCGAAGCAGGACAAGGAAGCCGACCGCTTCGAAGCGATTTTCAAGAAACATCTGCTGGCCTTTAATGTATACGGCGGATGACATTGTTTGGGCAAGGCTTGTTATTTGGAATAACCGCTTAGTAGAAACTTTACTGCCTCAATGTGAAGCGATTATTAACTTTTTATATTTATATATTAATAAATTATTAAGTTAATCAACGTTCGTTTATGGCCTCAATTCTACACTCGCTCCGGATTCGTTGCACCGGCTGTTTAATGCTGATACTTTACGGTGTCACCAGCCTTGCCCAAACCTCTATCACGTCGAACCTGCCCATTGTTGTCATCAATACGAATGGCGCGGTGATCGAGAACGACAACAAGATCACGGCGTCATTTAAGATCACCGCTCCGAATGGCAGCGGAATACATTCATTCGACATGAATTCCGGCTCGAATGTGTTCCAGTTTGAAAGTAACATCGGCATCGAAATCCGCGGGAACACATCCATTTTTTGGGATAAAAAGTCTTACAGTGTCGAAATCAGGGATGTGGGCGGTAGCAGCGTAGATGCTTCACTGCTTGGCATGCCCGCGGAGTCGGATTGGGTGCTGAACGCCTGCTATGGTGATAAGTCGTTTATCCGTGATGTGTTCGCGCATGAAATGTATACACGTACGGGCCGGTACTCACCGCGTACGCGTTATGTGGAGGTATTTAAGAATGAAATCGGTGGAATGTCGTACCACGGGGTGTATATCCTGATGGAGAAGATTAAACGAAATTCAAACCGTATCAACATCAAAAAACTTTCCGAAACGGATACCGATCCGGCGAAAATCACCGGGGGCTACCTGTTGCAGGTGGCGGAAGATGAAGACATGAAATGGACGTCCGGTTTCGCGGGTAATAATGCGCCTGCACAGCCGCACCCTCTTTTTCATGTAGAATATCCCAAACTGCACAACTATACCAACATTGCCAACCGGGATTTGCAGTTCAATTACATTAAAAACCACATTGACAATTTCGAGCAGATACTGGCAGGCCCGAATTATAAAGATGCGACGGCCGGCTACCGCCCTTTGCTCGACGAAGATGCGGCCATCGATTACCTGCTGTTGCAGGAAATCACCAAGAACTCCGACAACTGGCGGGCGAGTACCTTCCTGTACAAGCAACGGGACGACGAGGGCGGCCAAATCGTGATGGGTGCTCCGTGGGATTTCGATAAGTCGATGGGGAACCAGCAGTGGTGCTATGAGCTTTCGGTACTGCCGACCGGCTCGTGGGCCTGGCAGTTTAATATCTACTGCCCGGATCGTCCGCCCATGACCATTTTCTGGCCTGCACGCCTGCTTACGGATTGTTATTTCAAAGGCAAACTGATGGGGCGCTACCAGCAGCTCCGTCAGACTCAGTGGAGCGATGCGTCCATTTCTGCATTCATTGACCAGAAACAGGCAGAATTGACGGCGCAGAATGCCATGCAACGCAATTTCTCGAAGTGGAATATCCTTGAAACGGCGGTGATGTTCAATGAGCATTATACATTGCCCGGCAACACCTACGCGAAGGAGGTTCAATACCTGAAAACCTGGCTGCTCGGTCACTTAGCCTGGATGGATGCGAACATCACCTCCATTTCAACAGAAGATTGCGCGGTACTTCCCGTGACGTTTAAAGAGTTGGAATTGAAGGAGGTGGAGCAATCGGCAGTGCGTGTAGGCTGGTCTACTTCCGAGGAAGTGCGCAACGATTACTTCGAAGTGGAGCGGAGTGCTGACGCGCGCCACTTTAAGGCTTTGGGTAAGGTAAAGGGAAAGGGCGATACGTCCATTGAGCAGCATTACGATTTCCTGGACACCACGCCGCTCCCGGGGACATCCTATTACCGGATCCGCCAGGTGGATACCGACGGTACGGTAAGCTTTTCGTCGATGAAGTCCATCAAGAGAGCGGGAGACGAGGCCGCCATTGTATTTCCTAACCCGGCACGTGAGCGCGTCGTACTGCAAAACATCCGGCCCGGGGCAATTATATTGATCCGCGATAATGCCGGACGAACTGTAAAACGAACCACCGCCACCGGGAAACAAGTGGAAGTGGCGACGAACGCGCTGCCGCTTGGCAGTTATGTGTTAACGGTCACCGGCCCGGACGGGAAGGTTGAAATACAAAAACACCTTACTGTTGACCGGTAGGCAGGCCTCAAAAGGTCGTCGGTGATTCGGAGAATCAGGAAGTGACAAAGACAATGCGGGAAGGCACTGGTCCGTTCAAAAGGCCGGTGCCTTCTCTGATTTCGGACACCCGGAAGAAATGCGGATACGGTCAGTAACCGGATTTTGTATTTTATTCAAAAACGCACTAATTGTCTTATGTTTCAGCTGCTACCAAACCGAACTCATGAACACGACCGATATTCTCCCTCTCACAACCGATCCGGCCCCGGAGTATTACGAAAAACAAGCCGCTGCGCTGGCGGACGCCTGCCGGTCTGTTCATAAGGATTCTGTTAAGTACATTCGAAAATACCATCCCGAACCGGAGCGGCTGACGCAGCTGAATCGCCCGGATACCAATTTTAGCCTCGATGACGCGCGCGTTGTGGTGGCCAGGGAGCATGGTTTTGTAGACTGGCCGGCGTTTCTGACGCACATGGCCGACTTGCAGGAGCCCGGCTCACAGGTTGCGAAATTCGAACAGGCGGTGGATGCCGTCGTGCAGGGCGATTTGCCCGTGTTGCAATCGCTTTTGGAGGAAAATCCGGCCATGGTGCACGAGCGCTCGTCGCGCGGGCACAGGGCAACCCTGCTGCATTACATCGCTGCCAACGGGACAGAGAATTTCAGGCAGGTAACCCCGCAGAATGGGCTCGACGTCGCCGAAACGCTACTCGCAGCCGGCGCCGTACCCGATGCCCTGGCGGATACGTACGACACCAAATGGGGCACGACGCTGGAACTGCTGGTATCGAGTGTGCATCCATACCAAGCCGGCCTGCAAACGGCGCTGGCGGAAAAACTACTCGATTATGGTGCGGCGATCAACGGTGTCCGCGACGATTGCGCGCCGTTGGTAACGGCCATTTATTTCCATTATCCCCAGTCGGCAGCGGTGCTGGTGGAGAGAGGTGCGAGAGTCGATAACGTGGTGACGGCCGCCGCTATGGGAAAAACGGCGCAGCTCGCGGGCTATCTTGGCGACGACGGCAAGCTGAAAGCCGACACGCCGCTGGCGCGCGTGGAATGGCTGAAAATCGCCCCGACGCCGGAGGCCAACCTGGCACTTGCATTTGTATGGGCTGCGATGCTTAACCGGGCAGAAACAGTTCGTTTCCTGCTCGAAAAAGGGGTGAGCCCCGCTTCAAAAGACCATCGCGACTGGACGGCATTGCATTGGGCGGGCTATTTCGGCTACCCCGAAGTGGTGGATCTGCTGCTCGCACGCAAAGCGCCGCTCGAAGCGCGCAATGAATTCGGCGGTACGGTGCTCGATCAGACGCTCTGGGCTACCGCCCACGAGGGCGCTCGCGAACACCATCTCGAAGTGGTCCGGAAACTTGTCGATGCCGGTGCCAAAATCCACACCTGGTGGCTCCTTGCCGATTTGCACCCGCCGTTACAGGAAAGTGTGGCTAAAATTTTGCAGGAGAAAGTGGCACAAAGGTGAAATAACGTTGCTTGGTAATTCATCCCGGTTGCTTGATCATCGGTGACCTATTTCCAATTGATTTGAAAAAAATATCCATTTAATTCGAAGTACCATGGCCGGGTACCCCTGGTCGGGCACCTACCTACTCCGTTCCTGCCGCGGCTTGCCGCGGGCTCTCGTTCAGTTTTTTAAGGAACTTAAACAGGTATGCCTATGGACTTTTTTCGGATTAATGGTAATGTAATGCGTTCCCGCTTTTTTGCGGTTTGCCTGGCCTGCATGGCCATTGCGAGCACTTCATTCATACGCGCCTACGCGCAGGGAGCACGCACAGATCTTCTTTTGCCGGATACACCGGATTACGCAAGCCTTTCTGAAAACGGGAAGCATTTATTTGATGGCCTTACCAACAATGGGCGGTACCACGGTGAAACGATCATCGTGCGGATGCGGCCAATTGCCGAAGTGCTGTCCAATAACCGCATGCAGATCACCATTCCGGGTCGTGCCGAAACGCACGACGTGCACATTAAAACGATCGAGTACTCCGACGACCGTAATTACAAACTCTATGGAACAGTAGGAGAAAGTCTGCTGTCGGTAATACTCACTTCCCGCAATGGGATGAAGGGCGGGATCATCCAGGAGCCCGAGCGGTCGTACGAAATCTGCGACCTGGGCGAAGATGGCCAGCTGTTGATGGGGTATGAGAACGACGCCTGGAAAGAGCGTTTCTGCGCCTCGGGGATTGGCTCGGCGATGCAAAAAATCCAGGCCGAGCCCGACATTGACAAAAGCGGAAGAAAGCCGGGTGACAATGCGAAGATCGAGCCGTGTACGAGCAATATTCGGGTGCTTTTCTTATACGGAAATAATGTGAACCCGATTTCGGCGACTAACCACGCATATAATACCCTGGACATTTTCAATCAGACGGTAACGAATAGCGGGGTGGCAAATACTGCCTACGTACAGCTGGTGGGGGTGGTGCAGACGACTTTTACTCAAAAAGACTATGACATCAAAAAAGACGCTCTTGCTCTTAGTAATACCGCTTCTGTGCAAAATCTGTGCAATCAGAATAAGGCAGACCTTGTACTGTTGTTTTCTTGGGAGGATCACGGTGACGCGGGAGGAGTTCCAGATCCAGAGGTTTACCATCACCCGAATAGTAGCCGAAGTTTCGCAATTGTAGATTTAAACTTTCCCATTGTTCCGGTTGTTGGTGCGCACGAACTAAGCCATCTTTTCGGGTGTAATCACGAGAATGAAATCTTCGGATTGCCGTATGCGCAAGGGTATATATTCTCGGGTGTCAATACATTAGTAGCGAGCGGTACTGCGCCAGGCAGCAAAATCTTTTATTATTCAAATCCGAACAAAATTTTTGCAGGTTCGCCGATGGGCAATGCCACCCATAATAACGCGAAAGTGATGACCGATAAATCGCCGATCGTGAAGGCATTTCGCCCTGAACCAAATGTTTTGAGTGGTTCGATTTACGGGCCGACAAGCGGATATGCGTATCAGGTATACACCTATGAGGCCATCGCCAAATGTGGAAGCCCGCCTTATTCGTACCAGTGGAAGGAATCTTCGGATGGGATAAACTATTCGGGGAACGGTACCGGGGAGTTTTACAATGTTGGGCTGTACCACAACGGCAATCATCTGTTTTACCTGAAATTGAAGATCATATCCGCGGACGGGCAAATGATCGAGTATTGGATGCAGATATGGGTGGATGACGACCCTAATGGTGGATATCGAAAGGGACAGAAGGACGACGATTCACTTCAAATTGAAGGCGGAGAAGCTGTTTTGCAGCCCAATCCGACTTCCGGTCGTGTGAACTCGTTTTCAGTGCTGAAAAGGCTACGGAGGTCGGGTTTGGCCTGATAGACCTTAATGGGCGGGTGTACATTCAAAGGCAGGTTTTTAAGTGTTCCGCCGGGCGAAACGTGGTTGCGTTTGATTTGGCAGGGAAAGGGCTGGCGCCGGGTACGTACATAATAACCGCACGCGGTGGGAATCAGGTTATACGGAAAAAAGTCATTTACCAGCCCGCATTAAAGCCATGAAACGATGTAGCTATTTATTGATATTATTATTCTCCGGCTTGTTGTCCTGTGAAAAACAGCCTTTTATGGATCCATGGATGGTAAAACAGGTATTTTCCGGCGAGGTAAACGGAGTGCCTTTCAAAACCGGGATAACGGTTCCACATGGTGCGTCTGTGAGAACGAATATGTGTGATAAGAATGTGATAGCCATGAGTTTGGTTAGAAAAATCGAGGATGATGAATATGCAATCGTGCATCTGAATTTTTTTCATACCGAACCTGGAAATTATGTGCTAACCGACAGCGCGAATAGCCATCGCGACAGGCTGGTATGCACCTTGGATTCGATCACAACCAGTTTAAGTTTTGATTCATTCCCGGGAGACGATGTGTCGATGGACATTTATCGGCTTCTCGAGGGGCCATGAAACTACTTTAAAGTATTGTACTATGATTCCAAAAAGAATGAGATGCAGGGTCAGTTAGGGGCAAAATTTGTGCGGATCAATAAACGCCAGCATGCGAGAGAGGCAGTAGACACGATTACGTATACGAACGGTAAGTTCATCCTCTCAAATATCCATGTCCAGGAAGTTTTCACCGAGCCGCGGTAGCCTATTTGTTTGAAAGTCAGCAGTCGCCTGTTTTATTTGGGGCGACTGTTAATTCCATTTTTCAAAACATTGTAAATCCAATTCGGCAGCAAGATCTTAAATCGACAGCTGCGCGTAAGTAACCCTATTAAACTATGAAACGATACAGCTATATAGTTATACTATTGCTTTCTGGCCTGCTGTCCTGTGAAAAACAACCACCTGTAAATCCACATATGGTAAATCAGGTGTTTACGGGCGAAGTAAATGGTGTGCCTTTTAAAACCGGCATGACGGTTCAATTTGGCGCGTCTGTAAATCAGGAAATGTGCGTTATGGACGTGGTAGCAGTAAGTCTTATGAGAAAAATTAGTGAAAGAGAGTATCAGAGGGTACATATGAACTATTTTCACACTAAACCCGGTAAGTACACTCTGACCGATAGTGCTGTTAGCCATAGTAAAAATGCAATATGCATTTTGGAGTCAATAAGCACAGGCGCCTATTTTCTAAGCCAGCCCGAAGATGATACGCCTTTGGACTCTTACAGGCTGCTGGAAGGCCCGTGGAATTACTTTAAAGTTTTGTACTACGATCCGGAAAAGAGCGAACTCCAGTGTCAATTTGGAGCGAAGTTTGTAAGGATTAATAAAGTCCAATATGCGGCAGGTGCAATGGATACGATTACGTATACAAATAGCAAATTCATTCTCTCAAATATCTACGTCCAAGAGGTCTTCACCGAGCCCCGGTAGCCTCTAATCAGTACAACAACCGCCGCGCGGGCTTTTCTGCGCGGCGGTTACTTATGTTCTCGAAACATCACAATTCAAATCGTGCTGGCATAACGGCTACGCCTTTAAAAAATCGGTACCAGCCTTTAACTCTTCCGTATAGGGAAAAATAACACAAGCATTACATTTAGTTAATAATCAATTACTTAGTTTGAGGTTACAGGCTTTCGATGGGTTCCATGGTAAGATGTGAAGATAAATTTGAACTATCCTCCTAAAATGAGAACGACGTGCGCGGATCAGTGGGTGTCTTCATCCATAAATGATATATTGCCAGCACTAGTCTCAACGTATCTTAATTTTCTACACATGCTAACATGCTCATTATCATCCATAAGATCGGTGCTTACATGCATAATTATTGCCGGCCCGGTCAGCACTTCCCTCGCTCAGGCGCCGAACGTTCTGAGCACCTATGAACTGGTTCAGGACGGTGTCAATAACAGCTATCAGCCGCCCGTCCCCAAAGGGCCTACTTCGATCCCTCAAACCATGACTTTCTTTTACAATAAAAACGGAAGTACCGATGAGGGGATTTATTTCCAGAAACTGAAATCGGAATTGTCGGTGACGTTCAGCTTCGACGACCAGCCGTATATTAATGTGCCTCAGCATGTAACGGGTATGACGTTTGGTGCGGCTTCCGGTGCCAGCAGCACGCATGTGCGTTCGGTGCCGGTGATCAATACCAACTACTATTATGCCGATACGGCCCGGAAAATCTTCACGTCGCATCCGCAGGGGCCGGTGGGGAAGGGAGTCAATCTGTTTATGAATGCGGGGTTGCAGGTGTTTCTCTCAGCGAAGCCGTTGCTTGCCGCTAATGCGCCCAAGACCGATACGAGCCGCTATTATTATGGGAAGCTGCGATTGCAATTCAATAAACCGGTGGATAATCCGGTGATTTCGTTCATCGGCCTCGGCGCGACTACGAATTTCAGCGACAAGCGACTCGGCTTCGCCACGGAGCTCGAATTGCAAACGCCATCGCTGGCGCTGACGAAGCTTTCGGGCAATGAAGAAATGCAGATTGATATGACAAAAACGAAAATATTGCATTCCAAAACGCCCATAACCGGCAACTGCGATAATGGCGCTGCTTGCGGAAGCGTGCTTATCAAAGGTTCTCAAATCAGCACGCTCGTATTTAACGTCTACCTGCGGCCCGACGGGGGCCCGGGTGCATGGGGAACCGAAAAAGTGAGCAATTCAGGCGATATGTGGCACATTACAGTATCTCTGCCAGAGCAATAGCGTCATTTTCTTCCGCTTTCTCCGAATGCATGATCCGCTGGCGGTGCATTTCTCCCCAATTGATCAGCGACTCGATTACCGGAGATAATGTATCGCTGTATGGTGTCAGCTCGTATTCGATCGAGACGGGGAAGTCAGTGTACACTTTTCGGGTGACGAATCCATTGATTTCCAGCTCTTTCAATTCGTTGGAGAGAACTCTGGCCGAAATGCCGTTTATAGCGCGCTGAATTTCATTGAACCTTTTATGTCCCTCGGCAAGTGCGATGATGATCCGCAATCTCCATTTACCCCCGATGACATACAATGCGTCCCCTGCGGCATTGAGTTTGTTGTAGCATTGTGCCGGGCTGGGTCTTTCTCCGTTGTGATGAGTGAAAGCCATGTTGATTTTTGCTAACCAAAAGGTTATTACTAACCTTTTGTATATTACTATCATTTGTATAGTAAAGGTAGGTAGTTTTGGCAAAAAATCAAAACAGACATGAAAGCAAAGAAAATCGCTACTATCGTCCTGACCGCCCTGGCGTCGGCACTGCCGGTGCTTAGCGGCGTGATGAAACTGAGCCAAAACCCCGAAATTGTTGAGAAGCTCTCGAAAGTCGGGGTAGGGGACTACGTCGTTCCACTGGGCCTGATGGAGATCGGGTTCTCGGCCCTTTTCGTTTACCCAAAAACCATGAAAATCGGGTTCATCCTTCTGACGTGCTATTTCGCCGGCGCCCTCGCCACAGAACTTTCGTACGGCACTGCATTCAACGCCGTCCTCCCGCTCGCACTGATCTGGATCGCCGCTTTTCTCCGCGATCCTTCGATTTTTTTGCCGGGGAAGACGGCGGTGCAGGCAAATGCATGATTTCAAGGCAACCTGAACGCCATTACAGACCCTGACGGATTTTCTTTGGTGCCACCGACGGATAGTGCCACGTACTGCTTGCCGCCGCTCATGTAGGTACAGGCGGTTGCGTTGGCGACGCCCGGGAGGATGGTTTGCCAAACGAGCTTGCCGGTTTTTTTGTCGAGCGCGCGGAACTTGCGGTCCTGGGTGCCGCTGATGAAAACCAGGCCGCCAGCCGTGACGATCGGCCCGGCAGAACCTTCCTGGCCGGTTTCCGGACCGCCGTTTTCCTGGCGTTTTTCGTCGTTACCGAGCGGTATCTGCCATTCGTAGTCGCCCGTGCTGAGGTTGATCGCGTTAAGTGTTCCCCATGGCGGACGCAATGCCGGGTTGCCCTGCGGATCGCGGAAATGGCCGTACGCCGTCAGGTTCAGGTATTTGTCGGCGCCCTTTTGAGTTTGTCCGGTTTCTTGCTTGGTTACTTTGGCGGAATTCTGCGGGCGGTCGTAAAGGAATGCGATGATACCCTTTTCCTTGCCTTTGATCGCGGAGGCAAATGCGGGCATTTTGCCTCCTCCTTTTTTGATTTTGTCGAGCGCGGCCTCGCGCGTCATGCGGTTGCGCAGGCCGATCAGCGATGGGTAGTTCGGTTCGTCGCCGTTTTTGTCTTTGCCGTGGCAGGCCACACAATAGGTCATGTACAATGTCTTTCCCTGGTCGTAAACGGTCTGTTCTTTGGCTTCCTGTTCCAGATCCACTTTTTTCATCGACTGGATTTCAGGAGAGTCATTGGATTTGACGAAAAGTACGGTAGAAGCCGGATCGTAAGCGGCGCCGCCCCATTCAGCCCCGCCGCGGGACCCCGGGAGCATCAATGTTCCTTTGAGGTCGGGTGGGGTAAAGAGGCCTTCGTACCGCATCGAGCGGAATTTTTTCACGATCGAATCATGTCCTGCGTCTGTGTAATGCGTCAGGTCGGCTTCGGTCATCCATTGCCGGGCAAATGGCTTAGGCCTTACAGGAAAAGGCTGAGTTGGCGATGCTACTTCTCCCGGAATGCGGGATGCGGGTACTTTTCGCTCCTCGATCGGGAATAGGGGCTCGCCGGTTTCCCGGTTGAAAACGAATACAAACCCATGTTTGGTAACCTGTGCCACGGCGTCTATCTGTTTTCCGTCGCGGTGGACGGTCACCAGGTTGGGCGGTGCGGGGAGGTCGTAATCCCACAAATCGTGGTGAACGAGCTGGTAATGCCAGATGTACTTGCCCGTTGCGGCGTCGAGGGCTACCACGCTGTTGCCGTACAGGTTATCCCCTTTGCGATCGGCCCCGTAAAAGTCATACGACGGCGATCCCAATGCCAGGAACACGATACCGCGGCGGGTATCGAGACTCATTCCGGCCCAATCGTTCACACCCCCTGCATATTTGTAGGCATCTTTGGGCCACGTTTCGTAGCCGGGCTCGCCGGGCAGCGGGATTGTATGGAATGTCCATTCCAGTTTCCCGGTTCTGCAATTATAAGCACGGATATAGCCGGGTTGTGCGCCGTACAGTTCGGAAACTTCGGCCCCCATTATCAGCAAATCTTTGTAAACAATACCCGGCGAAGTAGGTATCACCGAAATGGTCGCCGGATCATCGCGAAGGCCTACATTCATGCTCACACGGCCATTTTCGCCGAACGTCGCAATGGGTTTGCCCGTACGCGCATCGAGCGCGAAAAGGTTGTCGCCACCGGTGAAGAAGATACGTTTATCTGGTGCACCGGACCGCTCTCCATCTTCCCAATAAGTAACCCCGCGGCTTACCCCTCCGCCCTCTGTGCCATCAAACGGGTCGAACGCCCAGAGTTGCTCGCCGGTTTGCGCGTTAATGGCATAGGCCCAGTGCTTCGCGGATGTGGTGTACATGACGTCGTCGACGATAATCGGGTTGCATTCGCTGCTGCCGGCGCGGCTGCCGTCCTTCATATCGGTGTAGGAATGCGTCCAGGCGGGTTGAAGGCGGTTTACATTAGCAGTGTTGATCTGGTCCAATGCGGAATAACTGGTACTCGCGGCGTCGGCTTTGTAAATGCCCCAGGAGCGGTCGGTTTGCTCCCGGTTCTGATAGGCTACCAGTCCGGCAAATGCGGCGATAGCAGGAAGAATGATCAGGTTCTTCCTGTGTTTTTGGATTTGGCTAATTCCAAACATAAAAAGGTGAAGCAACGCTTCTTCGTGGGATTTAGGATGTATGAGATATCATTGATACTCATGCAGTAAAGGCATTTTACGTTGCATTTTACTTAATGATGGAAGGAAGAACGAGGCAACAGGAAGTCAGGGCGCTCCTGCCAGTTTCAGGAGCGCTTCGAGTGTTTTGACCATCACGTAGCGCAACAGGCGCGGGAGACTGCTGTTAATGGCAGCAGCTGCCCTGATCGCCTTTGAAATCTTCATATTTGTCGTGGTGACGCATCCAGTCCATAATGCCGTCCTCGTTTCTTCCTTTGGGTGTGAGATCGAGGTAGTTATGTGCGCCGATGAGGATATCTCCGCCGCGGGAATAGCTGGAATAAGTGTGGAAAATGTTGCCTGTCCGATCTTTGTAAAACACGCTGGTCCCGGGTGACTCGGTGCCCTCGTCGTGTTTGGCATATTCGAAATTGTAATAGATCGTACCG
This sequence comes from Dyadobacter sp. BE31, assembly GCF_031457695.1. Lineage (NCBI taxonomy): Bacteria > Pseudomonadati > Bacteroidota > Cytophagia > Cytophagales > Spirosomataceae > Dyadobacter > Dyadobacter sp. BE31. The sequence continues at coordinate 294,181 of NZ_JAVDXA010000007.1, forward strand.
TTTTTAAGTTGCTCGCTGGTGAACGATACATGGTAATCGTAGTTGAAGTCGCTGCCGTAGGACGATACCCAGTTGAATTTCCATCCCATCCGCTTTTTAAAAGCCAGTAGCTTTTCCAATGGAGCGCGCGACACGACTACCACCGAGACGTCGTGGTGCTGCAAATGGAGATTGGCGCCGTCGATGTGGTCGGAGTGAAACGAACAGCCCGGGCAGCCTTCTTCCCATTCCGGCGCGAACATGAAATGGTAGATGATCAGCTGGCTTTTGCCATAAAAAAGATCTGATAACCAGAGTTTTCCTTCCGTGCTGTCGAAAATGTAGGATTTATCGACTTTCACCCAGGGTAACTCCCTCCGCTGCCGGCTGAGCTCATCGTTGAGCCGGGTAAGTTCCTTTTCCTTTTTGAGCAGATCCTTCCGCGCTTTGGTCCATTCTTCCTGGGATACGATCCGGTGCGTTGCGAGGCTCTCCTCCAAGCGGCCGGCCATGGTGTCCAATTGCTTTTCCATTGGTTTCTGGATTTAGTTTTATACAAAATTCAAGAATAAATCGTGGAAAGAACGAGTGTGAAAACGTCTATTTCGGGGGGTGTTTGAGACAATCTGAATACCCTCGTCACGTATATGCGTAGCTGTGAATTTAATGCCCGCCCGGACACTTCTGGTACGATTCTTTTTCCAACACAACCACATTATTGAAAAAGATTCATCAACTAAATACATATTGTCATGAAAGCTTTGAAGTTGAATATCATCGCATTGGCCATTACCGGCGGAGTCGTCTTGGGCAGTGCCGCCGCCCTTGCTCAGACCACGCCGGGCGCTACCACGCCGGGCGCTACCACGCCGGGCACCGCGGTGCCTTCGGGCACGCAGCCGGCTACGGGCACGAGTCAGCCATCGACTTATCCATCGAATACCACGCAGCCTAAAACCGTCCCGGGAGCCATTGTGCAGCCATCCGATCTACCCGGCGCTGCGAAACCCGGTAGCACCGTGACACAGCCATCACCGACCACGCAGCCGTCGACTGTGCCGTCGAGCACCGTACCCAGTAGTGTGACCACTCCGGGAGTTTCCACTCCGGGAACCACTACATCGCCAAGTACTACGCAGCCGTCGACCGTTCCTGTTACGCCGACCGACCCGAATGCCGTGCCACGCACTAATATCCCCGGAAACTTGCAGCAAGGGTCAAATCCCAACAATAGCAACGTGCCGCGAAGCACCATCCCGGGAGCGACCACCAATCCGACGCAGGTACCTCAAAGCACCACTATCCCGTCGTCGACCGTACCTGGTAGTTCTACAACGCCCGGCAGAATCCCGTGAAGTACACGAGTAGGTAGTTCGAAGAGGTAATTTCAAGGAAAACATTTAGAAAGCCGGGCATTGTGGTGCCCGGCTTTAATGAACAACCTTGGCACAGTTTTTAAAATACCCCCAGCCAAAAAACAACGAATCATGCCAAGCATAACAAATCGTGATGAGACAGGACGGCTGGAACCGGGAGTGGTTCTGGCGGTGTCGGGAGCTGAGACGGAAAATGAAGCGGTACTTGCTATTGAAAATTACCTGCGGGTGAACCGGAAGGAGCACCTCGAACTGGCCGTTCCGGAGAAATGCGAGAATGGTATTTATGAGGTCAGGCTTGAATAGCTACTGTAAAGAGGAAGATTCGGGTGATTCTAAGGTTTGGAATTATCCCTGAAAGTAGATTCCATTTGCTCTTTTTCGAGGTCCATTATCCCGAATTCTTTGGCCGGGTTGAACCAGTTGTCGCCGGAAATATCGGCGATCGCCACTACCTTACCGTGCTGAATTTCAACCAGCACTTTTGAGCTTTTCAGCTCATCCCAGTTGTCGACCCGGCATACTTGCATGCACCTGAACAGGAACCTGCCCAGGTAAGGTGGATCCGAAGATTCTCCGCCATGCATGCCTGACAAAAATACGTCATAACCACCAAACGTATATTTCACTCCTTTCAAGTTCAATTCCAGCTCGGCCGTAACATATAATCGTTGGTGGGTATAAATATGTACCGCCTTGATTGTTCCGATTTCCATCATACGTTCCTTTGATGTAGGCCATAACGGGCACCAAAACCGTGCCGTTGACCTCATTTCCGACAATTAAATAACGTTGGTTAGCAGTAGTTTGCCGTTTGAACGGCAATATATACGTTTCGAGATCTATATGTAGTACTAATATTACTAAAAAATCAAAATTTTGCCAGATTCTCAACAATATGTTGTAGAAAAATTCTTCAACATGTGTCCGGGCAGACTTGTACAAGTCACTGCGGTAAACTTATTTTAAAAAACGAGAGCTGTTTAAGGGTATGGAAATGAGTGGATAACATCTTTCAAGCAGAAGTTGTATCACGAATGGCTAACCTGAAACCGCTATGAAAACAGTACTGTTTGTTTCCCTTCTAATTTCAACACTATCGATGAACGCGCCGCTAAACGTCGCCTGGCCGACTCCCGTGCCGGCACGGGAAAATGCACAGGAAAAAAAGTCCGTTGCTTACCTGTTCCCCGCGTTCGTCAAAGGGGTGGTTTATTTCCGGAATGGTACAAAGAGTGAGGCGTTCCTGAACTACTATTACCAGGATGGCCAGATGCGGTTTCTGAACCCTCGGGCCGACACGCTGCTGTTTACAGGCAAATACCTGATTGATTATGTCGCAATAGGGGACCGCCGCTTTGTCCTTACCGATACCCATTCGGATATGGAGGTAATTGGTGAGGGAGGACGGGTCCGGCTGGCTGCACGTACGCAACCCGAAATTGCGGGAAATAGCCTAAGCTATTCGGGACAGCATTTTTCTGCTTCGGAAGGAAATGCTGCACAGGTGCAAATGGTAACCAGTCAGGGCGGGCATGTCCAATGGCAAAACAATGCGTCCGGGCACCGGTGGAGAATGAAAACCAGCTATTTCCTGATCGATCAGAACCGGGTCGTACACGCAGCGTCCAGGCGCGCGTTCCTGCATGTGTACGGGCGTAACAGGCGCCAGCTCACGCGCTACCTGCGCGAGAACCGCATCGATTTCGGCCATGCCGACGATTTGCAGAGGCTGTTCGGATTTTGCAGCAGCCTGACCTCTCTTTGACAGAAACCCGCCGTTTGAACATTTGATGCGAAAACAGGAGAGAATTGTTTTCAATTGGTTAAGTTAGCGTATTGACAGTGATGTACTTACATGAAACTGCACGCTATGAGAACACCTTTCCTGTTATTCTTTTTACTACTCGTCGTACGAGCCATGGGCCAGGAGTCTTTCGCGGATTTCTCCACTTCCGACATTGCCGTGCTCGAAAGCAGAAGCGCAGGCCTGCGACTGAATGCGTCCGGGCTGCGTGTGCTGGCTTCCAACAATTTCGATGTGAAGTATTACCGCTGCGAATGGGAGGTTGACCCGGCGGTGAACAATATCAAAGGTGCTGTAACGCCGTATTTTGTAATGACTACCGCAGGCAACAGCATTACCCTCGACCTGTCGAATGCGCTGACCGTGTCATCTGTGCAGCAGCACGGCAGCAACGTCGCTTTTACGCACACCGGGGATGCGCTGATGATCACCCTGCAAAGCCCCCTGGGCGTCGGAACGAAAGATTCAGTCACGATCAGCTACGAAGGCACTCCGCCTCCGACGAATGCGGCTTTCGTAGTAACCACGCACGGGGCGTCGGCAACTCCTGTGCTATGGACGCTGAGCGAGCCTTATGGAAGCCGTGACTGGTGGCCCTGCAAAAACGGCCTCGACGACAAGGCCGACTCACTCGATATTTACATTACCCATCCCGCAGCGTACAAGGCTGCCTCCAACGGCTTGCTGAAAAGTGAAACGGCGGTTGCCGGTTCCAAAACCCGAACGCATTGGAAACACCGGTACGCAATCGCGAGTTATCTAGTGGCAATTGCCGTTACAAACTACAATGTATTGGACAACAGCGTAATGATTGGGGGTACGAATGTCCCTTTCAAAACCTATTGCTACCCTGAAAGCCAGGCAACTTTTCAGGGTGGTGTGCAGAATGCACTCAATGCGATGGTGCAATTCAGCAACCTCTTTGGCGATTACCCGTTTAAGAACGAGAAGTATGGGCACGTGCAATTTGGCTGGGGAGGCGGTATGGAGCACCAGACCTGCTCGTTTATGGTCAATATGGCCGAGACGCTTATCGCGCATGAGCTCGGGCACCAATGGTTTGGCGACAAGGTTACCTGCGGAAGCTGGGAGGATATCTGGCTGAATGAAGGCTTCGCAACGCATCTTGCCAGCATTTACTCGGAGGCGAAATACCCGGCCAATACCAAAACGACGCGTACCAACGAAATCAACACGATTACCTCGCAGCCCGGCGGCTCTGTTTGGGTGGATAATGTGAGTGATGTGAACCGGATTTTCAGCAATCGCCTGAGTTACCTCAAAGGCTCGCATTTGCTGTATATGCTGCGCTGGATACTCGGGGACGCAACGTTTTTTACGGGCGTAAGCAACTACATCAACGATCCGTCACTGGCCTATGGTTACGTCACGACCGCAAACCTGAAAAGCCACCTGGAAGCAGCCAGCGGTAAAAACCTCACCTATTTTTTCGATCAATGGTTTACCGGGCAGGGGTATCCTTCGTACCAGGTTGAATGGTACCCGGCGGGCAACGCGGTGCAGGTGAAACTGAACCAGACGCAATCGCATGCATCGGTCAGTTTCTTTCAGCTGCCGGTCCCGTTGCTTTTCCGCAATGCAAATACCAACGAACAGAAGCTCGTGGTGCTGAACAACATTTCAAATGGACAGTTTTTTATTGAAAACCTCGGTTTTGAAGCCACTGAGGTAATTTTCGATCCCGACGTGTGGCTAATCACCAGGAATAATACGCTGACGAAAACCTCGGGCCCGTTGCCGGTAGTATTCACGGAATTCAATGCTGAATGCCGTGGGAACAATGCACGCCTAAGCTGGGCAACAACCGAGGAAGTGAATGCGGATTATTTTGAAATTCTCGGAAGCAGCGACGCCCGGAATTGGGAAGCAATCGGGCAGGTAGCAGCAGCAGGTAATTCGAAAGAAAGAAATGAATATTTCTTTACTGCCGAGGCTGTATTAAACCGCAGTTATTACCGCATTAAAGAATATGATAAAGATGGGAAGACGCAGGAAACCCGGGTTGTGACAGTCGATTGCGACGTTGAAAGCGGAAATGTTCTGCTTGCGCCCAATCCTGTTCAATCGGTTTTGCAGGTAACAATACCTGGTCCGTATAAAACTTTGAAGCTTGTCGCAATTACAGATGTTTCCGGAAAGAAATATGCATTGAATGGAAGCCAAACAGCTGATTTGAAAGGGAAGATTCAGTTGAATGTTTCTCATTTGCCGGCTGGTTTGTACGTATTAACCGTTCGGGCAGGGAATGCAGGTGAATTAAGAAATGTTAAATTTTTAAAAGAATAAATACAATCTCCACAAGAGTGCTTTTATTAGCGTAATCCGATTTGAGAAACTATTCTTCAACCCAATATCAAATCCAATGCGCTATTACATCTTTGCCTTCCTTGTCTTTGTAGGTATCCTTTTCCAGTTGACCAGTTGCGATCAAAAGCAGAACAAATTGGTTAAAATCTCCATTCATTATCGCAAAGCCGCGGGGGATACGGTGAAGATTGTCAGAAGCAACATGGTGAACCTGGATACCATTGGATTGGGTAGTGTAATACTTGACAGTGCAGGAAAAGGTGTGGTGGAATTCGAATTGGATGCCCCGGTGTTTGCCTCCGCGATGGCCGTGCATTTGACGTCTGCACTCTCCATTTCTCCCGGGGACGAGCTGGCAATCGTTCCATCAAAGCCAGGGGCCAAATTGTCAGTCAGTTATGAAGGAGATGGAGCGGCTCTGAACCAGGTTATTAACGAATCGGTCCAAATCTGGAATGGTCTCGGAAAATGGAACGGAGCTTATGCATTCCAGCTCAACAAGGATGAATTTTTGGACGCAAAGGATTCATTGCAGAGAGGATATGATCAATTGTTAGCAAAATTGAAGCTGGAAAAGCAGGTTTCAGAGGAAATGATCGATCTGTTTGCCCGGTATTCTAAAATGAGTGTTCTTTCTTACCAATTCAATTATGCAGTCGGAAAAGACTCATCAGAGATTCCGGGTTCGGTGAAAAAAGTTGTTGAAACCCTGCCCATTGATACGATTGCGTTGAAAATAGGTATGCCTGACTATTCTATGATCGCCGCGCAATTTTATCAGCACCGGATTCATAATGCTGTGTATGAAGAGAATGAAAACATGGACGCGGATAGCCTGGAATCAATTTTTCCATTTTTGGTGGAAAATAAAATAAAAGCAGCCGGATATCCCAAACAGGTTGAAGATTTTATGCGGGCTAAAAGTGCTGACATTCAAATCAGAATGGATGGCCTTTCACCTCAGATAATGAAGCTCACAAGCGAACTCGAAAAGGAGATTATTTCCGAAGATTTTAAAAACGTGATCCGTGAGGACGTTGCCCGCTGGGAGAAAATCGGTCCCGGAAAACCTGCCCCTGATTTCACTGGCCTGACACCCGATGGCAAGAAACTGTCATTGTCCGATTTACGGGGAAAAATTGTTTACGTCGATATCTGGGCAACCTGGTGCGGCTATTGTATCGAAGAGTTTCCCGATTCCAAAAAGATGGAGGCGGAATTTAAAGGCAACGATCAGGTCACATTTCTATACGTGTCCGTCGACCGGGATACCCTGGCCTGGAAGAAAATGGTGGCCAACGGCAAAGTGCCAAATGGGCTGCACATGCTTAACGAAGCGGATGCCCCCGGGTCTATCTGGAATTTATACCACGTATGGGGTATTCCGCGCTATTTGCTGATCGACGCGCAGGGCCGGATGGTGGCAGCACACGCGGCGCGGCCGTCGTCAGGTGATGTACAAACTGAACTGCGCAAGTTGCTTACTGTGAACCGTGTTGCGCAAAAATAGGCGTTAGTAGCTAAGGCTGGCAAGCCGTCGCAAGCCCGAATTCTGCCAGCGCCCGCGGAAAATTCCGGCCTTCATGTCCCGAGCGGCTGAGTTTTACCAATGCGAACCGTTCGAGGACATCAAGCTGCATCCATTGGCTGGCGGAAATGACAGGGCAGTTCCATTCCTGCGCCTTCTCGTGTACCTCCGTGGGTACGTGCGCGGATACCCACGCGGGGTCGAGGTTGTTGAGCAGGGTTGGAACCGTTTTCGTGTATTTCCAAACCAGTTCATTCACATAATCGGCATAGATGTCGATTTCCAGGTCCGTATGGCACGGCATTTCGGCCAGCAGGTCTTTTTCGTCATAATTGAACTTGGCCCAGTCGGAGAGTTGCAGCTTCACGCGGCAGGTGTCGAGCTTGTAGCGCACGATCATCGGAATGCAGCGCAGGCTGTCGACGAAATCGCTTTCAAATGCAAAGAAACGGGTTTCGATAGCGGGTATGCATGTCATAGTCAGGCTGGTTCTAGGTTGGATGGTCGGGTAAATTCTACGGCCAGGAAAACGGCCTTGCCACTGTCGCAGGTAGGACAGCAATAGCTTGCCGGAAGGTCTTCGAAGGCGGTCCCGGGAGGGATATCGCCGAGCACGTCGCCATACTCGGGATCATAAATAGTCAGGCAATCGGGGCATTGGTGCACCGTCTTCGCCGTTTTGACGGCGGCTTTGGCTTCGTCGGGCTCGGACAGCATAGTTTTCAGAGTATCCCTCGACCGCTGATTGTTAAACCGCCTGCAAAGACGTTCCAGCTGGGCAGGCAAATGTATTTTAAACAAACCCCTCTCAAACAGCACTTGCGCGCGGCTGTTGGGGTTGAAATTTTCGGTATAGTAAAGGTCGTAAACACTGAACAGCGGCAGCTGCCCGATCCGCAGCAATGGACGTTTCCGGATAAGTACCGAGCCGAAAACTTCGGATTTCGGGCGGGTCTGGATCCCGAAACAGAGGCCGAACGTGCGGGTATCGTTTTTGGAAAAATACCGGATCAGTTCGTTTTTAAGTTCTGCACCGTCGCCATTATGATCCTCCGTTTGCCAGGCCAGCTCGTTGGCGGCGTGGCGGACATTGATGTTGTGTTTTCCGAGGATATTGCTCCAAGCTTCGCGGTATTGGTCTTCTATTCCTTTAATAACCAGTGATTTCCAGGGTGTAGAGCAAATCTCGCCCACGCGTGTTTTGAGGCATAACGCGCACACATCGAGCAGGAACTCAATCGTAAACTCCTCATCGCGGCGGTAAAGACCCAGCCAGGTCCGCGATTCGTAGCGGTTGAAGCCTTCGTAGTAGGGCAGGGAAAAAGAAGGCAATTCGAGCTCTTGCTGCGATGGTTGAAAAACATAGCGAATGCGTTCTCCCACAGCCGATTTCAATGCATTTTCTTCATTCAAACCTTCTTCCAGCATGCATTCTTCCAGCGCTTTCGACAACCGCCCGATTTCGTTGGTATAAATCAACCCGTCCCATTTGAAAACCGTATTCGTTTGCTTCAAACGCACATACAAATACCAGAAATGCGGCTCGGGCGAGGAAATGAAGTTGAGATTACCCGTAAAAAACGGCGTAAAGCTCTGATTGGAATCGGAAATGTTAACTTTCAGGCCAGGCTGGAAGTCAAAGCTGTCGAGTACGGAGTGGTACTCGCTCGCATTGAGCCATTGCCCGGTCCTGAAAACCTCCTCGCCACAGTAAGAACTCACAATATTGGGCCGGCGGTCGGTATTGACCTCGTAAAAGATGCCTAGGTTTTTGAAATCGCTTTCGAGAAACCGCATATCCTCGTAATGCACCGTCATCAGCAGCTGCTGCCGCGATCCGAACCGCACCTTGCGGACATTCGCATTCCACGCCGCCGAAAGAATGTCTTTCAGGTACCCCGGCGAAGCAATGCCCCCCGGCAGGTTGATTTTGATGTGGTAATAGTCGCGCATCGATTTACGGTTTTATGGTCGGGTGTTGTCAGGTGTTGTCAGGTATGGTCAAGTGTTGTCAGGCGTGGTCAGGTGTTGCCAAGTGTTGTCAAGTGTTGTCAGGTGTGGTCAGGTGTTGTCAAGTATTGTCAGGTATTGTCAAGTATTGTCAAGTATTGTCAAGTATGGTCAGGTATTGTCAAGAGTGTAAGTGTTGTACACGTGATCGGGTATGGAGGAAATTGTAACTCACAATAAATGACTTAATGACCATACCTGACCACCACCTGACCACCACTTGACCATCCCTTACTAAATCTGACAACACTTGACCACACCTGACTATTAATGACCATTCCTGACCTAATTTCAATTCGGTACCAAATTTGCTTCCAACGCCTTTTCAAGTATCGACCGCACCTCCGGCCGGCATGAGCCGCAGCCGGTTCCGGCGCCGGTGGTCTGGCAGAGTTGCTGGAAATCCCCGCAGCCGCCTGCAATGGCTTTTTCCAGGTTTCCTTGTCCCACATTGTTGCAGGAGCATACGAGTTTCCCTATTATCGGCTCGGCATTCTGGCTGGCTCGCAGGAGTTGGAGGCGTTTCTCTGAGAGTTCGACCCCACCCGAAATCAGGTCGCGGAATTCGAGGAATTCGTTCTTGTCACCGATCAGGATCGCACCCACGAGCTTGTCGCGGTGTACGATGCATTTTTTATAGTAACGCTTTGATTTATCGATGAATACGATCTGCTCGTAAGCCGGATCGTTGGCCGGGGCGTCGGTCAGGCCGATACTGCAAAGCTGCAAACCTTCCATTTTCAGGATGTTCATTGAAGTGCTGCCTTTGTAAGGCTGCGAAATGTCGCCTGCAATGTAGTTCGCAATCACCTCGGCCTGGTGCTCGGCGGCGAGGGTAATGCCCCACATCTGCCCATTCCATTCAGCGATTTCTCCGGCAGCGTAAATGTCCGGGTCGGAGGTTTGCATATAATCATTCACCACCACGCCGCGCTTGCATTCAAGGCCGGCCTGCTGGGCCAGATCGATGGTCGGGACGGTGCCTATTGCCAGTACAACCACCTGGCAGTCGATCTTCCGCCCCGATTTCAGCCTGATTCCTTCCACGGTATCCGAACCCGAGAAGGTAGCCACCTCATCATTGAAATAACATTCGATACCCCGGTCGAGGAGTTCCTGGTATAGCAACTCGCTGGCCAGAGGGTCGAGCTGGCGCTCCATAAAACGGCCGCTGCGCTGGATTACCGTCACTTTTACATCCATTTCGCGGAAGGATGCTGCCAGTTCCAGTCCCAAAATACCACCGCCGACGATGACCGCATGCGGCTCGGGCTGTTTCAGAAACGGCAGGAGCGAGTCCGCGTCGAGGCGCGAGCGCATGTTGAAAATGCCGGGTAGGTTAGGCACGCCCTTTGGCATGAAAGCCTTGCTGCCCATGCCGAGAATGAGCTTGTCGTAATGGTGTTCCAATCCATTGCTATCGATGACGGTTTTATGTTTCCGGTCGATATGCACGATGCTCACGCCTTTGTGCACGGTAATGCGGTTTTCAGCAAACTGGTCCTCGCGCAGCTTCACGAGCTGTTCCCAGGATTGTGAGCCGCTGATATAGTCGGGCAGCATTACCCGGTTATAGAACGGATATATTTCTTTGGAAAAAACATGGATCTCATCGTCGGCATTCAGCTGGCGGTAGGAATTTATGAAGCCCAATCCAGCCGATCCGGCGCCGATAATGATAATTTTTTCAAATGGTTTTTGGTATAAAGCGACTTGTACAGCCGAGAACTTGAAATCGGGTTCTTTGGATTTTGGGTCAACCAATGGGCTGGTCAGATTGTTCGCCCGTACCAGGTTGCTTCCTAGTATTTTTCCCCAATGCATAGGGAGGAAGCAAAGGCCTTTGCGCACATCCGTAGTAATCTGCGCCTTCACGCGCACCTCCCCGCGGCGACTACTGACAGTCACCAGGCTGCCTTCCAGAATGCCGCGTTCTTTTGCGTCTTCCGGGTGAATTTGCAGGAAAGGTTGAGGGATATGCTTGTTCAATTTCGCAACGCGGCCCGTTTTGGTCATCGTGTGCCACTGGTCACGGATTCTTCCGTTGGTTAAAACCAACGGGAATTGATGGTCTGTGGGTTCGGAGGTGTTTTCGTCCGGTACGGGGTGGATTTGTGCTCTTTTGTTTTTGGTGTAAAATTGATGGTCGGTGAAAAGGCGTTTTGTGCCGTGGCTGGTTGATACTTCACCGTTTGTCGCGTTATCGATCTGTCGTGGCTTCTTTTGACTGCCGACCGCCGACTGCCGACCGCCGATGGCTGCTAGCGGCCATTGGACGCTGCGTTTTTCTTTTAATAGCTGGTGGCTTACGCCGGTGACGTCAATATTGGTTCCCTTGGTTACTTTGACATATTCATCGTAAACTTCGGAGGTAGTTTTGTAATTAAATGCTTCTTCAAAACCCATTTTCTGCGCAAAACGCCAGAGGATTTCGGAATCGGGCAATGCTTCCCCCGGCGCGTCCAGCACTTTGGGAAGGTAGGTAATGCGGCGTTCGGCGTTGGTCATGCTGCCGTCTTTTTCCAGCCAGGCGGCCGCGGGGAGCACCACATCGGCGAAATGAACGGTATCCGCGCGGTTGGAAACGTCCTGCACGACTATGAAACGTGATTTCTTCAATGCGCTTTCCACGGCATTCATGTCGGGCATGCTCACCAACGGGTTGGTGTTAATAATCCAGATCGCTTTCAGTTTATCATCAGCCAGCGCTTCGAACATTTCGGTAGCGGTGAGTCCGGGCTTGTCGGCAATGCGGACAGGCGTGTTCCAGAACTGCTCCATTTCCTCCCGGTGTGCGGCGTTCACCACTTCACGGTGGCCCGGTAGGATATTGGCAAGGCCACCTGTTTCGCGGCCGCCCATGGCATTCGGCTGGCCGGTTAACGAGAATGGACCGTTGCCAGGTCTCCCTATTTTCCCGGTAATTAAATGCAGGTTGATGAGCGAAAGGTTTTTGTTTACACCGATTACCGACTGATTCAGGCCCATTGTCCAAAAGGAGAGAAAACCTTTTGAACGACCGATCCACTCGGCGGCTAAGGCAATGTCGGCGGAAGGGACACCACAAATGTCGGCCGCTTCCGCCAATGTGCGCTGCATTACTTGTAGCCGGAATAATTCGAAACCATCGGTGTGGTCTGTAATAAACCGCTCATCGAGATAATCATTTTCGATCAGCAAACGGCCGATCGCATTGTTAAGGACAATGTCGGTGCCCGGGCGGATCTGTAAATGCAGGTCGGCCGAGCGGGCGGTGTCGGTCACGCGCGGGTCCACACAGATAATTTTGGTATCCGGGTTCGCCGTTTTGTGCGCTTCCACGCGCCGCCAGATAATGGGATGGCACCAGGCCGGGTTAGCGCCGGTTACGTACATGACATCGGCCGCCTCGATGTCGTCGTAGCACACGGGAACGCTATCCTCGCCCAGTGACAACTTGTAACCCACCACCGCCGAGCTCATGCACAGGCGGGAGTTGGTGTCGATATTGTTGGACCCGATGAAACCTTTGATCAGCTTGTTTACAAGGTAGTACTCCTCCGTAAGGCATTGACCGGAGACATAGAAAGCTACCGAATCGGGCCCAAATTTTTTGATTAGTGTTTTAAAAACCGCGGCTGTGCGTTCCAGTGCCTCATCCCAGGTCGCGCGCTGCAAGGGCATCGAACGGTTCAGCCTCACTTGTGGGTAAAGCAGGCGATCCGACTGATCCATGACCGTGTAATGCAGGTTCATACCTTTGGAACACAGCATTCCCTTGTTCGAAGGATGCTCTTTATCCCCTTCGAGGCTCAGCTGGCCATTACTTTCTTTCGTCACCACGACCCCGCAGCCTACGCCGCAATAACAGCAGGTCGATTTGTAGGAATTGGGGGCTGGTTTCATAGATATATATCTTTTTTTTCTTTCTATCTGGATCCCCGGGTTAAAACCCGGGGCAAGGGGATTTTTTATATGCTCGCAGCAGCCATCTATTGCAGTTGACTTTAGTCAACTGAAACTGAGATTGAGATTGGATTTCAATAGAGATTCAATTTCAATAGAGCTTGCATTCAAATAGAGATTCATTTTGCAATGCCATTATGCTCCTGCTGATTGCAATGCCATTATGCCTCTGCTGGCTCCAATTGGCCAGCTTCTGCTGTGATTATTTGTGTTTTCTCAAAATTGATCAATGCAATAATGGCAGCCACACAAGCAATAGCGACACCGATGTACATGAATGCCTGCGAGTAGGAGATGGTAGTCGATTTGAACAGGAAGCCTGCAAGTACCGCGCCCACATTACCGCCTGCACCCACGATACCGCTTACGGAGCCGATCGCCTTTTGATTAATGAAAGGAACAATAGCGTAGGTGGCACCATTGGCCATTTTCAAAAACATCGCGAAGCAAAGCATCGTGATTACCGCGCCTATAATGCTGCCGCTCTGTGCGAACAATGCAATGCCGATGCCTTCCAGTACGAGCAGGAGCGCCAGCAAACGTCCTTTACCCAGCATACCCCATTTGTTACCTACTTTATCGGCCACGATACCACCCACTGCCCGGGCGAAAATGTTCATAAAACCGAATGTTCCAGCCAGGATACCCGCCGTTGCGAGGGAGGTATTGAAGTTTTCAAAGAAATACAGTGCCGCTACGTTGTCGAAAGTAATCTCAATTCCAAAACATGCTCCGTAGGCCAGAAACAGCGCCCAGGTACGTGGGTCACGCATTGCAATGCCGAGCGTTCCTTTCGCTTTCGCAGCTTTCGGGTTGGCAATGGCCAGGTCCTCGAAGTTGCCGGCCGGGGTGTCTTTGGTGAAGAAGTAATATACGAATGCGAAGATCAGCAATGCAGCACCAGGGATCACCATTGCAATTCTCCAAGCGGATTCGGGCAGGTATCCTGCACCCACGAATGCCGCGAAAATCAAAGGCATAACCATGTTGGTGATACCGCCACCGAGGTTACCCCAGCCGCCCGCTACCGCATTGGCGGTTCCGACTATCTTTTTGTCGAACATCACGGAGGTGTGGTATTGCGTCACCACAAACGAAGCACCGATCACGCCGATAGCGAGGCGGAAAAGCAGAAAGCCTTCGTAAGAGTTTACCAGGCCGACTGTCATGACCGGGATAGAACCGAGTCCCAGCAGTGCGGTGTAAGTTTTACGCGGTCCCCAGGTATCGCACAGTTTCCCGATCGCGATGCGGGCAATCACTGTCGCGGCCACGGAAGCGATGATAATGTTGCCGATCTGCGGTTTGGTCAATTCCAGGTCGGTTTTGATGACGGTCATCAATGGAGCCAGTCCGAACCATCCGAAGAAGCAAAGGAAGAACGCCATCCAGGTAAGATGGAAGGTACGCATTTGCACACCTTTGAAGCTGAATATGTTGAGTTTTTCAAGCGGCTTATTGGTCGTTTCCATAGTAATAAGAGTTTGAAATGGTTGGTTATGACAGACTTATTTCAAAAATTCAGGTTTGATATTGATCATCAGGTAGGCCCAGTTCGACATTTTCTGCGGGTTCTTTACGCCCTTCACCTGCGCAAGGCTCTTGGTGGAAAAGAAGGTACAATAGCCGCCCTGGAAGCTGATGGACTTTGTCAGGTTGTAGTTGGCGATAATGTCGAGTTCTTCGCCGAAGCCGGATGAAAGTTTCTGATTATCAGCTACACGTACTGTGGCTGCGCTCGCGAAATGGTGCATATCGGTGTTGATGGAGAGCTTTTCGGAAGCCTTGATGGTCGTATTGATGTAAAGATCCGAAAGTCCGCCCTTGCCGAAGCCGTTGGCCGCATAGAAGTAATCCATTTGTCCCCAAAACTTGTGCGGTGTGCCGTAAAGCGGGTCGAATGTGTGGTTTTTGGTCGATCCCGTAGCTGTGCCGGAGGTGTAGTCAAAGCCGGGACCAATGGAAAATACCCGGTTCATCGCATACAACCCCCGGACAGAATACATATAAGCGCTTAGCGACGCACCGTCCTTGTCCTTACCGGCCTGGTAGAATGCATTGGCAGTCAGCGTCCAGTTTTTGCCGATTTTGGTTTGCAGGTACGGTCCGAAAGTAACGCGGCTGCGAACGCCATTGGCCAGCCTTTTTACGCCTGCCGTGTCCAGTGTATATTTTTGAAAATCATCCTTTACAAAGAGGAAAGAGGCATTGCCCTGCTTTAACTTTTTGCCCAAATACAGGAATTGCAGCGACTTATACATCGTCCCGATCCCGTTTGTACCAGCGGGGTAGCCCACGGGTACGCCGTCGTACAAAGTGCCTGTTTTGAGCTCACGGTTCTGATTATACGCAACTCCCAAATGTGCGGTGAAGCCATTGAAACCGTACTTGATCAAAGCCGCATCGTGGCGCCGCGCCTGTTGCAGCCAGTCGAGGTTACCCAGCACACGGCTGTCGTCATAGAGGAACTCCTGCCGCCCGATCTTCAATGCAAACTCTTTCCCGAGTTTGGTCTGGTTGGTGTCGAGCAGACTGATTTCCCCCCAGGCTTCATGCAGCATGAGTCCATTCAGCGACGAATTGGTAATGCGGTTATTGGTAGAAGCATCCTGTCCCCAAACGCGAACGTCCTGAACGGCGACGAAAAACTGCGTCCGGTAGCCCTTGTAGCCCGCATTCAGCCGGGTACGCTGGGAGGTGAAAAAGGCAGGCTTTTCCCCCTTGGAAAGCATTGTGCCCTGTCCGTCAAGCAACTCCGTCCGGGTTCGTAGTTGACCCGAAAGGCTGAACTGCGCCATAGTCCGCGTCGGGGCCAGCAGGCCGGCCGCGGTAATACCCAGCAAAAGGAGGTAAACAGCTTTTCTCATTGTGATTATGTTTAGGTTGGAGTGAAAGCAAGCGGGTCAAAATGCCATCTGCATGTTTTGCAGGTATTCCAATGCGTATGCGGGACTGAGGGCCACTACTTCGCCCATCACCATGATTGCCGGCGTGCCTATGCCGCTCTCGCGTACGAGGCGGGGCATCTCCCAAACCTGTCCAACCACACTCTTCTCATCCGGCCGGGTGCCGTTCTGGATCACGGCCATCGGCAAATGTCCACGTCCGAAGTGTTTGTATAGTGCGCAAATCTCTTCCAGTTTATTCAAACCCATTAAAACAATGACCGTCGCTTTGGACTGAGCGGCCAGCCGGAGATCGTCCGAAAGCTCGCCGCTTTGTGTCGTGCCGGTGATCACCCAGAAGCTCTCGCTTACCCCGCGGCGCGTTACCGGTACGCCTAGTGAAGCCGGAACTGCAATGCTGCTGGAAATGCCCGGTACGATTTCGCAGACGATGTCGTGGTCCTGCGCATATTCGATCTCCTCATGCCCGCGGCCGAACACGAACGGGTCGCCGCCTTTGAGCCTTACTACATGGCCGCGCTTGCGGGCGAGTCGGACGATCAGGCCGTTGATCTCGTCCTGCGAGAAGGAAGGGTTTCCCACTTTCTTGCCTACATACATCTTCAATGCGTGGGCCGGTGCAAATTCCAGGAAAGTCGCATTGGCGAGCTCGTCGTACAGCACCACATCTGCGGATTGTAATGCGCGCATGCCTTTGAGTGTGATCAGTTCGCTGTCGCCAGGGCCGGCTCCTACCAGTGTCAGTTTCGCTTCCATCTCTTATATATAATAGGGTGAATATTAGAAATGTACTATATATAGTAATTTGTAACTATATTGATTATTGGTTCAAATTTACTAGTCAAATTTTATAAAACAATCATTTTGCCAAAAATTATGTTTGTTTTTAACCATAAACACGAATTAAAAGTTAGGAAATTCAGAAAACACGATTTACTTTTGACTTATCGAAAAATCAACAACGCACCTATAATATTGAAATAGTACAACAAAATAATTATGTTTTCACAAATAAATAGTTATTAATTACTATGAAAGCTGTTTCAAACACCCGGATCGTCGTAGTTGGCAATGGTATGGTGGGATACAAATTCTGTGAAAAGCTCCTCTCGAAAAAAAAAGACGGACAGGATTTTACCATCACCGTATTTGGCGAAGAGCCCCGCGCTGCTTACGACAGAGTACATTTGAGCGAGTTTTTTGCAGGCAAGACGGCAGAGGACCTTTCTATGGCGAGTGTCGATTGGTATGCGGAGAACGGAATACGGTTGTTTTTGTCAGACCCCGTAGTGGATATCGACAGGGAAGAGAAACTGGTACGTTCACACCATGGACATATAGTGTATTATGACTATCTTGTTATGGCAACCGGCTCCGGGGCATTCGTTCCGTCGATCCCGGGTGTGGAAAAGGACGGGGTATTTGTGTACCGCACAATAGAGGATCTGGAACTGATCCAGTCGTATGCCAAGAAAGCCAGAAAAGGTGCTGTAATAGGTGGCGGTTTGCTCGGCCTGGAAGCGGCTAAGGCGTTGCTCGACCTGGGATTGGAAGAAGCGCACGTGGTAGAGTTCGCCCCGAGACTCATGCCGAGGCAAATTGATGAGGCAGGATCACGCATGCTGCAAAGCCAGCTCGAATCGCTGGGCTTGCAGATTCACCTCTCCAAAAGCACACAGGAAATCAAAGGCGAAGCCCGCATTGAAGGAATGCAGTTTGCCGACAACAGCTCTCTCGATGTGGATATGCTCGTGATTTCGGCAGGTATCCGTCCGCGTGACGAAGTAGCCAAAATTGCCGGCCTCGAAACGCATCCACGGGGCGGTATTGTAGTGAACAACCAGCTGCAAACTTCCGATCCATTCATCTTTGCGATCGGCGAATGCGCATTAGCACACCATATGATTTACGGTCTCATTGCGCCGGGCTACGAAATGGCTGACGTGGTAGCCACCATGCTGACGGGCGGTGAGAAGGAGTTTCTGCCCTACGATATGTCGACCAAGCTGAAACTGATCGGTACCGACGTGGCGAGCTTCGGCGATCCGTTCGTGGAGGAGCCGGCTTGCCGCACGATCCGCTACGAAAACAAAGCCAAGGGCATTTATAAACGCATTAATGTCAGCACCGACGGCAAGACTTTGCTGGGTGGAATCCTGGTAGGAGAGGCGGAGCAATACAATATGCTCCTCCAAACCTGCAAGAATAAAACCATTCTGCCGCCCGATTCGGAAGACCTGATCCTGGGCTCCCGCGGGGGCGAGGAAACGGGTGCGGGTGTAATGAGCCTGCCCGACGACGCGCTCATATGCTCGTGCGAGGCCGTTACCAAGGGCATGATTTGCCATGAAGTAGGCGAAAACGGCCATCACACCGTGGATGCATTGAAGAAATGCTGCAAAGCCGGCACTGGTTGCGGCGGCTGTATCCCGATGGTGAAGGACCTGATCTCCGGTTTGATGAAGGAAAAGGGCGTTTATGTCCGCAACGTGGTTTGCGAGCATTTCGACTATTCACGTCAGGAGTTGCTCGATTTGGTAAAAATGAATGGCCTGAAAACCTATGGCGCCGTACTCGATCATCACGGAAAAGGTGATGGCTGTGAAGTATGCAAGCCGCTCGTAGCCTCGCTGTTGGCCAGCCTTTGGAATGAAAATATCCTCGAAAAAGACCGCGCAGTTGCACAGGATTCGAACGACCGCTATTTGGCCAATATTCAGAAAGGCGGTACTTACTCGGTGGTTCCACGGATTCCTGGCGGGGAAATTACCCCCGAGAAACTGATTGTGATTGGGCAGGTAGCGCAGAAATATAATTTGTATACCAAAATCACCGGCGGCCAGCGCATCGACCTATTTGGTGCCCACCTGGGCGACCTGCCGGAGATCTGGGAGGAACTGATCAATGCGGGATTCGAAAGCGGCCATGCTTATGGTAAGTCTTTGAGGACTGTGAAAAGCTGCGTAGGCTCTACCTGGTGCCGATTCGGAGTGCAGGATTCGGTGTCTTTTGCGATCGAAGTAGAAGACCGGTATAAAGGACTGCGCTCCCCGCACAAGCTGAAATCGGCGGTATCGGGTTGTGTGCGTGAATGTGCGGAAGCGCAAAGTAAAGACTTCGGTATCATTGCCACGGACAAAGGTTGGAACCTGTTTGTATGCGGCAATGGCGGGGCGAAACCACAGCACGCACAGCTGCTTGCCAGCGATGTGGATAAGGAAACCTGTCTGCGCCTCATCGACCGCTTCCTGATGTTTTATATCAAAACAGCCGACCCGCTGACGCGTACCGCCACCTGGCTGAACAAAATGGAAGGTGGTATGAACTACCTCAAAGCCGTGGTCGTGGACGACGTGCTGGGTATTGCCGAAGAACTCGAACGCGATATGCAAAACCTCATCGACGTCTACAAATGCGAATGGCGCGAGGTGGTGGAAAACCCTGAATTGCGCAAACGTTTCACGCATTTCGTGAACACGCCGATGAAAGACCCCAGCATCACGTTCGCAGACATGCGCGAGCAGAAACGCGCGACGGAATGGGTATAGCAGCCGGTATCCATGGCGCATTGCCGGCTCGCCGGCCGTGCTGCCGTTGGCTGAAGCCGACGGAAATGGATTGAAAATAGACCCATTGCATACGTCGCCCGTCGGCTAAAGCCAACGGAAATGGATTGAAAATAGACCCATTGCATACGCCGCCCGTCGGCTAAAGCCAACGGAAATGGATTGAAAATAAACCCATTGCATACGCCGCCCGTCGGCTGAAGCCAACGGAAATGGATTGAAAATAAACCCATTGCATACGCCACCCGTCGGCTAAAGCCAACGGAAATGGATTGAAATGAAAAATCCCATTGCCCCGGGTTTTAACCCGGGGATCAATAGCAATAGAATAGCAAAAGAATAGGAAAAGAATAGCAATAGAATAGCAAATCAATAGCAAAAAGATTTTTTAACCAGGGGTTTCAACCCCTGGCCTTGACGACCAACCTTACAGCAAAATGAAAACGATCACCGACACAATTAATGCAGTAACCTGGCACATGGCATGCTACGTCGACGATATCCCCGAAGATGGCGGAGGCTGCGCGTTTATCGGCGGCAAGCAAATTGCCATTTACAACTTTGCGAGACGGGGAGAATGGTATGCAACCGACAACCAATGCCCGCACCGCCAGCAAATGGCACTTTCGCGAGGAATGATCGGTAGCCATGGAGAAGAACCGAAAGTTGCTTGTCCTTTTCACAAAAAAACCTTTTCATTGCAAACCGGACAGTGCCTGAACGACGACGAATACCGGATCAACACTTTCCCAGTGATGGTAAAAGAGAACCGCGTATATATCGGACTGTAAGCATTAGGCAAATAGGTTAGCTCAAAGGGGCAGCCGAAGGCGCACCCCACCAAGACGGCAGCGCCGTCCGGTCGCAGACCATCATCAACCAGGGGTTTCAACCCCTGGGCTTAGCAAATGGAAAGACTCGACAAACGTGTAGCGGGCAGCCTCACCCGATTTTATGTAGTGGCATTGTGTGTGGTGGCGATGCTTACCGTGAGTGGCCTGTTTCTGATCAGGCGTACGATCCGTAACCTCAACCACGACAGCCGGCTGGTAAACGTGGCCGGGCGACAGCGGATGCTCAGTCAGCGTCTTACCAAGCTGGCTGTGTTGAAAATCAACGGAATCGCGCATCGCGACTCCGTGAGCTTTAACTCACTGCTTACATTGTGGAAAGACAGCCACGAAGACCTGGTATCCAGAAGGCTGCCGGTGGAAAAAGGTTTTGTAACCTGGAAGAGCCAGCCCCTGGATACCATGTTCCGCGAGCTGGCTCCCGTATTTGACAGCATTTACCAAAATTTAAGGATCATCAGCCACGACAGTGTCGACGCGGCTGCGAAACAGCGGGCGTTAGCGCAAGTCCTTGTCAACGAGCCACGGTTTCTGTCGCAGATGGACCGCATTGTGTTTCAGTTTGACAAGGAGAGTTTTGAGCGGCTTCAAAACCTGGAACGCATTGAATGGATATTGGATTTAATGACTATCCTCGTGCTTGTAGCGGAGGGGTTGTTGATTTTCAGGCCGGTAGTGAATACCACGCGCCGTGTTGTGCGGATGCTGACGGAATCGGAAGATGCATTGCAGTTATCCAATCAAAGATTAAAAGAGGCCAACAGCCAGCTTCTCGAAACGCAGAAGGAACTGCTGCGTCTCGAAGAAGAAAAATATGAATTACAGCTGGCCGAAGACCGTATCAGGGCAGGCGCATTGATAGAAGGGCAGGAGGAAGAACGAAAGCGGTTTGCATTGGAGCTGCACGACGGGATAGGCCAAATGCTGACAGGCCTGAAATTGCATGCGGAAAAATTAAAGGCCGTGCAGCCTCACGACGAGAAGCACCAGAAACGTTTCGAGCAACTGGTGACGCTGATCCAGGATATCATCCAGACAACCAGACAGGTATCGTTTAATCTAATGCCTTCGGTGTTGAGCGATTTTGGGCTTGCGTCGGCATTGAAGCTGCTTTGCCAGCAGACAGCCGATGTGTCGGGAATCAGAATTTTGTTCGAAGGCGAGACAGGCGAACGC
Source organism: Dyadobacter sp. BE31 (assembly GCF_031457695.1). Taxonomy (NCBI): domain Bacteria; kingdom Pseudomonadati; phylum Bacteroidota; class Cytophagia; order Cytophagales; family Spirosomataceae; genus Dyadobacter; species Dyadobacter sp. BE31. The sequence goes on from NZ_JAVDXA010000007.1 coordinate 315,653, forward strand.
ATTATGATGGCCCGTCCGATGGAGATCGGACTGTACCGCATTGCCCAGGAGGCATTGAACAACGCCGTGAAACATGCGAATGCGGATCTGATCAAGATAAAATTGGAACAAAATAAGAATCGCATCGTTTTGGAAATTGCGGATGACGGAAAAGGATTTTTAATTAGTAATTTAAAGTCAGAAGGACAGTTCCTGACCCGCAACGGGATGGAGAACATCCGTACGCGCACCCGGCTTTTGAATGGAGAAATAGAGATTATTTCCAAAGTGGACAGCGGTACGAGATTAGTCGTTCAGGTTGATTTATAATGACTTATTGCTGATTAGCTGACCACGTATGCCTATTCGGATTTTAGTTGTAGACGATCATTCGGTAGTGAGGCAGGGCATTATTACCCTCCTCGAAGATGAAGAGGATCTGATCATTGCCGGCGAAGCGTCGGATGGCGATGAGGTATGGGATATGGTCGAGAAAGTGAAGCCCGACGTAATCCTGCTCGATCTGACGATGCCCCGTATGCCGGGCCTGGAAGTGATTAAGCAGATCGTGCCGGTGTTTCCGTCCTCGAAAATTCTCGTGTTCAGTATGCACAACAACACCGATTACATGCTTTCGTCGGCATTGAACGGGGCTTCGGGCTATCTCGAAAAAGATACCAGTCGCGATGAAATGCTCCGCGCGATTCGGGCTATTGCAAAAGGTGAGCTCTATTTTCCGCCTTATGCGTCGTCGGTGATTATCAAAAACCTCCTCAGGCAGCTCACCCGCGTGAGCGACGCGCGTTCCGTGCAGGAGGAAGTCCAGGAAAAATCAATCTGGAAAATCATAACCCCGCGAGAACAACAGATCCTCAAATGCCTCACCGAGGGGATGAGCAGCAAGGACATTGCCGAAAAGTTCGATATCAGCTCCAATACCGTCGCCAATCAGCGCGCGAGTATCATGAAAAAGGCCAATGTGAAGAACACTGCCGAGCTTATCAGTCTTGCGATGAAGTAACCCATGGCCTGATTTTTATGCTGTCCAAGCCCAGTTACTGGCCCCCGAAACGGGCCGTCAACCAAATTGGGAAACAATGGACAGGATATGCACTTTCATTTTGAGCTTCATGCTGCTCTGCACAGCAGCGAATGCACAGGTTAAATCTGCCGGCAGGGGGACGTTTCCTCAGAAAAAGATCGTTTTTATCGCTGGCCCCGACAGCCACGGTAAAGGGGAACACGAGCATAATGGCGGCTGTACATTACTCGCCAAAGCCCTCAACGACAGCCTGCCGGGCGTAGAAGCCGTGATTGTCCGCAATGGATGGCCACAGGACGAATCGGTATTGGACAATGCGGCTGCCGTCGTATTTTACCTCGACGGGGGAGGTGCCGATCATCTTGAACTGGTGCATGCTGCTAAAATGGAAAAGCTGATTGCGGGCGGTACCGGCATTGTCAATTTGCATTTCTCCCTCGAAGTAGATGCCAAGGCTGGCGGAGACCGGTTTTTGAAATGGATAGGAGGGTATTTTGAAACCAACTGGTCCGTCAATCCTGTTTGGGAAGCCAGTTTCGCGCGCTTTCCCGATCACCCCGTCGCACGAGGCGTAAAGCCTTTCAGCATTCTCGATGAATGGTACTACCACATGCGGTTCGCAACAGGTATGAAAGGAATAACCCCCATTTTACAGGCATTACCACCGGAATCCACCCTGAACAAGCCTGACGGAACGCATTCCAACAACCCCGCGGTGCGCGAGGCGGTGATTACCAGAAAGGAAATGCAAACCCTGGCCTGGGCCTTCGAGCGGCCGGACGGCGGCCGGGGATTTGGTTTTACCGGCGGGCACATGCATAAGAACTGGCAAAACGATAACTTCCGTAAACTCGTGCTGAATGCCATCGTATGGGCAGCCAAAATCGACGTTCCGGCTGGTGGTGTTCCTTCTGAAACCCCCACTGATAATGAATTGAATGCGCTCTCGAAGCGGGTGAATTGATGTTTGGAAATTAAATTTTTTTAATCCGTAAATTTCTTTCGCCGGTTTTGCGTTAATTGTTGCAATACCCCGGTGGTCCTGACAAGACGAAAACGAAGCAGGCCCGTTGCCGTTTAGTGTTGAAGTCAAGATGGAATACGGTTTCCGAGAACCGCGTAAGCGCCCTAACAAGATCAATTTTTTACTGTTAACCCTGCTGCTTGCAGGACAATGGCCCGTTTACGCCCAAACCGATTCCACTGCTGCCCTAAGATCGGGTACTGCTACACAATCCGCAGCTACTTTGCCCAAAATTGAGGTTTCGCCGGATACCACGGCCACGTCAGGCCCGGCGTCAGCGCAAAACAAAGTCAAGCTCTTCTTCAATTTTGATGCGCGGGGGACATTCATTCAACACAAACATATCAATGTTTTTGGGGTCAATGCGGGGATAACCTTTGGCGAAAAGCGCAACCGTCTTACGGCTGGCTACTACTGGCTGGGCTATAATGCAGCTAGGAGGTTGGTCAACTGGCGGAAGATGTTTCCGAATCCCCTGAACCTTTCTTATTACACCGCTACCGACGTCCGTTTCGCCAACTTCGCCTACTGGCACACCGCCATCCGCAACAAGCGTTGGGTATTGTCTACGCCATTGGAAATAGGCATCGGGAACGAAAGCACCCGCTTCCGGGACCTGTTCGATAGCGTTGCATCCGGTTCGCGAAAAGATTACTTCATTCCCCTGCAAGTAGGCGTCTACGCCGAATACCGCGCATTGCGCTGGGCAGGTATCAACTCGCAGATCGGCTATCGCAACGCCCTCTCTTCCGGCGAATTCCGCGAGCGGTTCAGCGGCTTTTATTACAGCTATGGAATCAACCTCTACCCTGAGGCGATCTGGCAGGATTTCAAGAAGTGGAACAAGCGAAAATCGAAACCTCAGGTGCTTGATAATGCAGCCGCGCCGTTCGGACATTAGGCTTGTTTTTACTGGCAGGTGTTTAGTAAATGTCGTAAATTGTATCAAACATTAAACACGGGGATATGATGACCATCAGCGCAGATCAAATTGAAGCGAACGCCGAATCGGTTCTTTTAGAATTAAGAAAAGGAGAAAGAGTAGGAGTTACGTTCGGTGAGGAGAAGGCAGTCCAGGCGTATCTTGTTCCCGGAGACTTGCTTCCAAGGAACAAGGAACCCAGGAAATTGGGAGGACTGAAAGGTAAAGTGACGGTGACATTTGCAGACGATTTCAAAATGACGACAGAAGAATTCCTTGGCTTATGACCTACCTCCTTGATACACACACATTAATTTGGGCTCTTACAGATTTTGAAAAGCTTCCTGCCAATGTTCAGCGTATTTTGAGAAACAAAAGCAATGAAATTGTTGTCAGTACACTGAGTTTTTGGGAAATGTCAATTAAGCGTTCAATTCATAAGCTTGATCTGGATGGAGCAAATCCTGAGGATTTCGCGATAGCGACAGTTAAAGCAGACTTCCGCATACTACCACTCTCAACTGAGCTTTGTTCCTCTTTCTACAAACTTTCTGCTGCTCATCACAAAGATCCGTTCGACCGAATGCTCATTTGGCAGGCGCTTCATCAGAAATGTGCGCTCATCACAATAGATAGAAACATCCGGAAGTACGCCAGCGAAGGCCTGCAAGTCGTCTGGTAACCACCTTTCTTATCCAAATTTCCACGAATTTCAACCCAACCCCTTGCGTTTTCAATTTCTTTAAACTTACTTTGTCTATCAAATTAGTAGATTTTGTCTGTTAACCACCAGCAGACGAGATCAATACCACAATCTTTTTCAAACATGAAATCGATGGATCGTTATTCTTCGCGCAGTATTGACATGCCTATGGTGGGCCCTTCCGGTTGTTCCTTCGCTCTTGCATCCTGTCGCTGTTGCTGAGCTGCCCCTGACGGCGGTATGTTCTGCTGTAATCTGATTTTCACTCTGTTATATATCATCCATTATGCTGTGGGCCGACTGGCCCATACTCCCAATCACTTTTTACATCATGAAAAATTTTAAGAGAATCTTTCTGGCAGCAGGTCTGGCGCTGGCTGCCTTTCCAAATGCATTTGCACAGGAGACCAACGAAAACAAGGTCATCATCACGGGCGTGCGTTTCGCTTACCCGCTGGTTGATAAATGGATCAAAGAATACACCGCAGCGAACCCGAAGGCCCAGATTGTGATCGAAACGCGCACGATCACCGATCCGGCTAAATATGACCTGCTGATTGAAGCCTATGAGCAGGAGAAGGAAGTGAAGGACACGCGCGAGTACATATCAATCGGTCGTTATGCATTGTTGCCGGTGGCAAATGCGAAATCGGCTTTTGCGAAGGAATATGCCGATAAAGGATTGAACGAGAAGACGTACAAACAGATTTTCTTCCACGATATTTACGCAGAAAAGGACAAGTCGCTGACGACGCAATACACGATCTACACGCGCTTGCAGAAAGCCGGGGCGCCGCTTACGTTCGCGAAATATTTTGGTTATGAACAACAGAATATCAAGGGGAAAGCCATTGCCGGCGCTGATGAGCATTTAATTAAGGCACTGTTGAAAGATGAGACAGGCATTACTTACACGACGCCAGGTCTCGCTTATGACCTGCAAAGCCGCAAGCCGGTAGAAGGGCTGACGATCATTCCTGTCGACCTGGATGGCAACGGCCGCGTTTCGAAAGAAGAAAAAGCATTGGAAAATCTGGACCAGGTGATTGCGACGCTGGAAGCCGAAAAAGTCAAAAATGTGCCGGTTGAAAACATCCATTTTTCCATCGCAAAAAATAATTCCAACCCCGAGGCCAAGAAATTCCTGCTTTGGGTTGCGGCGAATGCCGATAAAGACCTTCACCACTTCGGTTATCTGAAAGCCGATGCCAAACGATTGGCCGACGAAAAAGAGAAACTGGAAAGATTTCAGGCTGTAAAGTAAGGTTTACGCCCGCGGGCACGACATATCTCGTGCCCGCTTTTCCTGCTCCATTTATCTTAAAATTTTTATGCTAAAACGACTACTACTAACCGCCCTGACCAGGCAGCGGCTGAGCCTCTTTGTGCTCGGCACTGCCGTTTTCGGGCATGCTTCGGCCCAGCACGACCCCGTTCAGCCATTTAAGGGAAAGATCGGCAAGACGATCGAAGAGACAGAGCAATGGTGGCAGGAGCAACCCAAAGCACCCAAAGGTGCCCCGAATGTGGTGTGGATCCTGCTCGACGACGTGGGTTTCGGTGCTACGTCCGCATTCGGCGGGCTGATCGATACCCCCAATTTTGAAAAGCTGGCCCAAGGCGGTTTGCGCTACACCAACTTCCATACCACGGGCATTTGCAGTCCTACGCGCGCATCCCTACTCACGGGAAGGAACCCGCATGCGGTGGCAATGGGGCATCATGCCGAATTGGGGATCGGGGCGCCGGGTTACAATGGTAACGTCCCGTTTGAAGCCGGTACTGTGGCCGAGATTTTCAAGGAAAATGGCTATAACACATTTGCATTGGGCAAGTGGCACGGCAACCAACCGCGTGACCTCACTATCGCCGGGCCTTACAATCGCTACCCGACCGGTAGGGGTTTTGAGCATTTCTACGGCTTTCTAGGCGGTGCTACCGACCAGTGGCATCCGCAGTTGGTAGAGGAAACTTCGCCGATCGATATCGAGCCTAACACAAAGCATTTGAACCAGCTGCTGTCCGATAAGGCTATTTCCTACATCGCCAATCAGAAGTCGGCCGATCCCGAAAAACCATTTTTTCTTTACCTCGCAACCGGTGCCGCGCATGCGCCGCATCACGTCGCGCGGGAGTGGAGCGACAAGTACAAAGGCAAGTTCGACGGCGGCTGGGACGAGTATCGCGAGAAAGTTTTCCAGCGGCAACTCGCCGGCGGACTCGCGCCGAAAGGCACGCAACTGCCTCCGCGGCAGACGGGTATCAAGCCCTGGAACGGGCTTTCGGCCGATGAGAAGAAGATTTACGCCCGTTTCATGGAGGTGTATGCAGGCTTCCTTTCGTATACCGACTATGAAGTGGGCCGGGTAGTAAATTACCTGCAACAGATTGGTCAGTTGGATAACACGCTGATTTTCCTCGTCGTAGGGGACAATGGCGGCAGCAAGGAGGGGACTTACACCGGCACGGCGGGCACGGCCGAGAAGTCGGCTGGGGACGATATCAAGTTTCTGTTGTCTCAATATGACAAGCTGGGGACCGAGTACAGCTACCCCAACTATCCACTGGGCTGGTCGCAGGCTACCAATACGCCCTTCCGCTATTGGAAAAGCGATGTGAATGCGGAAGGGGCATCGCATACCACGCTCATTGTGCATTACCCGAAGGGCATTACCGATAGGGGTGGTCTACGTGCGCAGTACGCGCATGTGACGGACATTCTGCCGACTACCATCGAGCTTACCGGAGTGAAGGTCCCGGCCGAAATCAATGGATACAAACAATGGCCGTTCCATGGTACATCGCTCGCCTATTCGCTGAATGACGCACAGGCTGCGGCGCGGCATACGCAGCAGTATTACGAGTTACATGGTGGCCGGGCTATTTATAAAGATGGCTGGAAAGCAAGCGTTTATCACCCGCGTAATACATTTGGCGAGCAAACGACCGATATCAATTTCATCGCGGATTTCAAACGTGACAAATGGGAGCTTTACAATATCAATGAAGACTGGAATGAGATCAACGACCTTGCCGCCCGATATCCCGAAAAGCTGGAAGCATTGAAAAAGCTGTTCGATGAGGAAGCGCAGAAATACAATGTATACCCGCTCAAAAATTTCCGCGCCGGGCTTACGCCGCCGCCTGTGCGTCCTAAAACGGTGATTTACGAAGGTACGACCATCAAAACGCGGGTCTACATCGGAAAAGGGCCGGTGGACATTACCGCGGAAATAGAAGCGGGAAAGAATGCGGAGGGTGTGATTTTCGCCAACGGCGGCCTGCTGGGGGGAAGCAGCCTTTATTTAAAGCAAAACAAATTGCATTACCTGCTCAACGACGGCCTGAAACCGGTGGTGCTGACATCGTCCCAACCCCTGAAAGAAGGTCGCAACACCATTCGTATCGAATTCGCAGCCGATCAGAAACTGACTTTGTTCGTAAATGGCGAAAAGGCGGCAGAGCAGGCCGGTATCGGTAGCAAATACCTCACTTCGGCTTCTTCCGACGGGTTCAGCGTCGGGAAGGACCTCAATTCTCCGGTTACTAAGGATTATCCCGGTACTTTCGCATTCAATGGAAAGGTAAAGCTGCTGGTCATCGAGCAGAAGGAGGAGAATCACGAGAAAGTGGGTTTATTACAAAAGGGAAAGTAACATTTTAAATATCCTTCCATGAGAAGACTAGTAATGGGCGCGGCCGTGCTCCTGGCATCGCTGGCCGCCCAGGCACAAACACACCGGAAGCCCAATATCGTCGTTATCCTCGCCGACGACCTGGGGTATGGCGACATCGGTACATTCGGCGCTACGGACATTCGCACACCGAATATCGACGGGCTGGCTGCGAACGGTATCAAACTGACTTCGTTTTATTCCACCTCGCCCGTGTGCAGCCCTACGCGCGCGGCGCTCATTACCGGGCGGTACCCGCGCAGGCTCGGCATCGATCATGTATTTTTCCCGGAAAGTTTTACCGGTATTCCACCCGGGGAAGTGACAATTGCTGAGGCATTGAAAGGGAACGGTTACCGCACGGCAATCTTCGGGAAATGGCACCTGGGGCACCACAGGCAATTTTTGCCTTTGCAAAATGGCTTTGATGAATATTACGGTATTCCTTACAGCAATGATATGATGGGTGTGGTATACCTGCGCGGCAATGATGTAGACAGCATTAAAGTAAACCAGAAATATATCACCCAGACCTACACCAAAGAGGCAGTGCGCTTCATCGAGCAGAATAAGGATAAGCCGTTTTTCCTCTACATTACCCACAATATGCCCCACGTGCCGATTTACGCTTCGCCGGAATTTGAGGGGAAATCGAAAAGGGGCCTGTATGGCGACGTGATCGAGGAGCTGGATTGGAGTGTGGGGCAGGTGGTGAACGCATTGAAAAAGAACGGGCTGGAAGAAAATACGCTGGTTGTATTCACAAGCGACAACGGTCCCTGGCTGATATTCGATGTGGAAGGCGGCTCGGCGAGGCCGTTACGACAAGGAAAAGGAACTACTTTCGAGGGCGGGCAACGTGTGCCGGCCGTGGCTTACTGGCCCGGGAAAATCAAGCCGGGAACGGTTTATGACGATCTGGCATCGCAACTCGATCTTTATCCGACGATTATCAGCCTCACAGGCAGTCAGAAAACGCAAACCAAAAAGCCACTCGACGGGGAGGACATCAGCCCGGTGCTGTTTGGTACAGGGAAGCGGAAAGGCGATGAATTTGCCTATTATTCCAATGGCATTATCGAAGCGTATCGCAAAGGCGACTGGAAGATCCGGCTGCCGCAGAAGGATGTAAAAGCAGGGAATGCAGTGATCGTTCCCGCTGCGGATACATTGTTGTTTAACCTCAAAAACGACATCGGCGAGCAGCATAACCTGTTGAAAACCAATCCGGCCAAAGCGAAGGAGCTGTTCGCCTTACTGGAAGTCTACAAAAAGAAGATAGGTGACACCCCGCCACCACTCGTGCAGCGGATGCCATCGGATGATAGCCATATTAAAAAAGAGCTGAGCGTGCCGTTGGAAAAAATACGGGCAAATAAGTAGTTTTGGAATGGTTATGTATTTGATAGCCATTCCAATTTTACTTTAAAACAGCCATGAAAAAAATCACAACCACCGCCTTAGGGCTTTCATTCGCCTTGTCTTGTCTGCTCACTTCTGTCCGGGCACAGGATATTGCACTCAAACCTGCTTTGCTTACACCTTTTCAGGTGACCGTCGCTGCGGCAGATTACAAAGGAAAATCTGCCATTGCCTTGGAAATGCCCAAAATGGCGACGAACGAAAAGACGCTGGCCGTGTTGAAAGGCATGGATTTTCATAACGGCACCATTGAAGCCACGATTTCGGGCCAGCCGCAGGCAAATGCCGGAGAAGGCGCTCGCGGGTTTGTGGGGATCGCATTCAGGGTCGCTGCGGATACTTCCAAAATGGAGCTTTTCTACATCCGTCCCACCAATGGCCGTGCCAACGACCAGGTGCGCCGCAACCACTCTACGCAATACGTGTCGATGCCCGGGTTTCCCTGGGAAAAGCTGCGCAAGGAAACGCCGGAAAAATATGAGGCCTATGCCGACATGGTGCCGGCTGAATGGACCAAGGTGAAAATTGAGGTGAAGGATGAGACCGCCAAACTGTATATCAATGGCGCTTCACAACCCGCATTGATCGTCAACGACCTCAAACAGGGGAAAGACCTGCGCGGGAGTGTGGGCCTGTGGATCGGGCCGGGTTCGCTCGGGCATTTTACCGATCTGAAAGTAACCAAACTCGATTAATCGTTTCCTATTAAAAGCAATAAGCTTAAAATATCCCAATAATGCAGGACGATGCTTGCATTATTGGGATATGTAACTTTACTTTGCCCACCAAATTTATAGAGTAAGTATTTTATTGAAACTTTGTCGACCGGAAATAACCACCATTTCCAGACGGTACATCTACAAATGCCTGTAATGCTTTAAACACAGGGGCAGGGTTTCGCATATGCGCTGAACTGCGTATATGGATTAGCGTTGCGTTTTCGGTGCCAGGGCCCCGGAATGGGGCAGTCCACGCTCCACTTTTGAGTAATTTACTAAACCCGCTTAACACCAATCAATGAGAAGGTACCTTTACGTGGTCCTGTTTCTGACAGGCTTTTTTAGTTATTCCTACGCCCAGGAAACGGTTACCGGTGTGGTGAAGGACGCCTCCGGGCAAACGATCCCCGGAGCGACGGTCGTCCTTAAAGGCACAGCGCGCTATGCCGCTACCGATCTCGACGGTAAGTTTTCCATTCCTGCTCCCGATGATTTTCCATTTACATTGCAAGTGAACCTGACAGGCTACCAGCGGCAGGAAATCGATATTTATGAACTAACCGGCGAGCCGGCGGAGGTTGTCCTGAAAACGGCCAACGTGCTCGACGAAGTGGTTGTGATCGGTTATGGGACGCAGAAAAAAGGCGACATTACCGGTTCGGTAGCTTCGGTGCCGCAGCTGGCTTTGAAACAGCCGATCAGCTCTTTCGACCGCGCGCTGCAGGGTGCGGCGGCGGGCGTGCAGGTAACGCAAACGTCGGGGCAGCCGGGCGCGGCCGTGAGCATACGCATACGCGGGGGCAACTCCATTACCGGCGGTAACGAGCCGTTGTACGTGATCGACGGCTTCCCGGTGTATAACAGCAATGCCGACGCCAGCGCCGGTGTGACAGCCGGGCCGAGTATCAATGCCCTTTCCAGCCTGAACCCCAGTGATATTGAATCCATTGAAGTATTGAAGGACGCCTCCGCTACGGCGATTTATGGCTCGCGCGGTGCCAATGGCGTGGTGATTATCACGACTAAAAAAGGGAAAGCCGGACAAAACACACTGACATACGACGCCTACTACGGCACCCAAAAAGTGTTGAAAAAAGTGGACGTGCTTACCAGCGCCAGGGATTGGGCATTGCTCAAAAACGATGCGCGCGCCAATTCCGGGAAGGCGCCCTATTATACGCAGGCACAAATCGACGCGTTAGGCGAGGGTACCGACTGGCAAAATGAAGCGTTCCGCTCGGCGCCGATCCAGAACCACCAGCTATCGCTGACCGGTGGCGATGATCGTACGCGCTATTCGATTTCCGGGAATTATTTCAAACAGAACGGCGTGCTGCGCAATACCGATTTTGAGCGGTATTCGGGCAGGATCAACCTCGACCGCGATTTTTCTTCCAAATTGAAAGTGGGCGTCAACCTTACCGCGAGTAAAATCACCGCGCAGGTAGCCAATAACGGTGTGGTAAATGCCTTACTCGCTATGCCGCCGACGGTGAATGTGTATGATGCCAACGGGAAATATACCTATCAAAGCGAGTTCGAGACGCCACTGGGTAACCCGATCGCCACGTTGGAAAAAGAAGTGAACCAAACCAAGACCTATCGCGTGCTCGGCAATGTGTACGGGGAGTATACCTTTGCGGAAGGCCTGGTGGGCAAGGTGTCGTTTGGCGCCGATGTGATCAACAACAAGCAGAACCGCTACGTGCCGTCGGATATCTACCAGGGCGCGAACTCCAACCCGACCGGCAAGGCTTCTGTCGGTACCAAGTTTTCGTCGACCTGGCTGAACGAGAATACATTGAGTTATTCCAAAACTTTTAACCGGAAGCATTCACTCAACGTTGTAGTCGGGTATACGCAGCAGGCATTTGAAACCGAGAGTGCCATAGCTGCATCCGAGGCGTTTGTGACCGACCAGTTGGAGTACAACGACCTCGGGAGCGGCTCGGTGTACAGCCAGCCGTCTTCGGGCTCGTCGGCCTGGGCATTGAACTCCTGGCTCGGGCGTATCAACTATTCGATCGACCAGAAATACATTTTCACGGTGAGTGGCCGGGCCGATGGTTCTTCCCGCTTTGGAAAGGATAAGAAATGGGGTTATTTCCCTTCCGCGGCATTTGCGTGGAATATTTCGAGAGAGGATTTCCTTTCAAACTACAAAACCATCAGCAACCTGAAACTCCGCCTGAGCGCCGGGGTGACGGGTAACCAGGAGATCGGGCAGTACCTTTCGCTGGCGACTTTGAATTCCAATACCTATTTCTTCGGGGGGCAAACCTACATTGGCTTTGCACCGAACCGCATTGCAAATCCCGATCTTGGCTGGGAAACCACTGCGCAATATGATGCGGGCATTGATCTGTCACTGTACAAAAACCGCATCAATGTCGTGTTTGACGCCTACTACAAAAAGACGACCAACCTGCTTCTGAATGTGCCGATCCCTTACACGACCGGGCAATCGACCGCATTGCAGAACTACGGCTCCGTAGAAAACAAGGGGATAGAACTGGGGATCAGCACCGAGAACTTCACCGGCGCATTCACCTGGAATACCAATTTCGTGTTTTCCATTAACCGCAATAAAGTGCTGACTCTCGGGGATGGTGCTAATTACATCATTTCCGGCGCCAATATCGCCAAGGTAGGCCAGCCGCTCGGGTCATTCTATGGGTATCAAACGAATGGCCTGTTCCAGACCGGCGACGATATTGCCAACCTGCCGACCATTAACCCGGCCACTACCAAACCGGGCGACCGCCGCTATGTCGATATCAATGGTGATGGTAAAATCACGCAAGCGGACGACAGGGCGCTCATTGGCAATGCGCAGCCGAAATTTCAGGGAGGGATCACCAACACCTTGTCCTATCTCAATTTCGACCTCAGCTTTTTCTTCCAGGGTACCTATGGCAACAAGCTTTTCAACCAGAACAAGCAGCAGCTCGAACTCCTGACCGGCCAGCAGAATGCCTCGGTAACCGCGTTGGAACGCTGGACACCCACAAACCCGACAAATGTGATCCAGCGGGCATTCGAGGATCCGGCGGCTGTGAACACGAGCCGGTACGTGGAGGATGCGTCGTTCCTGCGCTTGAAAAACGTGACGCTGGGCTATAATTTGCCTAAGGCCATTGCTTCCAAAATCCATGCGAGCCAGGTTAAAGTGTACGTGTCGGCGGCCAACCTGCTTACCTGGACCCAATACACCGGTTTCGACCCCGAAGTGAGCCGCAACGAGCAAAGTACGCTCACGCAGGGGATCGATTACAGCGTGTACCCCGGCAGCAAGTCGTTCCTTGGCGGTCTCAGTATTTCATTCTAAGTATTTTGGGTCAGGTGTTGTCAGATAAAGTCAGGTGTGGTCAAGTATTGTCAGGTATGGTCAAGTGTTGTCCGGTGTGGTCATTTGTAGTCAGGTATGGTCATTCATAGTCATTGAATGCGAACGAAGCCATTGACCACACCTGACCACCCTGACCTGTATTTGACAATACTTGACCACGCCTGACCAACCCTGACAATACTTGACAACAAATGACTACACTTGACCAACCTTGACTACACTTGACAGCATTTGACCACACCTGACCGTAAATGACCACGCTTGACCACCATTGACAGCATATGAAAAAGATACTATTACTGATACTCGCCATTTTCAGTTTCACCGCCTGCACGGACTTGAACGAGGATCCTGCCTCCCTCATTACCACCGAACAATTTTACAAGACCGAAAGCGACGCCCTCGCCGCCGTGACGGCCGTATACAATGCTGCATTGAACAACGGCGGGCTTACGATGTATAACCGGCTGTTTCACCTCGCATTCGAAATCATGTCCGACGACGCCATCGCGGGCCTGCGTGTAACGAATGCCGACGTGCGCACGATTTCCGTACTGGCGCATTCTACCACCAACGACCGCGTGGATGAGCTGTGGAGGGAAAGTTATGTGGCTATTAACCGGGCCAATATTGCCATAGCGCGCATTCCGGGTATTGAAATGGACGCCGCTCTGCGCGCCCGGCTTGTGAATGAAGCGAAGTTTTTGCGCGGGCTGCTGTATTTCAATATGGTGCGGCTTTGGGGCGATGTTCCGCTGATCCTCGAAGAAAATAGCTCATTGAGTAACGAGGCGATTCAGGTGGCGCGCACGCCCAAGGAGGATGTGTACAAGCAGATTATCCAGGACCTGACCGACGCGGAAGCATTACCCAATTCCTTTACCGGAGCCGATGCCGGCCGGGCTACCGGCGGTGCCGCCAAATCCATCCTGGCGAAGGTGTACCTGACGCGCCAGGAATGGGACAAAGCTGCTGCAAAGAGCCTCGAAGTGATCAATGGCCCTTATGGTTACGATCTGTTCGAGAATTTTGCGGATGTTTTCAATGTGGCTACCAAGAACGGGAAAGAGCATATTTTCTCTGTACAATGTAAATCCAATGTCAATGGGCAGGGCAACCGCCTGGCTTCGTCGGCCACGCCGGTAGGGATACCCGGGGTGGCATCGGCGGGGACGGACGAGCCTCATGCCGATGTGTATAAGCTGTTCAGTGAGAAGGACAAGCGCCGCGATGTGACGTTTTTTACTTCGCTTGTAAGCCCTACCACCGGAAAGGAGATCACATTCCCGCCGCGCTTTTTCAAGTATTTTGATCCTGCGCAGATCGTGAACCCGACGGAATCGGCCAAGAACATTCCGGTGATACGGTTTGCCGAGATACTACTGATTTATGCAGAGGCATTGAACGAGGGTAATGGCCCCACCGCCGATGCGTATGCTGCCGTGAACCGCGTTCGCAAGCGCGCGGGATTGGATGTATTGTCGGGTTTGAGCAAAGACGAGTTCCGCGAGGCGGTCTATCACGAGCGCCGTTTGGAGTTGATGTTTGAGTTCCAGCGGTGGTTCGACCTGATCCGCACCAAGCGGATGATCACTGCATTGCACGCTGCCGGCAAAACCAACGCCGCCGAGAAACATTACCTGCACCCGATCCCACAACGTGAAATGGATTTGAACCCGAAGCTGTTGCAGAACCCGGGTTGGGAATAAAGGTTTTAAACATTGGAAATGATGCAAAGGACCATTCTGAAAATAGCCGTTTTGCTGAGCTTGTTACCCGCCTGTGCGAAGGCACAGGCAAAAGATCAGCCCAATATCCTCTTCATCCTTGTCGACGACTGGGGCTGGACAGACCTGAGTTCGGCGGGGAGCAAATACTACGAAACACCGAACATCGACCGGCTCCGGAAAGAGGGGATGTGGTTTTCGCAGGCCTATTCCGTGGGACCGAACTGCGCACCGAGCCGCGCGTCGCTGATGACGGGCAAATACACACCGCGCCACGGTATTTACACCGTAGGTAATTCCGATCGCGGCTATTCGGTGGATCGCAAACTGATCCCTGTCGAGAATAACACGGTTTTGAACCCTTCATTGGTAACCATCGCAGAGGAGCTTAAAAATGCGGGTTACAGTACCGGCCTGATCGGCAAATGGCAGCTGGGCGGGAAAGGCAAGGGCGCCGATGCACATGCACAGGGATTTGAGCATGTAATAGCCGGGACAGGAGGCACGAGCGCCTATTTTTATCCTTATAATAAAGATGGAAAGGCATCGCCGCACGAAGGCATTACCAGCGGCAAGGAGGGGGAATATCTCACCGATAGGCTAACCGACGAGGCCCTGAAGTTCCTGGATAATCATCAACAGAAACCGTTTTTTCTATATCTGTCGTACTTCGCCGTGCATACGCCCATTGAGGCTAAGGCGGATATTATTTCCAAATACAAATCCAAAAAAGGAGACGCCTACCACTATAACCCTGTTTATGCGGCGATGATCCAGAGCGCCGATGAGGGAATAGGCCGTGTTTTGAAACAGCTCGATGCCTTAAACCTGACTGAGAATACGCTCGTCGTGTTTTTCTCGGATAACGGCGGAATGGGCGCCGTAACCGCCCAGCACCCGTTGCGCGGCTCCAAAGGAATGCTTTATGAGGGTGGCGTACGCGTGCCGCTGATCGTGAAATGGCCGGGCAAAACCAGGGCCGGCTCACAGACCGACACACCGGTGATCGGCATTGATTTTTACCCGACATTGCTGGAAGTGGCCCATATTCAAAAACCGTTGAATGCGGATCTGGACGGACAAAGTTTCGCCCCGCTTCTGGAAGGCAAAACGGCTGCGCAGCGAGATATTTTCTGGCATTTCCCTGCCTATCTCGAAGCCTACAAGGGCGACAAGCGCAACAAGGACGCATTCCGCACGAGGCCGGCAAGTACCATTCGTTCCGGTGATTTCAAGCTACACCAGTTTTATGAAGACGGGCATGTAGAACTGTATAATATCCGCGCGGACATCGGTGAAACGAAAGATTTGGCCGAATCCAATCCGGGTAAAACCAAAGAGCTGAAAGAGAAGCTCGAAGCCTGGAAGCAAAAGACCAACGCGCCGGTCCCCACTCAATTGAACCCGGAATATGCGCCAGGAAGCGCTTCCGGCGGTGCATCGCCGCACGGCGCCGGAGCTTCTGAGGAATAGTCATTTTTTTAATACCCCGATAAAATGAAGAACCTGTTTAAAATCAGTGCGGTAATGCTTGCCGGCGGTCTGGCCGTTCAGCCGGTGTTGGCGCAGCACAGCCCTCAGCAACCCTGGAACGGCAAGGCCGGTAAGACATTGCAGGAATCGACGCCGTTTCATATTCAATACAATAAAAAGGCTGCGAAAGGCGCGCCCAATGTGGTGTGGATTCTCATTGACGACGCGGGTTTCGGCGCTACGACGGCATTTGGCGGACTGGTAGAAACCCCGAACATCGAGAGGCTGGCGAATAACGGCTTGCGGTTCACCAACTTCCATACCACCGCCATTTGCTCGCCTACGCGCGCAGCCCTGCTTACGGGCAGGAACCATCATTCGGCGCACGTGGGTCTGCTGACGCCCGCCGCGGTTGATTTTCCGGGGTATGATACCTACATCCCTTTCGAGAAAGGTACTGCCGCCGAGGTGTTGCGGGAGAATGGTTATGCTACATTCGCGTTAGGTAAATGGCACCTTACGCCGGTGACCGAAAACTCACAGGCGGGGCCGTTCAACCGCTGGCCTACCGGGCGCGGATTTGATCATTATTACGGCTTCCTGCCCGGCGCCACCGACCAGTGGCATCCCGAGCTGTGGGAGGATGTGACGAAGCTCGATATCGAGCCGAATACCAGGCATTTGAACGAACTCCTCGCCGATAAGGCGATCAAGTACATCGCCAATCAAAAATCCGTGGATGCCGACCGGCCGTTTTTCCTGTACCTCGCGACGGGCGCCACGCATTCGCCCCACCAGGTAGCGAAAGAGTGGATTGACCAGTACAAGGGCAAGTTCGATATGGGCTGGGACAAATACCGCGAGATTGTGATCGAGAGGCAGAAGAAACTGGGTATTATCCCGCAAAACGCCGTACTGCCCGAACGTAACCCGGGCGTGAAAGAATGGGCTGCATTGACCGAAAAAGAAAAGAAGGCCTATGCGCATTTTATGGAAGTTTACGCGGCATTTTATACATACACCGACTATGAGATCGGGCGTATTGTGAATTACCTGGAACAGATCGATCAGCTGGACAATACCGTCATTGCGGTGATCCTGGGTGACAATGGGGCGAGTAAGGGCGGTACCGAGCATGGTACCATCAGCCCGCAGATCAACCGCCTGCAAGGTGAAGCACGCATTGACGCCATTCTGAATGCCCGTGATCTGATCGGTACCGACGAGTCGAGCACGGATTACCCTATCGGCTGGGCGGCCGCGGCCAATACGCCGTTCCGTTACTGGAAAGGCGATGCCAACACCGAGGGCGGTACGCGCAACCCGATGGTGCTGTATTATCCCAAAGGCATTAAGGAGAAAGGAGGCATCCGTAATCAGTACGGGCATGTGAACGATATTTTGCCTACGACATTGGAATTGGCGAAAGCCGAGGCGCCGAAGGTGATCAACGGCTATAAACAGGAGCCGTTTGAGGGGACGAGTCTTGCCTATGCGGTGGATCAGAAGAATGCACCTTCGCGGCACACGGTGCAATATTATGAGATCGCCGGTGCATTATCGATTTATAAAGACGGCTGGAAGGCTTCGAAAGGGCATTCGGTTTGGGAAGGTTTCGACGCGGGCAGCAAGGCCGATCCGTCGGGCAAGTCGGTGGATTTCAGCAAAGATGTGTGGGAGTTGTATAACCTGAACGAGGATTTCAACGAGCGCATCAATCTCGCTGCTAAAAATCCGGAAAAGCTGAAAGAGTTGCAGGCCGTTTTCGATCAGGAAGCGAAGAAGTACAACGTGTACCCACTGAAAGATTTTACCGCTCATGATATGCCTGCCGGGCGGACGGTTTATGGCAAAGTGCCCGAAATTACCCTTTTCCCGGGCATCGATAACCTCGTGGGCGTAAGTAGTCCGTTGTACGACGGACGGTCGTTTACCGTGGATGCGGAAGCGGATATTGCCACGGGCAAAGAGGAGGGCGTACTCTTTGCGGTAGGAGGGGAAAAGAGCGGTATCAGCCTGTTTGTGAAGGACGGGAAGCTACATTATGCGCACAAAACTGCCCGGGATTCGTATCACGTGGCTTCCAATGCCGCCATTCCAACCGGCCGGGTGCATTTCAAACTAATATATGAATTTACCGGACCTTCGGAAGGCAGCAAGTCGGTAGGGAAGGAGACGGTTTATATCAACGACGAAAAGATAGGCGAGCGCAGCTTCGCGGCTACGCAGGCACAGGTGCAGGGACCGCGGCAGATCGATGGTACGGACGTCGGCCGCGACCAGAAGTTCCCGGTTTCGGACCAGTACCAATCGCCATTCGCATTTACAGGCAAGTTGAAGAAGGTCACAATCCGGTATCAATAAGTTTTTGAAATAATCATTTATCCTATGCTTAAAAAACGAATCAGCTGGCTTCTGCTGGCGGCTGTACTCACTGCCGCGCAGACTGTTTTTGCCCAAAAGAAACCCAATGTGATCGTGATCCTGGCCGACGACCTGGGCTATGCGGATCTGGGTTGTTACGGCAGCGAAATCCCGACACCTAACCTCGACGAACTGGCCCGGAATGGCGTAAGGCTGACCAATTTTTACAACACCGCCCGCTGCTGTCCCACGCGCGCGGCCCTGCTCACCGGGGTGTACAGCCATCAGGCGGGTATCGGCCATATGATGGACGACAAAGGCGCCGACCATCCCGCCTACCGAGGGCAACTGAACCATAACAGCGTGACGATCGCCGAAGTCATGAAAAGTGCCGGTTACTTTACTGCGATGACCGGTAAATGGCACGTCGGGCACCAGCATGGTGTGTATCCGTCGAACCGTGGCTTCGACCGCTCACTGCACGCACCTGCGGGCGGTTTTTATTATGCTAATGGCAACAATGCGAAGCTGTACCTGAACGGGCAGGAAATCCCCAACGACTCGGACAAGCTGCCGAAAGACTGGTACTCGACCGATCTTTGGACGGATTACGGCCTGCGCTTCATCGACGAGGCGGTGGCTGAGAAAAAGCCTTTTATGCTCTATCTCGCTCATAATGCGCCGCATTTTCCATTGCAGGCACCCGAAGCGGACATTGCCCGATTCCGCGGTAAATACCTGAAAGGCTGGGAAAAGCTGCGCCAGGAGCGGTACGAGAAGCAAATCAAGCTCGGCTTGGTGGACCCGTCGTGGAAGCTGCCGCCCATTAACCCGAATGTGAAGAAATGGGACAGCCTGAGCGACGCGGAGAAGAAACGTTACGACGACATGATGGCGATTTACGCCGCGGTGATTTACCGGCTCGACAAAAGCATCGGCGACCTGGTAGCCGGGCTGAAAAAACGCGGTGTGTTTGACAACACCGTGATCCTTTTCGTGTCCGACAACGGCGGTAATGCCGAGCCCGGTATCGAAGGCCGTTATGAGGGCGATCAGCCGGGTACGGCTCAATCCACGGTGTTCCTCGGTCAGGGTTGGGCGGAAGCGGCTTGCACGCCATTCTGGGCCTACAAGCACCACACGCACGAGGGTGGCATTTCTTCCCCGGGCATTATTTCGTGGCCTGCGGGTATCCCTGCCGCGCGCAATGGCAAATTTGAACGCCAGCCGGCCCACATTATCGACATAATGGCGACGCTGGTGGATCTCGGCAGTGCGAAATACCCTTCTACTTATGCTGGCAATACGATCCAGCCGCTGGAAGGTGCCAGTCTGAAACCTGCATTTACGGGCAAGCCTGTCAACCGAAAGAACCCGATTTTCTGGGAACACGAAGGCAACCGCGCCATCCGCGACGGCAAATGGAAACTCGTGGCGGAAAAAACCGAGAAATGGCAGTTGTACGACGTGGAAAAAGACCGGACGGAGTTATACGACCAGTTCGACAAACAGCCCGAAATCGCCAAAAAGCTGGTGCCTAAATATGAAGAATGGTACAAACGCGTCGGCGCGGAGGATTATGACAAGACTTTCAAATGGTTTTATGATTACGACAAAGCCAAGCAACAGGCAGGCAGCGGAAAGTAACATTTCACCATTCATGACAACATCTGACTATTTCATGACCACATCTGACCCTATATGACTAACAAAAGACACCTAACCCTGCTGCTCACGCTCCTCGCATTCGTACCGGCCTGGGCGCAAAAGCAAACGCCCAACATCGTCCTCATCCTGGCCGATGACATGGGCAAAGAATGCATTGGAACGTACGGGAGTACCTATCAGACCCCGAATATCGACCGACTCGCCAAAGAGGGTTTGAAATTCAATTACGGCTTTTCGCAACCGCTTTGCACACCTTCGCGGGTGCAGATCATGACCGGGAAGTATAATTATAAGAATTACTCCGAGTTCGGTTTTCTGAACCAGGACCAGAAGACTTTCGCGCACCTGGCGAAGGAAGCCGGTTACACTACGGCCATTGCCGGCAAATGGCAGCTCGGCGCGAACCAGAAATTGCCGAAACACTTTGGATTTGACCAGTATTGTTTGTGGCAGCTCAGCAAGCCCAGGCGGGAGGGCGAGCGTTACGCCAAACCGCTCATCGACCGCGACGGGGAGATATTGAAAACGGATGCCGACGACTACGGCCCGGATATCTTTACGGATTATATGCTCGATTTCATCGAAAAGAACAAGGACCGCAAGTTTCTGGCCTATTTCCCGATGGCGCTTGTACACGATCCTTTCCTGCCTACTCCCGAGAGCAAAAGCTGGAAATCGGACGTGGAAGGGCGTTTCAAAAAGGATACGGCCAATTTCAGGGATATGGTTTCTTACCTCGATAAAAATGTAGGCAAGATTGTGCAGAAGCTGAAAGACCTTGGACTGTACGAGAACACCATCATCATTTTTACCGGCGATAACGGCACCGGTCGGCCGATTGTGACACAATTGAAAGACGGCAGTAAGCTGCAAGGCGGCAAGGGGCTGACGATCGATCGTGGCCATCATGTGCCGCTGATCGTCAATTGGGGAACCGGCCGCTACAAAACCCACGAAACGAACGATTTGGTTGATTTTACCGATATCCTTCCGACCATCGCACAGGCCACGAATGTGAAAGTGCCGGTCGGCTGGAATACCGATGGTACCAGCATTCTGCCACAGATCAGAGGCGAAAAAGGGACGCCCCGGAAGTGGATATTCTCGCATTACCAGCCCATCCATTCCGAAGCGGCCAACAGGCAATCGGCCCGTTTTTTCAGGGACCGCCATTACAAGCTCTATTCCGACGGCCGTTTTTACGATTTGCAGAAGGATATCGAAGAGAAAAATCCGATTGCATTGGGTAAGGCGGGCACGGAGGGTGAAAAGATCAGAAAGGTGTTTCAAGCCGAAATGGACAAGCTGCCGGCCTGGAAATTCGGTGATCCGGGTGTAGCGAAGGTAATACTGCCCGGCTTGGAGCCCGATCCAGCATTCGCCGATAAAGCGGATTGAGGTAGGCAGGAGGCCCCTATGGAGCCCGCACGTAAAGGATAATTGTATTGCTGGAAGCAGGAAACCGCTCCGTGGTCGGCGGCGAATGCCAGCTCCGGAGGAGCAACCTGTTTGTAGCAAAAAAGATACCGCAAGATTTCAAGACTCCGTCGGAGTCGCCTTTTTAATGATCAAAGTAAAATAATGAAAATGGTAAAGAACTATCGGGTCGCTATCGGGGCAATGCTATTAAGCATTTGGGCGATGACCATACCCGCATTCGCCCAAAACACTCAATACAATGTCCTGTTCATTGCGGTCGATGATATGAACGACTGGATCGGGCCGTTTGGCGGGTATCCGGGTATCAAAACGCCGAATATCGACAGGCTGGCGAAGAAAGGTGTTGTTTTCAAAAGGGCCTACTGCTCCGCGCCTGCGTGCAACCCGTCGCGTGCGAGCCTGCTCACGGGGGTGAGGCCGTCGAGCTCGGGGGTGTACCATAACAACCAGCCCTGGCGGCCGGTTTTGAAGGACGCCGTCACCATTCCGCAATATTTCACCGCCAACGGGTACGAAGTAAAGGGAGCGGGCAAGATTTTTCATAATGCATTCAACGACAATGCTTCGTGGCCTTCCTATTTTGATGTACCAAAATCTCCCGAGCCGCCCCGTGCACCGGTTAATGGCTTCGCGCATTTCGATTGGAGCCCTGTGAATGTGCAGGATGAAGATATGGGTGATTATAAGGTGGTGAATGAGGGAATTGGTTTTCTGAACGGCCAGCATGAGAAACCCTTCTTCCTGGCGGTTGGTTTTACGCGGCCGCATTTGCCGTGGTATGTCCCGCAAAAGTATTTTGATCAATATCCCTTATCCGATATTAAACTGCCGAAAACGATTGCCAACGATTTGCAGGACGTGCCGGATGCCGGCGTGAAAATCGCCAAGCCGAAGGGTGATCACAAGTTCATCGTCGAGCATAAGCAATGGGAGAAGGCGGTGCAGGGTTACCTGGCGAGCATTACGTTTGCCGACGGGCAGATTGGCCGCCTGCTGGATGCGTTGGAGAAAAGCACGTATGCCAAAAATACGGTCGTTGTTTTCTTCGGCGACCACGGCTGGCACCTGGGCGAGAAGGAGCATTGGCGGAAGTTTGCGTTGTGGGAAGAGGCTTCGCGCGTGCCGTTCATTGTTTATGCGCCGGGTTTGTCGAAAGCTAATGGCGTTTCCGAGCGCACGGTGAACCTGATGGATATTTACCCGACGCTCACCGAATTGTGTAAATTACCTGCCAGGAAAGGGGTAGAAGGTAACAGCATCGTGCCGCTCCTGAAAAACCCTGCGACGGCGTGGAACCACCCTTCCGTTACTACGCATGGATTGGGCAATCACGCGGTGCGTTCTGAAAAATACCGCTATATCCGCTACAACGACGGATCGGAGGAACTTTACGACCACGATACCGACCCGCAGGAATGGAAGAACCTGGCTGCTGACACGAAGTATGCGTCGGTGAAGGCCGAGTTGGCAAAGTCTTTGCCCAAAACCGATGCAAAGGACGCTCCGACCGTGAAGGAGGGCAAGGAATAATTTAAACCACAACCTATGATGAAAAAATATGCATTGCTGGCGCTGGCTGCGCTTTCACTTACTCCCTTTGCTGCCTCGGTAGCCGCGGATGGCGACGATAAGGCCAAGCCGAAGTACAACGTCCTGTTTATCGCGGTCGACGACCTGAACAACGACCTGGGTACCTACGGGAACACATTTGTGAAATCCCCGAACATCGACCGGCTGGCCGAGCGGGGCGTGCGGTTCGATAAGGCCTATACGCAGTTTCCGCTTTGCAGTCCCAGCCGTTCGTCGCTGCTTACGGGCCAGCGGCCGGATGTGACCAAGATCTACGAGTTACAGACGCATTTCCGGAAAAATCTGCCCGATATCGTTACCCTGCCGCAGCTTTTCAAGAACAACGACTATTACAGCGCAAGGGTTGGCAAAATATACCATTACGGCGTGCCGGGACAGATCGGTACCGACGGCCTGGACGACCCTGATTCGTGGAACTACCGTGTGAATCCCAAAGGACGCGACAAAACCGAGGAGCCATTGATCAAAAACCTTACACCCGACCGGGGGCTGGGGAGCGCACTGGCGTGGCGCGCGACGGAGGGTACGGACGAGGAGCAGACCGACGGCATGATCGCCGGTGAGGCGATCAAGATCATGACCGAGAAAAAGAACGAGCCGTTTTTCCTTGCCGTGGGCTTTTTCAGGCCCCATACACCTTATGTGGCACCTCAGAAATACTTTGATATGTACCCGGTAGACCAGGTACCGCTGCCTAAGGAGATCCCTAACGACCTGGACGACGTTCCAGAAGCTGCATTGTTTACCAAACCGCCGCACTGGGGCCTGGATGAGGCCAAGCGCCGCGAGGCATTGCGGGCCTATTATGCTACGATCACATTTATGGACGCGCAGGTGGGCAAGCTGATCGACGCCGTCGATAAACTGAAATTGGCCGATAAGACCATCATCGTACTGTGGAGTGATCATGGCTATAATGTGGGGCAGCACGGCCAATGGATGAAGCAGAGCCTTTTTGAAAACTCCGCGCGCGTGCCGCTCATTATTTCGGTTCCGGGCGGTACCAAGGGAAAAGCTTCCGGCCGCACCGTGGAGCTGGTCGATATTTATCCGACGCTGGCCGAGCTGTGCGGACTCGATCCGAAGCAAAATTTGCAGGGTAAAAGCCTGACGCCATTGCTGAAAAACCCGGCCGCTCCCTGGAACAAGCCGGCCTATACGCAGGTGCGGCGAGGCCAGATTTTTGGCCGCAGCGTACGCACGGAGCGTTTTCGCTACACCGAATGGGACGGCGGGAAAGCCGGTATGGAATTGTATGATCACCAGAAGGATCCGGGAGAATTTACAAACCTGGCGAAGGATAAGAATTTCGTGATTACAGTTAATGAACTGGCTGTTTTGTTGAAAAAAGGTTATCCCGAAACAGAGCAAGAGACTGGAAGATGATTTCAAAATATCAATATGCGATCCGGTTGTCGGTCGCCGGCATTGTGCTGGCGATGGCGACCGGTTTTGCCTGGAAAGCCGACAAGCCGCAGGCGTCGCGCAGGCCTAATATTGTGATCGTGCTCGCCGACCAATGGAATGCACAGTCGCTTGGGTACGCAGGCAATGCGGATGTCAAAACGCCGAATCTCGACAAACTGGCGCAGCGAAGCGTGGTGTTTACAACCGCCGTGTCGGTGATGCCGGTATGCAGCCCCGCACGTGCGAGCTTGCTCACGGGCCAGTACCCGCTCACGCACGGCGTTTTTTACAACGACCGCCCCTTGCGCAATGAAGCGCTCACATTGGCCGAGATTTACAAAGAGGCTGGTTACGCGACCGGCTACATCGGGAAATGGCATATCAACGGGCAAGCCAGCCATGAAAAGCTGTTCGCTGCCCGTAACCGCGCCGTCCCGCGCGACCGCCGTCAGGGTTTCGATTACTGGAAAGCCCGCGAAGTGACGCACGATTACAACAGCTCCTTCTACTTCGATGAAAATGATGTGCGCCATGAATGGCCCGGCTATGATGTATTTCCGCAAACCGACAGTGCTATCAGTTTCATCGACAGAAATAAGAACAACCCGTTCGTGCTGGTGCTGTCCTGGGGGCCGCCGCACGATCCTTACCAGACCGCGCCGGAGGCTTACCGCAAAATGTATGATCCGGCCAGGCTGAAACTCCGCCCGAATGTGCCGGATTCGCTGCAAGCCAAAGCCCGGAAAGACCTGGCAGGTTACTACGCCCATTGTACAGCGCTCGACAAATCGGCCGGTGATCTTTTAAATGCATTGAAAAGGGCTGGTATTGAGGAGAATACGATCCTGGTTTTTACTTCTGACCATGGTGATATGCTTTATTCGCAGGGCAAAACAAGGAAGCAGAAACCTTGGGATGAGTCGGTGTTAGTGCCGCTGCTGGTGCATTATCCGGCGGGTTTGGGAAATGTGAAGCGGGAGCTTGCTCTGCCTTTTTCTAACGTCGATATATTACCTACTTTGTTGGGGATCAGTAATATGGAAATCCCGGAAAGCGTGGAGGGAACCAATTATGCGGCTATCCTGGCCGGCCGGCGGAAACCGAAGGGCAATGAAGCCGCGCTGATCCAGGTGCCAGTGCCGTTTCATGAAAACAATTTCCTGGATGGCGGAAAGGAATACCGCGGTATTCGCACGGAACAATACACCTATGTGAGAGATTTGAAAGGTCCATGGCTTTTGTATGATAATGCCAAAGATCCTTATCAATTGAAAAACCTCATAGGCTCACCGGCGTACGCACACGTACAGGCGAAACTTGAAAAAGCGCTCCGGGCAAAATTGGCTGACGCAAAGGACCAATTCCTGACTGCCGATGAATATATGCGGCAATGGAAGTACCGGTACGACGGCAAGGATAGTCTCCGGGTGAGTGGTTTGTAATATGCAAAAGACCTTGATCATCATCGCGCTGGTGCTTGTCAGCACCTGTGCAGCGCTCGCGCAGCAGGCCAAAAGGCCGAATATCATCTTTTTGCTCACCGACGACCACCGCTGGGACGCGCTCGGAGCAATGGGGAACAAAATCATCCAAACCCCGCACCTGGATGCGCTGGCGAAAAGGGGCATTTTATTCCGGAATGCGCATGTTACTACCGCAATATGCATGGTGAGCCGCGCCAGTTTGCTAAGCGGACAATACATGTCCAGGCATGGGATCAACGATTTTGGCACCGATTTCAAACCGGAAGCCCTTGCTCAAACCTACCCGGCATTGCTGAAAAAGGCTGGTTACAAGATCGGTTTCATCGGGAAATTCGGCATCGGGGTAAAGAACCAGCCCGACACGTTGTTTGATTACTGGGCGGCCAAAAAGGAAGGCCAACCGCAGTATGTGCTGGTCAATGCGAGCGGCCATACCATTCACCACACCGATAGCGTGGGGAAAGATATTGCGCAATTTCTGGACCGTTTTGCGGGTAATGAGGCACCTTTTTGCCTTTCTGTAAGTTTCAAAGCGCCGCACGAATTAGACGGTAATCCGCCTCAGTACCCTGTTCAGGAGCGTTTTAAGACTTTATATGAAGATGTAAAAATCCCCGAACCGCTCACCGCAGCCCCGCAATACTGGGACAGCCTCCCCGCATTCTTCCGCACAGATCAGAATATCGGTCGCGACAGATGGAAGCCGCTGCTTTCAACCCCGGAGCTTCGCCAGCAAACCACCCGTGAATACTACCGGCTCATCAGCGGTGTCGACGAAGTGGTGGGTAATGTGGTTGCGCAACTCAAAAACCTGAAAATCGATCAGAACACGCTCATTATTTTCATGGGCGACAACGGTTTTTCACTCGGGGAACATGGCTTGGAGGGAAAATGGTTTGGTTTTGGAGAATCCATCCGGGTACCCCTGATCATTTCCGGCGGGGCATTGCCCAAGAGTTTCCAAGGCAAATCATCATCCCAACTCGCATTGAATATTGACATTGCGCCTACCATTCTTTCATTCGCGGGAATACCTGTGCCATCCGCAATCCAGGGGTACGATCTTCTCGCAGCCGAGCAAAAGAAGCGATCTGCCCGCAAGGACTTCCTTTATGAACACACCTATCTGGGAAGCCCGCGTTTGCCAAAGGTGGAAGGCGTTGTGAGCGGTGATTTGAAATATATGCTTTACACCGAGCACGGGTATGAGGAGCTTTATGATACGGCAAAAGATCCCCACGAGACAGTGAACCTGGCGAAGCGCTCTTCGAAGAAACCCACGCTGGAAAAGCTACGGAAGCGGTATGAGGAGTTGAAGAAGGAGGTGAAATAACGAGGGTAAAAGCGACTTACTCGACTGGGTACAGCTGAGGCAATTTCCGTTGAATGCCGATGTAGCCTTCATATGGATAGTCTTCGAAATCGTTGTATTTGAGATCATCGAGAACCTCTACGTTGTCAAAAACACGAACACGCTCGATCATTCCGCGGTCTTTAATAGCAAGTTTTGACCAAAGAAGTTTTATGATTATTTCTATCTTGTCGTATTTGTGTACTCCTGAAAGCGATGGGGCACTCACTCCCAGCACAAATCGGTTTTTTGCCATTCCATGATGAGCTGGGGCGAGTCCGATCGCGTTTACAATCAAACCATCATCTTTTGCCTCTTGAAACACTTTGGTAAGTGTCTCTACCAGTTCTTTTGCAGCCATTCTATTACAATTTTTAATGAAAATACGAAAACTTTTGCTTTCCCGGCCTGACATGCCAGTTCGTATCTGCGTTGCTCTGACCAGTCAGACACCAGCGACCAACTTATTTGAAAACCGGCATCAGTACGACATTTTTCTTCCAATGCACTAGCCATACCAGCTAGTATCATAAGATCGGACAGATCATGTACCATGAAAGACTTCGCAATATGTCTGGGGACTTCGTCTTTTTCGAAAATTTCTATATTCAGTTTTTTGCAGACAATGGCTTTAAGTCCCAGCTCAATCGCATATCCGCCAATATAGTAAGCCGCGCCAGCATGGCCGTTCGCGATGAGGCATTCCGCATCGCGCAGCCGCTCGAAAGCCAGTAATTTCAATGTTGCAGCACTTGCCAAAGTTTGAAAAGTTTAGCTTGATGATGAATTTTTCCCCGCAAACTAGGCTCTGTTCAGCTTAGGTAAACGATCAAATGAGCAAAGCCGCGGGATCGATGTGCAAGCGGCTCTCAAAACGGCATCCGCAAATTTTTTTCGCTATCCTTAATGTCACCCCTTGCATTCTTAAAATCTTTTATCAATCTTTGTCTATCGAATTTATAGATTTATTGAGAACGAAGGGAGAGGTTAGGCTCTGTGATCTTCTGGCAACCTGTGACTCGTCAAGGTGCCCCAACCTAATTCTATTGATAAATCTGAAAATCCAACCACAGTAGTAAACTGGTATTGTGCACTGAATCAGGGTTGGTCAGGCCCGGGAAAATCTGTGCCTTGCCGTGAATAAACTTTGATCAACAACAAACCAGAGACACATGGAAATTTACCTGGATAATGCGGCTACGACCGCCCTGGACCCGGAAGTGATTGAGGCGATCCTGCCATTTTTGACCACCCACTATGCCAATCCTTCATCGGCACACGGTGCGGGGAGAAGGGCAAAGGAGGCGATAGATCAGGCGCGCCGTACGGTAGCAAATCTGCTGGGCGCTTTGCCGGAAGAGATTTACTTCACAGCCGGTGCGACGGAGGGGATCAACCTCGTGCTCTCGGGGGCAATCCAGGCTTACGATCTTAGCCATGTGATCACAAGCCGTATCGAGCATAAGGCGGTGTTGCAAACATTGAAGCGGCACGAGAAAGAGGGCGACATTGAAACAAGCTTCGTGAAGCTCGACGAACGCGGTAATGTAGATCTATACCATCTCGAAAACCTCCTGCGGGCGAACCCGCGCACGCTTATTGCGCTTATGCACGGGAACAATGAGATCGGGAACCTGACGGACATCCATGCGATTGGTGTGTTGGCCCGTCGGTACAATGCGGTGTTTTTTACCGATACGACGCAAACAATGGGCAAGGCACATTTCGATTTGCAGGAGGCTGAGATCGACTTCCTCGTAGGCTCGGCACACAAGTTCCACGGTCCGAAAGGCGTGGGTTTTGTTTATATCAAGCAAAAACACCACCTGAAACCGCTGATTTACGGCGGAGGGCAGGAGCGTGGCCAGCGCGGCGGGACGGAGAACGTAGTGGGTATAGTGGGACTGGCGAAGGCATTGGAAGTAGCTTACCGCAACCTGGAAGCGAGCCGCAGCAAGGTCTCCAAGCTGAAACAATATCTGGTGTCGAAGCTGGCAATCAGCGGAATAGAGGGGATTTGCTATAACGGAGAGAGCAAATCGATCGAAAACAGCGTCGCTAATGTGCTCAGTGTGTCGTTTCCCTGTTTGAGCACGGGGAGCCTGGTGACCAAGCTGGACCAGGTCGGTATTCAGGTTTCAGGCGGGAGCGCTTGCCAGGGTGGCGGTGCGTCGCATGTGATACAGGCGCTGGCGTGCGAGGCCGATAAGGAGAACGTGAGGTTCTCGTTCAGCAAGTTCAACACGTTCGAAGAGCTGGACCTGGTGGTGGACGCCATTATGCGGATATACGAATCGGACCCCGTGGTTTTGACGCGTACGGGCTGGAAAAGGATCGCGAGCCTGGCGTAGCAGACAATTTCCCAGAAAATAGCGGCCTTAGCATTGGAAATAATATCGTTTTATTACATTTGTATATTAAATCTATAAAATAAGTAGAGTAAATAATGAATCACAAACTTTTAAGCTGTCCCTAACTTCCAATCCACATCATGAGAAGAAATTTAGTACTGATTTTCCTCCTGTTCAGTGTCGCCTGGCTGCAACCGGCAAAGGCGCAAACGATCCCGGTGACCGGTAAGGTCACTTCCACCAGCGGCGAAACGCTGCCCGGCGTAACTGTCCTCATCAAAGGCACTTCCAAAGGTACATCCACCAACGGCGACGGCAGCTACGCCATCGAAGCCGACGCCGGTTCAATATTGAAATTTTCGTTTATCGGTTTAAAATCCATTGAATTGCCCGTCCCGCGCGACGGCAAGCTCGACGTCCGGCTCGAAAGCGACGAGACGATTTTGCAGGAAGTGGTGGTAACAGCGCTCGGCATCGCGAAAGAGAAGAAATCGCTCGGTTATGCGGTGCAGGAGTTGCAGACCAAAGACGTGGCCGAAGCGCGCGAAGGCAACCTCGTGAATGCGCTTTCGGGCAAGATCGCGGGTGTGAACATCACCAACAGCCAGGGCGGAATGGGCTCGTCGCGGATCGTGATCCGGGGCGAAACGTCAATCGCAGGTAATAACCAGCCGCTTTTCGTGGTGGATGGAATACCGGTTGATAACTCGCAGCTGGGGGCTGGTGCCAACGGTTCGCGTGATTTTGCGAATGCGATTGCCGACATTAACCCGAACGACATCGAGTCGATCAGCGTGCTGAAAGGGCCGAATGCGGCTGCATTGTACGGTTCGCGCGCTTCCAATGGGGTGATTTTGATTAAAACTAAAAGTGGGAAAGGTACGCAGCGCGGACTGGGCGTGAATGTGAATTTTGGTTATTCTTCGGAGAAGCTATTGGTGTTGCCTGAATATCAGAATGTTTTCGGGCAAGGAACCGGTGGGGCCTTCTCTTATGTGAACGGTAAAGGCGGCGGTGTCAACGACGCCACGGATGAAAGCTGGGGCCCGAGAATGGACGGCCGGCTGATTCCGCAGTTCTTCTCGAATGGCGAGGCGGTACCGTTTGTAGCGCACCCCGATAATGTCAAAAACTTTTTCGTAACAGGCCACACCCGCACCACAGGCGTGTCGGTAGCAGGCTCGAACGACAAGGTGGATTACCGCTTTTCATTCAATAACAGCAAGCAAACCGGCGTGATCCCGAATACGGATATTTCCAAAAACTCATTCGGGGTAAATACCACCTACCGCTTGAACGACAAGCTGACACTTTCTACCAGCGCGAATTTTGCCCGGAACAGCTCTGATAACCTGCCTGGTACATCGGGCCGCGGGAGCAGCGTCATGCTCCAATTCCTGTGGTTTGGCCGGCAGGTGGATACCGAGTTGTTGAAGGATTACAATAAAGGCGGTTTCGACTACAACTGGAACCACAGCTATTACAGTAACCCTTACCTGCTGCAATACGAAAACACCGCCCAGCAGCGCCGCGACCGCTTTTTCGGCAATGTGAATTTGAATTACAAAATTACCGACTGGCTCACTGCCAATGTGCGTACAGGCAACGACTATTATAACGACAAGCGCAAGTTCAAAGTCGCTTACGGCACCAATGGCACGCCTTATGGCTCGTACACCGAGGATAGCTACGTGGTGAATGAGAACAATACCGATTTCAATTTCAACTTCCACAAGAATGTAAGTACTGATTTTGAACTCGATTGGCTCGTGGGCGGTAACATCCGCAGCAATTTCAACGAGCAGAACTACCAGCAGGCGCCCCGCCTGGCGGTGGCCGATCTCTACACGCTGAATAACTCGCGTGACCCCCTGGTATCCTATAATGTGCTTCGTAAACAGAAGGTTTACAGTGCATTCAGCTCCGCGCAAGTAGGTTTCCGCAACTATGCGTTCTTGAACCTCACGGCGCGTAACGACTGGTCGTCGACATTGCCAACCGGTAACAACTCTTACTTCTACCCGTCGGTGAATGCCAGCTTGGTATTGACCGATGCATTCGATATCAAAAGCAATGTGCTTACCTATGCCAAACTTCGCGGTGGCTGGGCCGAGGTGGGCAAGGATACCGATCCTTACCAGCTCGTGAATACCTTCCCCTTTAACCAGCCGTTTGGCAGCGCACCTTTGCTGACCGTTTCGGATGTGTTTTTGAGCGAAAATTTGAAGCCGGAAATCACGCAGTCGACTGAGATTGGTGCGGATATAGCCTTATTCCGTAACCGCGTTCGGTTGGATGTAAGTTATTATAATACAGATAGCTATAATCAGATTTTGCGCGCGGATGTAAGCCCCTCGACGGGTTACAAGCAGAAACTGCTCAATGCAGGCCATATTAATAACCGTGGTATCGAGGCGATGCTGAATGTGAAGCCGATTGAAACCGAATCAGGTTTTAAATGGGATATCGGTATCAACTTTTCGAGAAACCGCAGCAAAGTGGTAGAGCTCGATGACGAAGGCTTCCTGAACGACTACAAACTGGGTACCAATGGTGTGACCGTGTATGCAAGCAAGGGCCTCGGCTACGGCGCCATCTTCGGCTCGGCATTTGCCCGGGACGAAAACGGCGAGCAGATCATCGGTGCCAACGGCTTGCCTACCAAAAACCCTAGTTTGCAAGTATTGGGCCATTATACTCCGAAATGGATGGGAGGGATCAACAACTCGTTCTCTTTCAAAGGTTTTAACCTGAGCGTGCTGATCGACACCAAGCAGGGCGGCTCCATTTACTCCGCTACCAATGCGACCGGCCGCTATACCGGCGTGCTGAAATCAACCTTGCCCGGCCGCGATGCGGACCACGGCGGGCTGATTTACTATTACCCTGGCAACAACAAGGCGGGTGTGGCAGTGCAGGTGGCTAACGCAGCGGCAGCTCCCTCGGGCGCGGTCGTGTACGACGACGGTATCATTGCAAAAGGTGTAACGACCGATGGCAAGCCGAACACGGTGATCGTCCCGGCGGAGCGCTACTACAAAGGCGTTTACAGTAACAGCGCGGGTATCAACGAGGCGAGTGTGTTCGATGCTTCATTCATCAAGCTGCGCGAGGTAAAACTCGGCTACACCGTTCCGCAGGCATTCATTTCCAAATTCAAACTGCAAAGCCTGACCCTCTCGCTATACGGACGTAACCTGGCGTTCTTGCAAAAGAAAGCGGACAATATCGATCCTGAAACGGCCTTCAACACCGGTAACACCGGCCAGGGCCTCGAATCGTTGCAGCTGCCCACGACCGCTTCTTACGGTTTCAATCTTTCCATAGGCTTTTAAATTGACCCATATTTATGCGTACCCATAACATTACCAAAGGATTTGTCATCGCTGCCGTCGGCCTGCTCTTGACGGCTTGCCAGGATCAGCTCGAGGAAACCAATACCAACCCGAACGAGGCGATTAAAGCACAGCCGGAATATTTGTTGGCGAATGCGATCAAATCCAATGCGGATCTTACCCTCGGCTCGGATGCCTCGATGGAGACTACAACGCTGTTTATCCAGCATTGGGCGAAAATTCAATATACCGATCCCGACAAGTACACTGTAAGCATTTCGAATGTGCAGAACGTCTGGACGAACCTCTATTCACAGGGATTGACGGACTTTGCGACCATCATCAAACTCGGAGAGGAG
Source organism: Dyadobacter sp. BE31 (assembly GCF_031457695.1). Classification (NCBI taxonomy): domain Bacteria; kingdom Pseudomonadati; phylum Bacteroidota; class Cytophagia; order Cytophagales; family Spirosomataceae; genus Dyadobacter; species Dyadobacter sp. BE31. The sequence goes on from NZ_JAVDXA010000007.1 coordinate 349,036, forward strand.
AGCGGCAATACCAATTACCAGGCGGTGGGCCTGATCCTGAAATCCTGGTCGTTTCAGTTACTGACCGATTTGTACGGCAACATTCCGTACAGCCAGGCACTGCAACTGAACGAGACGCTCACGCCGAAATATGACGCGCAAAAGGACGTTTACATCGGTCTTTTGAATGATCTAAAAAAAGCGACCGAGCTGATCAATACCAACGGCTCGCCCATCAGCGGGGACCTTGTTTACAATGGTAACCTCACCAAATGGAAGAAGTTCGCGAACTCCCTGCGCCTGCGCATCGCATTGCGCATTGCCGACAAGGAACCTGAAATCTCCAAAGCGGTGGTAGCAGAGCTCGCCAAAGACAAAAGCGCCCTCATTGCTTCCAACGATGAGATTGCGCAGCTGGTTTACCTCGCATCGCCGAACCAGAACCCTGTCTCCCGCGACCGCGAAACGCGCGACGATTACCGCGTCAGCAAATCGATCATCGATAAGTTGCAGGAGCTGAAAGACCCGCGCCTGGCTGTTTTTGCAAACAAGACCGTAGATGCGACCCCTACCGGCTACATTGGGGTAACCAACGGCCTTCCCGCCGATTCTGCGGCGAAGCTGGGTTTTACAAAAACTTCTAAACTCGGTGATTATTTTACGGCAGCGGCTTCCCCGGCGGTTTTCGTGAGCTACTCGGAAGTTTTGTTCAACCTCGCGGAAGCGGCCCAGCGCGGGTTTATTACCGAAAATGCAGCGGATCTGTATAAGGCGGCGGTTACGGCTTCTTTGCAGCAATTCAAAGTGGGTAATGCGGATATTGCCGCTTACCTGGCCCAACCATCGGTAACCTACGATGCCGCGAACTATAAAAAATCGATTGGCGAGCAGAAATGGCTGGCGTTGTTCAGCCAGGGACTCGAAGCATTTGCAGAATGGCGCAGGCTGGATTATCCGCAGCTAAAACCGGCCTATGCAGGTGTTCTGAACGGAAAATTGCCCGTCCGCCTCACATACCCGACCGGTGAGCAGGCGCTCAATGCGGCCAATTACAAAGCCGCCGTTGCCGCCCAGGGCGAGGACCGCCTGACGACGAAGCTTTGGTTCGACGCATTCTGATTTTAACAAAATTTAATGTGCGTTGCTGGCACTTAACTGGACTGCGAGGCGTAATGATAGTAGTGACCGCCGCCGGCTGACCGCTGACCGCCGACTGCTTAGGTCAAAAATAAGAACGGCGGTCGGCCGTCGGCCGTCAGCCGTCGGTGGTCAAACAAAACAGCTATCGGCGGTCGGGCGTCGGTCGTCAAAAAACATATTCTCAACAAACCACATAAACATCAAGACCAATGAGCAAAACCTTTTTTCTCCGGATCATTTACCGGAATGCCGGGAATCTGCACAAAATCACTTCCAGTGTGGAATCCGTAAACGGGGCGAAAATCAAGCATTTGAACTTTATCAGCAGAGGCAAAAGTTTCGTGGGCGTGATCGCGTTCGAAGCATCTCAACTGATCGACTTTGAAAAAATCATGACGCTGATCCGCCGTAACCGCGACATTTCAGAAGTTGAACGGATTATGGATAGCTCACTTTGTTGTTGACCGTGATCAGAATGTGATCCCAAACTGAAATCCTATCGTGACGGATGCCGGGTGCCCGTTCCCGAAGCGGAATGGCACCGGTACCGCTACAAAATAGCCGCTGTTCTTATTTTTCTTCACGATTTTATTCAAAACCGGCGTGAAGCCGTACCTCCCGGCCGTTTCAAATGCGGCACGACCGGCGAAGGTAAGCCCGGGTGCTAATGTTACGAGAATGCCTGGGTGGAAGAGGAAATTGGCCATCCTGCTCGTACCCTTCTCAGCCCTTACCAATGGCACAAATTCGGCGGAGAAGCCGATTTTAGGACTTTTCCAGATATTAATGCCGGTAGGCAATCCAACTACATAATAGCTATCGAAATTGGTGGTGGTACCCTCGTCGCTAAACGTCACGATCGGGTGCAGAATGCCTACATAACCAGCTACACGCGGGTACGTAGGTGCAGGGGCGGGCGCCGGCGCGGTTGCGGGTGCCGACGCAGGTTGCGCCGGCTGTTGTGCGTACGAGACGTCATTAGCTAGTGAAATAAGAACAGAGAACGTAATAAGGAGTTTTCCGGTAAAATGACGGAGCATAACATGGGATTTTAGATGAAAGCGGGGTAAACCGCCATGCAAGTCTAAAAACCAATGCGCGCGCAGGATAGAACGGTTTTAACGTTTTGTATTTCCTTTACTTTTTCGGACAAATTTTCTGTATTCCGAGGGCGTTTGTCCGGTATGCGCCTTGAAAACGCGGTTGAAATGGCTTTGATCTGAAAAACCGGTAAGGTAGGCGATCTCGGCCAGCGTATCCTCCGAGGATTCGAGCAGCTGAATGGCCTTTTCGATGCGCAACTTCCGGATGTATTCTCCGAAAGAAAGGTTATCGAAGTACCTGGAAAACTCCCTTGAAAGGTAAGCCGGATTTACGTCCAACTCCTCCGATGCGATTTTGAGATTGAAGTTCAGGTTGGTATCGATATGGTCCTGAATGAGGTTTTTGAGGTCCTTGGTCCAGGCGGGTACCTTCGCCTTCTTCTCGCCTTTGTTGCTGATGTAGGTTTTATAAATCTGCAACAACAAATGTTCCGTAGGGCTTTGGGTGTGTTTCTCTTTACGCAAATGCATGGCCCAGCTGTACAATGCGTCGTAAATGAGCATGCCTTGTTCGAGCAACTCTTGGTCATCCCTGGTATTATAAGCCAATCCGGCGGAAATAGCCCAGAGCCCGGATGACTGTAATGATAATGTATGATCGTCGGTATCGGCCCCGCGCACGATGGGCGCGATGACGTTCAGCGCAGGGTCTTTCAATTCGTATTTTTTGATAAAATAATCGAACGTACACTGGTCGTCATAATGGGTGAATTCGACGCCGGGAATGTCGAAAGGTGTTGCGTCGAGCCTTTTCGCCTCAGTGAGCACGTCGCCCTCCGGCACGTAAATGATCTCCGCATTTGCATCGATAAAGCGTCGTATCAGCCAGGGGCATGCCAAACGGTCAATTTTTGGGCGCTCGCGCGTGATCCATTTCATTGGTTTAGGTAAAAGTTACGGACCAAATATAGTAATGCAAGGCGAGAATGTAGGCCTGATATGAATACAGGAGGCCCCGCCGGGACCGACATTTCTCCCTAGTTCCATGGGAGCTTTCTTAACAAAGCAAAAGACCAGAAACGATGCGCGTCCCTGGTCTTTATTACACGAAGAGATTATCACCTAAAACGTAGTGGCTACCTGCTTAGGCTTTCTGTATTTATGCAGGTTAATCAACAAGACGCTTCCCAAAATCACGATCAGACCCGAAATTTGTAATGGTGTAATCGATTCATGTGCGAAGAAAACCCCCAGCAACACGGCTACGACCGGATTGACATATGCGTAGGTGCTCACTTTCGTAGCGGGTTGTACTTTTAAAAGCCATACATAAGCACTGAATGCCGCGATAGAGCCGAACATGATCAGGTAACCGGTGGCCAGCCACGCATTGGTAGGGATGGCAGCAATGTCAAGAGAGGCAAATTCACCCGAAAAAAATGCACCGGGAACAAATGCGATACCTGCGGCAAGCATCTGCCAGGTGGAGTTGACTGTTGCAGAGTTCGATACCGAGTTGTATTTGGAATACAAAGATCCGCCCGCCCAGGCCATCGAGCCTAACACGACGAGTACCATCGCAAAAAGATCGCGGCCGCTGTTCAATGACGATACGGTTGCCATGATCTTTTCATAAAACAGTAATATCACGCCGGCAAAACCTACGACCAGGCCCAAAATAGTTGATTTGTTGCTCAAATTCTCCGACCATTTTGGTTTGTCGAGCAACACAAACCACAATGGCGACGATGATACCATAATAGCTACCATTGCGCTCGGCAGGAATTGCTCCACCCAAATGACGACACCATTGCCGACGAACAGCAACAATAAACCCGTCACAATGGCGGGCTTCATTACTTTCCAGGAAAATACCTCTTCGCCTTGCATCAGGCTCCAACCGAGCATCAGTAGGCCGGCGATGATGAAGCGGAATGCGCCCAGAAAAAACGGCGGAAAGCCTTCCAGGGCTCTCTGGATGAAAAAATAGGTGGATCCCCAAACTATGTACACGGTGGCGAATGCCAGTACCACCATTAATGTTGACGGAGTTTTTGTTGACGTTTGCATGGCGATTTCATTTTTCTGGTATAACTAATTGTTGCTCTTCCTTGACCGTTTCGAGTACGATCGTAGTGCGTGTGGATGTGATACTTTGTATTTTGCTGAACTTGTTGCGCATCAGGTCCATAAGCGACGCCGAGTCGGCCGTGCGGACTTTTACCATATAACAATCCTCGCCCGCAATGTGATGAACCTCCTGTACTTCCGGTATTTTGGCGAGCTCCTTGGCGGTATTGTTGCTGCCCATACCCTCCGACGATTTCATCGCAATGAATGCCAGCAGCGTCTGTCCCAAAGCCACCGGGCTGATGCGCGTCGTGTATTTGACGATCACCTGCTTCTGTTCCAGCTTTTTGACCCTTTCCAGCACCGCCGAGGGGGCCATTTCCAGCTCGCGCGCGAGATCGGCATTGGTCATTCGCGCGTTCTCCTGCATGAGGCGGAGAATGCTGAGGTCGGTTTTATCGAGAATAATTTCAGTTCCGTTCATGAGTCTGTCAGATGGGGGTCGAATAGAATAATATTCAAAAAAATGCGTTGTATTCTGAATATAGTTCAGTTATTACAATGAGGGAATTATAAAAGTTCGTCAGGGTTAATAAATTTTCGAATTTTATTCTAAATAATCGAAAAATAAGTGGCGATCGTGCGGAATGGGAATATTTACCATCTTTACATGATCTCTAATCCCGAACCATACACGCATGAAAAGACTTGTAATGAGCCTGTTAAGTGCATTGCTCTGCGCCTTAGCCGCAAATGCACAAATCGATACCAAAGCAACTCCGGAGACCGCCGCGCTCTACCGTAACCTCAAAAAACTCTCTGAACAACATATTCTTTTCGGGCACCAGCACGCGACGGAGTACGGGCACGGCTGGGCGGGCGACGAGGAGCGCTCGGACGTGAAATCGGTGACGGGCTCGCATCCCGCGGTGATCGGCGTCGATTTTATGGGGCTCTCGGGCCGGCCTGCGGACGAGATCGCCAAAACGGCCGAGGCCTTGCGGAAGAACGTGGTGGCGACCTACAACCGCGGCGGGATTACGACGGTTGCCTGGCACTTTTCCAATCCGGCGTCGGAGGGTGGGTTTTATTGGAAAGATGATGTTTCCAAACCGGCGATGGCGCTTATCAAACCGGGTGGTTCGCACCACGAGCAATATAAGCTGATTCTCAAAACAATCGCCGACTTCGCACATTCGGTCAAAGGCAAGGACGGCACGCTCGCGCCGATGATTTTCAGGCCGTTCCACGAGTTCGACGGCGACTGGTTCTGGTGGGGCAAGGCGCATACTTCAAAAGAGGATTTCATCGCGGTCTGGCGCTTCACCGTTTCCTACCTGCGCGATCAGCTGGGTGTGCACAATTTCCTTTACGCATTCTCTCCCGACAATAAATTCACCTCCCAATACGAATTTCTCGAACGCTACCCCGGCAACGAATGGGTAGATATGGTAGGAATGGACAACTACGGCGATTTCGGTCGCGACGGCAAGTACAACCTCGAAGCCGGTTTAAAGAAGCTCAGAATCGTGTCAGACTATGCGCAAAAAGCCGGTAAGTTGGCCGCGTTTACCGAAACCGGTCTTGAAAGCATTCCGAACCCCACCTGGTGGACGGAAACTTTACTCAAAACCCTGAAAGCGGAGAAATTGCAGCTCGCATACGTGCTCGTGTGGCGCAACGATACCAAAAGTCCTACCCATTTTTATGCCCCCTTCCATGGCCAGGTCAGTGAGGCGGATTTCGTGAAGTTCTATCATGATCCTTATACTTTGTTTGAAAAGGATTTGAAGGAGATATATAAATAAGTGCGCCTTATGAGTTTAAGATTTGTATAAAATTACTAAAAACCATATGATGATCTTCACTGACAAACTTATCCGACGCAAAAACCTCTTCTTATTGACCGGCCTGTTCATGACCTTAGTGGCAGTTTCCTGTGCGCCAAAATATGATCCCAAGCCCGCGCCGGACAGGCGACTTCCCGAAATGCAGACTAATGTGGCCACTTTTAGCACGTCGGGCAATGCGGTGGAAAATTTCAACCTCAGTTTCACAAGCCTGGGAAATGTTGCGATCGAGGAGTACGGCATTGTATATGCTTTTTTACCGGACACTACCGCGGTAAACCTCGTCATCGGTGGGGCCTATCCCACGGCCAAGTTCAAGAACGCCCCGAGAATGGGTGCAAATACGGAAACTTTCAACATTAGTTTTCCTTCCGGTATGCATGCATTATCCTATCGGGCTTATGCAAGAGTCGCTGGGGGCGAAGTGCGGTATGCGACCAACCGACTGAACAAAACGTACTAGTTCTTGCCAAGTAGTCCTGCGAGCCAGGGGCAGGGTAGGAGGCGATCGGAGAATCCTGTCAGGAGCGATTTGAATGTGTGTGTAAAAAGCCGTTTGATAATCGAGCGGTTGCCGCTTGGTGGTTAGGTCAGGAACAGTTGATTTCAGCTGGTTATTATTGCCGAAAAACAAAAGCAATGATGACGCGCAATCAAAAACTTATCCGCTATACACACCACTTTTTATTTTGGACGATTCTGTCGTTTTCCGCCTGCACACTCTCGTGCACCAACCACACGCACAAGAATGATCCCAAGCCGGAAGAAAAAATTTTCCCGGAAATTCACACCGGCCCGGCTACATTCCATGCGCTGGGTGGTGTGATTGAGACTTTCACCGTGAATTTTGAAAAGTTCGGCAACATTCCCGTGGAGGAATATGGGGTCGTGTACGCGTTTTTGCCCGAAACAACGTCGGTAGAGCTCGTAGTGGATGGTCCATATCCCGTTGCAAAGTTCAAAGGGACGGCGAAACTAGGACTCAATACGGAGACTTTTAAAATCGGTTTCCCTACCAATATGCATGCGTTGTCGTATCGTGCCTATGTAAAACTGAAAGGCGGTGAGGTGCGCTATGCCGACAATTATTTCAGCAGAGTTTATTAGTCATGCACCGCGCGTTTTTATTGATCGGAGAGCTGTCTTTGCGCATTAAAACGAGCTGTTGGTCTTTGTTTAATTTTTTGGTAAAAAAACGGATGAGAGTAATGAAAATACAAATATCGGGACTTGTTAATTTGTCCGCAGCATTAGTGCTTTCACTGGGACTTTTGTCTTGTGACCCGTATCCAAGGTCAGGGATGATAATAAAGACCGGCCCCGCGTCATTTATGAAGCCGCTTGTGGGTATTAGTACTTTTGTTGTTATGTTCGATTCTTTGGGCAGAGTAGGAATTGAAGAATACGGAACTGCTTACTCGTTTGACGATGACGTTAAGGATAGTCTCTTATACGCAATGGATCCGAAAGTTGTTTTTGACTTACCCGCAAAACTGCATTCGAATGAAAAGGTAGTAAATATCGAATTCCCAATAGAGACACACAAACTTCGCTACCGCGCATATGCAAAGTTGAAAGGAGGAGAAATCAAATTCGGTGAGCTAGTTATAGTGAACTTTTAGTTGAACTAATCATGCACTGCCCGCTCCTGAAACTTCCGGCTGAGCAGATGGTAGTTGAATAATTCCACCAGATCAATGAGGACAGTGTTCGGGTCATTGGCGTTTAGATACGTCCGCACTTTCCGGATGAAGTCGTAAAGTGGTTCATAGTATTTATGGCCGGTTTCTTCCTGGAAATCCTGGATGGTGAACGTGTTGCCTTTTTTGAGGATCATGTATACGGCGATAAAAAAGTAGGAGATCGGGAGCTTGCTGCCTTCGAGCACGGTGCCGCTCTGTAACGTCGTGCGGAACCGGCATTGCTTGCATTGAAACTGCTGCTTCGGCGCGAGCCAATAATGATGGGTGCCGCCGCATTTCTTGCAGGTGATCCCACGCCGTAACCTGAAATCCTTGAATGCCTCCGTCGCGATGGTTTCGTTCTTGTAAATATCGATCAGATTGCCCGCTTGCATAATAAAATGATAGAATGAGAAGTCCAAAGCTAGCAAAAAAGTTAATATAATATAAAGCCTATGGAATTTATATAGAATATTTTTAGTGGTAAGCTTTCGAATCGATCAATCCACGAATTCTATAAAAACGATAGGAGAATGAGCCAAATTTTAGTCGGTAGTCAAGTGGTTTTTGAGCATATTATTTCTGGTGTTTGATGAATGAAAACAGTATCTTGGTATAATCTATGGAGGCTGGCCGGTTTGAGAAATGAGGTGGCAAACGGCTGGTGGCAGGTTATGGGGTTCTTTAAATGCCTGATTTATAGTTCACGTATGTTTGTGATCGTTAATCCGGCCGCGCTCTGGCAATACCCGGTGGCGCAATGCAGCTCGTTTCTCATTAATAATCAAATACAGAATGGCCAAGTTAAACCAAAATCAAACTGCGCTCGGTGACGTGGCAGCACGGCAGTTAGCGATCGCAACCCGTACGGTGCCTCAGTTCGAGGCCATCACACCGCGCTGGCTGACGCATTTGCTGAACTGGATTCCCGTAGAGTCCGGCGTTTACCGCCTGAACAAGGTAAAAGAAGGCAGCACCGCGGAAGTAGATTGCTCCCGTCGCGACGAACGCGAGTTGCCCCATACTTTTATCGACTACGTTGAGAACCCGCGCGAATACAACCTGACGGCCGTGAATACGGTGCTCGACGTGCATACCCGCGTGTCGGATTTGTACAGCAAGCCTTATAACCAGATCAGCGAGCAGCTGCGCCTGACGATCGAAAGCATTAAAGAGCGCCAGGAAAGCGAGCTGATCAATAATGGTGAATATGGCCTGCTTTCGAGCATTGCCGACAAGCAGAAGATCTCAACGCGCCTGGGCCCACCGACGCCGGACGATTTGGATGAGTTGCTTACCAAAGTTTGGAAAGAGCCCGGGTTCTTCCTGTTGCACCCGAAAGCCATTGCCGCGTTCGGCCGCGAGTGTACGCGCAAGGGCGTTCCACCTCCGACGATCTCGCTTTTCGGCTCCCAGTTCATTACATGGCGGGGCATTCCACTGATTCCCTCCGATAAAGTGCCTATCGAAAACGGCAAAACGAAGATCCTTTTGCTCCGCACGGGTGAAAGCCGTCAGGGCGTAGTAGGATTGTATCAACCGGGTTTGCCGGGTGAGCAGTCGCCGGGGCTTTCTGTCCGTTTTATGGGCATCAACGACAAGGCCATCGCCTCGTACCTGGTATCGCTATATTGTTCGCTAGCCGTGCTGGTAGACGACGCGATTGCCGTTTTGGAGGATGTAGAAATCGGTAACTACCATGAATACAAATATTGACGGCCAGCCGATTGGTCTGCCAGACGGCATCCCAAGTGATTTCTCAGGCGGTTCTTCGGGCAATTTGCCCGACGCCCATGCTCTGGAGCGGCTCGCCAACGAGCTTTTCAAGGCATTACCGGGCGAAATGCCGTCTCCCGTTTTCTCGCCGAACCTGGAAGACCATCCGAGGGCGCAAAAAATGATGGGCATCATTCAGCAGGAGTTCGGAGGTAGGCAGTCGCCATCGAACGCATATGCGCAATCGCATCAGGATTTCGATGTGAGCGAGCCGCAAACGAGCCTGCCCGATCCGCATTTTACGGATGGCCACGTCCCGCCGTCGGCGGCGGGTGTAGGCATTTCGCCGGCCAGCCAGGTGCCGGCCGGCCAGGTACCAGCCGGTCAGTCGCCCGCAGGCACTACGAACCCGGCATTTCCTTATCAGGATCACCAGCATGATTTGACAGACGTGTTCAACCGGCTTCCGAATTTCGGCAGTTCAGCGCATTTGCCATACGCGGGTGCTGCACCATCGCTGCCGTCCTATTATTTTCTGAATGAAAATTTCACGGAAAAACCGCATGTTCCCGGCGCTGCCAATTTTTTGTCGCACAGCTTTTCGCCGTTTTCATTCGGAAATATTCACGTCGGCAACGATCGTGATCAGCTCGGCCGCTCCGTGCAGAGCCCGATCGGCAAGATACCTTTTGATATAAACCGCGTTCGCAGCGACTTCCCCATATTCAAGGAGCGCGTGAATGGCAAGCCATTGATCTGGTTCGATAATGCGGCTACTACCCAGAAGCCGAAGCAGGTGATCGATCGGATCAGCTATTTCTACGAACACGAAAATTCCAACATTCACCGCGCCGCGCACGAGCTCGCCGCCCGCGCCACGGACGCCTACGAGGGCGCACGTGAGAAGGTACGGGCATTTGTGAATGCGAGGTCGGTCAATGAGATCGTGTTTGTACGGGGTACTACCGAGGCGATTAACCTCGTAGCTAAAACCTGGGGCGACCAAAACCTGAATGCGGGCGATGAAATCATCGTAAGTCACCTCGAACACCACGCGAACATCGTACCCTGGAAGCAATTAGCGGATAAAAAAGGCTTGGTACTACGTGTGATCCCCGTGGACGACGACGGCCAGATTTTGCTCGACGCCTACGCCGGATTGTTGAGCCCGAAAACCAAACTCGTGTCCTTTACACAGGTTTCGAATGCATTGGGGACCGTAACTCCCGCGAAGCAGATCATCGAAATGGCGCATTCCGTGGGAGCGAAAGTGCTGCTCGACGGCGCGCAATCCGTTTCGCACCTTCGGACGGACGTGACAGGTCTCAATTGCGACTGGTTTGTATTCTCCGGTCACAAAGTTTTCGGCCCGACGGGAATCGGCGCATTGTACGGAAAAGAGGACATCCTGAATGCGACGCAACCGTGGCAGGGTGGGGGTAATATGATTGTGGACGTGACATTCGAACACATTCAGTACCATAATGCGCCTTCGCGCTTCGAGGCGGGTACGGGCAACATCGCCGATGCGGTAGGCCTCGGTGCGGCATTGGATTATGTAAACCAGCTCGGTATCGAGAATATCCATCAGTACGAACATTTCCTGCTCGAATATGCGACCGGTTTGATGAAAAATGTGCCGGGCTTGCGGCTGATCGGTACTGCGAAGGAAAAAGCTTCAGTGCTGTCGTTTGTTCTGGATGGTTATAAAACCGAGGAGGTAGGTGCGGCGCTCAACAAGGAAGGCATCGCCGTACGCTCGGGCCACCACTGCGCACAGCCTATCCTGAGACGGTTCGGCCTGGAAACCACCGTGCGCCCTTCTCTCGCGTTTTACAATACCTGTGAGGAGATAGACGTACTCGTGGCAACGCTGCACCGGCTGAGCGGGCGCCGCTGAGGATTGACGACCGACCGCCGACTACTCCTGACTACCAATGACCGCTCTTGACTACCCATGACAATCAATGACTACCACTGACCACCATCGTCGCGGCCCGGCGATCGGCGGTCAATGGTCGGTCGTCGGCGGTCATTTTGCAAATCCGCCCATCAAACAACCCCAATGCCATCATCACTCATCGATCTTCTTAAAAAAACGCATCATGCCGAGTGGGAGGCGACTCCTTCCTGGCATGATGCCACAGCCTGGCTCGACGACCTGATCCATTTTCTTTTTCCGAGCAATAATTTGCCTAAAAAGACCTCCTATGAAGGTATTTTAAAGAAAAATCAGATCGATCTTGAAAATATCCTGCTCAGTTACCTCGACCCTAAAAAGGTGGCCATCGAGCAAAAAGTGGCTTCTTTTTACGACGAGCTGGAAGGGATTTACAAGAACCTGCGCCTCGACGCCAGCAAAATCTACGAATACGACCCGGCGGCTACGAGCGTCAACGAAGTGATCGTTTCGTACCCCGGTTTTTATGCGATCGCGGTCTACCGCATTGCCAATTATCTGAGCGTCCTGCAAATTCCCGTGCTGCCGCGCATTCTCACGGAATATGCGCATGGTAAAACAGGTGTTGATATTCACCCGGAGGCTACTATCGGCGTGCCGTTCATGATCGATCATGGCACCGGCATTGTGATCGGTGCTACCTCGGTGATCGGGAAGAATGTGAGCATTTACCAAGGGGTCACGTTGGGTGCATTGCAGGTTGCGAAAGAGCTTTACAATACCAAACGCCACCCTACGGTAGGCGATAACGTCATTATTTACGCGCGGACAACCATCCTGGGAGGCGACACTGTTATCGGCGAAAACAGCGTGATCGGCGGCAGTGTTTTCCTCACCAAAAGCGTAGCGCCCAACTCGCAGGTGTTTAACACGCATCAGCTGCGCATTACGACCCGCGGGGAAGGGTGACGGTCTGCCATACGACCATGGACGATCGACTATGGACCATGTTTTGCGTTATGCTACGGTCTATGGTCGGCGGTCCATGGTCCTATTTCATTTTTCGCTAAATTGGCCCCATGCCGATCACCCGTAGCACCATCAAACTCCTGAGAATCCCGTTCTCGTTTTTCCTTGCGCCGCTGTTCTTGTTTGCTTACAGCCAGGCCGAGACGGTGGTGCACAGGCAAGCCTTATGGAGCTTTCTGATTATCCATTTCCTGGTTTACCCGGCCAGTAATGGCTACAACAGTTACGTCGACCGCGACGAGGATAGTATCGGCGGGCTCGAAAAACCGCCGCTGCCCACGCGCGACCTCTTTTACCTCACAATTTTTTTGGATGTTGCCGCAACCGTTCTGGCGCTTACTTTCGTAAACACATTGTTCGCGTTTTGTCTCGTGCTTTACATCGGGGCATCCAGGGCGTATAGTTCGCGGCAAATCAGGCTGAAAAAGTACCCGGTAGTCGGTTTTCTCACCGTGGTGATTTTTCAGGGGGCATTTACCTACTATATGTCGATTGCCGGCATTTCGGGTGGCGCGTTGCGGCTCGATGCGGCGAACATCTTCGTGTTACTGGGCTGTTCTTTCCAGATCGCGGGCGCGTATCCGCTCACGCAGGTGTACCAGCACAAGCAGGACCTGCGCGACGGCGTGGTTACGCTGAGCTATAAGTTGGGCTATATCGGCACTTTTGCATTTACGGCGGCCATGTTTGTGCTCTGCAATGTGTTTTATTATTTGTATTTTACGACCAGGGAACTTGGAATGATTTTTTACATTGTCCAGGTGTTTTTCATTCCTATCGTGATCTGGTTCGGAATTTGGTTTTCGCTCGTTTGGAAGGACTATCGGCAGGCCAATTTTCGGAATACCATGCGGATGAACTGGATAGCGGCGATTTGCATGAATAGTTGTTTCATCGTTTTAATTATTATCAACAGAATTCCATTGAGTTATCTATCCTCTATTGAAACAGCCGTTCCCGAATATGGTTATGCACAGGAAACGCTCACCGATTTCTACCTGCGATCGACCGACGACCTGAATACCCGCCGGAAAATAAAGATCGTAGCCGCTAAAACCGGCATTGAAAAGCGATACTCCGTCATTCCCGATTTTGATAAGAACCCCGAAGATTTCAACTTTTTCAACCGGAATGCCGCATTAATGCCGGAGCCGACGCTTTCGGACCGCATGCAGCTTTACCAGAAACACGCGACTGCACTTTCAAAGAAGGCAATAGAGCAAATTCACGATTTTGAAAATATTAAAACGGGTATTACCCATTTGATCACCGTCACCTGCACAGGGCTATTTGCACCTGGGTTGGATGTCGAGCTTATGCGTGAATTGAAGCTAAACCCTTCGATTCAACGGAGCAGCGTTAATTTTATGGGTTGCAACGCGGCGATTTTAGCACTGAAAAACGCGGACGCCATTTGTAAAAGTCATGTAAATGCGAAAGTACTGGTGGTGTGTACGGAGCTTTGTACGATCCATTTTCAGAAGCGGTATAATGACGATTACCTGCTTTCGAATATGATTTTCGGGGATGGTGCGGCGGCATTGCTGGTATCATCGCTGCCGGACGATCGCTATCTGCATCCGGTGAAGATCGATGGCTTCAATTCGATGGTGCTGCATAATGGCTATTCGGATATGGCCTGGCAGCTCTCGGAGACGGGTTTTATCATGAACCTTTCATCGTATGTGCCCGATCTGATCCGCGAGCATATCGGTCCTATGCTTAAATCAGTGGACCTGAAACCGGAAGAGTACCGGCATTGGGCGGTGCATCCGGGCGGAAAACGCATTGTAGACGATTTTGGGACGGCGTTGGAGTTGGACAAATGTCTGCTCGGCCCTACCTACAATGTGCTTAAAAACTATGGAAATATGTCGTCGCCGACGGTGCTGTTTGTCCTGAAAGAAGTGCTTGAAGCAGCGAAGCCCGAGCATTTGGGTAACCGCATTTTCGCCGCTGCATTTGGTCCGGGGCTTAGCATCGAAACCATGCAGTTGCGGTATGTTCAGGCATAGGAGCTTGCAGAAAGAGCTGCTCGACCGGGACGATATCCCTACGGCAGATCTTTTTCAAAATCTACGCGAGCTGGATTTTATCAACCACTGGCTGGGTGGGTACGACATTTCATTCGCTGCATTGAAACGTGTGCTGCAAAAAGGCAGGTCTTACACGCTCGTCGATATTGGTTGCGGGGGCGGCGATACCCTCAAACGCATTGCTCAATGGAACCGGAAGGCAGGCTTCACGCTCGACCTCTACGGCGTCGATCTCAAATCCGATTGCATTGCCTATGCCGAAGAAAACCTCCAAAACAGCGGCGTGACGCTCATTTGCGATGATTATCGCAACACTTACAAGCATTTACACCAGGTCGATATCATCCACGCCTGCCTTTTTTGTCACCATCTTACCAATGAGGATCTTCAAGAACTGGTGCAGTTTGCATTAAGCAACAGGGCCATTCTGGTTATCAATGATCTGGAAAGAAACCCGTTGGCCCATTATTCGATCAAATGGCTGACGCGCCTGTTTTCAAAATCATACCTTGTGAAAAACGACGCGCCGCTTTCTGTTTTAAGGGGTTTTAAGAAGAAAGAATGGCTGGAAATACTGCAACGATCGGGCGCCACTCGATTTTCTGTACGTAACAAATGGGCGTTCCGACATGAAGTGATTGTGTATGGAAACGCGGACTGAACATTTCGAATGTGCGATCATCGGCGGCGGGCTGGCGGGACTTTGTCTGGCTATTCAATTGGCCGATCGTGGTGTTTCGGTGGCGGTATTCGAGAAGGGAAGATATCCGTTTCACAAGGTTTGCGGGGAATATATTTCGATGGAAAGCTGGCCTTTTCTGGAAAGTCTGGGTGTGCCGCTTGCTGATCTCGCATTGCCCAAAATAGATAGCCTGGGCATTAGTTCTGACCGCGGATTCCTATTGAATCACAACCTCGGAATGGGTGGTTTCGGCATTAGCCGGTACAGCCTGGATAATTCTCTTTTCGAAATAGCCTCGCGCAAGGGTGTGCGCGTGGTGCAGGAATGCCGCGTGACGGACGTGCAGGGAAATCCTGCGGACGGTTTTCAGATCCATACCACCGCGGGTGGTTTTACATCCAAAGTTGTCTGCGGAAGCTACGGCAAATATACACCGCAATTTGTTCACTCACAGGAAACCAATGCGTCCCAGGCCGATAACCAGAATTATATCGGGGTCAAGTATCATATTCAAACCGATTTCCCGGCCAATCGAATTGAACTGCACAATTTTCGAGACGGCTATTGTGGTATTTCAACTGTCGATAACGGTTGGCGCTGCCTGTGTTACCTCACTACCGCGCGAAATCTTTTGGAAAATGGAAAGGATGTAAAGCAAATGGAAGAAGCGGTGTTATTCCAAAATCCCTTCCTGAAAAGCTACTTTCAAAATGCCTGGTTTGTAAATGCGCAGCCGTTGGTGATCAGCAACGTTCAATTCAATAAAAAGCAAACCAATTCAAATGGCATTTTCCTGCTCGGTGATGCGGCAGGTTCCATTACACCGCTTTGCGGCAATGGTATGAGCATGGGAATGCGCGCTTCCAAGCTGCTGGCGGAGCAGGTATTGCTGCTTTTTAATGGAAAACAAACGCATGAATCCGCTCTGCAAAATTATCATCGCGCCTGGAATGCTGCATTCGGAACACGAATCAGGGCGGGATATCATTTGCAAAAGCTTTTCGGCAAAAGCCGAACGACCGATTTGGCTTTGAAAGCGCTGGACAAATCCCCGTGGCTTACTTCAAAGCTGGTTGCACTCACGCACGGAGAGGTGTTTTAAGGATTGCTTTTTTTCGGCTTTTTGGAGAAAGTATTCGAACAAAAAAGCATTGAGCAGCAGCAGTAACATGCCGTAAAAAATATCCTCGATGGGAATAGTGAAAATGCGTACCCCCAGGTTTTCCGCATTATTATACCAGACAACCGGTTTTTCAGGCCCGGTACCGGTGAGAATGCCGTTCACGATGAAGAACGGTATCAGCAGAAATTGGTGCGAGTAGTAGAACAAACCAAGCCATTTAGGTTTGGCCTGCCACTTTAAATAGATAAGAAAAATCGCCAGCCAGCTCATGGCAGAGGATGTGTAATAACGGCCCGCGCCCACAAGGCCGAGCAGCAGACAAAGACCAATGAAAACCCAGGTAACCATCTGCTCCGACCTCAAATGCAACTGCCCTTTCCACTGCCTGAAACAGAAATAGGTGAACATGCAGGCATAAGGAATGCAGATGAAGAACAGGACCTCCTCGATGGGCAAGCCGAACAGCCCGAAGCCGGTGAGATATGCAGGCGTAAATCCCCAAACGCCGATTTGCGTAAAATAACTGTCCCAAATAATGAATGGTACTGCCGAGAGCAATATCGCCAGCCATAG
Source organism: Dyadobacter sp. BE31 (assembly GCF_031457695.1). Classification (NCBI taxonomy): domain Bacteria; kingdom Pseudomonadati; phylum Bacteroidota; class Cytophagia; order Cytophagales; family Spirosomataceae; genus Dyadobacter; species Dyadobacter sp. BE31. The sequence continues at coordinate 365,859 of NZ_JAVDXA010000007.1, forward strand.
CGCTTTCCAATGCCTGTACAGCCGGATTTTGGGATGAAATGAGGCGATGAGCGGTACCGAAATAGCGCCCAGGTCGACCAGCAGGTAGAGCAGCTTCATCTGGCGCCAGCTTTTTGCGCTTCACGGAAATATTTCAGTGGCACCCAGAGCATCCCGAAGCATTCGCCGCCATGCTTGCCAAGGTGCTTGTGGTGCATCTTGTGCGCGCGGCGGATGGCCTTCAAATAAACGGAATCGGTATTCCTGAAAACTCGGAAGCGCTGGTGGATAAATACATCGTGCACCAGGAAATAGGTGAACCCGTAAATGGTAATGCCCAGCCCGATCCAGAAAAGGTGGTTGAACCCTGCATCGAGACCTAGCCACAGACAGGCAATGCCGGGTGTCGCGAAAATCGCGAAGAAGTAGTCGTTTTTCTCGAAAAAATCACCGTCGTCGCGCTGGTGATGGTCGTGATGTAGCGACCACAACAGTCCGTGCATCAGGTATTTATGGGCCAGCCAGGCCACACATTCCATTGCCACGAATGCGGCCAGGGTAATCAACAAGTTGAGCGTCCAATGTGGCATCAGGCTGGTATTTAGGATTCTTGGGTGGATCAATGGCCGATCCTGCGGGCTATTACCGGCATGCATATCTTGAACCATTCGGTGTAGGCATGCGGGTTTTGCGCGATATCGGCTTGTATTTCGGGTACTGTCAGGTATTTGTAGTCGCTGGCTTCTGCGGGATCGATGGCCGGGACGGCATCCGTAACACCATAAAATACATGGTCCAGCTCATTCTCAGTCAGACCATTTTCCAGATCGGCGCGGTATTGAAATGTATAAAGGAATTCCAGGTCGGTTTCGATGCCCATTTCCTCGCGTAGGCGCCGCATGGCCCCGTCGTGCACGGGCTCGCCCGGGAGCGGGTGGCTGCAACAGGTGTTTGACCACAGGCCTTCCGAATGGTACTTCCCGAATGCCCGCCTTTGCAGCAGCATTTCGTCTTTTGTATTAAAAATAAACACCGAAAATGCGCGGTGCAGCACGCCTTTTTCGTGGGCTTCCAGCTTGGGCATCAGGCCAATGGCTTCGTCGTTTTCCGTTACAAGCACAACTTGGTCGTTCATAGGATGGTGGGTTTCAGGTTTTGTATTGTGGGGATATTCTCCCCTTACAACACAAAAACGTCACAAAAGATCAAACTGGTGCCTTAGTAACGACCGAAACATCAATCCGAACTTGTCAATGTCGGGGATCCGGATCCTCGCATTCATCACTTTCTCCGGCGGCGTTTCCTTGATCCTCAAAAACAATTTTTTGTAATAATAATAGGCCAGGTAAACGCCTCTGCGCGAGCTGGCAGGCAGGCGGCGGATACCCACGAGCGCCTCCTCGAAATCTGCCTCGATTTCCTGCTGAATTTGTGCCTTGTCGGCGTAAGAGAACAAATTGAAATTCACACCCGGAAAATAGGTGCGGCCCAGCGTCTGGTAGTCGGCTTTCAGGTCGCGCAGAAAATTCACTTTCTGAAAAGCCGCGCCGAGTTTCATGGCATAGGGTTTCAAGGAGTCATATAATGCGCTATCGTTTTCTGAAAAAACACGCAGGCACATCAGCCCTACCACCTCCGCCGAGCCCAGTATATATTCCTGGTAGGAGTCCTGCGTGTGTTCTTTTTGGAGCAAATCCGTTTCCATGCTTTTTAAAAACGTATCGATAAGCTCCCATTCGATCTGATAGGTGTGTACTACGTGCTGGAAACTGTTCAGGATGGGGTTAATGCTGATCCGCTCGCGAATGGCCTCCTGCGTTTCCTTACGGATACGCGCCATCATTACCTCCTGGTCGTACCCCTGAAAGCTGTCCACGATCTCGTCGGCGAGCCTCACAAACCCGTAAATTCCATAGATGGACCTGTGCAACACAGGTTTCAGGAAATAAATACCCAGTGAAAACGAGGTGCTGTATAGCTGCGTGGTTTTCTTGCTGCACGAGGCCGACAATTCGTCAAAAAGGCTCTTCATAAACTAGCTGTTTAGGTATTTGAGAACTTCATGGGCGGCAATGGTGCCGGATATGATCGCGGGGGGCACGCCAGGGCCGGGGACGGTAAGCTGACCGGCGAAAAACAGGTTATGGACTTTCGGGCTTTTCAGTTTGGGCTTCAAAACCGCGGTCTGCCGCAGGGTGTTGGCCAGTCCGTAGGCATTGCCCTGGCAAGCGTTGTAATCGTTTTTAAAATCCGAAACACAATAGCTTCGCTTCAAAACCACATGGTCGCGAATGGTTTCGCCGGCGAATTTTTCGAGCCGGTCCATCAGCAACTGGTAATAATGTTCACGGATCGGTTCGGGATCGGGCAGGTTGGTGGCAATGGGCATGAGGATGAACAGATTCTCATGACCTTCGGGCGCTACCGACGGATCGGTCACCGACGGGCAGCAGACGTAGAACAGCGGGGCGGTAGGCCACATTTTGCGTTGGTAAATTTCCTCGGCATGCAATCCGAAATCCTGGTCGAAGAACAGGTTATGATGCCGCAGCCGGGTAATGCGCTTGTTGACGCCGATGTAAAACAGCAGGCAGGAAGGTGCAAAGGTGCGTTCGGCCCAATAGCTGTCCTGGTAATGGCGGTCCGGCGGGGAAAGTAAAGCGTGTTCGATGTGCCGGTAGTCGGCACTGCCAATTACCGCGTCAGCTGGCATCGACCGGCTGACGGTATGAATATGCCGGACGCGCCCATTCGAAGTTTCCAGTTTTTCGACTGCCTCGGACGTGCGGAACTGCACGCCCTCCTGCCGGGCGATGTCGCGAAATGTATCTGCCACCTTTCCGAATCCGCCCATCGGGTAAAAAGTGCCCTGTTTGAGGCCAGAGTAATTCATCAGGCTGTACAATGCGGGCGTGTCTTTGGGCATCGCTCCCAGGAAGAGCACCGGAAACTCGATCAGCGCGAGCAGTTTAGGGTCTTTAAAAAACCGGCGTGCATGTTTGCTGAACGAGCTGAAAAGCTGCAAGCGCAATGCCTGTCCGAAGAGCCGCAAGCTGATAAACTCGGTAATCGAATGGCCGGGCTTGTACACCATATCGTCCATTCCGACACGGTATTTGAACTCCCCATCGGCGATAAAACGCCGGAGTTTGTCCCCTGCACCGGTTTCTATCTGCTCGAATAAGTGGCACAATTCTTCGAAATCGGCCGGAATATCGACGGCGGCATTGTCGGCAAAAACAACCGCAAAGCCCGGGTCGAGCTGTTGGAGCTGGTACAAATCTGCGACGCTCCGTCCGAATCGTCCGAAAAAGCGTTGGTACACATCCGGCATCCAGTACCAGCTCGGCCCCATATCGAAAGTGAAACCCATTTCGGAGAATGTCCGCGCCCGGCCGCCGATGGTGTCGTTTTTCTCCAAAACCGTCACGTTATGGCCCTCCTTGGCGAGAATGGCGCCTGCGGCCATCCCTGCAAAGCCAGCGCCGATCACGCCGATGTTTTTGCGCGCCCCGTTACGGGTTGGTATGTGCAGCATCTGTTCCGATCGTTTCAAGCAGTTCTTCAATGGATTCAATATGGCTCACGCGTGGTTCGTTTTCGGGACCTTCGACACCGCCTGAAAAGCAGATCCGGCAATGCGGAAAGTCCTGTGCAAGCTGGCCGAGCAGTTCCGGCGCGAGGTTTTCGGGCTGGTTACCCACGAAAAAAGTATAGATATGCGTCGGCGCAATGTCGTTTGCCACGGATTGGAGGTCGGTATAAGGCACGCGTGCGCCCAGGTACACCGCGCGCTGGCCCGCACGCAGGAGCAGGTAATACGCAAATAGCAGCCCGATTTCGTGTTCCTCACCTTCATGCAGGAAAAGCAGCCATTTTTGGTTGCCGGGTTCCGGCATAGGCAGCGCGTCGATGGCGGTAAACAGTTTTTGCCGGATCAGGTTCGATAAAAAATGCTCCTGGGCTGGTAGCAACGCATCTTTGGTCCACATCAGCCCCGTCCGCACGAGTAGCGGGTAAAGGACCTTTTCATAGGTGGCAACCATCCCCAGCCGTTGCAGGGCATCGGCGAACAATTGATGAAATGCAGGTGCATCGTAGGTCGCAATGGCGCTTACCGCCCGGTTGACCCACGCTTCTATATGCTGGTCGGTCTGCAACGACTCTGCAATAATGCGGTCAATCTCCTCACGTATTTCGGTGTTACTCAGCTGGCTGATACGCGAGATTTTCATGCCCCGGTTCAGTAACGTGCAGACGTTGAGGAGTTTTTTGACGTGATCGTCGTTGTAAAACCGGATATTGGTGTCTGTCCGTTCCGGTTCGAGCAGGCCGTAACGCTGCTCCCAGATGCGGATTGTGTGCGCCCTGGTGCTGGTAATGCGTTCCAGATCCCGAATCGAATAGGTAGACATGACTTTTTGTTTAATGTTTTTCAAAAATAGTTAAACAAAATAAATTGTTTACTTTTTTGTAGGAAAAATAAAAATTGCTGCTACTTTTGATATTGATAATATCTTATGTCTGATTTTAAAAATATCAACTCATGGGTGCGCAGGATACATTCTGGTCGGTTAATATCAAGTTCCTTCGTTTGCGTCAGAAATTGAGCCAGGAAGCGCTGGCGGAAAAGCTCGGGATCAGCAGGGTGAAGCTTAACGCGATCGAAAGCGGCCGGACGGCGAACCCGACTGTCGACGACCTGATCAATTTCTCGGAGTATTTCCGGATGAGCATCGATAGCCTCCTGAAAATAGACTTGGGCAAGCTTTCCGATCAGAAACTGAAAGACCTGGAAGAGGGGAGCGAGTTGTTTATGAAAGGCAGCCAGATCCGCGTGTTGGCCATCACAGTTGACAAGGAAGACAAGGAAAATATCGAATATGTGCCGGTGCAGGCGCGGGCGGGTTACCGCTCGGGGTATGCCGATCCGGAGTTCCTCGCTTCATTGCCCCGTTTCAACCTGCCTACCGTGCCCAAAAACGGGACGTTCAGGATGTTCCCGACGGTCGGTGATTCGATGCTCCCAGTGCCCGAAGGCGCGGATATTATCACGAGATATGTCCAGGATTGGACGACTGTTAAGCCCGAGACACCCTGCATTGTGATTTTGAAGGGCGATCAGGACTTTGTGTTCAAACAGGTGACGATCAATCAGGAGGCGGGTACCATGCTGCTGCAATCGTTCAACACACAGTATTTTGCCTATACCGTGCCGATTGGTGAGGTGATTGAACTTTGGGAGTATTACAGCTTCCACAGTAAGGCTTTGCCCGAGCCGCAGACCGACATGCAGCAACTCATGCGGATGTTGCAGGAAATGCAAAACGAATTAAGGGAATTGAAGAAGCGGTCGAGCTACAAATAGGGAATTCGAATAGCTTACAAATAATTAGACAGGCCGGGTATCAATCCGGCCTTTTTCATTTTCGGAGTTGAAGAGTGTCTAGGAAATGTTATAGTTGTTAGAATGGGATTAAAGGGCAGGAATCGAACATTTTACAGTTCTTAGAGCAGAAAATTCTAGAAGTAATGAGCGATTTTGAGGTATTTGTGTAAAAATAGTACGACTCTGAATGGGTTAAAAGTAGCTGCATGTAATTAATACTACTTTGTTATAGAGTGTGCGCTATCTTCGATTAGTGCAATTTTTTGAGAAGTTGTCACCCCCGAAAACATAGAAATCACCCCAAAGTCACCCGGACTGGTCACAAAAAGAATAATGGATCGAAGCAGGCGGTCTAATTTCGTTGAGCAAGAAAATAAAAACTCAACAATATGTTCGTCAGACCTTTCCTCATAAGTCTATTAGCGCTCCTCTCCTTAAATGTAAGCCAGGTATCCGCTCAAAGCCCTACTTCTGCGGCTCAGCGATTCAATATATTTGTCAAAGGTGATGCCACATTGCAATCCAACGAAACCGAAGGTCCTATTGCAGTCGGCGGAAATGTGACAACCAACCAATACCAGATCAGTTTCAACAAGCAACACGGAGTACTTTTCGTCAATAATGCATCGATCGGCCTGGCGGTTCGCGGGGCGGTGAAACTCAATAGCGGAAGCCTGACGGTGAATGGCGACAACTATGTGAAGATCGGAAACTGTAATCCTTCGGACGGCTCAGGCACGAGCCTCAAAGTTTGGTACAAGGATAACAACAATGCAGCTTCCACGATCCGCATCACCGAAAATAACAAACAATACTGGGAGACCCCGAATATCACGATCAATGCGAATATCAATACCTGGTCGCCAAGCGTAAGCGAATCCGTGAACCCGGTTTGTGAAAATGTCTTCGGGACCGGTGCAAATCAGATCGATATCGATGGCGCTTTCATCACATTTATTAAACGGTCGAACCAGCTGAGAGATATGGCGGATAACCTGCCTATCCGCGATCAGAACGGCAATATTATGGCCTCTGCGCCGATGGGCCCGTACCTTGACCCCAATGTGATCGGTAACAACCCTAAGATTATCGTTGACCCCAACAAAATCAACGTCCTGACAGTATCGGCGGCCGTTTGGAACAAGATCGGAAATTCCAATATTGAAGGTATTCCTCAGGGCCCGCAATTGGGACAAACCGCTTCCGGCAACAATTTCGGCCTTATCATCAACATCGTCGATTTCCCTACGTTCTGTGGGGTGATGGGCAGCAATAAAATTAATTTCCCCGGATTCGGCGGCTTGTCCGATTCCCAGGGCAGCTATGTGATCTACAACTTCCCCGATGCAACCAAAGGCATTACGTTGGGCGGCAATGCGCAGATCAGTGGTACCATTTTCGCTCCGCAGGCTGATCTCGTGAAAGAGAATAATGGAAATATCAACGGGCAGATCATCGCCAAAAGTTTTGTACACAAGAGCGACGAGGTGCATTTCTGGCCATTTCTGCCCTCAATCCCTGAGCCGGTTGAAAAGAAAATCGATGCGACGGCTTCTTCGAAATGTTTGAAAAATGCGCCCTGGCTGGATTATAGCGTAACACCGAATTATGATGCTACGGGCAAGACTGCGAAAATTGAATGGATTAATTCGGAAGGAAAAGTGATCCAGGAGGATAGCGATTTGCCGCTGACAGGTAGCCTTCTTTTCCCCGGTGCTTCGGTGGATATTAATGGAAATGGCATTGCGTGGCCCGGATACAAGCAAGAAAACAGCAAGTGGGTGGAGGATCCGAGCGACCGTTACGGCTCGCTGCGCGTGGATGGCGCGACCATCCGTGTGACCGTCGACCCATCGACTGTGCTGAACATTACCTTCCCGGCATCGACCACAACCTGCTTCACTTCACCACCTCCTTCAACAGCTTTACCGGTAACATTAGCATTTTTTAATGTACAAAATGTAAATTGCAGTGCGGAACTGAAATGGAAGGTAACCGAGGCCAAAAATTTCTCACATTTTGAAGTCGAACGCTCGTCAGATGCAAAGACTTACAGTGCTGTTGCCCGGATCGATTACGACGCCACCAAGGCCACATATAGTTTCAACGACACACCATTTTCATCAGAGTCTGTACCTGTAAAGAGCTACTATTATCGTCTGAAGCAGGTAGATAACGACGAGACATTCGAATACAGCGCAATCCGCAGCATACAAGCCGGAACTTGCGACGCCCGGTTGGCCGTGGATTTCTTCCCGAACCCTACCCAGGACGAAATGAATGTCAGAAGTTTCTCGCCGGTGAAAAAAATCGAAATCTACACACTAGGAGGAAAACAGGTTTACCAGGCTATGCCGGTGACCGTTCAAACAGAAATCAAAGTTAATGTTCAGGCTTTTGCGCAGGGAATGTATATTGTGAATGTGGTGAATGAAGAAGGGAAGTATTCTTCCAAAGTGCTCAAAAAGTAGAATGAATTGATCTTATATAGCGTTATGTGAAACTTAAAGCTGCCGGCATTTTGCTGGCAGCTTTTTTATATGCCAGGCCAACCGCGCCTAGCCGGCCGCGCCTGTCCGGTTTAAGAAAGTTTCCTCCCTTTCCACTCGTACTGGCCTTTCTGAGCTGCCAACCCGAAAAAGCAAACGTATAGGGGGTAGAACAACTGGGTTGCCGGAATGAATGCGAGCGACCTTCTTTTTTGCAGAAAACTGAGTACGGAGCCGAGGAAAAACCATTCGGGGATGCATTTTAATGCCAGCATACCTCCAAATGCGGCGGCGGAAATGGCTCCGGCGCACGCAAGCCCGCCTGCGAGCAGTATCGAGAAGTTGCTCGCGAATATGTAAATGGCCAATATCAGCGGCGTTTTACTTTGATAATGCTTCCATTTGCTGGCCCACCGTTTTCGCTGCCTGTAAAAGCTCGCCCAGTTACGGTGCGGCGCGGTGCGGATGATGGCGTCGCGGTGGCGGAGAAAATGTACCGACCCGGGATGCCGGGCGGCGATTTTGTGCATCAGAAACTCGTCGTCGCCCGAGGCTATGTGTCGGACGCCGTCGTAACCGCTTACTTCCAGGAAAGTCTCTTTCTCGTAGGAAAGGTTCGCTCCATTGCACATCGACGGATAGCCGGCCGACATCGAAGCGGCCCCACTGCCGATCAGGCTTGCGAATTCTACGGTTTGCAAATGGTCGGTGAGGCTGGTTTCGTTCGTAAATGTCACAGGCGAGCTGATAAGCTTCGCGCCCGTGTGCAGGTAGCACGACGCGATCGCGTGCAGCCAGCCTGCCTGCGCGCGGCAGTCGCCGTCGGTGGTTACGATCAGTTTGCCCTGCGCATGCCCGACGGCCGTTTCGATCGCCCGTTTTTTGGGGGCCGAAGTGCGTACATCGGGTAGGGGTATCAGCCTTACCTGCGCTTTTGAATTTTCGGCAAATGCTCGCACAATGGCGGCGGTATTGTCAGTGGAACTGTCATCCATGACCAAAACCTCGAAATGGTTAACGGGCAAAGTTTGTCGTTCCAGGTCTTCGAGCAGGAAGAGGATATTGTCGGCCTCATTCCGTACCGGGATGATCACCGTGATAAAAAGGTCGGCGGGAATGCCCGTGGGTGTCGCAGGCTTGTGGATCCTGGACCATAGGAAAGTCAATGCGAAAGTGAATACCGCGTAGCTGCCCAGCAATATCCAGATGGCCGTAATGGTCCAGGAAATGAATGCCATGCTGCTCATCGGGATTTTTTCCATTTATATTTCCAGATCAGAAATATCCCTACGAGAATCGGGCCGAGCACGTTTAATATCCAGATCAGAAACGTGGCGGCGATGACCTGCTCGGCGGGTAGCTTGAATGGCGCGAATACCACCAGGGCAGTAAATTCGCGTAAACCCAGGTCGCCCAGTACGTTGATTGCCGGAATCAGTGTTTTGGCTAAAAAAATCAATGTGACACACGCCGCCAATTGCCCGGCACTTACCTGAAAATGAAAGAGCGACAACGCGAGCACAAACTGGCTGAGGAATACAAGGTAGCGGAGCAGGCCATAACCGGTACCGGTTGCCAGCTCGGAAGGAGTATATCGGCCTATGACATTTAAGTACTCCTTTATTTTGACAAAAACCTTTCCCGAAGGCTCCCAGGTATCGATCTGCTTTCTGAAAGGCACCAACGCCGGGCCCAGGCAGATGATCAGGAACAAAACGGTGTTCACGGCCAATCTTGCCGTTTGCGGGATATCGAGCTGGTTGTTCAGATATACCCAGCCGCACGCGCCGGCGAGTACCGATACATAAAACTGGATTCCGTTTGAAACCACGGCCGCGCCGATCGTTTCCAGCCGGCGGTCGGATTTCAGCGCTGCCACGCGTCCGAGCGTATCGCCCAGTTGCGCAGGCACGGCCACGCCCACAGCCAGGCCCGTGAGGGTGCCCCGCATGGCGTCGCGGAATGAAAGCGGTATGATACGGGAGATGAGTTTCTGCCATTTGAGGCTTTCCAGCGCCCAGTTGATGGGCACGAGCAGCACCATCAGCACCAGCACCGGCGCGTTCGGCATTGTCCATATCTCCCCGAACACGCTTCCAATATCGCCAATCCCCTTTTGCTCATTCCGGAACGTGCGGTAAATGTAACTCAGTACCAATGCCGTCACCACGAGCTTGATCGCCCAGAGCAGGTTTGCCTGGTTGCTTTTTGGCTTTGGAGGGGAGAGTTCCTTATCTTGCACCATGTTAAAAACGGAGGTTTCGGAAAAGGTCATTATTGGGGTCGATCCCGGCACGCAGGTGATGGGTTACGGGGTGATATCGGTCAAAGGACAGCAAATTTCGCTGGTTCAATATGGTGTGATTCATTTGAGCAAATATAGTACGCACGAGTTGAAGTTGAAGAAAATCTTTGAACGCCTGACCCAGCTGATCGAGGATTACCTGCCTGATGAAATGGCCATTGAAGACCCTTTTTACGGTAAAAACGCACAATCCATGCTCAAACTCGGCCGCGCGCAGGGGGTGGCGATGGCTGCGGCACTCGCCCGTAATATCCCGATCGTCGAGTATTCTCCCAAGAAAGTAAAACAATCCGTGACCGGTAGCGGAAACGCTTCCAAGGAGCAGGTAGCCTACATGCTCGAAAAGATCCTGAAAATGGAGCTCAGTCGTGAATTTATGGATGCTACTGACGGCATTGCTATCGCTGTTTGCCATCAGTACCATGCCAATTCACCGGCTTCGGTGGCTTCCGGCGGTTCCAAAAAAGCTAAGAAAGGCGGTTGGGACGCATTTGTGAGCGAAAACCCCAACCGGGTCCGGTAGTATCAGTGGATTAATTTCAGTGATTTAACCACATTGCCCGTCGTGAGCCGGTACACATACGTTCCCGCCTGCAAGGCGGTCAGGTCCGTTTGAATGAAATTCCATCCTCCCGGAAATGCGGCATTGCCAAGCTGTTTGATGAATTGCCCGCGCACGTTGAACAGGTCCACACGTGCCTCCGCGGCTTGCGGAAGGTAAAAAGCAATCTCCGTCTGGGCTGCCGCAGGGTTTGGTGTGTTTTGCAGCAGCGTCACTGCATTCGGTTGTGTACCGATCGGCGAGTTTTTCGGCGCGACGCGGAATGGCCGGCTTTCATGGCTCGTGATTTCAGGTGCGGTGGTAAGGAGGCTGATGGTGTATTCACCTGCACGCAGAGTATCGGGCAATGTAAACCTGACGAAATGCCCATTCGCCGTAGTCTGGCTGAGGATTAGGTGAGTACCGGTAGTTGGGTTGTTCAGTTGGATGGAAATGCGGTTCTCGGCTTCAAATGCCGAATTGGTGCTCAGCTTGACTGTTATTGACGAGCCGGCAGGGTAGCTCGCCTGCGGTTCGAAGGAAAGAATCCGGCGCTCGTCGAACGTGTGGAGCTCCCCGCCGGTGGTCAGGATGACCAGCTCGCCCTTAAAGAACTCGATCTCGAAAGGTTCGCGAAGGAAATTGAGGCCTTCGGTGTAAGCACTGACCTTCCCATTGGCATAGCGCAGCAGTCCGTATTGGGCAAAATCATCGCCGGAAACCTTCGGCCAGCGGTACATCACGAGCCACATCCGGTTCCGATCGTCAAATATGATCTTTTGAATGCTTTTGTCGAAAAGCGGGCGAATCACTTCCCAATCGCCTTTTTCCTTATTAAAGAACATCACGCCCCAGTTGCCATAGGCATAGGGAATGTTGTCATTGTCAAATGCAAGACCATGAAGGGCGTTCCAGAATGGCATCCGGGGGTGCGATACCCATTGATTGTTTTCAAAATACCAGGTTGCGCCGCCTTCGGTGATCGTCCATATCCGGTCCTTGTTGTCCTTTGCGAGGCAAATAGGGGGCATTGACTGCAATGCTGCATGGTGGGAGATCCAATCCCCGTTCACGAACTGTGTAATGCCGATGATACTATTCATGTAAAACAGGCCGGCGGTTTCGGTGGTGAACAGGTCCTCCATACTGCTCACGGCGCTTAATGGCGGGATGGGTAGCCGGGTATACGCATTGCCGGCTTTTTTTACCATCCCATCCAGGCCGTCGATCGTATAGGTTGTGCCGTCCGGAGCGGCGGCAATGGCGGTTACTCTTTTCGGGCTCTGGCCATTGGTTGTCGAGGGCAGGAATGTGGCCCAGGTTTCGAGGTCGGTGGTCTCGTAGTATCCGGCCAGCGCGCTCGCGACAAATAGCTTTTCCTTTGATCTGAAAAGTTTGATTGTTCTGGTGTAGCTGCCCGAACCGCGTGAGTTAAGCATGGCCGGGTGCGGAATGCCCAGGTAGGTGAATCGGGTGTCTTTCACGCCGGTTTTGAACTGGCCGGTTGTCCATACCGACTGGAAGCCCGTTTTCAATCCGATGTTCGAACGCAAATAATAGGTGGTGTTTTCGGCCAGGCTGGGGAATAGCAGTTTTTTGTCAAAAGATCCGTCGTTCGGTGCATTGGGGTCCGTGAACAGCTGGCTGACGACCCGGTTTTTGAATTCAGGATCGGTAGCGATCTCGAAGGAGCCGGATACAGGGCCGGCGGTAGGAGAGGGAGTCCATTGCCGGATGGCCAGGATAGGGTCGGTCGACAGGATGGGGTTGCTCCGCAGGGGCGTTGAGGTGGGAATGGCGGTCATATACATAGCCTCCGACCAGGCGCTCCATTGGTTATTCCGAGATACCCGGTATCTGAGTTTGGTTCTGAGGGTGAGATCCTGCCCGGGCTTAAGATTGAATGTTTCTATCGCTGTGCCTTTCGGCGTCCGGTCGAATGTTTCCTGGGGAGCGTTCCATTGATCGAATGTCTCAACTTGATAGCCGGTAATGCCTGATAATAGCCTGAATGATCCGACGATATCCCCGGCATTATTAAGTGCCGCATACAAGAGTGCCGGCGGTGCGCTATTGATTCCGGGATCACCAATGCTGAATGGCTGGGATTGTGACCATTCGGCGGAAGATGTAGTATTCTGCGGCTGATATCTCACAAAATAGTTACCCGCGTTCAGGCCCGGAGAGCGGAAGAATGGCTGGGTTACCAGTGTGTCGTCTGCAATGCTCTGAAAACCGGCGTCGCGGGCGATCTGTACCCGGTAACGGCTGGCTTTCGCGGAGGGGTACCACTCGAATGCAGGAAGTGCGGCGGAGCCGCCGGATTCGCCGGAAAGCTGCGAAATCAGCCCCGCGGCGGCAGGCTTTTCTGTCAGTGCCGCCAAGTTGAATGAGGGGTTAACCGTCCCTTCCGCATAGCTGCGTATCAAATTTCTGCACAAAGGATGGAAAGTCATTTCACCGAGGCAATACGACATGATGGTGCCGTTCGCGTCCTCCTTGAAACCATCAAGACAACTTTCGGAGGGGTTTTCCACCTCCACGCAGCGATCAATCGGGCCGCCTGGCCACGAACAACTGTGCGTATGAGGTGAACCCAGCGTGTGCCCGAGCTCATGGCATAGCAGATAGACGGAAAAGTACTGGTCGGGAGGCGGGAAGTTGGAAGTACACATGCGATACCCGCCGTAGAAAGTACCATACCGGTTCGACATTCCCACCACGGCATCCCGCACCTCCCGGCGTTCTGCATTCCAGTAGTTCAGTACATTGGAAAAAAAGTCCTCGGGTGTGGTGGAGGTATAGGGTTCCGGCTTATCCCAGATGTGAATGTGGTAGACGGTCAGTTTGATATTCATCTCCTCTTCAAAAATCGCCGATGCTTCTCTGAATATTTCGTAAATCCGTCGGCGGATGCGCATCGCGTCTCCGCCGTAGTCCAGGTAGGTTTTGTGATCGATGTCCACACCGAGCCGGTATTCGAGCATGGGCGTGTTGGCGGTGCGCGCTCGCGTGAGGTCAATTTGTTTGCTGATTTTTTCGAGATAGGCTGTTGTGAGAGCGTCGTTGGTGCCGCAGGAAGGTACCGCTTGTTGGGCCGTCAAAATGTAGGGTAATTCTGCTAATAGGATGAATATGAATATTTTAAACGTATAACGTGTTTTCATGAGCGGGTGGGAAAAGGGATGTAACCGGGTGGGAAAAGGGATGTAACCGGGTGGTTCTTCGCTCTAAGACAAGTAAAAGATACCCGACAGTTGCACCATTTTAATCTCAGTATTAAAAATTTTTAATGGTATTAATCCAACATTTGCTTTTACTAATCAAACGTTTGTTTAATTAAATCAAACGATCGTTTGATTTTTATTTAACGGCCGGTTACCTTTGTATCGTCATTAGCAAAACGAAGAAAAGAATCCCTGTTAATGACCTACTTAAATGGAATACAACGCGAAACAATTGCAGATAATAGAAGTGGCGGAGCGGCTGTTTTCACAGAAAGGTTTTGCCGGGACTTCGGTCAGGGATATTGCGCAGGAAGCGGATGTGAACGTCTCGATGATATCCTACTATTTCGGTTCGAAGGAAAAGCTGATCGAGGCGCTTTTCCAGCTACGCATGACGGAGTCGAGCTCCCGGTTGGAAACCCTGATGATGCTCAGCGAGCTTTCGGCACTCCAGAAGTTCAATGTTTTCATCGATAGCGTGATCGATCGGTTGATAGGCAACCAATGCTTTCACAACATCATGCTGCGTGAGCAGCTGTCGTCGGAGCGCACACCCGTGATTTCCGAATACATCCGCGGATTGAAAATGCGGAACGTGGAATTGATCAAACGGATGATCCGTGAAGGCCAGGAGGCCGGCGATTTCCGGAAGGATATCAATGTGAGCCTCGTAACTACGACACTTTATGGCACGGTCAACTACGCCATCGCTACGCAGGATTTTTATAAAATTCTCAATGGTCTCGAACATCTGTCGGATGAAGAGTTTAAGAAGCATTTGCGGACTGAACTGAGCCAGCATCTCAAGAACCTATTTAAATCAACAATAACCAATGAACACCACATCCAGAATTAGAAGAATGGTCAGTCTGGCAACCGGGATCGTCTGGATTGCCGTGGCCGGCCATTCGCACGCCCAAAGCGCACGCACGATCAAGCTGGAAGAGGCCATTACAATGAGCCTGCAAAACAGCAAGCAGCTGAAACTGAGCCAGAGCAACATTGACCTCGCCGGACTGGGTATCCGCCAGGTAAAGGAAAACCAGTTGCCGAGCTTCAGTGTATCAGGTTCCTATTTGCGGGTGAACTCGCCGAACGTGAACCTGAAAATCAAACAGGAGGGTAACGACAGTACGGGTAACTCAGGCGGCATGCCGAATGTACATCAGGCGATGTACGGAATGGCGAGCGCTTCGATGCCGTTGTTTTCGGGTTTTCGTTTCAAATACGGCCTGGAATCGGCCAGATATGTGGAGCAGGCTGCGAAACTGGACGCCGACAATGACCGCGAAGCTGTGATCCAGAACACCGTTGCTGCCTATGGTAACCTTTACAAAGCCCAAAAGGCGGTAGACCTCGTAACCGAAAACCTCGCAAGCGAGCGTGAGCGGGTACAAGAGTTTACCAACCGTGAAAAGAACGGAATGCTGGCCCGCAACGACCTGATGAAAGCCAAATTGCAGGAATCCAATGTAGAGCTGGCATTGCTGAATGCACAGAACGATTTGAAAATCACCACTATTAATATGAACCTGCTGCTGGGCCTCCCGGAAGAAACCGTGCTGGAAGCCGATGCCAACAGCTTCGCAGCCCTCAAAGAAGAAGGTAATGCGGCAGAATGGGAACAAACAGCCCTCTCGCATCGCAAAGACTTCGCAGCGAACGGTATCCGCCAGAAAGCGGCCGATAGCGACATCAAGGTAGCAAAGGCGGATTTATACCCCAGCGTGGCACTCTCTGCCGGCTATGTTGCACTGAGTATCCCGGGCGTGGTGACGGTTCCCAACGCGGTGAATGCAGGCATCGGTTTTAAATATGATGTTGCATCGCTCTGGAAATCGGGAGCGAAGATCGCGCAGGCCCGCACGAAGGCTTATCAGCTGAAAACCAATGAACAGATCATCCTCGACAAGATCCACCTGGAAGTGAACACAGCCTATTACAATTATGTGCTGAGCAAAAGGAAGATCGACGTCTATGCCAAAGCGGTGGAACAAGCCAACGAAAATTACCGCATCACGAAAAATAAATACGATAACAGCCTGGTAACTACGACCGAACTGTTGGACGCAGATGTGGCGCAGGTACAATCGCGTATCGATTACGAAGCAGCGAAGGCCGATGCCGTAGTAGCTTACAAGAAACTCGAACAAACAGCGGGCGTTATTAATTAAGGAGGAAAGGGAGGAAGGAGGAAGGGGAGGAAGTATTTACTATTACAAAAAGCAAAAAAATCCCTCCTCCCTTTCCTCCCTCCTCCTTCCTCCCGCATTCAAACATTCACTCATTCAGTCATTCAATCATTCAAAATTGATATGGAAACCAAAAACACCACCGAAGAAGCACCTAAAAAGAAAAATACCCGCTTCCTCATTATCCTTGCCGCGCTGATCATCGGCGGCGGTACCTGGGGTTTTACCAAATATAACCACGGACAGCATCACGAAGAAACCGACGATGCACAGATCGATTCGGATATCAGCCCCGTAATTCCCAGAATATCAGGGTATGTGACCGAGATCCGGGTGAAGGATAACCAGACCGTGAAAAAAGGCGATACATTGATCGTGCTCGATAACCGCGACCAGATCATCAAACTCGAACAAGCGAAAGCCGGTCTCCTGGGTTCGGAAGGCAGCCTGACCGTGGCGCACGAAACAACCAATGCATCGGCAGCCAGCGGCATTACTTACGAAGCGAACATCGCCGTAGTGGCAGCGCAGATCGAAGAAGCCAAAGTGAATTTGTGGAGGGCTAATCAGGACTACGCACGTTATGAAAACCTGATCAAAGACCATTCGATCACCCAACAGGAGTTTGAGCAGGCACAAGCGACCAAACAAAAAGCGGAACGCGCATTGGCAGTATTGGAAGCACAGAAAGGTGCAGCCGAACGTCAGGCAAAAGCAGCCGGTCGTCAAACCAAAGCTACCTCGGTTCAGTCGGCCGTAGCGAATGCGAACATCAAGGCTCGCCAGGCTGAAATCGCGAATGCCGAATTGAACCTGTCGTATACCGTTATCACCGCGCCCACCGACGGCCGCGTGTCCAAAGTGAATGCGCAGCTCGGGCAATATTTGCAAGCCGGACAATCGCTGTTCAGCATTATCTCAACCCACAAACCATGGGTGACTGCGAACTTCAAGGAGACGCAATTGACCAAAATGAAAATCGGGCAGCACGTGAAAATCCACGTAGATGCTTATCCGGAACATGAGTTCGAAGCGCAAGTAGCATCTTTCTCTCCGGCAACCGGTGCCCGTTTCGCGCTGCTGCCTCCTGACAACGCGAGTGGTAACTTCGTGAAAGTAGTACAACGTCTGCCGGTACGCATCGAGTTTACCAAAGCCGACGACGACAAGATCGCGCAGCTGCGCCCGGGCATGAACGTGTTCGTGGATGTAGAACTGAACTAAGGCGTTCGAACCGAATTTTTGATTCTAAAAACCAATAACGAATGGAATTACAGGAATCACTCGTCGAATACGGCTACCGCAGGGTAATCATTACCATCACGGCTGTATTGTGTGCGCTGCTGGAAATCGTGGATACCACGATCGTAAACGTGGCGCTCAACGACATGCGCGGAAATCTGGGCGGCACATTGTCGGAGGTGAGCTGGGTGATTACCGCTTACGCAATCGGTAACGTCATCATCGTGCCGATGACCAGCTGGCTCTCGCAGCAGTTTGGCCGTCGCAACTACTTCGCCGCTTCGATCATCATATTTACGGTGGCCTCATTTCTGTGTGGTAATGCCGATAATATATGGGAGCTGGTATTTTTCAGATTGATACAAGGTTTCGGTGGCGGTGCATTGCTCGTAACCGCGCAAACGCTGATCACCGAAAGCTACCCGCCCGAAAAACGCGGGATCGCACAGGCTATTTATGGTCTGGGTGTGATTGTAGGCCCTACCTTGGGTCCGCCGCTGGGGGGATATATTGTCGATAATTACAGCTGGCCTTACATTTTCTATATCAACATTCCGCTGGGTATCATCGCAGCGATGCTGACGATGGAGTTTGTAAGAAGCCCGAAATTTGCTGCCAAAAAAGCGGCTAATGAAATTGACTGGTGGGGTATCATTTTTCTCGCCATCGCCGTAGGCTCGTTGCAGTATGTACTCGAAAAAGGCCAGGAAGAAGACTGGTTTAATGATGAGATCATCACGATACTCTCTGTCACCAGCGTTTTTTCATTCTTCTTCTTCATTTGGAGGGAATGGACTTATAAAAACCCGATCGTGAACCTCCGCGTACTTGCCAACGGTAACCTGAGGGTCGGAACGGTACTATCTTTCATCCTCGGTTTCGGCTTGTACGGGTCGACATTCATTATCCCGCTCTACACCCAGGCGACGCTGGGTTGGACGGCCACGCAATCGGGTATGCTCATGGTACCCGCGGCCATTGTAACGGCGATGATGATGCCTGTTGTGGGCCAGTTGCTGCAACGTGGTGTGAAACAACAGTACCTCGTGGCCATCGGGATGATATTCTTCTTTGTGTATAGCTACTGGGGCTACCTCATACTGACGCCCGATACCGGTAAAGACGCATTTTTTAGTATGCTCATCGTTCGCGGTATTGGGTTAGGACTCCTGTTTGTTCCTATTACCACCCTGGCATTATCGACGCTGAAAGGTCGTGAAATCGGGGAGGGAGCTGCATTCACCGGTATGATGCGGCAACTTGGGGGCTCGTTTGGTGTGGCGGTGATCACGACGTTCATTGCACGTCAGAACATGGCGCACCGCAATGATCTGGTGAGTAAGCTGGATGTGAACAATCCCATTGTGCAGCAACGTGTCGAAGGCTTGCAGCACAGCTTTATGGCCAAGGGCATGGCGCCCGACGTGGCATTGAACAGCGGTTACAAAATGCTGGACTACACCGTATCCAAGCAAGCGCAGGTAATGTCGTACATGGATGTGTTCCTGTACCTGGGCGTGATGTTTTTGATTTGTGTTCCCTTTGTGTTATGGACGCGGAGCGGCAAAACAAAAGTCGACGCTTCGTCCGTGCACTAGTGTTTTTAAGTGTAGTAGTATTGCAGAAGAAGCCTACCGACACCGGGAGGCTTCTCTTGTTTTGATGGTTCGAAGCTCGGGCTTCGAACGCCTATTCGCAGGCCTCCGGCCGGTCGGGTGTGAAGAAACGGTCAGCTTTCAAGAATAGATTTCAATTCGGGTATCTTCAGGAGATTAACTTTGGGAAAAGGGATTTCCGAAAGCACGTTGAAATGCTTGTCGTGTGTAATGATATAGTCGGCCTGACAAGCGATCGCGCAATCGACGAACTTGTTGTCGTCTTGATCGGGAATGAGATTCCAGCGATAATGTGGGGTGACCCAAATGCAATTGCTGGCTGTGGTTAGTAATTCGACGACATTGGCAGCAACTGTGGGAGAGTAAAACTCGCCAATCACCTCTTCATATTCTTCAAGAATTTCAGTAGTGACGGCAAATTGATATTTCCCGTACACAATGCATCAAACAGCCATCGCGTCTCGGAGTATTTGGGATACTGACTAAAAGGCAGTTGGTGTCGATGACTAATATCATTCATACTGTTAATAGGGTGTACGTTTATGATGTTCTTCAAGGACTTTGTCTAAATCTTCCTGAGAAAGTCCTTTTTCCTTCCAAATCTGGCCAACTTCATCGTCTATTTGCTTAGCAAAATAGTCCGTAAGCAGGGTCTTAATTTCTGCTTCCTGTCTGGCATTTAGTTGTTTTTCAAATAGTTTGATCATAAACAACTGCATGGAATTGAGTTTGGTCGCGTGTTCCATTCTAAGCTCAGTAATATTGGTACAACTTAACAACGTTTTTGCAATACTTTGTTCACAATCCCCCGAAAACTCTCCAATGGCGGTCATTATCGAACGAATAGCATCACAGCGCTGGTTCGAAATACTACATCGCTACGCGATTCTTGTTTGTTGGATGTTCGGCCAATCTCCCCGAATATTCCTCCTTCCCTTTCTCCTTCCTCCATTCCTCCCTACTTTTGCTGAAATACAATCCCAAATAAAAAGTGCACCAGAATTACCATTTCATCAAACAACTCGCGCCGCGACTGCATTCCGAATTGGCCGGAAAGCAATTTGTGGAGGCATTCAGTCAGCAGAAGGATGAACTCATTATCGTCTTCGCAGATCAGGAGAATGTGGAGGAGCTTGTAAACCCATTCTTCATCAAAGCCACTTTAACAAACAGCTTTTCCTGCCTCAGTTTCCCCGAACGCTTCGACCGGGCGCGGCGGAATAGTGTTAATCTCTTCAATGATTTCGAGGGAGATAAGGTGGATTTTGTAAAAGTCTGCAAAAACGAGCGGGCCATTCAGGTGCATTTTGAAAGCGGTAGGGATTTGATATTCAAACTCTTCGGGAATCGTTCTAATTTCATCGCGGTGAATGTGGAAGGCGAGGTTACACAGCTTTTTAACAACAAACTTTCAACGGACCGCGGGCTGACGGTGGCGTCGCTGAATCGGGAGATCGATCAGTCGTGGGAGGCATTTGTGGCGAATGACGGCCGTTTCGAGCCGCTTTTTCCGACGTTTGGGAAGGTCGCTAACAAATACCTGTCCGGTAAGTTGGCAGGAAAGGAGGATCTTGCAGAGCGCTGGACGATCGTGCAGGAGGTTTTGAAGGAGCTCGAATCATCGGTCTTTTATATTACTAAAATTGAAAATATTCCCGCACTCACGTTGTTCGAAACGGGCGAGATAGTGCAGGTGCTGCACGATCCGATCGAGGCGCTGAATGCGTTCTATCTGGCTTACATCCGCCTAAGCGGGCTGGATAAGGAAAAGGCCGACATTGTCAGGTTGCTGAAAAAGCGCATCCAGCAGACGGATAATTATCTTGAAAATACCTTCCAAAAACTCGTCGATCTGGAAAATGCGACAAAAAACGACGAGTTGGCCAACATCATCATGGCTAATTTGCACGTGATTCCCGAGCGGGCCGAGAAAGTGGAACTCTACGACTTTTACCGGGATCAACCCATTACAATTAAATTGAAGAAGGACCTTTCCGCGCAGAAGAATGCGGAGGGCTATTACCGGAAGGCGAAGAATGAAAAGATCGAAATAGACCGGCTGAACGACAGCCTCGCCGCGCGTGAGGCAGACAGGAAGCGGTTGCAGGAGCATTTAGCGCATATTGAAGCCATAGAAATGCTGCGTGATTTGCGGGCATACATCAAGGCCAACAAGCTGGAACAGGGAAGCGCAGCCCCTGCGATCGACGATCTTTTCAAACGGCTGGATTTTATGGGGTACACCATTCTGATCGGCCGCAATGCGAAGAACAGCGATTTGCTGACGAAGCAGGCGCATAAGGAAGACCTCTGGTTCCACGCAAAGGATGTTACGGGCTCGCACGTGGTGGTGAAGAACCAGCCCGGGCGCAAATTTCCCGCGCTGGTGATCGAGCGGGCGGCGGAACTGGCGGCATTTTATTCGAAACGTAAGAACGATTCATTGTGCCCGGTGATCGTCACGCCGAAGAAATTTGTCCGCAAACCCAAAGGCCTTCCTGACGGTCTCGTGCTGATAGACAAGGAAGATATCGTGATGGTAGTCGCCAAGGGGGAATAGAAGGGGCAAATGTCCTAAAAATGAAGTTTTTATTATTTATTAACCGAAATCCTACTTTGAATAATCTTTTGCTATTGCGAACTTCGTGTGAAAATTGAGAACCGGAATTTTTAGTGCAGAATGCTCGAAAGTCGTCGATTTGTTATCATTGGATTTTTTGCTTTAGTAGGTGTTATATACTTATTACGACTTTTCTACCTCCAGGTGTTGGATGAGAGCTATTCCATCGAATCATCCAGCAACTCCATCAAACGTGTTACCGAAATCCCCTTCCGTGGTCAGATCTATGACCGTTACGGGAAGCTGATCGTATATAATACCCCCGTTTATGACCTCCTCGTGACGCCCTACAAGGTGAAAATGGACGATACGTTGCGTTTTTGCCAGGTTTTAGGGATAGAAAGGCACGATTTCGATAGCCTGATGGCCGCCGCGAGCGCTTACAGCCGCGTGAAGCCGTCGCTGTTCTTACGGCAGCTTTCGAAAGAGGATTTTGCGTCGATCCAGGACATTATGGTCGATTACTCGGGTTTTGAGTTTGCCAAAAGCTCCCTGCGTACCTACACCGCGCCTACGCTCGCGAACACCCTCGGGTATGTGAGCGAGATCACCAAAGGTCAGCTTGAAAAACAGGAAGAGCCTTATTACCGCCAGGGAGATTACATCGGCCAGAGCGGCGTCGAGCGTATTTATGAAAACGAGTTGAGGGGAAAGAGGGGCACAAAGTTTGTAATGCAAAACGTAGCAGGGGTATATAAGGGGTCCTGGAAAAACGGGGAACTCGATACGATGGCTGTGGCGGGAGAGAACCTTTATACCGGGCTGGACCTCGAAGTGCAGCAGTACGCCGACAGCCTGATGCTGAACAAGGTGGGAAGTGTGGTGGCGATAGAGCCGAAAACCGGGCAGATCATTTCCATGGTTTCGGCCCCGACTTACGATCCGAACATTCTTGCAAGCCGATATTTTTCCAAAAACTTTGCCGCTTTGGTGCGTAACCCTTACAAGCCGTTGTTCAACAGGCCGGTCATGGCCAGCTACCGGCCGGGGTCCACGTTCAAGCTGATCCAGGCATTGATTGGTTTACAGGAAGGTGTGATTACTCCTGGCAGCGGTTTCACGCACGCGAATTGCCCGGTAGGGTGCCACAATCACCCCGCGACGAGCACAGTGGCGCTCGGGGTGACGCATTCCTGCAACCCTTATTTCTACAATGTTTTCAGAAGGCTGATTTATAAAAACAATATCAAAAACACCTTCAAGGCGTCGGCTGTGGGACTCGATGCGTGGCACGACGACATCGCCAAGTTCGGGATCGGGCAGCGGCTCGGGATCGATTTGCCGAGTGAGTACAAGGGGAATTTGCCTGATAAGAAATACTATGATCGCTTCTACGGCGAGTACCGTTGGAAGTTCTCGAATATCTACTCGCTGAGTATCGGCGAGGGAGAGTTGCTGATCACGCCTTTGAAAATGGCGAATGTGGCAGCCATTATCGCCAACCGCGGCTATTTCTACACGCCGCACGTCATCCACGGCGTTGGCGACAAGAAAACGGTGAAACCCGAGTTCCTGGAAAGGCACGAAACCGGGGTAGATGCGCACAATTTCGAGCCGGTGATCGAGGGGATGATCGGGGCAGTGGAAGCCGGTACCGCACGCCGTTCGCGGGTGGAAGGCATTACGATCGCAGGTAAGACGGGTACTTCGCAGAACAAGCGGGGGGACGACCACTCGATCTTTATCGCGTTTGCACCGGTGGATGATCCCAAGATTGCAATTGCGGTGTTTGTGGAGAATGCGGGTGCGGGTGGCTCGGCAGCGGCACCTATCGCCAACTTGATCATCGAAAAATACCTGTCACGCAAAGTGACCAACAAGGCGCTGGAAGAACGCATGATGAAGCTCGACCTGATGAGCAAGGTTGTGCTGCCTACGACGAAAAAGCCGGGCGAAACGGAAACGAAGAAGAAAACCGAGGAGGTGAAAAAGCCGACCGGCGACCCGAACGATCCGGCTAACCGCCTGCCGGGCGCACCACATCCGGCTAACCCGGCTGCGATGAGGGGACCGATAACCTTGCCGAAGCAAAGCCATCAAAAAGCACTTTAAGAACTTACAAACCGATACTGAAATGGCTGAAAGCAAGCCGATTACCAAGAACGTGGACTGGATGGTGGTGCTGATTTACATCGCTTGCCTGATGATTGGCTGGTTGAATATCTATGCCGCAGTTTACAATCCCGAAGCGCACACGAATATGTTCGATTTGTCGAACAATGCCGGTAAACAGCTGATGTGGATCGGAACGGCGGCGTTGCTGATCATTTGTATTCTTGTGATCGATTACAAGTTTTACGAGACATTCTCTTTCGTAATTTATGCGGTGGTAATATTCCTGCTCGTAGTGGTATTGTTTGCGGGGTCTAACATCAACGGATCGCGCTCCTGGATCAAACTGGGGGGATTTTCCTTGCAACCGGCCGAGTTTTCGAAGTTGGCGGTAAGCCTGGCTATCTCCAAATACCTGAGCGATCCGGCGATTAGCCTCAACCGGAAGTTGAAGGACTATTACCCGATCATGGGGATTATTGCATTACCCGCATTTCTGATCCTTTTATCGAATGAAACGGGTTCCATGCTCGTTTTCGCCTCTTTTGCGATCGTGCTGTACCGCGAAGGGATGCCCGGTTTTATTCCGGCGATCGGGATGATCGGTGCGGCTTTGCTGATCATTACATTGCTTTTTGTGAAATGGTATATCGCCGGGGCCATTATCGTGATCGCCGGGCTGGTGATCTGGCTGATGCCGGTCATGACGCGTCGCCGAGGCGGGCTCTGGGCTACGATCATTGTGGCTTTGGTGATGATCGGGATTGTGTTCGGAGTGGATTTTTTTATGAATAATGTGCTTCAAAAGCACCAGAGAGGCCGCATTATGGTACTGCTCGACCCTGATTCCGATCCGCGCGGTATCGGCTGGAACGTGATCCAGTCCAAAATCGCGATCGGTTCCGGCGGGCTTTGGGGTAAAGGCTTTTTACAAGGCACTCAAACCAAATTCGACTTTGTACCTGAGCAGAGTACCGACTTCATTTTCTGCACGGTGGGAGAGGAGCACGGCTTCGTGGGAACCACAATCGTGGTGTTTCTTTTTGTTGCATTGATTTCCAGGCTGGTAGTACTCGCCGAGCGACAGCGGAGCCGTTTCGCCAGGGTATACGGCTATTGTGTGGCCGGGATTATCTTCTTCCACTTCCTGGTCAACGTCGGCATGACCATCGGGCTGATGCCCGTTATCGGTATCCCGTTGCCGTTTTTCAGTTATGGAGGCTCGTCGCTTTGGTCGTTTTCCGTACTTCTTTTCATATTCCTGAAAATCGACGCGCAACGGCCGTTTACGCTGTCGAGGGGGTAGTTTTGAATAAGTGAATGAGCCGCCGCGGAGCGGAAAGTGAGTGAAGTTTAAAAAGAGTCGCGCGAACTCGAATGCCGTTAGGCATGTAATATTGGTAGGAAAATATCTGCCAAAAAGCGTTAAAATGCCCTTGGGCATGTAACAACCGCGCTGATGCTTTGCTGTTGCATCCCTGACGGGATTTTGAAAACGTCTTACCTTCCTAGTTTCTACCAATATTACATCGCTACGCGATTTTCTAAGGATCAAAAATCCATCTACGGCCCAACTACCTATTCACGCAGAAGCTCAGCTCGACCCTCGATCCCCGGCTATTCATTCAATCATTCAAAATTGAAAATTCACTCATTCAAATTTTCCCCGCCGCCATAATCAGCAGCACCCAGCCTGCGATCAGGGCGAGTCCGCCGATCGGTGCGGTTGCCCCGAATTTGGTAATGCCTGTAAAGCAAATCGCATATAGTGAGCCGGAGAAGATGATCACGCCCACCGCGAATGCATTACCCGACCACCCCAGCAACTTCACCGCATCTTCGCCTGCACGTTGCATGAGTATGCCCACGAGCACCATCGCGAGCGCGTGGTAAAATTGGTATTTTACCGCTGTTTCAAACGTTTCGGTGCGTCCCGAAGCTTCCAGCATTCCTTTTAATGCATGCGCGCCGAACGCGCCGAGGGAAACGGCCAGCGCGCCAAGGATGCCGCCCGCCTGTATCATGAATTTCATATCGTAAACCGGTATTAGGTATTGGTTAAATTGTAAAAAAAGCCATTTGCCGTTTAGTAGAATGCAGGCAAATCGGTCCGGTAAAGTTAGGCCCGGGCGGAAGCGCGACCAACTCTTTATGCCAATTTTATTAACTTGCGCGCTTCGGAAAGGCATTGCCGGATGCCGATCACAGGGGAAACGATTTGACCAATGACCATAGAACGCTTCATACAGCTGTGGACACACCGCTATCATAAATATACACACATTGCCAAGGCGCATTTAAAAGGCCGGAACGCCCGCGCCCATTTCCGGGGCGTAAAACGGAGGCTGAAAAAAGGCCAGGAACTGATCGGGATCATTCGTACGGAGCATTTCGGGGACATTGTAGCGGCTGAGCCGATCTCTCGTTACGTGCGCGAGCAATATCCGGACGCGCACATTGTATGGTTTGTAAAGCCTGGCTTTGCAGAGTTGGTGAGCCATAACCCGAACGTCGACGAGGTTTTCAAAGAGTTTTGCGTCACCGAGCGACGGGTATTGCTGGAAGGGAATGTGTTTGACAAAGTTTTTGAACTACAATTCAGAAATAACAATCATTGTCCTAAATGCCAGGTGTTTACTGAAAACCCTGTGGCATTACAGCGGGACATTAATGTGCTTAATTACTTCGATTACGGCAACCTGCTGGAAGTTTTCGCGCAGACGGGCGACCTCATTCCTCCCAAAGCGGCGTTCCCGGCCGACGACCAGCCGCGTTTGTACCTGCAACCGTCCCACAAAGCGAAAGTGGACAGCCTCGGGTTACGCGAAAAATACATCGTCATGCATTGCCGCTCCAACTATGAACCCAAAGACTGGCCGGCCGAACGCTGGAATCAGTTGGTGCATTGGCTGGCGGAACGGTATGACTACCAGTTGGTTGAAATCGGTTTGGAGAGTAATTTAAATGTAAAAACACCTGCATACCGGAACCTCTGCGGCCAGCTGAGCATTCTGGAAACCGCGGAAGTGATCCGTCGCGCATCGTTCTTCATCGGACTCGACAGCGGGCCTTCGCATTTGGGCAATGCCACGGGGGCCTTCGGCATTATCCTGATGGGGGCGCTTAATAACTTCCTGAATTACAACCCGTATTCGGGTCGGTACGGCCGGGAGGAGAATGCGTTGCTGGTGAGGCAGGCGGGCTTGCCCTGTGCACAGCTTCCGTTCGAATTTGTGCAGGAGCAGGTGCGATCGGTGCTTGAAAAGAGCGCGGACAATGCGCCCCGCGTCCTATCGTGAGCCAAAAATTGCGCTTCCTACGCGTACGAGCGTGCTGCCTTCTTCCTGGGCGATGAGGTAGTCGCCGCTCATGCCCATGGAGAGTTCGCGCATCGTAACCTGGCCATTTTCGTGGGTTTTGAAAGATTCGAAGGTGTTTTTCAGCCCGCGAAATTCGGTTCTGACCACGTCAAGATCGTCGGTATTGGAAGCCATGCCCATTAGACCGGCAATTCTCACGTTAGTTAATGCAGCGAGCTCAGCGGAGGTGATGAGCTCCAATGCTTCTTCTTCCGAAAGGCCGAATTTGGTTTCTTCCTTTGCAATGTAGATTTGCAAAAGGCAGTCGATTACCCGGTCGTTTTTTTTAGCTTCCTTATTGATTTCTTTCAGCAGCTTGAAACTATCGACCGAATGCACCAGGCTTACAAAAGGTGCTATGTATTTCACCTTGTTGGTTTGTAAATGCCCGATCATGTGCCATTCGATGTCCTTGGGGAGCTCCTCGTATTTGGCCACCATTTCCTGCACCTTATTTTCGCCAAAAAGCCTCGCTCCGGCTTCGTAAGCCTCGGTCAGCAGGCTGGTTGGTTTGGTTTTTGTAACCGCTACCAGGCGTGTCTCGGGGCGTAATCCTTGTTGTATCTGGGCCAGATTGTCGGCTATGGAAGGCATGTGGAGATACTAAAAAATTGATAATTAACCGGTTAAATCAGGAATTTATTGACCGGACGCTATAAATCGGGGTTTGCGTGTTTCAAAATTGAAAAAAACATACTTCTTTTACCAACTAAATTCAAAATTTAACCTTCTGTATGGACTACAACCAGGAACAAAAGCAAGACAGAAAAACTCTCCTATGGGCCGCATTGGCCGTTTTGCTGTTGCTTAATTTGGTGCTTGTGTACTTTATATACCACGAGAAACAGGAAAACCTCGCGAAGGACGAGATCATTACCGCCAAAACCGAAGAGGTACTTTCCATTAAAACCAAACTGGATTCCATTTCCACGGAGCTTGACCTTAAAATTGCCGAAATCCAGAAACTGGGTGGAAGTGTAGATTCACTGGTCGCATTGAAAGCCCAGCTTGAAAAAGATAAGAAAGAGCTTAAAAATGCCAGTACGTATTCGGCAGCCAGCTACAACCAGAAGATCAAGAACTACGAATCGGTATTGTCGGAGAAGGACGGCGAGATTGCCCGTTTGAAACAGGAACTGGGTATTGCCACCACGAAAAACGAGGAGCTGAATCAGAAGGTGACCGGTCTGGAATCGGAGAAACAGCTGCTTGCGGATTCGGTGTCGACGTATTCGGCTCAAAACAAAGAGCTTGCTGAAAAAGTAACGCTGGCTTCGGCACTACATGCCGAAAACGTGAGCGTGAATGCGGTTTCTTCCAAAGGAAAAGAGCGCGAAGGAGGAAAATACAAGGCAAAACGCATCGATAAGCTGAGAGTAAACTTCAAACTGGCCGAAAATGCGGTTGCGAAGCAAAACGAGAAAGACATTTACCTGCGCGTACTCGATCCGGACGGAGCAGTGCTTTCAGACATGGCTACCGGTTCTGGTTCGTTCATGTTTAATGGTAAGGAGTTGATTTATAGCTCTAAACAGACTGTGAGCTTTACCAATACAGGCCAGTCGGTGGATATTTTCTATGGCCGCGGCGGCATTCCGATGAAGGACGGAAAATATGTGATCGAGCTGTATAGCGAAGGTTTCAAGATAGGCCAGGGCGACTTTACGGTCAGATAATAGCCCGTAGTTTTGGTTAAGTCATTGCAGGGCTTGGAATTTTAAATTTCAAGCCCTATTTTTGCACCCTCATTTTGATCATTGTGTCAGGATGAGGTTTTTAATTTATCATACAATAACCAATTACCGTATGTCTAAGCAATATGAAACGGTGTTCATTCTAACTCCCATTTTGTCTGAGGCCCAGGCAAAGGACGCCGTTGAAAAATTCACGACAATCATCACTTCAAACGGTGCTAAGATTGTACATGAAGAAAACTGGGGATTGCGTAAGCTGGCCTACCCCATCCAAAAGAAAAACTCAGGTTTCTATCACGTAGTAGAATATACTGCGAACGAAGGAAACGTGGTGGATGTTTTGGAAACCGAGTTCCGTCGTGACGAGCGCGTTTTGCGTTTTATGACTATCGCCCTGGATAAGCATTCCATTGCTTACAATGAGAAGAAACGTAAGGGTCTGGTAGGCAAGAAGAAAGAAGAAGCAACTGAGTCAAAAACCGAAAACGCATAAGCTATGTCACTCGTAAACGAGCCGGTTGAAAAAAACATTAACCGCAAAAAATACTGCCGTTTCAAAAAAGCAGGCATCAAATACATCGATTACAAGAACCCGGATTTCCTTCTGAAACTTGTAAACGAGCAAGGTAAAATCCTTCCGCGCCGCCTTACCGGTACCAGCCTGAAATATCAGCGCAAAGTATCACAGGCAATCAAAAGAGCACGTCACCTGGCGCTGTTGCCGTTTGTTGCTGACCAATTGAAATAATACAGTAAAGAGCTATCATAATGGAAATCATACTTTTAACGGATATTGCTGGGGTAGGTTACAAGAACGATATCGTAACTGTGAAAGCAGGTTACGGTCGTAACTACCTCATCCCGCAGGGTTTTGCGTTGCTCGCTAACGAGTCGAACCGCAAAATCGTTGCTGAAAACGTGCGTCAGGCTGCGCACAAAGCTGAGAAGCTGAAAAAGGACGCAGAAGATATCGCAACGGCGATCGGCGACCTGGTAATCGATATCAAAACTGTGGTAGGTGAAAGCGGCCGTATCTTCGGACGTGTTACCAACACACAAGTTGCCGACAGCCTGAAAGCAAAAGGCTTCGATATCGACCGTAAGAAAATCACTGTTGATGACGTGAAATCAATCGGTTCTTACTCCGCATTGATCGACCTTCACAAAGAAGTGAAACACAAAGTTACCCTGAACGTTGTTGCAGCGGAAGACTAGTTGTTTCGAAACTTCATAAAAAAAGGCAACCTTTCGGGTTGCCTTTTTTTATGAAGTTTCGAAGACTTCGGCTGTCGGCCATCGGCTGTCAAACTTAAAAAAAAGGTCGATAGCCGGTCGCCGGCTGCCGACGGCTGACAGCCGACAGCCGAAGTCACTACAACGCCGGAATTCGCAATACCTGTCCTGGATAAATCAGATCCGGGTCCTTCAACATAGGCTTGTTGGCTTCGAAGATGATCGGGTATTTCATCATGTCGCCGTATACAGTCTGGGCGATTTTGGAGAGGGTATCTCCTTTTACCACGGTGTGATAAGTCGCTTCCGGCTCAGGAGTGGCTACCTGTAGACGGTTGTCGACCACGCCTACACCTTCCACATTTCCTACCGCCAGCGCAATTTTTTCGGCATCCTGCTGTTTGGCAACTTCGCCTTCGAGGGTAACGGTATCACCCGACGTTTTTACGGTCAGACTGTTATAGGCAAGTCCGAGCGACTTCACGTGCGCGAGTAATGCGCTGGCACGCAGCGGCTCTGCTTCCGGGGTGGGAGCTGCCGCGGGAGCATCTTTACCACCGAATACTTTTTCTCCAACGCCTTTAATAAAAGAGATTAAGCCCATGTTTTGTTGGTTTTGGTTAGATAATAGATTTGAGTTTGTGAATGAAAGGTAGCGGTAATGTTAACTTTCTTGCTGGTAAGATGCAATTATTATACCAAAATTGCCAACGCATATTGATTTGATAATATGGGTTTTTCCCGGCGCAACTTTGTACTTTTGCAGCTGGTCTCAACTACGCTGAATCTGCATTAAGTCTCAATGAACCGCACCACATCGCTTGCCAGGTTACAAAATGAATTGTTCGATATCTGTATCATCGGCGCAGGTGCCAGCGGGGCGGGATGTGCCCTGGATGCGGTTTTAAGGGGATATAAGGTCGCCCTGATCGATAAAAAGGACTTCGCTTCCGAAACATCCTCACGCTCCACCAAGCTGATCCACGGCGGTGTCCGCTATTTGGAACAGGCTTTCAAAAAGCTCGATTTCGCGCAGCTTAAACAGGTAAGGCACGGATTGGAAGAACGACACATTGTGTTGAAAAATGCGCCGCATCTCGCGCGTCCGTTAGCATTGATGACGCCGGTCAACTCGTGGTTTGAAGGCTTGTATTTCAAGATAGGCTTGTCGCTTTACGACACGTTCGCTACCAATGATACGTTGCCGAAAAGCAAATGGCTCAACAAGCAGGAGGTGCTCGACAAGATCCCGACGCTCGACCGGAAGAAACTGCATAGCGGCGTGCTTTACTACGACGGCCAGCTCGACGACGCGCGGTACTGCCTCGCATTGGCGCAATCGGCCTCGGAGAATGGTGCGGCGGTAGCCAATTATGTAGAGGTGAATGGTTTTGAAAAAGATACGAACGGTAAACTGAACGCCGTGCAGGCCACTGATACATTAACCGGTAATGCGTTGACGATCCGTGCGAAGCTGGTCATCAACTGTACCGGCCCGTTTTCAGATCATATCAGGCTCATGGCGAATGCGGCGCTGAGCGAACGCATCCGCCCGAGCAAAGGCGTGCACCTGGCATTGCCCCACAACACGCTGAACAGCGAGTATGCCATGCTGATCCCGAAAACTTCCGACGGCCGCGTGGTATTCGCCATTCCGTTTGAAGGCTCGACGATGATAGGCACCACCGATACCGAATGCGACGAGATTGATGCGGAACCTACGCTCAATCGCGCGGAAAGGGAATACCTGGCAGCAACATTGAATCCTTACCTGGCCAAACCGATCGATCCCAGCGAGCTTCGGGCAGGTTTTGGCGGGCTGCGGCCCTTGCTGGCAGCCGATCCGTCGAAATCGACGAAAAGCCTCGTGCGGGATCACGAAGTGGAACTTGACGAGACTTCCGGACTGGTGAGCCTGCTCGGAGGTAAATGGACCACCTATCGCCTCATGGCAAAGGATACTATCGACGAGGCCGCCAAAATCCTCGGCCACGGCGGTGCTTGTAAAACAGCAGACTACATATTGGCCGGAGGTGAAAACTACCAGGCCAAAAGCTGGCAGGACATCCAGGCGCAATATGCCTTGCCGGAGGACATTGCGCGACATTTGGTACGTAAATACGGCTCCCGCGCACATACGGTAGCGTCGCTCGCACGCGAGGATACGCAGTTGAGAGAAAGGCTTAGTCAATCCTATCCGTATATCCGCGCCGAAGTGGTACACGCCGTTCGGAATGAGATGGTGGTAACACCCCGCGACTTCCTGGCGCGCCGCATCCGCCTCGAAATTACCGATTGGGATGAAACCTTAAACTCCCTGCCGGTTGTTGGTGATCTGATGGCGCGCGAACTGGGCTGGACCGAAGCGGAAAAGACAAGTTACGCCGATGCATACGCCAGCGAAATCGCGAAGTTTATCGCCGACGCACGTTAGCCTCAAATCGTTTGCTGCAAATCGTTTGCCGCACTCGTTAGCCGCAACCACCAGAGTTAATTTTCAAGAATGTATATTACCGATTCAGCCTGTATATCGCCCCAGCGCACTTTTGACAATGCTTTTTTTGAAGGCGATATCAAAGTGCATGAAGGTGACAGGTACATTGCGATTGAACCTGCCTATGGTCAGCTTATCCCCGCCGGACTACTCCGGAGAATGGGTAAAGCGGTACGGATGGGAGTAGGAGCGGGCCTTCCGCTCATTCAGCATGCGCAGATCGAAGGAATTGTACTGGGTACCGCCAATGGCGGCCTCGAAGATTGTTTAAAATTCCTGAACCAGATTGTCGACTATAACGAAGGCACGCTTACGCCAACCAATTTCGTGCAAAGCACGCCCAACGCGGTAGCGGGCAACCTTGCATTGATGAGCAAAACGACCGGCTATAATACCACCCACGTGCATAAGGGCCTGGCATTCGAAGCGGCATTGCTGGACACCATGCTGCTGCTGGAAGAAAAGCGCGGCAAAACGTTCCTGGTCGGAAGCATTGAGGAAATCTCAGATTACAACCATAACATCGACCTGCTCGCAGGCTCTTTCAAAACCGGCCATTTTACGTCGGAAAACCTGTTTACACTTGATTCCCCAGGCTCCGCAAACGGGGAGGGGGCAGCGATGTTCATTGTGGATGCGGAACGTGCAGACAATACCATCGCGCAGATCCGGGATGTATTTCAAAGCAATAACCTGGCTGAAAAGGAGCTGGCGCCGGTGGTGAATGCCTTTCTGCAGAGAAATGGCCTGCAACCCGCCGACATCGATGCGGTAATCATGGGTATCAGTGGCGATAACCGGACCGATCACTGGTATTTCAATCTCCAAAAAGCATTGTTTGAAGGAGCCAACATCTATACCTACAAAAATATGGTGGGCGATTATCCCACGGGTTCCGCTTTCGCGACGTGGATGGGTGCGCAGGTGCTCGCGGGTAAGCGCGTGCCTGAGGCGTGCGTGTGGGCACAAAAAAATCCCCGCACTCCGAAGCATATCCTGATTTACAATCATTATAAAGCTTCGCAGCACGGGTTTATATTGCTAGGGGCCTAGATCAGATCTGGCCCGCTTCTTCTGCTTTTTCCTTCATTCTAATCACCTTCGCGAGCGTCGGCAGGATGGTATCGTGCTTTTTTACGAACGGGTTGCTCTGGTCCCAAACGTAGCCGGCGAGTACCGAGCAGATTTGGCGCTTGATGTCCTCGTCGATATGTTTCGCAAATACAATGGTTTGGAAATCACCGGTGTACCAGCCGCTCACGTAGCTACGGAACACGTCGATGCCTTTCTGGATCACTTCCTCATATTCCTTTTTCCAATCGACAGCCTCGCCCTGCAAATGCTTGTGCGTCATTTTGGCTGAAAGAAGGCCCGAGGCGGTCGCAAATGTTACCCCTGAGGAGAAAATAGGGTCGAGGAACTCGGTACTGTTGCCGGAAAGAACAAAACCTTCGCCCGACATTTTCGTAACACCGATCGAGTAACCCAGGATCGCCCGCGGCTCGAATTTGAGCTGCGAGTCAGCAAAGCGGCCATGCAGGTCTTCGAAGTTCCGGATAAATGCTTTGTACCCTTCGCCATTGTTTTCGGCCAGTGCTTCGATCCTTTCACGGTCGCCGACAATACCCACGGATGTCGATCCGTCGGAGAACGGGATCGCCCAGATCCACGACTTATTGTTGTCGAACGAATGCACAAAAATGTTGTTGCTGGCGGTTTCAGTGCGGTTTTTGTCTTCTAAATGCGAGAAAACCGCGCCCCGGGGCGTGAATGCCGACGGCTTGCTCAAATCGAATAGTCTTGGCAAAACACGACCATAACCGCTCGAATCGATGATGAATTTAGCTTCAATACGGTGCGCATTGCCTTCGGCGTCCTTATAATCGACGATCTGCTTTTCGGGGCCGCATTGTACGGCAGTAACCTCGCATTCGAAGTTGACATCCACCCCTTTTTCGCGGGTAGCTTCTGCCAGCTTGCTATCGAAATCGGCCCGTTTTACCTGCCAGGTCCACGTCCAGCCTTTGGTAAACTGGTCTTCGAAGAGGAACTCACACCGCTTTTCACCGCGCATGAACGCTGCGCCCGTTTTTTTCTGAAAGTTCAATGGCTCTATCGCCTCCCGCAACCCGGCTTCCGTTAAGTGCTCCATGCAGCATGGGAGCAGGCTTTCCCCGATCTGGAAACGGGGAAATTTCTCTTTTTCCAGGATCGTGACGTCGTAGCCTTGCTTTTTCAGGTAAGAAGCCGCGACAGTTCCGGCAGGGCCGGCCCCAATAACCAGCACATCGACAGTTTGCATATTCAGGCGTTTTTTACTTTTTGAATGAGTTTTTCTTTATCTACAAATGAGAAGCATGTTACAAATGCGCTGACGGTCACCCCTAAAATCCCATGCAAGGAAACGTTCTGCCCCGTCAGGTGCAAGTTCGGAATTTTGGTGCGGGTATTAATCCGCGTCTTCATCGGCGAAGTCGAATCTTTGAGAATGCCGTACATCGTGCCGTTGCCATTGCCGATATAATCCCGGAACGTAAGCGGTGACGCGCTATGTATGGCTTTGATATCGCCCGAAATACCCGGAAAAACGGTTTCCAGCCGCGCGATTACCTGTGCTTCTTTCTCCTTTTTGAATTGCGCATATTCCGCATGCCGCTTGCCAGGCTCGGCCACTGTACTGAAAGTTCCGGCCCACTGCGCGGTTTCGGAAGCGTCCATGTAGCACATAACGGACATAGAATCAGCATACTCCCCCTTTTTGGAAATATAGGGCGTGCAAATGAAATAGGTCTGCGGCCAGGTAGCCTGGTCGTATTCAACCCCGTTCCATACGTCGTCGATATGGTGCTGGTAAATATTGTAATTGAGGTATTTGAAGCTGTTTTCCTGAAACGAAATGTGCACCAGGAACGTAGAAATGCTGTTTTCGAGTGTCTGGACCCGATTTTTATAAACACTCAGAAACCGCTCCTGGCCGAAAATATCGATGGTGACAGCCGGGTGCACGTTGGAAATAAATTCTTTTCCCCGGAAAGTCTCCCCGTTTTCACAAACCACCTCGGTAATGTGGCCTTTTTCGTTGTAATGGGCCGACACTACTTTCTTATGCTTGTAAATCTCCCCGCCATGCTGGCGCACCGCCCGGCTGAGTTGAATGGCGATCTGTGAACCGCCATCCACGAATTTGTAAGCACCCGTAAGGTAACTTTTCATGATGAGCGCATGCACGTAAAACGGCGTTTTGTGTTTCACACCGGCATACAAAAGGTTGCTGCCCGCCAGTACATTCCGCAGCCTCACGTTGTCGGTGAGGGAGGCAATGAAGTCGTAGGCGTTGAGGGAGAGCACGCCTTCCTCCGTGAGGTAGCTGTCGCCGGCTGTTTCCAGGTTGTAGAGCGGGAATTTCTCACAAATTTCGTTGAGTTTGTTGCAATAGGTGTGAATCGCCTCTGCTTCTTCGGGGAAGTAGGCGATGAGCTGCTGCTCGAAATGCTCCATTCCCTGGGCATAGGCGTACTCGCAGCCGTCATCGAAACGAATGAGGTCGAACTGGTCGTCGTTCAGCCGTTTTAGTTTCAGCTTGTCAAGAATACCGAAGTATTTGAAGAACTGGTAGAGGTTTTCGCCTTCGTCGAGCCCGCCTACATAATGTACGCCGGTATCGAAAATGCTCTTATCGCGGCTGTAAACCTGCAAATGCCCGCCGATCTGGTGGTTTTTTTCCAGTACAACCACACTGTAACCTTCCATGGCCAGTATGGTAGCGCAAGCCAGACCGCCCAGTCCGCTTCCAACAATCACAAAATCGTATTCCTTTTGCACGGCGGAAGTTTGCATTTAAATATCTATTCGGGAAATGCTAGTTAGTAATCGGCCCGGTTACAGGCTGCTGGGCTGTAAGTTTACGCAACACGAAAAGCACATTGGAGGTGTTCGATGAATGCTCCTGCATTTCATATCCAAAACCATACCGCGCCGCGAAGTCACGGATGTCCCGGGACGAAAAGAAATGGAAATCATCGGTTTTCCGGTTGAAGGCAAACAAGCCTGTCGACAACGCTTCTGTTTTTTGCGTATTCTCGTGTTTCGCGGTCAGGTCGGTAATGCCGTCGCGGATAAAAAGCAATCCATCCGGCGCGAGGGCGGTGGCGCACCGGTCGAGTAAAATACGCTGTTTTTCTTCCGATAAGTAATGCAGTACGTCATTGAGGAATATGACATCCTGCGAG
This sequence comes from Dyadobacter sp. BE31, assembly GCF_031457695.1. Classification (NCBI taxonomy): domain Bacteria; kingdom Pseudomonadati; phylum Bacteroidota; class Cytophagia; order Cytophagales; family Spirosomataceae; genus Dyadobacter; species Dyadobacter sp. BE31. The sequence goes on from NZ_JAVDXA010000007.1 coordinate 402,520, forward strand.
CCGAGGTCGGCGGTCATAATGTCCTGGTACACAAACCGCAGGTTGCCGGTTTTGTTGTAGCTGTTTTCCGCGATTTCGATTTTATCCTCGTCGTAATCAATGCCCGTGATCAGCCGCTCTTCATTTTTGTAATGCAGGAAAAACGATAGGTAACCATACCCGCAACCCACATCCAGAATGCGCTTCCGATCACCGATCAGCTCATTATAGTAGGTGAAATTCGCACTTTCCAGTCGCCATTTTACTTTGAAATACCATTCGAGCACCGGCCCTTTAAAAACATAGTTGGTGAAGATTTTGTGTTTCAAATAGCCGGTATCCTCCATTTCATACTTGAATGCGGCGAATTCCTGCTTGTAGAAGGCGGCGATAGCCTTCGTTTTGTCGCGCAGCGTCGCGCCCCAGCGGGCGTCTGCATACGTAATGCGGGGGAGCACGCGCACGTTGAGTGCACCCGGGCGGATGAGGAAATCGTTTTTCGGCAGCACATCGTGTGCACCATGAAGTAACAGGGGTTGAATGTCGAGGTTCAGTTGCTCGGCCAGGTAGAACGCGCCTTTGTGGAAGCGGGCAATGTTACCGTCTTCGGAGCGCGTGCCTTCCGGGAAAATGAGGATGGAATAGCCGTCGGCTACCAATGCACGCACTTTTTCAATATTTTCTTCCGGGCCGTCCTCGCTGTACACATAACCCGCATAACGGATAATAGGCCCAAAAAACGGCGATTTGTACACCCAGCCTTTCACCATCAGCACGATTTTCGGGTGCAGCATAATGGCCAGCAGAATGTCGAGGAACGAGGTATGGTTGGCGATGAAGATCACCGGCTTGTTCATATCGAGGTTTTCGCGGCCGGAGATATTCTTCCGCACATGCGGGCCCGAGTAAATCACCGTTTTGGCGTAAAAAGAAAGCGAATTGTTGATCGCCGCCTTCTTTTTCTTCTTCGACATCGGCAGCAATAGAATGGTTACCAGTTTGGAATGCAAAAACAGGCAGCCCGAAAGGAAATAGGTGAAGCTTGAAATGCTGATCAGGAAGGGCAGCATCGTGACAGGCGCCTTCTTTTTGGCAATGCGTTTTTGTACAAAAAGATCGAAGAAAACCGGCTGGAACACAAAGGATATGAACAGAATGCAGACAATCCCCAGCACGCTGATCAGCGAAATCGAGTGAATGGCGGGGTGTTTGGCAAAAATCAATACGCCGGTACCTATTAATGTGGTTGTTGCAGATAGCGCGATCGCGGCCTGGTAGGAGCGGAGCGTGTCCTTGCCGGATTTGTATTTGCTCAAAAGCCCGTCGGTGACGAAAATGCTGAAATCGTCGCCCAGGCCGAAAATGAATGTGGTCACGATCACATTCACGAAGTTGAACTTGATACCGAGAATGGCCGCAATGCCTAAAATCCAGATCCAGCTGATCACCATCGGGAGGAAGGACAGCAATGTGAGCTCGATACGGCCATAGACGACGAGCAGGGTGAAAAATACAATGGAGGCCGAAATCAATAGCAGGTAATTGAAATCGTCCTTCACCATGGTCAGCAACTCGCCTGCGAGTTCGCCGCGGTCGAAAAGCTCGACGCCCGGAATGGCCCGCAGTTCTTGTTTGGCTTCTGCCAGTTTGCTCTGATCCACCACTACCGTAGAAATGAATGTCGTTCCCGAAGCTTTGATGTCAATCAGGTTATCGACGCCCAGTTCGGTGAAAAGCGTGTCGAGCGAGATATTGGAAGTGCTCCGGCCGGCAATCCAGCCTTTGAAATCATTGAATGCGTAGGCATTGAACCCGTTTTGAGCCGCAGCCTGATTGACTACCCGGAACGTGGAATCGATGCGGCCGGGCGTCCAGAAATCCTGCCAGCGGCGCATCCGCTCGCGTTTGAGGTCCTGCGGGATGAGCAGCGAACCAGAGGAGACGAAACTGACAATGCGGCCCTCGCTGCGCAATGCGTCGAGTTTTTGCCAGGCATTATGATTGACCTTTTCGGCCACATCGCGGCGCGGGTTCGACGCAAAAACGTAGATCCGTTTCTGCTTCCGGGGGTTGATGCCCGTGAGCGCTTCCTCCCGACCGCTCAGTTCGGGGTCCTGAATGCTGAGGTTTTCGAAACCGGCATCAAATTCGGTACCACCGGCAAAAAAGAGGAACACGATCGTCAGCGCGCCAATGCCCGCGAGTGTGATACCGCGCCATTTATCCGGGATAGTGGGAATGCGGAAAGAGCGGTTCTCGCCGGGGATTTTCTGAATGTCGAAAGCCGTCGAAGAAAGCACAACCGGTAAGGCGGTGAGCGTGAAAACGGCTGCGCCGAAGAGGGCGAGTGACGAAAATAGCCCGAAATCCTGCAAGACGGTGGAATTGGCAAAATGCAATGCGCTGAATGCCATGACGGTGGTGAAGCTGCCGGTCAGCAGCGGCCCGCTTACTTCCTTAATAGCTACCGGAATGGAATGGGTATGCCTGAGGTGTGTGAAAAAGTGGAATGCGTAATCGAGGAGGATGCCGAAGATCACCGCGCCCGTAGCGAGGGATATCCCCGAAATCTCCGGGCGGACGTACCCCACGATCCCTAATGCAAACAGTGCCCCGAAAATCCCGGGCATCGTAATATAGATAGGTATCAGCAGCTTGCGGTAATAGGCGATCAGCAGCGCCAGAATGCCTGCCAGTGCCAGAAACGACGTGAAGTAGGAGTCCTGCTTCACCTGTATCGCGTTACGCGCGGCGATTTCGAACGTGCCGAAATAGGAGAAATGGTTATAGCGATGCTGCCGGTTCCACTGGGTTTTGAATGCCTCCATGAGCTCGAAAAGCGCCACATTCTTGTCGGAGCTGCCGGAATCGAAGCTGGTGGAGGCGAAAATGAGGATACTCTTGCGGTCGGCGGTGAACATGATGCCGTCGTCCATCACCATCGCATTCGAGTTGTTGGCGGCATTGAGCTCTTTGAAATACTTGCCGGTAATGCCGAGCGGGTCGTTCAGCACAAATTGTTTCAGGAACGAGCCGCCGGGAGTGAGCAGCTGGTTGTAGGCGGATGCCACCGACGCACGGATCGAGTCGGGTGCAATGCGTGCCTGAATATGGGTATAATAGGAAGGCTCGATGAGCAGCGGGAAGTGGCTGTATACATATTGATATACATCCTCCTGCACATTCGGCCGCTCCGCCTGGATGTTACGCACGTAGCCGTTGGTATAGCGCCCGAGCGAATCGGTGAAATTCTCGGCGATTTCCCGTGCTGCCTCTGTGTCCGTGTCAGCCGGGATTTCGAGTGAAAACACGATCTGGTTGATGATGTTTTTACTTTCCACCAAACGGTTGAACTCTTCGAAGCTTTTACCCTTCGGTAGCGTCGCGAAAATGCTTTCGGTTACTTTTAGCCGCGCAATACCGGCCGCGAGGATACTGACAATGACGAGCAGGCTAAGGAAAAACGCGGCTTTGTGACTGGAAAGGAATTTGTTTAGCCTTAATAGTAAATCTCCTAGCATTGACAGGGGAAACGTGAATGTCCGACAAAATTAATGAATTGTATCACTCAGGCAACTTCCGTGCCTGTTAACCGCTTACCGGGTCGTGTTTGCCTAAACGGCAAAAAAAGATTTATTTTACACCATATTTAATTACGCCAGCACTAAATGAATCGTATTTCATTAGCTCAGATCGAGCAGTATGCTTTTGAAAAGAAGGAATTTATCTTAGCCGAAGACACCCTCCATCAAGTATCCCAATCATTCGCTTTTTTAACGAATTTCTCCAAGGATAAAATCATATACGGTATCAATACCGGTTTTGGCCCGATGGCGCAATACCGTATCGAGACCGACCAGCTCAATAATCTGCAATACAACCTGATCCGCAGCCATTCGAGCGGGGTAGGGAAGCCGTTGAACGAAATATACGCACGGGCGGTAATGCTCGCTCGCCTGAATTCATTTTTGCAGGCCAATTCCGGCGTGAGTACCGCGGTGATCAAGCAATTGGTGGCATTTTTAAATAATGGTGTGGTGCCCGAAATCTTCGAACACGGCAGTGTTGGAGCGAGCGGTGACCTGGTGCAGCTTTCGCATCTCGGCTTGAACCTGATCGGCGAAGGATATGTATACGAAAATGGCCTGCGCCGCAAAACTGCGGAGGTTTTAGCCGAAAAAGGCATTAAACCGCTCAAAATGGAGCTCCGCGACGGCCTCGGGCTGATCAACGGCACTTCGTGTATGACGGGAATGGCGGCTATCAATATTATTTATGCCAAAAGGCTGGTGCAATGGGCCATCACCGCGTCGTCGATGATCAACGAGGCGATCGAATCGTTCGACGACTCGTTCTCGAAACAGCTCAATGCCGTGAAGCACCACAAAGGCCAGCAGGTAGTGGCGCAGCACATGCGCGACTTCGTAGCCGGTAGCGGGCTGATCCGCAGCCGCGAGGAGCTTTTCCGCGACGATACGGCCATGCAGAAGACCGAATTTGAACGAAAAATACAGGAATACTACTCAATCCGCTGCGTGCCGCAAATTCTCGGCCCGGTGCTGGATACGATCCAATATGCGCAGGAAGTGGTTGAAAATGAGTTGAACTCAACCAATGACAACCCGATTGTGCGGCCGGAAGACGACAACGTTTTCCACGGCGGCAACTTCCACGGAGATTATATTTCATTGGAAATGGATAAGGTGAAACTTGTACTCACCAAGCTCACCATGCTCATGGAACGCCAGCTCAACTTCCTGATGAACAGCAAACTGAATGGTAAATTCCCGCCATTCCTCAATGCAGGAACCTGGGGCCTGAACTTTGGTTTCCAGGGGGTGCAGTTTACAGCCACATCCACGACGGCCGAAAGCCAGGCGCTATCGACTTCGGTTTACATTCACAGTATTCCAAACAATAACGACAACCAGGATATCGTAAGCATGGGTACCAACTCGGCGGTGATCGCGAAGCAGGTGCTTGAAAACGCATTCCAGGTAATGTCGATCCATATCATGGCGATCTGCCAGGCAATCGATTTGCTGCATCCGGAGGAAAAGGAGAAACTTTCGCCGAATGCGAAATCGGTTTACGCGCAGATCCGTGAACGTGCAAAGTTCGTTACAGACGACGTGCCGCAGTTCGAAAGCATTGCTGCCGTTTTTGAATATATCAAAGAAACCCCATTCCACTTATGAATTGCGCATTGGTAACCGGTGCATCCAGGGGGCTTGGCAGGGCCATCGCGGTCCAGCTTGCCAAGGACCATGGTTTACATATATTGGTCAATTATGCCTCTAACCAGGCCGCGGCGGAAGAAACGCTGGCGGAAATTCAGGCCAATGGCGGCAGTGGCGAGCTGCTGCATTTCAATGTGCAGAACAAGCCGGAAGTGGACGAAGCATTGAACGGCTGGCGCGAAAAGAACGAAGACAAGTTCATCGGTGTTTTGGTGAATAATGCGGGCATTACCCGCGACGGGCTGTTTATGTGGATGCCGGAGAAGGATTGGGACGATGTACTGAATATTTCCGTGAAAGGGCTTTATAATGTAACCCAGAATGCGATCCAGCAAATGCTGCGGAAACGCTCGGGCCGGATCATCAACATCGCGTCGGTGTCGGGTATGAAGGGCGTGGCGGGGCAAACCAACTACTCGGCGGCAAAAGGGGCGATTATCGCAGCGACGAAATCCCTCTCGCAAGAGGTTGCCAAGCGGAAAATTACCGTGAACGCCGTGGCGCCGGGTTTCATTACGAGCGACATGACCAAAGACCTCAACGAGGACGAATTGAAACAAATGATCCCGATGAACCGGTTTGGCAAGGCCGACGAGGTGGCGCATCTGGTAAGCTTCCTGGCTTCCGACAAGGCTGCGTATATTACGGGAGAGGTAATCAATATTAACGGAGGTATTTACTCATAATCCATGAGCCATAGGGTTGTCATTACCGGTATCGGCATCTATTCCTGTCTGGGCGAGAACCTGGGCGAGGTTACGAAATCGTTGTATGCCGGTAAAAGCGGGATCGTGTTCGATCAGGTAAGGAAAGATTTCGGCTTCCGTTCGGCCCTTACGGGCATGGTACAGGAGCCCGACCTGAAAAACTACCTCTCGCGCCGCCAGCGCGTGGGTATGCACCAGCCCGCGGTGTACGCGTACATGGCTACGCACGAAGCTTTGGCATTATCCGGCCTGGACGTGGACTTCCTCGAACAAACAGAAACCGGCATTATCTACGGCAACGACAGTACCGCGGCGTCGGTGATGGAGGCGATTGATAAAGTCCGGGAAAAGCACGATACGACGCTGATCGGCTCAGGTGCCATTTTCCAGAACATGAACAGCACCGTGAATATGAACCTTTCGACGATTTTCAAGTTGAAAGGCATCAATTTCACACTGAGCGCGGCTTGCGCGTCGGGTTCGCATTCGATCGGGATGGGCTACCTGATGATCAGCCAGGGCTTGCAGGAGCGCGTGATATGTGGGGGCGCACAGGAGATCAATGCGTCGGCGATGGCGAGTTTCGATGGCCTCGGTACCTTTTCGGTGCGTGAATCGGAGCCTACGAAGGCTTCACGCCCCTTCGACCGCGACCGCGACGGGCTGATCCCGAGCGGCGGCGCGGCTACCGTAATCCTGGAATCTTACGAAGCCGCTGTGAAAAGAGGTGCGCCGATATTGGCCGAATTGATCGGCTACGGTTTCTCGTCCAACGGCGATCATATTTCCAACCCCAGCATCGACGGACAGACGCGCTCGCTGCAAATGGCATTGAAACAGGCCGGCATTACCACCGCCGAAGTTGACTACATCAATGCGCACGCCACATCCACACCGGTGGGCGACGGCAGCGAGGCCCGCGCGATTTACGAGGTGTTCGGCGGCGATGTGCCTGTGAGCTCCACGAAATCGATGACAGGGCATGAATGCTGGATGGCCGGGGCGAGCGAAATCGTTTACTCATTGCTGATGATGCAGAACTCCTTCATCGCACCTAATATCAACTTCGAAAATCCCGACGAAGATTCGGCGAAAATCAACATTATTCCGGAAACTAAGGAGCAGGCAATCAACTGTTTTCTTTCCAATTCGTTTGGTTTCGGCGGTACCAATTCCACGCTGATCGTCCGGAAAATCTGAGCGCAGGGCTGGGAAAGAGCCCGTCACATTACTACTACAACTTCGTGAACGGCGGTAGGCTGCCGATCGAAATTCTGTATTTTTGTCAACCTCCAATATTCCATCTGCCAACTGCAATGATTTTCAGTGGAATTTATTGTATGACGTGGAGCTTTTATTTGAAAATTTGGGAATATTTTTAAACTATCGGCAAGAATAAACTAATTTTGTAGCTATGTATGCTAACGACGTAAAAATGAGTTTGGAAGAAGTTATTGAAGAGACCAGAGATTTTTTATCTGAGGAATTTGAGGTAGACCGGGATTTGATTCTTCCTGAAAACAGTCTGAAAGACACTTTGGATCTGGACAGTCTCGACTACGTCGATCTGGTTGTGCTCATAGATGAAAACCTCAATATCAAGCTCACCGGAGAGGATTTTAAAGGAATTGAAACCTTCGGTGATTTCTATCAGCTTGTCGGTAAGAAACTTGCATTGTAAGAATGAGCCGTTGGGACGGTAAGACCAAAGGATCGTTAACGGGTTACAAAATTTTCCTGTTTTTTATCAATACCCTGGGGCTCGGGTTTGCCTACGGGCTCCTGCGGGTAGTTACTTACTACTATTATCTTTTCGCGGCAAAGCCCAGGCGTGCTTTGCTGGATTTTTATCAGAATACCCTTCACATTGCCGGTTCCGATGCCCGAAAAATGGCACGGAAAAACTTCTATATTTTCGGGCAGACGCTCGTGGACCGGGCAGCGTTCCTGCTGGGGAAAGACCGGCAATTCTCTCACGTTTTTGAAAACGAACAATACCTGATCGACATCCGCGATGCAGGTAGGGGGGGCATATTGCTGAGCGCGCATGTGGGCAACTGGGAAACAGCCGGTAACCTGCTGAAAGGCCGCATTACTCCGACCATCAACATCGTGATGCTGGATGCGGAGGTTGAGAATATCAAGAAATACATGGATCTGTCCACCGGCGGCTCGCGTTTTAAGGTGATCGCCATCAAGGACGACCTTTCACATATCATATCCATCCGCAATGCCTTGGTGAACAACGAGTTCGTGGCTATCCACGCGGATCGTTACCTCGAAGGCGCCAAATACATCGAAATGGATTTCCTGGGGCGGAAAGCGAAGTTTCCGTACGGTCCGTTCGTGATCGCTTCGAAGTTCAATGCGCCGGTTACCTTTGTATTTGCAGCCAAGGATGGTAAATACAGCTACCATTTAAGCGCCACGAAGCCGATTGAGGGGAAAATGAAGCCGGAGGAAGTTGCGCAGCTGTATGTAGAAGAGCTGGAACGGAAAGTGAAAGCGTTTCCGGAGCAATGGTTTAATTATTTCAATTTCTTTCAATAATGATCGTCGCCAAAGAGGCCATCACCGACTATATCCCGCATCGTCCGCCGTTTGTGATGATCGATAACCTCGTGAGCGCCACGCGTGAGCAGTTTGAATCCGATTTTACGGTTACCCGCGATAATGTGTTGGTGCAGGAAGGTTTTTTTCAGGAAACAGGGCTGATCGAGCACATTGCGCAGACCTGCGCGGCGTCGTTTGGTTACCTGGACAGGGAGGAAGGAGGCGAGCCCAAAATCGGTTTTATCGGGGCGGTCAGCAAAGTGCTTGTGACTGAGTTGCCTCCGGTTGGTGGTACAATCCGCACGGTGGTTACCCCCTTGCACCGGTTGGGAAATATTTACCTCGTAAAGGGCGAAAGTTTCCTGGATGGGCGTATATTGCTGGGATGTGAACTAAAAATCGTAATAAGCGAGTAACCCCTAATAACTGATTGATGATTGCTTCCGAAATAGATATTGATATCCGATTCAGCGAAACCGATGCCATGGGTGTGGTATGGCACGGTAACTACCTGAAATTTTTCGAGGACGGCAGGGAGGCTTTCGGGAAGAAATTCGGACTGGAATACCTTGACATCCACGCCAAAGGCTTTGTAACGCCCATCGTGAAGTCGGAAATCGACCATAAGGCGCCAGTTTACTATGGGCAGGTCATTCGGGTCATTACCCGGTATATCCCCACCAAATCGGCGAAAATACAGTTTGAGTACGAGGTGATTAATGTTACTACCGGGCAGCTTTGTGCTACGGGCAAAACCATGCAGGTATTCCTGGATCGCGAGTCGCGCGAGCTGGAACTGATCTCTCCGGATTTTTACAAGGAATGGAAAGCGCAGTACGACCTATGATCTACATTGGTGCGGAGGTCATTATAAGCCCTTTGGGCGACACTGCGGAGGATAACTGGGAGGTGCTCAGTGAAAATCGCAGCGGCATAGCGCTCGCTCCGGCGGTCGGATTTAACAAGGAAGATATTCATTTATCCAAAATAACGGGTCTGAACGGCCCATTGCGCTTTCAGCGACTGGTAATCAAAGCATTGGCAGTGCTCAAAGAGCGTATCGATGCTTCCATCCTCGCTTCTGACCGCACGATGGTGCTGATCAGTTCTACCAAAGGCGCGCTGGACGATTACCTGCGCGATCCGTTCAGCGAAACCTGTGCTGCGGTCATGCATGCGTTCAACCTCGCGCATTTGCCCGTCGTGATTTCCAATGCCTGCATTTCGGGTGTGCTCACCTTGAATGTGGCGGGTAATATGGTCGAAGCAGGGCAGTATGACCACGTGATCGTGATCGGCTGCGATGTGGTTTCCGACTTTGTGCTGTACGGTTTTCAATCCCTTTTTGCGGTAAGCGATAAGCCTTGCGCGCCGTTCGACGCGGGCCGGAACGGCATTACATTAGGGGAAGGCTGTGGAGCTGCGTTGGTATCCGGTACGCAATCGGTTTTTAAACATAAACCTTTGGAACTTCTCACGGGTACAAGCGCGAACGACGCAAACCACATTTCGGGGCCGTCGCGGACGGGGGAGGGGCTGGTAAGAAGCGTATTAAAGACGCTGAGGTATAATGATGTACTTGGGGATGAAATTGACTTCATTTCAGCTCATGGGACGGGAACGATATTTAATGATGAAATGGAGTCAATAGCGTTCGGTAGTCTAAATCTTTCGCACATTCCATTAAATAGCCTGAAAGGATATTTCGGGCATACGCTCGGCGCGGCCGGGGTGATCGAGACGGCTGTTTGTATGCAAATGATGCGGAAGAGCATGCTGGTCAGGAGTTTGGGTTACCGCGATGCGGGTACGTCCCAACCCTTGAATATCATTTTGGAAAACGAGCCGAAAAAGCTGCGGACGATTCTCAAAACGGCCTCGGGTTTCGGTGGCGGCAATGCTTCATTGATGATCAGGGATTTATGAAAGTGATTACGGCATATTGCAACCTGCGGGCCGGCGAGGTGCTCGTGAACGGCGAAGTAATCGCTCGGCGGGATGCGGGTTCAGAAGATTCCTGGTTCAAGCAGATTTACAAGCAGCAGGAGTTGGCATACCCCAAATTTTACAAAATGGATGTGCTTTCGCAGGCCGGTTACCTGGCTTCGGAACTCATCAAGCGGGCCAATCCGAGCATTTCAGAGGCATACGCGGACGATGAGATTGCATTGGTATTTGCCAATGCCTCATCCAGCGCGGAGACCGACCGGCGGTTTATCCAGTCTTATGAAAGTGGCGGCTCGCCGAGCCCTTCGCTTTTTGTATATACATTACCCAACATCGTGCTGGGTGAAATCGCCATTCTCAACAAATGGTACGGTGAAAATATGTTTGCTGTTTTGCCTAAATTCGTCCCCGGTTTTTACCTCGATTACAGCCGGATACTGCTCGCCTCGGGCAGCCGCGCCCTGCTCGGCGGATGGTTGGAAGTGACAGCAGGCAGCACGGATGTTTTTCTTTTTATGGTGGAAGAGAGAGAAAGCGGAACGGAATTTAACGAAGAAAACCTCCTCCACCTGTCGCAGACGGTTGCGGCATATTAACAGACGCTCAATAAATCAGCAATATGGATAGCTTAAAAGAAGATCTTAAGAAACAAATTATCGAGCAGCTTAACCTGGAAGACCTGACGGTGGCGGATATCGCGGACGACGCGCTGCTGTTCAACGACCAGGGCCTCGGCCTCGATTCGATCGATGCACTCGAACTGATCGTGCTGCTCGAAAAATACCACGGCATTCAGCTGACGAACCCGGAAGAGGGTAAGGAGGCATTCAAGTCCATCGATACGATGGCAGAGTATATCCGTAAAAGAAAAGCAGCTTAACCTCCTCACCGAATGGGCGTTTGCATTACCGGGATCGGCGTCGTGTCGGCCATTGGCATGTCGGTGGACGAAAACCTGAGCGCATTGCGCGAGGGGAGGACGGGCATCGGGCCGCTGCATTACCTGCAAGGTACGAAGGCGTCGCTGGCCGGCGAAGTGAAGGCTTCCAATGACGAGCTACGCGCTGCATTGGGCGTGGGCACCGAATACGTTTCGCGGACTTCCCTGCTCGGCTTGCAGGCAGCGCGTGAAGCCTGGGGTGATAACAAACGCTCCGGGGTGATCCGTACCGGCATTATTTCGGCCACTTCGGTAGGCGGCATGGACCGGAGCGAGGTTTTTTACAAAGATTATTTAGCCCAAAGTAACCCCGATTACCGGCTGCTCACAACGCACGACAGCGGCAGTACGACTGAGCGCATCGCGAAGGAGCTGGGCATTACGGGGTACATTAATACGCTTTCGACCGCCTGCTCATCGGGTGTGAATGCCATTATGCTAGGTGCCCGGCTGATCCTGCAAGGCACGCTCGACCGCGTGCTCGTAGGCGGATCTGACGCATTGAGCGGCTTCACCATCGACGGCTTCCGGTCGCTGATGATCTACGACGATCAATGGTGCCGGCCATTCGACGACTCACGTGCAGGGCTGAATCTCGGAGAAGGAGCAGGATTCCTGCTGCTGGAAGGCGAGAAAAGCATAGAACTGACTGGTAACAAACCCATTTGTAATGTGAGCGGCTGGGCTAATGCAGCCGATGCCTATCACCAGACGGCCTCGTCGCCCGACGGCAAAGGTGCCACATTGGCCATCGAGCATGCCATTCGCCGTGCCGGCATCGGGCTTGACCAGATCTCGTATGTGAATGCGCATGGCACGGGCACGAAGAACAACGATCACTCCGAGTCGGTGGCATTACAGAACGTTTTTGGCGACCGCATTCCGCCATTCAGCTCTACCAAAGCATTTACCGGGCATACGCTCGCTGCCGCCGGTGCCATTGAAGCGGTGTTTTCGGTGCTGGCGATCCGGCATAACCTCATTTTCCCCAACCTGAATTACCGGACTCCGATCGCCGAAACCGGCCTTGTACCGGCAACACAGCTGGAAACCGGCGTGGAAGTGAATGCGGTGCTCTCCAATTCATTCGGTTTCGGGGGAAATAATTCATCATTGGTTTTGACGAAATATGAATAAACCGGCATTGTACCTATCGGCGGCGTCCACGATTTCGCACCAGCCTACGTTCCGCAATCCGGGCTTTTCGGCGGCGTTGGCGCCGGTTGAAGCATCATCTGCATTGATCAGCCCCGACTATAAGGCCTATATCGATGCCGGGCTGTTGCGGCGCATGAGCAAGATCCTCAGAATGTCGGTTGCGTGCGCCAGGGATTGCATTGAGCAAGCTGGTACCGGCCAGCCCGACGCCATCGTGGTGGGTACGGGACTTGGCTGTTTGCAGGATACCGAAAAGTTCCTGAACACCTCGCTCACCGTGGAGGGATTGCTGCCGCCTACCTCGTTCATCCAATCGACGCACAATACCATGGCGGGGCAGATCTCGCTGAGCCTCGGCAACCATGGCTATAATATGACCCACACGCAGAACACGCTGTCGTTCGAGCACGCATTGCTCGACGCGGCTATGCTCCTGCGCGAGGGCGACCGTAACGTGCTCGTGGGTGCGGCGGATGAGCATATTGATATACTGGAAGATATTGTAGCTCAACTGGCATTCGAAGCCAGTGCTCCGCTTACTTCCGCTGCTTCTTTTTTTGTGCTTTCTGTTGAAAACCAGGGCGATGCAAAGGCTGTGTTGGCTGATGTATACACCGTCGGCGGAACGAAATATGGGCAGGAGGACATCGACGCGTTTCTGGACCGGAATGGCTTGCAGGCCGGCGATATCGACCTCGCTTTATACGCCGGCACGCCTGTGCAAGGGGCGGCGCTGAACGTCGATTACCTGTCGCTGGCAGGTGTTTATCCAACCGGATCCGCATTCGCATTGCATTATGCGATGGATTTGCTGGGAACGAATAGTGAGGTAAGGAATGTGTTGATTTGTAATGGATTAAGGAAAAGTAACCTGGGATTAACCCTTCTGAAAGCCGTTGAAGCATAATCTTCTCATATTCTTCTGCATTACCGCGGCGGCGCTCAGTTCCATCATCTTTTGGGAGACGGATTACCTGTGGTTTGTGCTGGCGGGCGTTGCATTGCTGTTTGTCGGCATAACGGCCTATGGCTCCGCGCAGATCCAGGTCAATTATTTTGTTAAATCAATCAATAAGGGTCGCACAAAGGCTGTTGCACTCACATTCGACGACGGCCCGGACCCGGATTCGACGCCCCGCATTCTCGACATTTTGCTTGAAAACGACTTGAAAGCAACCTTTTTCGTAATCGGGAGAAAAGCGGTGAACCACCCCGAACTGTTACGGCGCATTGTGGACGAAGGACATACGATTGCCAACCATTCGTACAGCCATCATTACCTCATAGCACTGTTTTCGACTCAGAAGCTCCGCACGGACATTCAGCGCTGCAATGAGGCGATCCGAGACATTACCGGCCGGGTGCCCGTGTTTTTCAGACCGCCGTTTGGTGTGACGAACCCGCGGTATGCCGCCGTTTTGAAGGATTTGCAAATGCAGTCCATTGGTTGGTCACTCCGCACCATGGATACGCGCGCGAAGAACAAGTACCAGCTCATCAATACCATTATTTCAAAATTAAAGCCCAAAGACATCGTTCTGTTGCATGACCACCTGTCGCTGACGGCCGACACGCTGCCGGACATCATCGGGCATTGTCGCGAAATGGGTATTAAAATAGAACCGCTTCCCCGGCTGATCGGGAAAGAACCTTATGAAAAGCATTAGAGTATTCAGCATCATAGCCTTGTGGATGGCGGCGCATGGTTCGATAGCGCAATCTTTCAAGCCGTCGGCCAACTCCGAAAAGGTACTTGGCGAGCTGAGAAAGACTTCGCAGGCCACCACCTCCATTCAGGCATCCTTTACCGAAGAGAAATACCTGGCTGTGCTCAAAGAGCCCGAGAAATCGTCGGGATTGTTTTACTACCAGCAGAAAGACAAAATGCGCTGGGAGCAACGGACGCCTTCGAAATACATTATCCTGATCAATGGCGAGAAGCTGCGCGTGCAGGAGGGCAACAAGGAGAAGAATGTGGGGCAGGCAGGACGTATGGCGGCGCAGATCAAAGAGCTGATGATCGGGTTGGTGAATGGTGATTTTCAGCAGAATAAAGGTTTTTCATCGGCTGTTCTGGAAGATAGCGATGAGTACCAGATCGTGCTCACGCCGGTGAACCGCCGTTTAAAGAATATTTATTCCAAAATCACGATGAACTTCTCCCGGAGTTCGCTGCGGTTGAAAGAGCTCTCTTTTTTCGAGAAGGGCGGGGACAAGAGCATTATGAAGTTTCAGCAGGAAAAATTCAATCAGCCGATCGCTGAAAACCTATTCCAAGACCTTTGATAACCATGCCTCTGAGCAATTTATATACGATTACTACCCTGGAACAGACTCCCGAACAGATCAACTGCACGTTGCAAATCGACGCGGCGCATCCGGTATTCCAGGGGCATTTTCCCGGATCTCCAGTGCTCCCGGGCGTTGTGCAATTGGAAATGGTGAAGGCTGTTTTGTCAAAAGCGTTGGGTAAAGCATTTGCATTGAAGGAAATGAGCACGTGCAAGTTCCTGGAAGTGCTGAATCCGACCGAAACGCCTCAGCTCACGATTCAGATTCAGTATAAAGGTGTGGAGCCGCTGGACGTGAATGCGGTGGGCAAGCATGGGGAAAAGACCTATTTCAAAGCCCGGGCCAGTTTCCAGTCAATCATTTAAACCCAACATTCAAAAGCCACAATGACCCTCTCGGACATTCAATGCTGTGTGATCATTCCTACTTACAACAACCGTAACACATTGCGGCGGGTGATCGACGGCGTTTTGCAGTATGCGTCCGGGCAGGAGGTAATCGTGGTAAATGACGGCTCTACGGACGATACGACGAGCATTTTGGCCGGTTACGGTGCAAAAATCCGCGTGCTGGATAATGTAGTGAATAAAGGAAAGGGCTTTTCGCTTCGAAAAGCATTTGTGGAGGCCATTCGGCTGGGTTTTGCGAATGCGATCACCATCGATTCGGACGGCCAGCATTTGCCTTCCGATATCCCGCTTTTTATCAGGGCGGCTATCGAAAATCCGGGCGCATTGCTGATGGGATCGCGGAATATGCAGCAGGAAGGCGTGCCGGGCAAGAGTTCTTTCGGGAACAAGTTCTCCAATTTCTGGTTCAAATTTGAAACCGGGCTCACATTGCCCGATACGCAGACCGGCTTTCGCCTGTACCCGCTCGGGCCGTTGAAAAAAATGTCGCTTTTCACGACGAAATTCGAAACGGAGATCGAAGTCATCGTCAAAATGGCCTGGAAAGATGTGCCTATTGTACCGATCAATATCCAGGTGATTTATGACAAGGACGAGCGCGTGACGCATTTCAGGCCGTTCCGCGATTTTACCCGCATCAGTATCCTCAATACGTGGCTGGTCACGCTCACGCTGGTGTATTACCTTCCGAAGCGGTTGTTCCGCTACATTCAGAAAAAAGGCCTTTGGAAAATCATCCGCGACGAGGCAGTAAAGTCCGACGAAAGCAATTTCAGCAAAGCCAAGTCCGTGGGTTTTGGGTTTTTCATGGGCATTGTGCCGATCTGGGGCTTTCAGCTGATGGTGGGCATCCCGCTGTCGATCGTTTTCCGGATGAACAAGGTCCTATTCCTGACCGCCGCGCACATCAGCATCCCCCCGGCGATTCCATTCATTATTTACGCTAGCTACAAATTCGGCGGGTTGTTTTACCGCAATGGCGTACAGATCACTTCCCTGGAAAACCTGACGCTGGAGTCGATTCATGTCAACTTCGTACAATATTTTTTGGGTGGCACGCTACTTGCTGCAGCGGTGGGCGTGGTCGGTTTTGTGGGTAGCTTTTTACTGCTGGCCCTGCTTCGTCCGAAGCGTTAAAACAGGCATTTTAAGGTCTGTTTTTCATTGATTATCCCAAATAATTCATTTTATTATTCTATTAAATCGCGACAAGACAGCTCCTGTCGGGTATTCCTGTTATTCCTTGAGATCCAGTTTGTTATCAAAATAGTGTTTCGAAATTGGCTCAAAAACTCTCCGAATTTTTATAAAATCTATACGAATTGATCAAAAATAAGGGTTTTGCGATTTTGATATGAGGTGCCTTTCTCTATATTTACGAGAATTATAAAAAACCATTTAACCAAATCGTTGATCATCGCATGAGTAACATTACCTATTTAGTGCCGGCGTTAGGCCTTGTTGGCTTGCTGGTTATGTTCTTCAAAAGAGGCTGGGTTGTCCGGCAGGATGGTGGAAGTCCTGAAATGAAAACCATAGCGGACGCAATTGCAGATGGTGCCCTGGCCTTCCTGAAAGCCGAATGGCGTGTACTCATTGTCTTTGGTCTTATTGTGAGTGTGATACTGGGTTACTCAGGCACACTGGTTGAAAATTCCAGCGCGTTTATCGGCGTATCGTTCCTGGTAGGGGCCTTTATTTCCGCATTTGCCGGATATATCGGGATGAATATCGCTACCAAGTCGAACGTGCGCACCACGCAGGCGGCACGTACGAGCCTTACGAGAGCGCTCGAAGTGTCGTTTACCGGCGGTTCTGTGATGGGGATCGGCGTAGCGAGCCTCGCCGTGTTGGGATTGGGTGGTTTGTTTATCATTTTGTATTCCACTTTTGTAGGCGATAGCACGGATGTGAACGGCCTTCCGATGGAGCGTGTGCTGGAAGTCCTTGCGGGTTTCTCGCTTGGTGCCGAGTCGATTGCCCTTTTTGCGCGGGTAGGCGGCGGTATTTACACCAAGGCAGCCGACGTGGGCGCCGACCTAGTGGGTAAAGTGGAAGCCGGTATCCCGGAGGACGATCCGCGTAACCCCGCTACCATTGCCGACAACGTGGGTGATAACGTGGGCGATGTGGCCGGTATGGGTGCCGACCTTTTCGGATCTTATGTAGCCACAATTCTGGCAACAATGGTACTGGGCCGTGAAATCGTGGCGCAGGGTACCGATAACTTCGGGGGTATCGCGCCGATCCTTTTGCCGATGGTGATTGCAGGTGTAGGCCTTATTTCTTCGATCATCAGCATGCTCCTCGTACGCGTGAGCGACGACAATGGTAACGTACAGGCCGCATTGAACCGCGGCAACTGGGGTTCGATCATATTGGTGCTGGTGGTAAGCTATCCGCTCACGATGTGGATGCTGCCTGAGGGTAATCTGAATATCCGCGGTGTCGACTTTACGGCGATGGATGTGTATCTGGCGATTCTGCTGGGCTCGGTCGTGGGGGCCATTATGTCGATGATCACCGAGTTTTATACCGCAATGGGCAAGCGCCCTGTCCAGTCGATTGTGAACCAGTCGTCTACGGGCCATGCTACCAACATTATCGGAGGGCTTTCGGTAGGGATGGAGTCCACAGTGATCCCGACTTTGGTACTGGCTGCTGGTATTTTCCTTAGTTATGAAGTGGCGGGCTTGTATGGTGTGGCTATCGCTGCCGCCGGTATGATGGCTACTACGGCCATGCAGCTGGCGATCGACGCATTCGGCCCGATTGCCGATAATGCAGGCGGTATCGCCGAAATGGCGCATTTGCCCGAAGAAGTACGTGGCCGCACCGATATTCTCGATGCAGTGGGCAACACTACCGCCGCAACCGGTAAAGGTTTCGCGATTGCTTCTGCTGCTTTGACATCTCTCGCACTGTTTGCTGCATTCTGCGGTGTAGCGGGGATCAATTCCATCGATATTTACAAGGCCAATGTGCTGGCAGGTCTGTTCGTAGGGGCCATGATACCATTTATCTTCTCTTCACTTGCTATTGCTGCGGTAGGGCGCGCCGCCATGAAGATGGTGGAGGAAGTACGCCGCCAGTTCCGCGAGCTGCCGGGTATTATGGAAGGTACAACCAAGCCCGAATACGATAAATGCGTGGCGATATCGACCCAGGCATCCATCAAGGAAATGGTGGCTCCGGGCCTCATTGCCCTTATTGTGCCGGTGTTGGTAGGTTTCCTGTTCGGACCCGAAGTATTGGGTGGAACGTTGGCAGGGGTAACCGTTTCGGGTGTGTTGATGGGGATTTTCCAAAACAACGCCGGCGGCGCCTGGGATAATGCTAAGAAGTCGTTTGAGAAAGGGGTAGTGATCAATGGTGAGACCTACTACAAAAAGTCTGACCCGCACAAAGCTGCGGTAACCGGCGACACGGTAGGTGATCCATTCAAAGACACTTCCGGGCCGTCGATGAACATCCTCATTAAATTGATGTCGATTGTTTCTCTCGTAATCGCCCCGCATATCGGAACCGGTTCGCACGGCGCTACAAGTGTAAAGGTTGACGAGAAATCCCAGGCCGTAACAGTCGCCGCACATACAACGGAGAATGCCGACACCGCTGCGCCGGTATTGCGTTTGGAAAGAAAAGGGGAGTAAGTTCTTTTCTTGAAAGATATGACAAAGCCCGGCGATGAGCCGGGCTTTGTTGCTTTATGGCGTTAGGACATTCGATTTGGTTTTAGGTGTTGAAATTCATATTTTAGATTAAAACTGAATATCATGGAAACGCTAACTATTGAAATAAACGATCCAAAAGCCAGACGCTTGATTGACGATCTGGTAGATCTAGGGTTGATATCGGTAAAGGAGGAAAAACTTTCTTGGAACGAGCGTTGGGAGGAGTTGTCCAAAGCACTTCCGGACATTGATTCAATAACAGAAGAGGATATTTTCGAAGAAATAAAGGCGGTTCGGGAAAGCCGCGAATCAAATTGATTCGGGTAGTTCTCGACACGAATTTATATGTCAGTGCACTGATTAATGGAAACTCACGGCGCCGACTCAACCTTGTTCTTAGTAACCCGCGGTTTGAAGTCATTACGGATAATGCATTATTGAGTGAACTTAGCGTCGTGATTTTTCGCCCCAAATTTGTTCGTTTCGTGTCGACAGCGCAGATCAAAGACTTTCTGAAACTCCTATCTGAAAAGAGCCTGCATTTCGAAACAACTTCGGTTGTAAGGCATAGTCCGGATCCAAAGGACGACTTTTTGTTGGCGCTCTGCAAGGACAGCTCTTCGGATTACCTGATTACGGGAAACAAGAGAGACTTGTTAGACTTGAAGCGATTCGGGAAGACAGAAATAGTTACGTTAAGCCAATTCCTTGATTTGTATGAACTTTAAAGCCCGACGATAAGCCGGGCTTTAAAGTTCTGTGCCGATTGAAAGACGAATTTAGTAACGAGATAAGATGGATTTTTTTGCCGGTTACTTTTCGACAAATGTTTGCTACCAATATTACATCGCTAACGCGATTTTACCTTGCGGGGATTTTCGCCCGTGACGCTTATTTTGGCTTCGTTACCAATATTCCCGTGTAGATGGCAACTCTAACCCAACTTCTTCTTCAAATACGCTAACGACAGCTTGTAAGCATCCGCAGCGGCATTGGCGTCGTATTTCGGGTTGCTGGGGTTGGCGAAGGCGTGGACGGCGTCGTACATTTTGATGGTCACTTTTTTGCCGGCGGCTTTCATGTCTTCTTCGAATTTGGCGACCGTGGCCGGTGGGATGCCCTGATCCTGACTACCAAAAATACCCAGAACGTCGGTGTTAAGCTTTTTCAACTTCTCGACATCGCCTTCGGGGCGGCCGTAATACATCACGCAGCCTACGACCTGGTTGCCCCCCGCAATGGCATTCTGCAATGACAGCATTCCGCCGAAACACCAGCCGATGCTGGCGATTTTCGCATTGGTGCCTGCGTATTGAATACCGCCTTTCGTAATAGCGGCCAGGCGCTCGGCGGGTGTGCTTTGCATGAGTTGGCCGGCTTCTTCGCGCGTGGTGCCTACTTTGCCGTCGTACATATCCAATGCGAGTACATTCACGTCGCCCAGGTCTTTGTGCAGTTTCGCGGCTTCCTGTTTGACATAGTCATTTAATCCCCACCATTCCTGATAGACAAAGAGCCATTTGTCGGATTTTTTCGGTGATTTGAGCAGAAAACCCGAGGCGGTCTTACCATCCGCTGTGGGGAAAGTGACGGTTTCGCCGGCACCTTGGTAGGTAAACGGCAGCGGTGTTTCGTGCAGCATCCGGAAATCTACATTGGCGGCCAGTTCCGACATGGCATTGGCAGGCGTATGACAAACCGGAATAGTAGTTGGGGTAACTTCCGGGGCCGGCAGGTTCATTTTGAACAGAAAAATGGTTACCAGAATAAAAACAGCTCTCATGTGTACAGATTTGAAATGAAAAGTTAGGATTGTGATATTAAATATATACA
This sequence comes from Dyadobacter sp. BE31, assembly GCF_031457695.1. NCBI lineage: Bacteria > Pseudomonadati > Bacteroidota > Cytophagia > Cytophagales > Spirosomataceae > Dyadobacter > Dyadobacter sp. BE31. Next base: position 423,253 of record NZ_JAVDXA010000007.1, read on the forward strand.
AAATACGGGCCAATGGAAACATCGGTTGCGCGAGCCTTTTTATGGCGGATTGATGAAATTCTTGCACTTATTAAAATACAGGAACTTAATATGCTTAGCAGCCCGTTAACTTTGCATTGAGTGAATGTAAGTCCATGAGCCGTAAGCAATACTTCTTTATTATCCTGATCCTCGGATCGCTGGCGACCGTCAGTCCGTTCTCCATCGACATGTACCTGCCGGGCTTTCCCCGGATTGCGTCGGATCTGAAAACCACTATTGACAAAGTACAACTTTCGCTAACGAGTTATCTCATTGGTATTTGTATCGGTCAGGTGCTTTATGGTCCGCTGCTCGATCGTTTCGGTCGTAAGAAACCACTGTACGCCGGTCTGATATTGTATGTGATCGCCTCGTTCGGCTGTGCCATGACGTCATCCGTGGATGCGCTGATCGCCATGCGGTTTTTTCAGGCAATGGGAGGGTGTGTAGGTCTCGTGGCGTCGCAGGCGTTGGTGAGCGACCTTTTCCCAGCCGATAAGCGTGCGGAGGTTTTCTCGCTCATCACATTGGTGATCGCTGTTTCACCCATGATCGCACCCACGGTGGGCGGTTACGTGACGGCTTCCATCGCCTGGTACTGGATTTTCGTGATCCTGGCGGGTATTGTGAGCCTGATTATCATGGCCATTTATTTCTTCCTGCCCACCGGGCGCAGTGCCGATGCCACAGTGTCGCTACGTCCCGAGGCGGTATTGGGAGGATACATCACCGTGATTTCGCAGCCCCAGTTTTTGATTTACACACTCGCAGGCGGTTTGGCAACAGCCGCGCCATTTGCTTATATTTCAGGCTCTTCGGATGTATTTATGAACATTTATAAAGTCTCTGAGCAGCAATATGGCTGGATTTTTGCGTTCCTGGCCGTGGCGATGATCGGCTCCACCCAGTTGAACCACTTTTTACTTAAAAAATACACCAGCGAGCAGATTATCCGCTTTACGCTAATATACCAAAGCATTGTCGGGCTGTTCCTGATCGTTGGCGTGTACAACAACTGGTTCGGGCTCTTTTCACTGATCGGGACGATGTTCGTATTTCTGACCGGACAGGGCCTCACCGGCCCCAATGCTTCGGCGCTTTCACTTGCGCCCTTCCGCAAGCACACGGGTAGCGCGTCCGCGCTCATGGGCAGCTGGCGTATGGGCGCGGGAGCTGTTATCTCGGCCATTGTGAGTTTCCTGCATAACAATACCGCCATGCCGATGGTCGGCATGATGGCCTTCTGCGCCTTTGGGGGCCTGGTTATCCTTCACGCGGGTAATGTGGTCGTACGCCACCGTGCCGCACGTCAGGATGTCGAGGACGAGGTTTCGGTACTACTTTAAGGCAACACCTTAATCGCGTTAAAAAGCAAATCCATGAACGCGTCGCGGTCGATATCGTAGGCTACCGTCGCGTTGGGCTCCATTTGCAGGGTATTGTAAAAATCCACCACCGTTGCGCCGCGGGTAAGCTCGCCTTTTGTTTCCACATCGACATAGCACGACTTCGTCTTGAAAATGCCGGGGTTAATCAGCCACGCAATGGCGCAGGGGTCGTGCAGGGCGGCACCACCGTTGAGTTCCACGCGGTTTTCCCGGTAGAAAATGGAAAAGAAATCCATCAGATCGGCTGCTGCTTTGCCGGTCTTGTTCCCCAATGCGCGTAAAAGTTCGATATCCTTCTGAAAAACAAGCGCTTTGTGCGTCACGTCGAGCCCGCACATGGTGATAGGGACACCGGCTTTGAAAACAATGGCTGCTGCCTCGGGATCTGCGTAAATGTTGAACTCGGCGAGGGGCGTCATGTTACCCCGGAATATCCCGCCACCCATGAGCGAAATGCGTTCGATTTTACTTTTGAGATGCGGGTAAGCTAGTAAAAACGTCGCGATGTTGGTCAGCGGGCCGGTGGGTACAATGGTAACGGGCGATTCGGAGGCGGCTAGTATGGCAGCAATTCCTTCCACTGCACTGATAGGCTGGGCTTGCATAACGGGCACAGGCAGGGCAGGGCCGTCGAGGCCGGTCTCACCGTGCACATAATCCGCGATGACGAGTTCCCTGAACAGCGGCTTGTCGGCACCATGGTACACCGGAATATCGGTTGCGCCAATGAGCGTCAGCACTTTCAGTGCATTTTGCAACGTTTTCGCCTGCGTCTGGTTGCCGGCCGAAATGGTAACGGCTTTGATATCGAAATGTCCGCTTCCGTGCGCGAGCATGAGCATCAGCGCATCGTCGTGGCCGGGATCGCAATCTATGATAACGGGGATTTTACTCATGATTAGTTAAAAAAGGAATCTATTTCATGTTGATAAGGGGCTGAGCTTTGCGCGCCCATACGCGTAACGGAAATGGCGGCTGCCCGGCAAGCGAAGTGACTGGCCTGTTCGAGCGTTTTGCCATCGGCAAGTGCTTTCAGCAATGCGCCATTGAACACATCCCCCGCGGCGGTGGAATCCACGGCTTCTACGACCGGCGTCGGGATAATGCCTGTGAAACCTTCTCCGGCGAGGTAGATGCCTTTGCTGCCCAGTGTGATAATGACGTTCTGTACACCCAGGTCAAACAGGTATTGTGCTGCCTTTTGAAGTGTTTCTTCACCTTCCACGGTAATGCCGGTGATGAGTTCGGTTTCGGTTTCGTTGGGGGTAATCAGGTACAAGCCGTTGAGGAACTCCCGGCCGAGCTCCATAGCTGGGGCGGGGTTAAGGACCGCCCGGATCTCCTTTTCCGCGCATTTCGCCAATGCCCAACGCACAGTTTCCGCCGGGATTTCCAGTTGCAGAAGGGCCAGCGTTACATTCTCAAATGCATTGTCGGCGATATCGGCGGGATGCAGGTCCATATTAGCGCCGGAAGCCACAACAATCTCGTTCTGCCCCTGTGCATTGACGGTAATCAGCGCAACGCCCGATGCCAGACCGGCCGATTCAGTCATGAACCGGGTATCGATGCCCTCTTTTTTGAAACCTTCCAGTGCTTGTTTTCCGAAAATATCATTTCCGGTTTTGGCTACAAAACGCACATCGGCGTCGAGCCTTGCCGCGGCTACGGCCTGGTTGGCACCTTTTCCACCCGGGTTCATCAGGAATGTCCCGCCCAGCACGGTTTCGCCGGGTTTGGGAAAATGTTCCGTTTTAACCACCATGTCGGTATTGGAACTTCCGATAATGAGCACGCTCTGTTTCATTGCCGTTTCGCGATTGATTTTATATCGACCAGGATACCCTGTCCGTGATGATGAGGTGGATAGTTGATCAGCTGCTGCCGCAAATTAATGTCCCCTCTTTTGTATTCATAGTGTGGAATGAAATAAAACTAAGCGAATAGTTTCTAAGCGTATCTAAATTTCTTAGTCAACTTGTAGAAGAATTTTAAATTTTTTTAGGGCTTTAAAAAGTGCTTTTCCACTATGGATAGGCGCTATTTGCTTGATAATTACAGTACTTTTACCGGATACTAATTAATTTGTAGTATTAATTGGTATGATTTTGTACCATATTGTGTGACGGATTTATTTTATATTTGATGTAGTATTGAACAATCTTATAACTATGCCTAGAATTTGTTCTATAATTCTATCTGTGTTGTTTTTCTGGGGAGGTAATCGGGGTGTGAGCGCGCAAGACAATAGTGCCATCTTTACCAAAAGAGATTCGCCCATTGGGATTGTAAGTTTCGGTGCAGCAGTCACTTCCGGCGTGCTGGGAGATGGCAAGTTTATCGACGGCTACATCAAAAAATCAGGCTCGGAACCCTTCATTTTTCCCGTGGGCGATAATGGTGCGCTTCGGCCGTTTTCGGTGGGATCCGACCAGGCCGTTGGAGCTTACTACGGCGTCAACCCGGCGGTGGCTGTAACGAGCAATCCAGCCGGCGGTGATTATGGCGTTTTGCCGGAAGGCGGTCCATTCAGTACCAGTTCAATGGGAGAGGGGCTGGCTGCAATCAGTACCAGCGAATATTGGGATATCAATGGCACCTCGCCGAGCCGCATTACACTTTCGTGGAATAGCAGTAGCGCTGTAAATGCACTGGTGACCAACCGCGGGCTTTCCAAACTGACTATCGCCGGCTGGGACGGTACAAAATGGGTGAATTTGCCTGCCAATGTCGACGCTACTTCTCTTTTCGGGCAGCCCAGCACGGAGACAGCCGGATCGCTGACTACTATTCTTGACGTAGTTCCCAATACTTACAATGTGTATACGCTCGCTGCATTGCGTGACGGGGCGTTGCCGGTTGTGCTGGTGAGTTTTACGGCCGTCGCACGCGAGCACACGAGCTATCTCGAATGGTCGACGTCCGAAGAGGTGAATAGCAGCCGTTTTGATATCGAGCGCAGCGATGATGCCAAATCCTGGCAGCTGATCGGCAGCGTGGCGGCCCGCGGAGACGGTATCACAACGCCCACGGCGCCTTCGCAGTACGAGTTTACGGATAGAAGTCCCCTGGGCGGCAAAAATTTCTACCGGCTGAAAATGGTAGACCGCGCGACGGACAGCACGGATGAGCCCTTCGCATACAGCCGCATTGTCAAGGTGGCGATGGATGGTCTGTCCGACTGGGCCGTTTACCCTAATCCGGTTGCCGAAAAGCTGTTCTTTTCTCCAAATATCAGGCAAAACCTGGCCTCCGCCAGGCTCACGGATGCCGGCGGACGGACTGTGTATGCATCGCGTGCGGTTTCAGGCGATGGTATTGATGTGAGCCGGATGCCTACCGGACTTTACCTGCTGAAATTCTCCTTTACCGATGGGTTGTCAAAATCATATAAGGTGCTGATCAACAGATGATCATGTGCTCAACCGGACGGAAAATACTAATTCAATGACTTATGGCTTATCTTGATCCTTATACTGTACCACTCACGGCCAACAAAGCGGCTCACCTGCTCAGAAGAGCTACTATGGGCCCCACACGCTCAGAGATTGCCGCATTTACCGGTCTGAACCCCGGAACGGCCGTTGACCAGCTATTTGCGAACGTTTCATACACTGCGTCGCCCCCGCCGCCAGTCGATTATGCGCCTACGAGCCCATACTACATGCAGCCGTTTACGGCCTTCCCGTTTGTCTCGTCCAGAAGTGGTGAATTGAGCGTGTATTTGCGCTATTGGTGGGTGGGAGTGATGATGTTGCAGAATAATAAGCCGTCGGTGCTCGAAAAGCTGACGGCCTTCTGGCAAAACCATTTCGTGGTGTCGCAGAACGTCATGGCCGACTACCGATACATGTACCGGTACCTGAAATTCCTCCGCGATAACAGCCTCGGGAATTTCAAAACGATGACCATCGGAATCACCAAAGATCCTGCCATGCTTATTTTTCAGAACGGGCACGGGAATAACAAGGATCATCCTAATGAGAACTATGCCAGGGAGTTACAGGAGCTTTTTACCGTAGGGCAGCAAGACTACTACGGTAATCCCAACTATACCGAAGAGGATGTGAAGGCCGCATCGAAAGTGTTGACGGGCTGGATGGTTACCAACTATTACGCTAACGGGACGACCGATTTTACTTCGAATTTCCATAGGAACTACCACGATACGTCCAACAAAACGTTTTCGGCCAAGTACGGCGGCATTACCATACAGGGCCGCAGCGACGACACCGCCGGCGACGTAGAGATGAATGAACTGGTGGATATGCTGCTAAGGCATCCCGAGACGCCCAAGCATATTTGCCGCAAACTCTACCGCTGGTATGTGAACCAGAATGTGACCCAGGATATCGAAAATAATGTGATTATTCCGCTGGCGGCGTTTTTCGCGAGCCCGGAGAATAATTACAATATCAAGCCGGTACTCGAAAAGCTGCTCAAAAGCGAGATATTTTTCAGTGACCAGAACATTGGCGCGATCATCAAATCGCCGATGGAATACTTGCTCGGTATGGGGCGCTATTTCGAGTTCCCTTGCCCGGACATGATGACGGACACTGCGGCATATATCAATTATATCCGTTTTTTTCTTTGGGGAATGGGCGGTATGAACCTCGAAATTCTCACACAGCCGCTGGTGTTCGGCTACCCGCCTTATTACCAGGTTGGATACTCTAAAAACTGGATCAACGGCTCGACGATCACCGCGCGCAGAGGGAATAGTGACACGATCATTTTCCCGAGCCAGGTTGTAAAACCGGGCTATGTTCTGGGTATCGATTTCCTGGCCTGGATCCAGAAAATCCAGCCGAATTTTGCAGATACGAATACTCAGGCCATTACCCCGGATGAAGTGTTGGCTGCATTCTCCAAAAACCTTTTCGCGATCGACCTCTCGGACGCGCAGAAAACCTACCTCATTGATGTGGTTTTTATGAACAACCTGCCGCGGATTGAATGGCGCTATGAGCTGAATGCCTACCGCAGCAACCCGGCGAGTACCACCGCTGCCAATGCCGTTAAAAACAGATGTTCCAACCTGATGCGGTATATGATCAGGATGGCTGAGTATGAGGTGTTTTAATTAGAAATTGTATGAAAAGAAGAGATTTTCTGGCATCAGCCTCAGCCATGGCGTTACCTGTAATGGTAAACGGATTTGGCATAACCAGCCTCAGTAACCGCTCATCCCTTGTGCGTTCGCTCATGGGAACGGCTGCTGCGGCTACCGACCGCATCCTTGTGATCATTTATCTGAATGGCGGTAATGACGGGCTCAACACCGTGATCCCGCTTCAATATTATTCCAAATACCAGAGTATCCGGACCAACATTGCTATTCCGCAAAACAAGGTACTCACATTGTCGGGTATGGCGGAAGCCGGGCTGCACCCGTCGATGACCGGTATGCGGGATATGTATAATCAGGGGCGGCTGGCGATTGTCAATTCGGTGTCGTATCCGAATCCCAACCAGTCACACCACCGGTCTTCTGATATCTGGATGACCGCTACGGATGCCAACCAATATGCCAACAGCGGATGGGCCGGGCGTTACCTCGACAACCGTTTTCCGGGTTATCCCCAGAATTATCCGAATGATACCATGAAGGACCCCCTGGCCTTGCAGATCGGTGTGCTCAACTCGACGAGTCTGCTGGGGCCGCAAAGCCCGATGAATATCTCGGTGGAGAACGTCAATAACTTCTATGCGCTGCTGAATGGCGGCCAGGGGCTGGCGTCCAGCGATTTGCCCTGCTGCGAGGCCGGGGAGATGATCAAGCACGTGCGGCAGCAGCAATTGCTTTCTACCGGTTATTCCGGGCAGATCAAGCGGGCTTATGACGCAGGCTCAACCAAGGCGACATATCCGACCGCGGGCACTACCACCGAGCTTTCGGAGCAGCTCAAAATCGTGGCGAGACTGATCCACGGCGGGTTGCAAACGAAGATTTATTTTGTGGAGCTGGGGGGCTTTGACACGCACGGCGATCAGGTTACGGCAAGCGATACAACGGTGGGAACCCACGCCAATTTGCTCAAAAAACTTTCCGAGGCCGTGTCGTCGTTCCAGAACGACCTGGTTCTTCAGGGGACTGCCGACAGGGTTATAGGCATGACCTTCTCGGATTTCGGGCGACGTGCCAATTCCAATGCTTCAAGGGGCACCGATCATGGTGTTGCAGCACCGATGTTTGTCTTTGGAACAGGTATCAAACGCCAGATGGTAGGTGTTGTACCGGATCTCAACAACGATCTCGAACCGCCGACCACCAGCCCGACGAATGAGAATCAGGAGATCAAAATGCAGGTGGATTTCAGGCGGATTTATTCCGATATCCTGCGGGATTGGTTCGGCGCACAAAGCACCGTCACCGACTCATTGCTATTCAAGAATTTTAAAACGACTTCCCTTTTCTCGAATGTGATCGAAACGACTGCCTCGGGCGCGTGGCCCGACCGTTCGATCTGGTCGGCCGGACGGCCCCCGGGCGTAGGCGACTACGTGCGCGTGAACCCGGGCCATGTGGTGGCAGTTGGCCAGAATATCACTGTCCGCAACATTGAAGTAGAGGGAGGAGGAGAGCTGAATATCCTCGGAAATTATACGATTAACACCACAGGATAAGCAAGAAACTTGCCTGTTGCTACATTGAAAGTGCCGGAGAACGTTGATTTCTTCCGGCACTTTTTGTTTACTTTACATTGTTCCAAACGATATTATTCATGAAAAAACTGGTTCATTACGCGTTTGTCGCTACGATCCTGCTCATGCAGGCGTGCCAGAAAAAAACAGAGAAAGCAGAAGGTACTATGCCACCGATTAGTGAAGTATTTGCCCGCTATTACGAAGAAAGGCTTCCACTCTACCCTTTGGAAGCAACCATGAACGGTGATAACCGTTACAACGACAAGATGTCGGACGACCTCTCGCAGGCAGGAAAATCCCGTATGATCGCTTTTTACCGGAAATACCAGGATGAACTCGCCAAGTATGACCGCGGGAAGTTGACCCCGGAGGAGAAGGTAAGCTGGGATCTGATCGAATGGGAATGCGGCATTAACCTGGAAGGCTTAAAGTACCCTGTGGAGCTGATGCCGATCAACCAGATTTTCTCTACCCACCTGATGATCGGGCAAATGGCGAGCGGCAGCAGCTTGCAACCGTTTAAAACCGTGAAAGACTATGATAACTGGCTGAAACGGGTGGACGGCTTCGTGGTGTGGTGTGATACGGCTGTCGTAAATATGCGTAACGGGATCAAGCAGGGCTATGTTTTGCCTGCGCCGCTGATCAAAAAGGTGATCCCGCAGTTTGCCGACATGGATCACGGGCCGGTGAAAGATCACCTCTTTTATTCGCCCGTCAAGAACTTCCCGAAGGACTTTTCGGACGAAGACAAGGCAAGGCTTGAAAAGGAATATGCTGCAATGGTTGAATCGAAAGTGATTCCTACCTTCCAGAAAATGCATGTTTTCATGGAAAAGGAATACCTCCCTGCCGGCCGGATGACCGATGGCTTCGCGGCGCTTCCAAACGGCAAGGCTTTGTACAATTACTATATTAAGTACTACACCACCACCGATCTCACGGCCGAGGAGATCCATCAGATCGGATTGAAAGAGGTAGCACGTATTTCGGCCGAAATGGAGAAGGTGAAGACGCAGGTAGGTTACCAGGGCGATCTCAAATCTTTCTTCAATGCAGTGCGGGCCAACAGAAAGCTCATGCCTTTCACCAAAGCCGAGCAGGTAATTGCGCATTTCAACGAAATTCATGAGCGAATGAAGCCCAACCTGACCAAGCTTTTTGAACTTACACCGAAAACGCCCTTCGAAGTGCGCAGGACAGAGGCATTCCGGGAGGCGTCGGCTTCTGCGGAGTACAATCCGGGATTGCCCGACGGTTCGCGGCCGGGTATTTTCTATGTGCCGGTGCCGGATGCAAAAGAATACAATATCGTTTCCGATGAGAGTCTTTTTCTGCACGAAGCTATTCCGGGGCATCATTATCAGATCTCATTGCAGCAAGAGAACACCGCGCTGCCGGAGTTTCGCAAAAACCTTTGGTATAGTGCCTATGGCGAAGGCTGGGCATTGTATACCGAGTCGCTGGGCAAGGAACTGGGGCTTTATACCGATCCTTACCAGTATTTCGGCATGCTGAGCGCAGAAATGCACCGGGCGATCCGCCTCGTGGTGGATACCGGCCTGCATGCGAAAGGCTGGACGCGCGATCAGGCGATTAAGTACTCGCTGGATCATGAGGCCGAATCGGAGGAGAGCATCACGGCGGAAGTGGAGCGCTACATGGCAGGCGCCGGACAGGCTCTGTCGTACAAGATCGGTCAGTTGAAAATCCGGGAATTACGTTCGAAGGCAGAGAAAGAAATGGGAACGAAGTTCGATATCCGCGCTTTTCACAAGTTGGTACTGGAATCGGGTTGTGTACCGCTTAAACTGCTCGAAGATAAGGCCAATGCATGGATAACAGCAGGTAAATAGGTTTTTTCGGGATACCCCCGACCGGCGAAAGAGCAATGTCTGAACGGCATTGCTCTTTTTGTTTGGTTAAAAGTAAAAAATTGGACAAGAGCAGTATAGAACAGGACAGTTCGTTGATTCCAAATTGGTATTATCGCTTCAATAAATGTGCATTTTTTTAGTTAAATTTAAATATTGGGTAAAAAAATGTCACAGAACCTGAACCCAAGATGATGTATTTAAGGACTAGTTTTTTGCTGCTGACCGTAGCGGTTGTAGTTGCTTTGGGCTTCCAGTCGTGCAACAACAAGCAGAGTAGTGCTGCTGAGGAGAAACTGCCCGAGCAGGTAAGTTACAACTTCGATATCCGGCCCATTCTTTCCGACAAATGCCTGGCCTGCCATGGCCCCGATGCGAACAAGCGGGAAGCGGGCCTGCGCCTCGACGACCCCGTGAGCGCATTTGCCGCATTGAAAGACAATCCCAAAGCGCATGCACTGGTGGCAGGCAAGCCCGATCATTCCGCCGTTTACCTGCGCATCACTACCGAGGATACCACCCTCAGGATGCCGCCGCCGGCTTCCAATCTCAAATTATCCCAGCGGGAAATCGACCTGATCGGGAAATGGATCAAACAGGGCGCTAAATATGAAAAGCACTGGGCATTTGTGGCACCCAAGAAGCCAAAACGGCCCGAGGTGGATCACGAGGATTGGGCCCGGAACGATATCGACTATTTCATTCTCGAAAAGCAGGAGCAGAAAGGACTCGAACCCAGCGAGGAAGCCGATAAGGAACGCCTGCTTAAACGCCTGAGCCTCGACCTGAACGGTCTGCCGCCGAGCTTGCAGCTAATGGACGAGTTCCTGGCCGACAATAGCCCGAATGCTTATGAGAAGGTCGTCGACAAACTGCTCGCCAACCCGACTTATGGCGAAAAAATGGCGATCCACTGGCTAGACCTCGCCCGTTATGCCGACTCGCACGGCTACCAGGACGATGGCTACCGTACCCAATGGCCGTGGCGCGACTGGGTGATCCATGCCTTCAACAAAAACATGCATTATAATGATTTTGTGACCTGGCAGCTAGCCGGTGACCTGCTTCCCAATTCTTCAAAGGAGCAACTTCTGGCAACGGGCTTCAACCGCAACCACAAGATCACCGAAGAGGGCGGGGTGATACCCGAGGAATACCGCATTATGTATGTAACCGATCGCAACGATTTGTTCGGTAAAGGCCTGCTTGGGGTTACGCTCGAATGCGCGCATTGCCACGACCACAAATACGACCCGTTCTCGCAAAAGGAATATTACCAGATGTTCGCATTCTTCAATAATGTAAATGAAGTGGGCATCGAATCGGTGATCGGCGGGCCGGAGACTTATGCGAAGAAACCGTTGATGGAGATCAGTAACGAGGAGGTTAAGAATATCCTGACATTCATTAACAAGCCCGATACCAACCGGCTGATCGTGTCTGTGATGGGGGACCTGGACACGTTGCGCAAGACTTACGTCCTCAAACGCGGGGCCTATGATGCGCCGGGCGAGGAAGTACAGGCCGGGACGCCTGCCGCGATCCTTCCATTTGACAAAAAGTACCCTAAAAACCGCCTTGGGCTTTCGCAATGGCTATTCGATAAGCGTAATCCGTTGACGGCGAGGGTGTATGTGAATATCCTCTGGCAGGAGTTCTTTGGAAAAGGTATTGTCAAAACCTCCGGTGATTTCGGAATGCAGGGCGAGTTGCCGACGCATCCGAAACTGCTCGACTGGCTGGCTGTGGACTTCATGGAGCACAACTGGGATATCAAACGGTTTGTGAAGCAAATGGTGATGTCTGCCACTTACAGGCAGTCGGCCGTGGTCACGAAGGAACACCTCGCGCGTGACCCGGATAATGTGTACCTGGCGCGTGGCCCGCGCTACCGCATACACGCGGAGTTTGTGAAAGACCTTGTGCTGGCTAGCAGCGGGTTGCTCAACCGGACCATCGGCGGACCGAGCGTGAAGCCTTACCAGCCTGCCGGCTTGTGGGAAGGTGCTACGTCGGGGCGTGGGTTACTGTCGGTATACAACCAGGATCATGGCGCGAGTCTCTACCGCCGCGGCATGTACACGCTCATCAAACGCACTGTTCCGCCTCCCACTATGGCAATTTTCGACGCCAGCAATCGCGACTTGTGCGAGGTAAGGCGTCTCAAAACCAATACCCCGTTGCAGGCATTGGTGATGATGAATGACCCGACGGTGCTGGAAGCATCGCGTGTGCTGGCTGCGAAACTGTTGCAGGAAAAGACCACCACCGAGGAGAAGATCACGAAGGCATTCAGGCAGATTGTTTGCCGCAAACCGAGCCAGAAAGAACTGGAAGTGCTTACAGGCTATTATGCGAAAGAACTGAAAGAAATTCAGCCTAAAACGGCTGAGAAGATGATTTCGATAGGGGAGTACCCGCTCACCAAAAACGTGGATAAAAAGGCGCTTGCTTCGTTGATGCGCGTCATTTCCACGATTTACAATCTGGAAGAAACGATTACGAAATCTTGAGGGCCGTCGGCCGTCGGCAGTCGGCTTTCGGATATTGTAAATATAAGTGTGGTATTTAAAAAACGCCGACGGCCGAAAGCCGAAAGCCGAAGTTTAAAAAAAGCCGAAGTCAGATAAAAAATGGAAAAGGAAATCATTGAACACGGATTTAGTTTCAATAGAAGACGCTTTCTCTCTACGATGAGCCTGGGTATCGGGAGCGTGGCACTGGGCTCGCTGCTCATGCCCGACCTGCTGAAAGGAGGCGGGCTGGAAGAGGAAGGGCTTGCACCGGGTATCCCGCATTTCGCGCCGAAAGCGAAGCGGGTGATTTATTTGTTCCAAAACGGCGCGCCCTCGCAACAGGAGCTTTTTGATTATAAACCGAAGCTGCGCGAAATGTTCGGGCAGGAAATACCACCTTCCGTGCGTGGTACGCAGCGGCTTACGGGTATGACGGCCAACCAGGCGTCGTTTCCGCTCGTGGGTTCTTTCGTGGATTTCAAACAATATGGCCAGTCGCAGGCATGGGTGAGCAATCTCATGCCTTATACTTCCAAAATCGTGGACGACCTGTGCTTTGTACGCTCGATGTACACCGAGGCGATCAACCACGACCCGGCATTGACATTCCTGCAAACCGGCTCACAGCAGGGCAACCGGCCGAGTATGGGCTCGTGGCTGAGCTATGGGTTGGGTAATGAGAACAAAAACCTGCCGAATTTCACGGTTTTGCTCTCTCGTGGCGTCGGTAATGGGCAAGGGGTGTATTCCAAATTGTGGTCCAATGGCTTCCTCGACTCGGTGCACCAGGGCGTGCAGTTCAGCAAGGGCGAGGATCCGGTGCTTTACCTGCGTGATCCCGAAGGAATGGACCGCAAAGAGCGCCGCGATATGCTCGACAAGCTCTCGGAGTTGAATGAATTGTCGTACCAGGAGTTTGGAGATCCGGAGATTACGGCGAAGATCAAGCAATATGAAATGGCTTATCGCATGCAGACGGCGGTGCCGGAAGTAATGGATTTGTCCAAAGAATCGGATGATATCATCAAGCTCTACGGTCCTGAATGCCTCGTGCCGGGTACGTACGCGGCCAACTGTCTGCTTGCACGCAAGCTGTCGGAAAACGGTGTGCGGTTTGTGCAGCTCTACCACCAGGGTTGGGACCAGCACGGGAACCTGCCCTACGAAATAACCAAACAGGCCATGGATGTGGACCAGGCATCCGCTGCATTGGTAACTGATTTGAAACAGCGAGGATTACTGGATGAGACGCTCGTGATCTGGGGAGGGGAATTTGGCCGTACAAGCTACACCCAGGGCAAACTCACACCCGAAAACTACGGCCGCGATCACCACCCGCGCTGCTTCACGATCTGGATGGCCGGCGGTGGTATCAAGCCCGGTATCGTCTACGGCGAAACCGATGAACTTGGCTACAACATTGCCAAAGACCCCGTGCATGTGCACGATTTCCAGGCGACGATCCTGCACCAGCTCGGTCTGAATCACGAAAAGCTGATATTCAAGCACCTCGGGCGCCGCTACCGGCTCACCGACGTTTCGGGTAAGGTGATCCGGGACATTATCAGCTGATTTTTTTGAGAGTTGTTTATCATTGGTCATTTTTTGGTGGAATTATAAATGCATTTGAAACTCAGGGTTTTCGCGGAACAGTTATTAGTTGCTTCCAATATTTTCATACTGTTTTTACTGCTCTTCGAAAGCAAACTCGTGATCCCGGTATGGCTGCAAACCATCGGCCGGATGCACCCGCTCATCCTGCATTTCCCGATCGTGATCCTGCTGCTGGCGATGCTGCTCGAATTCTTCCGCTTCAAACCGGAGTATGCGGGTAATGCATTCTACCGTAACTTTTTGCAGGGCCTGTTGCTGATCGGCGCACTTTTCGCGGCGGTGACAGTAATTATGGGCCTGTTTTTGTCGAGAGAGGAAGGCTACGAAGGCGCTACGCTGACCTACCACAAATGGACGGGGGTGGGGATCTTCTTTTTTGCATCCATCATTTATTGGGTGAGAAATGCGCGGTGGTACAAATCGCTGGCAGCCCGGGCAGGTGCATTGCTGTCGGTAGTGGCACTCGTGCTGACCGGCCATTACGGCGCTGCGCTCACGCATGGCAGCAACTTCATTTGGGAGCCTATTTCCAGCAAGAAGGAAGTCGCGGAAGTGACTTTGGATCAGGCGGTTGTTTATACTAATGTGATCAAGCCCATTCTGGAACAAAAGTGCACAAGCTGCCATAATCCCGATAAACTCAAAGGCGAGCTGATCCTGACCGATCCGCAGTCGATCACGAAAGGAGGGAAATCGGGTAAGCTGCTCGTTCCAGGTAACCCGCAAATGAGCCTTTTGCTGCAACGCGTGCATTTGCCGATGGAAGAGAAAAAGCACATGCCGCCGTCGGGTAAGGCGCAGCTTACTTTGCAGGAAATCTCGCTGCTCACATTGTGGGTTAAGCAAAAGGCCGATTTCCAAAAGAAACTGACTGCTTTACCTGCTTCCGACTCACTGCGCATGCTCGCTACCGCGTTCCTGCAACCGCATTCGCAGGAAGAAGAATACGATTTCCCGGCAGTCGACGAGGACAAAGTGAAGGCACTCAATACCGACTACCGGACCATATTGCCTCTCGCGCGCGAGTCGCCCGCTTTGGCTGTGAACATTTACAATGCTGCGGCCTACAATGTGAGCCAGCTCGATGAACTGGGCGATATCCGCAAGCAGGTGATTTCATTGAACCTAAACAAAATGCCCGTTAAAGACGCGGATTTGAAAAGCATTGCGAAATTCGAAAACCTCCGTAAGCTGGACCTCAACTTTACGGATGTTAGTGCGGCGGGTTTGAAAGAACTGTCGGGTTTGAAGCATTTGCAAAACCTCACGCTGTCCGGTACAAAGCTGGGCCTGAATGATCTGAAAGGATTGTTGCCGCAACTGAAAAGTGTCAAGACGGTCGCTGTTTGGGATACGAAACTATCGGCGGCCGATGTACAGCAATTGCAGCAGGCCAACAAGGGCATAAACATCATCGGAGGGTTCAAAGACGACGGTAAGAACCCGTTGAAACTCAATCCGCCGCAAATGACGAATGCCTCCCCGATTTTCGCGCATACGCTCGTCGTGGATATTCAGCACCCGATCAAGGGGGTGGATGTGCGTTTCACGATGGATGGTTCGGAGCCGGATAGCGTAAAATCGCCGTTGATGGATCACAAAACTGTGATCAACAGCAATACAACCATTCGTGCCAAAGCCTACAAAAATGGCTGGTACGGCAGTGATATGATTACCTTTGATTATTACAAAAGTGCTTATCAGCCCGACAGCGGCACACTACTGGCACCATTGAACCGCGTACACCAGGCCGAGGGGGTGAAGACATTTTTCGATCATAAACTGGGCGTGATCGGTGCCAATAATCCTGCCTGGGCCAATAACTGGGCGGGGGTAAGGGACAACGACATGGCTTTTGTGTCGGAATTTAAGAAGCCGATTACGCTGTCGTCGCTCGGCGTGCGCTATATGGTGGAAGAAGATACGGGCATTTTCCCTCCGGAGTTGGTCGAAATATGGGGTGGCACCACACGTGAGAACATGAAATTGCTCACGAAGTTTAAGGCGCCAATGCCTGTGAAAGGGGAGCGGGCGTCGCTGCGCAGCGTGGCGGGGGCGTTTGCGCCGCAGCAGGTTTCTTACATTAAAATCGTAGCCAAACCACTCAGCAAAATACCCGCGTGGCACCGCAACAAAGACAAGCGCGCATTGCTGCTCGTAGATGAAATGTTCCTGAATTGATTACGCTTTGCCGAGCCTGCGCCACATTTCCGCGCAGGCGCGTGCATTGTGGTAAGGGCATTTCCAGAAGTTGATCTTGTCGCCTTTTACCGGCGTGCCGTCCTCTTTGACGGTGCCGAACCATTCGCCCCTTTCGTGGTCGACGAACTCGTTGACGATGTAATCCCAGCTTTTTTCGGCCTTTGTTTTAAACTGCGAATCTTTTGTGAGCTGGTAGGCATTGTAAAACCCGACAAGCTGCTCAGCGGCAACCCACCAGCTGCGATCGGTTTGGGTATGTTTCGTTGCGGGATCGTACTCGTAATTCAATGCCCCGTCCGATCCGAGCCCTTTCGAAGCCGCCGTCGCCATAGCGATCGACTTCTTTTTCATCCGGGCGATCAGCTTCTCGTCGTGCAAAATCTCCGCCGTTTCGAACAGCAGCCAGGAGGCTTCAATATCGTGACCAAATGAAACGATATGGTCTTTGGCTTTCCACTGTTCGTCGAAGAAGAGCTGCATGGTTTCGGTCTCCGGATTAACAATGTGCGTAATGATCGCGTCCAGCATTCCGGCCGTCTGCTTTTTGAGCTTCGCATCCGGCCACACACTGTACAGGTTGGTATATGCTTCTACCAAATGCAAATGCGTGTTCATGCTTTTGTTCCACGGGCTTTTGCTGAGGATGTAATCGTCCGTCGTTGACCAGTCACGGGCGAATGCTTCACGGTAACCGCCATTTACGGCGTCGAACGCGTGTTTTTCAATCACCTCAAAAAGGGACTGCGCTTTTTCCAATGCCGGTTTAAAGTGCGTAACGCGGTAATACTCCGCCAGCCCGTACATCGCAAAGGCATTGCCGTAGATCTGCTTTTTGGTTTCCAGCGGCGAGCCATCCGCATTCACGGACCAGTAAACGCCGCCATATTCGGCGTCAAAGAAACTTTTGACCAACTGTTGATAAGCCCGGTCGGCCAGCGTCAGGTATTTGGCCTCTTTCAGCAACCGGTGTGCGAGCGAAAACGTCCACAGGAGCCGTCCGGTAAGTACCACCGATCTTGCGGAGTCCTTCACCGGCTGGTTATCATAGTTAACTCTTCCATAAAACCCGCCCTTCTCCGTATCCGGCCCATACTTTTCCCAATAATCGAGAATCGCAACAAACTCTTTTTTAAATGCTTCGGGCGTAAATGCATCCATAGTTCCGGGGTGGTTTTTCAGGGAAAAGGCAACCCACGGTTAGTTCATACTTGTTGGTTACTTGTCTTCGATTGTTATCAATTTCTCTGGTAAGTTCCAGCCTTCGACAGAAACCACCGGCGCCAGCCCTTTCTGGGCACTATATTCGAGCAAAACCGTCTTGCTTTCGCCTGGCAGTACGGATACATAATTGTCGTCGTAGAACACAGGCAAAATGCGTTTTTTGGTACTCGGATCAACTAGTGCGATGCGGTTGAAGAATGCGAGCGGCGCGTTGGCAGGATTTTGGAGGGTTACCGCCACTTTACCGCTGGAAACGATACGGGCCGTTGCGGTAGCTTTTGAATCGGGCATCGTTTGCAAACCGCTGTACTTGCCCGCAGCATCGGGTAGCCAGTAGAGGTTATCGCTGACGGGCTTCCGGTCGAGGTTCAGCAGGCGCAGGGAAAGGAACATTCCTTCCTTTTGGGCCATTTCTCTGATCTCCCGGTTAATATCAATGATCTTGCGAGTGGTTGAAGGGCCAATTTCCACAAAAACCTGGGTCAGGTTCTTGATATTACCTTTCATATCGATGGCATTGATGACGAGCATCAGGTCGTACTGATGCTTGAACGTGTTGTTCACGATCGCCACGGCAGTATCGGCTGGGTTGTACATCACGTGCAACGGTTCACTACCGGAATGCAGGCCATAGAGGCACGCGTTCGGATCGAGGTAATAGTCGTACATCTGCCCGCGAAGGGATGTCCACGGATTTTGGGTTTTCCAGATGATCACGCCCGTGTACCAATCCCACATGTGCGCGCTGAAACCCTCCATCAATGCACGGTATTGGTCAAAGTTGACGAGCTGGGCTTTTTTGCCGAAGTCGCGCATATCGGTGGCTTTGCCGTAAGGCTCGATGGAGCCGTCGTAGCCAATGTATTTATGGTATTGCCAAACCGAATCCACTTTTTCGCGGCGCGTTTCTGCTGAATACTCGGGGGCGATGCGGTTGGTTTCGGGCAAAAACCTTTCGAGCGAGTGATGATCGCCAACTCCCACGGAACCGATTTCGGAATTGAAGGGCCATGTGCGGTAGTTCCAGAAGCGGGTCAGCGGCTGAATGCCGTAGGGACCGTCGCCATTGCCGCCGAGCGCGTTGAACGACATGTCATCGGAATTGGAATAATCCACGAACCAGCGTGTTCCGTCGAGTGCGGGCAGGATGGAGTCGCGCAGCGGTGTCATGATGTCGACCGGCAGGGTAATCTCGTTTCCACCGCACCAGATAGCCAGGGACGGGAAGTTGCGGATCATTTTGATCTGGTCGGCAGCCGATTCGAGGAAGAGATTATGATCGTCCGGATATTTGCGGCGCGTCCATTGATCGTCGGCTTTGGCCGGGTCGATCCAGCGGCCGTTGCAGTCGCCGGAACCCCAGAAATCCTGCATGACCAATATACCGTAGCGATCGCAGGCCTCGTAGAACTCGGGACGCTCGGTCAATGCACCACCCCAGATGCGGAGCAGGTTCAGGTTCATGTCGCGGTGGAAACGAACTTCGGCATTGTAGCGCTCGTCCGAAAAGCGGAGCATGGCGTCGGAAATGATCCAGTTACCGCCTTTGATGAACACTTTCTGTCCGTTAACGGATATTTGTTTGCTGCGGGTGGTTGTGTTCCATTCGGCTTGTATTTCACGGACGCCTACGTGCAGCGTTTCGGTATCGGAGACTTTTCCGGCCTGCGTGAATTGCATTTTAAGATCATACAAATCCTGCGGCCCATAGCCGTTTGGCCACCACAGTTTCGGGTTTTTCAGACTCAGGTCGGGCAATTTTACCTCCACCGTCGAATGCGGCTGAATAGTAAGCTCCCTGGTAACCTTGTTGCCATCCAAAGTATACTGCAAAATGCCCCGCTGCGGTATCGCACCGGCATTTTCGAGCTCGGCGGTTACCTTAATGGTCGCCGGTTGCTGGTCGGAACCGGGTATTCTTTTACCAGGTACCACGGTAACCACGTGCGGGTTTTTGATATTGACTTTGCCGGTCTTTTCGATGGTTACCTTGTCCCAAATGCCGGTATTACGGTCGCGGACGGGCTGGATCCAATCCCAGCCGGCTACATATTGATGCGCTACATTCCGTGCGATGGTGCCATCACCGCCCTGGCCGCCGTTCGGGTTACCCACCTGGTCGGGCGGGTACACGATCACCGCAAGCCGGTTTTTGCCTTGTTTGCGGAGCTGCCCCGTAATGTTGTAAGTCTGCCGAAGGAACATCCCTGAATGCAGTTTGGTATTTAGTTTCTTGCCGTTCAAAAACACATCACAGCTGTAATTTACGCCACGCAAATGCAGCCAGGCTTCCTGTCCCGGCCCGACTTTCTCTTCAAAATCTTTGACAAACCAATAGGTATAATACGCTCTCCCGGTGTGGAAAATATCCGGAATCTGCTTGTTGTTCATGCCCCAGAATGGATCGGGAACCTGTTTATTTTCCAGCATGGTGGTGAGTACCGTGCCGGGTACGACGGCTGGCTGCCACCCGTTCAATACAAAATCAGGAGCGGAAATGACGGTGCCGGAATCTTTCATTTTTGAGGCCGGGATGCATTTCCAGTCATCGCGGAGTTCGTATCGTTGAGCGTTGGCGTTGATCGTCCACAGGCAGACGACGGATAGAAGGAGGGTTCGCAGGTTAGTCATAGAAAACAGAATTTGTCGTTATCGGCGATAGGGCAAATATATCTGATCCAAATGCCTGCAAACAAGGAAGGATATTGTATTAATTAAAATATTAACGAACATTCCTCTTATTTTTAAATTTAAATAAAAAATACATTTGGGCCGTTCCGAAACAAAAAAGCCTGACGCAGTTACGCATCAGGCTCGCCGGAACCGGGCGTCAGGCTAGTCGCCCTGGTTCTCTTCCTGCCACTCGTGGTTATCACCACCCAGGCTGTAATAGTTGTTTTCCTCATCTTCCCTTCCGATTTCCTCGTCCTCATCGTCATATTCTGAGCCCGGAACGTCGAGATCGTCGCCGGTCAGGTCGTCCTCAAACGATTTTTCGTTCCATTCATCGGCGTCCAGGTCGAGTTCACGCTTGACGCGGGAGATATCTTCGGGATCAATATCCGGGTCAATAAGTCCTTGACGGTAAATGTCTTCACCCGCTGGATAATTCCCGGGAAGATCATCATCATATAATTCGTCGTCTTCATCGTATGGGCCCATAGCTGTAATGGTTAAATGTACTAAAATCGGGTAGTCGTTTTTGGGTATTGGTTAAAAAAGCGTTCCCGTACGCTTTTACCTAAAATAAGTGTTTTCACCCAATTTTACGATTGCATGCAAAGAAAATTAATCCGGTCAACCGGAGCCCTGGCAGTATTGGCCGCTACGACCGCCGTATTGTTCGGTTACCGAAACGAGTTCCCCCTGAAATCCCCCCTCTACGCGCCTGTTGACGCAAAGGAACTGAAACTACCCGCTGGCTTCTCGGCTACCGTGCTGGCCACTGACCTGGGTGCTACCCGCCATATGGTGGTGGGTAAAAACGGCGACATGTATGTGAAGCTTTCGAAACTGAAAGATGGAAAGGGTATTTACCTGCTGCGCGATACCGACGGCGACGGGGCGATCGATGAGCAGAAGCTTTTCGGTGATTACCCCGGCACGGGCATCGCCATCAAGGACGGTTTTTTATATAGCTCTTCCAACAAAGGTGTTTTCAGGTATAAACTGAATGAAAAGGACGAAATCATCGATTTTGATAAACCGGAAAGCATTATCGGCGGACTGACCGACCACGGACGCGACAATGCAAAGCCGATTACCCTGGACAACAAAGGCAATATTTACGTAACCGTAGGGTCCTACAACGACAACTGCCGTGCGGCGGGTTCGGCGAAGGGCATGTCGCCCTGCTCCATTCTCGATTCGGCGGGCGGTATCTGGCGTTTCAAGGCCGGGCAGCTCAACCAGCAGTTTTCAGACGGCACGCGTTACGCGACGGGCGTGAAAAACGCGGTGGGGATCGATTGGGACAATAAAACCAATGCCTTGTATGCAACCACACACGGTCGCGGCAAGTTCGACGATATGTACCCGCAATATTATACCCCCAAGCACAGCGCCGAGCTACCAGCCGAAACGCTCTATCGCCTGAAAGAGGGCGACGATGCGGGCTGGCCGTACATTTATTACGATCATTTCCAGAACAAGAAAATGCTTGCACCGGAGTACGGCGGCGATGGAAAGAAGACGGGTGGGGAGAAGGCGATCAACCCGCTGGTCGCATTCCCTGCGCATTTAGGACCGAATGCATTGATGTTTTATACAGGTAATATGTTCCCGGCAAGGTACCGCAATGGGGCTTTCATTGCTTTCCATAGCCAGTCGTCAGAACTGAAAAAAGGTTACCTGGTGGCCTTTGTGCCCTTTGTGAATGGCAAGCCGGGCAAATGGGAGATTTTTGCCGATAATTTCGCAGGTACCGACCTCGCCAAACCAACTGGCCCGATCCAGCATCGCCCGTGCGGGCTCGCGCAGGGGCCCGACGGCGCCTTGTACGTGACCGACGACCTCAACGGCACTATTTTCAAGATTGCTTATAAGAAGAAGTAAGCGTAAATGAAAACGGGATTGTCAGTGCACAGTGCGACAATCCCGTTTTTTATAGGTACAGCAAGTAGAACCTACGCTTTGGCCAATGTGGCAAATGCCCTCACCGGGAATGTGCCTACGCCTTTGAACTTCGGCGGTACCGCGCTGAACAGGTAGCCCGACGCCGGGAGTTTGTCCAGGTTACAGAGGTGCTCGACGATCAGGATTTCGGCACCTAATAAAATGGTGTGTACCGGACGGCTGTTGCCGCGGGTATCGTCGATATTGTGGCTGTCGATCCCTACCAGTTTTACACCGCAGTCGCGCAGGTATTCGGCCGCCTCACGCGTGAGGAACGGGTGGTTTTCAAAATAGGCTTCCGTATTCCAGTTTTTCGACCAGCCTGTATTTACAATGACCGCCTTGTTCCGTATTTCAAGGTTTTGGAAAAATTCAATCCCTATTTCCAGCGCTCCCGCTGCATGGATCGTGACTGCATCCAGGTTTGCAAAAGCCTCCAGTTCAACCTCCGAAAGGTCTTTCCCATGCGCATAGCGGTGAAAAGGACAGTCGATATAGGTGCCTGTGTTGCTAACCATCTCGATTTTGCCGATCTGGAACTCGGTACCTTCTTCGTATTTACCGATTGAATCCTCCCGGCTGAGAAAATCACAGATTACCGGTGCCGGAAGGCCTTTGTAGGTAACCAATCCATCAAAAATGGTGTGGCTCAGATCGACGAGCAGTTCCGGCGACAGCTGGTCTACGGGCTGGCGTTTATGTTTTTCCTGAATGTAAAACTTATTGAGGATGCTCACCTTCCCGACCATCAGCAGACGGAGGTCTTTCACGATATAGTCGGCGAGCTCGGCGTCGGAAATTGTTTCGCCGGCAATATCCAGCCGGAAATCCTGGCCCTGAATACCCCCGCCGTTGGTAAATTCAATGTCAAAATCAAAAACTACTCTGTGATCCATAGGCTATCGTGATGTATTTCAAAAATTGGTATCCGGCTTATCCAGTTCCATTTCCTTGATCCAGATATTGCGGTAATATACATCGTGGCCCTCGGATTGCAGTTTCAGGCCGCCCGGAGTGTCGGTAATGCCCTTGCCGCCATCGTTACCCCCATCGATACCCGAGTTTTTGCCGCCCCAAACCTGGCTGATTTTCTGGTTGGTATGCACTTTTTTACCATTGAAATAAAGGGTTACCATCGGCTGTTCCACCAGTTTCCCATCTTTGAAACGCGCCGCGCGGAACAGAATATCGTACGAATTCCACTTGCCAATGCCGTTGTAGGCATAATAGGGCGATTTGGATTCGTTGATCACCGCGCCCATACCGTGCGATGTCGTATCGCCGTCGAGCACCTGTATCTCGTAGCGGTTTTGCAGGTAAACGCCGCTGTTTCCTCCGGGTTTGGTGATGAGAAACTCCACGTGTGCGCGGAAATCCTTGAATTGCTTCTTGGTGACAATATCCGCCGAACCATATAAGCCGCCCGCAGATGCCGGGTCGTTACAGTTGATCACCGTGCCCTTATCGACCGGGTCGTTCACAACTGTCCATTTGATCGGCGGCTTGGCCGCAAACCGCGGGCCTTCCCAGTAAATCCATTTTTCATCCAGCATTTTGCGGCTGCCGTCGAGGTACACTTCTGCACCTTTGGGCGCTTTCACACCCACGCCCACTTGTGCGTACGCGAGACCGGTGAATGCAATGGCGAGCGCCTGGCCGAGGAAGATGCTTTTCAGCTTCGAGAAATTTCGGTTCATGTTGTTTTCGTTTTTTATGCTGGATATAAGGGTTAGAAATTTTAGAATTTACTCACCGGTCGGCTACAACTTCTCTTCGAACAGTTTCAAAATGCGCTTGTACTCGTCGGTCCACGACGATGCTTCTACAAATCCATGGTCCTCCATCGGGTAGGAGGCCAGCTCCCAGTTGTTTTTGCCCAGCTCGATCAGCCGCTGCGAGAGACGTACCACGTCCTGGTAATGCACATTCACATCCACCATGCCGTGGCAGATCAGCAAATTGTTTTTCAAACCTGCCGCGTGGTAAATGGGGGAGCTCTTGCGGTAAGCCAGGCTATCGGCTTGCGGCTCGTTGAGGATATTGGCGGTGTACGACTGGTTGTAGGCAGCCCAGTCGGTAACGGGGCGCAATGCGGCACCGGCCGTAAATACATCGGGCGTTGTGAAAAGCGCCATTAAAGTAATAAAGCCACCGTATGAGCCGCCGTAAATGCCAATCTTTTTGGGATCGACTCCGTAGGTTTTCACGAGCCATTGTGCGCCATCGGTGTGGTCGGTCAGGTCCTTGCCGCCCATGAAGCGGTAAATGCCCGTGCGCCAGTCGCGACCATATCCGGAACTTGCCCGGTAATCCATGTCGAGCACGGTGTAGCCTTTGTCGGTGAGCATGTTATGGAACATATATTCCCGGAAATACTGGCTCCACCATTTGTGGGCATTCTGCAAGTAACCTGCGCCGTGGACAAAAATGACCGCTTTGCCGTTCGACTGCTTTGGCTCGTAAACCCGGGCGTAAATGTCCTGGCCGTCGCCGGCTTTGATGGTTACGACCTTAGCTTCGCGCCACGGATAGGAGAGAAACTCGGTGGAAACGGAACGGGTGATCTGAACCGGCTGGGCGCTTTTTCCGGTCGCATTATCCAGCAAATACAGCTCCCACGGAGCAGTGCTTTTGGAGAAGCGGATCGCCAGGGTCTTTTCGTCCGGTGAAAGTGTCATTTCATGCGCGCCCGCCGCGTGCGTAAGGCGCGTACGTGCGCCGCCTGTCACAGGCATGCGATACACGTGCTGCTCACCGGGGTGTACTTCGTTGGTAATGAGGTAGAAAGTCTTTCTGTCTTTGGAAAGTACGACATTCTGTACTTCGAAATTGCCGGAGGTCAATGCGGTTTTCTTGCCGGAGGCGATGTTGAATGCGTACAAATGCGAGTAGCCGGTAGCTTCGCTCTGGAAATAGATCGTCTGGTCATCGAGCCAGCCTATCTCTCCGGCGCTTTGCGGATAGCCGCCCACGCCGGGGCCACCGATCCACGCTTCGTCACGCTGGCGGTCGAGGAGTTTCAATGAAAGCGTCGCCGGGTCGAAGGACATGATCCAGCGGTCCTTGCTGTCGAGCGACCGGATTACCACCACGGCATGCTGCCCATTAACCGACCAGAATGGTCCGTGGAAAACAACTTTCCGTTCCTTTTTCTTCCAGGCAGTATCCAGTTTGGGATAATCTTTCAGGTAATCGGGCTTGTCGAAAATACCGGGGATGTCGGTGGTGGAAACCTTTCTGGCGGTGTCTTTTTTTACATCATATACCCAAAACTCATGTTCGGAAGCCGGAGCGCCCACTTTGGTACGGGCAGAAATGTCCTCGGTGAAGCCGCTTTCTGTCACGTAATTAGGTACAATGGTGGATTTGGCGCTTTTGTCTGTTTGCACCAGCCCGTAGGTCACGAACCGACCGTCCGGACTCACTTGCTGGTTGGTTACGTTTTTATCGCCGAGGTAAATTTCCTTTGGCCGCGCCGGCTTGTCGGCTTCGGTAACCTTTTTGCCCGCGTCTTTTTTGTCTTTTCTTTCCTTCAAAACCTCGAACATGGCTAGCTGATCGGCTTTCAGGAACTTCTCCTGCTCGCCGGGCTTACCGTCGGCTTTTTTGGTACCTGTCTTAAAATCGGTCAACTGGCTGACCAGCCCGGAAGTCAATGCAATGCTGAACAGGTTATTACCCCGCTCGAAAACCACTGCCGATTCATCACCGCTGAACACCGGATCCGACTCGCGCTCGGTGGTGTTGGTAAGCTGGCGG
Organism: Dyadobacter sp. BE31; assembly: GCF_031457695.1. Taxonomy (NCBI): domain Bacteria; kingdom Pseudomonadati; phylum Bacteroidota; class Cytophagia; order Cytophagales; family Spirosomataceae; genus Dyadobacter; species Dyadobacter sp. BE31. The sequence goes on from NZ_JAVDXA010000007.1 coordinate 449,113, forward strand.
ATTGCGAAATCTTTGTAATTGATAATGAAAATGTCGCCGTTCTTTTCATACAGGCGCATCGAATGGGCGCGGTTATAGATACCGTTCTTGCCGGGCATGCGTCTGCGGTCGGCCGGGGCTACCTTGCTGATTTTCTTACCTGCAAGTGAATAAGCATACAGCGAATCGGAAGGGTTTTTGTCAGGATTCCAATTGAAATATACCGTTTTCGAATCATCACCCCAGGTAATATCGCTCGGCGAAGTCCCGATCCACATTTTCGGATCCCGCATGATTTTCTCGACGGTAAGCGGGGCCAGGGATTGGGCTTGAAGGTTGTTGATGTAAAAAGCTAAGATGAAAAGGGAAAGCTTGTAAAAGTGGTTCATGTTTGAGTTGTTGAAAATGCAATGTAATCAGTTGCTCGGGGCAACTTTCTCTTCCTGGTATGGAATGGCCTTAATGAGACGCGTGTTGTTGAGTTCTTCAATGATAACCGTATCCTCAGCCGGAATGATCCCCCGTTTGAGCCAGTTGCTAACGGTTTGTGTATTGGGAATGTTAAAGCGTCTGCAATATTCCGCAACGGTCACCCAATCGTGCAGTTCGTAAATTTTGCCGTCTTTCGAAAGATAGTTTTGCGCTTTCGCCAAAGTTTCCCGCGCCGCTTCCAGCAGCTCATCGAGCTGATCGGGGGCTGATTCTGTGATTGTTTTCATATGCCTTATTCTACCTTTTCCGTTTTTCTAACTCTGCGAGCACCTGCATTAACTTTGATATGACGTCCAGCACCTGGTCGGTCTGTTCAGCTGTCATCTGGTGCTGAAAATCCCGCAAATACTGCCGCAGCGAAGCGATCCGCATGCGAATCTCCATTTCGTTCATAGTGTGCGAATTTTTTGAAGCAATATACAAAATGTTACGTTTCGTAACGGAATAGGAAGGGAGTTTTGTCCAGTATTAAAATGGATATGCTATTTTTGAGCGTATACTTAATCCCATGACTTTCATACGCCCTCTCATTTTCCTTGCTGCCACAATTATCGTGGCTTCCGCCTGCACGCGTCAGCAAAGCCCTGCCCCTGAAAAAGGCGTTTCGTTTGCCCTCAATCAGTACCGCAAGCAACATATCGATAGCATTCAATATCAGATCGAGCTCGATATTCCGGCGGGTAAATCGGGGCAGATTTCGGGGAAAGAGATTGTTACCTTTCACCTGAATGCCGTCGACTCGGCGCTGGTGCTGGATTTCAATGTGGATGCGAGCGCTTTGCAGGAGGTTCGCGTAGGCGGTAAAAAAGTAGATTATCAGTTTGTCAATGAGCATATTGTTATTGATTCAAAGCATTTGAGTAAAGGGAAAAACGAGGTCGGAATCGACTTTGTCGCGGGGGATCAGTCACTCAACCGGAGTGACGATTACTTGTACACGCTCTTCGTACCTGATCGCGCTTCGACGTGCTTCCCGCTGTTCGATCAGCCGAATTTGAAAGCGTCCTACCAACTGACTTTAAAAACACCGGAAGGGTGGGAGGCTGTCTCTAATGGAAAATTGAACGCCAAAACCGTTGAAAATGGCAAGAGCGTGTACCAGTTCGGCAAGACGAAGCCGGTGAGCTCATACCTATTTGCATTTGCGGCGGGCAAGTTTTTCAAAGAAACCCGCACGATGGACGGCCGCGAAATGACGATGTACTACCGCGAGACCGATACAACGAAGGTAAACCGCAACCGTGACGACGTTTTCCAGCTCCATGCGAAATCGCTGGCGTGGTTGGAAGAGTACACGAATATTGACTACCCGTTCGGGAAATTCGACTTTGTACTATTGCCGTCGTTCCAATATGGCGGAATGGAGCATCCGGGCGCTATTTTTTACAATGAGCCCGCCCTTTTTCTGGATGAAAATGCTTCGGTGAACCGCCGCATGGCCCGCGCGAGCGTGATCGCGCACGAATCGGCGCATATGTGGTTCGGCGACCTGGTGACGATGGACTGGTTCAACGACGTGTGGCTGAAAGAGGTGTTTGCGAATTTTATGGCTGCCAAAATCGTCCATCCCAGTTTCCCGGAGATCAATCACGAGCTGCGTTTTTTGCTGGCGCATTATCCCAATGCCTATGAAGTTGACCGCACGGCAGGTACCAACCCGATTTTGCAGCAGCTGGGTAATCTCAAAAATGCCGGGACGCTCTACGGAGCCATTATTTATATGAAGGCGCCCATTGTGATGCGACAATTGGAAAGGAAGATCGGAGAGGAGCTGATGCGCGAGAGCCTTCGCGAATATTTGAAAACCTATTCATTCGGAAATGCCCGCTGGGACGATCTGATCGGTATTATCGACAAGCGCTCGCCGGAGGATATTACCACATGGAGCAATGTGTGGGTGAAAACGCCCGGAATGCCGGAGTACGGTATCGAAGCGGGCAAACTGGTGCAGTTGAAAGATTCAGTGTCGGGACGCGTGTGGGAGCAGCCGCTGGTTTTGAAAACAATGCAAAATGGGCAGCTTGTTTTTCCCAATAATGACGGGACGGGTTACGGTTATTTTAAAATGGATACCGCTTCGAAAGCGTGGTTCTTTGCACAGTACGGGAATGCGAAAGTGTCCGATCCGGTTTTCAAGGGAGCTATGCTGGTGAATAGCTGGGAAGGGTTGCTGCGGGGTGATGGCCCCGGGCCGGAAAAGCTGGTGAATTCCATTTTGAATGCATTACCCAAAGAGCAAAACCCGCTTCTGGTCGACTATTTGTTGGGTAACCTCCAAACCGACTGGTGGGCATTCCTGAATGCAGATCAAAGGGCTGCCTATCAGGCACGTGTTGAGGGCGAAATCTGGCAGCTTTTGAATAGTACCCGGGACAAAGGCATTCAAACATCCTATTTCCGGGCATTCAAGGCGCTGGCGCTGACAGACGATGGCTGGCAGAAAATGCACGGGCTCTGGACGGGCAAACTGGAAGTGAAGGGCCTCGTACTTTCGGAAGAGGACAAAATTTCCCTGGCTTACGAGCTGGCATTGAAAGGCAAAGGAGATGGGAAAGCGATCCTGAATACTCAGTTGAATGCGACGAAGAATCCCGACCGGAAGGCAAGAATGCAGTTTGTGATACCCGCATTGAGTGCCAGCGAGGCCGAACGCGATGCGTTTTTTGAGACATTAAAAAAGGAAGAAAACCGTGAAAAGGAGGCCTGGGTGCTCGATGCGCTGACCTACCTGCACCATCCGCTGAGGGAGCAAAGCGCGTTGAAATACCTGCGCCCGTCACTCGACCTTTTACAGGAAATCCAGCTTACCGGCGATATTTTCTTCCCGACCCGCTGGTTGCATAATACATTCGCAGGGCATTCGTCACCCGAAGCCGCACGGATCGCGCAGACCTTTTTGAAGGAACATCCCGATTATCCCTATTTCCTGAAAAACAAAATATTACAAGCGACCGACTTACTCGATCGCTCCGTAAAACTCTCCGCGACTTATGGCCAAAAAGAGCATTCCCCTGCATTATCTCAGCAATGAGTCGGGCCTGGGCATCTCCCTGCACCGTATCGACCGGATGAACCGGATGAATACGCCGCATATGTATGCGCACCGCGACGATTACGGGAATTTCTTTTTCCAGGAAGACGGTCACGCCAGACTTATGGTGGATTTTCGGGAGATTGAGTTGAGGGGGAGCGGGGTGTTCTGCATTATGCCGGGGCAAGTGCATCAACCGTTGGAAACGGAAGGGTCGTATGGCTGGTTTCTGGGTGTAGACATGAGCTTGCTCGACGATCACCACCGCGCCGTGGTGGACGAATATGCCTTGCACGGCTTCCCGATCGGCCTGGATCCGGAGCAGGCTGATTTGCTGACGCGCAGCCTCCATTTGCTGCTGGGATTTTACGAGACGCCTTCGCAGTACGGACACTCGGTGCTGCAATCGATGCTGAAAACCTGCCTGGGTATTTTTACTTCACTTTTTGAAAAGGAGATTTTGCAGCGGACGGCCCAAACGCGCCCTTCGGCCCTTACTTCGCAGTTTCGTAAACTTTTATCGCGGCATTTTAAAACTGTGAAAAGTCCCTCGGAGTATGCGGGCATGCTCAGCATTACTTCGTCTTATTTGAATGAGGTCGTGAAAGAAACATCGGGGCAGCCGGTGAGTCACTGGATTCAGAACGAAGTGATAATGGAGGCTAAAAGGTTGCTCTACTACACCGATTTGAGCATTAAGGAGATCGCATTCGGCTTGGGTTACGAAGACCATACCTACTTTTCACGACTGTTCAGAAAGGTGGCCGGTAAGTCTGCCGGGCAATTCCGGGGTGAGTTTCGGAGTTTGTAGTTTTGGTAAAACCGCGATTTGTCCAACTATTACCCCTCTTTTGCCCTTTATTCTCTTCGCGCGGGCGTGTTGTTTTGTAAAGTAAAATTTCGGCTGGATCGTCAGCCATGGAACAACACCAATCCAATCGCACGAAAAATGAACATCATCAAACAGAAAGCGCTACACTTGCTTGAAAATGCCTTTGGAAAAACAGGAACCGTGCTTGCGATACGGGCCTGGGAACCTGCCACTTTTTTTGAAGTAGACGTCCATTTCCCCGAAATGGATATGAGCGGCTGGAAACGCGTCCAGCATATTAAAGTACGCGTCGGAGAAGGGATTTACCGCGATTATACCCCTGCCGGCTGGGACGAGGATATCCGTACCTGCACTTTGTACATCAATGCCGAGCAGGACGGCCCGGGCGCACAGTGGATACGGTCACTGCGCGCGGGCGACCGCATGACGTACGTGGGCGTAGGTGCGACCATGCACCGGCCTACCTACGCGGGAGAAATGGTCGTTCTGGGCGATATGAGCAGCATCGGGCACTACCTGGCGTTGCAGCAGCTGGCCGGCACGCGTAAAATCAGCGGGGCCATCACCATCGCCCACGAGAACCATCGCGAGGAGTTTAAGGAATATTTCAACTGGAACATTCAGCCGGTGAAGAAAAACGGCGACGGCGGGCTGCATTCGATGCTCAAATGGGCCAGCGACAGGCAGCTGGCCAATTCGAACATCTATATTTCGGGACATATCCCTACCTGCATCCGTTTGCGAAAGGAACTCAAAAAACGGGATGATTCGCCGCTCGGGATCCAGGTGCAGGGGTTTTGGTCATAATCAATCGAAAATGCCGTTCATGGCCGTGAGGATCACGGGTTTGCCATCCGTAACGATGATCGTGTGCTCGTGCTGCGCTACATACCCGCCGCGCGAGCCCACGAGCGTCCAGCCGTCGCGCTCGGTAGCAGCGTTTGTGGAGGCGGTTGAAATGAACGTTTCGATAGCCACCACGCTGTTTTTGCGGAAGCGGGTCGTATTGTAACGATCATAGAAGTTGGCAATTTCATGGGGCTCCTCGTGCAGGCTGCGCCCTACGCCATGGCCCGCCAGGTTTCTAATGACCTTGTAACCCGAGCGTTTGGCTTCGGTTTCGATGAGCCGTCCGATGTCGGCAATCCTTACGCCGCCTTTAATTTGGCTGAGTGCCTTGCTCAGGATCCGTTTCGAGGCATTCACCAGTTTGTTGTGTCCGTGAATGTCCTCGCCCAGCACGAATGAACCGCCGTTATCGGACCAGAACCCATTCAGTTCGGCAGAGACGTCGATATTCACCAGATCCCCTTCCTGCAAAACCTTTGTTTCGGAAGGTACGCCGTGCGCGACTTCGTTGTTGACACTAATGCAGGTCCAGCCCGGGAAGCCGTACGTGAGCTTCGGTGCCGATTTCGCGCCGAGGCTATTCAGCATTTCCCCTCCGAAATCGTCGAGCTCCTTGGCCGTCATACCCGGCTTCGCATGCTCGCGCATCGCGCGTAAAGTGGTAGCTACCGCGCGGCTGGCTTCCTGCATGCCGGCCAGTTCCGATTCTTTTGAAATAGACATGGTTGAGAGTCCGTGTTATTTTGTAATGTTTTCTACCGCAATCTCCTCGTAAACGCCATCCCACAATGCAATGCGCTTTTCGAGGGATGTGATGGTGGCCTGTTCTGCTTCCTGCCAGAATGCCTCGTTCTTTTCGCAGAGGTTGGCGGTCATGCGAAGCGCAAGGTGGCTGTGGTGGTCGCCGTCGACTTCGATATGGCGTTCAAGGTAATATTTGAAAATAGAAATACTGTCCGGGAAATTACGGTGAATGTCTTCGATGATCGACATAAACATGCCCGGAATGAGGTCCTCACGCCCGAAGGTAAAAATGGCGGCTTGCAGGTAATCCTTGCGGGTGCCGATGGTGCCGAACGTGAAACGGACAAATTCACGGGCTTTTTCGGGTGTACCTGCTGCATCGAATGCTTTTTCAAAATCGCCCGTCCCGCGCAACGCTTCAATAAAGCGGCCGATTTCAGTGGTATCGGCGCCGCATTGCGCCATGGCATCAAGGTATAGTTCGAAATGGCTTTTAAAATTTCCTTCGCTGTCCACATCCGATTCTTCGCCCGCTACGATCTCGTTGATGAGGTTGCGCGTTTCGCCGTCTCCTGTTGGGAACCAGGGCACAGACGTGCAGGTAAGGCTGTTTTGAAGTGATTTAAGCAGCGACATAAAGTCCCAAACCGCGTAAACATGGTATTTCATGAATACTTTGAGGTCCTCGATGTCATTGATAACCGAATAAACTTTGTGCTGGATAATCTGTTGCCGCAGGGGCTCGATGTTCTGTTGGATTCTGGTAATGTGGTTGTTCATTGTTTGCGTAGTTCTTCTTGCTAAACTGTTCTCGGGGAATGTTTGTTCGAATTTTGGCCGACTATTTTTCTTGCAGAGGTGAATACTTCACGAGATCGATCCCGATGCCATTGGGGTCTTGAACCGCGAAATGCCTGTCGCCCCAGGGTTCGTCACGGATATCGATTTGGATGGGTACTCCCTTGTTTTGAAGTTCGTGATAAAGCTTGTCGACGTCGTCTACCTCGATGGTAAGGTACATGCCTTGTCCCTGGAATGCCTGGTGAAACAATGGCTGCTGTGAAGGATGCTCGGGGAGGAGGAAACTGAGTTCCGACGCGCCGCCCGGCGTGTGGAGCAGGAGGTAAAACTCATTTTCGAATGTTACGCCGAAGCCGAGTGCCCGGGTGTAAAATGCTTTGGTTTCAGCGAGTTTGGAAGTGACGATGCCTGCGTTCAGTTTCATTTTGCGTTTAGTTTGAGTGGATGAATTGGTTTGAGAGAATGCATTGGCGCAAATGCATACCAATGCCAATAGCGAGATGAGCCGTTTCATAATGCCGTCCGTTTTGTTGATGGTACAAATTTCGAAATGGCCTCCGGAGCAGGATTGTAAAAAACGGACAAAATCACCTCCCGAACGCTTTCCCGGGCGTCACGCCGTAAAGATTCTTGAATTCCTTGATGAAATGGGCCTGGTCGTAGTAGCCGTTGTCGTAAAACAGCTTGTTCTCGCGGAGGCTTTGCTGCGAGGGTTTGGCACGGAGGATATTCTGAAAACGGACGACCTGGCTGAACGTTTTGGCAGAGTCGCCGATGTAATACTTGAAGAGCCGGCGGAGCTGCCGGGGGCTAAGACCGGTGTCGAGGTCTTTTTCGACATTCAGCACGCCGAAATTTTGAAGGATCATGGCCAATGCCCCGTATAAACGCGGATCGTGGTTGAAATCGATACCCGCTACCCAATGCAGGAAGTAGTCGTCGAGCCTGCGCTTGATCTCCGGCAAAGACAGTCCCGGTTCGAAGGCCGAGGCGATGAACTCCGCCGTGCCGGGTATCACAACATCCAGGTTTTCAAAGCGGTTGCTCAGCTCTGAGGCATTGATTTTGAAGAGTTGCGGAAACATTGTAGGTAAAAAACGCACACCCACGTAGTCGAAACTGTTTTCGAGGGGAAACTCCGTATACTTTTTGCAAAAGCCCATCACGAAATTCTCGGAGGGATTATGCAGCTCGAAGAAGATGTCGATACAGCCATCGGCGACGACGCGGTAAAGGAAGGGCTCATCCAGTGGGGCCGTGGTACGCAATTGCCAATAGCAGTAAATAAACCTCTGCAAGGCGCTGTCCGGAAGAAATTCCTGGTACGTCACCCGTTCAGCCGACTGCTTCACCGTCGGCTGAACGGGCACATACAGCCCTCGAATATCTGGGGTTTTATCCATCCGGTTTGGACTTTTTTGCTTACGATCTGTCGTAGCTGATCAGAATGAAAGTTGACGTATATTTGCTAACGTTTCGCAAGGGTGTCCCGTGTTTCCATCAACGAAAAGCCGAGCAAGTTGAGCCCCTTCCATTGCGCGGGATCATGTGCGCGCGGGTCGTCAGCGGCGAGTCCGATTCCCCAAACGGGATCAACGGGACTGGCTTCCACCAGGATCCTGTCGGATGTATTTAAAAGATAGGTACCAAGCTCGGGATTTTGCGAGAACTTTTGAATACTGCCTTCCAGGACAATCGGTTGGCGGTTTGCTACCCAGATCTGTTCATCAAAATTCTCGACCATCCTGCCCAGGGCTTTTGCTTCACCGGGCGAGGAGCAGGCAATGATCCGTTCCCTCAATGCATCGTTTTCAAACAGACGCGCTTTTTCGGCCATCATCCAGTGTTCTGCCGTACGATAAGTCACATTACCAATCACGAAAGCCGATTGCCACCATTGGCTCAGGCACGACTGGGTAACCTGGCCACTACGGGCCGGCTGATGTCCCCAGAAATGGAGAAACTTCATTTTAGGTTGCTCTTCGTATTGATTCAAGAGCCAGCTGATGTCATATTTCATTGTTACAATATAGCAGGTGGAAGTGACATCGATTCAACCTTCGTGCAGGCATTGTTTTTTAAGTGCAAACAAAAAAACGAACAATACTATGAGCAACAGGACCTTAGTAGATGCCTACATCAAAGAGCTGGAAGCAGAGTATACTTCGACCCGCAAATGCCTGGAAAGGTTTCCGGTGGCATTATTTGGCTACAAACCGCATCCTACCTCCATGGAGATGGGCTACCTCGCGCTTTTGGTCGCTGAAATTCCCTTGTGGATCACTTTTATGGTTGAGCAAGGCGAAGTTGATTTTGCGACTTACAAACGTTTCGAATTCACTACCAGCGAGGAATTGCTTGACCATTATGAGGAAGTTTTCAAAAGTGCCCAAAAATCGCTGGCCGGCATTACCGACGCCGATCTCGATGCCCCGTTTTATCTGAAACGGCAGGGCCAGGTACTATTTACCCAGCCCAAACGCGAGGGCATCGGCTCGACCATCAATCACTGGGTGCATCACCGGGGCCAGCTTACCGTGTACATGCGGTTGAATGAAATTGCTGTACCGTCCATTTACGGGCCTTCGGCCGACGACCGTACGTTCTGATCAGCGCGGCGGACCGAAACGGTCGAACTGCTCTTTTTTCAGTTCTTCGAGGATTTCCTTCGTCGATTCGAAACTCGTGTGCTGGTACGCACGCAGGCCCAGGGTTTTTGCCATGTTGGCAAACATAATGCGGTCATCGAAATACACGCACTGGCTGGGTGTTGCCTGCGCAATGCCCATGGCAAGCTCGAATATCCGCGGATCGGGTTTGCGCATTTTTACTTCGCAGGAAGAAATAAATGCATCGAAGCAGGTGTGCAGCTTGAACTTCTGAATGCGGTAGTCGTTCAGCTCTTTCCCTTCATTGTTGATGGAAATGATGCGGAAGCCGCAATCCTTTTTCCATTCTTTGAGCCACGCGAGCATGCCAGGCAGCTCGACCGACTGTGAATACATAAACTCCTTGAAATCTTCCCGTACGAAGTCGCGCGGGTGATTGAAGATCACCGTGTCGAGATACTGATCGAGATTCACGCTCCCGATTTCGTAGACATTGAAAATGAAATTATGGAGCTGATCCATCTCCTTATAATTGAGGCCGAACTTCTCCGCCGCCAGAAGACGGGATTCGTGGCCCCACCCATTACTCAAAAGGACGCCGCCAATGTCGAAAAAGAGGATTTTGAGATCGCTGATCTGCATAATAATTGTTGCTGTATATTGGTAAAAGGATGGCCGCTAAGTTAGTTATAAACATGTAAACGCCGAATGGCGCGAACGTCTACGTTCGTGCACCCTATTCGCAGGCCTCTGGCCGGTCAGTACCGCAAGGATGTACTGACCGGCCAGAGGCCTGCGAATAGTATGTTTGAAGGAAGATCTTCAAACCAGCCTAACTTAGTTTCAATTCAGTATTAGGATTAGCGCTGCTATAAATATAATGTTGCGGCTCCACAACAATCCCCGCCTTTACAGGATTATTCAAAATGTAGTTCGTCTTTTGCCGGATAAAACGATTTGTTTCCAGACTAACAGGATGGTTTCGATGTTGCCAAAACTGGAATTCACACTTAGGGCTGGTTGCTCTCGCAAAATACCTGAACATGTACAGTAACCATTCCTTCCTGCTTTCGCGCTTGTTCTCTTGTATCAGCCTAATGATTTCTTTGGCCGTAAAACTTTTAAAGTCTTTGATGATTTTTGAAACATTCCCATCCCTCGCAGAACAGATCATGTGAATTTGATTGGTCATAATCACAAATTCGAACACTTGTAAACCTTTATGCTCAATGCAATAGTTGAGACTCTTGATAATTTCATCAGCGTATAGTTTGCGACTAAAAACATCTATCCACCCAACAACGGTCATGGTGACGAAGAAGAGCCCGCCCTCGAAGAATCTGTATTTTTCAGACATAGGTTTTTTACATTGGTACGGAGAATGCGAAAAAGGTAACACGTTACTTAGCAAGCGTAGGCGCGCTAGCGCGAACGTCTACGTTCGCGCCGACTATTCGCAGGCCTCCGGCCGGTCAGTACCGCAAGGATGTACCGGCCGGCCGGAGGCCTGCGAATAGTCCGTTTGAAGGAAGATCCTCAAACTAGCTTTAATATTTATCGTCTTCCCCCACGAAAACCGCCACCACTAAATCCACCTCTACTGAAACCACCGCCACCACCATTAAAACTTCTACCTCCAAAGGATCCATACGACCGGGAAGGAGCACTGAACGAATTACTCCGGGGCATCGACCGGTAGCCTTGCGCATTCATCGAGCGCGGGGCGGAACGCATACCCTGGCCCCTGTCGAACAGGTAGGATCGTGAGCCGACCGACGGATTGAAGTGTCTCGCGGCCGAACCGATGAATGCGGTTCTTGGTGAATACATGTAATTCCGCGGGGCAATGGTATGGTAATAGTGGTCGTACTGGCGGTACAGGTGTGGGTAATACCGGTAGGCGCCGCCGAAAAACCATCTGGAAAAGCCGAGGGAAGGCATTGCGTAAACCATTGGATAACCGCCCAGGCCCAGATAGAAGCCGGAGCCATAGCCATACAAGCCCGGATACCACATCGGTGAGCCGTACCAGTAAGGATAGCCGAACCAGTAAGAATATGGACTGCCATAGTTCACCACTTTATCGCCGGTTGGGGCAGGGTAGCTGTAACCTCCCTGGGACGCATATTCCTGCGAAGCCTGGCTGAGTTCCTGCATGGCCTGCGGATTTTGTTTCAACTCATCCTGATATGCAGCCAATTCCTCCTTGTTTTGAGCTTCAAGCTGGTCGTGAATGGTGGCCAGGTCGTTGCGCACGTCGGCGGGGTTGTCTTTAAAACGCTCGCCGAGCCGTGTTACGAGGTCGGAGTGGTCGTTCAGCAGAGACAATACGTCAGGCATTTCTTCCAGGGTTTTAAACGCTTGTTGCGCATCGGGATCGAGCTGCGCGATCATGCCCTGGAATGAGGAACTGGCTTCTTCATTGAGGTTATCGACAGCCACCAGGTCGCTATGGTGGTTGTTGTACAATTTCCAGGCTGCTTCTTTCAATTCAGAAGACTGATCCACATTGGCTACCATTCCGTCGACCGTTTCGCGAGAAGTTCTACGCGGAAGTGTTGCGAGTTTATGCATCAGCTCGGGATACCGGCTGATTTCATAAAACCAGTTTTGTTTCTTTTGAGAATAGTTTTGAATGATTTGCTGAAAACCTACGCTGCTTTTCTCCCGGATCCCGGCCAGTTTGCCGAGCACGTCGGGATATTGGGTGGCTACGAGAATGTCATTGCGGACGGCGTCATTGTAAGGTGCAATGGCTTTGAGCAGACTTTGGTCAGTGACAATGTTTTGTTGCGCATTGCTAACCATTTGATCATCCTGGCCGTAGCTTGTGAGGCTGGCGGCGGAGAGCAGAATAGCGACGAAATATTGAAGCGTTTTCATGACACAGGGAAGCTTTTCATTAACTTTTTAACACCCTTATTAATCTGTTTTTCAAGCCGGTTTGGATTGCTCACATCACCGGAAATCGCTTTTTGCCAGATAATATCCCCGGTTTTGGTATCCACTACATCCAGGATCAGCGTACCGTCGGTGCCGGTGGTGGAATAGGGGTAACCACCATATCCATAGCCGCCAAAACCGCCGTAGTAGGGATATCCCCAGCCAAAACGGCCCCAGCCCATCATCGGATAAGCTCCGAACGGATAGCCCCCGCCACCGTAGTAGTTCTTACGCACGCGTTGTGTGTAGGTGTGAAATTGCAGGAGCAGGTCAGGATGCTGGGTATTGCGCGTAAGTCCCCTGCTTTGCAGCGCCTTGTCGAAGGCATCCTGAATGCGGTGCCGAGATAATGAGCTGGCGTACATCGGATTCTGGTTGGTTTTCATGTCGGGGACAATCCAGTTATAAGTCACTGCCTTGCCGTAGATCGGCTGTTGGGGACTTTGTGCGAGCACCACACTGCCCAGCACAGTCAGCATTCCCAACAAAATCAGGTTCTTTTTCATTTTAATGGGTCATTTTAAAAGGCTTTCCGAGGGCCGGCTCTTCGGCAGGTAACCCCGGAAAGCCGGGTACTACAATCCAATTGCGAAATATTGGGTTTCATCGTTGCCGGGATAAAGCCCTTCGATCATCACCCCGCCTTTTTTGCCTTGGAGCATTTTCACTGCTTCCCGGGCATTGGCAACCGGTGTTTTGTCAATCTTGGTAATCACAAAACCTTCTTCCATATCGGTACTCTGGCGGATTTTGCCGGCGTTGATCGCCGTTACCTGCGCACCCGCACCGATTCCGTATTCTTTTTTCTGTTGATTGGTGAGGTCTTTCAGCTCGATACCCAATTGCTCCATTACGGCCGACGAGGAGCGATCAGCTACGGAAGGTTCGGAAATACCTTTCAATGTCACGGAAACCACTTTATCGACGCCATCGCGATTCACATTCACGGTCACTTTGTCGGATGGTTTATGCTGGGCGATGGCTTCCTGCAATTGCGGTACGCTGGTGATGTCATGGCCGTCGATTTTGGTAATCACGTCGCCAATTTTGATACCGGCTTCTTTCGCAGCGCTTTCATCCGCGAAATTCTCGACGCGCACGCCCTCATCCACTTTCAGGTCAAACGATTTGACTTTCGCGGCATCTACTTCGCTGATCCCCACGCCAAGGTACCCGCGCTGTACGGAACCGAATTTGGAAATATCCTCCACCACTTTATGCGCAATGCTCGACGGAACGGCGAACGAGTAACCCGCAAACGAACCTGTCTGGCTGGCGATGGCGGTGTTGATACCGATGAGGTTACCATTTAAATCCACCAATGCGCCACCGGAATTACCCGGGTTTACGGCTGCGTCGGTCTGGATGAATGACTCGATTGGGGCCTTTGCATTCTCGCCGAGGATGTTAATGCTGCGTCCTTTGGCGCTCACAATGCCCGCGGTGACGGTCGATGTGAGGTTATAGGGATTACCAACTGCCAATACCCATTGGCCTACTTCCACATTTTCGGAGTTACCGAACGACAATGCAGGCAAATTCTTCGCGTCGATCTTGATGAGCGCGATGTCGGTGTTCGGGTCACTGCCAATGACCTTCGCTTTGTAGGTATGCTTGTCGGCCAGGGTTACTTCCAGCGTTTCGGCACCCTGGATCACGTGGTTGTTGGTGACAATGTAGCCGTCAGGGTTGATGATTACGCCCGAACCAGTGGCTTGCGGTTTCTCCATTTTACCCTCAGGAGCCTGCTGGCCGAACGGGCTGCGGCCGCCGAAGAAATCCCTGAACTCTTCAGGGATTTGCATCTGGCTTACGGTTCGTTCAGGTTTCAGCGTCGATTTAATGTGTACCACGGCTGCGGTGGCTTTTTTGGAGGCAAATGAAAAATCGGCGGGGATCATGGCCGTAGCGCCGTTGGCCGCAGCACCCGACTTGGCATCCAGTCTGGCTTTGACGAACGGGGTCGCATTGGTGACCCAGGTTGAAATCGTATCTGGTTTGCCGAAATGTTCGTAGGTAGCGTAGGAGGTTCCGCCCAATAATGCGGATGCGAGGGCTACTGCTGTAAGTTTTCTGAAATTTGTCATCGCTATTAAATTGATTAAGTGTATTCAAATTTCAGTAGTGATCCTGTTGCAATTCTGTGTGAATTCTGAAGACAATTTGTAGTTGGGTATTTTTTTGAAATACATAAAAAAAGGAGAGTCAGAAACCCTCCCTTTATTCACTACTAGCCATGAAAAATCTTGAAATATCGTTACCAGGTCACGGTGAGAATGTGCCATTGGCCCTCTGTTTCGTAAGTAAGCGACTGTCCGTTCACCTGGCAGATGGTCTTGGCCAATGCCAGTCCCAGACCCAGCGAGGCCGAATGTGTGCCTTCTTTCCGGAAGCGTTCGAACATCAGTTCGGGGTCGACATGGATAGGAGCACCCGTGTTCCGGACCACCAGTTTGCCTGCATTGAGCGTAATATCGATCGTTCCTCCATTTATATTGTATCGTATCGCATTGGTCAGCAGGTTATTGACCAGCACTTCGGCCAAAGCCGGGTGCATCACAGGCCCCGTTGGTTCGATCGCCGTCTTCACGGTAATCTCCCGCTGTTCGATCAGGTCTTCCAGGTCGCGGAGCTTCCTGTTGATGATCGGTACCAGGCTGATCGGCTCGGTACCGGCCAGAAACTGCCGGTTTTCAATCTTGGTAAGCAATAATAATGCCTGGTTCAACTTGGCGAGCCTGTTGGCGGCTTCGCTGATCTCCGAAAGCGCCACGAGCTGCGACTCTTTCAGGCTCTCATCCTGAAACAAGCCTTCAATTTTAGACAAAATCACCGCCAGCGGGGTCTGTATTTCGTGCGAGGCATTCCCGGTAAACTCTTTCAGGTTCTGGTAAGTGGCGGCGAGGCGGTCCGTAAACTGCGTTACGGACTGGTTCAACTGCTCAAATTCGACGGTATGCTGTTTGGGAAAAGTGAGCACCTCGTGTTTTTCGACCTCGTAGGAATCCAATGCACGCAATGTCTTGTAAAACGGCCGCCATAACCGGCGGGAAAGCCAGCTGTTGAGCAGGAGGAGCGATATAAGCAATAGCGCTACGATGAATGTGACGGTCATCACAACTGCTTCCAGCAACTGCTGTCGCTGTGCCAGTAACTTGCTGATAGTCACCCGGTACCATGTACCTTCGACGCGTTCGTAGAAGATCAGCTGCCGATAGGGCTGGTATTCGCTTTCAAACTCGTTGAACAATTTTCGCTCTACAAGCGCCATTTGGCCGGGATACCGGACCTGGTCGAGTTGCAGGCTGTCGCCCAGTTGCAGGATGTACACCGGTAGTTCGTCGATATGCCGCAACTGCCAGCTTACTTTCGCCTTGCTGCGCATGAGCTCCTTGTTTACCTCCTGATCTATCAGATAATCTACTGAAAAATAGAACAATACGGCGCCCAATGTGAGCACGCACAGCGAAGTGACGATCTGGTATTTGAGAATGCGTTCCAGCAGTTTCATTGCTCGCTGAATTTATAGCCGACGCCGTAAATGGATTTCAGGTAATCGGGGCTGCCTTTGTCCATCAGCTTCTTCCTGAGATTTTTAATATGTGTGTATATAAAGTCAAAATTGTCCATTAAATCCG
Source organism: Dyadobacter sp. BE31 (assembly GCF_031457695.1). Taxonomy (NCBI): domain Bacteria; kingdom Pseudomonadati; phylum Bacteroidota; class Cytophagia; order Cytophagales; family Spirosomataceae; genus Dyadobacter; species Dyadobacter sp. BE31. Next base: position 465,031 of record NZ_JAVDXA010000007.1, read on the forward strand.
CATCGTCGCCCCAAAGGTGTTCGGCGATGGATTCTTTGGTGAGCACGCGGTTTTTGTTGGCGATCAGGTACACGAGCAGGTCGTATTCCTTGCGGGTCAGCACTATTTCCTGTTGATCCACCATTACCAAATGCTCCTGCGGGTCGATCTGGATTTTGCCGAAACGGATTTGCTGGCTGCCCTGGAAGGTACGCCTGCGTATCACGGCCTGCACGCGGGCATTGAGCTCCGAAAGATGGAAAGGCTTGGTAAGGTAATCGTCCGAGCCGAGGTTGAGGCCGGTAATGCGGTCGTCGAGCGAGTTTTTAGCCGAGATAATGATGATACCCGTTTCCGGAAAGCTCCGTTTTAGCTCCCGCACGGCATCGAGGCCGTCACCATCGGGCAGCATCAGGTCCACAAGCACACAATCGTAACGGTAAATATTGATCTTCTCTACCGCCGTCCGGTAATCCGCCGCCCATTCGCAAATGAAGTTTTCGCGCTGAAAATAGTTTTGAATGCTGGTAGCCAGCGCTTTTTCGTCTTCAATGAGCAGCAGTTTCATAGCCTAGTAGTTTGTGCAAATGAAACTACAAATTTTGGAGGAAATCTGAAGTGCCCATGCGGGGCATTCCAGGCAGGCTACTTCACGGTTCTTTTGGCCCAGTTGAAAATGGTGGAGTATACCTCGTCGCGCACCGGTTGTTTGGAGAGGATCAGGTCGTGCATACCGCCCTGAACCGCCTGAATGCTGTATTGCCCCACGATATTCTGGGCCTGGCGTGCCACGTCCTCTACATTCAGCACCGCGTCACCCGTGAAAAATGCATCGCTCCATTTTTTCTCGTCGATGGATTTGGCCGAATGCATTACCAGTACGGGTTTGTTGATGGTAATGCCCTGAGCTAGCCGCTCCTGCGCATTGTGCACCGCCCGTATCCAGCCCAGATTGACCGGCGGGGCAACAAATGGTTTCAAGCCCAGGCTGTAAGACCACTCGCCATGAGCCGTCACGTGCAAGCTTTCGCCGTAAAGCGGGTTGATGCCCAGGTCGAAGTTGGTTTCCGGGTGTTTTTCAGCCCTTTTCAGCAGCAACGGCAATGCCGTTTTTTTGAGCCCCGATTTGATATTTAATGCAAACATCGGGCTGTTGAGCAGTACCGCATCGAATTTTTCTTTGCCCAAGCGCTCACTCGCATAGAGCGAGATCGTGAGCCCGCCGAGCGAATGCCCGCTCAAAAGCACTTTTTCGTTGCCTTCCCCTTTGATAACCGCCAGGGCAGTGTCGATATCGGCATAATACTCGGAAAGGTCGCGAACGTTATTGATCTTCTGGTGGCTGAGCCACGACCGCCCGTATTTCCGCAGATCGATCGCGTAAAAGTTGAAGCCTTCTTTGATGTACCGCTCGGCCATTTCCTCCTGAAAGAAGTAATCGTTGAAACCGTGGACGTAAAGTACCGCTTTGGTGCTTTTGTCGGGCGCCGTTTTTCTGACGAGGGTGCAGGTAACGCTGCCTTCGTAATCGGAGGGCTGGACGATCGTCGCCTGTTTGAAACCTTTGCCCATCAAATCCGCAAAATAGGTAACCTGAGCGTTGACGGCGCCGGCAGAAATTGTAAAGAGGAGTGCGAGCAGGAGGCTGTTTTTCATGGAGATATGTACTAATCTGCGGCAAATATAAAGGCTGCGCGGCCAGACGGCAAGTTACAGGCAGTAACACGCTTGGGCTATTCGATCTTTTTCAGTTCGGCCCCCCGATCGGGTTGGAGATTCACCTTGCCAAACTCGGCGTTGGTATTGTTCTCGATCGTGAAACCCTTCGCCATATCGACTTCCACGGTAACTGCGTCGGCGGTGAAGTTGAAGATATGTCCGCCCGACTTGTGATCATCGGCCAGGTAATGCAAATGGAACCCGGGCACATTGGTACGGGCCAGGTAGGGCGGTAGCAGAAAGCCGCTGCATATACCTTTGGTGTTTTTCAATTCAAATACAATCTGATTATGCTTTAAATGCTCCGGTAGTGAGGAATAGGGCTTGCTCGCGGGTTTCTCGGCACGCGTAGTCATGGTGGGGAATGTGGCGGAGATTCTTAATGCATAAATACCGTTTGGATTCAGTAAATGCCTGATTTGCTCCTGCACTTTTTCGTAATTGAGTCCCGGGCCATTTAAATGGATCACGGTGTCTGCCTTAAAAAACTTGACGAATGCGGCGGAGGTGCTGTCGGAATCGGGGACCTCTTTCACGGAACCGTCGTAACTGATCTTATAGACATGCCCTTTGTCGATCAGCAGCTCACCATCGACCCGGTTGAATGTGCCGACGCCGAAATCGCCTTTCTTTTTCAATTGCCCGATCGTCAGGTCGCCGTCGAAAACGCCTGCCATGAGTGCGTCGATGATCGAATATTGGTACATGAAATCCTGGTCGGGAGCAGTTTTGGGTCGGTTTTTAGCCGATTGTGCGATGGTATTGAATGCGAAAATACCGGAGAGAAGTGCTGCCAGGGCACAACGGAATATGCTTTTGTAAAATGCGGAAAGACGAACCATGCTAAGAAAGGGTTTGGGATTGGTTACAAATGACGGTATACGACCGAATCTTTGCAATGCAGGCGGTGACATTCTATTCAAAGGTATTTATAGTACCTGGCCGGGGATAATTTGGAGAATAGCAGGGAAAGCAGGGAGGTAGTTGACAATGCGGGAAAAAAAGATCAATTTAAAAACTGCTAATATTCCTTTACCAATCACCAATTACTCCTGAAAATGAAACGGTTTTTACTCCTGCTACTCGTTCCTGCGCTGGCGCACGCGCAACTCGCACCACCCGTGATGTCGGACAAGGCCAAGAAGATCCACGCCGCCGCATTGACCATCGACACCCATGCCGACGTACCTATTAATATGATGAAGCCCGGCTTCGACGTGGCTGTCGAGCATGATTTTGAAAAGGACCGCTCGCAGATCGATTTCCCGCGGATGATCCGGGGCGGCATGGACGGCATGTTTTTCGCGGTGTACCTCGGGCAGGGCAAGCGCACCGAAGAGGCTAATGCCGAAGCCAAGAAAAAAGCCCTGGCGATTTTTGACAAAATCCATGAGGCCGTAAAAGCCAATCCGCAAACCGCCGGGCTCGCTACGACGTCCAAAGACGCCTACCGCTTGCAGAAAGAGGGCAAACGCGCCGTTTTTATTGGTATGGAAAATGGCTGGCCAGTTGGGAAGGACCTGACCAACCTGAAACTCTATTACGATCTCGGGCTGCGCTACATTACCCTTTCGCATTCACTGAATAACGACATTTGCGACTCTTCCACGGACGGCGACGGCCCGGAGTTCAATGGATTGAGCGCATTCGGTGAGCAAGTGGTGAAAGAAATGAACCGGCTGGGCATTATGGTTGATATTTCGCACGTTTCGGATTCCACTTTTTATGATGTGATCAAACTGACGAAGGCGCCGGTGATCGCCTCGCATTCGTCGTGCCGCGCATTGTGCGATGTGCCACGGAATATGACCGACGATATGATTAAAACACTGGCCAAAAACGGCGGCGTGATCCAGATCAACTTTGTTCCCGGTTTTGTGAAAAAGCCTTCGGAGCCGCACGAGATGTCGCTGAAAGCATTGCGCCTCAAAATTCGCCAGACCGATCTTTCGGACGCGGATAAGATGGCTTTGAGGGACGAAATGAAGGCGATCAATGAAAAGTATAAGTCGGATATGCCTACTGTGCAGGACGCCGTGAACCATATCGAGCACGTGATCAAACTTACGAGCGTGGACCACGTGGGTATCGGAATGGACATGGACGGCGGTGGCGAGGTGGTCGGCTTGCAGGACGTGAGCCAGATCGGCGCTATCACCGAGGAACTGGTCAAAAGAGGCTATTCGGCGAAGGACATCGAAAAAATATGGGGCGGCAACATCATGCGCGTTCTGGATCAGGTAGAAAAGGCCGCGGGCAACATCTGATTTGCATTCAAGTGGCGCTCCCGACGGTACAGAGGGGACAAAAAATATATACATTTTAATAAATAGTTTAATAAAATTGTAAATCTTACGTCCTCGAACAGATTACACATTAATTGAAGAATTACAAATGGCTAAGTCAACCGGAAAGAAAAAAGCAAACGCAACCGTCGACCCTGCCGAGGATGCCGGCACCCCTGTGGCGGCCCAGTCGGTGAATGCGGTGGAAACCATTAGCCGTTTTACAGACTTCGATATACACTTGTTCCGCCAGGGCAAGCATTTCAAGCTTTATGAGAAGCTGGGTTCGCATGTGATGGAGGTCAATGGGGTGGTAGGGACGTATTTCGCAGTGTGGGCGCCCAACGCGACCTACCTGTCGGTGATCGGAAATTTCAACGGCTGGAACCACGGCAGCCATTCGCTGGCGCCGCGCTGGGATAGCTCAGGTATCTGGGAAGGCTGGATTCCGAACGTCGGGGTAGGGGAAGTTTACAAATACTACATTATCTCGCAAAACGGGCAGCACCTCGAAAAGTCGGACCCATTTGCGCTCTGGTGCGAGGTAGCGCCGCGTACGGCTTCCATTGTATGGGATACCTGGTACGAATGGAATGATGCCGAATGGATGAAAATCCGTAAGGAAAAGAACAAGCTGAATGCGCCGATTTCGGTGTACGAAGTGCATTTGGGCTCTTGGCAGCGCGACCCGTCCAATCCCGAAAGGCATTTGACCTACAAGGAAATCGCAGCCAACCTGGTGCCTTATGTGAAAGAAATGGGTTTCACGCACGTGGAACTGATGCCGATTATGGAGCACCCGTACGCGCCGTCGTGGGGATACCAGATCACCGGGTATTTCTCTTGCTCGTCGCGCATGGGTACGCCGCAGGAGCTGATGTACCTCGTCGACCAGCTGCACCAGGCGGGCATAGGCGTCTATATGGACTGGGTGCCTTCCCACTTCCCGGGGGATGCTCACGGGCTGTTCCGGTTCGACGGCACGGCATTGTACGAGCACGAAGACCCACGCAAAGGCTACCATCCCGACTGGAAGAGCTATATTTTCAACTACGGAAGGAACGAGGTGAGGTCGTTTTTGATCAGTAATGCCATTTTCTGGCTCGACCGCTATCACTCCGACGGCCTGCGCGTGGATGCGGTGGCATCGATGCTCTACCTCGACTATTCCCGCAAGCACGGTGAATGGATCCCAAACGAATTCGGCGGCCGCGAGAACCTGGAAGCGATTTCATTGCTGCGTGAAATGAATGTAGCCGTTTACACCGAGTTCCCGGATATTCAGACCATCGCCGAGGAATCGACGGCATTCCCGGGCGTATCCCGCCCTGTGTTTGTAGGCGGATTGGGCTTTGGTATGAAATGGATGATGGGCTGGATGAACGATACCCTGAAGTATTTCGAGAAAGACCCGGCGTTCCGCAAATGGCACCAGGATCAGCTTACATTCAGTCTGGTGTACGCATTTTCTGAGAACTTCATGCTGCCGTTCTCGCATGATGAGGTGGTTTACGGCAAGAAATCACTCATTAACAAAATGCCTGGTGACGAATGGCAGCGGTTCGCGAACCTGCGCCTGATGTTCACCTATATGTACACGCACCCGGGCACGAAGCTGATGTTCATGGGGGGCGAATTCGGGCAGACTTCCGAATGGAACTTCCAGCAGAGCCTCGACTGGCATTTGCTGGAACATGCGCCGCACAAAGGCATTCGTGAATGCGTGATTGCGCTCAACAAGCTGTACAAAGAGGAGCCGGCGTTGTTCGACTATTCATTCTCACACGATGGCTTCGAATGGATCGATACCCAGGACCGTGAAAACTCCGTACTCGTTTACGCCCGCAAGTCGACCGACCCGGCACGTAACCTGATCATCGCGCTGAACCTCACACCGGTTCCACGGAAAGGTTATCGCCTGGGCGTGGCCTCGGAAGGAAGCTGGAAGGAGATATTCAATTCGGATGCGGCGGAGTTCGGTGGCAGCGGGATCATCAATTATGAGCCGGTAACTGCGGAGAGCCATCAATGGCATGGGAAAGCCCATTCGCTGATCCTGGATTTGCCTCCGTTGGGGGCGGTGGTGCTCAGGAAAGAAGTCAAAAAGCGCAAATAGTTTGACAGAGGAGCAACGGTAAAGTTGCGAATCTGTGTCTACCGTTTACTTATTTCGTAGATGATCTTGAGGCAGAGGCTGGGGTCTCTGCCTTATTTTTTTACCTTTGCCGTTCAAAACATCACGACCAAATGAAAAGCATTCGATTCATAGTACTTTTTGTTTTTTTAGGTTTATCAGAAGCTTTTTCTCAGGATATATCCCGCGTTACTTCCGGCATCGACGTCGGTCTGGGCTACCAGGACAAGGTTTGGGTACCTTCGGTTACCTACCATCAGGAATTGAGCCTCAGTAACTTTCCCTGGTTCAGGATAGGTTGGGGCGTGCGCGGCTGGGGGTATTACGCCGGCCGCACGGACATGCTTCCCAAGGCCAGTGCGCTCAATGCCGATACGCTCAAATTCGGAAAAATCACTGCCAATGGTGCCAGCTTTCTGCTTGGGGCTAATTTCAGAGTTTGGAAATTCGACATCGGAGCCAATACCGACCTTTTTGGCGTTGCATTCGGCTTGAAACGCAATGCATTGTACGAAGGTGGCGGCCTTTATGGAGAAGGCGGCGCGCATTACAATTCCTACATTAAAAGCGGTCCTGCAACCCTGAACGCCCTGCCGCTGTTCATGGATAAGCAAAACGGGCAGTCGGAAGCATATGTTCGCTTCTGGATCACCGACCAGATCGGCGTGAAAGTAGCTTATGTGCATGGTCGCATCACGTACGCATCGCCCGACAAGCTGATCAACGGCCAGACGCGCTATTCGACCACTTACGGCGTACCTTACGTGGCACTGTCGTTCCCGTTATACAACTAAGCAACTCACACACCGGCATATGGCAGAGAATCTGACAGATTCGCATAAATATAATCTCTGGAAAAACCGCCTGATCAGCAATGGGCTGGATATCCATCGGATCGATGAACTTTATACCCGCCGCAACGGTCACGGCGAAGTGTTGTTCTCGCTCCTCTACACCGACGCGACAACGCCGGAAGGCAACAAAATACCGCCGATCTGCTTCCTGAAAGGCGAAGTCGTAAGCGTGCTCGTATGTTTTATTGATGTTGTAACCAGAGAAAAATACCTGCTCCTCGTACAGCAGCGTCGCATTTGTGACGGCTCCATGACCTACGAACACCCTGCCGGCATGCTCGATAGCGAAAGCGACGCAGCCTCCGTGGCCGCGCGTGAGGTTTTCGAAGAAACCGGCATCGCCGTCGAAAAATCCCAGCTGATCAGCGTCAACAGTGAGCCATTCTACCCGTCTACCGGTACCAGCGACGAAGCTATGTACATGTTCTATTGCGAACTGGAACTCACTTCTGAGGCCATCCAGTCGTACCACGACACGGTGCAGGGCCTGCTTTCCGATCACGAGTACATCAAGACTTTCGTTGTCCCGTTCGAAGAGGGCCACAAGCTGATCACGAATGTAAACGGGGTATTACTTGATTACCTCTACCTGAAAAGCGTGGGCGACTGGGAGTTGCTGAAGAAGTTGTGATTTTTGTCGGAGAAATTTGAAAACAAATTGGGTGTGATTGGTCAAAATTCAAAATAGCGACTATATTTGCACCCCGTTACCGGCCCAAAGCCAACGAATGCTCCCGTAGTTCAATGGATAGAATAATGGTTTCCGGTACCATCGATAGGGGTTCGAATCCCTTCGGGAGCACCCTAAGGGACAAGTCGTTTTTAAACGCACTTGTCCCTTTTTTTTGTGTCTTTAACTTGCTCGTTATCTGATAGATAAGATCAATCCCTTCGTTCAGTCGAGCGGTTCGATGTTCCATTCCGTCAAAAGTCAAATTTTCGGGGAAGATCGAACCAATTATCTGTCTTTTTTCTTCTAAGGTGCCTGATTTATAAAGCTTTGAGAGGTGTTCGAGTCCCGTGAGGATATGCTTTAAATAGGCACCTATTTCTGCTTGATCGTCGGAAAAGCTGTTCAGCTTAATTTCAAGTTCTTCAATTCGTTTTGTGCATAGTGATTTTACATGCTCAAAGTCTTCCGCTGCCAGAAGGCCGTCGACCAATTTGATTCGTGCGTTTCGCAATCTTTCATTAATCTTGTCGAGTTCTTCGACTAAATCTCTTCGCTCTTTTTCCCGAATTTTGGTCTGTTCTTTGTAGCTATTTAGCACCAGATCAGAATAGATCTTCATCCGGCCTGGTCGCGGTACCAGCATGTTGAGTTGGCGTTCAAATTTTTCATTTACCTCGTCCGCTTTAAATCGAACACCACATGACGAAGAACAGTGATAATAGTAATAGTAAGTGCTCCTTCCTTTCGATGCACTGCCCGAAAGCATTCTGTCACATTTCGTACAACGCAAAAATCCCCTCAGCGGTAGATTGTCGTCGGAGACTATTTTAGGCCTTTGGTACGGATTCCTTTTCCGTCCGGAAATGATATCTTGTACTAAGTTGAACGTTGCTGGCGTGACAATTGGCTCGTGCAATCCTTTTACGCGATGTGCCTTTTCCCCTTCGAATTCGGGAATGAGTATCTGTCCGCAGTACACCGGATTCCGAATTGCGAGCCAAAAATTATTTTTGCTGCATTTGAGTCCCTTTCTTACCGCTTGTTTCCAGACTTGCTCGGTGTTAAACCTGCCCAATGCAAGTTCCTCAAATACCCACTTTATGATAGGTGCCTTGGACTGGTCGGGCTCAATTATTTTTTTACCATCTAATGAGCGGGAATTTCGATATCCTATTGGAGCGGTGGCAACCCAACGCCCTTCTTTCTTGGCACGCCGCATACCGTGGAAGACATTTAATGCGCGGCGATCATTCTCAACCTCAGGCGCCGCTAAATAGAAGGCAAGCATGATCTTGTTCTCCGGAATACGGATGTCAAGTGGTTGTTCGATAGCTTGTGGTTCAATGCCAGCTTTTCGAAGTATGCTGATCATCTGATATGCATCACCTGCATTACGACTGAACCGATCCCATTTGGTAAATAAAATTTGATCTACCCGAAGTCGTTTATTCTCCTTTAATCTGGTAAGTAGCATTTGCCACTTTGGTCGCAAGAATGTTTTTGCCGAATGGTCTTCAAGGATCACTTCGACAACTTCCACGGAATTGTATTTGCACCAATTTCGTAACCTTTCTTCTTGATCTCGCTGAGAATAGCCTTTTTCTGCCTGTTCATCAGTGCTAACCCTGACATATAGAATAGCTCTGGACATCGGACTAAATATTTGTTGATGAATGAAGTTTTGAATCTGGAACGTTACGAAAATACTGATTTATAGCCAATGTAACCAGTTGTTTCATTGAATCTAACATTAATTCTGCTTGCTCGATCGTTATATCTTCGCCGATATCCTTTAGGTGTTTGACGACACTCAATACCTGCTCATTGTTCAGTTCGCTTTGTTTTCCCATCCCTTCGTTCTTTTCTCACAGCCATAATATAGACCTGAGAAGACGGGGATCAAACACCCTTTCGATTTTCGAATGGGTCAATGTGGTAGATGGAAAACCCGAAACAAAGCTTTCGACATTTGAACCTTTAATCTCAAGGGCACAGGGAAGAATAGCATTCTACCCGCAACGGAACAAATGTCGAACCATTTTCTTGACGACTTAAAGGTAATTTCATACTTAAATGCTTGAAAATAAACTAATTGATATTTTTCGCATGGTAAGCTAGTGTACGATTATACGTTGGTTTAAGTGGAAAATGTAAGCTTACACCTGCAGTGCTAAATTGTCCTTTTGCGGTAAAATTAATCTAAGTAATAGCTTTCGTTCATCTCTTCGTAGGGTCTAAATTCCTGTTTAAAGAGATCAATAAATAAGGGGTCTTTGATTTTTTTTGAAGCTTCCCGGGATTTCTGATTGACGATTTTGCATTCGTTCCGACTTAGGTAGAATTTGTAACTGTCTAAGTCACCCATGACTCTGTTATAAACTTTCTGGTCAGGTATAGTATCTGACGCAAGTGTTTTAAGTTCTTCAATCCTTGCAGAAATCACTGAGTGGAATACCTGGGGCATCAGGTTTGGGATCAAATTAACCATACCATCTTCGGAAATGATAATGATCATCAGTCCTCCCCGTCTTTTATCCTGAAAGTATTTGATAGCGGAATTGTATCTGGCACCTCTCGACGAATCACCTTGCTTTGTTGCAGGTCCATCCAATATGACCCCAATCCCATGACAAACACCGTGACGATCCATCAATATGGCGCCATCAATTGCAGATAGCGGTAACATCATACTTGATGTCAGCCTAACAGGTTTTACGATCAGCGCCTGGCTTGCCAGGCGCTGGGCTTCTGACTGGGCATCGTCTGAAATCACAAGCATTGTTCCGTGCTTTTGACCAATTCCTTCATGTACAAGAGCGCAAATGTGGTCAACTTGCTGAGGAAGAATGCCACTGAAAATTCTTGGGAGATCGACGCGAAACTTACTATCATCGATCCTGCTCCGTTCAATGACCGGCTGACTGTATGCCACAGATAAAATCAATTGCTTGCCAAGGCGAACTTTCCACCGAAAGTGGCCTGTGAAGTCAATAACTAAGTTAGCTGCAAGACTTTCATTTTTCTTTGTATTCCTGCAAAGTCCTACAATATGAGTGCCGTCACAGACAACTAGTAAACCCTGTTTTGAGAGCTCTAGGAATTTTCTAACCTTTCTGAAATCTTTTAGTGGAAACGGGCGCTCTAGTTCTAGTGCCAATTTTAGCGAAGTAGAGTTTTTTGCAACCAGTACCATACTTCCGACCCCCTCGGCTCCTTCATAAGGTAAAGAAGAAATTAAGTTGTAGGAATCGAAAAGATTGGGACCTCCCGATTTAGAAAGAATGCGGCCGATTGACTGCATAAAGGATCTTGCTGCACGATGCAACAATTCTTCTGAACTCCTCTCAATAATTTCTCCAAAATGGCCTTTGTGAGGATCACGTAGGGCAAGTACACATTCCCTTAAAACCATCGTCGCCGTCGCGTGGGCGAATGACATGTCTGGATCTTTGACATTTTGAGACCAGAATTCCCGTGGCAAACCATGCGTGAGAAACGCACTTTTTTCCAAGAATAGAACAGTAAATACGGTATAACCGTTAATCTCAGCCGATATATTTCCCTGTTTTTCACCAGAAATAAAGATCATTTTTTCCGAGAAGTTGTTCCCTGTAGACAGAATTTGCAATAGAGCGAATCTTAACGAAGTAACCTTCGCCTTCGTCGATCGAAAGGAGTTAACTTCGGACGCGTTTGAATCTGTTTCGAGGTTTTTTGCAATCTCAAAAATCTGATCTAATGACTGCGAGCCGACCTCCGGTTTACCTTGGGCAATTTTGAATAATGGCTTATCCGCCAAGGGATCTGGCTTTTTGGTCGGATAGTTGTAATAGGGTAGGCTAAAATCATATCGCACGCTGTTATCAATTCCTATTAAAATGATTTCAGGCTTTAACCCCGGATCAATAAAGCCAAAGACGTCACGGGCAAAATAGTTGAGATTATTCAAATAAGTTGTTTGAGAGTTCCAAATTGCATCTTTATCGTCAAAGCCGAGCATAATTGTTGGTTAGCGAGTGGTTTACAAATTAATGTCAGTGCCAGGCCCATGTTTGGCAACAGGGACTGGTTTAAACAAAATACGTACTCTGGATTTACTCGGAAAGCAGGTTGCTGATATCTGCCTCGCTTAATTTTGTTTGTCCTATGCTTTGTATCTGTTGTTTGCCCAGTACTGCGCTACTGCCTGAATTCTTGATTAAGATATACACCACATCGGCCGTGGGTCCTCCAGCTTTTGGGTTTCCGGGTATTTGAAGTTGTTTTGCCAGGCTGATGGATCCTTCTCCAATCTTATTTGCTGGTCCGACGTCGGCGAAAATGGCATAACACCTAAGGTTATTTTTCTTGTTGACCACTAGCGCAATATCACCCAGTTTGAATTGGGTTGAGAATTTTGAGGGAAGCGCGATGTAGGGAATTTCCTGCGAGTCCACGTACCGGTTTGGGTCTTGTACTTTTTTTGATTTATCGGCCAGAGAGGTCGGGGAAACATAGTAGCCAGGCGCTGGATCTTGGGCAGTTTGGACGATAGGTATTCCATCCTTTTTACCTGTATTGGTCACAACTCCCCACCAGTTTCCCGGCTTGCCGGCATTTGCTAGAAAGTCAAGGGCAACTTTGTCGTTTTTATGGTATGCCTTCGGCGCTCCATCCGCATCGAAGCTAAATCCGCTCCTAAAAATGTAGATACCCTTGTTCTCTACTTCGTAGACTTTTACCGATCCAATCGTCTTGTATAATTTTTTGGTAAGCTGCGCTGAAGCAAGGTCGGGGATCGAGAGCAATGTTAGGAAAATGAGCGTTTTCATAGTATCAACAATTTTGAAAGATGATAGTTTAGCGATTTATATGTTAATATCTGTGCTAGGAGATTTCTTGGGTCCAAAGACGGGTTGCTGTAGCCACCGCTATTCAGTCTTGAAGAAAGACACCTCCTTTGATTAACCAGGATGCGCCAAAAAACTCAACGGCTAGTGCCTCCATCCAAAACGTCAGGTGATGTTTGTCATAAACAATGTCCGGGATTATCTCTTGTCCCGGATATATGACCAGCAATGCCAGGATCATGAGGATTCCAAATCCGACATAAAACTTGTTTCGGACTTTTTTCATCTTGGTCAAGGTATTATCCACCCGCGGAAATAGGAATATGGACATGATTGCCAAAGACACTAAGAATAAAGCGGCAGAGCCATAATGAACCGCTTCCCGCACTGGGTTATCAACCAAATGTGTCACGCCAACTTTTTCCGGTACAGATGGGTCTGAAATGTTACTTGTTGGAAGTAGAAGCAACAAAAGTGCACCAGTACCTGCCACGGTGGAGAGAATAAAATCGATCAGCTCCTTACCTTTGTAGATCAATAGAAATATAGCTAATAGACTGACAATGATTACTAGCAAGCTTCCCCAACGCGTATAGTAATAATGGCTTATTGAATCCAGCGGTTTGTCGTATCCCGATGAGCCAAGTACAAACAGATATAATACTGGAGGTAAGGAGACGCCTAGAAACCCTACCAATTTGCGCAGCGTTTCCTGCTTGGTAAGCCAGACCTTGTCTGGTTCGGTTTCGTAATCAAGATTAAGAATGTCATGCTTTTGAGGGAGGTTTTTCTTTGCCATGATCGAATTTGGAGAGTTTTATGTCTTATTTTGGAGAAATCTTTGTCTGATATTTTTTTAACCTATCGATCGAACATCCCGATTTGGGTTATGTTTTTATCGCGAGCTAGACGGTCATCACATGTCTAGGGGACAACCGCAAGCACGCTACCATCGTCATCAACTATTTCATAGCTAGCAGGCAAGTTTCTCGGTTGATAATCATTTCTTGATTCAATCCTGTCAATAACGGATTTATGCAGGCGTGAGAGCAAACTCGTCGTCGTATCTCGAATTATAGCCTTCTCAGGAATTGACCGCTTGCCATTTAAAAATGGAGCAAGAATCCAAGGCAGGCTTTTATCCGGACGGTGTAGATCTCCTAATTCATCTAAGGGTAGGGCAATGTTGTCAACATCGACAGTTGGGTCGATCAACAGCCCGTGCTTCTTTGCTCGTTTGATCATCCACTGAAGTGGGATTCTGGCCGATCTATGGCCTTTTGCATCAGCCTCGTAACCACCGCCAACATCAGAGTGCGCGCCCGCAAACCAGACTTGCTCCATCCTCGAGAGTGGCTCGACAGGTCCCCATAAAATAGGACGAAATACGACGTGTCGCAAATCATCCGTTGAAAGTGCCTGGCAAGCATATTGCACTTTCTCAGATAGCATTGTATCCTGGAAGAAGGTAGGAAGTTTACTCAGGGACGCTTTCTGCAGCATAGCGCTAACCGTGTCCCAAACCCCTAAAAACGCAATTTCAACTGACTGCGAAAGATTGGTAACAAAATCTTTGGCTTGCTCATCATTGTCTTTGCCTCGAAATATTTTGAAAGCGTATTCGATTAGGTTCTCATTCCGTTTGTAAAGCAGTCCGCTCTTAGCTATCAGGCCGGATAAAACCCTTACTGTAAATGCGCCACGGCTAAAACCGAATAGAAATATCCGGTCGCCTGGCTCGTAAAAGTTCATTAAAAAAGTGTAGGCCTGTTTTACATTTTCGTCAACACTCCACCCGGTAGCTTGGTCCCACCAATCCAGCAAGTGTGTGTAGCCCCTGGTTCCCACACCTGGATCGTAATACCTGACTTGTTGCGTGTTAGACGGATCCTTTGCAAGCATACAGAAAAGTTGCACTACATTAGAATTTTTATCAGGCGTTGTCCATTCGTTTGCCGTACCGTCACAACAGATAACTATGTTTTTCATCGAAGAGGGTGGTTATATTGATAAGTTGGGTCAGGTTAGTTGTGTGTTCGACGGACCCTAAAATCTTTTGAACTAATTGTTTTAACTATTAAGAATCTTTGTTACTCCCAATTGGGAATACATTCGGCTGGTTTGTCAGCAGCGACCACTATGTAAGATTGATTTACTAAGGCGTCGAATTTTGAGAACTTAGTAAAAAAAGTTTACTCTGCGTCTTTAGAACTTGTGGTTAAAAGAAAGCATTTCGATTTTAATTTACTCATTATCAACACTATATTTATTATTCGGTTGTTTCCTTAAATCCCTTTGTGGCCGCATGCAGATATCTCGTAAATGGATCTTTCTGGTTTGCGGGTTAATTGCGTGTGCGGTCAGGGGACACATTTTCGAAGTTTTCTTAAATAGACTGTCTAAACCGCTAAACTGACGGATTTGCGCGACCTGACGCCAGCCGCGGTCTGGATTCTCCAAAAATGATTTGTCGGGATAAATCTATCCAACCATCCATGGCAGAAGATTTTATAAAATATTGAATTGCTTCCAGTAGCCTTGCAAATTGAATAGTGTCTGCACTACCTGAGAATGAGAGTTAAGAGTATAACTACCGGTATTGTGGCGAGTCTCGCAATACGACGCAAATCAGTCAGCGTTTCCAGGCCATTCATTTTCGGTATGTTCATGTCCAGGACGATTAAGCATGACGGGGGTAATATTTGGGCTTTTAAAAGTGCTAAAAGCTGCTGCCGATCTCAGCTTCAACAATTTCTAACCAAGGATATCCGAGTTTGATAGCCTCTGAGAATAAGAAGCGGCCATCTGCATCATTATCGGTAAAAAAAATAGTTGTACGTTTACCCATATACGAACGTAGATATTATAATTTATGATCCAGTGGTTTGGTCATTCCCAGGCAACCTGATGACAAAGTTTTTTGATGCAGTTTCTGTCGGTATAGTTGTCGCGAACGTTAAAGATCGTAAACAAGTTTGTTTGATCACCCGTGACATTAAGCACGTATCGTCCGTTCGTAAACAGATCGGCAGTGGTTTTTAAGTAGTCAAGGAAACACTAAGTCTCCGTCCGTTTTTGTTGTGCGTACCACTGCCCCTTTTTTGGTGAGGCATTCGGCTACTTCTTCGTCCAGGTGACGCCGTCCGGAAATAAATGCGTGTTTGCAGGACATGATGTTGAATAGTTGGAAAGTCGAGTTTTTTTGACTGCCATGGTGCGCTACTTTTAGCCAAAAAATATCTCGCAATGATTCAGGGTAGTTTGGGATGTTGTTGAATGACTCCAAACTTGCGTCACCTGTGAACAAATATTTTTTTTCATCCGCTGTAATTTCCAAAATAACACTTGCTTGATTGACTGCGGTGACCCCCGATTTGTTTTGGCTGTCCAGGAAAAGGCATGGGTCGGTTTGAATTTGTCGGCTACGTTTCTTTTCGTTCTGGCTGATCTCCAGCATCTCCGCAATAAGAACGTTGGCTGGACTGCCGAGTCTATCCAGAAGCGATCCATAAAACGTCCGTGTTGGTCCGAGTACTTTTAGTTCAGGCCATCCCGGAAAAGAGATGTCAGGAAATGGTTCTCGTGTTTGGATACCGGAACTTTGGAGAAAGTTGACAAATTCAAGCATATCCTCGTAGCTTTCAAGAACCAGCTGTTTGGTTTCATACGATAAATTATAGGCTAACAGTGTCGACTTGAATGCGCTTGCTTCCGACAGTAGTAGTTGTTGACCAGCCTTCTCTGATCGGAGAACCGAGCTAGCTAATTTAAAGGCTTCCAACAGAAGGCCTGGATGATGAATCCACACCTGTCGGATCTGGCCATTGTAATGTTGAACAACTTTCATTAACCCACCAATATGATCGGCATCGTAATGGGTGCAGATAATTAGGTCTGGTCCGGATTTATTTGCCTTTTTGAGAATTGGGTCTGTGACTGTGGTAACCCTTTGCCAATCACCTTTATGACCGCTATCAATAATAATAACTAACTGCTCTGCGGCAGAACGTTCAAGGTGTACGATAATGGCATCGCCATCATTGACATCAAGCATATTGATTGAAATATTCATTGCACAAATATCATTCTGTTAGTTAGAAAAGTAGCCCTTCCGATCATAAACAACACATATATTTTTGATACCTTGTCAATATGATGTGCTCAGTCACAAGATCTAATACTATTTACATCAAATTGTCACATTTATCAATTTTTTCATGTTAACTACGTCAAGACGATCCATCTGTCTGATTGGTAATGCTGTTGACGAGTACGGGAAGGACGCGCTTAAATCGATATTTATCCGAGGCGGAAAAATCGAAGACATCGAGTCGGGAAGGGTTGATGTTGATACCGGCCAATGGGAAATTATTGAGCTTAGCGATGCTGATCTGATCTTTCCTGGATTCATCAATTTACACACGCACACCGACTATAATATATTCCCATTGTGGACCAGCCCGGTTCTCTGGAAAAGCCGACATCAGTGGCGCGCAAACAATGAGTATCGGACGCATGTCAAAGAGTTCAAAGCTTTCATTGAAAAAAGCTGGACGGACCATCATGACTTGATTTTGCGCGCCGCCAGTTACATTCATCACGACCCGCAAGTGCTCTTTAAAAAAGACCTGGTGGCAACCCAATCGATTCTTGTCGAATTTCTGTCGGGGGTAAAGAAAATGCATGGTATTGTAACCGAACTACAGGCGGTCGCCGGTGGCACAACGCTAATTCAGCAGACGATGGATTTGAGCAAAGAATCTAGCGATGAAAAATCATTTATTATCAGAAACACTGGGAATTTGACAGATCTGGATTTAGTTGGAAAAAAAGCGATTGAGTCGGTTGTTGATTTTTTTCAGCCTGCTCCTGATATGTCTGGTGATCCAGCAGCGGCCAGTGGTAATACTGCTAACTTCGCGACCGTGCAACGTGGTGGGCTAACTCAATTTATCCAGGAAGTGAAGGGCGGCAATCAAACCCGGCTAGCAACAATTGCACACCTTGCTGAGGGAAGGTCGGGTAATCTGCTTCCAGGGCCGGATGAATATAGCCGGAATGAGTTTGTGGCATTTATCGACGCTTGTTCCAAGAACTCAATCGGCCCACGCTTAAGACAAGCGAAGCTATCGTTGACCCATGTAAATGGAATTAATACCGACGATGACCTGCATCTGCACTTTCTTCAAGATAATCAGATCAGCCTTATTTGGTCGCCAGTTTCGAACCTTTTGCTTTACGGCGATACAATTTCTGTGGAAAAATTGTTAGCGGCAGGAGTTAATATATGTCTGGGTTCTGATTGGGCTCCAAGCGGCAGCAAGCATGTTTGGGACGAATTGAAGTTTGCTTATCAACTATCTCAGAACATTGGCCGTCCGATTCCAACTGTTGAACTTTATAAAATGGCCAGCGTGAATGCTACCGCCGCATTGGGAGGATTAAAATGTGGAAAGATCCAGAAAGGATTTTTTGCGGATTTTTTCATATTGAGAAGAGATGTTACTAACCAGTCGCCGATGGACGCGTTGATCAAACTTGATGACCGGGCTGTTTTGGCAACTATCGTAAATGGAAGGATCGTGTACGGCTCGCCTGAGATCTATGACAAACTCGGCGTGCTGGACTATGAAACGATTTCCAAATCCGAAGGGAAAGTAGCGCAGACCAAAGCGGTGAGCATCAACAAGCAGCTAGAATTTGAATTGGGCAAATCATTGGCGTTACTTGATGAGTTGTTTGGATATTACACCTTGAAGGTCCTAAACGAGCCTAATCTGAAAAGGACCAAATTACTGTCTGCTGACGATGAGCTTTACCGCAAAAGAATTGCTCAGGTGCTGCAAATGGCAGACAGGAGGAATTTTTAGTTGTGCGAACCAATAACCTGTCTGGCCTGGATGGTGATTGGGCTGCAAAGACGCAGATGGAATCTTGCTGATTTGAATTTGCCTTTGACCTAAAAAATACCTTTAGGACTTTGGAGCGGGCTCCTGAACTGCTGCGTGGGGCGCATTCCAGCAATAAAATCGGTAAATTTGGCGTGCTTGCTTATTATCGAATTCGTGAGAAGAGATATTTCTTGGCAGCAAAAAGGCTTTTATCTTCTTTCATGGCTTTGTAGCCGTTGACCGATACAGTCTTCTCAAATTTCCAATAAGACGGCCTTGATTGTTGCCAAGACTATCTGAAGAGAATCAATGCTTCCATTCTCAATGCCTTTTTCAAAGTCTTCGCCTTCTTGGGCCATTGTATTAGTCAAATGAGCATAACAAATAATATTGACCTGCTTAACGGTAGCAAAAGCATACAAAGCAGCCGCTTCCATTTCGACGGAAGTAACATTTTGTGTTTTTGCATATTCAATGGCGGTTTGTGTTTCCCGGTAGGGGGCATCTGTTGTCCAGCTTTTACCGGTTTCAACCATCAGTTGGCTTGATTGGAAATATCTTTGTAACCTCTCTTTCAACGACTGGCTCAATTCGGCAGGGTGGCCTGCTGGCAGATAGTGATAGCTAGTACCTTCATCTCTTAGGGCCTGTTCGATAAGAATGAATTTGGCATCGTTTTTGGGGGCATTTATGGCTCCTGCCGACGTAATGCTAATTAGTAGCTTGCATCCAGATACAAACATCTGTTCCGCCAGCAGCACCGCATAGGAAGCGCCAACGGCACATCCGATAATCCCAAAATCAAGTCCATCGAAGCTGGCATCATAAAGGGTGGAATGATAACAGGCCCAGAAAGGATTACGGCTGCACAAGCCATTTTTTACTAAGTATGAGACAATGTCCCCATCCGGATCTAGGACACAGACGGCAGGAATTTGGCCCTGAGGAATATTTTTTTGTCTTCGGGCTTCGCGTAAAAGGTTCTCTGCTAGAAAAACAGAGGGTTCTTTGTACGCTTTATTTGCATTGATGGCTGAATTTTCGTTTGATAGTGTTTTAGCTTCCGGCATGGGCATAAGGGCAGATTTACAGTTTTAAAAGCCGATACGGATCCAGTCAACTGGACCCGTATCATTAAATGGATCTTTTAGTGGGCTGAATTTGAACTGATAAATTCAGTGATCGACGAGCCCATGTCATAGACCTGCGCGTTCGGAAATTGTTTTTTCAGCAGGCTTGCTGCGGTGGCTGAACGGTAACCGGAGCCGCAATGGATCAGGACCGGCTTGTCGGTAGGAATTTCGGCCATGCGCTTTGGCATTTCCTGTAAGGGTATATTAAGGCTACTTTTGAAAGCCGGTTGACTTTTGGCTTCTTTTGCTGTGCGCACGTCCACGATGGTATACTTGTTGTTTGCCGGATCGAATGAGTTCTTATCGAAAGCGGATAGGTGGTTTCCGTTTGCGGCGTTGTACTGGATCGTTCCCAAAATATTACCTTCGTAACCGATTGATGCCGCTTTCTTTAAGGAGGTCTGTATGCCAGATTCATCTGAGCCCACCAGATAAAATTTTGCGTTTGGTGAAACCAGTGTCCCGAGCCATGTTTCCATCGATCCTGAGCCCGGAATATTAATGGCCCCATCCAGATACGATTTCTGGAATGCCTGAGATGGCCTGACGTCGATGACTAGCATCCCTTTTTCGGGTTGATAGTTTCCGGATAGCTGCCTGATCTTGCTCACGCTCGGCTCGAAGGCAGGTGCCCCTTGGTTGTTCATGTGCACGTCATGGGCGAAATACTGGGGAATGAAGGGCTGATCGCTCAAAAGCACGTTCACGAATTCAGCTTTGCTGCGTTTCTCGAATGCGTAATTGTTCTGCTTTTCATAGCCGATCGTCGAGCTGGCGGCTTTCCGGATCGATTTACCACAAAGCGAACCTGCACCATGAGAAGGGTAGACAATAACATCATCGTCGAGTTTTGCGAATTTTTCGTGGATTGTCTCATACATCAATTCCGCCAGGTGCCTGCGCTGCTTGTCGCTCTCGGGAGAATAATCCAGTAAGTCAGGCCTACCCACGTCGCCCAGGAAAAGTGAATCGCCGCTGAATACCATTTTGTCCTTGCCGTCTTCATAGAGAACAACAGCGATGTGGTCAGGGGCATGGCCGGGTGTAAATAATGAGCGCAAACCAACCTTTTCCGATAACTTGATAACCTTCCCTTCATCGAAAGCAGTAAGCGGATATTGGCATTTGGTCAAGCCACTGGCATAAATCGGTACCTTCAGCGTCTGATGGATTTCCTGATGTGAACTGACAAAATCGGCATGCGGGTGCGTTTCGATAACCCCTATGATAGTTGCACCATGTTTGGTTGCAAAATCATAGTAAATCTGCGGATTTCGCTGTGGATCGATTAATATGACCTTCTTTTCTGCCATGACAGCATATGAAAAATGGGCAAGGCCTTTATCTTCAAATTGCTCGACAGTATAGCTGGCTGTGCTTAGTAGTGTTCGGGCAACAACTTTCAGGTTAGTCGCGATCGAGGCCAGGCCAAGGCCTGCCATATTCATCACAAATGTTCTTCTTTCCATTACTCCGGTATTATTTGATCAGCAAAAGTTTGATACATTGAAACACGGTCAGCTTGAACGACCAAGACAAAGGTATGATGAAAATTTATTTATTCAAGAAATCTATTGAATAATTGATTTTTGCATAACTTTGCGTTGCCAACTTATCAATGTATGGAAAAGCACGAATTTAAATCCAGGATTTACAGTGAGCTCGCGGCGCTTACGAAAGCGATGTCTAACCCTTTCCGTTTGCAGATTATAGATTTGCTAGCCCAGGGAAGCCGGACAGTTGAAGAGATCGCCGATCAGCTTTCGATAAGTATCGCTAATACCTCACAGCATTTGCAAGTTCTCAAAGGTGCCAGTCTGGTGGCAGTATATAAACAAGGGCATTATGCACACTACCGGCTGGCAAGCGATGAAGTGCTTGCCAGTTGGCATGGCCTGCGAGATCTGGGTATTAACCGGATGGCGGAAATAGATAGGACACTCAGGGAGTTCCGTGAAGAAAGGGAAAGCTTTGACAGCGTTTCAATCAACGAGTTGCTTGACAAAATTCAACAGGATAACGTTTTAATCGTTGATGTGCGGCCCGAAAAAGAATTTAACGCAGGGCACATATCGGGTGCCCGCTCGATTCCGATTGACCAGCTGGCCCAACACCTGGCAGATTGGCCTCAAGGGAAGGAGACGATAGTATACTGCCGTGGCCCTTTCTGCGTCTTCGCTGATGAAGCCGTACAGATGCTTTCCCAGAAGGGTATTCCCGTCAGACGTTTGGAAGAAGGTTTCCCGGAGTGGAAAATCCGTCACCTTCCAATAAGCATTTAGCAAAAAAAAAGCGCCAGCGATACTGGCGTTTTATTATGTCTTGTTATTCAAGTAATATATTGAATTATTGATTAAAATGAAAGCAGAAACGATTACTGGTGATCAGCTAAAGGAAAAATTTGAGCACAAGGACAATGTGGTTGTGCTCGACGTGCGGCCCCAGCAGCAGCGCGATGAATGGCAAATTGCGGGGAGTATCCATAAAGATGCCTACGAACGTTTGCAGCAAGGTGATTCTACGGTTTTTGATGATATGAACCTACCGAAGGACGTAACGATAGTGACTGTTTGCGCAGCCGGTCGGTCAAGTCAGTTGGCGGCTGACATCTTAGCTGAAAAAGGTTACCAGGCTTACTCGCTTGAAGGCGGGATGCAAGGCTGGAATTTCATATGGAATACTGCGGAAATCTCCGACGGGGAAGTGACCATCATTCAGGTCAGGCGGGTGGCGAAAGGCTGTTTGTCTTACCTGATCGGTTCGGCAGGCAGCGCGATGGTTATCGATGCGTCCCTTGATCCACAGATATATGTAGAACTTGCAGGTTCGCACAATTGGGCGATCCGATTCGTGGCTGATACCCATATCCATGCAGACTATATTTCCAGGACGATTGAACTTGCAAGTGTTACGGGTGCGGTACATTTGTTTACCGCAAATGCCGGTGTCGATTATCAATTTCAGCCGCTTGCAGATGGCCAGCAGCTGGATGTAGGATCTTCGTCAATCAGGGCCATTCATACACCCGGCCACACGCCTGAAAGTATCAGCTACCTGATCAATAACAAGTATTTGCTGGCCGGTGATACATTGTTTGCAGACGGTGTGGGAAGGCCGGATTTGAAGGCGGATGCGGAGCTCACCCGCGCAAAAGCTGGGCAACTGTTTGCTTCGCTTCAAAAAATTAAGGGCCTGGAAAGTGATCCGTTCATACTGCCTGCCCATACTTCGCAGGCGGTTGCGTTTGATGAAAAGCCCGTGGGTGACCATTTATCCTTACTACTGAGCCAAATACCATTTCTACAAATGGCCGAGCAACAATTCGTCCAGTCCATCATCGAGCGGATTCCTCTGCCGCCAGCAAATTATTTGCAAATCGCTGCGATCAACAAAAAAGGAGAGCATACAGACGTTGACGCGGCTCGCCTGGAAGCGGGCGCTAACCGGTGTGCTGTGTCGTGATCCGGTATTAACTCATATGAAATGAAGATTCAACTTGGCCTAAAAGAAAACTGGCAACAGTTTTCGCTTTTGGTATTGGTGAACATGCTGGTTGGCGGGATGGTTGGCCTGGAAAGGACTGTCGTCCCACTGGTGGGCACGGAGGAGTTCAAGATCGGCTCGGACATTGTGATCTTCTCATTTATCATTGCTTTCGGTATTGTCAAAGCATTTACCAACCTTGTTTCGGGTGTGTTGGCTGATTTGTATACCCGGAAACGGGTTTTGGTGGCTGGCTGGCTGGTGGGCTTACCCGTTCCGTTCTTGCTGGCCTGGGGGCCCAGCTGGAACTGGATTGTGGGAGCAAACGTGCTGCTTGGCATAAGCCAGGGGCTGGCATGGTCTATGACGGTGAACATGAAAATTGACCTGGTTGGTCCTCAAAGAAGGGGATTGGCGATGGGGCTTAATGAAGCTGCCGGATACGGTGCAGTAGGTTTAACAGCGCTGCTTACCGGTTATCTGGCATCCATTTACGGACTGAGGCCCCAGCCGTTTTACATTGGCATTGTATATACACTCACAGGGTTACTGTTGTCGATTTGGGTGATCAAGGATACCCGCGCTTACACGATGCTGGAATCCTTGAAAGGTCCTGGAAACGGAAATGCCGTTCCTTCGAAAAAGCCAGGTCTTTTAAGTGTTTTTAAAGAAGTGTCGATCGGCAATAAGGACCTGTTTGCCATTTCGCAGGCAGGTTTGATCAACAACCTTAACGATGGCATGTCCTGGGGGGTGTTCCCGATCCTTTTCATGTCTGCCGGCGTCGGCCTTGAAGGAGTAGGATGGATCAAGGCTGTCTACCCGATGGTATGGGGCGTCGGTCAAATCGTAACCGGGCCGCTTGCGGACAAAATTGGAAGAAAGCCGCTGATTGTATGGGGAATGATTGTTCAGGCAATAGGCCATCTGGTAATTGGTATTGGGCAGCTTCCAGCCCTGATTTCTGGATTGTCGGGTTCTGTGTTGCTCGGAATAGGCACTGCGATGGTGTATCCAGCTTTGCTTGCGGCAGTAGGCGATTCGTCTGCGCCCGAGTGGAGAGCGTCTGCGTTGGGCGTCTACCGTTTTTGGCGTGACATTGGCTACGCGGTTGGGGCATTGATGGCAGGTGTTGTTGCTGCCTGGCTCGGGATTATCTGGGCAGTGCATTTCGCAGGATTAATGACATTGGGCTCAGGCGTATTGGTTTGGGTGATGATGAAGGAAAGTAGAGCCGTTCGAAATTGAGGCACCATCCTGTGTCGTACCTGCTGGAAGCTTACTATTATTTTAATTTGATCGGGTAATAATTAGAAAATGGAATCAAGTCAAAACGGTCTATCGGTATTTAGAGTGGTCACCCCTGCTGCAAGTGCATAAGCATTTTATCAGACAGCTGGTGTGCTTATATCGGCTCTTGCCAGGTTAGTGGGTTTCAAGCTGGCGTATGATACAAGTCTGGCGACAGTGCTATTTTTTTGAAATTATTGTTTCTTGTGTTTCTTGTTTTTTCAGTAAACGATTTTTTGATTGGCAGGACTCACATGTGCACTCATCTAGACACGTAGGGTGGCAGTACATGTTTTTTAGTTATTCGGTTAAAATAAATATCTCTATGGTTGAAGGCGTATAGCAACGCTACTTCAACATACCAAAGCCCAAGTTGCTTTGCTTCAAAGATTGATTGAAGGCTAAGCTCCGTGAGCGATGAATATTTTTGAGTATTTCCGTGTGTAAGAGCATTTCTAATCTCAGTCAATGCCTCTGGACCATCAATGAATTTTGGTTCTTTCCCTGTTTTGGTTTTCTTTTCATTTTTTAAATTTTTCAATTCTGTTGGGATATCCAAGCTTAGTCCTACAGTTGAGCATAAGATTCTTACTTTGTTTTGTGCGCTTAAATTTTTAGCTTCTTGTCCTCTAATGATACCAAGCTTTTCAATTATGAGCCAGTTACATATTGTTTCTAACGCTGCCTGTACAAGAATAGTTGATCCCTCTAAGAGACCAGAGTTTTTATTTGATTCAAAGTACCAATGTAAGGCATAGTTGAGCAATTGACCGTTATTTTTCCAAACACTTTTAAATTGCTTCCACGTTAGATTGAAGCTTGTTTGGTCAAATGTTGAAGCCCAACTCGATACCCCGATATATGGATCGATCCTTTTTTCACTGTAATCCGACCAGACTTCTTTCCCCGCTTTGAATCCTTTCAGGAAGATGCATGATGTACGTTGTCCGTTCATGAAGCTCAGGAATTGATCGAGACATTTGAAGTGTTCATTTATTTTGTTATAAGTCTTGGTACCCTTCTTTGATACACATTCTCCTACGTATGAGATGAAATACCCGCCGCCATTTTTCGCTAAAACCTCCATTTTGTCAATATCTTTGTCATCAAGTCGAAGTATCGTTGTCTCATAATCATCATCCTCTAGTGTTATTTTTCTGCCGTGAAATCTTGCGCCATCTTCATCTCTCTCTGCGGTTTCGGCAGAGATCTTTCGTAGGTTTGGAATTGAAAAATTTACTGATTTGACAGATTTCGAAACGTCACCAATCGTTATATTTTTTATATAGCCTTCTAATGGAGTATTGAAGGGATCGGAATATGTACCTGTTCCTACTTCTTGTCCGTCGATGACAACTTTAAGACGATGAAAATGTAGCGCTATGGAATTTGTTCCGGGATTGAAATTGCCGCTGAAGCGAGTCCTTGGGATTGGGAACCATTGGAAGTCGATGGTGCCTTTGAGGTCCAGTGTTGTAGTATGATCAATTATTTGAAAGTCGCCCTCGTATATTTGAACATTTTCATTGATTTCAGGTATAACAATGGAATTTCCGATCCTTGTTTGACCTGTTACTTGTGTCTTTTTATGTAGTTGCTCAGGCTGTCTGGTATCGTCTTTCATAGATTGGACTGAAATTCAGGAAGATGCTGTTTGTATTGCTGTTGTTGGGGGAACTGAATTACATTAAAATAGGCTTGTTTGTTTATTTTGCACGCTGTCATTCCCTAACGGCGGCAAATTTTCATACCGCCAAAGCTTAAACTTGGGCATACCATCGGGCCGCGGTTTTTGTCCCCGGATGCTAAAGACAGTATGATAGTCAAGTGCCTCTGATGGCAGCATATACTCAAACACAGCCTTCATATCGGCGTCAGTGAAATGCTCGGATAGCCAGAATTCTTCAAGTTCGCGCGTTAAAAAAAGCGGCATCCGGTGCTTAAACTCGCCATCATTATGAATGTTTGCCATCAGCTCATTAGCCGTCCGGGTCAGCATCCCAAAGCTTGCGCTCTGTCTTTTTTCACCAGCTGGTCCGACTGACTCAATAATCTGAAATAGGCCTGGCAAAAACTGCATCTTCCGATCTTTCGGCCAGATGTAGTAGGGGACTTTCTTTGCCCAGCCCTGAATACGCCTGTGCTCGTAAGTGCCAGTTACTGGTATGAGACACCGGTTTTGCCGAATCCGATGCGCGTAGGAGCGGGTATCGCCCAGAACCCGCTCAGACTGGATGTCCGCCATCTTGGTACGGCGCTTCCTTCTTTCAACCGGATTCTTCTCGTAAACAGGATCAAGCGACCATTCCATTTCCGAAAGAATCAACTCTGAACCCTGACGGGTGATGACCGGGTACTCGGGAAACGCGAAGGCGCTGAGATGATCGTAGACCGGCGAATCCTGGATGATGCGCTTGTCCTTGATTTTGGGAAATACCTCCTTGGTCAGCTCAATATCGCTGTGAAGGGATATGTCGTAACAGAGCTGACGCCGGAACAGGTAAGAAATCATATAAAAGGGGTGCTTATTTTATCATTTCATACAGGTCAAACTCATGCTCGGGCCCGTTGGCTGTGACCGTAGCTTTGAGCCTGCCAAATTTCAAATCCATTTGAATGACGATCGCGTCGTTGGAACTGATCGGCATGCGGGATTTGATGTAAGATATCATACTTCTTTGGTACAATTTAATCATTTTTTTGTTCCATGACTCTTCCCGGAAAGTGCAAAGGAAAAGGCTGTACCTAGGGTCGTTGATCAGGGCGGTGATTTTGTCGATATCAGCGAAGAGGTTCAATAGCTTTCCTTCCTTCTCTGCCAGCTGGGCAGCATGCACCTTCCCGGACTTTTCATCCTTGTAAGGAGTTGCCATAAACCCGTGGCCTTCCTTGATTCCCGGCCAGTTGAAGCGTTGCAGCACAATGAAGTGGTTGCCGTGCTGGGTAATGCGCCGGATCATGGGCAGGTTCAGGATTTCAAAGGGGTTATAAGCGGCTACCATAGCGGGAGTACTGATTAACGGAAGTTACGGCCGGAAGGAAAAATTTCCAATTGCACGGCCTTCTTTCTGACTTGGGTTTTACGGTTAACAGACTGAGAAACATATTCATCTTTTTCATCAGCGCGCGAAAGGGTCATCACATCTGGATCTTCGTCTTTCTGGTTGAGTTGACGCAGCAGCGGAGACATATCATAACACCGCCGGACGACCACGTGGATCACTTCGCCTTCGATTTGTAGCTTTCCTTCAACCATCAAAAGCCGTGAGCGCAGGATCTCCTTGCGGTACTTTTCAAACAGACTCTGAAAGACGACCAGGTTAGCTACTCCGGATTCGTCCTCGATCGTAATAAAACACACCCCACCGGCAGTGCCTGGACGCTGGCGGACGAGCACCAGGCCTGCCACCCGGACAAACTGCTTGTCGCGTAGCTTAAAAAGATCGGCAGTCCGGATGGCCCGTTTAGCTGCGAGCTCGGCTCGGACAAATGATACTGGATGCGCTTTCAGCGAAAGGGAGGTAGACATATAGTCCTGCACGACATGCTCGGAAAGCGAGAGCTTGGGCAGCTCCACGGGCGCTTCAAACTCGCTGGCTGACTTGTGCCCTTTGAAAGCGCCCATCGGCCGGTCGGAGAGGGCTGTCGCCTCCCACATCGCCTGGCGGCGGTCCATACCCATTGAGCGGAAAGCGTCTGCGTCGGCCAGCTTTTCCAGCGCCTCTTGTGAGACGCCGGCATCCCGCATCAAGTGGATGGCTGTATAAGGCGCGGTACGGCCACCCACCAATGCAGCGACATCCTGCTCAGAAAGGCCTTTGACTTGTCTGAAGCCAAGCCTGATCGCCCTATATTCCCCTTCTGGCTCCTCGAGCGTATTGTCCCACTGCGAAATGTTCACATCCACCGGCCTGACTTTTACCCCATGCTTCTGCGCATCGATCACGATTTGGGACGGCTGATAAAAGCCCATGGGCTGGCTGTTCAACAGCGATGTTGCGAACACGTCCGGATAGTAGCACTTCATCCAGCAGGAAACATAGACTAAAAGCGCGAAGCTGGCAGCATGGCTTTCGGGAAACCCGTAGCTTCCAAAACCTTCGAGCTGCTTGAAGATGCGCCGCGCATATTCTTCCGTATAGCCGCGAGCGGTCATCCCGTCAATCAATTTCTTTTCAAACTGTGTGACTAGCCCGTTTAGCTTAAAAGTTGCCATACTGCGGCGCAGCTTATCGGCTTCGGCAGGGGTGAATCCGGCAGCGACGATCGCGATCTTCATCGCCTGCTCCTGGAAAAGCGGTACACCCAGGGTCCGGCCTAAAATGTCTTCAAGCTCCTTGGAAGGATATTCGACGGGCTCTTCGCCGTTTCGCCTTCTCAGGTAAGGATGCACCATATCCCCCTGGATTGGGCCCGGACGGACGATGGCCACCTCGATCACCAGGTCATAGAAGTTTTGGGGTCGGAGCCTGGGCAACATCGACTGCTGCGCCCGGCTCTCGATCTGGAATACCCCGATCGTATCGGCATGCGATATCATCTCATACACTTTCGGATCATCCTGCGGCACGGTAGCCAGCGTGTAGGTTTTACCGTAATGGTCTTTCAACAGGTCAAACCCTTTGCGGATACAAGTCAGCATCCCCAGGGCAAGTACATCAATTTTAAGAAACCCCAGCGTGTCGATATCGTCTTTGTTCCATTCAATATTGGTGCGGTCTTCCATTCTCGCGTTAATGATCGGGCATAAGTCAGTGATCTTTCCTTGGGTGATCACAAAGCCGCCGGTGTGTTGTCCGAGCTGACGCGGAAAGCCCATAAACTGCCGGGTCAGATCCAGCGTCTTTAAGAGGTGCGGGTCATTGGCATTAAAGCCCTGATCAGAAATGCGCTTTCCTTCAAACCACTCGTCAGTAAACTCCCAGATTGAGCTAGATAGTTTGTTGATCGCATCCACGGACATTCCCATCGCTTTGGCCACATCCCGTACTGCGCCCTTCTGGTGCAGCTGGGTGACCGTGGCCACAATCGCAGAGCGGTCACGGCCATATTTTTGGTAGATGTACTGGATCACTTCTTCACGGCGCTCATGCTCAAAATCCACATCGATATCAGGCGGCTCGTTTCTAGCCGACGAGATAAACCGCTCAAACAAAAGGTCAAACTTGGTCGGATCAACACTGGTGATCCCAAGGCAAAAGCAGACGGTCGAGTTGGCCGCAGAACCGCGCCCCTGGCAGAGGATGCCGCGTTCGCGCGCGAAGCGGACAATATCGTAGACAGTGAGAAAATAGGCTGCATAATCCATTTCGGCCACGAATTTGAGCTCGTGCTCGATTGCTGTTACTACTTTTTCAGGCACGGGCTCCCCATAAAAGTCTTTGGCCCCTTTCCAGGCCAGGTGCGTAAGCTCTTCCTGTGGAGAACGGTCGCCACCGGTAATCTCTTCGGGGTAGACGTATTTGAGACTGTCGAGCGTAAAGGTGCAAGCTTCTGCGATTTCCTGGGTACGGGCGATCGCGCCCGGATACCCGCGAAAGATCCGGAGCATTTCAGCCTGGTCTTTCAAATGACGCTCCGCATTCTGGTGCAGCCGGAAGCCCGCATTGTAGATTGTGCATTTCTCGCGCACGCAGGTGACGATGTCTTGTAGCTGACGCCTGTCAGGGTGATGGTAATGCACATCATTGGTGGCCACCAGCGGAACATCCAGCCGGGCGGAAATCTCAGAGAGCCGGAAGAACTTTTTGACATCGCTTTCCACGTAGGAGCGGGTAGCGGCAAGGTAAAGCTCACTGCCCAGCTGCTCACGGTAATCGCGCAGCGCGCGCTCAAATCCAGCATCAAACTCAAAGGATGGATTGAGCGTCAGTGGTGGCACGGCTATAAACTTCATCCCCTGGGCATACTCATACACATCGCGCCGGTAGAGATCGCATTTGCCTTTTTCGGTCCTTCGGTTGCCCAGCGATAGCAGCGCCGAGAGGCGCGCATAAGCGGGCTGATCCGTAGGGTAGGCCAGAAGGCTGGGCCCGTCGATCAGGTCAAGCCGGGCGGCAGGGATGATATCAAATCCTTTGCCGCGTGCGGCCGAGTGCGCGCGGACGATTCCTGCAAGCGTGTTGCGGTCGGTAATGGCTATTTTCTTGTAGCCGTAATGGATCGCCTGGTCTACGAGCTCTTCGGGGTGTGAAGCGCCTCTGAGAAAGCTGAAATTGGTTGTTACCTGTAATTCGGTGTATTGCATGGCATCAGGAAGGTTTCTTATGCGAAAAAGCCGTGGATGAACCACTCGGCGCTCAACTCTTCATTATAGTGGCCAAGCCGGAAGATCCAGTAGCGGCCACCCTGCTCGTCTTCGACGGAATAGTAGTCGCGGTGCATTCCGTCCGAGATCCACCATTCCTGCTCGATGCGGCTGGGTCCATCCGCTTTCTGGATCCGGTGGATCTCGCCTTTGTATCGGAATAGCATCGGCGGGTAATCCGGTACCGGTGCGGAGACGGTGATCCGTTCCGGCTCGGACAGCAGCTGCACCGGCCGGTGCAGATCGGTCCGCCAGTCGGTTTCTGGCTGATCAGTCAAAGATGTTGCCTGGGTGATTGCGCGCTCCGGCCAGTGGTGCTGGGCGGGAAGGTAGCGGTGGATCACATCCGCGCCGGCGCGGGCGCTGAGCCGGTCGATCAGCTCTGCGATCTGCGTCATCTTGTTGGCGCTGCTTAAATCCCACAGGGCTTCCTGGGCGTTTCCCAAAGGCTCCGTCACCGGCGCTTCCAGCACAAAGAGCTCTATGCCCAGGGCAGGCTCGATACTTGATATTTTCAGCTCAAAGAGCTTGAACATGTGGGAGCTGCTGCATGATGGCCCGCTGGTGCCGATCTGGATTTGCTGAATTTCGCCATCAATCCGGTAGCAGTGCAGCACGGCCTGCCGCGCGCCCTTGCCGTCTTTGACCAGGCGCTCACAAAGCTTTTCCAGTAGCTTCTCTATGGCGATCTCGATGCCAGCAGCTGTCCGGATTGGTTCCAGGCTGGAAAGCCGCTCCTGATACGGCTCCACAGGACAGACCGGCTCAAAGGCCTCGAGAGAATTGCCCAGGGCCTTTCCGATCTGATCGAGCGTCGCCTGGCCAAACCTTCGGCGTAATACCGAAGCCGGCATATATATAAAGCTTTTGATCTGGTAGAGCCCAAGCTTTTGCATTTTCTCGATGACAGCGGCTTGCAGCCTGAGCGCATGGGGCGGTAGTTGCAAGAGCGCGGAGAGCTGCTCGCCTGGATCAATGATCGGGAAGGCGCGCGAGTAGCGCGAGACTGCCCAGGCCGCGCCGATCGTATCTGCCATCGCGGTGCGGACATCATAGCCAGATGCTTTCAAACGAGAAGCAATATCTTTCAGATAGGCGGTTTCGCTGCCCCACAAATGCACGCAGCCGGTCGCATCCAGGATCAGACCATCAGGCAGATCGACTCCGACCAGCGGCGAGTAGCGGATCGTCCATTCGGCCAGGGCCGCAAGCAGCTTCTCTGCCAGCGCCGGATCGTAATCAAGCACTTCCAGGTCTGGCTGCACCGCACGCGCGTCAGCGAGCACCATCCCGACTTCAATGCCTAGCTTCCGCGCATCGCGGCTGGCTGCTTTGACCAGCATGCGCCCGCGCTCTTTGGTTGAAAGCACAAACGGTTTTCCAGCCAGCTCCGGCTGGCGGAGCAGCACCCGGTCTACCAACAGGTGCCGGAACCATATAGCCACATATCTTTTCATACTCACAGCGCTTTCTATCCGGCCTCTGATATGAACTGGTGAGAGGGAACAGATTCTCCAATCAGCTCAAAACTGCCATCATGGAACTCCAAAGGCCAGCTACCTGGCTCGCCGCTACGTACTTTCTCGATCGTCACCTGCCAGCGCGGAAAGCCGATGCCGGGAAGCACAAGGTCGCTGGCTCCTGGAAGCGGGCTGATCCGCCAGCGGCAGACTGCGGCAACGGGGTTTGAAAGGCGAGGGGATACCCGGTGCAAAAGGCCTGTGACCTTACTTTTCTCGACGGTAAGCTGCAACCGCCTGGACTCAGTCAGGTTCAGCTCCTTAATTTCGCCTACGACCGCTGAGAGCGCGTCACATTTGAGCGCTTCCTCAATCGCCCAGAGCAGATCTTTTTCTTTTTTCAGGTCAACAAAGATCACCCGGTCGGGAGCGACCCCGAAATGGCTCAACGCGAACGGGTAGACCGTGCGGTGACGACCGACCCAAACGCAAAGCCCGTCTTCTTTCATCATTTTACCTGCCAGCGCAGCCATAAAGCCCGAGGTGGCCGCAGTCTGCTCCGGGGAATGGCTGACAAATTCATGCATGCCCACACGGGGGAAGATCCCCTCCGGAAATGCTTTCATTACTGGCCCAAGGCCAAAATCGTCGTGTTTGACGCCCAACGCTGGCGCACGGAAGCCCTGCAAAGCGAGGATATCGCTTCTGAGCCTGGCAACCAGCTCACTTTTTTTCAATGCAGTTTCCATAATATGAATGTTTTATTATATCTGGTATTATTAGTATCATTGATGTGATTTCAATAATAACATTATGCCATGACAAGCGCAAAGATTTTTTTTGGTACCAACATCCGGTTTCTCAGGGAGCGTAGGAAACTAACGCAGGAAGATTTCGCCGAGCAGCTGGGCTTCACAAGGGTCAAACTAGCTGCGATAGAGGCGGGAAGGACGGAAAACCCGGCAGCGGCAGACATAATCAAATTCTCGGATTTCTTCGGGCTTTCGATCGACAATCTTTTTCGGGTGGATCTTCGTGGGGTAGGGGAGTTGCCGCTCCGGGAGCTGGAAGCGGGGAACGAGCTCTACATGAAAGGCACCAACCTTCGGGTGCTGGCCATTTCGACCGATAAGACGAACAAGGAGAATGTCGAGTACGTGCCCATCAAGGCCAAGGCAGGTTACCGCAGCGGGTATACGAACCCTGAATTCATCGCTTCGCTTCCCAAGTATTCAGTGCCAGGCCTTCCGCAGACCGGCACCTTCCGGATGTTTCCGACGATAGGTGACTCGATGCTGCCGGTGCCCGAGGGCGCGGACGTGATCTGCCGATATGTGGAGGACTGGACTTCTTTGAAGCCGGGGACTCTCTGCATTGTAATCCTGGACGGGGAGCAGGACTTTGTCTTCAAGAAAGTGACTGTTTTAATAGAGGGGAAGAAAATCCTTCTGGAATCGCTGAACC
Source organism: Dyadobacter sp. BE31 (assembly GCF_031457695.1). Classification (NCBI taxonomy): domain Bacteria; kingdom Pseudomonadati; phylum Bacteroidota; class Cytophagia; order Cytophagales; family Spirosomataceae; genus Dyadobacter; species Dyadobacter sp. BE31. The sequence continues at coordinate 498,532 of NZ_JAVDXA010000007.1, forward strand.
GGTCGTATGAGCCTTACGAGGTCAGAACTGGTGACGTGCTGGAAATCTGGAAGTTTCACAGCTACTTTTCTAAGGACGTGCCTGAACGGATTTCAGAGGTACAGCATATTTCGCAGACTATGGAGACTATTTTAAAACAGCTAAAAGAAATGCAAGAAAAGTTGAAAATGCCTGAGCCGGTTGTGGCTTGAAAATCGTATTGCTTTTCAATCTTCCCCTTTCATCACCTGGAACTGGCCCATTTTATAAAAAAGTCCCATTCATAATTGTCTTGCTCGCTAAAAGATTTAAAAAATTGAATCGCGTATTCAGCCAATAATGTCCCAACACGATCCAAATTTCGATAATTCATATGGATAGTGATGCAATTATCAATTTCGGTTGACTCTGGGAAAAGTCGATCAAAAAGGGCTTCATGATATTTAGTTTTGAAGGCCGTGGATTTCAAAATCCTGCCTTGTGAATGGGTAATGGCATGTCGAGCGTCCGAGACAACAGTCCAAAATTCTTTGAATTTAATATTTTCATGGTTTTTGCTAGAGTACTTTTTGGCCTTCTCACCCGCGGCCTTCATAACTAGGGCAAAGAGTTTGTCACCACCAGGAAGGGTCGAACGGTCATACATAACCTTATTTGTTTCTTTGCGATATTCGAGGATCGCCACATTCTTTGATGATCGAGTCATAATCCATTCTTTAAATAGTGTGTTTACGCGTTCGAACATCTGTACAAAGGAGTATTGGCAATGAAACGATAGCATGTAGTATGCGTCATTTGCGTAAGTCTCTTGCCTTATAGAATTAAATATTCCAGAATGATGGTTTAATTTCCAACCGTTTTCAGTTGGACCAGTCCAGTCACTGATAATTAATGCTGATGATGTAATTGTCTGAATTTCCCTATTTAGGTCATTATCATATCGCTTAACGGACTGTTCTAGTACCGACTTGAAGTGCAAAGACCTTATTTTGAGTTGGTTGATGTTGCCTAGGAATTCTTGGAGAGAAGGCTGATAGGGATTCATTGATATATAATGTTTGGGCCAAAATAAGCTGATTTAACAGAATGGCGCATTTTAACAACCTAGAATTATAGCAATTACCAGCGATTGGCTAATTTTGACTCTCGATCGAATTCCAAGATAAGGTTGACTAGCGCTCCAATAAATAATGGCCCAAACCCGCCGCTTTTATTAGCGGTACGGTTCTTACCAAATCTCTTGTCCAATACATGGTTCCGGGCTTAACGTAGATTAAGTTCATTATGTCATTGAAATCATTTACTTTCAGCTTGATATGTAGGTCTCTCGCAAGCAAGATCATCCATTGATTAAATGTATTTGCCCAAAGGTCAACGTTCTTCCAATCGATATTTTCGTATCGAGAAAGGAAGGTCAAAATTGGTTTCGTTGATTCTTCGAAAAATGCACCGTGATTTTTCTTGTGAGCAAGTGACTCACGTAATTTGTCGAATTGCTCAAATTTCTGTTGCTCACTCCGGAGATGGTTCATGAATTCGGTCTCATCTTTTTTCAACATAGCTCTCGTTGAATAGATATCCGCTTGAAGCTGAATGACATCGGCAGTATCCAAAACTTCTGGGCCTGTTAGCAGAGCTCCGAAGATCGATTTCTCAATATTGTTGTTTACTTTTTGACCTGACATTGTACGGAGGTAATTGTCGGGGTCTTCCATCTTAAACCTATCGCTATATTTGTGAAATGCCCGAATGGCGTCTTTCCAAATTTCTGGTTTTTTCACCATCGCGTCTGTTTTATGGAATTCGTAGGCAGAGACGAAGGTGCCGATAAGATGACAATCCTCGAAATCTTTTTCATTTATTTGTCCTTCGGCTATTGCATACCAAATGTTGGTGTCGCAGATAACAATCTTGTCTTTTTTTGCCATAGGAGGGTTAGCTTACTAGTTTTTTTCAGAAAATGAAGGTACTGTTTTAACATTGAGCTAAAACACCTGATAATCTAAATTTGATTTAACGGTTCGACAGTCCGTTCTCCGTTGGTCTCAACGAATGGCGGCATTTCAGTTTTCTTCTGCTATAATGGCCTGCTCCCTGAGAGAAGCAACGCAAGGTGCACAAAGCAGCCTGCACGGCAATCACGCTGCCCGCTCCATTCGCTTCGCTCCCGTGTTGGTGTTGCTTTTCCAGGCTTTCACTTCGTGCTGGGGGCATTGTTCTCCAACGGTAGAGGCCTACAAACAGCAGAAATATGGAAACTGAGCAATTAACCATCGGCACTCTCACAATTCACTGGCACTCAAAACTGGTACCGGCATCCAATCGTCCGAAAAATGCTATACACAGACGGGATCCGGTATATGATGGCAAAGGCCGGGGCATTCTGGCTTATCGATGAAATTGCATTCCAACAGTTTCATCCGAGGGTAAAAAAAGAAGAATTCCAAGTCTGGGTGCTTAAAGTCAATCTCGAAGGGTCAACGGCAGTTCTTCATTGCGAGGATGGTAACGGGCGGGTCCTATGTTCAAAGCTAATCCCGTACACCGATTTCCCTTGCAAGAAATCAAAATCTATGTTTCAGATAACGTAATTCTACTTCCGAGTGAAAACTGACTGTTGAAACGGCTGCTGCCGGAAAGCAGCAGCTTTTTTTCTCACCAGTTACAATTTTGAATATATGTGGGCAGGAGCGGATTTCTCAGGTTCAGGTACTCTATTTAACATGAGATAAGTTACAGAAATTCGTGATCAAAAGTGTGAGGGCGATTGCGGTAGGCTAATTCACTTCATATGCCTGCAACCAAACGGGTTTCAAATTAGTCTTCGTGGAAATTACACCATCCGACTATGAAATTCATTCTACCTATTCTCTTCGTGGGCCTTCTTGTTTCTTGCCAGAAAAAGATCGACCCCGAGATTCCGGCTGGAGCATTGATTAAGATCACGGCCCTGGGAAAACTTCATCAGAAGCTGGAATACGGCAACGGGAAGGTCTTTCGCTTGTTGGCTTATAATAGTTGTGAGTTACCCTATTCGATCGTCGACTTTGGTTATGATGATGATAAAATCAACTTTATCAGGAAGGGCGACCGCGGCCTTCTGTCGTCGTGGAGCGGCGCGACGTGCGACCCGAACCTGCCGTTCGAATATCAAAACTATTCGTTTGAACGGGACAAGCAGGGCCGTATCAGCAAAGTAACTGGCAAATACATGACGGCGACTTATACTTACAACGGCCAAAAGGCGATCGTGCAGGTAAACCGCGAATCGGGCGATCCGGCCTGGAACATTTACCTGACATTCGACGGTAACGGCAACATCATCGAACGGCGCAACTCGGAGACTGACACCCTGGGCCTGACGCGCTTTGAGTACGACAACCACACCAACCCGTTGCGCGGACTCGATTCGTTCGGCATGCCAAATCCGTTCACATGCCCTAACAACGTCCTGCGTTCAATTGACTCACGCGGGCAAGTGCAGTGGGAGCGGAAATTCACCTACAACAACGATGGCAGGCCGCTGAGCCTGAGCGAAGGAACGGGCATTGAATATCAGTATCATTATCAAGACAACTGAGGGACGAGCCGGGACAGGTGGTCCTGTGTAATTCACAATTGTTGGAGATTAATGTAAAAGCGCCTTTGTGATATGAAAAAAATTGGTTGGATATTAGTTCTATTGCTACTGAGCTGCGAAGAGTCTGAAACGCCCACATCTTCATGCCAGGCGCATGCGAGAGACTCCTCGGGTTGTTATACAAAATACGACCCGGTCTGTGGTTGTGATGAGAAAACTTACTCCAATGACTGTGAAGCAAGGGCTCACGGAATAACTTCTTTCTCATCAGGTAAGTGCGCCTCCAATAATTGACTAGTAAGGATTTCAATACTTGATTGCTGCCTTAGCATTTGTTTTTATTTGTGAACCATTCAGATTGATTTAGATATGACCACCGAATTGCGTCTAACAGAATCCCAGAAGCTGGAAGTTGGCAAAATAGTTAGCATACTTAACAGAAACAGTGGCTTCGTTAGAGCCGCGTTGTACGGAGAAGTCCTGCGTGTTTACGCGTCGAAAACGGAGATTGAAAGATAAAGGTAGATATCCGAAAATTCTGATGAAAAAGCCAGTGTTCGAGTAATATATTCAACATAATGTAAGTCATATGTGCCTGGAAACTGGGTCCAAAACCAATACCGAATCGCGACTAAGGATAATCTACAAACCATAACGGTCTACATATTCAACCTCATGATTCGTGGAAGAGCGAGTGTATACGTGCTGAGAGCTTAATGTATTTCCGCAGACAAAGAGATTAAAAAAATATGCTTTTAAGTTCTTGTTTGACAAATGATTAACCGAATTTCGGCCGGTATGGAGAGTTTGAACCATTTCTAGCTGTGACGGGATCCAGGTTACCGTTAGCTTTTTGGGTTGCGCTAGCGCGACCGTGCTGCACAGAATAGAAAGGATAAGTATTGAGGCAATTCGATGTTTACGCATTTAGGCTAAGGATGAGGGACTTAAACATAGCATCAGGCTAACGACATAAATATTTCATACATAATCAACAATGTGATGAAGCATAAATGAGCTAATGACATACTGCCAATTTTGCGGTCTCATGAGCAATTCGTCATCGAACCTAGGTACTTTTGCCTACATGACCTTTTGTCGGCGAAACGTCCCCTGAAACCTGGGGTTTCAGCCACTGTTCCCCGCGCAGGCATTGGGAGCGCTTGCAGTACCTGTATTGATTATCTAACTTGCTCTGAAACAAATAGTAAGCCGATTGGCGAGGTTTAGTGGAAACGAAACAGCAGAGAAGATGAACCTACAACAAAATTTACGTTACCCGCTTACAAAGTTCTTGGTTGAAGAGCTCACAGGCCGCTTCTATGACAGCGAGCTTTCATGTCTTAACAGAATGTTGATCCTTTATTACAACAGGGTCTCTTTCGCGATCGATGGTAGTGAGAAAAACTACCTGGATGAATATGAGTCCTATTTGTCTGAGCCAGTTACATTCTGGTGGATACCCTCAGGACGGCTCCGGCGAATTAATGCACTTCGGCGCAGGATGCTTTTAGTGCTCAGTCTTCAAAGGGACTTATTTACCGATCTTCTGGCAAGGCCGGACTTCCTGAGTCTTTCCCGAAAGATATAAATGATAAGGCGCATTCGCGATTGGCTCACCCAGCAATCCGGTGTTGCCGCGTCTAAACTTGAATTTGTCGCCTGGCGGGATAGTTTGAATGCGCAGTACCGGCATTTGTTTGAAGCGACGCCAGCCAAAACGGCTCCAAGGTATGATTTGACGGATTTTTACCAGGTTTTGACAGGCAGAGACGAGGCAGAAAAGAAACGCAAATTCGAATCTCTGGTTGAAATATTAGAAAAAGAAGGTTGGCTTGTTGGGCAAACCCAGGATGGTCGGTACAGATTCCGAAACCGCGGAAAGGGCTTGAGGCTGCAAATCGCAGCGCTTTATTACACGCTCAACATGCGCGGGCACATTGAGCAGCGGCTCTCTGCCCCCTTTATTGCAAGCCTTTTTAACGCTTGGCTTGACCATGGGCTGGCCGAGAAGTCATTCGAAAAAATCTTTCAGGCAGAACAGCAACAGACTTTTAATTGCTCTTCAAGTCAGCCGCGCTTTCGCTATGTGAAGGAATGCGAACTGCTGATCCGCACGCTATGACGTATTAGATGTTTAAGATTGAAGCCCTGCTTTCGGATTTGCTCCGGCGCAGGGCTTTTTGTTTGTCGGCCGTTTTGGCGTACTAGAAGCAAATAGCTCGCTCACCAACACAGACGAGGTAACGATTCGCCTGATTGTTTTTCAGTCTCTGGATTGCCTGCTGCGTTGTAAGGTATCGGAAGCGTTAGGGTAAAATGGGGAAGCGCTCTCGTGTGAATGCTATTTTGAAATCCTGGCAGGACTTTTCCAGAAGCAATTGCCTACATGCTAGGAATGGTCGTTGCCGGAAACAGAAAGTAAAGGGCCGCAGACCACCAATGGTTGGAGTCTTCGTACCGGTAGCTACATAAGCTGGCCTTTGTGTGGAGAGCATTGAGCAGGTAAAGCAAAAAGTGGCTTGCATCAAAGGCGAAAAAATTAGGCAAAGGCTTCTTGATCTACAAACTCGCTTGCAGCAACTGTCCGCCGCCGACGGGTCGGATCAGGTCTACAAATAAAATAAGGGAACTGGATCGTCAAACCCGCGCCAAATGCGCCGGTTTCTTTTCATTGCCCACGGTCGCAAGAAAAGAGGCAAAAGACCGCAGTCGCGTAGACCGCCGGCACCTGTTGAGGGATGGAAGCCGCGCCGTGATACTAGCCCGATCGAAGGTGGTAAATTCTCTATAAAAATAAAAGTTTGGTAATTTTACCAAACTTTTATTTTGTTTTTTGAGTCATGTTACTATCTTTATGGAAAAATTTCTACCATGAGCGATTCAAAGGATTCTGATTTTTCCGATCTCTTTAGGCGGCTGGTGCAACCAGCAAATCAAACGATACAACCGGAAGATGATAATACAATAAAAAAAATATTCGATGAACGCATTAAAGATTTAGGGATAACGATAAACAATGCAGTTGAGCTAATCGGCATTGAGCATAAATCTTTGATCCCGATATTGGACGGCACAGCGAAACGTGTCGATCTGGTTAATGCGATAAAATTGTCTCATTTTCTTGGCTTAACCATCGAAGATTTCGCAGCTCTATATACTGGGCAGTTAGAGGCGTCAGTAATTGGTCAAATAGAACGAGCTAAGAAAGGAAGCTATTTGTCTACAAGTCTGGATCTGAAAGGATTAAAGTCGGAAAATTTTGTAAAAAATATCAATTCGGTCGAAAGTATTGAAGAGCGAGTCAATACATTCTTTGGGTTAAATAGCATATACGATTATTCTGATATCGGAGTCAAATCAGCATTTAGTCGTTCAAAAAGGGACTCCAACGCTTTAATGAGAGAGTTTTGGGTGAAGTCAGCATCCATACAGTTCAGAAATATTTCGAATCCTTATGAGTATGATCGGCAGGAGCTGATTGAGCTCTTGCCAAAGATCAGGCCCTATACTCAGGATATTGAGACCGGTTTGTTAACTGTCATTAAAGCATTGTATCGTATAGGCGTAACGGTTATTTATCAGCCATACTTGAAGGCGATCCAGGTCCGGGGTGCTACAATGGTTATTAATGGTAAACCGTGTATCGTCTTAACTGATTACCTCAACAGATATACTACATTATGGCACACCTTAATTCATGAACTTCACCATGTATTGTACGATTTGGAAGAAATACAGAAGCGGCAGGTCCATCTATCAGGCCAGCCGGACCTGTTTTTGGTCAATGAGAACAAGGCCGATGAATTTGCCAGACAATATCTATTTAGCATAGAGAGGTCAAAGCAAATTCTTCCCTTTATTAACGATGAGGTTGTGGTTAAAAGATTTACTGACTCTGCGCAGGTTCATCCCTCCTTTGCCTACGCGTATTACCTATACGATCTAACGCAAATGGGTTATGCGAACGCCTGGGGGAATAAACTTGCAAAGAAAATTCCTGTTTGCCAAGCTAGCCTTTCTCTTTTGAATACTCGGGCGTTTGAAAAGGACACCTTGAAAGAAAGTATAGAATACCTGAAAAGAGTAGTTTTTAATGTGTAACTAAATGCTTAAAGAAGTTCTATGGAAGATGATAGTCTAGCAGGTAGCGGGAAAAAACAGCTGCCTTCGAAATTCGATGAGGAGTTCGATAAAAAAGTAAATCCGGATCACGAGCAGGAACGTTTGGAGATCTTGATGCGTGCAGATAGTGTCAGAGGGCAGCAGTTGGCAATCGATAACGAAGGACAGCTGTTTACTCAGGATGAAATTCGCAGCTTTGTCTTGGACAATGTTCATGATCCATCGAAGATATATGACGTCTATTATAAGGGAATAGACAAATTGCTTCGTGGATATCTTCCTAAAGGTCCTGATTTTCAAAAGTCCAGAGACCTCATATACGAGGAAAAAAATTGTTTTCTAACGCGAGGACACCGAAAGAATGAAAAAGGAATCCGTGGCGCCGACAGTAGAATGGGGCACATTGAGGACGCCGAGATTATTCTGAATGTGGTAATCGACTCTGTAGTGAATAGCAGGGGAGTCTTTGAGATTTACTGTGCGATCAGGGACTTAAATGTGTCAAGAGGCTATGGACTCCCTGTTGCCGAGCAATAGAGGTTCAATAAACATCGGTTTTCAAAGTAAAATATAATATAAGTTCGTGGAAAAAACAGTCGATGTGCTCACTGAGCAGCTAGTTGATCCAGTCAAAATTGTCATTTCTTCTCAGCTGCTGCTGGAACGGCTGAAAGCAGTTTCATTCTGTGTGGGGAGAGACCGTCACTTTCCAATCTTGCAATGTATTAAGATAGATGTAACTATTGATTGTGTCACCGTCACTGCATCTGATCTTTTCAATACCGCGACCACAGAACTTGTTGCAGAAAGCAATGGGAGTATTTGCACATGTGTTCAGTTTGATTTGATTTTCAAACTTTTGACAACACTATCCGACCAAATGCTGACTTTTTTGATCGATCCGCAGACGCGCAAACTGTTTATCGAAACAGAGTCAGGAGTATATGAATGTCCGGGGTATGACCCGGTCGACTGGCCAACTCCTTCGCCGATGGATCACCAGGCGAGCGTTGAAATAAGGGCGGATATCCTTTGCCGGGCTTTGGGGGAGGTATTAACCTTTGTCTCCAACGACGACATCAGGCCCGTACTCGGAGGTATCTTCCTTGAATTTGAATCCTCCGAATTGCTTATTTGCGCATCGGATACTCAGGCTCTTGGTTTGCGTAAGATTAGTTTTTTCAACGGGATGACAGGATCTTCCAAGAAGGCAAAGCACCAGTTGATAATTTCTGCAAAGGTTGCCAAAGCTTTGGCCAGTATCCATAAGGATAATGCAGATAAAGCAGTCTCGCTTTCGTTCAATTCTTCCTTCATCTACATTACTGGTTTGCCGAACGGAATTTCTATCCTCAGCCAATTGATAGATGGACGATACCCGGCGTTTTTAAACTCGATCCCAACTCAGAATCCCTACCGCTTGATTGTAAACAGGAGTGATTTTCTCCTTGCCTTGAATAGAATCGAACCTTTTTCAAACACCGGAACCAGAAGAGTGCGCCTGCAATTAGCATTAGAAGGATGCGTGATATTTGCTGAGGACTTAGATAACAGTAAGCAAGCGCGAGAGCTGATTGCGGCAAATTATATCGGAAACAACTTAAACATAAGTTTCTCTTTAAGCCGTCTTCAGCATTCCTTAGAGTCATTCAATGGGTCCGAAATACGACTGGAGTTATCTGCTTTAAATAGAGCAGGGGTTGTAAGAGATGCGACGGCGTCTGAAGAAGATGCCAACTTAGTTCTTTTAATGCCGTTTTCGAGCGTTGAATGAGGTCAGACGTTGATCAACTTTTGTCAAATCTCCGGGTCGTCCAGTGATTGAATGTGCTTTAGATTGTCACATAAATCTAGAAAAAAGCAATGCACATTTAGCCCTGCCGATTGGTGGATTTCCGCTGCCAACGTCATTGAAACATAGACATGGCGGTTTAATTCGTCGGATTTCAAGTGTTGCGTTTTTAGAAAAGTTTGTAGGCCCCCACAGTCTTAATGTTTGATAATGTAGACGTCGTTGATTTAATGAGGCTCAATTGTAGGTTTACAAAAAACAGTATCATTACTCGCGTGACAGTCTTAAAAGCACTTTTTGTGCCTCAATTTGTATTCAATTGTTTGATTTTGAGATACTTAAATGGGTTTTTCAAAACCAATTTTTTTTCGTTTTCTTGCTGTAAACAAAAATAAGTAGAATAAGGGCACTGTGACAACAAATCTTTCGAAGCAATATTTGGCTTTCATTCAATCACAGCTGGAAACTAGCTTTTACGAGGTTGGAAGTGTCTTAAAAGACCTGCTCATCGAAAGATTTGGCATGAGCGAAGACAACGCTCGCCAAGTGATCAGGCGAGCCGCAAGTTCCGGCAAAATTAGATCTTCAGAACCATTTACATTTGGCCGTGGGCAATTCGCGTATTGGGTGTCAGACAAAGAGCTAGACGCTCATGATATCAGGCATCTTTGCGAGACCAGACGACCTCCAATTTATCGGTTGATTAAACTGCTTGATGAAAATCAGGGAGTAACATCCTATTATGAAGCATTAAAGGTCACATCCTCTCCAATCGAGCCGAGCACAACCAAAGTATCTTCTCTCAACGAAATCCTTGGACTTCTAAAAAAGCTAAATATTTTATATACCAGGAATGATCCCAATGAGGTCACCTATATCGTCCTGCGGGAAAACGGATATGAATTACCGGACGACCGAATTCTTCCAATGATGCGTAAGCATTATTCCAAGATGTTCGTTGATGCTGCCATTGTACCTGACATAATTAGATGGTTGAAAAAAAGTAATCTAATCTCAAACCCGGTAATGCCTTACCGATATCGAAAAACTCCATCGATCGGTGCAAGAGCCAACAATTTAGTTTGGGATGCGTGTGCTTACACCAAAGCGACAGGCATCAATCCTTTAGTTGGTGCGAAAGCGGTTAGTAATGAGAAACAAACTTTCGTTGTCATCGACGTAGTTGTCTCTTCGGAGTATTCTCAAATTCATCTGGATGGATTTTTAAGTCGTGTCCAAATCTCAATTAATTCTGGTGTGATGGATAAGCGGAAGCTGCTGCCAATCATTGTGTACCGGGATTGCCCTGACGAGGTACTTGCAAAAATAACGAAGCTGGGATTTATCGCTTATGATATAGGGGCCATTTTTGGAACCAGAATCTACAGGGCTTTGGCAAAGCTGGGGCATTTGTCTAATGTTGACTACTCACGAGGAGTTGAAAATGTGGTTTCAGCACTTCTGAAGATTATTAGTGAGTCCGGACAGGAAGAATCACTCAGGACGCTCAGGGGATTGCTTTTTGAAGCAATCCTCTATCCACTTTTAAAAACCATTTTTCCCAATGCGCAGATTTTTCAAGGTGTAACTCTAAAAGCGGAAATTGAAGGCAAGGAAAAAAGGCATGAAGTTGACTATATAATTCAATCGAGCAACCCATTGGAAATTGTGCTTGTTGAGTTGAAAGGTGTTTCCGCGAAATGACGTGGTTCCGTTTCGGTTTACACTTTTGCGAGTTAGTAAATATTTAAAACTGCCAATCTTATCCTGTTTGTCTATAGTATCGGGCTTCGAAA
>NZ_JAVDXA010000008.1:0-463492 GCF_031457695.1 Dyadobacter sp. BE31
GGTAAAATTGTCAGCCCATCAGAATCTCTCAGATCAGAACCTAAATTAGAGGGGTCAGTATGCCCGGTACGGGGTCAGCTTCAACGGAATATCCAATCAAATTACAGTATATTGCGACGATAGGGGTTATAATGTAATTTGAGATGATTTTTGGGTACGTACGGGTTTCGAAGAACGAACAGAATCAGGACCTGCAATTCGATGCTCTCCGAAAGGCCGGGTGCGAGAAGATTTTTCATGAGAAAGTATCGGGTGCGTCGAAGGAGCGCCCCGAGTACGCCAAGATGGTTTCCGAGCTCCGAAAGGGCGATGTAATCGTTGTCTGGAGAATTGACCGCTTAGGCCGGGCCACCTATGAACTCATAAAGCTGATGGTGGAGTGGAAGGAAATGGGGGTTGACTTCCGGAGTATTTCTGAGGGGATTGATACGTCTACTAAGATGGGAAGGCTCTGGTACATGTTGAGCTCTGTGTTTGCGGAAAATGAAAGAGAGATTTTGATGGAAAGGACATTAGCAGGAATGGAAGCTGCCCGCGCAAGGGGCCGAGTAGGAGGCAGGCCAAAAGGACTTACAAAGAAATCTAAGGAGCTAGCAAGTTTGGCTGCGATATTATACCAAAGCAAAAAATACACGACGAAACAGATCTGTGATCAATTGAAGATCGGGAGTAAAGCCACTTTGTATAATTATCTCAGGCATGAAGGAATTGAGATCGAGGGCTGGGAGAGGTCAAAAAGGATGTAGGGACACTACTTATCGCCTCGTAGTTCATTGCGGCCCACAAAAATTCTAACACTGTACTTTTCGTCTGTTTCTGTAGTAATGTCATTGCCGTATATGTCTTGATAGATAAAGCAGACAACTGGCCAGTCAGTATTAAACAATGCCATAAGATTTACTTTTTGCGATTCCCCAGCCATGATTGGTGGGAGCACCTTCTCGGAAAGGTACGTACCATCAGTATTCTTGATCGTCACTCGGGGATTCAAAGCCGGACCGATACCGATGTTTTTTACAACCTTATAGTTTGCACTATCCACTTGGAGAACCAAAATTGGCCTGTTTCGCGCGTCTTCAAGTTTTTGACGTTCTTTTTCTCGATTTGATTCTAAAACGCTAACGTAATAGGTCAGCGCGAAAATCATGATTAAACTAACGACACTTAACCATAGTGTAAAAAAATCACTAAAATGAGCCCAGATTTCCAAATCATGGGATAACTCCAATGACCCAAACATTTGGTAGTACAGATATACTGGAACAGAAATAACAATGAGCGATGCTGCGGTTGCTGCCTGTAGAATTGTTACTTTCATAATAGTTTAATTCGTTTCGAAATTGGGTTCAACCTACCTGTTTCTTACCATTCGTTCATCAACATCTTTTTGCTCTTCTTCGATGGCTCGTTGAATTTCTGTAATTTGCTTCCCTGCCCAAACTTGCAACTTAATTTCCGGAATTTCTTGCCATTTTTTCAACATCGGCAGAAGGGACGAAGGATGCACATTATGCGGTTCAATTAAAGTCCGTGAAACGAGACGGTATTTAAGAGCCTCTAGCACGCCTGAGTGCGAATGGTAAGTCCGGACATAGCTTTCAGTAGCCGGATGCCAAGTTATGTCGCTGTCAACCTTAGAAATAATAGGCAACCATGCGATAACCCACTTGGCTCTGGTGTCCAAGTCCTGCTCAACCCATCGCATATACGTCTCCTTAGCTATTCCAAATATTAGGCCTGGCCCAAGATGGTCGGTGTAGGTAGGCGACAACAAATCGTCGAAAGGTATATTTGTCGTTCGATCGAACCAAGGTAACGCTGATTTCCAAATCTCGTCCGGAAACCGCCCAATCAGGTATTCAAAGCACTTGTAGATTACGTCGTGATATCGACGCGAGTGACTTAATGTCGCCATGGTATCGAACAAATGTACGCCGAGGCGATATGCATCTGTTGAAGTAATAGAGTCTGTACTAATAAGAGACTCGACTAGACTGTCGGTATCGACGTTCGTTTCATCAAATAGGTCAACTGCAAAGAGAACCCGAAGAGTCAGTTCATGAAGTTCTTTTGACCTTTCAGGTTTGTGGTCGAGTACATGGGAAAGGATAATAATTGATGCTACAACGCCTTCTTGACCAAAACTAAGGATCTTATCAATAAGCCGATGCCAGGCCTCGATAGGTAAGTAGCAAAGTTTCTGTAAAAAGTTGAAAATGTTAAAGTCTTGTGGATGAATTTTACCTGAGTCTAATAGATCAATAAAAATTGTCGCATCCTCTGTGTCAAAGCAATATATTTCGTACGCGGACAAGGGATTAATGCTTTGGTTTTGTAGTGTGCCTGATTTTATTAAGTTCGAAATACAGTTTCTCGCTAAGTCGATTTCTTTGAGGGACATGCCAAGGATTATCCCTCTAATAACATCGATATTTGGACTACCTTTTCCCATGCCGAGCTCAGTAACAGCAATGTTGAATAGGTGCGCCGGTGAATTAGAGCATTCCGCTAATTTCTTACAAAAGAACAAGGTGTTCTCTGCATCACTCCAAAGCAGATTCTCGATCAGGGACGCGATGCTTTGGCTATCGTTGACAACCGATTCCGCTAAGCTGTCGAGAATCTGCTGAGAATGGTAATAATGTTCAGGCGAGCGCTCTTCAAAAGTTGTTTCCGGATCTTGTAAACCATGCAGCCATTGTGTGTGTAGCAGGATCATTTCATTGTGGCTTTCGGGAAGAAGCGACTTGTATAACGTTTTGATTTCGTCTACGAAATCAGCTTTAAAATCTTTACTTTGAAAATATATCCATTCATTTAGTTCTTTGATGATTAAGAATCGAGGCATTCTCTCTTCTCTAAAATCGTTTACGAGATCGTGGATGTACGCAGTGTCAATTCTATCCAATAGTACTTTAAAGTGGTCAGTTATTACCTTTCGTGCAAACAGCGATAGTTCATCTTCCTCATTGATAACCTTTTTTAATAGACGAACACAAGAAATAATGTAGTCACTTACTTCTGTCTCGTCAATTGGTTCGTATTCTTTAAGAGGCTTATGGCTTCCTATCTGACCAATGCCAATATGCCATTGCCTGAAATGTGGAAATTGCAACATGTTATCGATTGCCATGATGGATAGTTCTTTTTCTGAACGATCGAGGGATGCTATTCCATTTTCCAAGATTCCTAACCGATCCGCTAAGGATGCCTCCGTGTTACAAAAATGAATTTGGAATAGTCTTTTGAACTGTCGGCGTGAATTGTTGTCAAATTGGAATTGAGCTTCACCAATTGCAAATTTTCGAAATCTCATGACAGCACGATGAAAATACTTTTTAGGAAAGAGTAATTTCCCAAATGCTTCTACGATCCAAGTTCTTCCCTCGATTACGCTTTCGATTTCCGCGATACTGGCTCTATCGATGATTTTTTCAAGAGTCGTCAATGCCGCATCTGGATTTATGTGAACTAACCTATAAAAGCATTCTGCGCCACTGCTGTTTGAAATCGCAGCAAGGTTTCCGAAATTCTGGTGCTGTAAAAGTACATTAGCAAAATGTTGCGCTTCAGTCGTTGTATCAATCCATTGGAATCGCCGCAATAGGCTCAATTTAAGGCCGATAGGGGCTATGTTGAAGAAAGTAAGAAGTTTTCCTTCAGGTAATGATCTCACACGTTGCTGAGCAAGGATTGCCGCAAGTGGTATTGGATTTATCTGCCATAGGTCGCCACGATGCCCTACAATACCTCGATCTATAAACCTACTGATATGTTGTATGAAATCGTCCTCTGTGACAGATAGTAAATGAGTCGCAATAAACTCAGCCTCACGCCCCCATCGCTCAGAAAAGCCTACCCAATCAAACAGACATAGCGACTCGATTGATCGTTGAACTGCATGATCTGGTACATCTTTGTTCCATAAAATTCTTAAAATTAACTCCTGTACTGACGTTACCAAGTGTTTCTGATTGTGCGCTTGTTCGGCAGCCAAGATGGCCATTCGTGGGAAGCCCTCAGACAGTTTAATTATGAAATGAACGTCATCTGCGGCTAAGTTTGGCGTTTTGGATCTAATTATTCCAAACAGAAGATTGTTCGACGCCGGTTGCATGGAGACTGTTAGGGTTCTTGTAGACCTGTGAATTCCAGTTTCGATGTCAATTGTAATTATACGAAGTTTGGACCCAGTATAGTTGACAAACTCGACGAGCTTTTGGTGCAGTTCATCAGGGCACTCATCTACAATTAAGATGGTTGAGTATTGAAGTTCCGCAATCTCGAGAGCCAAAGATCGTATTTTGTCGTCTCCAGTATATTCGGTATATACTATTTCACTTTGGTGAACCTTTTCGCCAATTGTATCCAATTTGTTGAAAATTTCATAAGCAAATCGAGATTTTCCATACCCAGATGGGCCGCAAATCCTGATTGATCGTATCCCGTTTAACTCAAGTTGTTCATATATTAATTCGCGAATACTATCAAAATCAAGAATGTTTCGATCGCCGTTTTTATCGTCTTTAATATTGCTACCGGTTATCCAGTATCGCTTTTCTTTATCGTTGACCCACTTATTATTTGCAACAAGCTTTCCCAACATAGTATGTGTATAGAATCCCGAATATGGACGGGTTCTACCCTGAGAATTTAACCAGAGCGCAACACTTGGGTGTGACATTACCCAATCAGAAATTTTATTCGCATCGTAAAAGTGCACTTTGTTAGAATCAATTTTTTTTCCTCCTGCAGCGACAATTTCACAGATGGATTTTTCTAACGTTTTAACTTTCTTTTCTACACACGGTAAAGAGCACAATATCAGATAGTCTGAGTTCGTTTCAATTGCTTCGCAGATTGCCTTATTTAGATACTTTTTCCCCTTTTTACCTTTTATTATCTCCCGTTCAATGTCAGAGGTGTCGAACTTCTTAGCTGCTTTTATCTGAATAATGCATCTATTTGATGGTAAATAGTTAGTATGACTAATTTCAGATTTCCACTCAATTCTCGCATCTTCGCCCCCGTCTGGAACTGTAATTTGCAGGGGTACGCTCATCGCCCTCAATGGTATGTTGAGATAACGGCTCTCTGCGAACAAGAGCAACCTTGTCAGACTAACCAATTGTGTACTATTGAGTTCAGCTATTTGAGACGCGGATGAATTGAAGATCATTTAAGGGCTGAGTTAATTTTTGATACGACGGTTAGATGCCATTCAATACCAGAACATTGGACTTTTGGAAATTATAGAATTACTTTATACTTGTGACTTCAAAAAGGTAGTCTAGTTAGCTCTAATTGAATATTGGCGTGCCGTCTGTTTGGATACGGTAGTCAAACAATACTTCGTCGTATAAAAAGCGATTTGTCGCCGCTTCCACGTGGAGAATTTTTATAGCACAATAGAAACCGTTGACATTTCTGAACACAGCAACCTGCCCCGAATAAATCGTCCTGGATCGGGATGTATAATCAAGCTTGGAAGCATCTCCGACGCCTGAGATAGCAGACTGATTACCTGCGGATGCGACAGAATCTATTGTATCTGAGTCACTAAGAACGTAGATTACTCCTGTCCCTGCGCGGCTAAACTGTATTTCAAATAGGAGGTTTCCAGTTCCTACGTTGTAAAGTCCATCATTATTTGAGTAATCGAAATCTACTGTTCCCTGGATAGATGGCGATGAGAATCTTTCATTTTTTGCCACTAAACGCTGTTGACTAAACATCTCGATATTTCTGAAAGGATTTTTACCTATTTCTGGTATGGGTAAAATTGGTTCGTCCAATAATTCTCGTAATAAAGCGATGTAGTTTGATTCATAGAGACGTTCATCAGTAAAATCAATATACATTCGCCCTTTCAAGCATGTGGGCGTTTTTGATTTTTCCGCACTTGTTCGAATAAGCGGGAGTACCCAGCTGGTGTTTTGATTGTCGAGCAGTTCTGCCGTGAATATTGTTTTTTCGTATCCAGCACCGCCTTTTCCGTTGTTTGCTTTGTCATTGTAACGATCGGTACAAATGCAGACCACCCGGTTTGCTTTGGATAAGCCAAGCTCCATGAACAATGCCAGATTTGACCCTATCCGAAGATTCCATTGATCAAGGATGACGTCTACGCCATTGGATCTAAGTCTACTTGCGAGGCGAAGGACCCAGCTTTTATGTTCTTGGCTGTCGTGGGAGTACGATATGAAAACTTTGGGTGCTTCGTAACCTTTATCCTCATTTTCAAGATTTTCCACTGGTATTGTTTTGAGTTTTACGGATTTGTTGGTCTAGTTGGCAAAGATGTTGTTTTGAATATTTTCATAAGAAATTAATTTGCTTATCAAAAGATAGATATCGTCCCTGTTTTTCAAAGTGTTTCCTCCTATTGTGGATTCATTGTCGGCTGACAACAACCACTTAATGATTTGTTTAAGTGTTTCATCGGTATCAACTATAATGTACTCTATATCAGTAGATTCAAATTTCAAATTTTCGAATTTTCCATACAAGTCACGTTTGTTTTTGTGGAATTCCCATACGTATTTTGTGAAGAAGTTTTCGATATTTTGTTCAGGAAGAAATCCGGCCCGTTTTCGCCAGAAAGAAAGGTCTCCATAATATGGCAATCGTTCAATTTTACCTGGAATGTAGCGCCACTCTCTCTCATCGTAAAACGTGTAGTCTGGAAATTTAGGTTCACTTGATTTAAAGGCGCCTCCGTAGTTATAGTCGCCTACGATAGGTTTAAAGTATAAGTCTGCTTTTAATACTATTTGTTTTTCCACTTCATTGCGGAAGGAAGTATAAATCTCGATATAATCTCTTCGATAGGCAGATTCGGTAAATGCGCTCAGTGTCTCTGTTGCCAGTAAATCTTTGAAAGCCATTGATGCGGTCGCTGTCGAATCCCGAAATGGCCCGTCAGGGTCTGAGTATATTACGGGTGAGCAATTTTTTATGCCCCAGGCTCTCGAAAGACCAAGGCCGAACGGGGTTCGTCCTCCATATATTTTTACATGATTTTTAACTAACGAGATTGGAATGTCACAAAAGCATACCATTGGGATTGCAAGGGCGAATTTTGCGTGTTTGTTTCTCCCCTTCAAGATTGAGTTAGTTTCGATAGAAACGTTTACTCTGAAGCCATTTGAAATTATGCTTTGAAATTTTTCGATATTGTTTGTGAAGTGAAATAATGCGGATGAACTTATTGGCATGGCGAAGGTTTACGGTTGAGACTATTTCGTATATTTCGAGGTGGCTTATGCACTTTTCAGAATAGAGAAAATTGAGATGGGGTAGCTTGGTCGTCACCCAGTGGCGGCAAATTTTCATACCGCCAAAATTCAAATTTTGGCTTCCCGTCCGGCCGCGGCTTCGTTGCTCTGATACTAAAAACCGTGTGGTAGTCCAGTGCTTCCGATGATAGCATGAAATCAAACAAAGCCTTCATATCCGCATCCGTAAAATGCTCCGAAAGCCAAAACTCTTCCAGCTCTGGCGTCAGAAACAGTGGCATCCGGTGACGAAACTCGCCGTCGTTATGAATGTTCGCCATGAGCTCATTAGCCGTCCGCGTAAGCATCCCAAAGCTTGCGCTCTGTCTTTTTTCACCGGCTGGTCCGATCGATTCAATGACTTGAAACAGCCCTGGCAGAAACTGCATCTTGCGGTCTTTGGGCCAGATGTAGTAGGGTACTTTCTTTGCCCAGCCTTGGATCGCACGATGCTCATAAGTACCTGTTACTGGAATAAGACACCGGTTCCGCCGGATTCGATGCGCGTAGGAGCGGGTGTCACCCAGCACGCGCTCGGACTGGATGTCGGCCATTTTGGTACGGCGCTTCCGACGCTCGACTGGGTTTTTCTCGTAGACAGGATCCAGCGACCATTCCATTTCAGAGAGGACAAGTTCTGTTCCCTGGCGCGTGATCACCGGGTACTCAGGAAAGGCAAACGAGCTGATGTGATCATAGATGGGCGAGTCTTGGACAATTCGCTTATCTTTGATTTTGGGAAAAACCTCCTTGGTCACCTCAATATCGCTGTGAAGGGATATGTCGTAACAGAGCTGACGTCGGAGAAGGTACTGCATCATATATAAAAGGGTGCTTATCTTATCATTTCATACAGGTCAAACTCATGCTCGGGCCCGTTCGCTGTGACCGTGGCTTTAAGCCTACCGAATTTCAAATCGATCTGGATCACGATCGCATCGTTGGAATTGACCGGCATATGAGCTTTGATGTAAGATATCATATTCCGCTGATATAATTTAATCATTTTCTTGTTCCAGGTCTCTTCCCGGAAGGTGCAAAGGAAAAGGCTGTACCGGGGATCGTTGATCAGCGCGGTGATCTTTTTGATGTCAGCAGAGAGATTAAGCAGCTTTCCTTCCTTGTCCGAGAGCTGGGCGGCATGCGCTTTGCCTGATTTCTCGTCCTTATAGGGGGTTGCCATAAAGCCAAAGCCTTCTTTGATCCCCGGCCAGTTGAATCGTTGCAACACGATGAAATGGTTGCCGTGCTGAGTGATGCGCCGGATCATGGGCAGGTTCAGGATTTCGAAAGGGTTGTAAGCGGCTACCATGGCACAGAATACGGGTTAACGGAAGTTACGCCCGGAAGGAAAGATTTCCAATTGCACGGGCTTCTTTCGGACCTGGGTTTTGCGGTTAACAGCCTGGGAGACATATTCATCTTTTTCATCGGCGCGCGAGAGGGTCAATACATCCGGATCTTCATCTTTTTGGTTGAGATTTCGCAGCAGCGGGGACATATCATAGCAGCGCCGGACGACCACATGGATCACTTCCCCTTCGATTTGCAGCTTGCCTTCAACCATCAAAAGCCGCGAGCGAAGGATCTCCTTCCGATATTTTTCGAAAAGGCTCTGAAAGACCACCAGGTTAGCCACACCTGATTCGTCCTCGATGGTGATAAAGCAAACCCCGCCGGCAGTTCCCGGCCGCTGGCGCACGAGCACCAGGCCTGCAACCCGGACAAACTGCTTGTCGCGTAGCCCCGCAAGATCAGCAGTCTTGAACACCCGTTTGGCGGCAAGATCTGGTCGTACAAAGGAAACCGGATGCGCTTTCAGCGAAAGCGAAGTGGACATATAATCCTGCACAACATGCTCGGAAAGCGAGAGCTTTGGCAGCTCGACCGGGGCTTCGAACTCGCTAGCTGACCGGTGACCTTTAAAAAAAGCGCCCATCGGCCGGTCGGAGAGCGCTGTCGCCTCCCACATGGCCTGACGCCGGTCCATTCCCATCGATCGGAACGCGTCTGCATCGGCGAGCTTTTCCAGCGCTTCCTGCGATACGCCCACATCCCGCATTAAATGGATTGCCTTGTAGGGCCCGGTGCGCCCGGCGATCAAAGCCAATGCATCTCTTTCGGCCAACCCTTTCACCTGCCGGAACCCCAACCTGATCGCCCTATATTCCCCTTCTGGTTCTTCGAGGGTGTTGTCCCAGCTGGAAATGTTCACATCCACCGGCCGCACTTTCACCCCGTGCTTTTGGGCATCAATCACAAGCTGGGATGGCTGGTAAAAACCCATAGGCTGACTATTTAATAGCGCAGTGGTAAACACATCCGGATAGTAACACTTCATCCAACAAGAGACGTACACCAAAAGCGCGAAGCTGGCCGCATGGCTTTCGGGAAACCCGTAGCTTCCGAAACCTTCCAGCTGCCGGAAGATCCGGCGCGCATATTCTTCCGTATATCCACGTCCGGTCATGCCGTCGATTAGCTTTTTTTCAAACTGGGTGACAAGCCCGTTGAGCTTAAAGGTTGCCATGCTGCGCCGGAGCTTATCAGCTTCGGCAGGGGTGAAGCCCGCCGCGACGATCGCGATCTTCATCGCCTGCTCCTGGAACAGGGGAACACCCAGCGTGCGGCCGAGAATGTCTTCGAGTTCCTTGGAAGGATATTCGACCGGCTCTTCGCCGTTCCGGCGGCGCAGGTAAGGGTGTACCATATCCCCCTGGATCGGGCCCGGCCGGACTATGGCGACTTCGATAACCAGGTCATAGAAGTTCTCGGGCCTGAGCCTGGGCAGCATCGACTGCTGCGCCCGGCTTTCGATCTGGAAAACCCCGATCGTATCAGCATGCGAGATCATCTCATACACCTTCGGATCATCCTGTGGCACCGTGGCCAGCGTGTAAGTTTTCTGGTAGTGGTTTTTCAAAAGGTCAAACCCTTTGCGGATACAGGTCAGCATGCCCAAAGCAAGCACATCGATTTTCAGAAATCCCAGCGTATCGATATCGTCTTTGTTCCATTCGATATTGGTGCGGTCTTCCATCCGGGCGTTAATGATCGGGCAAAGGTCGGTGATTTTGCCCTGGGTGATCACAAACCCGCCCGTATGCTGGCCCAGCTGGCGCGGAAAGCCCATGAACTGCTTGGTCAGGTCCAGCACTTTCAAAAGGTGTGGGTCATTAGCGTTAAAGCCTTGATCGGAAATCCGCTTTCCTTCAAACCACTCATCGGTAAACTCCCAGATTGAGCTGGAAAGTTTGTTTATCGCATCGACCGACATCCCCATCGCTTTGGCCACATCGCGCACCGCACCCTTCTGGTGGAGCTGGGTGACGGTGGCCACGATCGCTGAGCGGTCACGGCCATACTTCTGGTAGATGTACTGGATTACTTCCTCCCGGCGCTCATGCTCAAAGTCTACGTCGATATCCGGTGGCTCGTTACGGGCTGATGATATGAACCGCTCGAACAAGAGGTCAAACTTGGTCGGATCAACGCTGGTGATGCCAAGGCAGAAGCAGACGGTCGAGTTGGCGGCAGAGCCGCGCCCCTGGCAAAGGATGCCGCGCTCACGTGCGAAGCGGACAATATCATAAACCGTCAGAAAGTAGGCGGCATAATCCATTTCAGCTACGAATTTGAGCTCATGCTCGATCGCGGCCGCTACTTTTTCCGGCACCGGTTCCCCATAAAAATCCCTGGCACCTTTCCAGGCCAGGTACGTCAGCTCCTGCTGCGGGCTGCGGTCGCCGCCAGTGATTTCTTCGGGATACACGTATTGCAGTGTGTCGAGCGAGAAGGTGCAGGCTTCTGCGATTTCCTGCGTGCGGGCTATGGCGTCGGGATACCCCCGGAAGATCCTGAGCATTTCGGCCTGGTCTTTCAGGTAGCGCTCCGCATTCTGGTGAAGCCGGAAGCCGGCATTGTAGATTGTGCATTTCTCACGCACGCAGGTAACGATGTCTTGGAGCTGCCTGCGGTCCGGGTGATGGTAATGCACATCGTTGGTAGCCACCAGCGGAATACCCAGGCGCTTTGAGATTTCAGAAAGCCGGAAGAACTTTTTGACATCACTTTCCACGTAAGAGCGGGTAGCAGCCAGGTAAAGCTCACTGCCCAGCTCCGCGCGGTACTCGCGCAGCGCCCTTTCAAAGCCCGGATCAAACCCAAACGATGCATTCAGCGTCATTGGCGCAACGGCAATGAGCTTCATTCCTTCCGCATGCTCATAAACATCCCTTCGGTAGAGATCACATTTTCCTTTCTCAGTCCTTCGGTTGCCCAAGGCCAGCAGCGCCGAAAGCCGCGCGTACGCGGGCTTGTCAGTAGGGTAGGCCAGAAGGCTGGGCCCATCGATCAAGTCCAACCGCGCCGCCGGGATAATATCAAAGCCTTTGCCGCGTGCAGCTGAGTGCGCGCGCACGATCCCGGCCAGCGTGTTCCGGTCTGTAATGGCAATCTTGTTATAGCCGTAGTGGATCGCCTGCTCGACGAGCTCTTCGGGATGCGAAGCGCCGCGAAGGAAGCTGAAATTGCTGGTTACCTGTAATTCGGTGTACTGCATGGCAGGGGAAGGTTTTATGCGAAAAAGCCGTGGATGAACCACTCGGCGGTGAGCTCTTCATTGTAGTGGCCAAGCCGGAAGATCCAGTAGCGGCCTCCGTGCTCATCTTCGACAGCGTAGTAGTCGCGGTGCATGCCGCCCGTGATCCACCATTCCTGCTCGATCCGGTTTGGCCCGTCCGCCTTTTTAATCCGGTGGATATCGCCTTTATAGCGGAAGAGCATAGGCGGGTAATCCGGTACCGGGGCCGAGACAATGATCCGCTCGGGCTCTGCCAGCAGCTGCACCGGCCGGTGCTGGTCGGTCCGCCATTCTATTTCCGGCTGATCGGTTAGCGAGTTGGCCTCGGTGATCGCGCGCTCTGGCCAGTGGTGTTGGGCGGGAAGGTAGCGGTGGATGACGCCAGTGCCCGCCCGCGCTGAAAGCCGGTCGATCAGCTCTGCGATTCGCGTAATCTTATTACCGGTGTTTAAGTCCCATAGCGCTTCCTGCCCGTTAGCCAGCGGCTCAGTAACCGGGGCTTCCATTACAAACAGTTCAATGCCTAAGGCTGGCTCGATGCTGGCAACTTTCAGCTCGAAAAGCTTGAACATATGCGAGGCGCTACATGAGGGCCCGCTGGTGCCGATCTGAATCTGCTGGATCTCTCCGTCGATCCGGTAGCAGCGCAGCACCGCCTGCCGGGCTCCCTGGCCGTCTTTGACAAGGCGCTCGCAGAGCTTTTCCAAAAGCTTCTGGATCGCGATCTCGATGCCAGCGGCCGTCTGGATTGGTTCCAGGCTGGAAAGCCGCTCCTGATAGGGCTCACAAGGATGTACCGGCTCAAAGGCCTCGTGTGTGTTGCCGAGCGCTTTGCCGATCTGGTCGAGTGTGGCCTGGCCAAACCTTCGGCGAAGCACCGAGGGCGGCATATAGATAAAGCTTTTAATCTGGTAAAGCCCGAGCTTCTGCATTTTCTCAATGACTGGGGCCGGTAACCGCAGCGCATGCGGCGGCAGCGGCAAGAGCGCAGACAACTGTTCGCCTGGCGCTATGATCGGGAAACTCCGCGAGTAGCGAGATACCGCCCAAGCCGTGCCGATCGTATCAGCCATAGCGGTACGCACATCATAGCCAGAGGATTTCAGGCGCGTTGCAATGTCTTTCAGGTAAGCTGCTTCTGATCCCCAAAGGTGCGTGCATCCGGTAGCGTCCAGGATCAACCCGTCAGGCAGGTCAACGGCCACCAGCGGCGAGTAGCGGATCGCCCATTCCGCCAGGGCGCGTAGCAGCTTTTCAGGTAGGGCCTGGTCATAGTCGAGTACTTCCAGGTCCGGCTGCACTGCGCGGGCGTCGGCGAGCACCATGCCCGGCTCGATACTCAGCTTCAAAGCATCCCGGCTGGATGCTTTCACCACCATCCGGTTACGCTCCTTGGCGGCCAGCACAAAAGGTTTGCCTTCCATCTCTGGCCGGGTGAGCAGCACGCGGTCTACCAAAAGGTGCCTAAGCCATATCGCCACATATCTTTTCATGACCGCTATCCAACCTTGGATATATACTGGTGAAAAGAAACAGAGTCATCAACGAGCTCGAAATTGCCATCGCGGAATTCGAGCGACCAGCTGCCTGGCTCGCCGTTACGTACTTTTTCGATCTCTACCTGCCAGCGTGGGAACCCGATGCCAGGTAGAATTTGGTCTTCGACGCCGGGGAGCGGGCTGATCCGCCAGCGGCAGACGGCGGCAACTGGATTTGCAAGGCGAGGGGACACCCTGTGCAGAAGGCCGGTCACCTTGCTTTCTTCGACGGTGAGCTGTAACCGGCGCGACTCGGTCAGGTTGAGCTCTTTGATCTCACCGACAACGACCGACAGCGCGTCACATTTGAGCGCTTCCTCGATCGCCCACAGAAGGTCTTTGTCTTTTTTCAGATCCACGAAGATCACCCGGTCCGGTGAGACGCCAAACTGGCTCAGGCCGAAAGGGTAAACTGTGCGGCGAGTGCCCACCCAGACGCAGAGCCCGTCCTGTTTCATCATCTTACCGGCTAGGGCGGCCATAAAGCCCGATGTGGCCGCGGTTTGCTCTGCTGACTGGCTGATAAACTCATGCATTCCCACGCGGGGGAATACGCTCTGCGGGAAAGCTTTCATTACCGGCCCAAGGCCAAAGTCGTCGTGTTTGACGCCCAACGCCGGCGCACGGAAGCCCTGCAAAGCGGCGATGTCGCTTCTGAGCCTGGCAACCAGCTCACTTTTTTTTAATGCAGTTTCCATAATACTAATGTTTTACTATATTTGGTATTAATAGTACCATTGACGTGATTTCAATAATAACATTATGCCATGACAAGCGCAAAACTTTTTTTCGGTAGCAACATCCGGTTTCTCAGGGAGCGAAGGAAACTAACCCAGGAAGATTTCGCCGAGCAGCTGGGCGTCACAAGGGTGAAACTTGCTGCCATAGAGGCTGGAAGAACGGAAAACCCGTCAGCGGTTGACCTGATCAAATTCTCGGATTTTTTCGGGCTATCGATCGACAATCTTTTTCGCATCGATCTGCGTGGGGTAGGGGAGCTGCCGTTACGGGAGCTGGAAGCGGGGAATGAGCTCTACATCAAAGGGACGAACCTTCGGGTGCTGGCCATTTCGACAGATAAAGCCAATAAGGAGAACGTCGAGTATGTGCCGGTGAAAGCCAAGGCAGGTTACCGGAGCGGGTATGCCAACCCGGAATTTATCGCCTCGCTGCCGAAATTCTCAGTACCAGGCCTTCCGCAAACGGGAACATTCCGGATGTTTCCGACGACCGGCGACTCGATGCTGCCGGTGCCCGAGGGCGCTGACGTCATCTGCCGGTATGTCGAGGACTGGACGGCCATAAAGCCGGGGACGCTATGCATTGTGATCCTGGACGGTGAGCAGGACTTTGTTTTCAAGAAAGTGACGGTTCTTCCAGAAGAGAATAAAATGCTTCTGGAATCGCTGAACAGGGCGTATGAGCCGTATGAGATCAGCGCTGGCGACGTGCTTGAAATCTGGAAATTTCACAGCTACTTTTCCAAGGATGTGCCGGAAAGAGTCTCAGAGGTGCAGCACATCTCGCAGACAATGGACACCATTTTGAAGCAATTAAACATGATACAGGAAAAAATCGGCATCATTCCTGATAATAGTAGAATATAAGGATTTTGTAAGGTTGAATGCACAAACATCAATTGTTGTCACCTTGAACTGAATGATTACTTGGTAAATTCAATTAGATTGGCTAAAATTTACGGAAATAATTCTATTGCCACATGCCATTTTCAATCGAACAAGTCCGGGCGATGTTGATCAGTGTTAATCTACCCGTCGATCAAACCGGACTTAATGCTCTGGTAGAAGGCTTGATAAATTTTCAAAGCGATCAGGCAGTCCTGGGTCGATACGAACACCTATTGAAAGTTCCAAAATATGAGAGCCTGGACGTGTTCGAGTCCAAGGCTCATGCCAAGCAATTTAACGCCACTCTCCAGAGTAGTAATCTACTTCCCTACGGGGATAAAGCAATTCGCTATGATGACAAATCAATAAGTGACCTTTTAGCATACAATATAATCACCTCCGAAGATGTCATTGGTGAAAATGAAATTCGATTTGATCCAATGCCTAAGATGCTACATCTAGTAACATCGAAGTTTGGGGCTACCAACCATAGCAACAGCATTTATGTTGACGAGAATCGTGCTCTTGAATTTGTTGAATATTTTAAAGATTTTTCCCTATTAAATTGGGCCAAGATACAAGAAGATCCAAATTTTCCATTATCCTACGATGTTCTAATGGCTGGAAAGGATCTTTGGGACTGGGATAAAATTTCGGCATCGGGTAAAATTAGATTTGATGAATTTACAATTGACCTGCTAAGTGAATTCCTCAATTTCTCAATTTTGTGTAAAAACCCTCATGCTCAATGGAACAACAGCTTGATAGAAAAATACCAAGACAAAATCAACTTTAAATCATTAAGCTCCAGTCCTTACCTTCCATTTCATCACGATTGGAGATACTTCTATGAATCTAAGCTTGATCTTCCGAGTTTGGTCAAAAATCCAAGAGTATATTGGGATTTAGAGCTCTTTGAGCGATATATAAAACCCACATTTTCAGATAATTACCTAGTAAAAAAGGATGATATATTCTTTCAACTTATTTCTTATGGTCGGCTCTCTACATCTGTAATATCTGAATGTGAGAAACTATTAGATCAAAAGATAACTATTGATCGCTATGTAAGAAGAAACTCAGATGGTTACAGAGATTATTCCACTGAACATAAATTATGGGAATTCTTCACGACTAATCCCAATATCTTTTGGGATGATGAATTGTTTCTTCGATATTATAAAAAGATAGAGATTAGAGCTATAAGAGGTAAGATTAGATTATCCGTTAGGAGCTTATCCGAATTGAAAGACTATATTGTACCATATAATACTGGTGATATAGAAGATTATGACGGAAATGTAGACGTGTATCCAGCTCAACCATTGTTTGAAGTTATAAAAAATAAATGTTCCATATACGGGTTAAACTATGACAATTTCTTGAAAAATGAGATATCTTGGTGGGGAACGTTTAACAGTAACGAATTTTTAAACCCTTCAATCAACGCAATTCTAAAGAGGTACTTTGGCATTCGTGACGAACATTTGTTAACTGTGGCAAGGTGAGTTTTCTTTTTTTATTTGTTTAAGTATTTGTAAATGCTGACCGTTGCTTAGGTCAGCTTCTCTAAGAAGGGAAGAAGCTTCTGCCCAAATCAGCAGTTACCATTTCATAGTGCTGATATTGTAAGTATGGGGAAACTGTAAATCTAGGAATTCGATTCCTAACCTTACAAATTCTATTTAACATAAGAAAAGTTATAGAAATTCGGCAGCGGCCCGACGATTTGGCCGACCAAGAGGCCCGGCGTCCAGGGTCGCACCAAACGGGCGTTTATTGCGACCAGAACCATTTCTGATTTTGTCCTGCATCAATTAAACTTAATGAACTCCTGGATGCTCTTCCAAATCATTATTAGTGATATCCCCATGATCATCACATACAAAAATGCCTCGTGGCGGACACGACCCGACCCAGGAAGAGCAGCCGCCCCACTCGTTAAATCCAGCCTGACCTCTATACTATCGGCTTTCATTGTGCTGCGAAAAAACTTGCTCCCACAGGTGAAATCATGTTCTACTCCTTGATATTCAGCATATATGTGATTTGGAAATTTCAATGTCCCCGCACCTCTTTCCCGACGTGTAATTTTCATGTACACCAATTTCCCCCTGCTTCCTATTTTATCCTTTCGGGCGGCATTCCGGTACATCCCAAACGTCAAGAAAATTAATAATAAAGCTAATCCCAGCGACAGAATTAGCCAAAACAACCTGTACTTTTTATAATCTGCCGCTGGCTCTGCGCTCATAAAATCAATCACTGCCGATTCAAAAAACAATAGAACTTAAATAACCGTATCGTCTCAGAGCTTCGAGTAGGTGTAAAAACCTTCAAAACTCAAATCTTCATCCAGATCCGGCCAATGGATACCAAAGGGGGATAGCTCAAGTTTCTGACGCTCTGCCAGAGAGCCATTGAAGAGTTTAGGAAACCATTTTAGCGGCTGACTCCGCTCTTCTCCAGATGTCGTTTGGATAAAGATGCACTCATCCTGAAACCAAACAGATTTAACGCTAATTTCCTTATCCATGCTCGTCCAATTTTAATCTGATCCTTATCTACGCATATTCTTGCTTTGGGCCACCAGGTATGAAACCAAGACGACCATGTTGACTGGGATATAGCAAGCTACAATCACCATGATCGTTTGATCTTGTAAATTTTCGACTGCGTATCCGAAAGCAATGAAGCACAGCCCTAACAAGCCTAAATAACTCCCGCCAAGTCTGGCTGCTTTCTCTTTATCAATGATTTCACCTCCTTTGGGGACATTGCTCAGCCAACCGACTTGTCTGAAACGCCAGATAGCGATACCCAACAAAATCACCAAAATACCTACCGATGCCAATATCCAGTTCATACCTGTTAATTTAGCGACCAACAAATAAACAAACCCCGACCCATAGAACTCCGATCACCGACACCATAGCGGTCTTCCACCGCCCAGGCCAGTGCCGGATCGAAAAATAAAGCGCTACTTCCACGGCGAAACCTGCTGCACCTGCCAGCAAAAAATACCGGAGCGGCAGCCTATCGGTTGAAATAATTCTCTCCAATGATGAGTAAAACATCGAATACAAAAAGTATCCGATAATCATAAACCGCGACGCGTCCCGTGATAGCTCTTCCTTTTGGGCCTGATCCATGCTCTGTACATTTTATTGCTTGAAATACAGCCAAGTCCACATCACCCCGCCTATCAATGCCAGCGCGCCGGCGATCAGCTTGTTGGTGGCCGGCCTGGGCACCTGCCGGATTGGCACTCCATTCTGGAATGCGCCCTTGACCTGCATCGGCTACTGGTAATGAGTATTGTATGTCATATTTTTTAGCAACTAAAGTGATTTGTTTAACACTTCATTACCTCTTTTGAGGTTTAAATTTTCTCACACTCGCAAATGTAACTGTTAGTATGATTCCAATTTATTTAACTGAATCTTTCTGGGCACCAACTTGGAAAAGCTCATTAAAGATGGCCGCTTTTTGTATAATTGCCTGCCGGTCAAAAACATCATTGGTACCTTTGCGAATTTCTATAAGTCCGAACCACCCAGCAAAATGCTCAACAAAGCGCCATCTGTAGATCAGTGCTGGTTCCAGGTAAAAACCTTCAAACCGTGTTGAGGGAACTGGTTCCTGCAAATGGGGAAATGCCTGAATGACTTTGGAAGCGTAGAAGCCTGTCTCTTTTTCTTGGGCTCCATACCGGTGCAGCAGATAAATCGAATACGCCCAGCCGAACTGGCCGATCTGGGCATCGGCTTGATCCAAGTAAGCCCAATTAAATTGCGTGGTATACGTGTCAAATACCTGCCAAAATAGAATATTGCGCTCTTTGGACAACGATTTTTGGCCTGATTGAGTAAGCGATAATGCATTGCCTCGCTTTTTGACATCGGGGCTTATTAGGATGCAGGCTTTCAAAGCCTGTATGAAAGCCACATTATCCTCGGAGATCTTTTTCGTATAACCTTTTTGTATATCGTCTTGTATTAAAAGCTTGCGCTCATACAGTTCACGACAAACCGACACGGGTAAATTTCCTTTGGGGGTCAGCTTAATTGGCCCATTTGAAAGCATCCCGTAAAGAATTTCTATTAGACAAAGAAAGGGACCTGGTCTATGGTCGTGTCAGCAGGTGTTGGATGCCGACGGATAATGGAGCCGTGGCCGAAGGGGTCGTTAAGGAGCAGATGCATCTGCTCGGCGGACAGCCCATCAAATCCGGCAACCGGTTTTCGGTTGCGATTTTGCATAAAAGCGCTCAACTTTTGGTTGAGCTCCTCTTGAGACCAACGTCCCCCGGCCGCATCGGGGTGTGCGTCGAGAAACTCCCGCATGATCTCGTCAGCGAACCCCATAACAGTTGTGATTATCTGGCTGTAAATATAGTAGTCCTGCGAAGTCATGCCTAGCGGTTAGGCTAAATTTCAACAGCAGGTCGTGAGAACCCTGTATGCCGCAGTCAGCGCGTGGGTGGAAAATATGGTCCCACAGACCCCCTTATTCCGTGACGGATTGACGATTCTAGGAATGCCGGAGCTCCTGGCACGGGAGCTCGGGCATTCCTAGAATGCAAGTCAAGAAGGCTGGCATTGCTTGACTAGTATACCTTTTAATTTAGCCATGTCGTCAGCAATCTTCTTGTCGACAACTTTGGCATATTGCTGAGTCGTTTTGATGTTTCGATGCCCAAGCATTTTAGAAACGCTTTCTATCGGAACTCCATTGGTAAGAGTAACAGTAGTGGCAAAAGTATGTCGCGCCAAATGGAATGTGATGACTTTCTTTATACGGCAAACATCTCCAATCTCTTTCAGATAAGAATTCATTTTCTGGTTTGACAGAACGGGGAGTAACCTGTCTTTTGCAATGCACTCAGCGAAGCCGGCGTATTTGTCGAGCACAATTTGAGCCATCGGCAAAATTGGAATACGCGACGGAGTATCTGTTTTCTGTCTTTTTATTGAAAGCCACTTTTCGCCGTCTACGCCGTCAACAATCTCGGAACGTTTGAGCTTGTAGACATCGGCATACGCCAATCCAGTGTAGCAGCAGAAAATGAAGATGTCTCGGACGTGCTCAAGTCGCTGATTATCGAAATCCCTGTTTGAAATCGTCTGAAGCTCAGCCGGAGTGAGCGCCTCCCTATTGACTTCTTTCAACGTTATTTGGTAGTTTGCGAATGGATCTCGCACTAGCCAACCCTTCTTGACACAAATGATGACGATTTTTTTGAAATTCGTCAGGTATTTCATTGCCGTGTTGTGGCCTAGCTGCTTTTCCGCCTTCAACCAGAACGCATATTCTGATATGAAGTCGTAGTCAAGCTTTGTGATATCAAATTCAGTCGCTTTATATTTCCACTCAATAAATGCCTTTGTGTGGTCGAACGAGGTTTTGTACCGTCCAAGCGTTCCCAAGGCATAGTCACTGCCTACCATCCGCGCCAATTTCTCGTTGTGATCCCGAAAAACTTCAAGGATATCTTTCGATTTGTCCGACACACCATTAATTCTGTTCCGAAGCTTTTCAGCACTCAGTTCGACGTTCGATTCCAGCATCTGCTTTTGAATGTCATACACTTTGAGTTGCATGCTGTCGAGATAGCTATTCAAAACTCGTGCATCTTCCCGTGTCCCGTTTTTGCGACCTGTAACCGAATTCCATTTTTCCGGCTCGCATTCTCTCTTTGTGGAAATCTCAAATCGTTCGCCATTGGTTGTTATCCGCAGATATATCGGTAACGGGCCTTTAACATAGCCGCTTCTTTTTTTCAGGTAAAAGAGCGTTGTGAGGTTTCTAGATAACATAATGATAGTTTTAAGTGAATTAAATCTACTATCAATGCCGTCAAAAAATCAAGATGTTTCCTTCGTAAACAGGTTGTAATTCAGTGTGTTATATCGGTTCTGGTGAGCAGATTGTTTACTTTGACAATGCTCACCAAATGCTCACCAGAATATTGGGTAAAATTGAATATTCTGGCAGAGGCTTAAAAAAGAAAAAGCCTGTAAATGACTCATTTACAGGCTTTTGTTGCTTTTTGTTACTCTTATCAGCAGAGAGGAAGAGATTCGAACTCTCGATGCAGTTACCCACATACTACCTTTCCAGGGTAGCCCCTTCAACCACTCGGGCACCTCTCTATCGGGCTGCAAAGATAGCAAAGGGATTGTTGTTTCCAAATGCAAATTGCAGAATTAGTGCCGGAAAATCATACACTCATTTCTCCGCGCAGCGGCTTGCCGAGCATGTCGATGCAGGCGCCGCCGCGGCTTTCGCAGGCGAAAACGTACATCATTTTGGTGATGGCGGCTTCGGCGGTAATGTCCGAGCCGCTGATAACGCCGATCTGTTGCAGGAATTTGCTGGTTTGGTACTGGCCTTGCGACACGCGGCCACCGTCGCATTGGGAGACGTTGAAGATCACAATGTCGCGCTCGATGGCGTTGCTGATCGCATTCAGGAACCAGGGCTCGGTGGTAGCGTTGCCGGCGCCATAGGTTTCGAGGACTATGCCGCGCAGGCCTGCAATGTTCAGGATCGATTCCACCACTTGCTGGCTGATGCCCGGGAACATTTTCAGGAAGGCCACGTTGCTGTCAAAAGCCTTATGCACTTTCAGCTGCAAGCCGGGTTGGTAAGGTTTGATGTACGGCAAGTTGTACTCGATGTTTACGCCTGCATTCGCGAGGGCAGGGTAGTTTTCGGAATGAAATGCATTGAAATCGGAGCTTTCCTGCTTTTTCGAGCGGTTGCCCCGGAGCAAGTGCGAGTTGAAATAAATACAAACCTCGGTAATGATAGGATGACCTTCGGCGTTTTTGGCTGCCGCTAATTCCAATGCCGTAATCACATTCTCCCGCGCGTCCGAGCGGGCAACGCCTATGGGCAGCTGCGCGCCTGTAAGGATGACGGGTTTGTTCAGGTTTTCGAGCAGGTAACTCAATGCAGATGCCGTGTAGGCCATCGTATCTGTGCCGTGCAGGATCACAAAGCTGTCGAACTGCTCGTAATGCGCCTCGATAATGGTCGCCAGCTCGATCCAGATCGACGGATGCATGTTCGATGAATCGATCGGCTCGGACAGCGAGAGGAAAGTAATGTCAAAATCGAGTCGGCTGATTTCAGGAACTTTCTCGATGATCTGCTGGAAATCGAACGGGACGAGTTGCTTGCCCTTCGTTTCGTATACCATTCCCAGCGTGCCTCCGGTGTAAATTACGAGCACGGAACCGACCGTCGGTTCGGGGGATATGGGGTTAATGTGTATTTTGGTATAACTCATTGTGCTACTTTTTTGAGCATGCTTTTCGCATTCGAGGTGGTGGCGGCGATCACGTCCGCTTTGTTCATTTCTTTCAAATCGGCTACGCGTTGGGCTACGAGATCAATGTAAGCGACTTCGTTGCGTTTGCCGCGGAAGGGAACGGGCGCGAGGTAAGGCGCGTCGGTTTCAAGCACCAAATGCTCGATATCGACGTGGGGAATCACTTTGTCTAATCCTCCATTCTTAAACGTAGCCACGCCGCCAATGCCGAGCTTGAAACCGAGTTCAATGGCCCTCTGCGCTTCTTCCAATGTGCCTGTGAAGCAGTGGAAAATGCCGGTCAATGCGGGATCAGCGAAATCTTCGATGAGTTTAACGGTTTCCCAAAACGCGCTCCGGCTATGAATGTCGATCCAGAGGTCATGCTTGCGCGCGAGACGGCATTGGTATAGAAATGCTTTTTCCTGCTGTTCTTTGAAGGTAACATCCCAAAAAAGGTCCATACCGATCTCTCCGACGGCGATGAACTCATATTTGCTCAGCCATTCCTCCATGATCTGTAATTCTTTTTCAAAACCTTCCTTCACATAAGTGGGGTGCAGGCCGATCATCGGGAGGCATTTACCGGGGTATTTTTCAGCGAGTTCGAGCATGCCGTCGATGGTCTCGTGGTCGCAGTTGGGCATCCATATTTGCTCTACACCGGCATTCCAGGCGCGGTCGAGCATTGCGGTGCGGTCTTCGGCGTAATCGTCGCTGTATATGTGGGCGTGGGTTTCGATCATTTTTTTGTGCTTTAAGCCTTAGGCTATAAGCTTTAAGCTTTTTTATTGTTGAAAAAAATGGGTGATTATGCAAAGTATGTACAGCAATAGCTTAGGGCTTATAGCTTAAAGCTTACAGCCTAACGCATTCCCAAAGCTTCAAACCTGTAACCGCGTTCCGTAAAGTGTTCCAGGTAGCGGGGGAGGGTGTGAAGCATGTTTTTGGACGCCTTAATGCTGTCGTGAAAGAGCACGATAGAGCCGGGGCGGGTGTGTTGGATGGATTTTTTTAAACAAATTTCAGGGTTGATCTGCGGGGAAAAGTCGCCACTGAGCACGTCCCACATGATGATCTGTTTATCGCGCAAAACCACTTTCGACTGGCTTTTCTTAATGCGGCCATATGGCGGACGAAAGAGTTTGGTCTCGAGGTTCAGCTGCTGCGTGCATTGCCGGATGTTTTCCAGGTAAATGGCATCCTCCGTTTTCCATCCGTTCATGTGGTTGAATGTGTGGTTACCAATCGAGTGCCCGCCGTTTCTTACCATTTCATACACATCGGGGTGTTTGAGTACGTTATTGCCAATGCTGAAAAACGTGGCTTTGGCATCGTATTTGGCCAATAATTCCAGGACTTGTTCGGTAATGTCGGGGATAGGCCCGTCGTCGAATGTGAGGAAAATACTTTTCTCTTTCGTAGGAATATGCCAGGTAAAACCGGGGAAGAACGCTTTCAGCCAGAATGGAGAATGATGCAGGAACATGCTGTCGATGAAATTTGCACTTCAAATATAAAGGGATATAAAACAAGAAGCTGCCGGGTGGGGCAGCTTTCTTGCAATAACAATATATAGAGGCTGGCTTAAACCTGTACCGCTTACGCGTGTGCAAATACAGGATTCAGCATCGATACAGCCTTGGCTTCAAGGAATGACTCGCCCATCAGGTACTCGTCCACCGAACGCGCCGCTTCACGGCCTTCGGAGATCGCCCAAACAACCAAAGATTGTCCGCGACGGCAGTCGCCTGCTGCGAAGATCTTCTCGTTGGAAGTCGATTGGTACCCGTTGGTTTTGATATTGCCGCGCTCGTCGAATTCCAGGTCGAGGTCGCTCAGCAGGCCTTCTTGCTGCGGGTGCAGGAAGCCGGCTGCCAGGAACGCCAGGTCACAAGGAATGGTGCGCTCGCTGCCTTCCACCTCTCTCATTTGCATACGACCTGTCTCAGGGTCTTTCTGCCAGTCGAGGTCGACGATTTTCAATGCGGTCAGATTACCATTTTCGTCACCGATGAATTCTTTGGTGTTGATAGACCAGTGTCTGTCGCAGCCTTCCTCGTGCGAGGTCGACGTGCGGAGCATCATCGGCCAGTTTGGCCAAGGCGTGCTTGCGTCGCGCTCTTTCGGAGGGATAGGCATGAGCTCGATCTGCGTGACGGATTTCGCACCGTGACGGCCCGAAGTACCTACGCAGTCGGAACCTGTGTCACCACCACCGATTACCACTACGTGCTTGTCGGTAGCGAGGATTTCGCCGTTTGCATAAGCCACGCCGCGGTGATCTACCACGCGGTCGATACCGGCTACGCGCTTGTTCTGCTGGCTCAGGAATTCCATTGCGAAGTGTACGCCTTTGAACTGGCGACCTGCGATTTTTACGTCGCGAGGAACGGTCGATCCCATCGTGAGCAACACAGCGTCGAATTCATTTTGCAATTCTTCGGCTTTGATATCCACACCCACATTCACACCGGTACGGAATTCAACGCCCTCAGCTTCCATTACCGCCATACGACGGTCGATAATGCTTTTGTCGAGCTTGAAATCAGGGATACCGTAGCGTACCAGACCACCGATTTTATCCGCTCTTTCGAGCAATACCACCGAGTGACCGGCCTGGTTCAGCTGGTAAGCGGCCGCCATACCCGCAGGCCCCGAACCTACCACGGCTACTTTCTTGCCGGTGCGGGTTTTCGGAATGCGTGGTTTAACCAAACCTAATTCAAATGCTTTTTCGATGATCGATTTCTCGATGTACTCGATTGCTACCGGTGGCTTGTTGATGCCCAACACGCACGATGCTTCGCAAGGAGCGGGGCAAATGCGACCTGTGAATTCAGGGAAGTTGTTGGTAGACGCTAATATTTCGTAGGCCAGTCCCCAGTTTTCATCATACACCGCGTCGTTGAACTCGGGGATGATGTTGCCCAGCGGACAACCATTATGGCAAAAAGGAATTCCGCAGTCCATACAACGGGCTGCCTGCTGTTTGGAATTAGAGTCGGTCGGTGCGGTTTCAATCTCACGGTAGTCCTTCAAGCGCTCTTCTACGCTTCTTTTTTTCGGCAACTCCCTTTCAAACTCTAAAAATCCGGTTGGTTTTCCCATTCTTATTACTGATTTAAAAAATTCTGATAGTTGATCTTGAAACTGAAAATTACTGGTGTACCACGTCTACGACGATGTCTTTGTACACCACGTTCTTGTCGGCAATCTGCTGTGCGAGCGTGATACCGCGTCCTTCCAGCGCTTTGCGGAAGTCGGATGGCATTACTTTCACAAATTGCTTCACAGATTCTTCCCAGTTCTGGATCAGTTGGAAAGCGATGTTGCTGGTCGTGTACTGGAAGTGTTTATCCAGGTACTCGCGCAGGATGCCTTTGTCTTCATCCGTAAGCGCTTCAAGCGACACCATTTCTTTATTCACTTTCTCTTCGAAGGTTCCGTTTTTGTCGAGCACGTAAGCCACACCGCCGGACATACCCGCCGCGAAGTTGCGGCCGGTTTCGCCGAGGATAATCGCCAGACCGCCCGTCATGTATTCCAGACCGTGGTCGCCGACACCTTCTACCACCACTTTCGCGCCCGAGTTACGTACGCAGAAGCGCTCGCCCGCGGTTCCGCGGATGTAGGCGTCACCCGA
This sequence comes from Dyadobacter sp. BE31, assembly GCF_031457695.1. Taxonomy (NCBI): domain Bacteria; kingdom Pseudomonadati; phylum Bacteroidota; class Cytophagia; order Cytophagales; family Spirosomataceae; genus Dyadobacter; species Dyadobacter sp. BE31. Next base: position 25,990 of record NZ_JAVDXA010000008.1, read on the forward strand.
AGTAGCCCCGTAGAATGCCACGTTACCGATGATGATGTTCTCTTCCGGCTTGAACTTCGCGTCTCTGTCGGGGTACACGATCAATTCGGCGCCGCAGAGGCCTTTTCCGAAGTAGTCGTTCGCGTCACCTTCAAGTTCGAGGCGTACACCCAATGTGTTGAATGCACCGAAGCTCTGGCCCGCAGTACCGCGGAACTTGAAGTGGATATTGCCGGTTGGCAAGCCCACGCCGCCGTACTTCTTCGAGATTTCGTTAGAAAGCATCGTTCCCACCGACCGGTTCAGGTTGTTGATCGGGAACTCGGCGTAAACTTCATCCTTGTTCTCCAATGCGGGCTGTGCCGAACGGATCAGGTCGAGGTCGAGGATGGCATCGATACCGTGATCCTGCTCTTCCTGTTTGAATTGGGCTACCGAAAGGTCTCCTTCTTTGTACAGGATCGCGTCGAAGTTCAGGTTTTTGTATTTCCAATGTTTGATATCATTGCGCAGTTCGAGGTACTGAGCCTGGCCAACCATTTCATTGACCGTTCTGAAACCCAATTGCGCCATGATCTCGCGCAGTTCTTCCGCCATGTAGGTAAACATGTTCACCACGTGCTCAGGCTTACCCGAGAACAATGCGCGGAGTTCTTTGCGCTGCGTGGCCACACCCACAGGGCAGGTGTTCAGGTGGCATTTACGCATCATGATACAGCCTGCGGCTACCAATGCAGCCGTTGCTACACCCCATTCTTCGGCGCCGAGCAATGCGGCGATCGCGAGGTCGCGGCCGGTACGGAGCTGTCCGTCGGCCTGAACGGTTACCCGTCCGCGCAATTTGTTTCTTACCAAAGTCTGGTGCGTTTCGGCCAAACCAAGTTCCCAAGGCAGACCCGCATGGCGGATCGAGCTCAATGGGGAGGCACCGGTACCACCGTCGTATCCCGAAATGAGGATGTGGTCGGCGTGTGCTTTCGCTACACCGGATGCCACGGTTCCTACGCCTGCTTCGGACACCAGCTTCACGCTGATACGTGCGGCACGGTTGGCATTTTTAAGGTCGAAGATCAGCTGTGCCAAATCCTCGATCGAGTAAATGTCGTGGTGAGGAGGAGGAGAGATCAAGCCTACGCCCGGCGTGGAGTGACGGGTACGGCCGATCCAGTCGTCCACTTTGAAGCCCGGAAGCTGACCACCTTCACCCGGTTTTGCACCCTGGGCAGTTTTGATTTGCAGCTCGCCCGCATTGCTCAGGTAGTGGCTTGTTACACCAAAACGTCCCGAAGCAACCTGTTTGATCTGCGAGTTCATGCTGTCGCCGTTCGGTAGCTTGTTGTAACGCAGTTCGTCTTCGCCGCCTTCTCCGGAGTTGGACTTACCGCCAATGCGGTTCATCGCAATCGCCAGGGTTGTGTGAGCTTCCCACGAAATCGATCCGAAGGACATCGCACCTGTTGCGAAGCGTTTGAAGATATTTTCAACAGGCTCTACCTCGCTCAATGGAATCGGATTGCCTTTTTTGAATCTCAGCAATCCACGCAATGTCAGCGCCTTGTGGCTCTGGTCGTCGATCAGTTTAGAGTACTTCTTGAACTGCTCGTAGCTTGCATTGCGGGTAGACTGTTGCAGCAAATGCACCGACTGCGGGTTGAAGATGTGCGCTTCACCACGTTGTTTCCATTGGTAGACACCACCTACTTCGAGTCTTGGCTTCTGCTCCGCGCTTTCGTGGTAGGCCACTTTATGGCGGGTCAGGATTTCGCGTGCAATCTCAGGAATGCCCATACCGCTGATCCGCGAGATGGTTCCTGTGAAATATTTGTCGATTACGTCCTTGTTCAAGCCCACGCATTCGAAGATTTGCGCACCCTGGTACGATTGCAGGGTAGAGATTCCCATTTTCGAGAATATCTTCAAAAGCTCCTTGTTAACGGCCTTGATGTAGTTGTAATGCAGTTTTTCGTCGGTGAACTCGCCTTCGATCATGCCCTTGCGGTTCATGTACGAAAGCGTTTCGAACGCCATGTAAGGGCAGATACCCGCAGCGCCGTAGCCGATCAATGTCGCTACGTGGTGGGTTTCCCAGACGTCTCCCGCTTCTACCAACAGACCCACTTTACCACGCAATCCTTCACGAATGAGGTGGTGGTGGATGGTTGCCGTTGCTAGCAATGAAGGGATCGGTGCGTGGTCGGAGTCGATGGCGCGGTCGGAGAGGATAAGGATTTCAAATCCGTCTTCGATAGCGTCTACCGCGTAACGGCAGATTCTTTCCAATGCTCTTTCCAGTGCTTTTCCGCCTTCGTCGGCGCGGAAATAGGTATTGATCGTTTTGGCCTGGAAGCCGTCTTTATCTACAAAACGCAGCTTGTCGAATTCCTGCACCGAAAGGATCGGATGCGGCAATGCGATCTGACGGCAGTGTTTTGGAGTTTCTGTAAGAATGTTCTCTGTGCTGCCTACGAAAGAGATCAAAGACATGATCGCACGCTCGCGGATCGAGTCGATCGGCGGGTTGGTAACCTGTGCGAAAAGTTGTTTGAAATACGTAGACAAATGCTGAGACTGTTCCGAAAGAACTGCCAGCGGAGAGTCAGTACCCATGGAACCGATCGCTTCCATACCCGTCTGAGCCATCGGCCCGAGGATCATGCGTAAATCTTCCGAAGTGTAACCGAATGCGACCTGACGTTTCAGCAATGCATTTTCGTCATATGCGCGGTAGGTGCGGATCGGGTGATCGAGCGCATCCACGTGCAGCTTGTTCTCATCCAGCCATTGCTGGTAAGGCTGCGCGGTACAGATTTGTTTCTTGATTTCTTCGTCAGGAACAATGCGGCCCTGCTCCATATCCACCACGAACATACGTCCGGGTTGCAAGCGGCCTTTGGTTACTACTCTCGACTGATCCACTTCCAACACACCCGCTTCCGAGCCCATGATGATGGTATCGTCGTCGAGTACCCAGTAGCGTGAAGGGCGCAGACCGTTACGGTCGAGCGTAGCGCCTACCATTTTACCGTCGGTGAAAGAGATCGACGCTGGGCCATCCCATGGCTCCATAATAGCCGCGTGGTATTCGTAGAATGCCTTGCGTTCTGCGTCCATCTGCTCGTTGCCGTCCCATGCTTCGGGGATCAGCATCATCATCACGTGTGGCAATGAGCGGCCCGAAAGGTGCAGCAATTCGATCGCGTTGTCGAGGTTAGCGGAGTCGGACTGGTTCCTGTCGCAAATCGGCAGGAGCATGTCCATTTCTTCTTTGGTGAAGAATTTCGACTCGAAAGATTTTTCCCCGGCGCGGATCCAGTTCACGTTTCCTTTCACGGTGTTGATCTCACCATTGTGCGCAATGTAGCGGAATGGCTGGGCGAGCTCCCATGAGGGGAATGTGTTGGTCGAGAAACGCGAGTGTACGACTGCCAATGCAGATACCACCGACTCGTTTTCAAGATCCGGGAAGTAATATTTCAATTGGGCAGTGGTGAGCTGTCCTTTGTATGAGATGGTACGGCATGAAAGCGACGAGTAATAGAAATTCTTCGCGCCTTTCACCGTGTCCTTAATCAATCGTGCAGAAACCTGGCGGAGAATGAACAGCTTGCGTTCAAACGCCATATCGTCCGTAATGTCGTCCGGACGTTTAATAAAAACCTGCTCTACTGCCGGTTCAACGGAGAGAGAGCCTTCACCCAGGGTGTTGTTCAGGGTAGGTACCTTTCGGTAGCCGAGCAGTTGCAAGCCCAGCATCTTGATCTTTCGGTTCAGGATATCCCTGCTTTCTTCCCTGGCAAGCTCATTGCCGGGGAAAAAGATCATCCCTACACCATACTCACCTGCCGGCGGCAGGTGGAAGCCCAACTTGGTAGATTCTTCTACAAAGAACTCGTGAGGGATCTGAATTAAAATACCAGCACCGTCACCGGTGTTAGGGTCAAAACCAGTTGCACCCCTATGCTCCATCCTTTCGAGCATATGAATGGCATCAGCCACGATCTGGTGCGACTTACGACCCTTGATGTTAGCCCGGAAACCGATTCCACATGCATCATGCTCAAATTCCGGGCGGTACAGTCCCTGATTTTCTACCATTTGTTCAGACATTTGCGACATTTATCGAATTGTAGGTAATTAACAAATTCGTAATTAGAATCTGTTTAAATAAGCACTTTAAAAGGAAAGCGAAAACGCCAGTGTGTGATGTTTTGGGTAAAGCCACGCAATATACCCATAAAAAATATTTGGCTTATTATGGGAATGGCAAAATTTTCTATCACTAATATGCATTTGGCCGAATTATTACAATTATTATCAAAATATTGATAAACGTATAACGAATACCCGTATTGGTTACCATTTTGGAAAGCTGCAAACGCCGTTTTCGTCGACTTGGAGGATTACAAAAAGCGCCTAAGGAAAATATAAAAAATGTGGGAATGACATCAAAAAAACGTCCCGCCGAAGCCCGGCGGGACGTTTCCCTAAGTAACTGAAAATTATATTATTCAAATATTAAGGCTCTTTCGATTCGCTCACACCTTCGTAATCTTCGTCGTCATAATCGTCGTCTCCCGCACCGAATTCGTTTTCAAGACTGTGCATAAAAACAGCGTCGATCGCTTCTTCTTTCGTAGGCAAAACGGTGAGGTCGGGAATGCGCAGGTCTTCCAGGGTATCCATGAAATCGTCGTCACGGGTCACGATCACGAGCAGGCCGAGGTCGTTGGCGCAAAGGCGGTTTACTTTCTTTAAGGTGGTGATCCCGGTCGCATCCAGTGACTTCACGGTTTGCATGTTGACGATCAGGCTATGATAGCCCTCGCGGAAGAGGCCGCGGGCTGTTTCTTCGAAAGAGGCGGGTACATCGCCGGCGAATGCAGGCGCATCCGTTTCGATGTAAACGTATTGTTCTTTCTTTTCCAGTTTAAAATCCATTTCGGTTGTCGTTTTGTCAAACAGATATTTTGTCAAGTGAGTAGCGGTCCTCAGGCAATCGCACGCAGAATGGCCTTCTCGATTCGTTCCAGCGGGTGGTCCAGGTTGTTTTTCTGGAACTTCATGCCCGTCACTTTCTCGAACAGCTCGATATAGCGCTCCGAGATCGAGGTCACCTTTTCGTCGGTCATTTCGGGCACGGTCTGGCCATCTTTGCCCTGGAAGCCGTTCTCGATGAGCCATTCCCTTACAAATTCCTTGCTAAGCTGTTTTTGAGACACACCTGCGCGCTGATTTTCCTCATAAGTGTCTTTATAGAAGTACCGTGAGGAATCGGGTGTGTGGATTTCGTCGATCAAATAAATCGTGCCATCCAGCTGGCCGAACTCATATTTGGTATCCACCAGGATCAATCCCTGATCGGCCGCCATTTCGGTGCCTTTCGCAAACAATGCGAGCGTGTAGCGTTCGAGGTGCTCGTACTCGTCCTCGCTCACGAGCCCCTGCGCGAGGATCTGCTCGCGGGAAATGTCTTCGTCGTGGCCTTCATGTGCCTTGGTCGTAGGCGTAATGATAGGCTGGGGGAGTTTGTCGTTTTCTTTCAGCCCTTCGGGCAATGCCACGCCGCATACTTCACGTTTACCGGCTTTGTATTCACGCCACGCGTGGCCTGCGAGGTAACCCCTCACCACCATTTCCACCGGGTAAGCCTGGCATTTGATACCAATGCTCACATTCGGATCCGGCACCTCTTCGAGCCAGTTGGGCACGATGTCGGAAGTGGCGTTCAGGAAGTGCGCGGCGATCTGGTTCAAAACCTGTCCTTTATAAGGGATAGCACGCGGCAGGATCACATCGAATGCCGAAATGCGGTCGGTGGCGATCATTACCAGACGTTTTTCAAACGAATAAACGTCACGGACTTTCCCTTTATAGAAGGCCGTCTGGCCGGGGAACTGGAAGTTGGTTGCTGGTATGCTGTTCATTAGATTATGGGTAAAATTACCACTCGATTTCGCTCTTTTGTCCGGGCTTCGTATTGTACTGCTTGCGCCGGAGCTGGTAAATATATTGGGATTCGTTCGATTTCATGGCATCGAGAATCGCCCGCGCCTGTTCTTCGGACATGTTCATCGCCTTAAGGCTTTTGAGCAATTCTTCCTTTTTGAGATCCTCGCTCACCTCGCGTATTTCCTGCGGCGGGGCTGGCGGAGGTGCCGGTTGCACCTGGTTCGTTTGCTGCTGGTTCGACTGGCGTTTCCGCGTGGTCATGTCCGATTGCTCGTCGACACCGGAAAAGCTCTTTTTCAGGATAATATAGTTGGTCCTTGCAAGTGCATTGCCCGGTTCGAGACGCAATGCGGTTCTCAGGTTCGTCAGTGCACTGGCGGTATCCTTTTTGTTGACGAGGATCAATGCGATCTGTGCGTTTGCGACCGAGGCAATGCTGTTATTCTCAATGTCGCTCAGTAGCCGGTAATGTTTCAAAGCCTGCTTGTAGTCGCCTGCTTTATATAAGGAGTGGGCCAGGTTCAACCTTGCAGCGGGATCTGAAAAGATCGAGCCGTAAGTGATTTGCCGGTACAGCTCGGCCGATTTAGTAAACTCCTTTTTCCGGAAAGCCTGCTCCGCGTCGAGCTTTCTCTGGTTCGCCTTGGTAATGGAATCGAACGTACGGTTATCCCAAAGCCAGAGCAGGACATAAAGGATCAAAGACGTCATATCGGTTCACATTTGCGTGCAAAAATAGGGAATTGCGCTTAGAGTCGGAACGTTCCGATGGTAATTAAAACATCGAGCAGGATCAGTACCAGCGCCGCGCCCAGGAAATAATAGTACTTGTTGGAAACCACCGTGATCGTCCGCGAATCTACCAGTGTCCCTTCTGCCTGGTTAATATCGCTGATCAGTTTCTGGACGTCGTTCTTTGAATTGTTGAGTTCATAATAAGATCCGCGTGCCGAATTGGCAACGCCGCGAAGGAAGTTCTCATCCAGTTTGCTGATCACCAGCTTGTCGTTTTTGTCCATGAGCGGCTTGCCGTTCTGCTGGATGCTGATACCCACTTTTGTGCCCACGGCTACCGAATACACCCCGATCCCGAAGCGGCGGAGGTTATTGAATAACGCATTGCTGCAACTCGAACTGTTTTCCCCGTCCGTGAAAAGCACCATCATCTTGGCGCGGCTCGTGGGAGCTGCCGCGTTCATTAGCTTGGTGTAGGCCATTTCAATGGCGCCGCATACATTGGTACCATTCGTCGGGAGCAAATCCGTTTGCAGCGACTGTATGAAAAGTTCGAGCGCGGCCACGTCGTACGTGAGCGGTACGTGTATGTACGCGTCGTTCGAAAAAATAATGATCCCGATACGGTTCGACCGCTCGTTCTCCACGAAGCGGTTCAATTCAAACTTTACTTTTTCCAGGCGCGAGGGCGTCACGTCGGCGGCGTCCATCGACTTCGAAAGGTCGACTACCATAAATATGTCCTTACCCTTCGCCTGAATATCGCGCTCGGCCTCTCCGAACGAAGGTCCGAGCAGGCTGATGATCAAAAGTGAGAAGGTAATGGTGCGTAAAAAGAGTTTGATGATAAGTGTCCGGGCAGTGGTTTGAAGCTGTCGGGCGACCCGAACAGTGCGTATGATATAGGCTGTGTAAGCGAAAATGAAAAAAAATATAAAAAAATATTCGGCGCTCTCAAAGGGGTAATTCCAGTTCATAATGAACGTATTGTGTGATTTAAACTTGGGCAAAAATAGGCATTTCGCGCTTCTGGTGAAGTTTTTTTTCTTGGAATGTTTGCTTTTCTGAAATCGAACCAGCTATATTTGCACCCAAGAACGACGGACGAAGGAGGGATGGGTGAGTGGCTGAAACCAGTAGTTTGCTAAACTGCCGTACTCGCAAGGGTACCGCGGGTTCGAATCCCGCTTCCTCCACGCGGTTTCCGAACGTTCGAAAATGCTCCTTCTTAAAGTAGAAAGAGAAAAATTATCGGGGAGTGGCGCAGTCCGGTAGCGCATCTGGTTTGGGACCAGAGGGTCGCAGGTTCGAATCCTGTCTCCCCGACAAAAGCAAAAAGGCAGTAAGCCGTATGCAGTAAAACTGCACTGCTGACTGCCTTTTTTTATGACCTTAAATGGCGCAACTGCCTTCTAAGCAGTAGGTTCTCAAATATCAGGTCCCGTAGCTCAGCTGGATAGAGCAACTGCCTTCTAAGCAGTAGGTCTTTGGTTCGAATCCAAACGGGATCACTTCAAAATCAAGCACTTAGATTAGTTTCTAAGTGCTTTTTTGTTGCAATGAATTTGGAGTTGCAATACAACTTGCAATAATGAATTGCAAAAAGAAAGCCCGACGTAATGCCGGGCATCTTAGTATTGTGGTTTGTGTAGGGAAAGAGTAACCGTCGCTTACTTTGTATGTTAGTTTTACCCTTTCTCTATCATGGCAAGAAAAGCATACAGAAGCGACAATTCCGTTCAGGCTGAAATAAAAATGCTCGCTGACTTTGGATTTGATTATGCCGACAAGGCTGGCATCCGGTACGATAGTAAATCATATCGACTAGTAAGAGAAAAATTCAATCCATACGACGCGAACGCAATTGTGCTCTACATAAATCAGGTTAAAATCGGATACGTCGAGCGAGGAGTTGCAAAGCTGATAGCGCCGCAAATGGACGAGGGTGACGTTTTCAGCGCGAGGCATGTCCACTCTACAAAAGGGAATCATTATGAAGAAAAATTCGACAACAAGTATAACGATGGATACTACCGCAACCTGACCGTTCAAATCTACAATGAGTCTGCGATAAGCCGAGATAAAGGACAGCCGCTACCAACGGAGGTCACGAATTCATTATCCACATTACTCCGAAATCCGTCTCTGTCAGATAAGCACAACGAACGGGATCGAGTTGGTGGAGGAGGCTGTGGATGCATGGTATTGATGGTCGCATTAAGCGGGTTAGCGTCGCTGATTCTAGTATTCACGCTATTTTGAATATTCAATGCCCTGATTCGGGATCCCGTTTGAGACCCGTACCATTTCTCGGAAAGTATAAACATACATATCTCCGAGAGCCCCCTTGTTCTCTATATCATGAACGAAGTCGTGGTCGAGCTGCTGAATAGACTTCCCCTTGATTTTGAGCCTGTTGTTGTTAGTTAGCAAGAAAGTAAATCTAGCGCTCCAAGTAAATTTCACATTCTTTTCTTTAGTCTGGATCATGCCCAGCTCCGAATTCATATTATCCACCTCGTATCCTTTGTCAATAATATGAGAAACGAGCTGTGCTAATAAATCCTTAGAAGATCGTGTGCTATCAAGTGTTAAGATTATAGTCTTTGTCCCTCTCGGGATTTTCGAAACCTGAGCTTTCAGCTGTTGATCCGATTGTGCAAAACAGGTTGCAGAGCACAATACTAAGAATGCGGCTATAAGGATCTTCATACTTAATCGAGGGGTTCGGTTCTGGCGTAACATAATATATCTCCCTAACATCCGCAAGGGAGAGCTCGAAGTCAGGATAGGTTTCCTTGGCAGGATCTAGTGAATGTCAGACGATAATCCCGTCATCAACCCTGTGATAAGTTATTTCATTGATCTGGATGCCATCGACAGTTACGAGGACAAAGTATTTGTGAGCATGCAGCTTTCCTCGCTAATATTTGTGTTGCGGTTTGAGTGCCATTAAAACATCGCCCTGCACAAAAGAGCCCCTCATGCCATTATCCATGCTGTCTAAGCAGCAGGTCTTTGCCGGGCCGCCGGGCGGTTCGAATCCAAACGGGATCACTTCAAAATCAAGCACTTAGATTAGTTTCTAAGTGCTTTTTTGTTGCATAATCCCATTCACGGCTTCGAATACGAAGAAAATACGATTTGCTTGTCGGCATTATAACGGAGCATCCATTGTTCGCCCCGGCCGTTATCGAGCCAGAAAATGTAGCTTGTGACGCCTTCATATTCGTTCCGGTAACTTCTCATGAGATTATAGCCTACATCCAGTCCGAAATTGAGAAAATGGGAGGGGGCGCCGAGAATATCGGTAAAGGTCGATATCTCTTTTCGCGTAAGGTTGGTATCGAAGCTGCGCCCTGTGAAGTCTTCGTTGTATTGCCTGATCTGATTGAAGCTACCTACCCATATCAGATTGTAATCCTTGTCGAAGAGCAGACTTTGCGAATCAACCCCCAGAAATCTGACAATGACTTCGTATGTTTTTGTCCCATCGAGGTTAATATAAATGGTACCACCCCCGAATTCGAATTCGTTGTTTCGGGCGATCATCTGCCTTGTTTCTTCATTGAAATTGGTGAGCGTGTTAACAAATGTAGGGTTAGGTTTACTTCGTTTTTGGATGAAATCGATAATGGGGTCTGGTAAATCGTTGATGTTTCTGATATGGTACAATCTTGGATGAGGGGACATGTAAATGGAAGAGGGCCCAAAAATTGCCACGAAATCCATTCCATTCAGGCGATAGTTTACGGCAGGAGTAGCTATATATCCATCGAACAGGGTAATTGTGCGGTAGTCCGAAATCGCGCCCCCTTTGATTGTTGCATTTTGAAGCTTGTTGACCAAAGAATCGGGTACTTGCTCTCCGCTGGTTCGTGCAGTTGAAATAATCTCGGTGTTGTTGGCAATGGCCGAATACCGTTCGTCATCCACGTTGAATGCGAATTCAAACACCTTTCCTTTTTCGATGACGGTACCCGACAAGTTCCTGGCATCGGGATATTTCTCATAAACCAGGCGCTGCACATGCTCGGAAATCGTCGGGCCGTTTGGAACGGTTTCTTTCATCGTGCAGCCATACATGAGTAGAAGCAGGATCAAGGCAAGCACGGTTAGCCAGCGGGAAGCGTAAAGGTATTTCGATGAAGAGATTGCGGGATTCGTTTTCAAGGGATTAATCAATGCTTTCGCTAAGAAATGTTCAAGTGAGGTTGGATCACATCTCAACCAAATGACAGACGGATTTGTTCACCTGAACCGTTGCCTTTCAGATTCAAATAAACACAGATCAGGAAGCTGGCGTGATGGACGGAACGGATTGTTGGCAACGTATATGTTTTATCGGTAGTACTGTTTTTTGGATTTAAACTGATTTCTACGGTGTTGCGGGCCGTGTAAGGGAGAGAAATAGGACATTACGTCTTTATTTTTTTGTTATTTTTGTTTTCGTATCTCGACAATCCCTTTCATGTATATCGACGAAAATGCGGCGGACGATGCTCTGGTAGCCATGCTGATAGATGGCTCGGAGGCTGCATTCGACTTGATTTATGAGCGTTACTGGAAAAAACTCTATAATGAAGCCTACAAAAGGCTCAACGATTCTTCGGATAGCGAGGAAATCGTCCAGGATGTTTTTGTCGATCTTTGGAATAAAAGAGAAAACCGGCAGATCGATAACCTTCACGGATATTTGCTGGGGGCGGTGAGATACCAGGTTTTTGCGGTCTATCATAGGCGGAAAAACCTCCCCGCTTTCGAAGAGCCGCTCGATTATATGGCGTTTTCCAGTGACGACGCCGATTCGGGCTACATGAGGGATGAACTCCTGTCGAGTATTCACCTGTGGCTTGAAACGCAGCCGGAAAAACGCCGCGAAATTTTCCGGTTACGCTACCTGGAAGGGCTTTCCACCCTGGAAATCGCCGAACAACTCGATATTTCGAGAAAAACGGTTCAGAATCAACTCAATACATCACAGCAAAGCCTGCGCGAAAGTATCGGTAAGCTCCTTGCCATTGCCATTTTGCTGCTTCGCCCGTAGCCGTTCACACCAGTTTTTGGGGTGTTCTGGAAAAATTTTTGAAAAAATTAGAAGTTCGTCTGGGACTTTTTCGGGAATTCCTGCACTGGTTAATAAACAGCGTTTTATAAACATGCCAAGCGGAAATAGGAATAAGTTCAGGTCGATCGTCGCCAGGTACCTCAGCGGGAGTGCCGATGAGGAGGAATCGGACATGATCGAAAAATACTATGAACTTTTCGCAGGAAAGCCCGACCGGCTATCGAAGCTCTCGCCTGACGAGCTTGTGGACATCCGGGAACGGATGAAAGGGAACATTACCAAACGCATTGCACCGTCGGCACGGTCACGGCCGCTTCTGCCCGGCTTTTTCTGGCGCGCGGCAGCGGCTGCACTCATTCTGATCGGTGCGGGCTGGGTTTTCTTCCTGGTAAGGGAACAGCGGAAACCCGGAGTCAGTCTATCGGTGGGGAGGAAGGTGGTGCACCATTCTGTGAAAGGCCAGACGAAGTTTGTGGTGCTTCCGGACGGAAGCCGGGTCGTTTTACATGGCGACACGCGGATCGAGTACGACCGGGATTTTAACCGCCAAACCAGGGAAGTATCGCTTACGGGGGAAGCTTATTTTGATGTGGTGCATTTAAATGTGGGTGGCCGGAAGCCTGCCTCCTTTGTGATTAAAACCGGTAAAATCAGTACCACAGTACTCGGAACAGCATTCAGTATCAAATCTCTTCCTTCGGAAAGCGAGGTAGTGGTGACGGTTACGAGAGGTAAAGTGCGGGTGGACGACGGCGATAAACACACCAGCCTGCTTACCGCAAACCAGCAGGTGACGTACAACACCCACACGACCGTCGCGGACGAGAAAATCGTGAAATCGCAGGAGCTTACCGCCTGGGTACAGGCCGACATGGTATTTCAGGAAATGCCTTTTGGCGACCTGGCGGAAACGCTGGAAAAACGTTACGGCGTAAAAATTTCTTTTCAAAACCCGCAATTGCAGCAATGCCTCATCACCGGACGGTTTTCAGGGACAGAAACCCTGGATGAAGTCTTTAAGGTGCTGACGCTCACGAGCAACACAAAATATTCCCTGGAAAGCGGCGAACTGGTATTAAGTGGCGAGGGGTGCCGCTGAATTAACTGATAACTAAATTCTTATGAAACAGATTTCCATCCATTCGGGCCGGGCGCCGTAGCTTCCCGGTAGTCATATGAAAAAGCTCCCCGGCCTTGGACAGCAATAGGGAGCTTTGAATAGAAAATTCGCTAAAACAAATTTCTAGACATTACAAATATATGAAAAAACCTATATCCGTAGGCAGAAGAACTGTGCCTATCCGGCAAGGTATCTTGTGTCGATATCTTTGCAATCTAATGAAGATCAGCGTTTATGGTGTCGGTGTTTTGATCATGGCAACGCAACTGCTGCTGGCAGGGGTGAGCGGCGCGCAGGACATCAGAGATGCCAATGTCACCTTGGGTTTAGAAAAATCTTCTTTAAGGGAAGCACTTCAAACGCTTCAAAAGGAATCGGGCTACAACATCTTCTATCTTTCAAAGGCAGTCTCGCCTTTTGACAACATTAGCCTCCGAAAGGAATCGCGCACGGTTCAGAAAACACTGGAATTGATTCTGGACAGGACTAACCTGGCGTTCAGGCAGGAGGGCAAAAATATCATTCTCACGGAAAAAGAAGTGGTTATTCCCGAAACGAAGACCCGGGCGCCTGTCAGGGGTAAAGTGACCGACAAGGACGGGCAAGGCTTACCGGGCGTGAGTGTCATCATCAAAGGAACCAGCCACGGGACCATCACCGATCAGAATGGCAGCTATAATCTTGAATTACAGGACGACAAGCCGGTACTGATATTCAGCTTTGTGGGCTATGTGGCCCAGGAGCTGGAAGTAGGCACGCGGGAAGTGCTGGACGTGGTACTGGCAACCGACGAAAAGGCATTGGAGGAAGTGGTGGTGATCGGGTATGGTACCCAGAAGAAGGTGAACCTGACCGGCGCGGTAAGCAACGTAACAGGCTCCGAGCTGACCACCCGGCAAGCCCCGAACACGACTTCGCTTTTGCAGGGAAGAATGCCCGGCGTGCAGGTAACGCAAAACTCCGGGCAGCCGGGCGCGGAGAATGCGAGTATCCAGATCCGCGGGCAGGGCACATTCAGCGGCGCGGGGAACGATCCGCTCATTTTGATCGACGGTGTGGAAGGTAACCTGAACAACGTCAACCCGAACCAGATCGAGAGCATTTCCGTGTTGAAGGACGCGGCTTCGGCGGCCATTTACGGTTCTCGGGCAGCCAATGGGGTGATTTTGGTGACGACCAAAACGGGTACGGCAGGCCGGTTGAATGTCGATTACAGCTACAATTTCGGCAGCCAGCGGGCTACCTCGGTTTATGACAGGATCACGAACTCGGTACAGTTTATGGAGCTGCTCAACAAGGCCATCGCCCACACGGGAACCAACGCCAACCAGCTCTACACGCCCGCACAAATCGAGGAATACCGGCAGGGAAGCATTACCAATCCCGCGCAATATCCAAGTTATGACTGGATGGATGCCGTTTTCCGGACTTCGCCGATGCAGCAGCATTATGTGAGCGTGAATGGCGGCAAGGAAAATACCACTTACAATTTCGGAGCGGGTTACCTCAATCAGGAGGGTATCCTGATCGCGACGGGCTACAAACGGTATGACGCCCAGTTCAATTTCAAAACGAGCCTGAACAAGACAATTACCTTCGGCACTAACCTCGCTTTTTCCAAAGGCGACCGGAATGAGACGGCATTGAACACCCAGTTTGACGGAAATTCGACCGAGGACCAGATTTTGAGCGCCTTGGCAGCGCACCCTACATTCACGCCGAAGCTCCCGGATGGAAGCGGCCGGTATGCTGCCAAAGCTTACATTCAGGAGGGCGGCAACAAGAACCCCGTTGCGCTCGCAGAAAACGGCGGGCGGTATGTCAGGAATTACTACGCGCTGGCGTCGGCATTTATGGATGTCAATATTTTGCCGGGTCTGAAAGGGCAGATTAAAGGTGCCGTCAAATTCAACGACCGGCAAACCAAAGTTCACGTGGTGGGTATTCCGGCCTATATGTTCTTACCCGATGCCAGCGGACAATATCTGTACAACACCCAATGGAATGGTACCGTGGGTGAAAACAACCTGACGGTCCGGAAGGAAAATGATGTGCAGTACACGGTATTCGGTACTTTGAACTACACGAAAAAAATTGGTACCAATCACGACCTGAATGCATTGCTCGGTGTGAGTCAGGAAACTTTCCGGTATGACCGCTTGCAGGGCTTTAAACGGAATGCGCCGTCCAACGACCTGCTCGAACTGGGTGCGTATTCTCCCGGTGGACAACTGGCCGATGGCCTGGCCTATGAGTGGGCATTGCAATCGGTGTTTGGTCGGGTAAGTTATAATTTCAAAGAGAAGTACCTGCTCGAAGGGAATTTCCGGTACGACGGCTCGTCGCGCTTCCCGAAAGGCAATAAATGGGGCTTTTTCCCGTCGGCATCGGCAGGATGGAGGCTTTCGGAAGAGCAGTTCCTGAAACAGGTTACCTGGCTCGAAAGCTTGAAAGCGCGCGTATCGTGGGGGCAGGTCGGCAACCAGAACGTAAACCGATCGCTGAGCGGTGAATCGGTACCTTATCCCTACCAGCAGGTTTTGAATCCCGTGGTGTACAATATCGGCGGCTCGTTGCAGCAAGGCGTAACGCAAACCGACCTCATCAACCGCAACATCACCTGGGAAACCACGACTGTGACCGACGTCGGTTTTGACTTCGGGCTGTTCCGGGCATCGGTGTTCGGGAGTGTGGATTGGTATTCCAAAAAGACAACGAATATCCTGCGGCCCTTGCAGGTACCTGACTTCATCGGCGTGGCCGGTCCGACGGTCAACCTGGGCGAAATGAGCAATACGGGTGTTGAAATCTCATTGGGTTACCAGAGCAGGGTCAAGGACTTCCGCTACAAAATCCAGGGAAATTTTGAAACCTACAAAAACAAGGTGGTGAAGTTTGGCGCGCGGGAAGTGAACAATGGAAATGGCACGGTAACCCAGGAGGGCTTGCCTTACAACTCCTATTTCATGTATGTTTTTGATGGTATCTATCAAAATCAGGGTGAAATCGATAATGGTCCGACGCCGCTCGTGAAGCCTAAACCGGGCGATATGAAGTACCGCGACATCAGCGGGCCGAATGGTGTGCCGGACGGTAAAATCACGACCGACGACCGTATGGTTGTAAGCGGTGCATTTCCGAAGTTCAATTACGGACTGACTTTCAATGCGGATTATAAAAACTTTGACCTGGGAATCTTCCTGCAAGGCGTGGAAGGCCGCAAGATTTACATTAAGGAGTGGGGGATAGCGCCTTTCCGGCAGGCAGGACCGCCGCCCACGTTCTGGGAAAAGGCCTGGGATGGCGAAGGCACGTCGAACACCATCCCGCATATCTTTAACGAAAACTACGCGCCCAACACCCAGGTATCCGACTGGTGGCTGCAAGATGCATCCTATTTGAGGTTGAAGAACTTTCAGCTGGGTTACAGCTTCCCTGCTAAGCTGATCAACCGCGCGAAAGTCCAGATGCTGAGGCTGTATGTTTCTGGTGATAATTTGCTGACATTCAGTAAATTCTTCAAAGGGATTGACCCCGAGCGCGCATCCGCCAGCGGCCGGGCGGCTATTTATCCGCAGGCCAAGATCTACTCATTTGGTGTTAAAGTCACATTTTAATTCGTAATGCCATGACAACCAGATTCACAAAAAATATATTTCTCTTCCTATTGACTACGGTGGCGTTCGCCTGCAAGGACACGCTGGACAAGAACCCGCTGGCCAATCCGAACTCGGAGAATTTCTGGAAAACGGAGACAGAGGCCAACAAGGCGCTGATAGCCTGTTATGCCAAACTCAAAGAACCCATTATATCCAACGGTCCGGCGCAAAGCGGAAACTTCCTCTTTTGGGAATCGCTGTCCGATAATGCGTCCAACACCTCGGGTTACGAGTCTTTTGATGTAGTGATGCGCGGCGAGCATAATTCGGCCACCACCGGGATCGTCAGCAAGTCGTTCACCATCGGGTTTCAGGGAATTGCAGCATGTAACTACTTCCTCGCCAACATCGACCGGGTAACGGTTACCACCGACGCAGTGCGCAACCGAATGAAAGGGGAAGCACTGTTCCTGAGGGCTTTTTATTATAATGACCTTACGCAGCTTTATGGCGATCTGCCTATTCTGGTGAAGCCCGCGGAACTCGACGACAATATCCGTGCGGTTCCCAGGTCCCCCAAAGCGGAGGTAGTTGCCCAGATTCTCAAAGACCTGGACCTTGCCATTTCATATCTTCCCGCGAATGCGTATACAGACGGGCGTGCGGTTAAGGGTTCGGCTATTGCATTAAAAACGAGGGTATTGCTCAATAACGAGCGGTATAGCGAAGCGGCCGATGCGGCGTGGAGCCTGATCGGCGATGCCGCGAATCCTTTCAAACTAGCTGATAACTACTCCGGGATATTCTTTGGAAACCAGGCCAACAACCGGGAGATCATGTTTTCTGTTCAATTCAAGGCGCCGGACGATTACCATTCGCTCGACCAGGTGATCGGCGCCCGGATGTCCGTATTCCCGACAACCGAGCTCCGGGATGCCTATGAACCGAACGATCCGCGCCGCAAAATGACCATTTTTGAAGCGGGCGATCCGTGGGCTTATAATCCGGCGGGTTTTAAACAAACCGGGAGTCTCGCGGAAGGACAAATTCCTTATACAGGCATGGCCTTCAAGAAATGGGTTAACCCGGCGATCAACAATGGATCGGGCTCGACATTGAGCGAGCAGCATATGGTGAAAATCCGTTACGCCGACCTGCTGCTGATGTATGCCGAGGCGATGTTTGAAAGCGGGAAAGGAGGCGACGCCAACGCATTGAAAGCACTAAACGACGTGCGGGCAAGGCCGGGTGTGGAAATGCCTGCCAAAACTGCCCTCGCGCGCGACGTGATCCGAAACGAACGGCGTGTTGAGCTGGCTTTCGAAGGGTTGCGCTACAACGACCTTGTCCGCTGGAAACTGGCCGACAAAGTGATCCCACAGGTCGCTTACGATGCGAAAGGCACGAAACGAAAGTTCAAAGCCTACCTGCTGCCGATCCCGCTCGGGCAAATGGACATTATGAAAGGGGTTTGGACGCAAAACGAAAATTACTGATAACAGAAAATGATGTTTGATATAAAGAGATTGGTGGTGCTGGTCCTTCTGGCATCTACCCGGCTATTGTCTGCGCAAAATTTGACCGTCAAGAGCCCTGATAACAGGATTGCGTTTCATCTTTTTACGAAAAGTGACTCCCTTTTCTACCGCATTGCTTGCGACGGCAAGGAAGTGATCGAAGCTTCGCCCATTCGTATGTCGCTGGACGCGAAGTCCATTACCGACAAAGTCAGCATAGGCAAAGCGGAGCGCTACCAGGTGAAGGAAGAGTATCCCTGGAATGGTGTTCATTCCGTAGCCAAGAGCCATTGCAACGGCTCGAAAATCAGCATCAGCCAGGGCGTGTTGCGGTACACCGTCGATGTGAGGGTGTTTAACGATGGCGCGGCATTTCAGTTGACTGTTCCCGGCAAGCCCGATGTCAGGCGCATCGCCGACGAATCCACCGTTTTCAGATTGCCTGCCGGAACCACGGCCTGGTACCACGACCTGTACATGCATTACGAAGGCGAATATGCGCGTAAAAACATGGATACCGTGCAAGCGGCACAGTGGGCGGCGCCTTCGGTGACCTTCCGGCTGCCGGATAGCCAGCTCTACCTGTCGGTGACGGAGGCGGATCTTAAAAATTACGGCGGAATGGCTTTGCAGACCGACGGTAACAGGGGAATGGTACTGAGGTTGCCTCAAAATCAACCGACTTCCTACCCCTACAAATTGCGTTACAGTGCCGAGGACGTGCTCCGGCTGGCGCAGCCTGCGGTTATCACCGGAACGGTAACCACTCCGTGGCGCGTGATTGTGGTTGCAAATGGGTTGAATGCCCTGGTTAACAGCGACATCGTGCATAACCTGTGCCCCCCGCCGGATAAGAAACTTTTCCCGCAAGGCATTAAAACCGACTGGATCCAGCCCGGCTCCGCAGTTTGGAAGTACCTTGATAATGGAGGGGAAGGCACGCTGGAAACGATGAAGGAATATTCCCGGCAGGCTGCCGAGTTGGGTTTCAAACACAATATCCTCGAAGGTTTCTGGAAAAAATGGCCGGATGGCGATCTGAAATCGCTCGTAGACTACTCCCGGGCAAAAGGCGTTCACATCTGGTTGTGGGAGCATTCCAAAGAGCTTCGCGACGCGAAAACGCGCCAGGCGTTTTTCAAACATTGCCGTGACCTGGGCGTCAGCGGGTTGAAGCTCGACTTTTTTGACCATGAGGCGAAAGAAGAAATTGATTTGTACCAATCGATCCTGCGCGAAACGGCGGAGTTGCAGCTCATGGTGGATTTCCATGGCGCCAACAAACCGACCGGTCAGGAACGCACCTGGCCCAACGAGCTGACGCGCGAAGCAGTAAAGGGAATGGAAGCCAGTAAGCTGAAAGACCGCGCCGGGCATAATGTAACCTTGCCGTTCACCCGTTTCGTGACAGGGCACGCGGAATATACACCCGTGCATTTTGGCGAGCGCCGGAAAAACACCACCTGGGCGCATCAGATCGCCAGCGCTGCCATATTTTCGGCTCCATTGCTTACCTATTCGGCTAGTCCGCAGCATTTGCTGGAAAACCCCGCAGTGGACATGATCAAAAGCATTCCGTCCGTTTGGGACGAGACGATCGTACTCCCGGGATCTGCCATCGGTGAGGCGGCCGTGTACGCCCGCCGGAGCGGGAAGAGTTGGTTTCTCGCTGTGATGAATGGCGCTACTCCCAGGCGCATTGATATCCCGTTGAATTTCCTCGGCGAGGGTACTTTCAGTGCATCCGAAGTAAGGGATTCGGCTGAAAACCCTGCCAGTGTAACACTTGGAAAGGGAGGCTATGACAAAAACGGCAGCATTTCCCTGAACCTGGGAGAGGGAGGCGGTTTCATTGCAAAATTTGTACGCCCATGAAAGCGATTTTAAGGATAATGACCATTCCAGTATTATGCATTTTGATGGTGGTGCTATTAAACTCACCGCAAGCGGCAAATGCTCAGGAGATTTATGCAGGACGTTATAAAGCCGTTTTCACCAGCGCACCTCGTAAAGTACCGACCGCCAAAACACCCGACGGGCCGTTGGCAGGAAACGGGGACATCGGGCTGACGCTCGGTGGCGACCCCGACAAACTGCGGTTTTACCTAGGCAAGAACGATTTCTGGCGTGCTTATCCGGTTTATCCCGGCGGCGGCATTGCCCTGCCGGGATGGTTGGAAATCAACATTCCAGCGCTCGCCGGAGCCGATTACTATGCAGAGCAAATACAGGACAAAGCGGAGATCGTCGCCAGGTTTAAGAAGGATAATCTTTCCATATCGGTGAAAGCCTGGGTATCTGCTACGGCCAACACCGTTGTAGTGGAGCTGGGGGCCAACGAGACGTGCGCCATGCATTTTGCATTGAAAGCGGCTGAGGGAAATACGTCCGTCAATGCGGAAGGTACCCAGGCAGGTACGTATTGGGTAACGCGCTCTTTTGAAAATACTCCATTGCTTGCATGGCCCTCGCATGTGGCGATGGCCGCAAAAGTATTGGAAACGAAGCCGGGGGCCGATGGCAGCGTTACCTTGGCACCCGGCGGCAAGGTAACTTTGGTGGTAAGCATGTATTCCAATCACGATTCGAAAGATTGGAAACAAAAGGCCATAGCCGAGGCGAAAGCAGCGACGCCTGCGACGATTAGCCGGTTGCAGCAAGAGCACCAGGCATGGTGGGCAAAATATTGGAGCCGGTCGGCAGTACACATCGGTGACCCGTTCCTGGAAAAGTATTACTATGCATCCCAATATCTTTTCGGGGCGACTTCGCGGGCGGGCAAATTTGCGCCGGGCATTTGGGGACCCTTTATCACGAAGGATTCGGCTGCATGGGGTGGCGATTACCACTTGAATTACAACTACCAGGCACCTTACTGGGCCGCCTACTCTTCCAACCACATCGATGAAACCGACAATTTCGACAAGCCTCTGCTCGATTACATGGAAAGTGGGAAGCAGCACGCCAAAGAATTGCTTGGGATCAGAGGAATCTATTACCCGGTCGGGATTGGGCCGCTGGGGCTGGTTACTACCCGCTGGCCACTCACGCCCGATGAAATGGAGAAAAGGTACGCTTCCCGCGAAAATACCATCGATGGAGGGTACAAATTCCTGGGACAAAAGATCAATGCGGTGTTCGGCGTGGGCAATATGCTCATGCGTTTTTACAGCACATATGATGCTGCGTATGCGCGCAGGGTGTACCCGTACATGCGCGAATGCGCGAATTTTTGGGAAGACTATCTGAAATTCGAGAATGGGCGGTACGTCATTTATATGGACCACTACAATGAGGTGATGCCCAACCTGAAAAACAAAGGCCAATGGCGCCAGCTCCTGGGTGATTTCAACTCCACATTATCGGTTGGGTTGGTCAAAATGCTGTTCAAAGGGATGGTCGATGTGAGCGAATTTTTAAATGTCGACAAGGAAAGAAGGCAGAAGTGGGAGCATATTGTAACGCATATGAGCCAGTTCACAGTGGGTGAAACGGATGGCAAGCCGAGCCTCAAAAATGTCGAATCCAGCCCTTCACCGATCCATAGCAGGGTAGAGGGGCTCGCCAGGGTGTCGATTCACGGGCTGGTGCTGCCGGGAGGCGTATGCGGGCCGGTGACGGATTCTGTATTCAACCGGGTTCTGCTGAGCGATATCGGTCGTTGGAAAGACAAAATGAAAGCACCGGGAGAGTGGGCCAATACACTGGGTAATGGTGTCGAAACCTGTTTTCCTGCCGCGGTCAGGGTAGGATATGATTCTGACGAGGTGATGAAGCAACTTACAGACCGCATCAAGCGCCAGTCACTGCCTAATCTCTGGATTACTGCGGAAGGTGGCGGTATAGAGACCCTGTCGGCCGTTCCACTGACGATCAATGAAATGATGATGCAGAGTTATGAAGGCGTCATCCGGATATTCCCTAATTGGAATAAAACAAAAGATGCCAGCTTTGACCAGCTTCGTGCATATGGCGCTTTTCTGGTCAGCGGTGAGTTGCAAAAGGGCAAAATCGGGCGTGTCAAACTGCTGAGTGAAGCCGGGAGACCTTGCGTAATGGAAAACCCCTGGCCCGGTCGTTCGGTGCAATTGCTTCGAAATGGAAGGAAAGCGGAGCAGCTGAGTGGAAAAACGTTTTCTCTTGCGACTTCGAGGGGGGAACAGTTGGAATTCATCGGTCTTTAAGCATCATTCTCAACCCGTTGATCTGCTATGAAATCAATGTTGATGACCTTTTTACTATGCATTGTTCACCTGGTGGCCATCTCCCAGGATAAGTACCGCCTGCTGGTGATCACAGGCGGGCACGGTTTCGAGAAAGTACCGTTTTACAATATGATGGATTCATTGGGTAATTTCTCCTATGACCGGATAGAACAGCCCAAAGCCAATGAACTGATCGCTTCCCCCGAGGTAGACCGGTACGATGCGCTGGTTTTTTACGACATGAACGATTCGATTACGCCCGTTCAAAAGCAGGCCTATCTGCGCTTGCTGCAAAAAGGCAAAGCGATGGTCTTTCTGCATCATTCGTTGGTTTCTTATCAGAATTGGGATGAGTTCAAGCGGATAATCGGCGGTAAATATTATGAAAAGGTTACCATGGTGAATGGGAACTCGGTGAAATCGAGCTACCAGCACGATGTGATCATTCCGGTGAAAATAGCGAATCCGGCACACCCGATCACGAAGGGACTCGCCGATTTTGAGATTTATGACGAGGTGTACGGGAATTTCCTCACCCAGCCAGCTATCCGGCCATTGCTGAGCACGACACATCCCGGAAGTTCAAAATACATTGCGTGGACCAACCCGTACGGTCGCAGTGAGGTGCTCTTCATTCAGCTGGGCCACGGGCCGGAGGCTTTTGGCAACTCCAACTACCGGAAATTGCTGCGTCAGGGCATTGAATGGTCGATCAGGCGGCATCGTTAAAAATATCTTAAACCAAAAACATACTACTTAGTATGTTTTTGGTTTAGCTTTGCATGGAAACCAATAAAACCATGCATCAAGCACTTCTTATCTTACACTCCATCAACAGATGGCTTGTCCTGGCAAGCCTCTTCTATGCAATCGGGACCGCCCTGTCTGGCCTTCGGTCGGGCAGGGCGTTTTCCGGCGCCGACAATGCCGTCAGGCACATTACGGCCACCATTTCGCACATCCAGTTATTGCTCGGGCTCTCGCTTTACATGATCAGTCCGGTGGTAAAATTCGATGTTGCCGACACCGTTGGTACCGGACTGGTCAGTGAGCACACCTTCTTCCGGCTGATTCATATTGCTTTCATGGCTGTTGCGGTCGTCGTTGTCACAATCGGATCGGCCAGGGCAAAGCGCATCCAGTCGGACAAGGAAAAATTCAGGACAATACTGGTCTGGTTTGGAGTTGCCCTGCTCATCGTCCTTGCAGCCATTCCATGGCCGTTCTCTCCCCTGGCTAAGCGGCCCTATTTCAGATCATTTTAACTACCAGCTATTTCTTATGTTGCAACTACTCAAAACGCCGATCGGGCGCCTGAGAATACTCGGTTTTTTCGAAGGTATTTCGTTGATCGTCCTGGTTTTCATTGCCGTTCCCCTGAAATACTGGGCTGGCGAGCCTATGCTGGTGAAGGTTGTCGGGCCGGTTCATGGCCTGCTTTTCACGCTGTTTGTATTGGTAACACTGAGCGCCGGGGTGACTTACCGATGGAAATTTTCGGAGATCTCCTGGAAGGTCCTGCTTGCCTGTGTCATTCCATTCGGGACTTTCTACATCGACAAGCATATTCTTGCAAGTGAGCAAGCTGTCCGGGAGAATAGTCCCAATTAATATGGCTGTGTTGAGGACAGACGGAGAGCCGCGTACCGGACTGGTGGGCCTGCGGTGGCTGCTTCTGGGGGCGGTATGGCTGGCGGCGTGCAACAGTGCTCCGCGCACGATTGAAAATAATGTTTCTTTCAAAGGCAAATTGTCGGAGTATGCATTGTTTAAAGGCAATATGCCGGAACTTCTTCCGGCCGACGGCGTGGTGCCGATCCAGATCGGCTCATCACTCTTCACCGACTATGCCGAAAAGCAGCGTCTCCTGAAAATTCCGGATGGGCAAAAGATGGTCATTCAAGGCGACGGACTTCCCTCATTTCCGGATGGCACGCTGCTCGCGAAGACGTTCTACTATTCGAAGTCCGGCAAGGGGACGAGGCTGATCGTAGAAACCCGCTTATTACTGTATTCCGGCGGCAAATGGAACGCCGCTACCTACCGGTGGAACGAAGCACAAACCGACGCGGAATTGTTGGTGGAAGGAGCCACGGTGCCGGTATACTTCGAAGACAGGTATGGAAAATACCGGCATTTGGAATACAAAATTCCGGCGCAGAACGACTGCGGGACCTGCCATCGTTCAGGCAATGAGCTGGTCCCGCTCGGTCCTCAAATGCGGAATCTGAATATCGCTATCAATGTGGGAGGTGAAAACGTGAATCAGTTGGCCTACCTGATGCAAAGAGGAGTGCTCGCACAGGCTGACATCACGGGAATCGCATCGCTTCCTGATTACAAAGATTCGTCCCTGGCATTGGCACCGCGGGCCAGGGCTTACCTCGAAATGAATTGCGCGCATTGTCACCGCGAAGCCGGTTCAGCGGCCGGTACATCACTGGATCTGAGTTTTAACACACCATTTGAGAAAACGGGTATGGGCTATAACAAGGAGAATATGGTGATCCGGATGAGCACGATGGGCGAATACCATATGCCTAAAATCGGCACGACGACACCCGACGAGGAAGGTGTACGGTTGATCAGGGACTATATTAAGGGTCTGGCGGACTAAATTGACCTGTAAAAATTGTAGGTTTGGGGAAAATGGATTGAGCAAACCAATGAAAAAGGCAGAAGCGACCCGGTTGACTATTCTTGAAAAGGCATTTGAGTTGATCTATGTGAAGGGGTACCAAACCACGAGTATCGACGACATTATCGCGACTACCAAAGTGACCAAGGGCGCCTTTTACTACCATTTCAAAAACAAGGACGAAATGGGCCTGTCGATCATCAACGACCTGTTGAAACCGACACTGGCAGATAGCTTTATCGGACCTCTGCAAACCGGCGCTGATCCCCTGACAGCCATTTACGATCTGATGTACAATCTGCTGATGGAAAACGAATTTCTCAAAGTGGAGCATGGTTGCCCCGCGGCTAACCTCACCCACGAAATGACCTCCTGGAATGCAGATTTCAATAAAGCACTCAACGAGTTGACCCAGCAATGGATCGATGCGATGATCGATCTGATCGAGCGTGGTAAAACGGACGGTGTCATTCGCAAAGACGTAAATGCGCGACAGGCCACCATGTTTGTGATGTCGGGTTACTGGGGCATTCGCAACTTTGGCAAATTGGAAAGAAGCAAGGAGGTTTACTTGTCTTATCTGAACGAGTTGAAAAAATATCTCGAAACCTTGCGTTAATCGGCAGCCCCGCCGCGTTTTATTGCCGCTACTTTGTTCTGTTCATCCGCAAGCCCAGCGATAACCCGACCTGATTGGGACGTACCTTGATACTATATTCGGCAGTAGGCACCTTGTTGAAATTGTACTCGAAATAGGGGCCGACGATGAAGTCTGTGGTTTTGTTCACGGTGAAGATCTTACCCGCTGAAATCGAGCCGGTGAGGAAATTCCGCCCACTGGATTGCAGTTGCCGCGAATAGTCGGCGCCAATTTGCGCGAAAAAGCGCCCGCTACGTTTGCCTTTGAAATCGAATTGCTTTTTGATCCCTACTCCTGCCAATTCCACTTTGCTGGTTACCGTCTCGGCTTTTCCAAGCCGCTCAAAAACATAACGGTTAGCTCCCTGTTCATCGGCCTTGAATTCATCAATTGCATAAATGTATTCTGCTTTCCAGCTGAGGTGACTGTAATGGAACAGCCATTGTAAACCCAGCGTTTGGAACCCGGCGCTGAACTTATACCCCAGGTTCGCGGTCGATACCGGGAATGAGACTTTCAGGATGCGCGATTCGGCATTGGGCAGCAGGTAAATGCTCTGAAATGTGTTGGTTGCGGAAAGATTAAAAATCCAGGCAAAGGATTTTTTATCGGACGGCTGATAGCGCGGGAAATCGAGCTTTTCCCGCACCGGCCGGGGCTCCGGTTCCAGCAATGTCGAATCCTCCACATTTGCGTCAAAGCTGATTTCCGGCATGGCCAGATCAACAGGCAGCGGAACCAAGCGGCCGGTTGCGATCTCGTTAGCGTCAATGGCACGGGAGGCAACAGCGTTGTCCTGTATTTGAACGGGCAATGCGGGCTCGGTCTCCATGACGGGCAACGTGTTGTTTTCAGCAGGAAGAACCGGCCCCGCGCCGGCCTTAACCTTATAGGGTACCGGCTTTGCATGCTCGTGCAGTATACTGGCGGGTTTTGCCGGGGTTGCTGTCCTCAGTGGTCTGCGAACGTTCGGCTTGGCCGGATTCGCATGAGCGCTACGATGCGTATGCGACGGTTGGTCGGCGCTTACCACAATGCTGCCGTGAAGCGGTACCACATTAGTACCTTCTTTGAGTTCCTCGTTGGTTGCCCGCGAGCGGGTAATTGCCCGGAGGGAAGCGTAACGTTCGTTCATTTCCTTGACCCCGAATCCGAGCAGGAGCAGAAGCACCGCGGCAGCAGAAAGCAGCAGCGGTCTTACCCTCGTCGGTTTGTCGAGGGCTTCATATATTTTCTGGTCAATGGACGCGCCAGGTTTTCTTTCAAAATTCTCAAACGAATCGTGAAGGGCCTTCTGAATGGCATCGTTTAATTCGTCATCAAAAGATTTCATGCTGCTTGATCCCTTTTTGTTCCAGTTTTTTAATTAAAAGATTCCGTCCCTTCAACAGTTGGGAGCGGGATGTTACCTCTTTAATGCCCAGCATTTCAGCTATTTCCGCATGTTTGTACCCGTCAATGAAATGCATGTTGATCACAATCCGATAGCCGTCGGGTAGCTCGTTGATGGCTTCGAGAAGCAGGCTGATGTCCAGCTTGCTGAACAGGAGCGTGTAGTCGTTGTTCTCCCAATCCAGTTTGACATCGTCGTGGGATGCGCTCAGCATTTCCTTGCGCGTCACCTGGTTGTAGTAATCGATCGCATGGCGGACCATGATCGTCTTGACCCAGTTATCGATCGCCTGAGGATTTTGAATATCGTTGATCTTCGCGAAAATCCGCAATATCCCCTCTTGAAAAATGTCTTCCGCCTCGGCCACGGTTTTCGCATACCGAAGGCAAACACCCAGCAATCTGCTTTTGTAGCGGTCATAGAAAACAGCCTGTGCCCGCGAGTCCTGCCTTTGGCAAGCCTTCACGAGCTCCGCTAATTCCATTTTGGTTTTTGTTTGAAATAAGGCCATTCGCAAGTTTGATCGAAACAGAGACTGTTAATGGCTGACTGTTCGAAGGTCCTGCATGAACAAGCTATCTAAAGACATAGGATGAGTATTGGTCATAAATGATTTCCCCTGTGGTGGCGTTGACAAAAACTTCTCTCAGTTCATTAATGAATGTGCGTGTGCCTTCCACTCCCGATTTTTTCTGAAATACATACCGGACACTTTTCAGGCCGTCGAACTGCGATTCGAACGCGACGGCGGTAGGCGTCGTGAAGTCTTCATATCCCTCGCTTGCCTTCGCCAGCAGCTCCGCATTTCCCACCTCATTATTAGGCTTGTTGACGACACCCGTGCCGTCGGAATTGCGAGCAATCCATAGCAGCGCCCCGTCCTCACTGAAAATCACCGGGAACAATTGCGAAGCAGGGTAGATGTAATAGGCCTTCTTGCCGTCGGAGTCGGTGATGAGACTGATCGTGGCGTCGGTCAGTGATATCGCCTTTTGCTGGCAGAACGACTGGATTGCCTGCGGCAAATCCCCGGTATCGACAGCGAACGACTCGGTGGGCGCTTTGGCCGTCAGTTTGATAATGTGCCAGTCATTGAGGATGTAGTAGTTCAGCAGAAAGGGCTTCCCGTTGAAAACGTATCGCATCCTTGCCCCGTTATCAGTGGCTTTGTCGGCCAGCTGCACGCCGGATATCGCCCCGCCTCTTACTTTCAGCTTGTCGGTAAGGTCTTTGTAAAGCGAAAGGTCTGCCGTTTCGCGGTACACCTGGGCAACGATCGCCGTAGGACTCACCTGTGTTTCAAAATTGGAAGCATTACTGACAAACTTTGCTTTCCATAATTTGTCTTTCAATAAAGTTTTGAATACAAATTTCGCCGCATCCGGGTAGTCATCTTTAATGGCCGTAATGGTCGCCTCGGGAACGGTTTCAGTATCGGGTTCCTGCACATCGACAACCTTATTGCAACCGATCATGATCGATATGCAGAGGATTGTGACAAAAAGTGCAATCTTTTCGAAGTTCATTAATATTATAATAGAGCGTATTGCCGACTTGTTTGCTTTACAGACAGGGCAGCTGCCGAAAAGTGTTGCCTGTGTCGACGAATTTTTTTTGAAAATGTTTTTGGAGATATAAAACCTGAAACGATTTATTTAAATATCAGGCAACGTTTAAAATCCGAAAACAGGTCTATGATGTGAGTCCGCAAAACTACGCCGAAAATCAATGAGATTCTTTTTACTTTTCGCAATCGTACTATTAGCCATTCACGGATGTAAATCTCCTGAAAATCCGGGAACTACGCCACAGCCTTCTTTGGAATTACCGCAGTCGGTTAAGGATTTGATTTATAAATCATACCCGTTGGCAACCAATTTGAAAGGACTCTCGGAGGTTGAAAAAGGGCGGGTGTATGAGCTGTCTTTTGAAAACAACAATGCCGGGTACAATGCAATAGTCGGTACATCCAGTATTCTCCGGGTAGCGGCTACGGTCGGTGAAGCGGTACCGGACGCATTGGTTGCAAAGGTTCAGAGCCTGGCGATCAGGGGAGGCAAATTGAGCAATTACAGAAAGCTGGTTTATCTTAATGAGCAGGATTCTTACGGGGCTGATTATGAATTGAATGGCTTGAAATATTTAGTGCGGTTTGTTAACGGAGGCGTGACGCTCACTAATTATGAAAGAGGATATGCTACAAGAGAAATTCACGATTTGCCCGATGCAATCCAGCAATATATCACCGCACGAAATAAGCCGAACCCGGTATTTGTGAATTCACTTACGAACCTTAACGACCTGAGTCGCCAGTACATTATCAACAATAATGAATTGGTGTTTTCTGACTGTACAACCAGTTTAATGCCTGACGGTAGCAAGCAATATATGGTTTCCGTTAAGTTTCTTGGCGCGACTAATCTTCCCATTCTTTTTAAGGAAGACGGGCAGGTGGTATGGGTTGGTGCCTTTAACAGGATACGCCAGTTTAATCAGGATTTCAACGGCGGACCGGGCTTTGGGCTACCTAATCTGACCTCCAAGGAAATTACCTATTTTCGAGACTTGCTGGCTGCATCTTCGCAGTTTATGGGCTTTAACCTCGACAACTTTGTTAATTTCAACGGTAGTTTTCGCAATGAATACGAAGACAACCGGGGATATACATTCGATCTCAGCAACGGCAAGAATGAGCGCTGGTATTTATGCTTTAACGGCGACAAGGAATTGGTATATTCTACATATTCTTATTATTGATTAGTAGGGAATTAGTTTTGGTATAGGTAATTGAATCATCCAAAATTGAAACCGGGATAATTATCATTCACTCTCAACCGTTAAAAGGCAAAGCCTTCATACGTGTTATCAAGATATTTGTTAATCCTCTTCTTCTGTTCTCAATATGCCTCCGCGCAGCCGTACTATACGCGCATGCGCGGGGCTTTTGGAGCCGATGCATACGGTATCGCGCCCAGGGCAGCGGTTACCGCCGAAGCAGCTTTCGGTTATCTCAAAAAATCATTCTGGAATGTTCAGGCAGGCGTGGGCGCCATTACGAGCGCGCATTTTCGCAGCCCTACCGTTTTGGGAGCATTGACCCACTGTTTTGTTTTAAATCCCTACAAACGCAGGCCGTGTATTCCCCAGCCGGGCAGCTACCTCGTCGAAAGCTTTTTTGAAGCCGGGGTAGGCGGTTTCCTGGTTGATCGCTATGATAACGGCATCTATTACAATCCGGACAAACAGCGGCTGCTGACACCGTCCGGCGTGGCCGGCTTCCGCTTTCACCTGGTGTCCCGGAAATGGATTTATATGCTCAAATTGCGCTATACCCCGCCACTACTACATAATGCCCTCGCCTCACATGCGGGCGTGGGCGTAGGCGTGGGCTGGCGTTGAGTGCAGGGTGTTCAGGCCTTCCGAAACTCAATGGAAAATGCTGCACCGGAGATGGATGTTGCCTTTATGCGCACATGAAGCATTCCGGCAAGTTCCTTCACAATCACCAGGCCGATCCCGTGCATGTCGGGTGCGTTGTCCGGCGACTGCGGGTAAATGGTATCGTCATCGCCGTTGAACCAATTCAGGACGGCTTCGGGCAAACCCGGGCCGGTGTCGGTCACAAGTAACCTGACTACCTCATTTTCCCGGCTGGCCGTCACAATCACCGAGCCCCCGGAGGTATATTTGTTGGCGTTGTCGATCAGGTTGTGCAGGATAATTTTCAACAATTGCCGGTTAGATTTGAGCAGGAGCGTTTCGGGGATATTGTTGACAAATTTGTTTTCCTGTATTTTGAATGAAGTGTTAAAAATGACGGCGATTTCATCGACCAGGCCTTGCACGAAAAATGTGTCGTGTGCCACCGAAGCTCCCGACATCTGTGATTTGACATACGACAACATGTTTTCCAGCAGCAGAAGGACCCTTCCGGAAGACTCGTTGACACTGGATCCGATTGCTCCTACCAATTCTAACTCACCCTCTTGGAGCAGGTCACGCACCTTTCCGGACGCGAATTCGATCGATCTCAGCGGGCTGCGGATATCGTGGCTGATGGATGCGATCAAATGCATTTGAAGACGGGTTTGCCGCAGGAGCTCCTGTTCAGATTCCTTCAATACACTCAGCGTGTCCTGCAAGTTGCGGGTCTTTTCCGACACCCGTGATTCCAGCACCCGGTTCAGTTGATCGGCCTTTTTCAAGCGGTTTTTAAAATAGAAGTAAATAGCTACCAGTACAAGAGTAATTATCACCAACTTGAAAGGCCAGGTATCGTACCAGGGGTAGGGGACGACAATCGTAAGTGTAGCCAATTGAACAGAATTCGGGCCAAATCCCGTGTTTTTGCGGATTTTCAGGGTATAAGTTCCTGATGTAAGGTTGTTCAGGGAAATGAAATGCTGCTCCTGCTCGATGGGGAACCACGTTTGTGTGGACGAGGGACGGTCTTCTTCGGAAATGGTATAGTACAATTGCTGATTCTGTCGTTCGGCCAGGTAGGGTGATGAGAAGAACACGCGCAGGTCACTCACACCCGCGAGCTGGATTTTCGACCCATTTACAGGAACATTTCCTGAATTGGCTTCAATACGGTCGATGAAAATTTTGGAATGCGGCGTATCGACCGGTATTTGTTCCGGTTTGAAAAATACCAGGCCACCCATAGATGGCAACGATACGTAGTCGTTCCTTAAACGAATCGCGCAAGGTTGGCAGCCGCCATTAAATTCGTTGATCCGGAAGCCGCTATGCTTGCTGTAACGATGGTAATAGAGCCGCGTACTGTCGCCGTGGCTGGCAAAATCGAGCAGGTCGCTCCGGAGAATGCGGAACAGGCCCTGGTTGGTCGGGATCCAGAAAAAGTCCTTGCGGTCGTGTACAATGCAATGGGCGTTGGAAAGAAAGTGGTCCCTATCCAGTGGAAAACGTAGCGGTCTCCCATTTTGTACGAGAAAGAAACCATCGTCGTCGGTGGTGAACCATAGCTCGCCCGGGCGCGCCAGCAAGAGGCTTTTGATGTAATGCCCGTTGGTCTGCTGAATGGTGGAAATGGTATTTCGCGCGAGATTTACTTTGTACAAGCCCGGATGCGTCCCGACCCACAACACATCATTTCCATCTTTAACCATATAGGAAACATGCTTTATCTTATCTGTTAGGGTGTGCACGGGCATCCCGCTTTCACCAGGGTCGATGTATTTCACGCCGTCTGTCTCCATGCCAAGCCAGACGCGGCCGCTCGGGTCTTCGTAAAGAAAAGAAATGTTACTCCCCAGGTTCCAGACTTGCTCCAAATGTTCACCGGTTGGATCGTAGCGGTACAGCTGTTTGTACGACCAGCCGTATCCGGCGATCCAGATGTCGCCTGAACGGCTTTTGACGATCGTGTAGCCATTGATGGCCTTTCCAAGCGGATGAGGTATAACGCGTGAAAAGTTCTGGCCGTCGTTGCCTTTTCCAATCACGTAAAAATGTGGGGTAATAACCGAGCTATCGGACAGAGTCGCCTGAGCGTAGTAAACATTAAGTCCGGGATCGTCGGTATCAATGCCCAGCGCTTCGAAAACCTTCAAATCGTATATAAAAAGACCGTTGGTGATCGTACCCAGGTAAAGCCTTTGATGGCGGCTGTCGTAGAAAACCGAAGTAAGGCCATTTCGTCCGAAGTCGACGTCGGCGAGCAGGACGGTGGTAAGCAGATGTCCCGGCGCCTTTTCCGATAATGCATATAGTTTAAGATCCTGATAAATAAATGCTTTTCCCGACAAATCGTCTGCATAGAGCTTGTAGGGCTTCCTCAGATCTGGCTTTTCCGGGTTTCCGTGTGCGGGGGCCAGGGTAACATCCGAACCTGCGCGCGCAGGACCGCTGGTGGCTATGAGCCGGATGTTGCCGACTTCGTCGTCGTAATAGAGGTTTGTGCCGATTCTGAAAAGCCCGATAGGGGATGATAATTGGGTTTCGTAAGTCCTTTGTTTCTTCCAGCGGGCGTAAAAATCGATTTTGCCGCCCTGGCTCCAAATGTAAAAATCGCCGTTTGGCTTGGGGAGCAGAAACAGGTTAT
This sequence comes from Dyadobacter sp. BE31, assembly GCF_031457695.1. NCBI lineage: Bacteria > Pseudomonadati > Bacteroidota > Cytophagia > Cytophagales > Spirosomataceae > Dyadobacter > Dyadobacter sp. BE31. The sequence goes on from NZ_JAVDXA010000008.1 coordinate 58,900, forward strand.
AGGTAGGCACAAAATCTTTGTTCCAGCGGTCGGGTAGGCCCAACATGTACATCAGGTCATAGGGCCTTGCGCCGGGTTTGAACATTTTGTGAATGCGATGGTCTAGTGGGCTTTTATCGGGGATAGCTTTGCCATCGGCGATTCGGATGTGGGTCAGTTTCTCTCCCACCGCATACAACCGTTCATTCCGTCCTTCAATGTCCGTAATAAAGGAGAGAAAACTGCTGGATTTCAGTCCGAGCTTGTCTTTGTCGAAAGTGACGAACGACTGGCCGTCGAACCGGACCAGCCCCATGTCCGTGGCGAGCCAAATGAAACCCTCCTGATCCTGTGTAAGTGCCCTTACCGTATTTTGCGGCAGGCCGTTGTCGCTGGTATAATGCCGGACGCTGTATTTTGTCTCCTTAGCCGCTGGCTGCGAGGCGACCTGCAATGCGAGAATTTGTAACAAAACACAGACACATGTCCCTATCCTTCTCACGACGCGGCCAATTGGCCTTGATATTATCGCATTCACCTGAATCTGATCATTCACTGCGTGTGTACTTGGGGGTTAGGCATATTCGGGTTTGAAGGCAAAGCAAACGAAAACGATCTGTTGCCAGTGACAAAAAAATGACAGAAAATCGTAAATGCCTTCGTCGAAACCATAGAAATGATTCTATGCCTTATTTGCGATGTGCCGATTGCAACAAAACACGTTTCACGCTACTTTTACCGCTATCACCGGCTTATCTGTTTATTCCCGCACGTCCCGCCCGGACGTGAACATTGCTTGTATTGACCGGCCCATGGGCATTACCATATGAAAATCCTTATCATCGACGACCAAACGCTGCTACGCACTGGAATGCAGCTATTTCTGGAAACCATTTCTGACGATTACCGGCTTTTTGAGGCAGCGGACCTGACATCAGCCAGGAGCGTTCTCCGGGAAAATCCCGATATCACAATGGTGATCACCGAGGTGAAAATGGATGGATTGGTTTCGTCTGAGATCATCCATTTGCTTCGTTCTGCCAAGCCAGGCATTTCGGTATTGTTCTACTCCGGTTTGTCGGAGCGGATATTTGCCCTGCCAGCGCTGAGGGCCGGCGCCGATGGGTTCATTATGAAACGCGAGAGACCCGCCGATCTGGCAAGGGCAATCGCCGTGGTGGGCTCCGGCGGCAAGTATCTGAGTGTGGATTTACAGGCTTCATTAATCTCGATGATTGATTCGGATCACCAAAAAGAGGCCCTGGAATCGCTGGAAACACTCTCTCAACGCGAACGTACGGTGATGAACGAGGTAGTACTCGGTAAATCGACGAAGGAAATCGCCTACATGCTCAATGTGAAATGCAACACCATAAGCACTTACAAAAAGCGCATTTACAAGAAAATGAATGTGGCTGATACCTTCGAGCTGTCGCAAAAAGCCGCTGGTTTTTAAAACTAATAGAAATCTTTCTATGGTTTAGTTTTGAACAATGCGAGCTAATACGACGTATTTCTAATTAGTTTTGAGGCGGATATGACTACCTGCCAAGTCCGGAATTTCCATAATTGCGTATATTAGTAATCGTTCGTTTTTTTTTAACAAAATGTCAGGTACTCACGCTATACACACACGCCGGAAAATGACTCCCAGGTGAGCCGTTTATTTCACTCACACCCATTTTTAAGCGTTAACCCACTGTTAATCTATGAAAGTGCTCGTTGTTGACGGCCATCCTCTTATGAGATCGGCTATTAAACGGGAAGTAAAAGACCATAAACCGCAGGCCAGGGTTACGCTCATGGCGCAGCTTGACCAAGCACTAGAAGCAATTAAACGCCAATCTTTCGACCTGATCATCATGGAAATAGGCATTCCCGGAGCGAGTATGCATACGATCCGGGAAATGCGGACGATTGCGCACGGCAGCAAAATCCTCGTGTATTCCTCTATGAGCGAGGCTACCTACGCGCTTCCGTCGGTATCGTCCGGCGCGCATGGGTTCTTGTCCAAAGACGTTTCCGGCGACGAATTGCGGATCGCGATCGATATGGTGCTCGATTCGAAGACGTATTTCAGCAAAGCCGTTCAGGAAAGCCTCCTTTCGCAGGTCATTGCCAACGTGGATGTCTCGGCCCATAACCCGCTGCAAATGCTCACATCGCGGGAGCGATTGGTGGTGCATTTGTTGCTGGAAGGGAAGAAGATACGGACTATCGCCGATATGCTGGCCCTGAAAGAAAGCACTGTCAGTACCTTCAAAGCGAATGTGTTCAAGAAGCTGCAGGTGAGTAGCCTGGTGGCGTTGTCGGAGAAAATGGAAATGCTGCGGTAGCCTGTCGGCTTTCAGCAGGTCGTAGCAGCTACGTCGTCGATGATCTTAGATAGCTCGATCGCGCTTGTGACGCCGCATTTCTGGAAAATCTTCTTTTTAAAAGTACTGACGGTACTTAATTTCAGCTCCAACTGGGTGGCGATCTCTTTGGTCCACAAACCTCTGATGAGCAGCCTGCTGATTTCCAGCTCCCTGTCCGTTAACCCGATCCACTTCCGTCGTTTGATTTTGTTGTAATTCTGGGGCAACTGAGTCACAAGCTGCTGCCGGACCACCTCGCTGAGGTATTTCTTTTCGTTCACCACCGCCGACACCGCTTCCCCGTACATCCCGGGATCCGATCGCTTCGATAAGTAGCCATCCGCGCCGGCCTGCACGTATTTCAATGCGTATTTGTCTTCCGGTAATCCGCTGAATACCAGTATTTTTGCAGTTGTCCGGGCTTTTTTAATCATGTCGATCATCTTGACATCCTGGCCGCCGGGAAGATGAATGTCCAGGACGACAAGATCGATGGGTTTTTCCTGCACGATCCGTAGCCCCTCGTTAAAATCTTCGGATTCCAAAACCGTTGCATTTTGAAATAGTTCGCGTATCACCAGGCGCATACCCATTCTCACAATGGCATGATCCTCAATAAGTAATGCATTTATCACAGGCAGTAAGTTTGATTTATAACAGTGCGGATAGCGCTTTGTCATGCCAAAACTAGACAGGGACGACTATGCAGACAATGGAGATGTTGATCTTTGACTGTAAACATAGTACTACACTTTTGGGTGGAATTTCACGGAGTTTTTGTTACTTCGGGATATTACCGACAACCACTATACCATTGCAATCTTTCCCCGCCCGACTCTTACTCGTTGAAGACCACGATATTGTCCGCATCGCAACCAGTATGATCATCCAGGAAATGATCAGCGACGCTGTCGTGGACACGGCTGCCAATTTCAAGGAAGCGGCGCAAGCAGTCACTTCGCAGCGTTACCAGCTCATTATCCTCGACCTGAATATTCCAGGCACCGACCACTTGCTGACGATCGAAAAGTTGCGTGCATTGCAACCGGATTCTCCCATACTCGTTTTCTCGGGACAAAAGGAAGAACTGTACGGTTTGCACTGCATTCGTGCGGGCGCAGCCGGGTTTGTCTCCAAAGAGTCGAAAGCAACCGAATTACAGGAGGCCATTCGTGTCGTGCTCGGGGGCCAGAAGTACCTTAGCCCGGTGGTCCGTGCGCAAATGCTCGGCTCCATGCTGCAACAGGGCGTATCCGACCCCGCCGAGCTTTTATCGGCCAAGGAACTGGTGGTCATGGAAATGCTGCTGGAAGGCAAGTGGACGAAAGATATTGCCGGTCAATTGAACTTAAAAAGCACTACCGTCAGCACATTCAAAGCCCGCATTTTTAAAAAGCTGGGTGTGACCAATTTGCTGGATCTTGCCAGGCGGGTTGAAATGTATCATCTATCCAACGGGGATGTTGTTTCAAATCATAAATGACAAGCTAATGATCATGGCAGAAAAACTGCTTCAATTGCTGAACCTCTTTATGCAAATAGCCACCGGAAATTTCCCGGCGGCTATTCTTTTATGATGTTGAAGAAGCGTTATGTTACAAATGCCAGATGAGGTCGTCGAAATTGACTTTTTCGGGATGCAGCGCCTTCACCAACGCGCTGCCGATGCCGGCGATGCCCTCTCCGAATGCCAGGTTTTTTTGCATATTCCAGGAATTTTCGAGCGTTTTATAGCCGGCAAATCCGTCGGGGTGGATATCGAATCGCAGGATTTGCCTGTACCAGAAGCCGGCGGCGTTTTCGAGCGTCTGGTCGTAGGTAAGTCGTGCAACGCGATCGAACAGTAATGCGAGGCCGGCTGCACCGTGTTGGATTCCGGCATCCTGAGTAGCGCTCAGGTGCTCTTGCCGGCATTTGGCATATTTTCTCAGCATTTCCAATCCTGCCCGTGTCCAGGCTGGATTGCCGAATGCCGCGCCGGCGCGCAGGAGCGCATAGCCGGTTTCTGCGTTCGCGTCGGTTTCCTGATTTTCTAGGTAAATGATCGCTTCATTTACGATCCCTTCGAGGAAATCGGCCGGGCAAAGGCCCATGTCGATGGCCCGCGCGAGGAAAAGCAGCACGGCTGTGGTTTCGGTAGGGGAGAAAACGGCTGGCTTCACATGGTGCCCGTTCAATCCCGACTTCCAGTAGCAACCCTCGTCCGTGGGTATTGCGTAGCGCACGATGCCCTGCACGAGTTCATCGATGATCGGTTGCGCCAACACCCTGTTGTAATAGCTTCTTTGAAGGAAATAAATGCCATATCCGAGTGCCCCGCTGCCAAAGCCTCCCAGGTTTCCAATGTACAATTCGGAACGCATTTTTTTAAGCAGCACAGCGTCGATGTCGCTCAGAAAAACATTGGGATCGAGGTCCAGCACGCTCACCTGGCAAAGGTATTGCGCGACTGCGCCCAGGCTGGCAAAATCTTGCGGATAAGATTTCAGCGGATCGCTGTCGACCAGATCACAGGCATGATCGAACACCTCCCGGGCAACATCCAGATATTGTTTTTTGCCAGAATGCACTGCATACAAATAGGTGAAGACAGAAACGCCAAGGTACCCCCGGGTAAAACCGAAACTGCTCAGCTGTTTTTTGTGTGTACTTACAACTTCGTAGATCTCATCGATTTTAGCGGCAGCAATCATAGCCGAAAGCCCCGATATTCCTGTTGATGTCGTCATGGTACCCCGTTGGTTTTTATACACAAATGTGACTACAACCGGGAGTGTACACAGAACTTTTTAGACCAACCATGTATCTAATTCGACGAACTGCGAGACGGCCGGCAGGAATGGTCATTCGGCATAGGGGCTGTTTTGTCGATGAAACTTCGTTGTTCGCATAAATAGTTTGTTTTCAGGTAGTTCTGGTTATTAGCTTCATCCAGAGATTGTAAACCTTCCTATTAATATGTCAATTGTATCCCAAGGATTCTTCATGCTGAGACGTCCCCGGCTGCCATTGGACGTTCTTTACGCATTCAATGAGCGGGCCGGTAACAGACCGGAGTTGTTCGAGCGGGAACTGATCCGTTTTTTCTCGCAATCGCCGATGTTGGAGGCGCTTTATGTAGCCTCGCCGGAACTTTATAGTTCATTCACCGGGCTGATCGAAGGTAGGATTAAAACCGGTGTAGACAAGTTGCTGAAAACGTTATACAAATACCTTGTCAGGATGACCACCCGCAGCACCCCGTACGGCCTCTTTGCCGGGTGCGCGGTGGGTGAGATCGGGCAGGAAACCCGCATTGCATTCGACGAAGCCGAACCCTTTCGAAAGCATGTGCGACTGGACATGAACTACGTGGCCGAACTGGCGGACGGGCTTTTGCAAAAAAATGCCATTCGAGATGAAGTGAAATTTTTCCCCAACACAAGCCTTTATCCGATCGGCGACGCCTATCGCTATGTAGAAAGCGCATTGAACAACAAAAAACGGCTGTACGTGCTGGCGTCGGTGGACCGCAATGCTTACCTGGACAAGGTCATTACCGCTGCCCGCGGTGGAGCTACTATCCGCGAGTTGGCGGATGGCATTGTATCCGAAGACGTTAGCCGGGAGGAGGCGGAACAGTTCGTCGACGCGATCGTCCGTGCGCAAATATTGGTCTCCGAGTTGGCGGCTACTGTTACGGGTGAAGAATTCTTTTTCACGATTGTAGACAAACTACGCGCGATAGCGGGCGCGGCGCAGGATTTGGAACAATTGAACAAAATCGCCAGCCTGCTCCAATCGGGAGAACAGAGCGTAGACAAATACCGGGAGGTGGAATCGGTATTGGCGAAGCATTTTGTCACGACCGGCAGTAAGGACCTGGTGCAGACAGACCTTTTCCTTCAAACACAATCCTGCACGATCAACGAGAAGGCGATTGCCTTGCTGACAAAGGAATATCAAAACCTCGCATGCCTGGGTTACCGGAATCCGTTGCCGGAGTTGGACCAGTTTAAGAAAAGATTTCTGGCAAGGTATGAGCAGCGCGAAATGCCGCTGCTGGAAGTGCTGGACTGTGAAACCGGGATCGGTTATGGCGACGCCATGGCGGGCAGGGCGGATAACCTACCCTTGCTGGACGAAATGCAATGGCCGGAGGGCCCTAAGCCTGCCCAGGCCGACGCTTCTGCCACGGCGGAACTGAGGGATGCGCTTTACCAGCAATCTATTGCCGAAAAAAGTACGTGCATTTGCCTCACAGATAATATTTTGAATGAATTTCGCAAAGCGAGCGACGATACCGTGCAAACACCGGACAGCTTTTACCTGTTCGGAAATCTTATTGCGGGTTCACAGCAGGAAGTAGATAGCGGAAATTTTAAATTCGCATTTAAAGCAATGGGAGGGCCCTCGGGCCTGAAACTGATCGGGCGGTTTTGCCATGGGGACAGCCAGCTAGCCGAATGGGCAAAAAAAGCGGTTGCGGAGGAAGAAGCGCTGGGTAAGGACGGTGTGTATGCGGAAGTGGCCCACCTGCCCGAGGCGCGCGTAGGGAACGTGCTCATGCGCCCGCATCTGCGTGAATTTGAAATCCCCTATCTCGCGGGCTCCTCCATGCCGCGTGAGAACCAGATCCTGCCGGAAGACCTGATGGTGTCGGTATCGATTTCCGGGGAAGTGATATTGCGGTCGAAAAGGTTGAATAAACGTGTTTTTCCGCGCCTTACCAATGCACATAACTTCTCCGACGGCTTGCCTGTGTACCGGTTTCTGTGCGAGCTCACCTACCAGCAAGACTACCGCTACCTCGGCTGGGAATGGGGGCATCTCGCTTCCAACACATTCCTGCCGCGGGTCGAATACAAGCATTGGATATTAAGCCGCGCCACATGGAATATCGATAAAAAGATGGTGGCGGATCTGGTAGGCAGTGAGCTTCTGACGGTCAGGGAGTGGCGCGTACTCAGAAATGCATTTAACATTCCCCGTTTCGTTCAACTCCGGCAAGGGGACAGCGAATTGCTGATCGACGGGGATTCCGACTTTGCGGTGGAAATAGTAAGCGATGCCATCAGGAAATTTGATAAAGTCACTTTGACGGAATTTCCCGAATATGAGCAAAACGGCTTTTTGGGGAAGCCGGGAGAAAGCTACCTGAATGAGATCCTGCTGCCCCTTTTGCACAAAAAAGAACCTTTGCCGACCAGGCAAGTCTGGGAACAACAATCGATGGCCGGGCCTGCGGTCAGGCGCGATTTTATGACGGGTAGTGAATGGTTGTATGTAAAAATCTACGCCGGTACGCGCACCGCCGATCGCTTGCTGAGGTCGGTTATAAAGCCGTTCGCCGACCGCCTCATGGCTGAAAGTGCCATCGAAAAATGGTTTTTTATCCGCTATGGCGACCCCGATAACCATATCCGGTTGCGGTTTTACCATGGCAGCGATAAATCCTTCTGGCAGATCGTCCTGGCGGAGCTGCACGCATTGATGGAGCCATACCTGGCTAACGGAACTGTTCATAAAATACAACTCGATACCTACAAGCGCGAGCTGGAACGCTACGGTCATCAGACATTTGAGGAAGTCGAATCCATTTTTTTTGCCGATAGCGTTGCAACGGCCGATCTGTTGAATATGCTTTCCGGTGACGCAGGCGAGCATTTCCGGTGGCTGACAGGCCTCAAGGGAGTGGATATGCTCCTGAACGACCTGGGTTTTACACTGGCAGATAAAAAAGTATTTGCAGGGCAATTGCGGGAGCGCTTCTTTCATGAATTTCGGGGAGATACCCAACTGAATATCCAGCTCAACAATAAGTACCGTCAGCACACTGAAGAAATCAGGAGTTTTCTCGATTCAGGTCATGACGCGGAAAACGGTATCGTCGACGTCATCGCATTACTTGAAAAGCGGTCAGCACGCATCAGGGCTTCGCTGGCGGTTATCCTGCCGCGTGGTGAGGTTTCACTGGGCAGTTTCGCCAGTAGCCTGGTACATATGTTCCTGAACAGACTTTTTGTTTCTCAACAGCGTGAACATGAGTTAGTTGTGTATCATTATTTGAAAAAATATTACGAGTCTAAGTTGGCAAGAAGGGAAAAAGTGGCACATTTGACATTTGTTTGTGCTTAGCGGAATTTGCTTTGCACGGGCAGTAAGTTCATAAGTTACTACCCGGACGTGGTTTAAGTATGACAGGGAAAATTAGTTGCCTCATTGTGGATGATGAGGAACCGGCTCATGAAGTCCTTAAATTTCTGATTTCTAAACTCAGTTGGTTGACCTACGCAGGAAGTTGCTATAATGCATTGGAAGCGCTGGAAATGATCCCGGAGGTCAAGCCGGATATTATTTTTCTGGATGTAAATATGCCTGAGTTATCGGGCCTTGATCTGTTGAACATCGTTCACGCCCCGGATGCGCACGTGATCATGACCACCGCCTATCCTGAATACGCAGTAGACGGGTTTACATTCGATGTTACCGCTTTTTTATTGAAACCCGTCGGCTTCGACCGGTTTTTGAAGGCTGTCACGAAGGTCAGGAGGCTGATCGGCGACAGCCATTTGGCCCATGAAAGGGGGCGGCCGCTTCCTGAGACGGGCACCAGCGAAATGGCCGAACGCCAGCAGGCACCATCTCCGCAAATCCCCGAGCAGCGGCCTGAAACCGCACAGGAAGAATACATGTGGATCCGCGCCGACCGCAAAATGTATTGTGTCTGGTTTAAGGACATTTATTTTGTCGAAGGTCTGAAAGACTACGTGAAAGTGTATTATACCGATGGAGTGCTGGTCACATTGGCTTCCATGGCAGCCATGACTACCCGCCTGCCTTCGCCTACATTCGTCAGGACGCACAGGTCCTACATTGTCAACCGCAATATGATTAAGATGATTGAAGGAAACATGGTCACCATGCTGAACGGCATGAAAGTGTCGATCGCCGTGTCGCCCACGCGCGACGAGGTGCTCCGTCAATTGACTGAAAGATAAAGCCCACTGAATGAACAACGATATTACAAAGAGGGGATCACTCATAGAAAGGCTGCTGTTTCCCCGCACGCAAAAGTTAAGAATCTCCTATCATGTTCTTTTCTGGGTCTTATTTATTTTGTTGCACTACTCCTATGCATTGCCTACAATCTTAAAGAAGAATGCGGACCCGACCGTTACCATTGCAAGTTTTTGCTATTTTTTGAAAATAGTCCCTGAATATTATATCTGTGTAGGATTCTACTACTTGCTCCGCAATTACATAAAGGGGTTTTTGCTTTTTCTGGTTCTTTTCATTTTTGCACTTGTGATCAACCACATTTTTTCGGTGGCGCTGTACACGGGAGTGGACTATTATTTAGGACTGGAAAACATGACCGAGAGGTACCGGATGTTTGCGAACATGTATCTTGCCCCCTTCAATCTCCGGGACCCGAATACGTGGCTGGTGATTAGCAGTGATATATCGGAGGTTCAGTTCTTTATATTGCCTGCTGCGTTGAAAACTGCAAAGTTTGCGGCCAATGAACGATTTATTCGGCAAAAGATCGAAGACGACGCCCGTAACATGGAGTTGAAGGCGTTGAAGTCGCAGATCAACCCACATTTTGTTTTCAATGTGTTGAATGCCGCCTATGCCAAGGTTTTACCTGTTTCTGAAGATGCCGCTGAATACCTCCAGAAAGTTTCTGAAATATTGCGGTTTTCGCTCTACGAGATGAACGATGAGTTTATCAAGTTGGAAACGGAGCTAGCCTATATGAAGTTGTACATCGAACTCGAATCGATGAGAAGTAATCGCCGCTGTCATATCAACGTGGAGCAGCATGGGGACATGAAGGATACCTACCGAGTTCCCACCGTTTCGCTGATCACCTTGGTTGAAAATGCATTTAAACATGGCGTGCACTCTACCCGGCATGATTCATTCGTGGATGTCCAGGTCAATGTTTCAGCTGGTTTGTTAACGTTTGAAATAACGAATAGCAAGCCATCACAACCACTGCGAAGTAAGTCGGGGAGTGGCGGTATTGGGCTGGTTAACCTCGAACGACGATTGGGAATATACTACCCGGGGCGGTACAAATTGGAGAAGTCGGAAACTGAAAGTGAATTCTGCGTTTCTGTACAAATTCCGGTCGAATAGCCTGGAACGAAGAGAGTAGCGTTTTGGTCGAACGTTTACAGATATTGGTATAAAAAGTTGAAAAATAGCATTTTCGTCGGGTTACTTCGGGATATTAATAACCCATAAACAACAATTAGCCTGATGAAAACGCAAGCATCGTTCGAGACAAAACTTCAATTAGTCAGATTCACAGTAGCGCGACTTAATGCTATTTCAAAAGCAAGTGGTAACAAAAATTTTACACGTCCGGAAACCACGACCAGCACAGCTTCATGTAGAACAATCCTGATGTAAAGGGCTAGCCATCTCGTTAAGAAAACCGGCTGTCTGAACGCTCTTTTGAGCAGTTCAGGCAGCCGGTTTCTTATTCTCCCCATCCGATCCGAAAGGCAAATGCAACCGGATTATCACAAGTTTCACCGCTACATAATAAGATCGTTACAATGGTAATAACTGCAATTATATTAGCCAGAACTGTTGTTTTTTATTTTATCGAATTGGTTAACAACTATTTGTATCGAACCATTGCCAATGAAAAACCATTACAAATTGCTCATCGCTTCTCTATTTGCGTTTTGTCTTTTATTGCACAAAAAGATTTATCAAACGCTCCCATTTCAAAATTCGGTAGCGCCGGTGACGCATGTGCAAACAGCTGGCAACGCCGACGCCCTGCTGCCCGATAGTGCCTTGTCAGGCATTAGGGAGGTAATTGCCAACCGCGAGTATCACGTTACCTACGATGAAGAGGCCGGCGTTTTTCAAAGCCCGAACCGGAGACAAAACCTTCGGGCCACTTATGCCCCAGGTGCATTGACACTCAAAAAACGCGTCGATTCGACGCATTCGGATTTTACATTAAAGCTCCTCAATCAGGGCGTGTTTGGTGATGGAAAATTACTTTATGCAGTCGCGCAGAATGGCGACGCCAGCAGCTACGAAAACAAAGTGGTGATTGACCACGGTGCGTTTTCAGAAGAATTTATCAATGATGAAAATGGCGTCCGTCAGAATTTCATTATCGAGCGCGCTCCCAAGGGTGTGAAGTCACTGGCAATAAAGTTGGCTGTTTCCGGTGCAGCGGTTTTGGATAATGGAGAAAATGAACTTCGATTTATAACCAAAGTTATCAAAGGGGGCGCGACGGAGGAACTCGTTTACAATGGCCTGAAATGCTGGGATGCCGCCGGGAAAATCCTGGATGCGACATTGGCCTATCAAAACAATCAGATCGAGATTACTACAAACGTTGAGCAAGCGGTATTTCCGGTAACCATCGACCCGATCGTAGGCGGTGGACCGGCTAATGCGAATAAAAGGCTGGAAATTCACCAGACCTATGCCTGGCTGGGCTATTCGGTGTCGAGTGCGGGCGACGTCAACGGCGACGGGTACAGTGATGTGATCATCGGAGCGCCTAAATACGATAACGGGCAAACCGACGAAGGCGCTGCATTTGTATTTCCCGGAACCGCCGCCGGGCTGAGCCTTGCCGCGACGGTGCTGCAAAGCAACCAGGTGAATGCACAGGCAGGTATGTCGGTATCGAGTGCGGGAGACGTGAACAAGGATGGATACAGCGATGTGCTGGTGGGCGCACCTTACTACGATGCCGGCCAAACCGATGAAGGTGTGGTATTCCTGTACCTTGGTAGTGCAGCCGGCCTTAGTATCAACCCGGTTCAAACGCTGAAAATGAACCAGGCATCGGCCAACCTGGGCATTTCCGTGGCTATGGCCGGTGATGTGAACGGCGACGGGTACAGCGATATCCTGGCCGGCGCGCATCAGTACGACAACGGTCAGAATAATGAGGGTGCCGCTTTCCTTTATTACGGCAATGCGTCCGGCGTGGGTGTGAGCCCGGTGACCTTGGAAGCAAATCAGGCCAATGCAATGATGGGTTATGCCGTCTCGTCGGCGGGTGACGTTAATGCCGACGGTTTCAGCGATGTGGTTGTAGGTGCGCGATTGTACACCAACGGTGAACTTTATGAAGGGGCCGTTTTTGTATACAAAGGAAGTGCATCCGGCATTGTTACCGCCAATCCTTTTAAGGTGGAAGCTAACCAGATCGACGCGCGGCTGGGACATTCCGTGGCAACAATAGGTGATGTGAACGGCGATGGCTTTTCCGACGTGCTTTTCGGAGCATATCAATACAAGCAAAGCCAGACCAACGAAGGAGCCGCGTTTCTGTATTTCGGCTCGGCACTCGGAGAGACGATCGGGGATAAAAGGACACTGATCGGATATCAGAAGGAGGGCCAGTTTGGATGGGCGGTGGCCGGCGCCGGCGATGTGAATGGCGACGGTTACAGCGATTTCGTGATCGGAGCCAGGTACTATGAAATCACCAAGCCTAACGAAGGTGCCGCGTTCCTGTTTTATGGCAATCCTACCAAGAATTTCCCGAACAGAAGCGTGGTGTTTTCGGGTGAACAGGCCGATGCCTGGCTTGGTACTGCCGTGGCCTCTGCCGGGGATGTAAATGGCGACGGGTATAGCGACCTGGTCATAGGAGCATACACCTACGATAATGGGCAGACCGACGAAGGTACAGCGCTGATTTATCATGGCGGCGGTCTCACAGGGAACACGTCGGCCAAAAGCGTGGTTGTGGACTCGGTCGCAGCGCGCCGGTTTGGATCGGCGGTGGCGAATGCGGGAGATATCAATGCAGATGGTTTCGATGATGTTGTTATCAGCGCGCCTGGGACAGACCCGCTTACTTCCGGCAGAACGTGTATTCTGTACGGATCCATAGGCGGCATCCGACCGCCATGGTACAATGCGCCGCAGAAATCAACGACGATATTGTTTGGCCGGTCCGTAGCAGGGGCGGGCGACGTCAATGGGGATGGTTATGCCGATGTTATTATTGGCAATCCAAGTTATGGCAATATTCCGAATGGCGGGGAGGTAAGGATTTATTTCGGTGCTGCCACGGGTATTGATACCGTTGGTTTTCAGGTTTTATATGAACCGCTGGGAGGTACCAAGTATGGCATGTCGGTAGGCGGCGCAGGCGACCTCAATGGTGATAATTATGCGGATATTGTCGTAGGCGCGCCCAAATACAAAGTGGTAAATGACACCAGAGGAGCCGCGTATGTTTACTACGGCTCGCCAACAGGGGCCGGTACGGTTCCCAAAGTGCTGCCCGGAAAGAATAGCAATGCAAGCATGGGGGCCTCCGTCGCAGGGCTGGGTGATACCAATGGCGATGGGTACGGTGATTTGATCGTCGGTGCGCCGACTACCAATACCGGAGCCGTAGAGGGTGGCGCCGCGTGGATTTACTATGGTTCTTCTACCGGTGTTGAAAACACCAGTACTTTTTTCAAGAACGACAATGGGTATGCGCATTTCGGCACATCGGTAGCTGCTGCCGGTGATGTAAACGGCGATGGTTTCAACGACGCGGTTATCGGTATTCCCGAACATGGCTTATCGAAACAGGGATCGGTTGCCGTGTATCTGGGGGCTTCGGGAGGCTTTACGCAGGCCAACCAACGCTTTTATCCGGGAAACTGGGCGAATGCAGCGTTCGGAATCTCCGTATCCAGCGCCGGCGATGCAAATGGCGATGGTTATAGCGATATTATCGTTGGAGAAAACAAGTTATCCCACCAGGTGGCTCAGAGAGGAGGATTTACGGTGATCCCGGGAGGACGGACCGGTGACCCGGTTCCTTTGAGTTGGGAAGTGATGGGCGATGCCACGCTGGACCAGATGGGGGCGTCGGTATCGGGCGGTGGTGATGTAAATGGTGATGGATTTTCGGATATCGTCGTCGGTATTCCCGGACGGGACGGTGTGAACGGCGATGCAGGTGGCGTGCAAATTTTCGATGGAGGGGCAGATTATCAGGATCCGATCTGGGGCAATATCATACAAGCCAAACAGAACAGCGTGAGACTTTATAATGCAGACATGGCGACACCCTATGTGCCGAAAGTTTCTCAACCGACTTTCGGGGTCGGTCTCGAGAGCCGGTCCTTTTTGGGACGGAACAAAGGTAAGCTGGTATGGGAAACCAAAAGCAATGGGCAGCCTTTTTCGAGCCTGCCGAATACGCCTATCAGCAACAGCGTGCAGTCGACAGGCGCTCAGCCGGCATTTACCGATCTTACTGCGGCAGGGACAGAGTTGAAAGCCCTTGTAACCAAACTAGACCCCGAAACAAAGGTGCGGGTGCGCGTCCGGTATGAGCCTGCGCTTGCATTGACCGGCCAGATGTACGGCCCATGGCGCTATGTGCAAGCGTATATAGAAGGGAAGAGTGTATCTCCGGCCCCTGCTGAGGACATTGCAGCCAGACTGGCCGTACCGGCGGAACGGGGAGTGAATGCGGAAGTAAGCGTGTCGGTGTTTCCCAATCCGGCGAGCGAAAAGCTCTTCATCCGTTCGAATGCCAACAACACAATCAAAGGGGTGAAACTGATCTCGCCCAATGGGGCAGTGGTTTATCAGGGAAGCAATGCTCAAACCGAAATTGACTTGAAAGGCCTGACTCCCGGTATGTATATTTTGATATCCAAACACGCCGACGGCTCGCAGACGTCCCATAAAGTAATGGTCAAAAAGTGATAGTGCGGTTTTCGGTCAGTAAATTTGTGAACGCGCCAGGAGTGATCTCCGGCGCGTTCACATAACCGGATCTTACTATCAATAGCCCATGGCGCAACATACCGATTTTCCATTGCACGAACTGCCGCCCTCGCGCTTTATGGCGTCGGATAGCGGTCTGGCATTGGGGGATCACGCGCCGAGTCACCGCATCAGTTTTTTTGCTATCGTCTGGTTTTCGGAGACCGGCGGTACACACCACATCGACTTCGAGTCATTCCCGGTGAAAGCCAACGACGTGTTTCTGCTGGCGCCCAATCAGGTTCATTCTATTCCTGCTGCCAAGCTTCCGCGTGCACGCACCATCGTGTTCGCACATGACATTTTCGACCGCATCGACGAGCCGCATTTACGCCAGCTATTCCTGCCGTTTGAAAACGAGGCATTCGCCATTCCGGTTGAAATGCAGGGGCCGTTGACGCACCTTTTCGACCTCATACTTCTTGAATGTGCAGGAGCCGCGGATATTACATTGCTCCTCAAATACACGACAGCCTATCTTACCCATCTTTACCGCTTCGGAAAGCGGAACCACAGAGTGGCCGGAGCCGAAGACCACCGGTTGGTAAAGCTGTTTCAACTGATGCAGAGACATTACCGGCAGGAAAAGTCGGCGGCATTCTACGCCAGGGAAATCGGCCTCACGCCTAAAAGAGTGAATGAGCTGCTCCGCGATAAAATGAAAACAACCGTTAGCAAGCTGCTTTATCGCCTCATGCTCATTGAAGCAAAACGGGAGCTGCATCACCGGCAGCATTCGGTGAAGGAAATTGCCTATGGACTGGGGTTTAGCGATCAGTCCTATTTTGCACGTTTCTTCAAAAAACAGACCGGCCTCACGCCGGAAGAGTTCCGCGCCGGTGCCCGCTAACGGATGAGGTAACCCAAGCGGATGTTCAGATTGTCCTAACCTTCGGACAGATCGTGCGGGCCGATCGGATCCGCTTTTCCGATATTTGCAATATCAATTTTGCGTATGCAAAATACGGGCCGACAACCCGTTATAGACTAGCATGAAGTGGCTTTGCGGCCTTCTGTTTCGAATAGTGTTTTCGTGTGTTTTGGCAAAAGTGGCTGCTTTTTCATAGCAGCCACTTTTTTGTTTTTTATACTAAAAATGTAACAAAGCACGCTATGCCGTTGTTGACCGATGAACAGGCGGCTCATATACGTCAGCCTGAGCATTGACTACTTGAAATGAAACAAATCCTCGACAACCCGGCCTGGCACGCATTGCGTACGCACAACCGTGCGCTCGGAAACGTACAGGAAGGCTCGGCATATTTCCGGCCGGAAGTTTCGCCCTTCGTGGCGGTGGAAGGTCCGGCGCTGGAAGGGCTGGCCGCCTTGCATAATGCCCTTCCTTTCGATAACAATGTGATATTCGTCAGTAACGAAAACGTGGAAATACCCCGTCCGTGGCAGCTTTTGGCGGCGGTGCCTGGCTACCAGATGCTTTACCGCGGGCCGGCGTATCAGGGATCGGACGGTCCGGTGACTATTCCGCTCACCCCGGCCCATGTGCCTGAAATGGTAGCGCTCACGAGCCTCACCGCTCCCGGTCCTTTCTCGGAGGAAACTATCCGTTTCGGGCATTACGAAGGGATTTTCGACGACGGTAAACTCGTGGCAATGGCCGGCCAGCGGATGCATCCGGAAGGCTACGCCGAGATCAGCGCCGTGTGCACCCATCCCGATCACCTGGGCAAGGGGTATGCAAGGCATTTGCTGCTCCGGCAGGTAAACCGCATTCAGCAGAACGGCGAACAGCCTTTCCTGCACGTGAAGGCGGATAATACGCGCGCGATAGGAGTTTACGAATCGCTCGGTTTTGAGATCCGCACCGAAATATACTTTTACGTATTGAAGCAATGAGCTTTTTAACAAAGCAACTCTGAGCTTTTCAACAAAGCAGGGCCATGCGGCGCAAGGTACTTTTGTATTGTACTTAAAACACAAAGACAATGACAAAAGTATGGTTTATTACAGGCAGCTCCCGTGGATTGGGACGCAACCTTGCAGAAGCAGTTTTGAAAAGCGGAGATAAATTGGTTGCCACAGCACGGAACACCGCGCAGCTCGATGACCTGGTTGCACAATATGGCGATCAGATTTACCCTGTATCGTTGGATGTGACGGATTACGAGCAGGTTTACCGCGTGGTAGCCGACGCCGTTTCGCATTTCGGACGCATTGATGTGCTGGTGAACAATGCCGGTTTCGGGATCATTGGTGCTGCTGAGGCTTATACCGATGAGCAGGTTCGCAGCCAGCTGGAAACGAATCTTTATGCGCCGATCGAAATCACCCGTGCTGTGCTACCTTATATGCGTCAGCAAAGAAGCGGCCGTATTTTACAGATCAGTTCGGTAGGAGGCCGCGTCGGCAATGCGGGGCTCACCATGTATCAGGCGGCGAAGTTTGGGCTGGGTGGATTTACGGAGGCATTAGCCAAGGAAGTAGCACCGCTGGGCATTCATGTTACCAGCGTAGAACCGGGCGGTTTCCGTACAGACTGGGCGGGTGCTTCCATGACCTACGCCCGTGAAATCGAGGGTTATGAGATGGTGAACCAGCGTACCGATTATTTCAAATCCGGCAAATTCGTGCCAGTGGGCGATCCGGAAAGGGCAGCTGATGTGATGGTGGCTTTGGCAGTGCATCCCGCGCCGCCCGTTCACCTTGTACTGGGCAGTGAGGCGATCGGCATATTGAAAAGCGCCGACCTTGCCCGTAAGGCAGAGATGGAGGCGTGGGAGGAGGTGAGCATTTCAACCGACCACCACGAGTCGGAGGATTTTCTGGAAACCTCCATGGGTAAATGGTACACTGGTATCAAAAAGAACGCCTAATAGCTAACTTTGTTCATGGCCGATCTTAAATCCAACAAACAGAAATCTCCCATCGCGTATTCCTGCTATTTCACGCGGAACCGCGAGGGGGAGCAGTTTGCACCCGAGCATGTGTTCAGCTACCAGATTTCCGGGACGCTTACGATTAATAACGGGGACCAGGAATATGTTTTCAAACCCGGCGATTACCGGTTCACCAGGCGCAACCAACTGCTGAAATTCATCAAACAACCACCCGCAGACGGTGTTTTTAAATCCGTTTCCGTTTACCTCGACCAGGAAACGCTGAGGAGTTTTGCCATGGAGCACGGGTATCAGGCGGATCATGCACGAAGCCAGGATGCGGGGTCGGTGATTGCATTGAAAGGAGGCGGTCTGGTGAAGGGATTTATGGAATCGCTGATGCCGTACTGTGAGGACGACCAGCTGATTGATGCGGATTTACAGGCCTTGAAACTGCGGGAGGCTATTATGATCCTTTTGCGCGCGTCGCCCGCGATGAAAGATATCTTGTTCGATTTCAGCGAGCCGGGCAAAATCGATCTGGAAGCATTCATGAATAAAAACTTCCATTTTAATGTGCAAATGAACAGGTTTGCTTACCTGACGGGCCGGAGCCTGGCGACATTCAAGCGCGATTTTGAACATATATTTCACACTTCGCCCAGCCGTTGGCTGCAACAGCGGAGATTGCAAGAAGCACATTACCTGATCAAGGAAAAGGGGCGTGCCGCCTCCGAAGTGTACCTCGAAATCGGTTTCGAAGACCTTTCGCATTTCTCATTTGCATTTAAAAAGATGTTTGGTGTGCCACCGTCGAGGCTGGCAGGCTGAAAAGTGTAGATATAACCGTTGTGCAAATTTCCTGATGGCTCATGGTATCAGGAAATTTGCACAACGGTATGTTGTGTGACTATCAGGAAAGGGGCTCGGGTCGGGGAGGGGCACCGGCCGGGCGGGAGTAATCCTCTGGTAAGGGGATAAACTCATGATCGTCGGCCGGCGGGAGCTGAATGCGCCCTTGTTTCCAATCTTCCTTGGCCTGCTCGATGCGTTCTTTTCTGGACGAAACGAAGTTCCACCATATAAAACGTTCGCCAAGCGGCTCGCCGCCGAGCAGCATTAGCGTTGTATTCTCCCGAGCTTTGATGACAGGCTCCGCATTCTTATTAAAAACCAGCATTTTTCCGGGCTGATAAAAGTGGCCACCGGTTTCCACCGAGCCTTTTACTACATAAATAGCCCTTTCGGAATATCCGTCCGGAATCCGGAAAGTGGCCCCCGCCTCCAAAACGACGTGCAGGTAAAACAGCGGCGAAAGCGTTTCCACGCCGTTCGACAAGCCAAATGCATCGCCGGCAATGAGCCGCATCCATACACCGTTATCGGTGAATACGGGTAGTTCGCTCTTCGTATAGTTCCTGAAAGTGGGAGTCGATTCTTCATCCTTTTCAGGTAGCGCGACCCACGTCTGGATCATTTCCAGCCCACCGGCCAGTGCCGCAGGATCTTCGAAACGCTCCGAATGTGCAATACCGCTCCCGGCTGTCATCCAGTTTACCTCGCCGGGCTTGATGATCTGCTGCACCCCGGTACTATCGCGGTGCGTAACTTGCCCGTCGAACAGGTAGCTCACCGTCGAAAGCCCGATATGCGGGTGCGGGAGCACATCCATCGCCGACGGATTGGCGGGAACCGACCCCAGCGGCCCCGCATGGTCCATGAATATGAACGGCCCGACCATTCTTCTGAGGCGAAAAGGAAGTATCCGCTTCACCACCACCGACTCACTGATTGCCGCCTTCCGGGCTTCGATTACGATATCCAGCATAGGAATGTTTTTGGGTTAAAGATAGGCAATCATCCGAGCGTAAGTTCCCTTTCTACCTCAATCTCCCGCAGAAAATGTGCGTCGTGGGATACTACTAGCAATGTACCTCGATACTCGTTAATCGCCGCGGTGAGTATGCCGATGTTTTGAATGTCGAGGTTGTTGGTCGGTTCGTCGAGGATGATCATATCCGGCGCTTGCGTGGCGATGGCCAGGGAACAGAGCATGAGCCGCATTTTTTCGCCGCCGCTGAGGTTGGCGCAGGGTTTATCCCAATATTCCCGGGCAAATAGAAAGCGGTTGAGCCGGATCTTGATATCGTGTTCCTGCAAAGCCCCCGAACTGAATTGCTGCGCCTGCTCGTAGACAGTCAATGCATTGTTGATCAGTGAGTAATCCTGGTCTATGTAAATCGATTTGAAATCCGCTCGTTCCATGATGGCCGGCGTTTCAGTGCCTGTTAGAGGTTGAAGTTCGCCCAGGATCATTCGAATCAACGTCGTTTTACCGGATCCGTTGGTTCCTTTGATCGCAATGCGCTCGCCACTGGTAATCTGGAAGTCGAGATTCTCGTGCCACAGTGGCTGGCCGTCATAAGTGAAATTGACTTGCTTCGCATTGATCAGAATTTTACCCCTATGCAGGGAAGAATTGTCAAAATCGAGCTTCATTTTATCGGCCGCAGGCAGTTCGCTTCGTAAATGGCTGAGCTCCTGTGCGATTCCGCCCACTTTTTCGGCGTGAATGCCTTTCATCCGCGCAGTACTTCGCTCGGCGCTATTACGAAATGCGTTCTGAACGATTGTAGGCAGCCCCGCCTTCTCTTGTTTCTTCTTTCCCCGTGCATCCAGCTTCTGCTGTCGCTCCATCGCCTCCCTTTCTATTTCTTTAGCCTTGCGAAGCGCCTTTTCTTTCGCTTTCACATCGAGATTCAACGCCTCGTTTTCGATGGCCTTTTGCGCCGCGTAGAAGTCGTAATTGCCGCCGTACACGGTAATGCCCCTTTTGCTGAGCTCGCAGACTGTATCAAGTAGATTCAGTAGGGTTCTGTCATGGCTCACTATTACGAGTGTATTACTTGTCGAGCGGATATAGTCGTATAAAAGTATCCGGCTAGTGGCATCGAGGTGGTTGCTGGGCTCATCGAGCAGCACAATTTCGGGCTCATGAATCATGATTCCCGCCAGGAAAACCTTTGTTTTTTGCCCGCCGCTCAACTCGGACATAGGCTGGGACAAGGATATTCCGTGAAGTTGCCAGTGCGCGAAAGCCTCCTGGCAGCGCTCTTCGATGCCCCAGTCATCATCGAGTAATTCAAGGTTGATGTCTGTCAAATGCCCTTCCAGGATTTCCCTGAGCGCCAGTAATTTATCGTGAATGCCCAACGCTTCCGCAATCGTCAAGGCATTGTACTGGCCAAATAATTGGGGAACGAAATAGGGTTTTGAATCCGCCCCTGCCGTTCCGGACGTGGGCTTTAACCTTCCCGCCAAAATGCCGAGCAACGTAGATTTACCCGCGCCATTATTGCCTATGAGCGCGATTTTATCCTGTTTATTTACAGTAAGATTTATATCGGAAAACAGCACATCCCGGTTGGGGTGTGCATACGTAACACCTTGCAAAAAAAGCATAGAAAATTTCTTTTGAGAATGAATAATAGCAGCCGCCATCACGGCCGCGTGCATTTATTTTCCTGAAAGAAATGGTCTCCTACACCTGGTGTTTCCGGTTGGTGAATAATGATGCAAAGATAAGAATAAATCCCGAAAGTGTATTAGGTTAACAATCGGTTACTCTATTGCGACCATTTTAGTCAAACAAGCTGGTTTGGCGATATGGCGCTTCCAATTCCAGCAATAGCGCTTTATTTTCGAGCCCACCGCCAAAACCGACGAGCTTGCCGTTGGCGCCTATTACCCGGTGACAAGGTGCTATAATGGGAATGGGGTTCTTGTTGGCTGCGCCGCCTACGGCTCTTACCGAGTCGGGATTACCGATCAGCCGCGCGATATCGCCGTATGTTCGCGTTTCGCCGAAAGGGATCGTCAGCAATGCTTCCCATACCTGTATTTGAAAATCGCTGCCTACGAAGTCGAGTTGCAGAGAGAAGGTTTTGCGCTTTTTAGCAAAGTATTCGTTCAGTTGCTTCTCTGCTTCGAGCAGCAGGGGATGGTACGGATCTTCAACGCCGCTGTCAATGCTTGATTTTCGCGGGTCATAGTTCCAAAGCACTGCTCTCAATCCTTTCTCGCTGGCAATGAGTGTTAGTGTGCCGGTCGGCGATGCCATTCTTTTGAAGAAGATACCCATCTTTGCTGCATTTTGTCCTTATGCAACAAAAAACCGGATTTTATTGGTTCGAATCGGCAGTGTATGTAGCTGTGAAATCCGAATCCCGTCAGTAATCCGGATTATTAAACCGCTTTTTCAAAGTGGTAATTGAAATCCACAAAACCGCAGCGCCTCCGTAGCCCGTGTAGAATTTGTCCATCTCCATCACGGCCTCAGGTTTACACAAGTCCATAAACACATGAAGGACTAGTTTAAAACCACTCGTAAAGGACACAATCTGAAACCCGGTACTGATCAGATCGGGTAGGTTGGTTTGAATAAAACGGTTTTGAAACCAAAATGTAAAGAAATAAGCAATGCTTCCCAGGCCGGCCAATACAAAGATGATTCTGGGAGCGAGAACATCCCTGATAACTGAATTCAGTACCTCAACCAATTCAAAGTCAGTTCCTGGTGATGGATGCTTTGCTGTTTTTGTACCCGGAGCAGAGGGCGATGAAAACTCCAAATACGCCGCCGGCCAACGCGCCGGAAATGTTGGCTATGCTGCCGCCAACTACGGCGCCGCCCATGGAAGTGGAAATAAGTGAAGGAACCAGGGAGCTCCATTGATCCCCGCTGCATTGTTTTTTAGTTGTTGTGATGGAGGATTGCATGGCAGTGTGTTTTCAAGGTGATTAACAATTTATCTAGTACCTGTTACAAAAGTACAAGGTTCGGTTGTGGGTGCAAAGCCATGTAACCCCTCAATTTTTGGTGATTATTGTAGTATTTATTGTTAAGTAATTGGGATGGTGATTGCTAAAAGGTACAAAAAAAGTGATGGATAACTTGCTGAAAATCAGTCATCCATCACTCCTCAATAACCAGTCTGCTTAAAGCAGCGTTGCATTCAACACGATTTCGAAGCTGAATGCCTGGCTTACCGGACAGGTCTCTTCGGCGCCTTTGGCGATGACCTGGAACTCTTCCTCTGAAATGCCCGGTACTTTGGCTTGCAGCGTGAGTTCGGATTTGGTGATTTTGCCGTTATCGAGCGTAACAACCGACTGCGTTTCGAGCGACTCAACGGCGTAGCCGGCCTGTGTGAGGTCAAGGTCGAGTTTCATGGTGAAACATCCCGCGTGGGCGGCAGCAAGGAGCTCTTCCGGGTTGGTGCCGATACCGTCGGCAAAGCGGCTGTTGAACGAGTATTGTGTTTTGTTGAGTACGGTACTCCCCGTTGTAATATGTCCGGCGCCTGTTTTGATATCACCATTCCATACGGCTGTTGCTTTGCGTTTCATGATCTTTTAGAGTTTAAAATGGAAAAAATGGTTTGAAAAATAAACTGTACTATTTGGTACAAAATTGGATAAAAAAATTAGATTAAGACCTTCAGGTTCATACGGACCAGCTCGGCGAGCTTCCGCTGGTCGGGTTCCATTCTGCGCGTCACGTTGATGCCGTTCCAAAGGTTCACCAGGTAAGTTCCGAGTGCGTCGGCGGGTTCCTGGGTTTGCAGCAACCCCAGATCCTTGCCTCTCTGAACAGCTTCCGTGAATATTTCTTCCAGCAAGTGAAGGTATTTCGCGGCAATCATTTTCAGGCCGGCATCGTCGGCCGAAACTTGTATCAATGCATTACCGAAGTAGCAGCCTTTGTTACCAACCGGCGATTCGTTGCCGGTGAGCGACAGGAAGAAATCTCTGATAAACTGCACCGGGTCAGCACAGGTTGTGAGCGCGTCGCGGATGGCTTTGAAGTTCAGTTCAACGACCCGCTCCATCGACTTGCGGAACAGTTCTTCCTTGCCACCTTTGAATGCGAAATAAAAACTGCCTTTTCCGATTCCCATGGCATTGAGCAGGTCGTCGGCAGTCGCGTTGGCATATCCTTTCTCCCAAAAGACTTCCACCGCCTTGTCCAGGATCGCTGTTTCGTCATATATTTTAGGTCTGCCTGCCATTGTTTGCTTCGTTTGATAATACAAAGGTATAATACTTTACTAATTGGTACAAAATAAAAATGAAAATATTTTTTGAAGGACGTTTTGGCTGGTTTCGATAGTGGCGATGGAGGAAGGGGAGGATGGAGGAATGGGTGTCCCCTGTTGGGTATTACGGATTTGGTATCTCAACCATCGGACATTAGCTTTGCAGAGCATTTATTCATTATTAAAAACTGCTTCCCTTTTTTGAAAGCATCCGGCAAACAATGGATTACCCTGGGCTTCGCGCTTCTGATGCTTGTCAAAGCGTGGGTTATTCCTTTGGTGTACCTGGATTATGAATTGCGGAAGGAATATATCATCGCGAACCTCTGTGTGAACCGCGACAACCCGATCGCAGTCTGTGAAGGCAAATGTTACCTCGCCGAGAAGATTGTCGATGCGAAGAAGCAGGATGAGCGCCGGGCCGAGCAAACTTTCATGGCCAACCTGTTATTCCAGTCTATGGACACCGCTAAGCCATTCATTTTCAAGTATCCGGAGCATTTTGAAGGGCGGTTGAACGTAACATTTGACTATATCTCTCCATTCCTTTCCCGCACGGTAACTGCGGACATTTTTCATCCCCCATTGGCTTAGGGAGCCACTTTTTTGAGTTTTCGAACGGCGCGGCCCAAAGCAGCGTCCATCCTTTCCATTTCCTTATTTTCAAAACTTACTATGCGCTTGCATACCCGAAGAATCATCGTCGGTTTGCTGGCAGTGGCTATGCTGCCTGCCTGCAAAGACCGCAAACTCCCTTATCTGGGAGAGCCTCATACCGTTATTAAAACGGTTGGAGGAAAAGCCATCGAGGAAACGGACTATCCGTCGATTCCGGCATTTTCATTCACCAATCAGGATAACAAAGCCGTCTCCGAACAGGATTTCAAAGACAAAATCTACGTTGCCGACTTCTTCTTTACGACCTGTCCGACGATTTGCCCTGTGATGAAAAAGAATATGCTCAAAGTGTACGATGAGATAAAGGATAACCCGACCGTCCGGATTCTGTCTCACACCATCGACCCGGAGCATGATACTCCCGCAGTTTTGAAAACCTACGCCAACGACCTGGGTGTGAGCAATGCAACCTGGCAATTTGTGACCGGCGACCGGGAAAAGATCTACGATATCGGTCAGCGGCATTACCTCATTACCGCCGCCGAGGACGCCAAATCGCCGGGTGGATTCCTGCATAGCGGGCATTTTGTGCTGCTGGACAAAGACCGTCACATCCGCGGCATGTACGACGGGACCACCGATGAAGGCACCTACGAGCTCATCCGGGATATCCGAACGCTGCTCAAAGAATATGAATAGTAAAATCGGTCTCCGGAGGAACCAGGAGGCCGATTTTCATGTAGCTTTAAGTGCAATACAACATCTTTAATCACTAACCTTAAACCATTATGTCGAAGAAAATTCTGTTGCTGGCAGGGGATTATGTTGAAGATTATGAGGCTATGGTGCCTTACCAGGCCTTGCTCTCTGTCGGGTTTGAAGTGGATACCCTTGCCCCCGATCGCCAAAAGGGAGACACTGTGCCTACCGCCGTGCACGACTTTGTAGGTGACCAGACCTACAAGGAAACGCAAGGCCATCGTTTTGCGATAACCGCCGATTTTGACGGTGTCAATCCGGCTGATTATGACGGGCTTTACATCGCAGGCGGACGAGCGCCCGAGTACACACGCCTCAACAAGCGTGTGTTGGAAATTACCCGCCATTTCTTTGAAGCCAACAAGCCGGTGGCAGCCATTTGCCACGGGATCCAGATACTTACCGCCGCAAAAGTGCTGCAAGGCCGGACACTGACGGCCTATGTAGCCGTAGGCCCTGATATCGAACTGGCCGGCGGAACCTGGAAGAATATCCCGGCCGATCAGGCGATTGTGGATGGCAACCTGGTTACTTCGCCCGCATGGCCCGGTCACCCGGCCATTTTGAAGGAGTTTTACAAACTGCTCGGCGTGCAGATCAGCGGTATTTAAAAGATGTTTTGAAGCTAAAAAAGCCAGACTTGCATTGCAGGTCTGGCTTTTTTAACGATGTATGAATTGGAATTAAAACTTGAAGGAAACACCTGCATTGATCGAGTAATCAGCAAATGCAGCGTCGCCGCGGGTGAAGACGCCGCTTTTGTCGGAATACGCTTTGTCGGTTACGCTTTGGGTGCGGTTTCTGACGAATGCAACCGGTACCGTAGCGAAAAAGCTGAATTTCTCTCCGGAATAGGTGATGCCGGGCTCCACGCTCCACACGTAACCGGGCCGACGGAAATCGCCGCTGCCGCCTACGAGGTCATGCACGGGAATACCTTCCAGGCGGGCGCCGGCAGCCACTGCCCAGCCTTTCAAAAATGGATTAAGTGAATAGCTGAAACCTCCACGCGCCATGTATTGGTCGGGGACGCTCATAATAGCCTCGTTGGCAAGGCGTGGTGAAAGGGTTTCGCGGTAGGTGCGTACGCCATTCTGCTCTCGCGGGTTCACGAGGTAAAAGAAATTACCGTATACGCCGAAGTTGTGGAAGATGTTGTAAAATGTATTCAGCTCTACGGTCACGCCGGTTCCGCCATCGCCCAGCTGAATGGACTGGTCGACGGTACGCAGCTCTTTTGTGCCGTTCGGGCCTACATTGTACCAGTAATCCTGGTAGTTGTAATCGCCGGTAGGCAGCTTGATACCCAAGCCAAGCTGGATATTGCCCCGGTAGCTCTTTTTCGGATCAAATAGCCAGCGGTAAGCGGCAATGCGCAGATCGCCGATACCAAACGAATGCATACTATGCCGCTCATTGAACTTGTTGGCACCATTCACCAGCCCGTGTTCGTAGAGTGAAGAGCGGGCATTTGAAATGATCGGAAGATCGACCATCAATGACCAGCGGTCGTTCAGAATGCGCATGATATTGATATCGACCGACGCCGTGTGATTGATCACCTCGGTGTGCTGGACGAGCCGTTCCTTGTTTTCGGTTTTGCCTGAAAAATGGCGGAATGATTTGAAATAACGGGCGCTGGCACTCACTACCCACTGGCTGTGGTTGCTGCTGTCGGCGTGCGCGATCATGCATGCATTACCCGTGCCGCGAATGGCGACACAGCCTTGGGAAAATGTATTTTGGGTAGCGCAAAGCGATATCAGCAATGCGAGTGACGATTGTAGTAATTTTTTCATTACAAATTTGGTGAATGTTCCTGGGGTTGAGTACACGCCTCTTACACCTGCCGGATTTGCAGGGTTACGGGGCTTTTAAAAAAGATGCTTAGGTAAGCAGGCGGTCAGGCGGCGGTGTGAGGACGGCATGACAGGTTTCGAAAACCGGACAGGAATATTGGTCTGTTGCTGATGGTGTTGTTTCGATCCATTCCATGACAAAGAAGACATGCTTCTTCGGAGAGGTCATGAACTCTTTCAAAAAAGATTTGAGCAGCTTCGCGTGGCTTTTGGGCATAGTGTTTCCCGGTGCCGTGCTGACGGTTTCATTCTGAATATGGTCCACGAGCTCCATGTACCGATCGCGGGCATTCTGGTCGTACTCGCAATAGACGTACAAAGTGTCGTTCAGAAGCTGTTTGGTCCTGATCTGATAATACTCGCCTTCATGCCGGATCTTACCTTCGGAAGGTTCCGGAACCGACCAGTCGGTTTGGTAAGGCAGGGAAACCGGTACTTTCACGACGATATCGCGCGAGTAGGCGGTGCGTTCGATGTGCTCACGGCCAGCCGCTGTTGGCACATACTGATCCTCACACAGATAAAGCACCGAATAGCCCATCATGTTATAGAGTAGTAATGCAAAAAGCAGTAGTGATAAAAATCGGCCCAAATTTCTTTCCAGCGGTTTTTTGGATGCAAAGGTAAATAAAGTCAAAAAAATGAAAATATCGTACAATATTTTCGAGTCTGAAACCGGAAAAAAGAAACTTTGGATTGATCTTCCGGCGGAACCGCCTATTTTTGCAGGACAATTACCATTCTTATGTCCGAGAACAGACTTCTTTTCTGCATTTCGCCTCCTCCGGTAGCCTGAACGGCTTAATGACCGGAATCTATTTTGGTACTTCCCGTTTCTTCGGGAGGAGATATTGTTATTCCCTGTTACCATTGTTCATAAAGGTTGTTGAGCCTGAGCCCTTCCGAGGGGTGTGCTTAACCCGTTCGCGCTGTACTCACCGCGCCGATAATCATTTTTAATACCTTTTTTGAACAAATACTCCAATGAAACAAGCTTTCATCAAGCTACATATAGCGATTATTCTCGCCGGGTTTACCGGAATTTTCGGAAAACTTATCACGGTCAATGAAGGACTGCTGTCGTGGTACCGGATCTGGCTTGCAGGCATTCTGATGCTGCTAATCCTGGCGGCCACTCAAAAGCTCGAACGCATATCTTTCGGCGATTTTATCCGCACTTCACTGACCGGGCTCTTGCTCGGCCTGCACTGGATTTTCTTTTATGGAAGCATTAAGTATTCCAACATTTCGGTAGGGGTGGTCTGCTTCTCGCTGGTCGGCTTCTTTACGGCCATTTTCTCGCCGTTGATCAACCGACGGCGTTTCGTACTTTCCGAATTGCTGCTGAGCCTGCTCACATTGATGGGTATCGCGTTGATTTTCAGTTTCGACTCGCGGTACCGCCTCGGTATCGCGCTGGGCGTGGTGTCGTCGGGGCTCGGGTCGCTTTTCACCATCAACAATGAGCGGCTGGCGCATTCCTTCAAAAGTGAAACGGCCACCGTGTACGCCCTGATCGGCGGAGCTATCGCATTAACCCCGCTCATGCCGCTGTACTTCTACTTTTTCCCTGTCACGACGCTCGTACCGTCATGGGCGGATCTGGCCTACCTGTTGCTGCTGGCGTTTTTCTGTACCGTAGTTCTTTATATGCTGCAAACGCAGGTCCTGCGCCGCATTTCAGCCTTCACGGTCAATCTCAGCCTGAATCTGGAACCGGTTTACACGATTATCCTGGCCATTCTGATCTATCATGAAAACAAGGAGCTCCTCTGGTCGTTTTACCTCGGTCTGGGGCTGATCATATTATCGGTAGTGCTGCAAATGCTGCAAGTGATGCGTGCCCACCGGAATGCGAGCCCGGTGGTGGCGGAGAGCCATTGAAAAAAAAAGCGCCGCGGAGCGTGTGTTCAATGCCGCCCCGCGGCGCTTTTCAACTGTTGTAATGCATTTTCAATTACGCCTTCCATGAGGCCTGATGTTCCCGCGAGGGTGCGTGTAAATCCCTTATAGCCCAATGCTTCGGGAATGTCTTTGCTCAGGTTAATTTCTCCCTGCTGCCTGCTCAAAGCGATTTCCCGGGTTTGCAAATGCGCAGCCAGGTATTCCTGCTCCGACTGCCCGGGTGTGGGAATGAGTAATGCCTTTTTTTCGAACATTGCGAGGTCCATCAGCGTCGAATAACCGCTTCTGCAAATGACGAGCCGTGCGTGTGCGAGCGCGTCCGCAAGCTCATGCGCGCTCGCATAGGTGGTGTAGGTGATATGTCCGGGCAAATGCGTATGCGCTCGACCGGAAGGATTGCCGGCGATGATATGGAAATGGTAATTTGTGGCTAATGCGGCCTGTTGAAGCATTATTTCTTCCAAAATGCCTCGCATGGGCTCCGGGCCGGAAAGCAAAATGAGGATGCTGTTGTTATGACTCTTTTCAGAAGCGACCGGGGCGAGCAGTTGAGAGAGTAGCCCAATGTAATGCGAATTCGCGGGAAGTTGCCGCGGGTGCGACAATGCACCGGCCAGCCCGCCATTTTCCCGCGCATCAACCACCCAGCATTCATCGAATTTCTCCAGCATCCGGTAATGCATCCGGCGCATAAGCGAATCTGCTACCGCGCCGAAACCCGTCATGATCTGTAACTGATGGGTCAGGATCACTGATTTTAAACCTTCGATTTTCAATCCATATCGATTGTCGGAAATCACGAGGTCAAACCGGTGTGTGGCTTGAGTGTCGTGCAGCCATTTTCGTTCCCTGCGGATTGCTCCCAGAATTTTCGGGATTTGAGATAATATTTTCAATATAAAAGTGCCGCCGCTGCTGCTATACGTAATGCCGTAACCGGGAAGCATAAGCTGCGGCACATCGGGAAAGTTCTTTTTTAACAGCACCGCGGTTGCACCGGAAGCCGCAATGGTTACCTCGCATTCTTTCGCAATAAGGTACCGGATGACGGGGATACAGCGTGTAGCATGTCCCAGTCCCCAGTCCAGCGGCGCTATCAGGATACGGAATGGCAGGGTAGATTCAGAATTTGGTTACAAAGCAAAAATAGGGGGTTTGCCGCTAATTCGGGCCGAGAAATGACAGTACACGCTCGGTAACCTCTTTCAGCGGCGGAATCTGGACGGGCTTCTGGAGGTAATCCATCACATGGCCCGAACCCATGGCCCGGTCATAATCCTCCACTTCCGAGGAAGAACTCATCATGCAAATCGAAATGGGTCGGGGGACGTCCGGTTTCAGTTTTCCGTATTCGTTCAGGAATTGCCAGCCGTCCAGGATAGGCATATTAATGTCGAGCAATATCAGTTGGGGAAGTTTCAGCGCGTCCTCTTTGTGGCTGTTGAGATAGTCCATCGCCTCCCGGCCATTTTCAAAAAAGATGATTTCCCGGGCTATTTTGGCTTTTTCAATAATGCGTTTGAGGAGGTAAGTGAAGATTTTATCATCGTCCACTACGCAGAGTATTTCAAGCATTTTCGTTAAAAGTAATTTTGAATGTAATACCCGCGTCGACCTTACTGAATACCTGAATGTTCCCGCCCTGGGCTTCTATCTGATTTTTTATCAAAAATAAGCCAACTCCGTGAGCATCTTCGTGTTTATGGAAAGTTTTATATAAACCGAAGATTTTGTCGGCGTGAAGCGAAAGATCGATCCCTTTGCCCTGATCGCTGTATTCCAGTACTTTAAGACCTTTTTCGTTACGATAGAACCGAAGCTGAATCACCGGGTGCTGATTGTCTTTTTTGTATTTGATACCATTGGAAATCAGGTTCATCAGAATGCTTTCCAGGTAAATGCGCGGGAATACGATCTGTTCTTCCATAAAATCCATCCCGATTTCCGCTAAGCTGGTATGCAAGCTTTCGTCGAGCACACCGAGAACCTGATCCGTCACTTCCCTGATATTCAGCTTTTCACCTTCCAGGTGATTGTCGCGGATCTTGATAACCTGTGAAAGGTCGTCGAGCGTGCCGTTCAAATGCCTGGACACCGTTTTGATTTTCTGAAAAAGCTCTTCATTGTCCTTGGTAAGGGTCGATTCATCCACAAAATCCGCAAGCAGGGCGATGTTGCTCGAATGGTTGCGCAGGTTGTGAGAAAGGATATGGGTGAAGCTTTGTAGTTGGCTATTCTTCTGAGCCATCTGATCGATCGATTTGACCAGTTTCAGTTCCAGTGTCTTGTACCGGTCGATATCCATGATAATGCCTCTGATCGTGTTCACCTGGCCGCTGGCATTCAGCGAGGGCGTGGCCGAAAAACGCACCCATTTGCGTGCGCCCGTGGCGGTGGTGATCTGGAGTTCATGATCCCAGGAGCTGCCGGTGGCAATGGACTCCCGCAGCGCTGCGCGGACAATCAACTGGTAAGGTTCGGGGAAGAAGCGGAGCAGGTCGGTTTCGTTCTGGATATGCTCTTCGTTGGTTTCCAGGATGTTGCCGCAAGTGGCGGTCCAGCGGAACTGGCCGGTAGCAGGGTCGTATTCCCAGCCGCCGAGTTTGCCTACATTGCTTGCAGCGCTGAGCAGGAACTCGCTTTCCGCCAGTTTCTCTTCTACGGATGTGCGTTCGTCGATTTCCCGTTGCAGATCGGAAACAGACCGGAGCAAGAGCACATTTGGGAAGATTTTGAACAGGTAATAAACCGTCGTCATCGAGATGATCGCCGTGGCAAATCTGACGAGCGCACTGAATCGGTACACCGGAATCCAGAAGATCAATGCGTCGATCAAATGCGTAGCGCCGCAGAAAGCGATGAATGCGATGAAGAGCCAGATCGTTTTAGGGAATGGAAAGTCTTTTCTGCTGCGAACGAACCGGATCAGGAAAACGGGTATCAGGAAGTAAGCGGCCCAGATGAGAATGTCGGAAACAATGTACAGCCAGCCATGGAAATCCGACCACGAGCCGCAATACCAGCGGGCAGGCCATTCCGATTGGCTGAAAATCCCCCGAAAGAATTCTGCTATCTGCTCCGGTAACCCGTCTTGGCTTGCTTTTAAGGGGGCTGAGCCCGTACGGCAAAGTGTTATACGGTCGTCTGAAATGGCATGATGTTGCGCAGTTTCCGGGGTCATGGATGCTTAATTAACAGGAGGCGTATTCGAATATTAATGATAAAACTCATGCCAAACAACCGCGAATTCGTTTTAGAAACTAGCCTGCCCTATGCCGTAAAAATACTATTCGATTTGATTTGTAATAATAGTTTTAATGACATGCGTAGATCGCAACCAGGAAAGCGTGTAGGGGGCTTTTTAACTGACGATCGGTCTGGCATTGAGCATGAATTAATGCCTGATTGTATCCTAATTAAAGGCAACTGCCGCCTGATAAAGCGTCGAGTCGGTCAGTCAGCCGGTCGTGATTGGTTGTATCTTTTATTCTTGAAAGTCAAAAACGCGGTTAGAATAAATAATTTGAAATGTAGAAAAAGTTCAAACTCTGTAAGTGCCCGGCTGAGGACTTTTTGACTAATTTAGCAGGCCGCGTTAAACATACCACGTGGCGTATTTTTGCCATGAACATTCAGATCCATCAACACAACGAAACCGCGATTGCGGAAGTAACATCCGATCAGATTTTGATCCATACCCCCGACGAAGGCCTGCAATTAATGGTCGATTTGTATTACCAGGGTTACGGCGAGATGATCTTGCACGAACAAAATATCGCCCCCGAATTCTTCGACCTGAAAACAGGTATTGCGGGCGAAATTTTGCAGAAATTTACTACCTACCGCGTCCGTCTGGCCATTGTGGGCGATTTTGCACATTATGAAAGCAAAAGCCTGCGCGATTTCATCTTCGAAAGCAACAAAGGCAGGCAGGTTAATTTTGTACCTTCGGTGGAGGAAGCTCTTGAAAGATTGTCAACATGATGCGATGGAAATAGATGAAATCCTCGAACGTTTTCACCCACTGCCGCCTGGTTCGAAGGAGGCTTTGATAGCGCGTGTTTCGGAGGTGAAGTACCCGAAGGGACATGTACTGATTCGCTCGGGCAAGGTGGAAAAAACGCTCTATTTCATCCGTAGCGGCATCGTGCGTGCCTACTCCGACGCTGATCGCGGCGATGTTACGTTCTGGTTCGGAAAGGAGGGGGATGTGGTGATTTCCATGAAAAGCTACGTCTCCGGCCAACCGGGTTATGAGCATGTCGAAACCCTGGAAGCGTGCGATTTGTACCAAATGAAGGCGCAGGATCTGGAATCACTTTTTGCAAGCGATATTCATATTGCCAACTGGGGACGCAAACTGATCGGCCAGGAGCTGATTAAGACCGAAGAGCGGCTTATTTCCATGCAGTTCAAAACCGCCCAGCAACGCTACCTCGACCTGATGTCCGGCACCCCCGACCTGCTTCATCGTGTGCCATTGTGCCATATTGCTTCCTATCTTGGGATCACGCAGGTGAGCCTGAGCCGCATTCGCGCGGAGATCAGGTAGCGACTCTCTTTTTATCATTTGTAAAATTTTTTACCGATCCGGCGCCCGACCTTTGTATGCAAAAACAAAGTGTTATGAACTGGATTATTTTGATTGTCGCCGGCCTTTTTGAAGTCGGATTCGCCTCTTGTTTAGGAAAAGTTCGTGAAACAAGTGGAAACGAAATGTATTTATGGTTCACGGGATTTATCATTTCCCTGGTTGTCAGCATGGCATTGCTTCTGAAAGCGACGCAAACGCTCCCTATTGGCACGGCTTATGCTGTGTGGACGGGTATAGGAGCGGTGGGAACGGTGCTGGTAGGGATACTGATTTTTAAAGACCCCGTCAGTTTTTGGCGGATATTCTTCATCAGCACGTTGATCCTCTCCATTGCGGGACTGAAAATGGTTTCGCAGCATTAATCGCTCGCGGTTCCGGCATCACTTTTTACCAACCCGGTTCTGTGGATTTTTTTGTACAGACGTGAAACCTATGAACCGAAGCAACGATATCGTTTTTGCCGACCGCAAAGATGCGGGACTCCAACTAGGACATTTCCTGAGCGCACGCTACAAGGGCTCGGACCCACTCGTGATGGGCATTGCCCGTGGCGGCGTGGAGGTAGCCTATTACGTCGCGCAGTGCCTTGAAACTGACCTGAATATGGTCATTTCGCGCAAGTTGCCGGTTCCCGGCTGCCCGGAAGTTGGTTTCGGGGCTATTGCGGAAGATCTGTCGGTGTACATCGCTCCCCGGTTCAGGCGGTCGTTGGAACCGGAGACTATCGGAGAGATCATCGACGAGCAGACGGACGAGGTGAACCGCCGGATCGGAGTCTATAAACATGGCAAACCGCTTCCGGATTTGCGGGGGCGTACCGTGATCATCGTCGACGACGGCATTGCGACGGGCGTAACGCTGGTACCCGTAATACGCCTCTGCCGCAGTCGGGGCGCCGACCGCGTGATCGTGGCCGTGCCGGTGGCTGGCAACAACTACGATGCGCTCCTCGATGACGCCGATGCCATGGAAATACTCGTTATGCCCGAATGGTTTTACGCAGTAGGGCAGGTGTATGCCTCCTTCCGGGACCTTACCGATGATGAGCTGCTAGCCATCGTCCGCAAGGGCGCTTACCTGCGCTCGGGCTGGGAGCATGTGCGTAGTTTGCATTCCTGACCTTCACTAGAGCCGGGCTGCATCCAGATGTGAAGTTCTGTGACCATCCCGGATTTGAACGGCTCATCCCGGATAAATTTCCTTTGCTTAGAAATACTTGGATGCAGGGTTGGATTGCGGTATGTTGGGGAAAACAATTGCTACACCAATCAGCCTGACCATGCCTACTTTCATCCGCAACGAAAAACAGCCGCGCGCCATCAATCTGGATAATATCGATAGTATTAAAATCGAAAACGGAATCCATTATGAGATCGTCTTCGAGCGAGGACTGCATAATGCCGGATTAGGGGAGCTGTCGGTGATAGACCGGTGGCGGTTTGATACTGAGAAAGAGCGGGATAAAGTTCTGAAATGGATTCTGGATAGCTATGCGTTGAAGTTCTGACATGGCTACAATCGACGCTCGCTGCAAATGCTCTGACCGGGTTTCGGATACAAATCCCCCGGAAACGGTTAATCCTGCTGGAAAGAGGCTGCCTAGTTTTGCGTGGATTAAAAACAAACGCAAAATACCAAAGTATGAAACTTGTAAAATTAGGCAGCCAGGGACTCGTGGTGCCCCAGGTGGGGCTGGGCTGCATGGGCATGACCGGCATGGCCCATATGGATATTTACGGAAAGGCCGATGAGGCGGAAGCCATTGCGACTATCCATCGTTCGTTGGAATTGGGTGGGAATTTCTTGGATACGGCCGATCTGTACGGGCCGCTGGTTAATGAGCAACTGGTGGCAAAAGCGACGAAAGACCGCCGGCATGACTATCTTCTTGCTACGAAATTCGGTTGGGAAATCGATGATAATGGTCAAATAACCTGGAAGTTCCGGGCAGACAAGGAGTACGTCAAAAAGGCGGCCGAAAGGTCGTTGCGTAACCTCGGGACCGACTACATTGACCTGTATTACCTGCACCGGCTGGACCCCAACACGCCGATTGAGGAGACTTTGGGGGCGATGTCGGAACTGGTGAAAGAGGGTAAGGTGCGTTACATCGGATTGTCGGAAGTATCGGCTGAGACCATCCGCAGGGCGCACGCAATCCATCCGATTACCGCCGTGCAGACAGAGTACTCGCTTTTTGAAAGGAATGCGGAAGAAGCCGGCATTTTGCAGGCGCTTGAAGAATCCGGCATTGGCTTTGTGGCTTACTCTCCACTAGGCCGGGGGTTCATCAGTGGTGAGCTGAAAAGCCCGGATGACCTGGCCGAAGATGATTTCCGCCGTTCGATACCGCGGTTTCAGGGAGAGCAGTTTTATAAAAACCTGGACTTGTTGGCTGAAATTCAGGCGATAGCGGCCGAAAAGCAGGTGACGTCGTCGCAGCTGGCTCTCGCCTGGGTGATCGCCAAGGGCGTGGTGCCGATTCCGGGGACCAAGCGGCGCAAATACCTCGAAGAGAATATCGCTGCAACGGATATCCGGCTAAGCGAGGACGATCTGGCAAGACTGGAAGCCGTGATCCCCCTCGGGACCGAAACGGGCGACCGGTACGACAAGGCCGGAATGCAGGCGATCGACCGGTAACCATGATACAGGCAGGGCACATGTTCTGCCTGTATGTTTTTATATTTAGCTTATGAAAATACAGCCCCCTCATATTGTTCATTCCATTTCTGAGCAGCACCGGATACTTGCATTACCCAAGCCGGTGCATCCGTTGGTAAGTGTTTTCAGTTTCGATGAAATGGATCACGCGAACGCCGATACGCGTATAAAAACGCTGGTTACGAATATGTACTGTGTTTCGCTTAAACGGAATGTCGCCGGCAAAGTGCGTTATGGGCAGGGGTTCTATGATTTCGACGAGGGCATTATGTTTTGCACCGGGCCCGGGCAGGTGACGGGCAACATCACGGAGGATCACAAGCCCGTTGGCTGGTGTGTTGTATTCCATCCCGATTTCATACGTCGTCATCCGCTTGGCCAACGGATTAAGGATTATGGTTTTTTCGACTACTCCGTTAATGAAGCGTTGCACCTTTCGGAGCAGGAAGAGGGGCTGATTATTTCTTTGGTGAAAATGCTTCGCGATGAAATCAGTGCACGGATCGATGCGTATTCCGAAGACGTGATCGTCGCTCATCTCGAACTGCTGCTCAGCTACGCACACCGATTTTACGGCCGTCAGTTCATTACCCGGAAACCGGTCAGCAGCGATGTGCTGGTTCGCTTCGAAAAGCTGGTATCCGATTATTTTCAAACCGACCGGCCGGTTTTGGAAGGGCTGCCCACTGTGTCGTACCTGGCACGTGAGCTGAACTTTTCAGATAACTACCTCAGTGATCTTCTTAAAAACCTCACGGGCCAGAATGCGCAGCAGCACATTCACCGCTTTGTGATTGATAAGGCCAAAGAGCTCCTGGCGCAAACCAATTTGACCGTCGGTGAAATCGGGTTCCAGCTCGGTTTTGAATTCCCGCAGTCGTTTAGCCGGCTGTTCAAAAGCAAAACAAGTATGACGCCTTTGAATTACCGGAGGTCGTTGGCTAGATAAAAGAGGCTGTCCGTAATTCCCCCTCTATTTGTCCCGAATAGCTACGCGATGTTGTGCTGCATCTGTCTATTTTGCATTAGTTTAAAAACTGATCATTAGACATCCGATAAAATGGGAAAAATAATAGCCGGGATCAATATGACACTGGATGGCGTTTGTGACCATACGAAGGTGACACCAGATGATGAGGTCCATCACCATTATGATCAGCTGCTGCGCGAGGCCGACGTCATTCTGTATGGGCGGATAACCTACCAGCTGATGGAGTTTTGGAAGACTATCCTCGAAAAGCCGACGGGCAATCAATCCATGGATGAGTTTGCGGTGGCGATGGATCGTATCCCGAAGATCGTTTTTTCACGCACGTTGCGCGATGTCGACTGGAAAAGTGCAACGCTGGCCAAGCGGAGCCTGGAAGAAGAGGCTCTCGCACTCGCACAGCAGCCGGACAAGCGCATTCTCGTAGGAAGCCGGAGCCTGATTATCGACCTGCTGCGATTGGATTTGATCGATGAATTTCAGCTGATGATCCACCCCGTTATCGCAGGAGAGGGCTTGAAGTTGTTTGAAGACATCCGCGACAGGAAACTTTTGAAATTGATCAAAACAAAAGCCTTCCATTCCGGCGCCATTATACATTATTATGAACCGGCGGAAAAGCAGATCGGTAATTGAAAAGGCCTTCTGCTGCCGAATACTTCACCTGCCCATTGTAAGTGATAAACGCGATTTTCATAAGGATGTAAGCCTTTCACTGAATCGTGCCACAAAATACTTCAGACGCAACGCAAAATTTTTGATAGTTTAGAGCGAAAAAAGACAGATCGCTCTTCTATGCTTATTAAATGGGTTAAAATTCTGCTCGTCGTTGGTTTGGCGCTCGTGACTACCGTCCTGATGCTTCGTTATATGGATGTAACGTCGGCGGCGTTCAGCTTCGGATTCAATTTTGCGCAGATGTTCTGGGTTTCGGTACTTGAAACTCAGCTCAAACCGGCGCTCGATTCACCCTATTTCAACGCTTTTCCTTTTGAAAAGGACGGGAAATTGTACCGTAGGTTGGGTGTGGAGTGGTACCGGGCTATTCTGACTAAAAGTGGATGGGAGAAGTTAAGGCAGAAGTCGACTCCCATTAGAAAGAGCCTTCGTGATTTTGAGGCCTATGAACGGGCAAGCAGGGTGGCGGAAGCCGGGCATTTGGTGGCAGGTGCCGTTGTTTTAATCGTCACCGGCTACGTTATTGTAGCCTACTCGGCCAAGGCTGCTCTATGGCTGGTTGTATTTAATGTGTTCCTGAATCTTTATCCTGTTCTGTTACAGCGGTACATCCGTCCAAGACTGCTGCGTACGATCGAGAAACTACGGAAAAGCCACCTGGTGGCTAGCTAAGAGGCAGATTCGATGCCTGCCATTTTGCAAATATACCCTCTGAATATATCTTAAATAGTATGGTCAAGCACACGATTACCAGGACCAAAGGGCGCAGGTTCAATCCATTGATTTTGTTGGTGCTGGCTACGGGCTCTTTTGCCTATGCCCAGGAGCCGGCTTTTGACCAGGCGTACGACCGCATATGGAAGCAGGCAGCCAGCCAAGATCTAAATACGGTCCTGGCGTCGGCTGACTCGTTGTACCAGTCTACCTCTGTGCCGGTGCATCGCATGCGAACCCTGATGCTCATAGCAAGGCTTCATCAGCAAAAGGAAGAACTGGAAAAGTCGGTGGAATATGCCCTGAAAATAGACCAGCTCGCCGTGGAAAATACCAATTATACCTGGCAGGCAAGAGCCAATGCGTACCTGGCCGGCCTCTACCGGATGATGGAACTGTCCGGAAAATCCAGAAGCTATTCCCAAAAGGCGCTGGCAATCGTTCCCAAAATAGAAGATGCAGAACAGGCCAACAGCACGCGGGGACTGCTTCTTCAGGAGCTGGGTTTCGCGAGTATGGACGAGGAACACTACGAGCAGGCCATCCGGCATTTCAAGGAAGCTGGCAAAAGCATGGACAAAATCACCAAGAACCGCGAATTCAATATTATGAACAATGAGCGGCTTTTAGGAGATAATTACCGGCTGCTGACCCGTTACGATACCGCACTTGTACATTATCACAGAGCACTCAAACTAAGTACCACGCAGCCACCTCATTATGCGATCGGGCTGATCTACAAAGGAATGGCCGAAACGCTGATGGAAACAGGTCGCCTGCCGGAGGCCAAGATTTATCTGGACAAAGCCGAACGCCTTGCCGACGAATCACAATATCTGCAATTGAAGGATGTTACGTACGACCTCTCCAAAAGGTATTATGCCCTGGTAAAGGATTCGAAAAAGCTCAGTAAGGCACAAGAAAAGAGCAATTCGGTGGTAGATACGATACTGAACAAACGGGCGCAGGTGCTGAACAAGATGTATGCCCAACTGGATAAGGAAACGGTGAAAGTGGAGACGCAGGATAGCCAGAAAAACGCGACTATCCTTGCCGCGATTACACTGATCTTTTCAGGCGGCGTCTTTTTTGTCGAGTACAGAAAACAGCAAAAACGTGAGCTGGCTCACGTGCGGAATGTGCTTGACAATCTGAATAAGGGGCAAACCGGGACCTCAATGGAGCATACCGGCATCGTGTCCGCGATCAACGAAGAATCGGATGAGATATCGATGGACGACGCTATTGAAGGGGAATTGATGAACGTTGGCGAGGAAAATACTACCAGGCGAATGATGCCGATAGAGACAGAACACAATCTGTTGGAAAAATTAGGTGAATTCGAAAAATCAGATGTTTTTCTAGAGGGGGGCTTTTCTCTTGCTTCTTTGGCTATACAGTTGGACACAAACACAAAGTATCTGTCGTATTTAATTAAAATGCACAGAAAGACAGATTTTAATAGTTATATAAATAGCCTTCGCGTTGATTTTGTCATGAAAATGTTACAGAAGGACCCAACATGGCGGCAACAAAAGATCAGTTTTTTGGCCACCGCTTCGGGCTTTTCTTCCCATAGCCAGTTTGCAGCAGTGTTCAAAGCGCACACCGGGATATCGCCTTCTGTTTTTATTAAGCATCTTGCCGGCGAGTTGGATTAGGTACACAAATCACCTCTATGTATCCCGTTTCCGATAGCGTATGATACGTCAAACTAGCTTATGACGTATTTAATCAACTATTTAAAGCTACTATAATAGTATGGCCTCGTAGGGTCCATATTTGTTCTACAAAGTATTTGGAGCGTCGATTTTAGGCACTTTTGAACACTTGCGTTCAATGGTCTCTTAGCTTTGTATAGTTATATTTCAGTCTATGAATTGTGCAATAAAAGAAAGAATTTGTGTCGAAATTCAGGAATTTTGGTGCAGTACCGGTTGAAATTCAGGAAGAGGGCGCTTTACCTTTGTCTCGGTAGACATGCAGCAGTTTATTGATGTCGTCGTCGATTTACAAATACTTTTTCGAACAGCTATCGTGCTGTTACCGTTGGCAACGAACTTGCAAGGATAGAAAAATGGCTACATGTTACACAGTTCCTGATAACAAACACAAACCACCGTCGAATGTAAAAAGCAATGCCCCCGTCGACCAAAAGCTTACCCGCGTTATAGCAGGCAGCATATCTGCCATACCGCGACGTCAATAATGTCTGTGATTTAAAATGTCATGTAACGCCAACTATACGTGCGTTGCCAAGGCAGACTGGTGGCAGCGTAAAAATATTTCACTATAAAACCTACCTATTCAGAAACACCTGGTTTATATGTCAACTAAATGATGGCGTATCGGAACTTAAAATCGGTATGCTTAATGGGTACGTATATAGCCAATCGTTTGAGATTTCTATTAACCCTCTCATACTAAATATTCAAAAACAAATCGTCTATGAAACATCTGTACAAATTTGTCCAGAGAAGGCTTCTTTTCTGCACACTGCTCCTTTGTGCACTAAAATCGAGTGCCGCTGTTGAAACGTTTCCGTCGGGTTCTTACATAATTAATATGGGAATAGTCCCCCAGACAGTGAATAACGGATTAAAACCGTATGGTTTGATATATGAATTACTAAAGACCCACAAAATTCCTGTCAAATGGGTTATAAATCAGGCAAAAGGAAAAGACGGGATTGATTTCACCTACAACGGAGTTGACTATAAAGGAGGCACTTTTATCATCCCCGGCCAATATGTGACCCCGGCTATTCAAAGCAGGATTACTTCATATGGCGTGACAGGGACCACTGCGGGTGCATCTTTTGCCGCCGACGTGACTTATACCTTGAGTTCGGCCCCTGTATGGACCCTGAATGCGGAGAACGATGGCATTGCCGAGAAGTTTTTTTCGGAAGCCGGGCTTCCTTCTACCGCTTACAACCATAAGCTTCCGGCGGCCCTCGGGGCTTGCGACGACATTTTTGTCATGCCCCATTCTGACCCCGCATGGAGTACCCACGGTAATCTCTATGACTGGGTAAAGAACAATCATGGATCGGTATGGGCAGGTTGCAGAAGTGTGAGTATTATGGAAAACCTGTTTAATCCGTCAAATACATCCCAACAACTTAATTTTCTTGCCAATAACGTCGGGGCAGCTGGCAATGCATTGATCCCCTATGGAGATCATGATGACCCGCGGACGCCATTTGTTCACCAGCATTTCGGCAGCCCTGCAGCCCAATACATGGGTATCACCGACGATGCGCATACAGGTGGCTCGGAACAAACCTATCTGCCGGTGGCCGGCGGTAGCTGGCGGTCGACTACGCAGCTGATTGCCTACGCGCCGGATCAAAAGCAGGTGCTCAATGGAATTTCTCCCGGGCAGGCGGCCATCATAGCCTTTGGTCATGCATATGGCGATAGCAATCTGGGATACGTGATGTATGAGGGAGGGCATGATATCAGCGGCAAAAGTACTGCTTCGATCGCAGCACAGAGGGCATTTTTTAATTTCAGCTTGTTAGCGGCCCTTGAAAAGACACCGGTTTTACAAAGCAGCGGGATACAGAAAAACGGGAATGCCTATTCCGTTCATGTGGCAGCTTCTTCACCGGCCGGTTCGGCTTTGCAATACAAATGGTCTTCCAGCTGTGGCGGTGTTTTTGCAGATCCCAACAGTGCGGCCACGACGTTCACGCCTGCGGAGGGAAGTACGGATTGCGTTCTGACATGCGTTGTTACCGATGCGTGCGGTAGAGAGAGTTTCGCATCCATTCCCTTTAAAGTGGCCAACTACTCTATCAGCGGGCGGATTTCGAATGATGCCGATGGCGGGTTCGTTAATGGTTCAGGTACCAATGCCGGCGGAAGTTTGTATGTAAGTCTCATAAAAGACAACGTAATTGTTGCGACGACAGCGGTAAAGTCTGACGGAACCTATACCTTCACCGACCTTGCCGATGGAAACTATCAACTTGTGTTAAACACGACTCCCGCCGGTAGCACGAGCGCTCAATTGCCGGCTGGCTGGCAAAATACCGGGGAAGGTACGGGACCTGTTACGGTCGATGGCATCACACCGGATGGCAGCATTGATGGAAGCGTCTCCGTCAACATAAGTTCGGGTAGCCCTCTTGCCATTACGAACGTTAACTTCGGGGTTCAGCACCCGCCACTAGCACAAGAGCAGACTTATACGATTAACGGAGCAAGACCCAAACCGGGAGATAGCGTTGTTCTAAACGGAACCGGCACGGGTACACCTGGAAATAATTCCTCGCCCGGACCGCTAAGAGGAAGTGATCCCGAAGACCAACCTGTGACAGGTTCTCTTCAAGGTCGTAGCGTTGTAATCACTGCCTTACCTGATAATGGGGTGCTTTTCTATGGAAATGAGCCTGTCGTGCTGTCTGGCGGACGATACCTGATCGGAAATTATGATCCTTCACTTCTGAAAATTCAGCTGACGAGCGGTACCTACACGGCTATGACATTTGAATATGCATTTGTTGATCGCGCTGGTGTGCAAAGCCCTTCGGTTGCTTACACAATAAACCTGGGGGATCCTATGCCAGTGACGTTGGTCGGCTTCAACGCGGCAAGGAACGATGCTCGTCAGGCGCTACTGAGGTGGGAGACTACTTTCGAATCCAACAGTGATTTCTTTGAAATACAACATAGCGTTACCGGCAAGGATTGGCGGGTTGTGGGGACTGTAAAATCGCATGGAACAAGTGAAGTACTAAGAAAATACGATTTCCTGCATCAGGAGGTTTCCGACGGTACCAATTACTACCGGCTCCGGATGGTCGACTTTGACGGGTCGTTTGCTTTTAGCAAAATCCTTGCTTTGGAGTTCAAGACCGAAATGAAAATCTCGGTCTATCCCAACCCAGTCTCCGACCGGCTGCATATAGCGGTCGATAGGCCCGAAGCCATCAGCAGAATCCGGATTTATACCAGCGCAGGTCAATTGGTGAAGGAGCTGACCCTTCTCCCGGAAAAAGGGATCGATGTGGCGTCAT
The DNA here is from genome assembly GCF_031457695.1 of Dyadobacter sp. BE31. NCBI lineage: Bacteria > Pseudomonadati > Bacteroidota > Cytophagia > Cytophagales > Spirosomataceae > Dyadobacter > Dyadobacter sp. BE31. The sequence goes on from NZ_JAVDXA010000008.1 coordinate 102,735, forward strand.
TGGCTAATGGAATATACATACTAAAAGCACACTATGAAGGTGGAGAGAGCGTTGCCGAAAAAATTCTGATTTCCAGGTAAGCAGCGCCTTTCTTCGCCGGCCCGTTCAGAACGGCCTAAAAAGGATAACCCGTACGGATCGGTACGGGATCCTTTTGTTCGACTCATTAACCGCGCAATTTGATTAATTCATAGCCCGATGAAAATTGATATTATTGGTAAGGCTGCCCTGGAACGATGGGGACTTGCCAAAATAGTAAGCGAAAAAATCGAGAATGCAGAAATTACCAGTTTATCTGAATTTCATCACGAGACACTGGGAGAAACGTTACCGGCCGATATAGTCATTCTATGTCTCTCCCAACTTGACACCATACATGAAAACCTTGCGCAGCTTCGGGCAGCCTCCAACCGGTATTCCAAGTCGCGCATACTTGTGTGGGAAAACGTATCCAGCAAACACCCGTTCCTGAACTTACGTGCTTACCTGAGTAAGGGTTTTGACGGTTATGTAACCTCGCTGGATTTTTTGGAAGTATTTGAACAGTGTTTAAACAGGCTATCGTCGGGGAAAACTTACATATGCCCGGACGGTGTGGATTGGTTGTTGGGTTTGGCAGGCAGAGCCGACCGGGAGGCCGTCGAGCTGACCAGAAATGAATTGGATATTGCTTTTCGGCTCTTAGAAGGATTGTCAATTAGCCAGATAGCCCGGGATTCCAATCGAAAAGCTTCCACGATAAGCACAATAAAAAAGAACATACTCCGGAAGACCAACACGAAAAACGTGATGATGCTCGGCAAAGTGCTGAATTTCGATCAGAAGCGTAGCTACGCATGATGAGGAAACAACTATTTGTTCGCGGCTCAGTCTATGTTACCGATCATAAAGCCATCATATCAATTCACCGTTATACGCTATGAAGATTCATTTTACAGTTTTACTTGCTTTTCTTTCCCAGCTTGCCTTCGCACAGAAGGGTTTCTTTGTTGAGACAAAAATCAGCGCCGCCGCGCGGGCACGTGAGATGGCGACCGTATCTCAATTTTCGGTGCACCGCATACACAGCGCGGGCCTGAAAAAGTACCTGGCCCCGGCGCAGCCTGAATTTCCCAGAAAGCTGGCAGGTGGTATCCCGTTGGAGGTACCCTTGCCCAATGGTACTGTGGAGGTTTTTGAGCTATTCGAGTCTTCGATCCTGGCGCCGGCAGTCGCAAAAAAGCACCCTGAAATCAAAACCTATTCGGGTAAGGGAAAGCAGCATCCGAATTATTCGCTTCGGATCAATTTCACTTCCAGCGGGTTCAGTGCGATTGTTTTAGGGGTTGAAAACGATGCGGTCTATTTTGAGAAGTTTGATAAGAATTCATCCGACAGTTTGTACCAAAGCTATTTCGCGAGGGATGCTGTAAGCCCGGAGACCGGCAAATTGAAAAATGCAAACAACCGCTGCGGTGCGCTGGATGTGAAGCTTCCTCAGACATCCGGCCAAAATGGAGCGAGTCAGCGCGCAAATGCCGCCCTGGCTACCGGAGGCACATTAAGAACATTCAAACTGGCGATGGCTGCGACCGCCGAGTTTACGGCACATAAAGGTGGGACGCAAATTTCGGGGTTCAATGCATTGACAAACTACGTAAACAACCTGAACGCCGTTTATCAGAAAGAGCTGAGCGTGGCCCTTGTGCTCGTAAGCGATGAAACGCTGGTTTATACCGACGCCGCTACTGATCCCTATAACAACGACGACCAGGACGCGATGCTTACGCAAAATCAGCAAAACCTGGATGCAGCGCTCGGCAATACCGGCTATGACATAGGCCATGTACTGGGGTATGCAGGTAGCTCCGGCGGCGGACTTGCCGCCAGTCCTTCGGTTTGCGTTTCTTCTGAGAAAGCTCAGGGAGTATCAGGGGTAGGGGACGGCTCCTACGCGGAGGTTTTTGATTTTCAGCTTGTTGCCCATGAGGTGGGGCACCAGTTCGGTATGTCGCATTCATATAACAGCAACGTGCCCGTATGTACGACCCGCTCATTCGGAACGTCCGTTGAGCCCGGCGCAGGAACCACGATCATGAGCTATGGGTACACGTGCAGCAACAGCGACCCCGGTTCGGGATTGGTAGGGAATGATGACTATGAGGCTCCATATGCCCCGTTTCTGAACTTTCACGCGGTGAGTCTCGACCAGGCCAACACGTACATCGCCACACTCGATTGCTTTGCCGAAACCGCTACCGGTAATGCCGTGCCTGTAATTACAGCCATGCAAACGGCGTACGTAATCCCTAAATCCACTCCTTTTGTACTGGAAGCGCTCGCCACAGACAGTGATGCGGCAAATGTGCTCAGCTACTCGTGGGAAGGTACAAACGTCAGCAGCGAGTCAGACAAGGCAATGCTGACCGCATCGACCATTTCGGATGATACCAAACCACCGTTTTTCAGGTCTTACCCGCCGGTGGAATCCAATGCGAGCAGCATGCCGGGTAAAAGATATTACCCCAGACTTTCAGCGGTGCTGGATGGGTCAAATTATGCGAAAGGCGATAAACTTCCTTCGATTGGCATTGCAACAACCCACACACTGACCGTACGCGATAACCTGGGCGGCGTAGTGTCGGAAAAGGTAACGGTAGATATCGACGGCAATTCTGGGCCTTTCCTGGTTACCAATGATCCTTCGGGGACAAAAAAGGGCAATAATGCGCTGACTGTCGAGTGGAGTGTGAACGGTACCACAGCGGCGCCTGTCAATTGTACGCTGGTTGACATTTCGGTCTCTCTGGATGGCGGAAACACGTTCCCACTGGTTCTTGCAAGCGGTGTGCCCAACTCAGGGTCTGCGGCCATCACCTTGCCCGATACCAGCACCACGGAGGCCAGAATAAAGGTCGCTGCCAGCACCAGTACTGCCGACGGCAATTCGCCGAACATTTTCTTCGATATATCAAACCAAAATTTCACCATCGAAAAATCGTCGATGCCTGTCAGGCTGATCTCTTTCGACGTATCAGCAAAAGAGTCCGGCACGGCATTGCTTTCCTGGAAGACAACCGACGAAGTCAATAATGCGGGCTTCGAGATTGAAATGGGCTATAACCCCGGCGATTTCGTGAAAGTAGGCTTCGTGGGCGAAAACGGCGGCAATACCATTAACAACTATCAGTATTCAATCGATGGTCTTGTAGCCGGCAGATATTATTTCCGTCTGAAACAGATTGATCATGACGGCACCTATGCATACTCTAAAATTCAGGCGTTGCTGATCACCGGCAAAAGCGGGGAAGTGGCGGCGATTTACCCTAATCCTGCCGGGGACAAGATCAGCATTAACACCAACTTCTTCCAGAAATCGACACCGGTCTTCACCCTATTCGATTCGAACGGAAATATTGCATTAACCTCCGTGGGGACCATAACCGGCTCCCGGTGCGAAATAGATATCAGTAAGCTTGCCCCTGGGCTCTACACGGTTACGACAAGTACCGGCAGCAACCCGAGACCCTTGAGGTTCTTTAAACTGTAAGGGAAGCCTGATATTCCGGAATTGTCTATAGATAACGTTGAGGACAATTTACTAAGACCGCTGGCATTGCCAGCGGTTTTCTTCGGACATTGACTTTTGGAGCTTTTGTGGAGGCCAGGTAAGTGACAATCATGACAGTCAGCGGTTAAAGGAAGAAAGGTTGAGGATGCTAACCGACAGTTGTTGTCGCATTGAGAAGATATAAAAATTAAAATATGACTTATCGATTTACTCAGCTACAAGCATTTAGTAGATTTTCTTTATTGCTCTTCTTCTTATCTTTTTTATCAAATCAAAATTTACTTCATGCGCAGTATTTCAATACTCCGGGAGCCAAAATAAGAGACTTTGAAGGAGTATTTAGAATTGACTCGATCCCTATAACCGTAAGTGGTCTCCCGCTAAAAATAGATTCCTCTTTCGGCCTGGCAAAGGTCTGCCTGAATATCGATCATTTGAGAACCTCTGACTTAAAGATCGAACTGCTAAGTCCGGACGGTACTTCGATTTGGCTTACAAACAGGAATGGATCAGAGACCGGGCAGAACTATATGAATACTTGCTTCAGGAGCAATGGGTTCAATGGTTACATTCATAGCGGTAAGGCGCCTTTTGCAGGCGAGTTTATTCCAGATGGCCGCATGTCCTTTTTGAACAATAGTCAGAATCCCAATGGTATATGGTATCTGCTTGTTCAGGACCTGGCCGCCGGCAAAAAAGGTGTTCTCAATTATTTTAATCTTGAATTTTCGGCCAATCCCAACCCCAACTCGGGCTTGGGCGGTTGCTCTTTCGAATCACCTGAACTTTGCAGGATGCCGGAAAAAGGCACTGCTTTGTTGCCAGACCTTGTAACCTTACCGTTTTTTACGGACAACCAAATCAAGGAGTATCCACAGGACGATCAGAATTACCCCGGTCAGCTGAAGCTGGCCATATCGATTGCGAATTTAGGAGACGGCCCCATGGAGGTTTTCGGGCTACATGAATGGCGGTGTGCCGACACTATTGTGGATAGTACCACCGTTTGCCCGGATGGAAAAAAAGCGAGGCAAATTCTGTATCAGCGGATTTATTCACTCTCTGAAAACAAGAAGCTGAGTTATACGGATGTCCCAACAAACTCAAACTACTACGATGACAAACCAGGGCATAACCATTATCATGTTGATGACTGGGTGGAATTTCGTCTGGTAAAAGTTAAAAGGGGAAGGAAAGGCAGGGTAAAACACAAAGAGGTTATTGCGCAATCTTCAAAAATAAGCTACTGCTTGTTTGACTCGGGCATCTGCAATGACAACGATAATATTTGCCGGTTTGAGAACATCAATTACGGGGCGGGCAATCTGGCCAATTATGGTTTGGGGGCATACAGTTCCTGCCATTCCAGCAAACAAGGCATATCCGTGGGGGCGTATGATACTTATGGTATGATGTACGAGGGACAGTTTTTGACCATACCAAAAGGAACCAGAAATGGTGATTACCTGGTAGAGGTCGAGCTGGATCCGCTGAACAAAGTAGCCGAAAAAAACAAGGCTAACAACCTCTTGAGTTTTCCAATAACCTTGCGTAAGCAGGTACCCTAGACCGTGGTACCGGCTATCTATTCATTTAAAGTCGCAGCGAGATTATCTATCTGAAAATAAGCTCTTACCGCACTATTTAAATCTCTGTCATATTATTCTACAATTGTTCAATTATCGCGTTTCCATTTATTTCTATGAATCAAAAAACGTTTACATTTCTTCTATTGACCGGATTACTTGTTGCAGCATTTGTCCCATCCAAAAGCGCAGCTCAAACTTGTACGATCAACGTAACATCAGATAATTTCACGGTCAACGGCACAGGCGATCCGGACGTGATATGTATTGCGGCCAGTGTGGTGAATACCCAATTTAATAACCTGGGTACGGGCGATATCATCAAGGTGGCTTCGGGTGTAACCTGGACAATGCCCTCAGATCTTAATTATAATGGCCTTGTTACATATATTATTGAAGCAGGGGCAATTGTGAATACAAATGCAGGTGGTTCCAATGGGAATCTAATCATTAATAACTCGGGAACTCTAACTTTCGCAAACGCTTTTATCAGCTTTGCTGCCAACGGGGGGAGTACACTTCAAATTAACAACAAGGCGGGAGGTATCATAAACCATCTAGCCGGTATCGCTTTCAATTTTGGAAATGGCTCAGACTTTACCAATGACGGTACAATGAATTTTAATAACCTCGAGCTGGCCGAATCCTCAAATCCCACTAATTCGGAGACGGGTGTAATTAACGTAAAAAGGAACTTTAACCTGCATTCGCATGGCTTTCTTAATACAGGTAAGATAAGCACCACTTGTGAAACAACGGGTATACCGGGCGCTGACTCACAGGCATGTAGCTTTATGATCGGGGACAAGGGAGCGTTTTCGGCAGTGTTTGCAGAGGGCTCCTGTACCAGAATTAATGGTTTCGTAAATATCAGTGGACCCACAAATATTAGTGGCTATTTCGAGAATGACAATGGTGACTTCATGATCAATAAACTTGTGAGTGGGCTAGGGGGAACAATTGTTGTCAAGAACGGAGTAAGCTCAACGAATGGTGACGGAGGCATAAACAATGCGACGCTGCAATTTTATGATGTAAACACGGCAATGGGCGCTGGCCCGAATGGCGCTCCTGCCGCACATGGCCTTGATCAGAATGCAGGAAATACTGTGGACGCATTTACCGTTCCGGGTATTCAGCCGGTAAACCCATGTGAACTGGCCAGTATAGGCGACAAAGTATGGGAGGATAATGGTCCGGGAACGAACCTTAACAATGGAATTCAGGATGGTGGTGAAGCTGGTGTTGCGAATGTGACTGTTGAATTGCTGGATGGAAATGGTAATTCAATTGACAGCGACCCCACTGCGCCGGGCGTGCAACCCACTGTGACGGTTACCGATGCAACGGGTAATTATCTGTTTAGCAATCTTACTCCGGGACCGTATAAGATAAAATTCAGTAAACTTCCCGCAGGATACGTGTTGTCTCCGTCTAAATCGGGTTCGGATGATGCAAAAGACAGCGATGGCGGGCCACTCGCGAATGGGGCAAGCACCACGCAGGTTTACACCCTCGCGGCCGGACAGGCGAATTTAACCGTTGATCTCGGTATCGTCAGTGAAGTGGCCCTTCCTGTTACGCTCACTCATTTCGACGCCTATCCCGAAAACAACAGTGTTCAACTTACTTGGAGTACCTCGCAGGAAAGCAACTCCAAGCACTTTGAAGTGGAGCGTAGTGCCGATACCCGTTCATGGAATCAGATCGGAGTTGTATCCGCGTCCGGCAATAGAAATGGGTTGACAAACTACCATATGACAGACCTTTCTCCTCTTGAAGATATCAATTATTACCGCCTGAAAATGGTCGACCTCGATGGTACGTTTGCATACAGCAGGATCAAAAGTGTTCGTGTAAATGAGGGGAAAAAAGTGGTGTCGTATGTATTCCCGAATCCGGCATCCGACAAATTAGTCATCGCTGACAATAATGCTTCTGGGATTAAAAGTGTGCTTATTTATTATAGCGACGGGAAACTTGCACTGAGTACTGATAAGGTTACTGACAATGAAATCAACATCAAATCACTTCCAGCTGGAAAATACCTGATTAGGTTGATTTACAATGACCATACAATGAAGGCGAGCCAGGTATTGGTAACCCGTTAAAACACTAATCGCAAAGCAACCTATAATAGGCAACGTAATATCCCACGGCTAGGTTTTAGGGGGCTAAAAATATGTTTTTAAGAAGAAGGGACTTAAACAATAGTCCCTTCTTCTTTTTCAGCATGTAAACCGCCGAAACCACTCAGTAGATGAATTGTTTGGAAACACCAGACGGATATTTGCCCAAAACGTCGTAAATATGAAGGAATTACTGGGTAAGATGTCAGGTGATTGAAATCGTACAAGGGGACATTAGGAAAAATATCGCATGCTTAAATTTCTTTTCTTGTCATTAACCTATTGGGCGATATATTCCAATGTTTTCTTGGAGGGTAACACAGGCAGGCCTGCAATTAGTGACACACTTTTTTTTTCGCATGCTGAACTCTCAACTGTTGATCGCCGATGTTTCCAATTTCTGGCAGGCTACCGGTTGAATTCCGGGGTATTCATTTCTAACTATTATTCAGTCATTGATAGTCTATCGCTGGATTTGAATGATGATAAATTGACAGACAAAGTTCTTGTACTGGAACCCAGATCGCTAAACCCTGACGCAACTACTTGCGATCTCTCGTTTGACCGAAATCCTAAGCGGCTTTTGGTGGTGGTGATAAACGCGCCTCTGGCAGGTGCGAAAATCAGGGAAGTCTATAAAAGTGTTCTTTCTGACGCGGGTGGAGTGCTATCTCACTACGATGGAATCCATGTTACGCGAAATGGATTTAAAGTTGTTCATACAGCGGGGGCAGCCTACGCCTGGGAATATTCTATGGAGTTCTCGACGGGAAAAAATCGGATAACATTGAGAGAAATATCCAAAAGATGCTCATATGGCGATAAAAGTGATAGTCTGCTCTTTCGCTATCATCGGCTAGGTTTGGACAAAGTCAATGTGCCTGATACCCTGTCTAATCAATGCAATTGTGATGCTATTTGGTCAAAACTAAATAGCAAGTAGGGAGGGCGGGTCTTTTACAGGATAGCTCAGATGCCAGACACGATCCCGGTCCGAATCCCGCTTAGTCCTCACAGCGGGTATCGAATCCCAAATCCACATCCGATATTGTAAAATGATTTTTTTGCGCTTACAGACACAAAAAAGCCCCTCAGCTTGCGCCGAGGAGCTACCGTACCTGCAATGGGACAAATGTCGAACCGCTTTTTAGAGCGTCTGCCGAGACAGAGTGCCATACATTTGGCACTCTGTTAACTGCGGATAGTAAAATTGCTCGGGAAAGAGTCAGCTTACAACACGACGACGACCTTACCAACAGTTCTGCCGGACTCAATCTGCAAATGGGCCTCGCGAATTTGAGAAAAGTCGAACGATTGTGAGACATGCGGCTTAATTACGCCCTTTTCCAAAAGGGAAGCTATTTGCTTTATATCATCTCCGCTTGATTTGACTAGAATAAAGTAGCCGTTCACTCGCTTTTCTTTCGCTCGTTCACTTACCTGGTCGCTCAGTCCGGTTGGAATGCTGATAATGGTTCCGCCTTCGCGGGTTACTGCTATGGAGTTGTCGATGTTATATCCTCCGATTGTATCCAGAACGAAGTCGTATTCACGCGGTTGAACCTGCCAGTCAAACCCACGGTAATCGATATGCCGATCTACTCCCAGGCCTAGCACGAAGTCTTTATTTTTAGATGAGGATGTGCCGGTAACAATTGCGCCCAGATGTTTAGCAAGCTGTACTGCAATGTGGCCCACACCACCGGCAGCTGCATGAATCAATACACGCTGGCCCGCCTCTACCTTTCCGTTCGTTACCAAAGCCTGCCATGCAGTCAGGGCAACCAGGGTCGAGGCGGCAGCCTCTTCAAACGAAACATTGACTGGTTTGATGGCAAGCTGACTCGCCGGGGCTGCAACGTATTCCGCGTAGGCTTTTCCATGGCCTGGAAAATTCACCATTCCAAAAACCTCATCGCCTGGTTTAAAAGATTCGCTCCGGCTCGCTTGTATTACACCCGCAATATCCCACCCCAGGATAATTGGTGACGCATCCTTCAGGGCGGCATATAGTCCCTTGCCCTCGCGTACTTTCGTATCGACAGGGTTGACACTGATGGATTTTACTTTCACAAGCACCTCGCCGGTCCCAATCTCCGGAATCGCGGTATCGACGTACTCCAACTGGTCAACGCTGCCTGGTGCGTTTAATATGATAGTTTTCATTACAATTAAAATCAGTTGACTATTGAAATTGTGTGTCAGAGGTCGCTTTGGTAAATGTGCTCACCAAGATTGAGTTCAAGTTCTCCGTTTTGCTGCAGACCCTTACCCAGTAATTTCTTGATTCGTTGTCGCGCTTCCGGCCATTCCAGGGATGCAAAGAATTTGACCTGGGTATCGTTGATATCTTCATTTCGGGGAAGGGGTGCCCGCTGATTCATGATCGATTTGATCGACGCAATTGCTTTCTGATCGAAGGATGCGATTCTTCTGGCAAAGTTGTCGACAAATGAATCCAGCTCAGCATCGGGGATCGCCCGGTTTACCCAACCGTATACGGCGGCTGTCTGGGCATCATAATCCTGTCCGCTCAAAATGATTTCGAGCGCTCTGGCCTTACCGGTAAGCAGATGCAGGCGCTCCAAGCCGCCACCGCCTGGGAATGATCCTATTCCAATCTCGACTTGAGCGAGAAACGCCTTTTCTGCACTTGCGAACCGAATGTCAAATGCCTGGGCGAACTCGCTTCCTAGTCCCCTTGCCCTGCCGCGAATGGATGCTATGCTAACGAAACTGGCCTGTTCTAATCGCTTGGCCATATCAGGCCAGGCAATCGAGAGACCTGTCTTGCCTGTGCCTTTCGGAAAATCATTGACGTTGAGCAGCTCTACATGCGCCACAAAAAAGTCCGGGTTGGCACTTTCGAAGACAACGACTTTCAGTTTGTCGTTGGACTCCATTTCATCCATTAATACCATCAGTTGTTTGGAGAACTCGGTGTCAAACATGTTGATCGGGGGATTGTCGAACGTGACTTTCCAATAGCTCTCGCTGATTTTGTCGGTCTTGAAAATCATGGTTGTGTTTAGATAGTTATTGAGCAATAGTTAGAATGCTCAAAGCTATAACCCGGCAATTTCGGCCAGCTAACACAAACCAAGGAGATCCTTACACTTTTCCCTGATTTCGAGTCTCAAGGGGGGATTTGCCTTTCGATTTTTTAAAGAGACGCGAGAAGTAGGGGGCATTGTCAAAACCAAGCTGATATGCTACGTCCTGTACATTCATATCGGTTTGGGTCAGCAAAATTTCTGCTTGTTCGATAACATAGTCGTGTATCAGGGTGATGGTATTTTTCCCTGTTTCCTGCCGCACCAAGTCGGTGAGATAATTGGGTGACAGGTTGAGCTTTGAAGCCAATGCGGATACAGTGGGTACCCCGTGCACTGGCTCGGAGAGGTTATTGTAATGTTCTTGCAGAAGCTGTTTTATTTTCGAGATGATCGTACGAGCAGGAGCTTGATGGTCGCGAAACTGCCGCTCATAGTAGGTTTCGGCATATGTAAGTACCACGTTCAATAGGGAAAGAATCACGTCTACATTGGCATCGGCTTGCTTTTCGAGTAGCTCCGTATGTATCCTGGTGAAAAGCCAGGTGATGGTTTCTTCCTCCTCTGCGGTCAGAAACAAGGCATCGTCGATTTCATAGCTGAAATACTTATAACGACTGATCTGGCCGGCGATGGGATTTTTTTTGATAAGATCAGGATGGAAGACAAAAGCGTAGCCGTCCCAAAAAGTGAGCGTGTCCCATGAAACGACTTGGCCGGGTTCGCTGAATAGCATCAAACCGTTTTCCGTCTTGTATTTGCCACTGCCATATCTGATGTCTCCTGAGAAATTTTTCTTAAATGCGACCTTAAAGAGATTGACCTGAATCTCAGTGCTTTGGGCTGGAAAATTGGGGATGGCCTGCTTGCAAATCCGGCTATCCATCAAAGGGTGCATCGGGTTCGACAGGTTTAAGTATTTATTGTAATGGGTTAGGTCATCAAAAACTTTCATACCACGAAGGTAATCAGAATGATATAATGTGCCATGCAGGGGTAAGACAGCAAAATCTTATCTTAAGGAATGGTCGGGAAATTACGGAAATATTATCGGCTCCAGTTCAGCCCCCACAACCGGAGTCGAATCAAAATGGCGACAAAATGATATCCTACAAAGTTTTAATTGTAATTTTTTTGTGTTTCGAGCACAAAAAAGCCCCTCAGCTTGCGCCGAGGGGCTACCGTACCCGCAACGGGACAAATGTCGAACCAACTGCTTATTGATTTGCGTAAAATAGCTGAGTTAAGTGACTTTTTGTCCAAAAGGAGTATTTTGTGAGAATCCAACAATAGGACCGGCTGTATCGAAAACGGCCGCGGTCCCTGATTCCATTCACAGACGAATAGTAGGTTGTAGGTGAGCAAAAAGGATGTATAACACCTTTATGCTCTATGGTGAGAGTATTATTGAAAGCTGAAAAATAAGATTTTATCGATCTTTCTTGAACGGTACTACTTTTTGTCGTTGAGTTCCTAATCCTTCACCCTTCAAAACAACTTCGTCGCCCACTTGCAAAAAAACGGCTGGTTTATGACCAAGCCCAACACCGGCGGGTGTACCTGTGATAATCACATCCCCCGGAAGTAAGGTCATATACTGGCTGATATAGCTCACCAGATAATTGATGCCGAAGATCATATTGGCCGTGTTTGAAGATTGCATGACCTTCTCATTAACGCTTAGTTGCAGGGCTATATGCTGAGGGTCTGGGAGTTGACTCGCGGGTATGAAATAAGGTCCCAAAGGGCCAAACCCATCAAAGCTTTTCCCCTTTGTCCATTGACCAGTTCCTTCCAATTGATAACTACGCTCACTCACATCATTGACCAGGGCATAGCCTGCAATGTAATTTACGGCTTCCTGTTCAGAAAGTAGCGCCGCTTTCTTCCCAATTACAATTGCGATCTCGACTTCCCAATCCAGCTTCTGCGAGCTAGGGGGCATAGGAATGGGATCAAACGGGCCCGATAATGAAGACGTTGCTTTCAAAAAAATTACTGGTTCCTTCGGGATCGCCATACTGGCCTCCTGGGCATGATCTCGGTAATTTAAACCAATGCCGACTATTTTTGACGGACGGGCAACACAAGGCCCGATCCGAACGCTCTTATCGACTGGCAGGCACTGAGCAGCATAAGTAGCCAACCAATTTTTCAGGCGGTTAATACCGTCTGTTTCAAAAAATGATTCGTTGTAATCACTACCGAATTCAGAGACGTCCAGCCGTCTGCCATCGGGATATTCAACACCTGGCTTTTCATACCCACTTGGGCCAAAACGAAACAGTTTAATCGAAGTCTGAGATTGCGCCCAAATCGATTGGCTCATCAGCAATAGCAGGCAATAAATTGCGATTTGTGTCTTCATACAGTATGGTTTGGTTGATCTATTAATGACAATAAACCCCTCAATGCAGCTTTACTTTCCCAATTTTCCAGGTACCTATGCTATCCCGGCACATACCGGCTACCCAACTTCCTTTTAAATCATATGCAACCGAAAAATGTTGCAGGATCTGTTGATCAGACAAGGTTGAATCGGTCAACGCCTTAGTTGGTGGTGCGCAGGGAAGAATATAAAATAGCGGCTTCCAGTATTTTCTTGATGGTTACTAACTCCCCCTCTGTTCGAGGAGAATACACCATCATATAGGTTGACGGTAATTGGCTTCCAGGCTTATAGATTTGCCCGGCTAACCCGTGCAACTCGCCCCAACCTTTTTCCAGCACTTCTTTGGTATCACTGGGACTCAACGAAAAATGCATCGATCCGTCGGTTGGGTGCAGATGGCCTACTTCGGCATGCGTAGCCGTTACGACGGTCTTATTGCCTTTTGTGCTGTCATTGAGAAACACCGCATCATTATGCCGCTCAAAATAACTCTTCTGGATGTGTACCAATGATTTGTTTTGTGCCACGACTTCATCAAAGAGGGCTTTTTGTTTGTCACGGATGGCCGTGTTATTATGCTGGTCGGTTTGCCGGTGAGGAATGGCAAACGGCGCAATCGTTGGTCTGGCTCCTGTACGCTTAGGCAAGTCCCTCAGCGTTTTTACATCGCCGGTTGCACCCATTTTGCCCACGAGCTGGGAAATATCTAATGGGTTTCTAAGCTTCTTATTCAGGCTTTGCAGTGTACGAAAGCCTTCTACCGTGTGAGGTAGTCCACCTACGCCAAGAGCCACCCAGCTCTGGTATTCTTTAAACTCTTCAGGAGTTAATTGGGCTTTAATCGTGTCCAAGTCAGTTGGGGTGGATTGGCCGTCAGGCTTGCTTTGGGCCACTACACCGTTGACAAATAGCAGGAAAAAGATTGCGGCAAGTTTGCGGATCATGGTTCGATTGTTTTCTGACCACAAATTTCCTTTTAGAAGTTTGCATAGAGCTAACACGATTTACGGTTATGCTTGTCCTTTTTACGGCTTTAGACCTGGTGCCGCGCGCGAAACTCGAGGGGTGTCTGCCCTGTTTGCTTTTTGAAAAATCGATTGAAATAGGATACGTTGTCAAAACCGAATCGGTATGCAATCTGGGCGACCTGGTCATCGGAGTGCAATAAAAGAGCTTTGATTTCCAGCATCATTTTACGTTGTACATGAGCGGATGCCGGTAAACCGCTGACCCGTTTAATTACTTCGTTCAGATAATTGGCACTGATCCCTAGCAAGTCTGCCAGCAAGGAGACCGAAGGCATTACTGACTGCTGGCCGCTGACCAACTGAGTTACATACTCATCCAGAACATTCCTAAATCGATTTAACAGAGCTTGATTGGCTTTCTGCTCAGCGGGCAGTTGCCCCATTTTTTGGGTGTATAGGCGGCGAATTTTATGAAGGTAAACTGCCAGCAGCTTTCTAACCATGCTCAATTTGTCGGGCAGTTCGGAGTACATTTCCCGGATCATTTCCTCGGCCAGCTGCCGGAGCTGGTCAGCCTCTGTTTGATCTAATGACAGGAGGGTATCGCCTGCTAGGGTGAAAAAGGGATATTGGCTGTCAAACCCAGAATGAGTCGAATCGACATCTGCAAATTCCTGAGTAAAATAAATAACGGTTCCATATAATCGACCTTCCCGCTCCCAGGATTCTAATTTCCCGGGATAGCTAAAACTTAAACAGTTCTGCCCAATTGATTGCCTGGTATTCCCGGCAGTGAAGGCTAGCTGAGAGTTGGTAAACAGAATAATCCGATAAAAATTGGATCGGTATAAAGGCATCACTTTCAGCTTGGTATCGGGCTGCTCTTCCAGGCGCATACACATGATCTGCGGATGCAGGGGTCGTCCTAATCCGTAGGCGTTAAAAAAATCTGTGATGGAATAGATAGCAGGGATAGGTACCACTGGCGTATAAAGCTCTTTGCGTTGGTTTCTGGTTAGTCTGTCGAACTTGTTAAGGTAAGAATTAATCATGCACCTTACTAAACGTCCCATTTCTCAACTCAGAGTAAGCTTTGGGAATAGCCTATGAGCGCATGAGGCCTTAATCTCAGTTAGCCATCTCACATTTCAATGGTTCAAAAACTTTCCGTCCGCTGATTTACTGAGACAGGCATTCATGTCGAACCGGAAATGCAACTCAGTTCGTAAGTATATCTGATTGTTATTCAAATGAATATGTGTTTGTGCGCTATCTCGATTTCGGAGTTTTGCGTGAAAAGTCTTGCTTAGTTCCCACAACCGAAGTCGAATCAAAATGGCGACAAAACAATATCTTGCGAAGTTTTAATTGTAATTTTTTGTGCTCGAAAACACAAAAAAGCCCCTCAGCTTGCGCCGAGGGGCTACCGTACCCAGAGCCGGAGTCGAACCGGCACGAGTGTTACCTCATTGGTGTTTGAGACCAACGCGTCTACCAATTCCGCCATCTGGGCATTGATCTGCTGGGTTGGGAGTGCAAAAGTAGGCAGAAAAAGAGATTAAGCAAGTCCTTGATGCAAATTTTTGCAAGATTTTTGTGACAAAATTCAGGGCTCGCTGCTAACCCGCTTATTCATAGCGCAATGCCTCGATCGGGTCCAGGCGAGATGCTTTGATGGCCGGGTAAATACCCGAAAGCACACCTACCATCACGCATATGGCAATACCGACAGCCATCCAGAGCCACGGGACTACGAAGGTGGCGTTTTCACTGATAACGCCCGTAATGGAGTTTCCAACGATGATGCCGAGGATCAAACCGCCGATACCGCCGAGAATACAAACCACAATGGCTTCGATGAGGAACTGCATGCGGATTACGCGCGGCGTAGCGCCAAGGGATTTGCGAATGCCGATTTCACGCGTCCGTTCGGTAACAGATACGAGCATGATGTTCATCAATGCAATGGAGGCACCGAGCAGCGTTACAGTGCCGATCACGAATCCGCCGATGCGCAGATAACCGGTGATGTTCGCGAAATCCTTCACCATCGCGTCAGCACGGTCGATGGTAAACGAATCCTCTTTGCCGAGTTCGTCGTTGCGGATACGGCGCATCATGCCGCGGGCCTCTTCTACGATCATATCGCCGTCGGAAACATTGGGGGCAGAGGCTGTGATGTTGTAGGTGAGCGTGCGGTTGGCGGCGAGGCCGCGGCCGTTTTCCAGCGGGATGAGGATGAGCCGGTCAGAGTTGTTGTTGCCTCCCAGCGAGCCTTTTTTGTCCAATACACCTATTACTTTATACCGGCTGCCCATGAAGGTAATCTCCTTGTTGAGCGGGTCGTTGCGTTCGAAAAGTTTGCGCGCAATTTCCTGGCCCAGTACTGCAACATTCAGGGATTTTTCGAGGTCATTCTTGTCCAGATTACGGCCGAGGCTGATCTTGTAGCCGTTAATGCCCAGGTACTGGTCGTCGGAGCCGACCACGTTGCTGTTCGGGTTGGTTTTGTTGCTCCGGTAGTTGACTTGCACAGCACCGGCAATGTCCGCCGAAAGCGATGCCGTGGCCTGATACGTTGCTTTGAATTTGTCGGCGAAGGTTTTGGCCTGGCGGTAGGTGACTGCGGGATATTGCTTGCTGCGGCGGCCTCCGCTACGGAAATCGTCGTCCACGCGGTTGCGGACGGTGAACGTGTTGGCACCTAGGTCGGCGAAACTGCTGTTAACGGACCCTTGAATGCCGTCGATGGCCGTAAGTATTCCTACGAGGGAGGTAATGCCGATGGCGATGATCATGGCTGTGAGTACAGTCCGGAGGAGGTTACTTTGGATCGAACGCAGGCCTTCTTCGATGTTTTCGCGTATAATCATGGCATGTAAAGGTGGTGCACCAGAAACAGGTTTTGGTCGTTAGTAATAGTGTCTGTATGGAATCCGCACAGGGTTTGAAATGCGGCCGGACGCCGGAAACCGGTACGAGTTTTGTGGCAGATTTCGGAACGTGCCGGATTCTTTATTATATTTAATCTTTACCTGAATGTAAAACTGCGCATGAAAGTCGAAAGAATCAAACCAGTGATACGCCTGTATATCCCGCTCGTCATTTTTTTGATCAGCTCGCTGAATGCTATGGCAAACCGCCTGCTGATCCCGATGGATGAGTCGCAAAAGAACCATTTGAAGGCTTACGGCATATCTTTCTGGATACTGAAAAACTATGAAATGGAAATGGACTGGCTCCTCAATTACCGGGGCGGCAGTTTTATGGTAGCTTACAATCAGCAGTTTGCATCTGAAATGACCGTGCGCGGCGTAAGCTTCGAGGTGATTTCCGAAGGACAAGCCGGGCAGATATTAAACCAGATCAGTTCGCCGGATGTGAATATGGACGCGGTGAAACTGCAAAAAGCACCCCGCATTGCGGTGTATTCTCCCAAATCCAAGCTACCCTGGGACGACGCGGTGACGCTGGTGCTTACCTATGCTGAGATTCCCTACGATGTGGTGTATGATGATGAGGTGTTGAACAATAAATTACCCGAATACGACTGGCTGCATTTGCACCATGAAGATTTCACGGGGCAGTTTGGCAAGTTTTTCCAATACAAAGATTATCCCTGGTACCGTGAGCAGAAAAAGGAAGCAGAAGAGACTGCTACCAAGTTCCAGTTCAACAATGTGCCGCAGATGAAGCTGGCCGTCGCCAAAAAGATCGCCGAGTTTGTGACCGGGGGAGGTTATATGTTCGCCATGTGCAATGCGACGGATACTTTTGATATCGCACTGGCCGCCGACGGCGTGGATATCGTGGATGCCATGTACGACGGCACACCCGCAGATCCGACAGCGAATGGAAAGCTGAACTACAACAATTCATTTGCATTCCAGGACTTCAAAACGATTCCTTATCCGTATGAAATTGAGTTCTCGGACATTGATAACCAGCCCGACGAACGGGGTATGATCGAATCGAACGACTTTTTCTCGCTTTTCCAGTTCTCGGCCAAATGGGACCCGGTACCGAGCATGCTCACTCAAAATCACCAGACCATCATCAAAGGTTTTCTGGGACAAACCACTGCATTCAAAAACCGGTTGATCAAACCGGAGGTAATCATCCTGGCGGAGAACAAAAATGCCAAGGAGGCGCGCTACATTCATAGTACGCATGGCAAGGGCTTTTTTACATTCTACGGCGGCCACGATCCGGAGGACTACCAGCACCGTGTGGGGGAAGAGCCGACCGATTTGAACCTGCATCCGAACTCGGCCGGCTACCGGTTGATCTTGAACAACATTCTTTTTCCGGCTGCGAAAAAGAAAAAATTGAAGACCTGACCGAAAAGTTAACAGCGGAAGAAATAAGTTTGAAATCACACTGACCGTGCGTTATCGCACGGTTTTTTTGTTTTATGATTTGATGTAATTGTCTGATTTGTAATTTGTTATGTATTGGCACGGATTTCGGATAAATGAAAGGGTATTAGCCATGAATTTTTCCATTGAAAACCTCCAACCAGACCTACATGGATCGGGAAATTGCACCGGAATATGTCAAGCAAACCAGGAACCGCCGATGGGTGATCATCGGTGCCGTCGTCATCGGGCTGGCAGTTCTGTTTTACTTTTTTAAGAAATCGCTTTCCAGCACGCTCGAAAGTGACCGCATGAGGACCGGTACCGTCGAAACCGGCGACGTCGAAAACACGCTGACTGCTTCGGGAGAAATCATCCCGGCCTACGAGCAGATCTTCACGAGCCCGATCCGTGCGAGCATTAAGCGCATACTGCTCACGCCCGGAACGCGTGTGAAGCCCGGGCAGCCGATTGTTGAACTCGACAAATCGTTGACGGAGATCGAATTTGAACGGTACAAAGACCAGCTCGAACTGAAAAACAACGGCATCGACCAGCTGCGGATGAAGCTTAACAAGAATTTGTATGATGCAGAGATTAATGACAAGATCAAATCTCTGAATATCAACAAACTGAAAGCGGACTTTGAAGACGCCAAAAGGCTGCAAAAAGTGGGTGGAGGGACTGTCGAGGACATTACTCGCGCCGAGAATGCACTGAAAATCGCGGAACTCGAAAAGAAGCAGCTGGAAAACGACCTTCGGTATAACCGCGAATCGATGGGAGCCAGCTTGCGCGAGACTGAGCTGGGTGCGCAGATAGAAGGCAAAAACTTGCAGGAATTACAGCATAAGCTCAAAATGGCCGACATCATCGCCGATCGCCCGGGCGTGCTTACCTGGGTGAACGAGAATATCGGATCGTCGGTAAATGAAGGGGAAATGCTGGCCAAAGTGGCCGATCTGGGTAGTTTTCGGGTTGAAGGGAGCTGCTCGGATGTATATGCGGATCAGGTGAAAGCAGGGCTCGGGGCCATTATCAAAATCAATGATGTGCAGCTGCGCGGGGTAATCACGCAGGTGAAGCCGGCTGTGAAGGATGGCGTGATTGGCTTCACGATCCAGCTCGACAATGCCCGGAATGAATCGCTCCGGCCCAATATGAAGGTGGAGGTGTATGTGGTTACAAGCAAAAGTGCCCAGACACTGCGCGTGGCGAATGGCCCCGCGTTTACAGGTAAGCGGAAACAATATGTGTACGTTCTCGAAAACGGCAAGGCACACCGGCGGGAAATCGAAACAGGCCTTTCCAATTTTGACTATGTCGAAATCAGAAGTGGCCTGAAAGCGGGGGATAAGGTAATCCTGACCAATATGAATGATTACGAACACCTGGAAGAGCTAACCATTCAGTGATTATGAGAAAACTTTTCCTCTGGATTTTCGTAGTGCTTTCCGGCACCGTTTCGGGGCAAATCCGCAAGTTGACGCTCGAAGAAGTGGTGCAACAGTCGAAGGAGCAATCCATTGCCTCTAAGCAGGCAGTGACGCAAAAAAAGACCAATTACTGGCAGTTTCGTTCGTTTCAGGCCGATTACAAGCCGCAGCTGAGCTTACTGGGCACAGTTCCGGGTTTTACGCGGTCCTATATTCAGGTAGTGCAGCCTGATGGTACAGTCTCTTTCCAGCAGGTTTCGAACAACAATTCGACGCTCAACCTGTCGCTCAGCCAGAGTATCGCGCTTACCGGCGGTACGGTTTATGTGCAGCAGCAAATGCAGCGTTTCGACGATTTCCAGCGTGATGTGACACGTTACAACGGCATTCCGTTTGAAATAGGCATCAAGCAGCCATTGTTTCGATTCAATCCCCTCAAATGGGATCGCAGGATATCGCCTTTGAAATACCAGGAGGGCAACCAGCAATACATCCAATCGCTGGAACAGGTGGCGCTGGATGCAACCGGTTTTTATTTCGACTTGCTGGTCTCGCAGGTGAATTTGCAGATTGCCGAGAAGAACCGGAGCAACAATGATACGTTGTTTAAAATCGCAAAACACAAGTTGGAGCTGGGCAAAATCTCCCAGAATGACCTCTTGCAACTGCAAATGGGGCTGCTTACCGCCCAGAAGGACCTCGCTTCGGCTCAGCAATCGGCGGCCGTGGCCTCGCTTAAATTGAAAATGTACATGGGCTCGCGCGATGAGCGGGAACTGGAACTGGGCATCCCGGCAGAAGCCAGTGAATTTGCGATTGATCCCCGGGTTGCCCTCGACGAGGCATTTGCAAACCGCTCTGCCTCGGTGGCATTCCGGCGAAGGCTGCTCGAAGCCGAGCGCGATGTGCAGCAGGCAAGGAAAGACAACGGACTGAATGCGACGCTGAATGCCACTTTCGGGTTGTCGAACCAGGGTAGCCTCCCGCGCGATGTGTACGTGAGCCCGCAGGACCGCGAGTTTGTGGAGCTTCAACTCACGCTGCCGATCCTCACCTGGGGGCGCAACAAGGCAAGAACCGAGGTAGCCCGCGCTGCTCAGGAATTTGCGCAGCAATCGGTGGAGCAGGATAAGCTTACCTTTGAACAGGAAATATTTACCCAGGTAACCCTTTTACAAATGCTGCAAAAGCAGGTAAAACTCACGCAGGTCGCCGACGGCATCGCCGCCGACCGCTACCAGATCGCCAAGGAGCGTTTCATCCTCAGCGATCTCAGCGTAACCGACCTCGGCATTGCCACGCAGGAAAAGGACATCGCCCGCCGTGACTACATCCTGGCATTGCGGGATTACTGGCAGGCGTATTACAGCCTGCGGCTGCTGACGCTTTATGACTTTGAGCTGAACAGGAAAATTGCGTATTGACCGCCGACCACAGACCACCGACTGCCGATCGCATGCGAGTATCATTGAATTTGATTTTATAATTAAAAGATAAAAAGCAAAACAGCTGGCTTGACCTGCATCGCAACAGACTACCATTCGGCGGTCGGCGGTCGATGGTCGGCGGTCATAAAATAAAACATCCAACATTAAAGTACCAACGCCATGATCAGACTCCAAAACGTAGAAAAAGTTTACCGCACGAGTTCCATTGAGACATTAGCTCTGAACAACATCAACATCGATGTGAAGAAAGGGGAGTTCG
This sequence comes from Dyadobacter sp. BE31, assembly GCF_031457695.1. NCBI lineage: Bacteria > Pseudomonadati > Bacteroidota > Cytophagia > Cytophagales > Spirosomataceae > Dyadobacter > Dyadobacter sp. BE31. The sequence continues at coordinate 123,914 of NZ_JAVDXA010000008.1, forward strand.
TGTCTATCATGGGACCTTCGGGTTGCGGGAAGAGTACCTTGCTGAATATCATCGGGCTGCTCGATGCGCCTTCGAAAGGACAAATCGAGATCGACGGCTCGCCGGTGGAGCGTTATACCGACAAACACCTGGCCGAATTGCGCAACCGCAAGCTGGGCTTTATTTTTCAGAGCTTTCACCTGATCAATGATCTATCGGTGATAGATAACGTCGAAATTCCGCTGCTTTACAGGAATACGTCGGCCAGGCAGCGCCGCGAGCTTGCACAGGCAGCATTGGAAAAAGTGGGGTTGAGCAACCGCATGAAGCATTTTCCCAAACAACTTTCGGGTGGACAGAAGCAGCGCGTCGCCATCGCGCGGGCGATCGTGGGGAACCCCGAAATCATACTTGCCGATGAGCCCACGGGCAACCTCGACAGCGCCATGGGCAACGAAATTCTGGGTATTCTTCAAAAGCTGAATAGTGACGGCGCCACCATCGTAATGGTCACCCACGACGAAGCGATGGCGAAAAAGACCGACAGGCTCATCAGGCTGTTTGACGGCACGCAGGTGAGTTAGGGGCCGCAGGCCCCGACCGCCGACCATTGACGGCCGACGGCCGATCGCAAATATGCGACCACAGGAGGCCACTTATAGCAAGAAAACAGGTAATCGGCGGTCAGCGGTCGGCCGTCAATGGTCGGCGGTCAACCCATCCAATTGCTACTATATAAACATTAACGCCATGCTCTCAAACTACATAAAAATCGCCTGGAAGGTACTGCTGCGGCATCCCTTCTATACTTTCATCACGCTGTTCGGCATCACCCTTACGTTGACGGTGCTGATGGTCGTGACCTCTTTCCTCGACCATCTTTTCGGGGCGCATTATCCGGAAAACAAAAGAAGCCGGTCGCTCTACATTGCCAGCATCGTTCAAACCGATTCTGCGAACACCACCATGTCGTCGGGGCCTGCATCTTTCGAGTTTCTGACCAAGTATGCCAAGTCGATTAAATCGGCTGAGCGCGTCGCAATCATGAGCAATTTCAGCTTTTCGAATGCTTATACCAATGGGAAGCGGATCAAGCTGAACACCAAATACACCGACGTCGATTTCTGGTCGGTGACCGACTTTGAATTCCTCGAAGGCAAGCCTTACGACGAAACGAACATCCGCAATGCCGACCATGTGGCGGTGATTACGGACGCGCTGCGCGACCAGTATTTTGGCAGCGATGCAGAAACGGTGGTGGGAAAAACGATCGATATCGAAAATATCAATTTTCGGGTGATAGGGGTAGTGAAAGGAAGCCCGCCAACGAGGGTTTACACTTATTCGGATGTTTATTTTCCCTATACCGCGCCCAAAAGCAACTATGAGAACAAGGGCATCCGCGGGCGGTTTGCAGCCATTGTATTGACCAAAAACAAGGGTGACCTTCCGGCTGTGCAGGCGGAGTTCGATAGCTACGTGTCCCGTATCCCCCGCTCGGAATATTCGGACAATAATCGGTTCAATGTTCTAATCGTGAAGGCCGATACCTATTTTGACCATTTTCTCAATATGTTCACCAGAAGCGAAAAGGACCGCATTGCATTGTATGCGATCGTGGGGCTGGTGCTGCTGATGATCATGGGACTGCCGGCGGTGAACCTGGTGAATGTCAACATCAGCCGCATTCTCGAACGCGCTTCGGAAATCGGCGTCAGGAAGGCGTTCGGAGCCCCTTCGAAAGCGCTTTTGTGGCAGTTTATCATCGAAAACGTATTCATTACCTTCATCGGCGGTGCATTTGCGCTCATCCTGACGCTCGTGATCATCCATTTCATCAATTCCAGCGGGTGGATTGCCTACGCCGATCTGACGATCAACCTGCCCGTATTCCTGGTCAGTGTGTTGGTATGCCTTGTTTTCGGACTATTGTCGGGCGTTTTACCAGCTTTCAGAATGTCGAAATTGAAAATAGCGGAAGCGCTGAAAGCTTGACTTAACCAGGGCTTTGAATTACAGCGGCTCCAATGCGGCCACTCAACATTCAGTCATCGCTCCGGCGACCCGGTCAATCATTCAATCATTAAAAATTGACTACCATGCTACGACATCTTTTTAAATTAATATGGAATAAAAAAGGCACGCATTCCCTGCTCATTATCGAGGTATGGGCCGCTTTTATGGTGCTTTTCGGCGTACTCACGCTCATTGTTTTCAACCTGCGCAATTATTTACAGCCCATTGGCTTCCAATACGAACAGGTATGGAACCTGGAATTGTCTTCCAACCAGGATACCACCGATGTCGCCGCGAAATTGCAGCGGACGATGCAGCGGGTAAAGTCGTATTCAGAGGTCACCGCTGCCAGCCGCATGAGCAGCAATACGCCCTTTTCGGCCAATCAGATCGGTAATTCGGTAACTTATAACAAGGTCAGCGTAGGCGGAGATTTTTATTACACCGACACCGAACTAGCCAAAGTACTTGATTTACCTCTTAAAAAAGGACGATGGTATGCTGAAAGCGACCTGGCCGGTAAGTTCATTCCGATCGTGATCAACCAGGTAATGGAAGACAAGCTGTTCCAGAACGAGTCGGGCCTGAACAAGGTCATTAAGCGCGACGACAAGACCATGTATAAGGTGGTTGGTATTGTAGACAAGTTCAAGGCGAAGGGGCTGTTTATGTCGGATAATCCCGCACTTTTTCAGATTTTGGAGAAAAACGACCGTTGGAATTCGAATATTCTCATTAAAACCAAACCGGGTACGGACGCGAACTTCGAGGCACGGCTGGTGAAGGACGTTGCGATGATGCTGCCCGGCTGGGGCGTGGAAGTGGGGTATCTCAAAGATTCGCGCAAGAATCGTGAAAATCTGACCCTTGTGCCTGTGCTTATTTTCCTGATTGTGAGTGGATTCTTGCTTACGAATGTCGCATTAGGCCTTTTTGGTGTATTAAATCTGAATATTGCCAAACGCAAGGGCGAAATAGGTCTGCGTCGTGCCATGGGTGCAACGGAGGCCGGGGTAACGGGCCAGTTTCTCGGCGAGATATGGGTGCTGGCGACATTCAGCCTCGTTATCGGCCTTATTTTTGCCGTCCAGTTCCCATTGATGAATGTTTTTGACCTGGATAAGGAAATTTACATCATCGCGATGTTGGCCGCCGTCGCCGTAATTTATATCATTGTAACACTATGTGCCTGGTTCCCCAGCAAGCAAGCCGCCACGATACACCCGGCTGTCGCTTTGCATGAGGAATGACCGCCGACTGCCGACCGCGGACCGCCGAATAGTGGTTTGTGAAAGTCATGTGTTGTCATTTATAGTCAGGTATTGTTATTTGTGATCCGCTGACTACTCGCTGACAACACATGACAATATCTGACAGCAATTCCTTATTCGGCGGTCAGCGGTCCATGGTCAAAATACATCGTTCATAAAACACTACCATGCTCCTTATCGTAGACGACGACCAGGCCATCCGTACCTCCCTGTTGCTTCTTTTGAAAAAGGAGGGCTTTGAAGTTCGTGGGGCTGGGTCGCCGGAGGAAACATTTGAAATACTGAAAGCAGTGACGCCGAAGCTGATATTGCTCGACCTCAATTTCTCGATCGAAACATCGGGACGGGAAGGAATGCATTTGCTGCAACGGATAAAAAAACACAATGCCGCTATTCCGGTGATACTGATTACCGGCTGGGGAACGATCGATCTCGCGGTGCGGGGAATGAAGGAAGGTGCCGCCGATTTCGTGACCAAGCCCTGGCAGAACGATTACCTGGTCCAATCCATCCGAACGATCCTGAACCTGGCCAAACCGGCGCAGCAGGCGGGAAGCCGGCGGAAGTTAGACCAGCAATACCATTTTGAAAACATTGTAGGGGAAGATCCGAAGCTGCTCGCCATCCTCGAAACCATTGGCCGGGTTGCACCCACGGACGCGCCCGTGCTCATTACGGGCGAGAGCGGGACAGGTAAGGAACTCGTTGCCGAGGCCATCCACCTCAACAGCCGCCGCAAAATGCGGCCGTTCGTGAAGGTGAACCTGGGCGGTATTTCTTCCACCTTGTTCGAAAGCGAGCTGTTCGGGCATGTGCGGGGCGCATTTACCGATGCTAAAACGGACAGGATGGGCCGTTTCGAAATGGCGCACCGGGGCACGATTTTCCTGGATGAGATCGGCGAACTGGACTTGTCGAGCCAGGTAAAGCTGCTCCGCGTGTTACAGGAGCGTACATTCGAGCCGCTGGGAAGCAGTAAGAGCCGGACAGTGGACGTGCGGGTAATATGTGCTACCAATCGTAATTTGGAAGAAATGGTGGCGCAGGGCACATTCCGGGAGGATCTCTATTACCGCATTAACCTGATCACCGTAAAATTGCCCGCATTGCGGGAACGGCCCGACGATATTCCGCTGCTCTCCGCGTTTTTCGCCGATAACCTGAAAACCATTTACAACCGGCCGGAACTGAAAATCAGCAATGCGGCTTTGAAATGGCTTAAAACATTACCGCTGCAAGGGAATATCCGCCAGCTCAAAAACCTGGTGGAGCGGACAGTACTCCTTGCCGGTGGCAATATGCTCGATATCGACGATTTCCAGCGTAACCTGCATGCCGGTAATGCGGCGTCCGCACACAAGCATGTGCCCGAAGTTGGCAGTATTACATTGGAGGAAATGGAATACCAGATGATCGTACGGGCCATGCAGCATCATCAGAACAAGGTAAGTAAAGTGGCCCGTTCGCTGGGGATTACCCGCTTTGCATTGTACCGGCGGTTGGAGAAATTCGGTATCTCGTTTGATTCGGAAGAAGTATGAGGTTGTCCACGAAAACGAAATACATTGCCTACATCGCGGCACTGCACCTGGTGCTGGTCCTGCTGGTTTACAAACTGCTATTTGAGAATAAGGCCCTTTTTATTGCCTCGGAAGTGTTTTTGCTGCTGTCGGCAGGCATGTCTATCATTCTCTACAACAATTTTATGCAACCTATCCAATTTGTGAAGTCCGGAATCGAAGCTATTAAGGACAAGGATTTTTCGATCAAATTTGTCCCGACAGGCAAAGGAGAGGTCGATGTACTGATCGAGGTTTATAATATGATGATCGACCAGCTGCGCGAGGAGCGGATCAAGCTGAACGAACAGCATTTTTTTCTGGAAAAACTCATCGAAGCATCGCCGATTTCCATCATTATTCTCGATTACGACGACCGCATCGAGTCGCTCAACAGCAAAGCAAAAAGCCAGTTCGGGCAAGATAATGGTTCATTAATGGGGAAGAAGCCCGAGGAAACCGACCTGCCATTACTCGCTGAACTCGCCGGCCTGCTGGACGGGGAATCCAGGTTGATCAAAACCAATGGCATTGCTACGTTTAAGGCGCAGCGCTCACATTTTATGGACCGCGGCTTCCGGCGGTCGTTTCTGATGATTGAGGAGCTGACTAACGAAATCCTGGAATCGGAGAAGAATGCTTATGGGAAGGTGATCAGGATGATGGCCCATGAAGTGAATAACACCCTTGGCGCCACTGATTCGATTTTGCAGACAACGACGCATTTGTTGCCGGACTCGGATTATGGCGATATCAAGGACGCATTGCAGGTGGCGTCGGAGCGGAATCAGCAGCTCACGCGCTTCATGCGTAACTTTGCGGACGTGGTGCGCCTGCCCGCGCCTGTACACGAACGCACGGATATGGGTGCGCTGACGCGCGACGTGGCTGTATTCATGCAGAATGCGGCTTCTATCCGGAACATAAAAGTGATAAATGAATCGCAGGAAAACGTATTCTGGCAGGTCGATAAGGGGCAGATGGAGCAGGTATTGATCAATGTGATAAAGAATGCCGTAGAAGCCTGCGAGAGCGGGCAGGAAGTGAGGGTCAGCGCGACGAACGAACGCCTGGCCGTCCGCAACAATGGAAAACCGATTGACCCGGATGTGGGCACCCAACTGTTCAACCCGTTTTTCAGTACCAAACGGGATGGGCAGGGCATCGGCCTCACATTAACCCGCGAAATACTGGGCAACCACGGCTTCGATTTTGCATTGGAAACCGGGCCCGATGGCTGGACGGAGTTCCGCATCAACAAATAGGAGTGTCAGGCTTTGCGCACGTTGATTGCGAAGGCCTTGGCCGGGTTAGCGACCATTAATGTGTGAATATCGGCTTCTGTAAATCCATTAGCCTTCAATGCGGGGACCAGCTTGTCGGATATCGTCGTAAAGCCCCGAAACTCGCCTCCATCCGGTTCTCCGGGACGGTACCAGCCCGCATCTTGCGAAATGAGCACCTGGGCGAGGCGTCCTTTGCTTTTCAAAAAAGTAAGCAGGTTCACGTGTTTGCTGATATTCTCCGCATTCACACCGTCGAGGCTGATCCAGCAGCCGCTTTGACCTACATTTTCAAGCTCCTCCGCGCTCCCGCTCGCATGTACCCACACGAATGCGGACGGATGCACACCCGATTTTTTCAGTATTTCAATTGCCTCGCGTGCCGGCAATGCAGGCCCCGTGTGGGAACATATGGTGAGCCCTGTTTTCAAATGCGTGAGTGCCGCGGCCCTGATCAGCTTTTGATGAAGTTCTGACAATGCACCGCTATTGACACCGGTTTTGATGAATCCGGGATGAATGCCGGAGCCTTCGATGCTATCCTCGAACTCGGCAATCCAGCGGCTTGCCAATTGCTCCGCGGTTTCAGTAAACGCCCATTTGGGTAAATACTTATTATCCGAAGCACCATAGTACCCGGTATTGGTCAGGATATTCAGGCCCGATTGTTCAGAGAGTTTTTTCAACAAAACCACATCCCTGCCAATGAATGCAGGGGTGCATTCCACCAGCGTTTGAATGCCGCGTTGTTTGATTTCGAGTAAATAGGGCAGGACTTTGCGGATTACCTCATCATGCTTCCAGCGATCCGGCGAAATCTTTTCCGCGCCGATAAAATCGACCAGCACGTGTTCATGGATCAGCGATTGGCCGAGCGCTGAGGCGGCGATTTTCCCTTTGACAGAATAGGTGTAAGGCTGCTCCGCAACGTCGCCGCTTGCCATGATGGGTGTCGCGGCTAGCGTGGTCAGGAATTGCCTGCGGGAAATGTGATTAGCCATATTACCTTTTGAGAAAGGAAATAAAAGATAACCAACGCGTCGATCTCCTACTTACTCAATAATAATAAACGGCGTAGGACTGAAAGAAATCACGAAAATCACAAAGGCGACGATGCCCAGAATAAACCGCGGAGTGTCGAGCGGCGTGTTGTCCTCAGTGTCGGGATGGCGGATGCCAAGAAAACGGCCCAGGATAAACACGAACGGCAGCAAATTGACGGAGCCTTCCCAATCCGGGCGGACGTAGCTCAGGGCAAACTGGCCGACGACGATCAGCAAGCTGATCATCAGTGCTGTCGACGGGTTATCGAATGCGCGTTTGAAACAGATGTAAAGGAAATAAACGTAAATGGCGAGATAGAAAAGCCGCTCGTAAAATACGGCGTCGCTACCGGTCGCGAAAGACTCGGTGCGGAACACGCCCAGGCCCGCATAAAACGCAAAAATGCCAAACAGAACCGGTGCTACGACATTGAAACGCTTCTTGCCGATCATACCATAGAGAATATGGCCTCCATCGAGCTGGCCGATGGGTATGAGGTTCAGCGAAGTGAAAAACAATGCCAGGTACCCCGCAAAAAGATAGGGGTAGTGGATGATCTCGTACGCGTGCGGCAAGCGTGCCGGGTCGGCCACGTAGTTTTTGAAAAACCAGAACAGGATATTGTCCCCGAGCATCAGGTTGCCGGCCGGATTTTCGTAAGCAAATTGAGGGTAATTCAGTCCGAAACGCTCGTATTCGGGGTGGATCTTGAAAATGTAGTCCGGCGGAGGCAAATGGGTGAAACCATACCAGAGCACTACCAATGCTGCCAGAAAGCCTGCCAGCGGTCCGGCGATGCCGATATCAAAGAACTTGACGCGGGATTTAACCACTTCCTTGATCCGGATGAATGCGCCCAGCGTGCCGATACTCTGCGAGATACCAAACCACAATGGAATGTAATAAGGTAGCGTAACCTTCACTTTATGTGCTTTCGCAACGAAGTAATGGCCAAATTCATGGATCGTAAGGATCAGCAGGAATGGTATCGAGAAATGAAAACCCTGGATGAATTCAGCCCAACCCATCGGTTTGGTGGGAATGGGCACTTCCTTACCGTCCGGTTGGCCAATCAGGAAAAACAGCATGTCGTAAACGAACTCGAATATGTTCCCGAACATCCATTCGGCACCGGCCATCGTCGTGGTGATGATGGTGATGATAAAAAGGGCTGCCTGGATGATGTGGGTTCGTGTGTTAGACTGCATAGTCTTTGAGGTATTCCAGAATAGTAACCGGCTTTTGGACATGGATGGTTTCGATACCGAGCTGCGATGCGCTGCGGATATTGTCCGCATTGTCGTCGAGGAAAAGCGTTTCTTCCGCTTTCAGACCGGCTTTGGCCAGCACTTCCTGGTAAATACGAGGATCGGGTTTCATCAGGCCCATTTCGTAGGAAAGAAAAACGATTTCGAACAAATCTTCCAGCTTTTCAATGCCTGTCGATGCTTCCAGGATCTTGTTGACCTGTGTAATATGGATCGAACTGGTGTTGCTGAGCAGGAACAGCCGGTATTTTTTCGCCAGCTTTTTGAGCAGTTCCACGCGCTCAGGCGGGAGGTCGAGCAGCAGGCTGTTCCAGGCGGTATCGATGGCTTCGTCCGACAAGTCAGGAAAATTCAGGATTTCGCGCACATAGTTCCGAAACGTGGGTTCGTCCATCAGGCCGGTTTCAAACTGGCGGAAAATCTCGCTCTCTTTGAAGATCGTGAGGATCTCGTGCTGTTCCCGCCCGCTCAGATCGGCGAATGACTTGGAAGCAATGGGAACGTCGATGTTGAGAATGACGTCACCGAGGTCGAAAATGATGTTCCTGATTTGGTCGTTTTTCATGGATATGCTTACGCTTCTACTACCACGCCCATTGCACAGAATTTATCGATACGCTGATCGATGCGGTCCTGCTCGCTGATGGCGCCGAGTTCGGCAATGTTTTCGAGAATTGTTCTTTTCAGCTCTTCGGCCATCCATTTGTGGTCGAGGTGGGCACCACCCAGCGGCTCGGCGATAATGCCGTCTACCAGCTTGTAGTTGGTCATATCCTTCGCCGTGATTTTCATCGCTTCGGCAGCCTGTTCCTTGAAATCCCAGCTTCTCCAAAGGATCGCCGAGCAGTTTTCAGGGGAAATTACCGAGTACCAGGTGTTTTCGAGCATCAGCACGCGGTCGCCGATGGCAATACCCAATGCACCGCCGGAAGCGCCTTCGCCGATCACGATACAGATCACGGGCACTTTCAGCATAAACATCTCTTTCAGGTTGCGTGCGATCGCCTCGCCTTGTCCGCGCTCTTCGGCTTCCATGCCCGGGAATGCACCCGGCGTGTCGATCAGCGTCACAATAGGCTTATTGAATTTCTCGGCCAGTTTCATCAGGCGCAAAGCTTTGCGGTAACCTTCCGGGTTCGGCATACCGAAGTTCCGGTGCTGGCGCTGCTTGGTGTTGCGGCCTTTTTGCTGCCCGATGAGCATGAACGACTGCCCTCCGACATTGGCCAGACCACCGATAATGGCCGGATCGTCGCGCACCTGGCGGTCTCCGTGCAATTCGATAAACTCGTCGCAGATCAGTTCGATGTAGTCAAGCGTGTAGGGGCGATCGGGGTGGCGGGAGAGTTGCACACGCTGCCAGCGCGTGAGGTTTTCAAATATTTCTTTTCGAAGGTTGGTGATGTTGCCTTCCAGCAACGCAATGGCGTCCGAAAAATCCACATTGTTTTCATTCGCCAACGCTTTCATTTCTTCGAGCTTGCGTTCGAGCTCGGCCATAGGCTTTTCAAAATCGAGGTATGTTCTCATAATTCAGGTTCTGTGATTAGTGGGCGGGATCAGGTGAGGTCAGAGTTCGTAAGTAGTGCCCCTCAACGGCGTTTCCACCGAATGATAGCCGATTTCCTGGATCTTACTTTGGAACTCAGCCATGCTTTGCTGCTCTCCGTGGACGAGGAAAACACGTTTCAGTTTTTCCGGATCCTGCATTTTTACAAAATTAATTAAGTCGTTTTGGTCTCCGTGGCCGCTAAATACGTCAATTTTTTCAATATTAGCCAAGACCGGATACTGCTTTCCGCGAATAGAGATCGTGTCCTGCCCGTTCAAAAGCCGCCAGCCAAGGGTTCCTTCGGAAGCATAACCGATCATCAGGATCGTCGCATAAGGATTGCCGATATTGGCCTCCACGTGCGCTTCCACGCGCCCGCCCTGCACCATTCCCGACGACGAAATGATAATGCAAGGCTCGTTATAGTTTGAAACGGCACGGCTCGCATCGGCGCTTTCGAGGTAGATCAGGTTTTCGAAATCGAAGAGCATATCGTTCTCCTCCTTAAAGTCGCGCGCCTCCTTGTTCAGCATCCGTGAATGCTTTTGGTAAACCTTCGTGCTGCTATGGGCCAACGGGCTGTCGGAAAATACTTTAATGTACGGAAATGAGCGGTCGAGGTACAGCTTGTTGAGCGTGTAAAGCAATGCCTGCGTCCTGCCGACACTGAATGACGGGATAATGAGCCTGCCCGGGATATCGATACAGGTGCGTTTGATCACATCCGCCAGGGTTTCTACCGTTCCGCGCTTGTCTTCGTGCAGGCGGTTGCCGTAAGTCGATTCGCAAATCAGGTAATCCACCTGCGGGATTTCCTGTGGGTCGATCAGCAGCGGATAGTTTTTGCGGCCGATGTCGCCCGAAAAGCACAGCCGCTTTTTCTCACCATCTTCATAAACCTCCAAAACAATATGTGCCGCACCCAGCAAATGGCCGGCCGCATAATAGGTAACCGTCACATTGTCGGCAATGCGGTAGCGCTGCCCGAATGCCACGGGCACGAAGTTGTCCATCGCCTCGATCACATGTTTTTCAACATAGTAATCCATAGGCACTTCCCGCTTTTTCTTACCGCTTCGTTTTTTGGAGTTAACGCGTGAATTGAGGCGCTTCTGGTGCAGGTTGGCCGCGTCTTTCAGCAAAAGCGACGTCAGGGCCATGGTAGGCTCGGTACAAACCACCCGTCCTTCGAAACCTTCCTTGTACAGGTTCGGAATGTTCCCTGAGTGGTCAATGTGCGCGTGTGTGAGCAGTACGGTGTTGATCAGACTGGGTTCAAACGGGAAAACGCTCTTCTGCTGTTCATATCTTGTTTTCTTACCGATCTCATCCAGATCAAAATCGGAGCCGCAGTCGATCAGGATGCGGTAGTCGTCCGATTCCAAAAGGAACATACTACCTGTGACCTGCTGCGAAGCCCCCCAAAATGTCAATTTCATATAAATAGTATGGGGTGAAAGCTATATTGCATTTTTCATCTGGCGGAAAAATCAATATCACTATTGTCTCATTTCTTTGTAAACTACTAATCGTTTGTCTAATATCTTACAAAAGTACCAAAAAAACAGCCTGAGAAACGGACATTAGTTACTAGATTAGAAGAAGCGGCATAAATTTTGTGCCTGGCGAATATTTAATATGATGAGAACCACCCTTCTTTTTCTTTGCATACTCCTGACAGGCCGCGCGGCGTCGGCGCAGCTCATCGACAGCACCGGACTGATCCGTTTCAGCGATGCCGTGCTCGAACTGCAAAACAGCGAATTCATGCGGAGCGGCTCGCTCGCGGTGAGTATAAAGGCCGTAAAAGAGGGTAATAGCGTATTTGCATTGAATGCGGAGCGTTCGCTGCCTTCGGCGTCCACCCTGAAACTCGTATCGACGGCAACGGTCCTCGCGCTCTTCGGCGGTGATTTCAAATTCCAGACTTTCCTCGAACACGACGGTGTGCTACGCGGCGACACGCTTGCTGGGAACCTCTACATTCACGGAACGGGAGATCCGTCACTCGGAAGTGACCGGTTCAAGGGTTATCCTACGGCATCGGAAATGATCAGCCGGTGGGTCGCGGCGGTGAAAAAGGCGGGCATTAAATACATCAAAGGCAAAGTCATTGCCGATGCTTCTTTTTTCGATAAGGAAGCTGTCGCGAGTACGTGGATATGGGGCGATATGGGAAATTACTATGGTGCAGGCGTCCAGGGGCTCAACTTCAACGAAAACCTGTACCGGGTAAAATTCAAACCCGGCGTAGAACCGGGAGATCCCACGACCGTCGTCGGTACGGAACCTGCGATTCCATATTTGTCTTTTACCAATCAGGTTACAACCGGTGAGCGCGGTTCGGGCGACCAGACGATCATTTACAGCAGCCCGCTCGGAAACAATGTGCTGCTCACTGGCACGGTACCGGCTGGCAATGCGGTTTTTACGGTAAAAGGCTCCATTCCTGATCCGGCGTGGTACACTGCCTACGCATTGAAGAATGCATTGTCGGGCAATGGAGTGGTGGTAGCAGAAGCGGAGCCTGTACCGGGCAATGAAGGGTTGCTTACGCCCAATCCAAAGAAGATTATCGACGAGTACAAATCGCCGCCATTGCGCGAACTGTGCCAACAGGCCAATTTTTGGAGTATTAACCTCTTTGCCGATGTATTTTTCAAGCAATCGGGCAAGCGGCTTTCGGGCAGTTCGGGGTTCGACGACGCGGCAACGGCCATTACCAGCTACTGGTCGGTGAGGGGAGCGGATTTGAGGGGGTTTTATATTAAAGACGGGAGTGGGTTATCGCCTTCCGGCTCCATCACCGCCGGTAGCCTGACGGACATTCTCAAGCTGGCCAACAAGGATGTAAGTTTTAAGGATTTTTACCAAAGTATCGCCATTCTGGGACAAAACGGAACGGTGCGTAATCTCGGAAAGGGCTCGCGCGCGGCGGGTAATATGCATGCGAAGAGCGGGTCTATTGAGGGTACGCGGGCGTTTGCGGGGTATGTGAATGCAAAATCGGGCGCGTTACTGAGCTTTACAATCATCGCGCACAAGTACGTGCCGGGGAGCAATCGGGTTATTTCCGATTCGCTGGTGAAGCTGATGGCGCTGATGGCGGAGTTGTGAGGAATTGTAATTGTTGTTACATCCCTGACGGGATTCCATTGAATTTGGATTGCGCCGTTTTCTACCAATGTTACGTGCCTAACGTCACTCGTAATGCAAGTGAAGAGTCGCGTTAGCGACGTAATATTGGTAGAAAAGGGAATGTATACGGTTTGAACTGAAATGCCGTAGGCAACTAACGTCAACTCGAAAGCACCTCTAAGAGAACTGATGAAGTCTAACCAAAGTATAAAATGAAACACCATTTCGGCGACCATTTGGACAGAACGGGCGATTATTGGACAATCGTCCCAAATATCGAAAGGTATTTCCGGGGGCTTCCTGCCGACATGGAAAACAAAAGCGCCGTAAAAATACTGACGATCAACAAACATCAGGAGCACTGGACGCAGGTCTTGGATTTGCCTAATCTGGAAGAACTGACGCTACATGACCCGAACAAAGAGCAGGTTCAGGCTGTTCGAAGACTAAGTCATTTGAAAAGGCTACGATTATCATTCTTTCGCGCGACCGACATCGAGTTTATAGGAGATCTGACGGATTTGGAAGAATTGGTTCTGGAATATGTATCCGGATTTTCAGACCTCACACCGCTTTCGAAATTACCAAAACTGAAATCTGTGCATTTTGAAAATCTTCGAAGGGTTTCAAGCTTCGACGGGTTACGCGGATGTGACAGTTTGAGGTATTTGCATATTGATGGCACACTTGATTGGAACCAACCAATTGAAAATTTTGAGTTTCTGAGGGAATTACCCAAGCTCGAAGTCTTTTCCTTGGGGTTCGTTACTAACAAGACAGAGTATCCCGCGTTACTTCCGGTTTTACATTTGCAAAATCTGAGTAAGATAAGGGTAGGCAGGAATACGTTCAGTACCAGGGAATATGCATTTCTGCAAGCAGCGTTGCCGAATGTAGCCGGGGCCTCGTTTGATCTCTGCTGGGCCTACAATGGTAAGTATGAATTCCTTGGCAAGCGGGCAGGTTTTGTGAAAATTGATAATCCGACAGCAAGCGAGCGTTGCGGTGAATTTACCAGTATGTTTGAGAAAATGAAGGAGGAGGCTGTCCGCCTTATCGAAAGCTACCGAGAAGGTTAGAACAATATCCTGGAATTACGTTCGCGTATTTTGTATGCGGAATGTTCGGACCGGCCGGAGGCCTGCGAATAGGAGGCACGAAGCGGGAGCTTCGCGCCATCCGTTTCACTACTGAACTACTTTCTCGATCACCAGATTGTGATTGGTATAAATGCAAAGATCGGCCGCGATCGTCAGCCCTTCCCTTACCATTTCTTCTGCACTCAAATGCGTAGCGTGCTTTTTCAATGCCTGCGCAGCCGATAATGCAAAGTTCCCGCCGGAACCAATGGATGCAATGCCATTCTCGGGCTCCAAAACATCCCCGGTTCCTGAAATGACCAGGATTTCATCCTTATTAGCAGTAATCATCATCGCTTCGAGCTTGCGCAGGTAGCGGTCGGTGCGCCAGTCTTTGGCCAGTTCAATGGCAGCCCGCTTCATATTGCCGCCGTAGCCATTCAGTTTTTCTTCAAAACGATCCAGCAAGGTGAATGCATCGGCCGTAGAGCCAGCAAAGCCGACGAGTATCTTGCCGCCTTGCAGCGTGCGGATCTTTTTTACATTACTCTTGGCAACCGTGTTGCCCATTGTAGCCTGGCCGTCCGCGCCTAGTGCGACAGTTCCGTTGTGCAATACCCCGAGGACGGTAGTAGCGTGTATTTTCTCCATATTGATATTTGAATGCAAATGTTTGTCGCGTTTGAAACAAAACCCTCAGAAAACAAAAGTGCCAGACCTTGCGGGCCTGACACTTTTTCATGCATTTGTATTGGGGTTAAACCAGCATGCTCATTGGCTCTTCCAACAGTTTCTTCACTGTCAGCAGGAATTGAGCTGCGGTAGCGCCGTCTACCACGCGGTGGTCGGCCGAAAGCGTTACTTTCATGATATTGGTCGGGTAAACCGTTCCATCTTCCTTGAAAGCAGCCACTTTCTTGATCGCACCGATCGCCAGGATACAAGAATCCGGCGGGTTGATGATCGCTGTAAACTCGTCTACACCGAACATACCTAGGTTCGATACCGAGAATGTATTGCCTTCCCAGTCTTTCGGTTGCAGTTTTTTATCTTTCGCTTTGCCGGCCAGGTCTTTTACTTCACCCGAAATGGCAGAAAGCGTTTTCTTGTCAGCCTCACGGATAACAGGTACCAGCAAACCTTCGTCCACTGCCACGGCTACACCGATGTTGACATAGTTGTATTTACGGATCTTGTCACCCAGCCATGCGGAGTTTACGGCAGGATGCTGCTTCAATGCCACGGCGCAAGCTTTGATCACCATGTCGTTGAAAGAGATTTTCGCGGTAGCCACTTCGTTCAGCTGCGGGCGCAATGCCATAGCCTTGTCCATGTTGATTTCCATGGTCACGTAGAAGTGAGGCGCAGTGAACAAGCTTTCGCTCAGGCGGCGCGCAATGGTTTTGCGCATTTGCGAAATTGGAGTATCGACAAAATCTCCCGTCGCAGGTGCAGAGGCAACAGGTGACGTTTCCGCTTTGGCAGCAGCCGGCGCAGCTTGTGCCGGAGCGGCAGCCGGAGCCGATGCTTGTGCAGCAGGTTTGAACTCGTCCACATCGCGTTTTACGATGCGTCCGTTGTCGCCGCTTCCTGAAACTTCGCTCAGGTTAATGCCTTTTTCGTCGGCCAGGCGTTTTGCCAATGGAGATGCTTTTACGCGCTCGTTGGAATCTGCCACTGAAACGGCTTTCTCTGAGCCATTTACGGCTGGTGCCGATGAAGCTTGTGCAGCGGCACCCGGTGCCGGCGCAGCAGCAGTTTCAGCAGGTGCTTCGCCATTTTCGCGGGCCAGCAATGCTTCCACGTTCGATCCTTCTTCACCGATTACCGCGATGATCGCGTCAACAGGTACAGCATCGCCTTCTTTAATGCCTACGTAAAGCAGCGTGCCGTCTTCGTATGCTTCCAGTTCCATCGTAGCCTTGTCGGTTTCAACTTCGGCCAGGATATCACCTGATTTTACTTTATCGCCTACTTTTTTCTGCCAAGAAACCAGCGTACCTTCTTCCATGGTATCGCTCATTTTAGGCATGCGAACTACTGCAGCGTTGATTTTCTCGGTAGAAACGGCAGGTTTCACGGCCGGGGCTGCCGCAGCAGGGGTGGGTTGTGGTGTTACTGTTTCAACAGCAGGAGCAGCTGGCGAGGCAGAAGCAGCCGCAGGAGCTGATCCGTTTCCGTTGCTGGCACCGTCGAGCAGCGATTGGTAATCTTCGCCCTCAGCGCCCACGATCGCCATGATACCGTCGATAGGTACTGCGTCGCCTTTTTTCACGCCGATATATAGAAGGGTACCGTCCCAGTAAGATTCGAGGTCCATGGTTGCCTTGTCGGTTTCCACCTCAGCAATCACTTCACCGGATTTAATTTTATCACCTACTTTTTTGTGCCATTCCGCGATAACACCTTCTTCCATGGTGTCGCTCATCTTGGGCATACGAATTACTTCTGCCATATCGCTTGTTAAGGTATTTTTTGTTCTTGGTCGAAATTCAGACTTTGGTCAAAATTACAATAAAAGGTGAATAGGAGAGATGTTTGACATTATAAAATTGCCCCTCCTGGTAGTTGAAGCCCTCGCTCGGGAAATTCATCCTTCTTGTAATGCTTGATAATCAGTGTGGTATGGCGGTTTGGAGCGTTTTTATCAATTTGCTACGCCTCAAACAGCATCCTCGCAACGTGCTTTCACTGCTTTCGGGCGATATATAAATGATCGGCCAAAAGATGTGAATTTAGCCATTCAGCAGCTTCCGGGCCCGGTTTTGGGACTGGAAGCCGAAGGGTACGGAAAAAGCTGCGGGCGACCCGCATGCGTTTTCTGAAAGTATAGGAAGTTTCGCCGAATGCATTCCCCGGGCGTTCCACGGTTACCGTGGCGCACTGCAAACCTGTTTTGGCGATCAGCCCGATAAGGTAGGGAGCATGGGGCAAATAGGACGTGAAGCCACCTGTCGCATCCTTTCTCGCTACCATGAAAAGCCCCGCATTCATCGGTATTTTCCTGCGAGAGAACCAATGTACCATTCCTTTGAAAAAATAGGAGGTAAGCAGCCGTCCGGGCGACTCATACTTCCCCTGGCGTTTCCCGAACACTACATCTACGCCCGGTTTTAATGCGTTGATCAGCGTGGGCAGGTTTTCAGGCTCGTCCTGCAAATCGGCGTCCATTGTGGCAACGAGTTCTCCCTTCGCAAATGCCATTCCGGCGATCAACGCGCTGCTCTGGCCGGCATTCCTTTTCAGATTAACAATATGATAGGAGACTGTGGGCGGCAGTTGTTGAAGGATAGCCAGCGAATGGTCGGGAGAAGCGTCATTGACATACACGATTTCACATGAAACCGGAAGCAATGCAGCCACCTGACTGATCCGCTCGTGCAGGGCCGCCAGCGTGGAAGCACTTTTATATACAGGAATAACAATGCTGATCATCAATAGCCCTTTTCGTAATTGACGACATTCAGCAGCGTTTCTCCGCGCATGTAGCGTGCGAGGTTTTCTTCAAAAAGCGGCTGCCATTTAAATTCCGGTCCTTCCAGGCTGCGGCCTACATGCGGGGTGATCAGTATCCGCGGTTCCGCCCACATCGGATGCGAGGCAACTAACGGCTCCTCTTCGAATACGTCCAGCCCGGCACCGGCGAGTTGGCCTGCTTGCACCCTTTCGAGTAATGCATGGTCGTCGAGCGTGCCACCCCTGCCGATGTTGATCACAAATGCCCGGTTAGGAAGCTGGTCCAGAATAGCCCCGTTTACAAAATGGTGTGTTCCCGGAGTTTTAGGAAGGCAAATGATCAGTGCATCGGTATCGGGCAGCTGGGCCTGCCAGTTTTGTTGCCCAAATATTGAAATGCCTTGTGCCTCTGAGTCTTCGGGTTGGTTTCTTACCGCGGCAACATGTCCGCCCATTGCTGTAATCAGCCGCGCGATCTCCTGCGCAAGGCTGCCCCATCCCAGGATCAGGCACCGGCTGCCATGCAATGTGCGTAACCTGTGCCGCTGCCATGAATGTGCATTCTGCTCGTCGCGCAGCAAATGAATATTGCGCAAGAGCGCCAGCAAAAGCGTGACGGTATGTTCGGCCAGCTCGGCGTCGTACACACCGCGGGCGCAGCTAAGGGTAACAGCCTTTTCGAGGAGCAGTTGTTTTTGGGTTAATATAATATCTACTCCCACAGAATTGGATTGCATCCAGCGGAGCTTCCCGGCAAAGGGAAGACTTTGGATAAAATAGCGGTTGCCCAGCACAATCTCAGCGTTTGTAATAAGCTTCTGCGCTTCTTCCAGTGAATGTGCAATGGCTATTTCCTGATCCGGCGCGGCCTGTTGCAGGCGCTGCAAGTGTGCCTGTACCGGGTCATACATCAGAAGGATCATGCGTGGTGCGGATTGGTGGTCCAGCTTTCAACCTGCTCGCGGAAAGCCTGGAAATCTGCGGACACTTGCTCCCCGGGCCGCCTGCGTGCTTCGTCGTACGCAGCCCGGATGTGATGGATCATGTGTTCCATGCTGTGATGGGCGTAGTCTTTAATGAATGTGCGGCGCAGAAAGCTGAAATCGATGCCAAGGCGGGCATATTCATTGATCAGGTATTTGCTGGCGATCGGCTGGCCGTTAGGCGGATAGGTTACACCTCCCGCACCGAGCGGTATAGCGAACTGCTCTCGAATGTCGGTTACCGTGCCATTCATGAGCGGAACGAAAATGTTCCTGCTGTTTTGCTGGATATGCAGGTCGTTGAGCCCGATATAGGCCCTGCGGAGTGGCAATTTGCTGAGTTCGGTGACGCAGTCGAGTGCCGAGGTCGTTTCAATGAGGATATTGAACCCGGCCCGCCCGCCGATCATTTGCAAGGTGTCACGTGCTTCGGCAACCGTCCTGACCATCGGCAGGAAGATCTCATCGGCCCCCGCGCGCAATGCGAGCTCGACCTCCTCATAAGTGTACTCGGGTGAGAAGCCGTTGATCCTGCAAATCAGTTGGCCTGCCGGCGTCACTTCCCGCACACGACACAGATCTTCATACGTGTCATAATTGATCTGTGTATCGAAATTCTCCTGCCTGAGCTTCTTTCCCTGATTCTCCCAATCGACGATGATGCCGTCCACGCCCGCTGCGATGGCCGTTCGGACGATCGCCGGGTCGGTCGAGAATAGAAAGAGCTGGAAATGGTTGTGTAAATTTTGCTTCACAAGGCTCTTGTTTTCTGTGCAACGATCAGGCAACTGGTCCCAAATGGGATTCTTGTTTTGTTTCGTATGGCATTTACTTCCCAGCCCAGCAGGCGTCTCAATAAACGCGCGGTGGCAGGGCGGCCAGCCATATGTTCGTTCCGTTTCTTTTCCGGAGTGTTATCTTTCTTAATCCCGAATTTTTCGGGCAATACGCGCGCGAACCACATAGGTGCCCACACGAGCGAGAAGAAATAGGTGGCGTAAGTGACCTTAAACCCAGCCTCTGCAAGTAATGCGGAGAGTTGTTCGAGGGTGTACCGCCTGAAATGCCCCAGCTGCACGTCGTTTTCGGACCACAGGCTCTGAAACGCGGGTACTGTGAGCATGATCCGCCCGTCGGGAGTAAGCAGCCGGTTAATATTTTCGAGAAAGGATTTATCATCGCTGATATGCTCCATCACATCGAAGAACCCAGCCGCCGGGGCTGTTCCATTAACTTTGGCTACGTATTCCTCCAAAGTATTCTGGATCGTCGACCGGATCCCTCTCTTCCGGGCATTCTCGATCCCGGTAGCGTAGGGTTCCACCAGCGTTACGTTGTAGCCCGCGTTCTGCATGGCCAATGCGGTAATGCCGTTGCCGCCTCCGATGTCCAGGAAATCTTTGGGAAAACCATTCGCCTTCATCGCCTCGACCAGGCATCCGTTCCGGTGCTGATACCAGAACGACATGTCTTCCATTTCGAAACACACCGAGTTGCCGTCGTCCGGGTAGGAAACAAGCCACTTTTCTCTTTTTTCTTCAATCATCTTTTTTCTGCTGTGATGATCTGGAATGGCAGAAAAGTGTTCAATCCCGGGATTTTTTCCAGGACCGGTTCGCTTTTCTGGCCCAATGTAGTATTGGAGAGGAAGGGTGGGTAAAAACCAAATCTTTTCATTTTCAAATTCTTCCAGCCTGCATAATCCATCGCACTGAACAGCTTCTTTTTAGTCATGTCCGCCACGCCTTTGTCCCCTTCCCACGACATATCCGGTGTGAGTGCGATTTGCAGGTAATAAAGCGGGTTGTAGGCGTTCGGTTCGAGAAATACGAGCTTTCCGCCCGGTTTGCATATCCGGTACATGGCCTGGAAACAAGCATGCAGGCTGTGGAAATGATGCAGGGCCATGAAACCCATTACCACATCGAACTGGTCGTTAAGCTCCTCGGGTGCATCCAAAATGTCGGCGGCGTGGAGCTTGACAGGGAATTTGTTGTCGTTATAAACCAATAGCTGCTGCAAAAGGAATGGCGACAAATCGAGCCCCTCCACCCGGTAGCCCTGGGCCAAGAAGTTCAGCGTGTACTTCCCCATTCCACAAGCCACGTCGATAATCCTGTCGGATTTTTTAATCCCCGCAAAATCGATTACTTCCTTCACATGCCTGCGCACGTAAGGCGAAGAAACCGGGATCATCGTTTTTTTGATCTTATGCCCGAAGTAGTCGAGCTGCTGATTGTTGTGAAATTTGATGTTGGAGACTACGATGCTCATAAAGAATGGGGATCTTTTGGTGTGTGAATATACGCAAAAATGTCCCCAATGGGCAACGCGTGAGCGATGACTTTTTAACCGGTAATAAATAATTTTCGGTTACATATACGTCACTGATTGTTAATGACTTCATAAAGACTCACATGCCAAATCGCCGAACGGAATATCGCCAGTTTGCGCAGGCCTGATTTTTCGGGGTTAGCGATGTTTTCCACAGACAAAATATAATTGCAGCCCAGGTTCCGCAGAGCCTCATGCGAGAGTGTAATCTGGCGCGCGGAAGGGGCCTTGCCGCGAGTCATATGCGTTTCAAAATAGGGTAGTCCCTGATCGTAGACGACAATACTCTGACTCCCCCAAAAATCGAAGAAGCCCCGGTTGTTACCGTTCTTTTCGAGTTCGTCGGCGATGATGTTGCGGAACTGATGTTTGTAAGGAAGCGGATAGTTGCTCGAATATCCGTCGATCGTCCACATGCCATTGTACTGGGCCACTGCCGGCGGAATGCCGATGCTGGCCACTCGGTAGGTCTCTACCGGCTTGCCAATCGCCGTTTTGATATTGTCAAACATCCTCTCGGCATAGTAATCCTCGTAGGTAAATATGTAGTGATAAGGAACAATGGAGACGAATTTTTTGACGAAGCGTTCGTAATACGTAGGCTGGTAGGCGAAGCAAACCGCAAGCTGCATGACTGCCACCACGGCCAAAACCCGACTTTGATAGCCGGGAGCGATCAGTAGCAATGCCTGCGCAGCCGCAATATGCCAAAGCAATTGCAAAAAGATATGAAACCTTTCCAGGCTGAACATCCGCAGCAGATCGGAGTTGTTCCGAAGCTCCACCAGCGGTTCCCAGTTAAGGATAGCAATATAAAAGCAGATCAGCGTAATAATGCCGAGTGTGATAGTGAGGCTTAGCGGCAATTCCTTTTTGCGAACGATATGTACAGCATAAACAAGGCACACAAACGGCAGGAGTACGAACGTGTGCAGCGACAAAGCCACATCCACATTCCCGAGCAGGAAATACCGGGCGAATATCTTAAAGCAAACACCCAACGACACCGGAAACCGCCGCATCTCCATCCGGTGCGACACAAATCCTTCGCCTCCGAGTAAATTCTGGATCAGGTCGATCTTCGTGATCAGATACACGCCCAGCAGGATCACAAAAGCCAGCAGCAGCATTTTGACAGGGCGTTTCTGAATGAAATCCACGCCGATCAGTACGCCGAATGCGAACAGGATAAACACCCCCGCAGACTGAAAGTTGGAGGTAAACGGAAACGCGCCCAGGATCAGCCAGTTCCAGATGGCCGGGCTGCCTTTACGGATATTCAGGATGACAAACAACAGGAGCGGCTGGCCTGCAATGCTCAGTCCCCAGGTCGGCAGGAAGGGAGTAAATGCAAATGATAAAGCGAGAAAGGCCGAAACAGGCTCGTTAGCTCCCAAATGCCGCCTGCAAAGCAGCCACATGCCGATCAGCGCGACGCCGCTGATAAAGACATTGTAGAACTGGAAAGCGGTAAAAGTCGGCAGCAGGAGATTGAGCCAGTAATACACATTATAAGTGCTCACCAACGTGAATTTCGGCACCCCTCCCATAAAGGGCTCGATGATCGCGTATGGGGGCGCCCACGCATAGGCTTGCTGCGTGGCGAGCCGGTACCACACCACAAACGAATCGAGGGAATCGAAAGCGTTGAAGAATGCCCCCGGCCCGAGGAAGATGGTGGGTGCATGATAAAGCAAAAATACCAGCAATAACCCTCTGAGGTAGTACTGCTGGTATTTTGCTTTCATATCGTGGAATTACTAGTTGATCTTCAAAACGGCCATAAATGCTTCCTGCGGAATTTCTACACTACCCACCTGGCGCATCCGCTTCTTACCTTTCTTCTGTTTTTCGAGGAGCTTGCGTTTACGGGAAATATCACCGCCGTAACATTTGGCCAAAACGTCCTTCCGCATGGCTTTCACGGTTTCACGGGCGATGATTTTCTGTCCGATGGCTGCCTGGATGGCAATCTCGAACATTTGCCGCGGGATCAGCTCGCGCAGCTTTTCGCAAAGCTTTTTACCCCATTCGTAAGATTTTGAACGGTGTACGATCGCCGACAATGCATCCACTGCCTCGCCGTTCAGCATCACGTCGAGTTTCACCATGTCCGATTCCTGGTAACCTGCCAGTTCGTAGTCGAGTGAAGCGTAACCGCGGGATATTGTTTTCAGTTTATCGAAGAAATCAAAAACCACCTCGGCCAGCGGGATGAGGAATTGCAGCTCCACGCGTTCGGCAGTAAGGTAAATCTGGTTTTTGAGGATACCCCGCTTGTCCATACACAGGTTCAGGATCGGGCCGATGTAGTCCGATTTAGTGATGATCTGTGCATTGATGTACGGCTCCTCGATGTATTTAATATGGTTAGGCTCAGGCATTTCCGACGGAGCGCTGATATTTAGGATCTTGTCTTTGGTAGTCAACACACGGAATTGTACGGATGGTACCGTCGTGATCACGGTCATGTCGAACTCGCGTTCCAGACGTTCCTGCACGATCTCCATGTGCAGCATTCCCAGGAAGCCGCAACGGAAACCAAAGCCAAGCGCCGCGGAAGTTTCAGGTTCCCAAACCAATGCCGCGTCGTTCAGCTGCAATTTTTCCATTGCCTCGCGAAGCTCTTCGAACTCGCTGGTGTCAACCGGGTAAATACCGGCAAAAACCATGGGCTTAACCTCCGAGAAACCTACGATCGCTTCACTTGCAGGGCGGTCGATATGCGTGAAAGTATCACCTACCTTCACCTCCTTGGCTACTTTGATACCCGAAATAAGGTAACCTACATCGCCGCATTCCACCACTTGCTTGGGGATTTGCTGCAAACCGAGGGTTCCGATTTCGTCGGCAATATATTCCTTGCCCGTCGCCATGAACTTCACTTTATCGCCTTTCCTGATGCTGCCGTTTTTCACACGGAAGATTACCTCGATACCGCGGTAAGAGTTGAAAACCGAGTCGAAGATCAATGCTTGCAACGGGCCTTCCGGATCGCCCACAGGGGCAGGGATGCGTTCTACGATCGCGTTCAGGATGTCCTCGATGCCGATGCCTTCCTTACCGCTGGCAGGGATAATGTCGGAACGCTCGCAACCCAGCAAGTCCACCATTTCGTCTTTGATTTCCTCGGGCATGGCACCGGGAAGGTCGATTTTGTTCAGAACGGGGATGATTACCAGGTCGTGGTTGATCGCCAGGTAGAGGTTGGAGATCGTCTGTGCTTCGGTACCTTGCGAGGCATCTACGAGCAGCAATGCGCCTTCGCAGGCAGCGATCGAGCGCGAAACCTCGTAGGAAAAGTCCACGTGGCCCGGCGTGTCGATCAGGTTAAGTATATATTCTTCTCCTTTATAAACATAGTTCATCTGGATCGCGTGGCTCTTGATAGTGATGCCGCGTTCACGTTCCAGATCCATATTGTCGAGCAATTGCGCCTGCATTTCGCGCTGCGATACAGTTTTGGTAAATTCCAGCAGACGGTCCGCCAGGGTACTTTTCCCGTGGTCAATATGGGCAATAATGCAAAAATTACGGATTTTCTTCATGAAAGTTGTTCCTATTCCAATGCTTTGAATATATAGTTCAGGTCAAAGCAATCACAAAATTACGAGGGTAATTAATATTTCAAGACGTTTTCAAACAGAAGTTCAAACTAAAAATGACAAGCGTGCTCACACACCGGCAGGCGAAGGCGCTCGTCTCGCGTGCTTCCGCTGCGGCCACGCGTAGAGCCAGCACGCCGCCACCACGACTAAGGTTAGGGGAATTAATTGGCCATAGCGCACCATAGCGGCAGTCAGGACGGTCATGGACAACAACATGGCAGGGTGTGCCATATAATGCAGGCCTGTTCTGATCCAGCGAATCGGCGACTCCTTTGCATTCCCGGCACAGGGGCTCATTTGCCTATTAAAATCCAGCAGCGTCAGCCATTTGACGAGCACGCTGCTGTGCAAACGGTTATCGCAAGCCAGTCGCTGCGGCCATGTGAGCAGCGAACCGTAGGCGGTAACAAGCGCAAAGAGAAACGGCCCGAATGTCATGTGCATTAACAATACCATAGGTAAATGCAAAACAAGCGCCAAGAGCATGGCATAAATGACGGTTGCCCGGCGGAGCAGGAGGATAGCGATACTGATTTGCAATACAATAACCCCGATCCCCATCATCTGGGACAAAAAGCCACGCGGGAACATCCCGGCGGCTTTTATGTAGGATGGTATCTGATGTTTGGTCACCAAAAGGGTTTCCATACTGGCGCCGGTCCACCAATCGGGATCGAAAACCTTGTTCAGGTCGGCGCCGAGGTACAGTACCGCAAGCTGAAAGCGGATCAGGCTCGTGCCTGTGACATGGTTGCTAAGCGCGGTGCACAGGAACACGCAACCTGTAAAAAGGTGGGCCACGGAGATGCATATCTGGCAGGAAAGCAGCCCGGTGACAAATGCCAGCCCGACACCCAGCGCGCCAATACGCACAAAACGCGAAAACAGGAGCAAACCGATGCTGCTCAGGAACAGCAGCCTGACGCCGAGATTGAACTGCTCGTCGGTACCAAGTTGGTCCAGCAATTCAATAAGCGGATAGAACCTGCCGCCGCCCTGGTTGCCATTGAAAGGGAATTCTCCCGTCAAAAGCAGATAGATAGCCAGCATTCGCACTGCGAGCACGAGCTCCGGAACGACGGCCTTTCCCATAACATAGAAAGGATTAAGATGGCGCATAGAGCTCAGCGACTGGCTTTCCACAGATAGGTTTGTTCCGGTGCCCCGTTCCGGCGATAGGAGATCCTGACGCTGTCGGGATGGGCGGAGGCCTGTGCTTCCACCGAATTGACGAGCCGCCTGATGTTACCCGGCGCGTGGGCCTCCCAGTGGGTTTGAGCTAACCCGTAACGGGCCTCGACGGCCTGCTGGTCCCAGGTAACGCCGTTCTCGAAAGCGTCGATCCGGTAGAAAACCTGCGTGGTATGCGGCGCCCAGGAGATCGTCCGGGTGTCCTGCATGAGTTCGTACAGTGTGTTAATGACTTGGGCCGACAGAAAGAGGATTCCGGGAAGCCATTTTTTGAAAGATAATGAAGTCATGAGTGCGCGATAGATTTACGGATCATAGTGCTATTGAGGGTTGCCGTATTTTTTTGTAAAAGTTAATGAAAAGAGTATTAACCAAAATATTTAATCATTTGATTAAATATTTTGGTTAAACCGAAAATCGCATTTACCTTTGAAGCATCAAACGGAAATTGACTGATGGCGAAAGCAAAAAAGGCGGAGTTGGATCTGAGCACGGAAGAGAAGATCAAGGAAGCGGCGAGCATTGTATTCACCAAAAAGGGGTATGGCAATGCACGCACGAGAGATATTGCCGAGGAGGCGGGTATTAACCTGGCGCTGCTGAACTACTATTTCCGCAGCAAGGAGAAGCTATTCCAGATTGTAATGGCAGAGCGGATCGACAAGCTGTTCGGCGTACTCGGCCCGGTGCTAAACGACGAGTCGACGACGTTGGAGGAGAAGCTGGAAAAGATCACCGAGAGCTACATTAATATGCTACTCGAACATCCCGACCTGCCGATTTTTGTGCTGAGCGAAATCCGCAACAACCCCGAGCAGCTTTCAAACCGTTTTCAGGCCCGGAAGCATCTCACCGAATCGGTCTTTATCAAACAGCTGATGACGCGCAGAAGTGATATTAACCCATTTCATTTTCTGATGAACCTGTTGGGAATGAACCTGTTCCCGTTTGTAGCAAAGCCGGTGCTCCAACCTATCCTGGGCAATGAAGAAATGTACAGGCAGCTGATGGAGCAGCGTAAAAAGCTGGTTCCGGCATGGATGAAGCTGATATTGGATCAGGGTTAGCAGCCCTATTTTTTTGCATAGAAATTAATCAAATGATTAAATAAATCGAATAAATAAAATGATTAATGGATTTAGAATCGCAATACTAATCAGTGTATTGGCATTGACAGCCATGCATTTGCGTGCGCAGGATGGGCCGCTGACGATCCGGGAGGCTTACCAGCTGGCCCGGAAGAACTACCCGATGATCCGGCAGCAGGGGCTGATCGAAAAGACGCGAGATTACTCGGTGAGCAATGCTGCGAAGGGCTATCTGCCGCAATTCACCGTGCAGGGGCAGGCCACCTACCAATCGGCCGTGACGGAATTTAAACTGCCTGTTTCCCTCCCGGGCGTCGAATTCCCGAGCATTAGCAAAGACCAGTACAAGGTTTATGGCGAAGTAAACCAGACGATTTACGACGGAGGCAATGTTCGTACGCACGTACGCTCGCATGAGGCGAATGCGCAAGTGGAATCGCAGAAACTGGAAGTGGAACTGTACAAGCTTAATGAGCGGGTGAACCAGCTGTTTTTCGGCGTATTAATGCTTGATGAGCAGCTGAAACAGAACGATTTGCTGAAAAAGGATATCAATCTGGGTATTCGCAAAGTACAGGCGCTGATCGACAACGGGACCGCATTCAAAAGCAATGCAAACACCCTGAAAGCGGAACTGCTGAAAGCCGACCAGCGTGCCATCGACTTGAATGCGAGCCGTAAAGCGTACCTCGAAATGCTTGGAATGCTGATAGCGCAGCCGCTGAGCGGCTCGGCGGTGCTGGAAAAGCCGGCGAACCTGACGGCAGGAAGCGATATTAACCGGCCGGAGCTCAAATTGTACGACGCCCAAAACCGCAGTCTGGATGTTCAATCACAGCTGCTGGATGTTCGTAACCGCCCGAAACTCAACTTTTTTTTCCAGGGAGGTTACGGCCGGCCCGCGTTGAATATCCTCAGCAATGGCTTCGATCCTTATTACATTACCGGGCTGCGGCTGAACTGGTCGCTTTCAGGATTATACACCATTAAGAAAGACCGTGAGCTGATCCGCAACAACCGGGACGCCATTCAGCTTCAAAAGGAGACATTTCTTTTTAATACCAATCTGGCGGCCAAACAGCAAAACGCAGAGCTCGACCGTTTCAGCCAGCTGCTGCAGACGGACGATGAGATTATTACGCTCCGCGAAAGCATCAAAACCACAGCCGCCGCTCAGCTCGAAAACGGTGTAATCAACACCAACGACTTCCTGCGCGAAGTGAATGCCGAAGATCAGGCGCGATTGAACAAGATCCTGCACGGCATTCAGCTGCTGATGGCGCAGTATAGCCTGGATAACACCCTGGGAACCAACATTGAATAAGCATTTAAATACAAGCACATGAAAACCTATTCTTATCTGATCATATTGGCTGCGGCGATGGCGGCCTGCAATGGAAAAGAGAACCCATATGACGCTTCCGGGACATTCGAGGCTGTGGAAACAATCGTGTCCGCCGAGGCAACCGGCCGCATTATGGCGTTGAACCTGGAAGAAGGCCAGGAACTCAAAGCCGGGCAGACCGTGGGTTATATCGATAGTTTACAATTGTCGCTGCGCAAAAAGCAGCTCGAAGCGCAGATCAGGGCTACCGGTAGCCGCGTGCCCGACATTGCGGCGCAGACAAACGTTTACAAACAGCAAATAGCCGTGTCGCAGGTGCGCCTCGATAATCTGCTGCACGAGCAAAAGCGTGTTCAGAGTCTGTTGAAAGCCGATGCGGCAACGCCTAAGCAGCTGGACGATATCAATGCACAGGTGGAAGAATTGCAAAAGCAACTGGACGTGATCCGTAAACAGGATGCAGCGCAAACATCGGTTTTGAAAACACAAACCTCCGGCCTGCGGGCGGACGTGCAGCCATTAGTTGTCCAAATCGAGCAGATTAATGATCAGCTCGCCAAAACGAAGATTGTCAACGAAGTGAATGGCACCGTGCTAACGAAGTATGCGGAGGCCAATGAAGTTGCGGTGGCGGGAAAGCCTTTGTACAAAATCGCTGACCTCTCCACAATCATCCTGCGTGCCTACGTGACGGGTGACCAGCTGACGGGTATCAAGTTGTATCAGCAGGTTAAAGTGCTCGTGGACAGCGCAGGGGGGCAGTACCGTGAGTTGCCGGGGACGATCGAGTGGATCAGCAACAAGGCGGAGTTCACGCCCAAGACCATTCAGACCAAAGATGAACGTGCGAACCTGGTTTACGCGGTGAAGATCAGGATGAAGAATGACGGGTATTTGAAAATAGGCATGTATGGCGAAGTCGCATTGAAATAATGGAAGCGGTTGTTGTCAAAAATCTGGTCAAAACTTACGGTAAGGAAACGACCGTGGCAGTGGACGATGTGTCGTTTTCGGTGGACAAGGGAGAGCTTTTCGGGTTGATAGGACCCGATGGTGCAGGCAAAACCAGCATTTTTAGGATGCTGACCACTTTGCTGCTGCCGGATAGCGGCTCAGCGACAGTCGACGGGCACGATATCGTGAAGGATTTCAGGCAGATACGAAGTTCGGTAGGGTATATGCCGGGTAAATTTTCGCTTTACCAGGACCTTACTATTGAAGAAAACCTGCATTTCTTCGCCACCGTCTTTGGCACGACGATCGAGGACAATTATCATTTGATCAAAGACATTTACGTGCAGATCGAGCCATTTAAAAACCGGCGTGCAGGAAAGTTGTCGGGCGGGATGAAGCAGAAACTGGCATTGTGCTGTGCATTGATACACAAACCCACCACATTGTTTCTGGACGAACCTACCACGGGAGTCGACCCAGTTTCGCGGAAAGAGTTTTGGGAAATGCTCCGGAGGCTGAAAGAACAGAATATCACGATCCTCGTTTCGACGCCCTACATGGACGAAGCCTCTCTTTGCGACCGCATTGCACTCATCCAGGGAGGAAAAATATTGTCCATCGACACGCCACAGGGCATCGTAAACAGCTATCCCGACCCGTTGCTGGCCATTAAAGCCAACGAAATGTATCAATTACTGAAAGCGCTCGAAGGGTATCCGGGCATTCTGAACAGCTACGCTTTCGGCGAGTACGCGCATGCAACGCTGCGCGACGCGCATACGGACCCGTACGCATTGGAGGCGTACCTGAGGGAGCGCGGGCTTACGGGTGTGGAACTGAAAGAGGCGGAGGTGACGATAGAGGATTCATTTATCAAATTATTACATTAAAACCGCCATGATGCAGGACGACAAAGTGATAGTCTGCGAGAAGCTTACCAAGCGGTTCGGAGACTTTGTAGCTACCAACGAGATTACATTCGACGTACATAAAGGGGAAATCTTTGGTTTCCTCGGCGCAAATGGTGCCGGCAAAACCACTGCCATGCGCATGCTATGCGGCCTTTCCGCTCCCAGCTCGGGTAAGGCGATTATTGCGGGCTATGATGTGTACACCCAAACCGAGCAGATTAAGAGGAATATCGGCTACATGAGCCAGAAGTTTTCACTTTATGAAAACCTCACGGTGCTGGAAAACATCGAGTTTTTCGGGGGAATTTATGGTCTTTCCGATGAGCGTATCAAATCCAAAACAGAAGAATTGCTTCAACGGCTTGGATTGAAAAGCGAGGCAAACAAGCTGGTGGGCTCGCTGCCATTGGGCTGGAAGCAGAAGCTGTCTTTTTCGGTAGCTGTGTTGCATGAGCCCAAAATCGTGTTTCTCGACGAGCCTACCGGTGGCGTGGACCCTGTGACCCGGCGGCAGTTTTGGGATATGATTTACGAAGCGGCCCATAGCGGCATTACCGTTTTCGTGACCACGCATTATATGGACGAGGCAGAGTACTGTAACCGTATATCCATCATGGTGGATGGCAAAATGGAAGTCCTCGACACGCCGACAAACCTGAAAAACAGCTTTCACGCGCGGTCGATGGACGAGGTGTTTTATCAGCTCGCGCGCGGCGCAAAAAGAGGGGATTAGTTATGAAACAGTTTCTCGCGTTTGTCAGAAAGGAATTTTACCACGTGCTCCGCGACCGCCGCACGCTGCTGATCCTGTTTGGGATGCCCATTGCGCAGATATTGATCTTTGGCTTTGCATTGACCAACGAAGTGAAGGATTCCGAAATCCTGGTGGTGGATTATGCCAAAGATAATGCCTCGCAGGAGCTGCTCACGAAGATCGGTTCGAGCCGGTATTTCAACATCCGACAGGCAGCACTGAGCCATAACGAGATATTGGGCACCTTTCAGAAGGGTAAGATCAAGGCTGTGGTGGTGTTTCCGGCCAATTTCAATGAGGATTTGCTGCACCACAACAAGGCCCAGATCCAGATCATTACCGACGCCAGTGATGTGAATACGGCGAACATGGTCACCAATTACCTGTCGTCGATTATCATGGATTACCAGAACCAGCTCAATCAGAACCTGGAAATTCCTTACCGCATTACACCCGAGGTGCGAATGCTTTATAACCCGCAGCTCAAAGGCGCTCACGGTTTCGTACCGGGCGTGATGGCGCTGGTACTGCTGCTGGTTTCGGTAATGATGACCGCGATTTCTATCGTCCGCGAAAAGGAGACAGGTACGATGGAGATCCTGCTCGTATCGCCATTCAAGCCGGTGCTCGTGATTTTTG
Organism: Dyadobacter sp. BE31; assembly: GCF_031457695.1. Lineage (NCBI taxonomy): Bacteria > Pseudomonadati > Bacteroidota > Cytophagia > Cytophagales > Spirosomataceae > Dyadobacter > Dyadobacter sp. BE31. The sequence goes on from NZ_JAVDXA010000008.1 coordinate 155,366, forward strand.
CCAAGGCATTTCCCTACCTCGCATTGTCGCTCGTGAACGTGACGGCGATTTTGCTGCTCAGTGTTTTTGTGCTGGACTTGCCGGTGAAAGGAAGTGTAGCACTGCTATTCGCGGAAAGCACATTGTTTATCATCACTTGTCTGGCGCTGGGTATTTTCATATCCATTAAAACCTCCTCCCAACAAATCGCTATGCTTATCTCACTGATGGGTATGCTGTTGCCGACGATGATGTTCAGCGGATTTCTGTTCCCGATCGAGAACATGCCTGTACCGCTGCAGGTGATTTCCAACATTGTGCCTTCCAAGTGGTTTTACATTATCGTCAAATCAATCATGATCAAAGGGTTAGGGTTGGCGGCGCTTTGGAAAGAGACGCTGATTCTGTTCGGTATGACCGTGTTTCTGCTGCTGGTGAGTTTGAAAAGCTTTAAAATCCGTTTGCAATGAGGACATTAAGATTTCTGTTACGCAAAGAATTCAGGCAGATTTTCAGAGATAAGGCCATTGTGGCGATGATCTTTTTTATGCCGATGGTACAGCTGATATTGATGCCGCTCGCAGCCGACTATGAGGTCAGGAACATCAATTTATCGGTGGTCGATCATGATAAATCGTCCTATTCTCAAAAGCTGATTTCTAAAATTGTAGCATCCGGCTACTTCCGGCTTACGGGTTATAATGCGTCGTTCAAAGAAGCATTCGGCCTGATCGAATCCGATAAGGCCGACCTGATCCTCGAAATCCCGCACGATTTTGAAAGAAACCTGATCCGGGAAGATCACGAGAAGCTTTTTGTGGCGGTGAATGCGATTAACGGTACCAAAGCGAGCCTGGGAGGGTCTTATTTGGGGAGTATTATCGGGGATTTTAATGCGGATATCCGGATGCAGCTTGTTACTCCGCCGCGGTTCAGTCAGTTTCCGGTCATCGATGTGGTGGCTTCCAACTGGTTCAACCCGGTTTTGAATTACAAAGTGTTCATCGTGCCGGGCATTCTGGCGATCCTGGTTACAATGGTGGGCGGCTTTTTGTCGGCATTGAACATCGTACGGGAAAAGGAGATCGGGACGATTGAGCAGATCAACGTGACGCCGATCAGGAAGCACATTTTTATATTGGGGAAACTAATCCCCTTTTGGGTGCTGGCAAATATCGTTTTCACGATCGGCCTGCTGGTAGCGCGGTTTGTGTACGGGATTGTGCCGGTAGGAAGCTTGCTGACGCTCTATGCATTTATTTCCGTGTATTTGCTGGCTGTTTTGGGTTTTGGTTTGCTGGTATCGACGTTTTGTGATACCCAGCAGCAGGCCATGTTCATCATGTTCTTTTTCATGATGCTGTTCATCCTGCTGGGAGGGCTGTTTACGTCGATCGACAGCATGCCCGAATGGGCCAAGCTGATCACGCGCGTCAATCCGGTGCGTTACATGATCGAGGTCATGCGAATGGTCATACTCAAAGGCAGCAGCTTTGCGGATGTATTACCGCACGTCGGGGTAGTTGCATTAATGGCAGTGATTCTTAATGGCTGGGCCATTCTGAATTATAAGAAGACGAATTGAGTTATTGACCGCCGACCGCCGCGTTTTTGGCCTTCGGCCGACCATGGACCATCGACCGCGGACCATTATTTGAATATTCGATGCAATGAAGATTCATGATCTATTTGTCCATGGTCCATGGTCTATGGTCAGCGGTCCTTGGGCGGCGGTCAGCCGTCAGCGGTCGACCGAAGCCCATCAATCCATCTCCACCATCGCCTTAATAACCCCATTCGCCGGGTCGAGCCAGCTTTCGAATTCATCCTTTACCTGCCCGAATGCTACACGGTGGGTGATGTATGTTTTCGGATCTACCAGACCGTTTTTCATGCTATGGATCACATGTTCAAAATCGGCGCGGGTGGCGTTTCGGCTGCTCATCAATGTCGCCTCGCGCTTGTGGAATTCGGGGTGGCTGAATGCGATTTCGCCTTTTTGAAGACCTACCAGCACATATTTTCCTCCATGGGCCAAGTACGCGAATGCAGTGTTAATGGCACGTAAATTACCGGTCGCGTCGATGACAACGGTGGGCATATCGCCGTTTGTGATTTCCGCCAGGCGTTCTCCGGCATTTTCATGAAGGCCATTGATGGTGTGCGCTACGCCGAGGCGCTCACGGCAGAATGCCAGGCGCTGGTCGTTGATATCCAGGGCGATCACCTTTCCACCGGCGATGCGCGCGAATTCCATGGTTCCCAAGCCAATAGGCCCTGCTCCGACGACGAGTACGAACTCATCCTTACGTACATCCGCGCGGCGCACGCCATGCGCGCCTATTGCGAGCGGCTCCACGAGCGCGAGCTCATCGAAACTGAGTCCGTCGCCGTGCACAAGCGAGTAGGAAGGGACGGAGAGGTATTCCACCATCCCGCCGTCGATATGCACGCCCGACACTTTCAGGCTGGTGCAGCAGTTGGGACGGCCATTTCGGCAGGCAACGCATTTGCCGCAGTTGAAATACGGGACGAACGTTACTGCTTCGCCTTTTACAAAACCCGGCGCATCGGTTTCTACGATCTCGCCGGCCAGTTCATGACCGAGTATCCTTGGGTAGTGAAAGAAAGGCTGTGTGCCCTCATAGGCGTGCAAGTCAGTTCCGCAAATGCCTATTCTTTTAATTTTCAGTATGGTATGTCCCGGGGTGGCTACCGGCGCCTCGGCTTGTTCGTAGGAGAACGAGCCGGGCGTGGTACAAACGAGTATTTCCATTGATCGGTATCAGGAATTGGCCAGTGCGCGATCGAGGTGGACATAGCCGCCGTCGACATAAATGAGCTGTCCGGTAGTATGGCTGGATCTCTCCGAAAGCAGGAAAACGGTCATGTTCGCGATTTCTTCGGCGGTTGTCATGCGGTTTTCCAATGGGATATTCGCCGTGATCGCCGCCAGTTTCTCTTGTGGGTTAGGCAGGGTTTCGATCCATTTTTCGTAGAGCGGCGTCCAGCATTCGGCAACGATCACCGAGTTCACGCGAATGCCGTATTTGAGCAGTTCTACCGCCCACTCGCGGGTCAATGCATTGCGCCCGCCGTTGGAAGCGGCATAAGCCGACGTTCCGCCCTGGCCGGTGTCCGCGGTTTTGGAACTGATATTCACGATGGAGCCTTTGGAAGCTTTCAAAGCCGGCAATGCGTAATGTGCCATCAGGTAGTAATGCACTACGTTTTTGTGCAAAGAGGCGATAAAGCCTTCGTAGGTACCGTTTTCAAGCCCCACACCGTCATTTACCCCGGCATTGTTGACCAGACCGTCAATCCGGCCATATTTTTCCAAAACAGCATTGACTGCCTTTTCGGATGCCTCAGGCTGGGTAAGTTCGGCCGCTACCTGAAAAGATTCCTTACCTGCCGCCGCCAGCGCGTCGACTACCTTTTGGTTATCTTCCGCGTTTCGGCCTACGATCACGGGAATCGCACCTTCGGATGCCAGCACATGTACGATGCCCTCACCGATACCTTTGGCACCGCCGGTCACGATGACCACCTTATTTTGAAGTTTTAAATCCATTATGATTAATATAAAAACTTATAAATGAATAGCTTATCTGTCAATGCGACGTGCTTAGCGTCACACTTTTCACGGAGCTGTTACGGATCGCGAAGTATAGTACTACGAGAAAACACACCGCAGGGACTATGTAAGCTGTTTGAATGGACGAAATATCCGATACTTGCCCCATAATTACCGGGAAAAACGCACCACCCACGATCGACATGATCACGAGCGATGAGCCGATTTTGGTTTTTTCACCCAATCCGCGGATACTCAATGCGAAGATCGTCGGGAACATGATCGACATGAAGAATTCGACGCCTACCAATGCGTAAACCGAGAACATGCCGTCGGTAAGTACTGCAATGATGAGCAAAACGATATTGGCAACGCTGTAAATCGCCAGCAAGCGGGGAGGAGCTACAAAACGCATCAGGTAAGTACCAATAAACCGGCCGATCATAAATGCCAGCAACGCACCGGAAAGCAGATATGCAGCCGTTTTTTCATCGATACCAGCCACATGGTCGGCGAAACGGATAAAGAAGCTACTGATACACACCTGCGCACCCACGTAGAAGAACTGCGCTGTGGTACCCAGGATCAGGTTCTTCTCGCCCCAGATCGAGCCGCTCGGTTTTTGATCTGCTACTTCTTCTTCCTCCTTGATTTCAGGCAACGAAGTACGCCAGATCATCACCGCTACGAACAGTACGACCAATCCGATCAGTATAAATGGGATCTGTACCGATGAGGCTTCCTCATTCAGATAGGCATTCAACTGGTCGGGCGACATGGCCTGGTGCTCGGCTTCGCTGAGCGTTTTACCGGAAAGGATGAATTTGCCGCCCATTAATGGTGCCAGAAACGCTGCCAGGCCATTAAATGACTGGGCAAAATTGAGTCTTTGTGTAGCCGATTCGGGATCGCCGAGCACGGTAATGTAAGGGTTGGCCGCGGTTTCGAGCATCGTCAACCCGCTCGCGATCACAAACAATGCAAACAGGAAGAACCCGAAATGCCGCATTTCGGCCGCGGGATAAAAGAGAAACGACCCGGTGGCAAAAAGCAGCAATCCAAAGGCGATACCCGCTTTGTATCCATACTTTTTCATGAAAAGCCCCGCGGGCAATGCGATCAGGAAGTAGGCAATGTAGGAAGCGGAGTCGATCAGCGCTGATTGGAAGTCGCTGAGCTGACAGGCTTTTTTTAAATGCGGGATCAGGATCGGGTTGAGATTAAGGGCAAAGCCCCATAGAAAAAACAGTGACGTGATGAGGATGACAGCCAGCCGCGTCTTACGATCGGTCATAAAGGTTAAAAATTAATAGATGCAGGAACGGCTGTAAAGTAAAACAAAACAATGCAAAGGAATTCTATTTTTTTAGGGGGAAATACTTCTTTGCCCCATAAATATTCCGATACATTGTTTTGCAAAGGCTGGATTTCAGATGTTCAGTTGCCGTTGGACTTCGTCCTTTTTCCTGCGAGATACCTCAATGCGCGAGCCGTCGGAGAGGATGATGAATTCGTTGTTGTTACTGATCCGGATGATATGGTCGAGGTTGACCAGGTGGGATTTATGGGTCCGGATGAAACGGAACTTGGCCAGCATATCCTCGAAATGTTTTAGCGTTTTGCTCGCGATGAACGGCCGTTTGTTGATCAGGTGAATGATCGTGTAGTTCCGGTCGGCTTCCAGGCGAAGGATTTCATGCACCAAAAAGAAGAAAACGCCCTCGCTTGAAGGAACCGCCAGCCGGAAATCCTTCACATCCCGCTTGTCGATATTGGCGGCCAGGTTTTCGAACAGCATTTTGCGCTGCCGCGAACTCTCGTTTTTCGTGTTGTGCCGCTTCACGGCCTCTTTCAGATCTTCCGGACTAATGGGTTTCAACAGATAGTCCAGCGCACTGAACCGGATCGCCTGGATGGCGTACTGGTTGTGGGCCGTAATGAAGATCACGTCGAAATCGGGGTTGTTGGGGAGCTGTAAAAAGTCGAACCCGTTCTGGTGGGGCATCTCTATGTCGAGAAAGACCAGATCGGGCTGATAGAATTCCAGTACGCCCCTGGCTTCTTCCACGGATGCGGCAGTTCGTACCTCGTTGATTTCGGGCACAAAGCTGATGATAAGCTGGTGCAAAACATTGCGGGCTCTTGGCTCGTCGTCGATGATCAGCGCTTTTATCATAGTGGGTATGGTGTTAAAATACCTTGTGAATGCAGCTCACCCGGCTGCGATTTTTTCACAAAGTATGATAACGGGCACAACCGAGCTTATTCCAATGTCCGTATGGTACCAAACGGTTATTGAAAGGAACGACAGCGCCAAACCAACCCGATTTTGAGTGCTTTTGAAGGTGATTTTAGTGGGCTTGCCCTTCGTAGCCGACGGGCTTTTTCTGGAAGCTGTAAATCAGGTAAAAAAGCGCAGGCAGTATCAGAATGCTACCGAGCAGCAGCGCCCACGCCAGCGCCTCGATCGTTTTCTCCTGGCCGGCGTGCTCGGTGAGCGACAAATAGCCGCCGCCTTTGAGAATAACGATGTTGGGAAAGTGCCGGAAAGTCGTGGTAAGGAGGATCATCGTCACCTGGAAACCCGCCAGCGGCCGCAGCAGGCTGATTTTTCCCTGGTAGAGCAAAGTCCACATCCAGATTAGCGAGAGTGTAGCCGAGAGAATGGCAATGCGGCCGATCCAGTTTCCGAAAACCCAGTCGAACAGCGGGATATGCTCGAACCACGCGGCAGCAAACACCAATGCCCCGCAGACAACCGCCGCGATATTGAAAAACTGCGCTTTATGTGCAAACCGTAGCCGCTCATGCTCGACATCCGTTTCGCCGATCAGGTAAACCGATGCCAGGAAGCCGCAAATAGATACAGTGAACAGCCCAACTGTGACCGAAAACCAATGCAACCAGCTGAAAATATAGGCATCCAGGAAGGAATCGGCCTGTGGATCGATATGTCCGGATACTGCGCTGCCGGCGATGATACCCAGAAAGAGCGGCGTTGTGAAACTGGAAATCGCAAAGATGGTATTGTAGAGATGCTGCATATCGTCTACCACGGCGTCATAATGCCGGAACGTGAAGGCCGTTCCCCGAGCAATAATACCGATCAGCATGATGGTTAGCGGAATATGCAGGTTTACCGACATGGTTGAATAAATCACCGGAAACCCGACGAACAGGATCACAATCGCGATGATCAGCCACATGTGATTGGCTTCCCAGATAGGCCCAATGGCAGAGTACAACGTTTTGCGGGTAACCTGCTTGTTTTTCTGCGAGGTAAAAAGTTCGATAATCCCCGCGCCAAAATCCGCCCCGCCCAGCAGCAGGTACAACAGGATCGACGCCCAGAGGTATGTGATGACGATGTAAAGCATTTTAATTTTGAATGATTGAATGAGTGAATGATTGAATGAGTGAATGGTCAGGTGTTGTCAAGAATGGTCAAGTGTTGTGAGAAATGGATCGTCGGGTGTTATGTTTTAACTGGTTCCTGACAATTTCATGACAACTCATGACATCATTCGATCATCGCTCCGGCTACCCGCTCGGTCATTCAATCATGCGAAATTGCCCTCATTCACACATTGACCCATCACTCATTAAACATCGTACAACTCCCCAACCATTTTAATCTGCCGGTAGAGCATGAATACTACAAATGCGGCCAGTGAGGCGTAAATGGCGGTGAAAAGATAAAATGAATAGGCGATGCCGGGCATGGGAGTAACGGCATCGGCGGTGCGCATGATGCCGTAAATGATCCACGGTTGGCGGCCCACTTCGGTCACAGTCCAGCCGGCTTCAACGGCTATGAAACCCAGCGGAGTCGCTATGGCGAACAATTTCAAAAGCCAGGGCTCCTGCAACCACTTTCGTTTTTTCCATAATGCTGTAAAATAGAGTACCGAAACGAGCATCATGGCCATACCCATCCCAACCATGATCTGGAATGCATAATGCGTCACCGCGACCGGCGGATGGTTTTCCTCCGGAATACGGTCGAGACCCGTTACTTCTGCCGTGAAATCACCGTGCGCGAGAAAGCTCAGGAAACCCGGCAGCTTGATCGCGAAGTCGACCTTTTTTTCTGTCTCATTGGGAATGCCCCCCACGATCAGAGACGCCGATTTTTCGGTATGGAAATGTGCCTCCATCGCTGCCAGCTTTGCAGGTTGCCGGATTGCCACATCCTTGGCGGAAATATCACCGCTCAATGGTTGCACGAGCGCTGCTGCGCAGCCGAATACTGCGGCGATCGTAAACGATTTGGTATGGAAAAGTACATTGTTCCCACGCAGGATCATCAGCGCGTGTACACCCGCCACTGCGAAGCCCGTGGCCGCGAATGCGGCGATCGTCATGTGCAGCGCCTGCGAAAACCACGCTTCGTTGAACATCGCCGCAATGGGGTCTATGTTAAGGTATTGTCCATTCAAATGTTCGAAACCCGCCGGACTGTTCATCCACGCATTGGCGGCCACTACGAGAATCCCCGACGCGAGCCCGCTCACACCCACGACTACCCCCGTGAACCAATGGAACCACGGATTGAACCGGTCCCAGCCATAAAGAAAAAAACCCAATGCGATCGCTTCAATAAAAAATGCCGTTCCTTCCAGGGAAAACGGCATCCCGAAAATCGGCCCGGCGTGTTTCATAAACTCCGGCCATAAAAGCCCGAGTTCGAACGAAAGCACCGTACCCGATACCGCACCGGTTGCGAAGAAAATGGCAACGCCCTTGCTCCAAGCTTTGGTAACGTTTTTATAGACAATCTGGCCGGTTTTGAGATAGTAGTAGTGGGCAACCGCCATAAAGAACGGCATAACCATTCCGATGCAGGAAAATATAATGTGAAAGCCCAGGGAAAGGGCCATTTGGGATCTGGCGGCTATGAAGTCGTTCATGGGAATAGATTTACTGAAAAAATACCTTTTTCCGGGTTAGGAACAGCTGCCAAAGGGTATTTCAAAACTAGTCAAGACTTTCTAGAAGAACCATCATTTGCACTAAAATGATCGGGTTTTTGGCCTTTTTTTATCAAAATGTTTCAAGCGTTAAAAATAACCATGAACAGGGTGAAAAAAATCATTGCCATACTGCTATTGCTGGCCGGCGGCACCAGCGCGCAATTTCAACAACCATGGCTGATCGATGCCCGGCATATCCGGGTCGATACCCTGCTTTGGGACCTGAACGAGCTCAGCAAGGCCCCGCAGTCCCGCTGGCTCGATGACACCAGCGTCGTACGATCGCTATTGTACAAAAGCGTCGATTTCGAAGGAAAACCGACGGAGGTGTTTGCCTACTACTCCAATCCGGACATCGTTGCCGGTCGCCCCACGACGAACCAGAAGTTTCCTGGCCTGGTACTCATTCACGGTGGAGGGGGAAAGGCTTTTCGTGAATGGGTCGAGAAATGGGCAAATGAAGGTTATGCGGCCATTGCGATGGATCTGTCGGGTAATGGCGCGGACGGTAAGAAGATAGAGCAACCCGGGCCTGAGCAATCGAATGAAAACAAGTTTCAAAAGATCGAAAAAGGCAGTTTGAAAAATGTATGGACGTACCACGCCGTGGCGAGCGGCATTCTGGCGCATTCGTTATTGCTAAGTTTCCCGGAAGTAGATCCGCTGCGTACCGGTGTGACCGGCATTAGCTGGGGTGGCTACCTTACCTGCCTGGTGGCGAGCCTGGATAGCCGTTTCATTGCCGCCGCGCCGGTTTATGGCTGTGGTTTTTACGATGAATCCGATGTTTTCAAACAAAACCTGAATGCATTATCGCCATCGGCCAAAGGGCGTTGGATGAAGTTCTTTGACCCGTCGGCTTACCTGGCGTATTCCAAGCCATTTATGTTTTTTATTAATGGAAACAAGGATAAGCACTATAATGTGGGGCCTTACATGAAAACCTATGAGTTAAGTAAAAACAAACAGATCTGCATTATCCCGAACATGCCTCACAGCCATAAGGACGGTTGGGCGCCTGTTGAAATCCGTACCTTTTTCGATGGCGCATTAAATGGTAACCCTCGCCCGTTCGTGACGGCGAGTACCATTAGTTTGGATAAAAATCAGTTAACGGTGATCCTGAAACCTGTTGCAGGCAAGCAAGTAGCCTCCGCGGAGTTTTATTATACCAATGATCTTACCTCTGACAACGAGCACCGCGTATGGCAGCACAGCCCTGTGACGATCGATGAGGACACGCAAACGATCGTGCAACCCATCCCGAAAGAAGGCTATAAATATGCCTTTTTCTATTTGAAGGATACGGATGGGATTTCCGGGACGACGGTGTTTTTGAAAGACAGCAAACTCGAATAATATGGAAAACGAGGAGATCGAAAATCAGGAACTCGAAGACCAGTTATTGCTGGAAATTACGCAAGAGCGCGATAAAGGTGATACAATTTCCTATGACGAATTTTGCAAAGCAATGGGATGGAATAATCAAGATTCCTGATTCTTTTTTTCAGCCAGCCGCCGCTTCACAATATCCCCGGGATATTTCAACGCCAGCTCGCGAATATCATAAGTAAACTCTTTAAAAGTTTCTTCCCAAACCTCCGCTTCGCCTGGCTCGTATTCATAAAAGCCGTGTGAATTGAGTATCCCTTTGCCGCCTTCGCGCACGACCTTGTCGATCAGCTCGGGTACTTGGGTGCTGTTGTTGAGCGTGGGAAGGAGGTTTTTCATCACGGTATGGTAGGCCGGCACGCCGGTGAGGTCCATCCAGCGGAACACCCCGACGAGCGTCATGAAATACCCTGCATTGTTGCGGCAGGAGCGGTCGACGTCCTCAATGGTGGCATATCCATTCTCGACGAGGCTGATCGCCTCACGGTACATGGCGTACATCAGGCGGTTGGTGATAAAACCCGCAATGTCCTTCCGAACCAGAATAGGTTCCTTGCCCCACAAATGCGAGAGCTCGTACAGGTATTCCCCGTTTTGAATGTCTGTATCGTCGCCGCAGATGATTTCCAGGAATCGGGTCGTGTGCGCGGGCTCGGTCCAATGCAGGCCCAGGAACCGCGACGGGTGCTGTGTCAGTTTTTGGAGCTGACTGATCGGAATAGCCGAAGTGTTGCTGGTAAGCAGCGCGTCTGGTGCAATCTCTTTCTCGATCTTCTGATACACCGCATTCTTGATATCGATGTTCTCGATCGTGCATTCATTAACAAGCTTGCAGGGATAGAGTACTGAATAGTCTTCCGTAATGATCAGTTTCCGCAAATAATACTCCGGCTCGTTGTCGATGATCCCGTTTTGCCAGGCGTTCTGCAAATGTTCACGGATTCGGCGTTCGGCGTGATCGAGATCCGCAGGAATGGGGGCTACTGCCGCCACCGGGTGGCCGGCGATGAGCAGACAGGTTACGATGCTGCAACCCATTAAACCAAGACCAACTATGCCGACAGGGATTTCATTTGGATTCATTTCAGAAAACGGATTTAGGATTTAATGCAGGTAATATACTGTTAAAAACGTATCCCGGCAGCCGGTTACTACAAAAAAGCCCCGGAATCAACGATTCCGGGGCTTATATCGACCTGTGTCAGGATCTAGTTCGACCAGTTATTCACTTCACGTTCCACTTCTTCTCTGGTTTTACCGATCCTCTTCTGAATTTTTCCAAGAAGTTCATCTTCTTTTCCTTCTTCATAAAGCAGGTCGTCGTCGGTCAAGTCAGCGTATTGTTGCTTGAACTTTCCTTTGAGTTCGTTCCAGTTACCTTTAACTTGCTGTGTGAATGAGCTCATGATTGTGTGGTTTTAAGTTTGATAATGGCGCCTTTTCAAGCGCTTTATATACTATCATTTTAAAGAACCATTCCAACGCGCAAACCGGCTTGCTGGCCGCATTTGGCATTCATCACTGAGCAAAAATTTACACGGAACGTCCCAAAAGCGTGGCTAATTGCTTCCAATCAGCTTATCCAGGCGGACGATCCCCTGTACCATAGAGCGCACCGAGTGATAATTGACCTTCCACGAATGGCTCATGTGCTTCCAGATAGGCTCACCCTGGCGTGTCAACAGCGGCAGCCACTCGCCAACCGAATGGTGGATCATTTTATCAATTACGAAACGGTGGGTAGCGTCATAAGCTCTCAAATACTTTTCGTCGCCGTAAACCCGGTAAGCATCGAGCATACCGATAATAACTTCGGCTTGCTGCCAGAATTCCTTTTCGCGGTCGTACACCTCGCCTGAGTGAGAGCCTTCCACGTACACGCCCCCGAACTCCCAGTCGATACCATATTCCACCGCATGGTCGTAGGATGCCTTCAATTGGTCGTGGTATTCGTCATAAGGAATGCCGGCGATGTCGAGTGCGTGCATGAGCAGCCACGCAAACTCCACGTTGTGGCCATAGCTGGTGTTGTCTTCGGCAGCGCTCTTCACACCATCCTCGGTGAAACGGTCCCAACCCCAGATAATGTCAAATTTGATCTGAGGCGCCACAGTCCAGTCTTCCCAGAACTGCGGAATGCCCGTTTTGTATTGCGGGTGCATGATTTTGTTGATCAGCAAACGGATAATTTCAACGAGCTTACGGCGATGGACCTGCTTGCCTGACGCTTCATATAAGGTAGTGAATGCCTCCATGAGGTGCATGTGCGCATCGAGCGTTTTGCGGTCGCCGCCCGCCGCGCCGGGGCCTTTGAGGTCCCAGTTGCGGTGGAACATTTCAAAATAGCCGCCGTAATAGGTGTCTGCTCCGTGTTTTTGTAATAAATCAAAAACCTTTTCGGCATATTCGAGTCCGCGGGGATCGCCGGTGGCCAGTGTGTATTCAGCCAGACTGTAAATTGCGAAACTATGTCCGTAGACGATTTTTTCGTCGATTTTTACATTGCCCTTGCGGTCCATCAGCCAGTAAAACCCGCCATATTCATTGTCCCACATTTTGTTGATCAGAAAATCCACCCCGTGCCGTGCGATTTCGGCATAGCGGCCTTCGCCGTAACCTGCACGGTGCGCCGAAGAAAATGTATAAACCGTGCGCGTCTGTGCGATGAGCGACTTCTCGTCCTCGCCCGAATCGTTGCCTGCATTATCGAAATGGGTTATAAAGCCGCCATTTTCCTTGTCCACAGCGCGGTTTTCCCAAAAGGGGAGCAATTCGTTTGTCAAATGCTGGCGAATTTCCTCGCGGTAGCTTTTCAATTGATCTACATTCATTGGTCTAAAATATGGTCAGAGTTTTGAAATGGTTGTTGGATATACTTTCACGAAGCCGGGGGCGGCTATTCGGTTCAGGTTAATTATCACTATAAATATTTTTTTGTGGAATATTTACTCTGCGAAGGCATTTCCTGCGGGTCGTGTGCTTGCAAATGCTGATCCATACTTCGTAATTCGCAGAGAATTCATCAATCCCGATCCCCATGAGTAATTCTGAAATCGTAGAAGTCCTTGAACTAACTGCTAAGCTGCTGGAACTTCATAATGCCGATCCTTTCAAGATCAAAGGCTATTCCGTAGCGGCTTTTTACCTGGATAAATACAAGGAAGGCGAGCTGCAATTCATGACCGAGCAGGAACTCACCAAATTGCAGGGGGTTGGGAAAAGTACGGCTACCAAAATCGCGCAAATAGCGAAAACCGGCACATTCCCGGAACTGGAAGAGCTGATCGCCAACACGCCGCTGGGGGTGATGGAAATGTTCAATATCAAAGGTATAGGGCCTAAAAAGATCGCCGTTTTGTGGCAGGAACTGGGTATAGACAACCTGCATGAGCTGGAACTGGCGTGTTTGAACGGCACGGTTGCCAAAGTCAAAGGTTTCGGGGCCAATACCCAGCAAAAGATCCTCGATTCGCTGGCATTCCTCAAAGACCAGGCCGGTAAACTGCGCATGGATAAAGCCGAGGCCGCCGCGAACTCGATCATAAATGAATTAAAGAAGACATTCGAGCAGGTAGAAGCGGCGGGCGAAATCAGAAGGAAATCAGAGGTGGTGGAAACGATCCGGATTCTTGTCGGAACCGACTCTCCGGCACTTCTTCAAAATACGATTGGCTCTATCGGGCTGTTGGTGCAGGATGAGAAGAAATCCTCTCCCTTTGTTTGGCGTGGCAATATCCAAGATGTTGCCGTGGCCATCGAAATCGTGGCGGTGAAACCGGAGAGGCTGGTGAATGAGCTGTTTCTTGAAACCGCCGGTGAGGATCACCTTGGGTTGGCAGGGACTTCGGGTAACACCATCTGGCGCCACGCCTATTATGAAACCGCCGATACCGAGCATGCGATTTACGAAAAAGCGGGGCTACCCTACATCGTGCCCGAAATGCGGGAAGGGGCAGGAGAGCTCGCGTGGGCGGAGACGCGTACACCTGATCAACTGGTGACCTGGGATGATCTGAGGGGCATTTTGCATAACCACAGCACTTATTCTGACGGTCAGCACACCCTCGAACAAATGGCAGTCTATTGCCGTGAACTGGGTTTCGAATACCTCGGTATCGCCGACCACTCTCAAACAGCCACTTACGCACAGGGATTGAAAGTGGAAGACGTGGAACGACAGCATGAAGAAATCGCCCGATTAAATGCACGTTTCGCATCCGAAAACCCTGCAAAACCATTCAAAATACTGAAAGGAATAGAATCCGACATCCTCGGCGACGGCTCGCTCGATTACCCGGCGGATGTACTTGCTTCGTTCGATTATATTGTGGCTTCTGTTCACAGTAACCTTTCGATGACTCTCGAAAAGGCAACAGCCCGCCTCTTGAAAGCCATCGAAAACCCGTATACCACTATTTTGGGACACCCTACCGGCCGTTTGCTTCTTTCCCGCGAAGGCTATCCGATCGACCACCAGGTAATTATCGACGCCTGCGCCGCCAATGGAGTAGTGATCGAAATCAACGCTTCTCCCTGGCGTCTCGACCTCGACTGGCGGTGGATCGCCTATTGCATGGAAAAAGGTGTCATGCTAAGCATCAATCCTGACGCCCACGCGATGGAAGGCTACCTGGATATGCATTATGGCGTAGCAAATGCAAGAAAAGGGGGATTGACGAAGGATATGACCTTTAATGCGCTGAATTTGGGGCAGATCGAAGAGTATTTGAGAGGCCGGGCTGCTAGAATAGGTTAACGGTTTTTAGAGTGCGGTTATAAAATAGTTATACTATTTTTAAGATATGGTTGTGAAATAGTATAACTATATTTGCAGTGCACTTTAAAAGTAGTAAACCTATGTTTGTCACACGCTACATTTATCCCAAACTTCTGGCCCATTCGACCAAGCGACAAATCACCGTTCTCACAGGAATGCGGAGGACAGGGAAGACAACACTTTTGAAGCAGTTGATGGCGCAATGTGACATCTCCCAGAAACACTATTTCGATTTAGAGCGGATAGATGTGCGTGCGCTCTTCTCCGAACCGAACTACGAAACCATTGTTCAGGCGCTCAGCCGCCAGGGAACGGATTTTTCGAAGAAAGTGCTGATATGCATCGATGAAATTCAGCTGGTACTCAACTTGCCCAGTGTGCTCAAATACCTGTACGACACTTACGATGTTAAGTTTATCGTCACCGGTTCGAGTGCCTATTATATGAAGAGCCAGTTCTCCGAGTCATTGGCCGGGCGAAAGAAAATCTTTGAAATATACCCACTGACTTTTGGCGAACTATTGGCATTCAAAGGAGTGCAAGTGGGTAAGGTTGATGTTCAGAAGGCAAGCAAATTTGTTACTTCCGAATATGAGCGTTTGAAAGGCTATTACAACGAATTCATTGATTTTGGTGGCTTTCCAGAGGTAGTTTTGGCGGATTCAGCGGAGGATAAGCGTGATTTGATCAGTGACATTATTAGCTCATATATCAACTTTGACCTGACATTGCTTTCTGACATTCGTAGTCCAACGAATCTGTACAAGCTTATCAAACTGCTGTCGGTGCGCATTGGGACTAAACTGGATATTTCAAAATTGACAAGTCTGACCGGAATGGCGCGACAAACGGTGGAGAATTATCTGGATCTTCTTGAAAAGAGCTATTTAATTAGAACAATCCCTGTGATTGCAAATAGCCCGGACCGCGAAATAGTGAAAGCAAAGAAGATTTACTTTCTCGATAATGGCATTGCGTCGCTCGCTGGTGAGCTCAGCAGCGGGTCGAAATTTGAAAATGCCGTTTTCAATCAGTTGATGCATCTGGGGGAAGTCGCTTACTATCAGCTTAAAACCGGCCGCGAAATTGACTTTATACTCGATCAAAAGCAGTGCTTCGAAGTGAAGGAAACCGCTACCGAGGCCGATTTAAAGAATACCGCATCACTGGCCAGGAACCTCGATATTAGCGAGTCGTATGTGATCGGCAGACATCCCGTCAGAGTGTTCGAAGGGTTTATATGGGGAGGCTTTTTGCAATAAGGCCTCCCATTTTACCTATAAAACTTTTACCTCCAAATCCTTATTCAATATCCCCTCGGGCAAATGGGCCATGATGCCCTCCCGCAGTGCGTCGATCAACCGGGCCTTCATTTGTTCGCGGTTGACGACCAGGCATACCTCGCGCGCGGGCTCGGGGAAGCGGAAATGGCGGATGTGCTTCTGACGTTCTTCCGACAACTCCATAACGGCCATTTCGGGCAGGATGGTGATGCCGCCGTTGCGTTCTACCATACGGATGAGTGTTTCGATGCTGCCCGAGCGGTAACTAAAACTGCTCCCGAACTGACTGCTGCGGCTTAGCTCGCACAGGCGCTGGATCTGCGTGCGGAAGCAATGGCCTTCTTCGAGGAGCCAGAGCTCATTGGGTTCAATGTCGGTCGGAAGGATGTATTGTTTGGAATACAAGTCCGTTTTTTCGGAAACGTAGGCGTAAAAGCGCTCCTTATACAATGGGATTTCCTGCAAACTGTTTTCTTCGGAGACGGAGGCAATGATTCCGACGTCGAGATTCCCCATTTTGAGCGCGGTAATAATGCGATCCGTGATCATTTCGGAGACGTGAAGTTTAATATCCGGAAAATTGGAGATAAACGGATTCACGAAATGGGGCAGCAGATAGGGAGCGATGGTCGGAATGACGCCCACGTGCAGCTCTCCGGAGAGGTCGCCGTTAAAATGCTTGGCGATTTCATTAATCCGCGACGTTTCCCGCAAAATCACCCTCGCCTGATCGATGATCTCACGTCCGACGCTGGTAGGAACAATCGGCTGTTTGGTCCTGTCAAAAATCTTGACCGAAAGCTCCTCCTCCAATTTGCGGATCATCATCGAAAGCGTAGGCTGCGTCACATTGCAATGCTCCGCAGCCTGAATGAAGTGACGATGGTTGTCGACTGCGACGATGTATTCCAGTTGCTGGATATTCATTGTTTGTTAATGATTTCTATAAATTTCATTTATGCAAAGGTAATAGTTATCACTTTGATTGATTTAATGGAAGAGGAGCTTTTTGTAGTGATTGGTTTGTAACAAGTGACTTCATTTGAATAATCGCAATCCTGTTTAATTCAATAGCTCTCTCAACTGCCGGTCGTCCCTGACCGATCAGCATTGCATTAATGCTTTCGAGATTAGAAAGTACCACGAGCTGTTCCAGCGTAGCCGAGTCGCGGAGGTTACCGCGGTTCGGATTGATTTTCACCCAGTCACGAGCGGTCATACCAAAAAGCGCGAGGTTCAGAATGTCGGCTTCTTCGGCGTATATCTTACTGATAGCGATGGGATCGAGCTCTTTGGGGATCAGATTTTCTTTGACTGCGTCGGTGTGGATCGTGTAATTGATCTTCGCCAGACTGCGCCGCAAATCCCAGTCGAGTTGCAGGCGCTTGTTTTCTTCGTCTTTTAACCGCTGGAATTCTTTAATCAGATAAAGCTTGAAAGATGCTGAAATCCAGGAGGCAAATTCGAATGCGATGTCTTTATGCGCAAACGTTCCTCCGTTGTATCGTCCCGATTTTGACATGATACCGATCGCATTCGTCTTCTCGACCCAATGTTTTGGGGTCAACACAAAGCTGTTACCCCCGGCTTCATTTTTAATATACTCGAAATCGAGTAGTTTAAAATTAGGATTGTGCATTTGCTCCCAAAGTCCGTTGAATTCAATAGTGAACCTGTTACGCATCCAGTTTGAAATTACCAGACCCGGGGCTCTATCCTTTTGCCTTGCGATATCCGTCAAGGAAATGAAATCACCATGTTCGCGGGTCAGCACGCCAATCTCCTGATCATTAACAATAAGCTTCTGATTTTTCATTTGGAAGAATGTTTTGGTTGATACATTCTTCTTTTACGACAGCCGCTGCAAAAGGTCACAGCTTGTAGTAGCATTAAATCCTCATTAAACTTACTTCTTCCAAGCTTCGTCCCGCTTGCATTTCCCTCAGGAATTGTAACTTAGCCCCACTTTAAAATATCGCTCACATAAATTTTTGTCAACTATGAAAAACCTGAAAGCATGGATGTTGCTGGCTCTTATGGCGGTGGCGACACCGATTTTTGCACAGACTACGGCAGAAAAGCAAAAAACAGAAGCGAAACTGAAAAAGGACGGTACCCCTGATAAACGCTACAAGGAAAACAAACACCTTAAAAAGGACGGTACACCCGACAAACGCTATAAAACCAACAAAGCCGATACGACCAAGGCAGCGAAGAAAAAGTAGAAGTCGAGAACATTAGCCCGAATATTTTTCGGCAAAATTTAGGGTAAGCGCCCGACCGGTTGTCAATATATCGTACAACCCGAGTCGGGCGCTTATTTTTTTACATAAACCAGTCGGTGCAATGAATGCAGCCTTAGCGGATGACCACGTAACGGTTTTGAGCAGGGACAGGGAATCGGAGTTTGAGAAGGTTTTTAAGAAACATTTCAAAGGGCTGCATGCCTATGCCTGCACTATTTTGAAGGACGATATCATGGCCGAAGAGATGGTCCAGAATGTATTTTGCAGGTTGTGGGAGAAGACCGACCACATCGATATCCGCGAGTCGGTCAGCGGCTATTTGTACCGGTCGGTGTACCACGAGAGCCTGAACTACCTCAAACACCTGAAAGTACGGGAAGCGCACCGCGACTACACTTTACAGCAGGAGCAACAGAGCGCCAGTGCTTCGCAAGCGCTCGAACTATCCGAGCTCGAATCGCGCTTGGACATCGCATTGCGGGAGTTGCCCGAGAAGTGCCGGACGATCTTCCAAATGAGCCGTTTCGAAGAATTGAAGTACCAGGAAATCGCCGACCGCCTGCAATTGCCCGTCAAAACGGTCGAAAACCAGATGGGAAAGGCATTGCGGCTTCTGCGGGTCAAACTGGCCGATTTTCTTCCGGCGTCCTTTTTACTTTTTTTCCTCAGCTGATCAGTCATGAAAACAGAACACAACCCGAACATAGATGAATTGCTGGTGAAGTCGATGCTCGACGAGGCCAGCGTTGCGGAGCAGATCGAGATCAAGCAATGGCTGCTCGACGACGACGATAACCAGCGTTACTTCGAGCATTTTGAACTCATCTGGAACGAAAGCAAGCGCCTCGCCCGTATGAGCACCGTGGATGAAAATGCCGCTTGGGAACGCTTCAAAACACGTACGAGGGCGAAAGAGCAGGAGGCGGAGGTACTACCCATGTACCCCAAACCGGTATTCCGAATCCTGCGAATGGTGGCGATGGTGCTCATGACAGCCGGCGTGGGCTGGCTGAGTTACCTTTTCTCGATACGCAGTTCCTCTCATGAAATGCTGACGGTCAGGTCGGGTACGGAGACACTCTCCGATACGTTGCCGGATGGCTCGGTCGTGACCCTTAACAGGAAGTCGAGCATCACCTATCCAAAGGATTTTGAAGGAAAAACACGCGACGTGCAGCTTGCCGGTGAAGCGTTTTTCGACGTAAAACCGGATAAATCGAAACCTTTTGTTATTTCGGTGAATGATGTGACGGTAAAAGTGGTCGGTACTTCTTTCAATGTAAAAGACAATGCGGAGAAAACGGAGGTCATCGTCGAAACCGGTATTGTAGAGGTTTCCAGGGACACGCAGCGGATACGCATTACTCCCCGGGAAGAAGCTACCATCGTGAAGGCGAGCGCACAAATGCATAAGGGCGTCACCTCGGACGAGTTTCATAATTACTATCGCACCCGCAGGCTGTTTTGCGACGGTACACCACTCTGGCGGCTGGTTGAAATCCTGAATGAAGCTTACGAGGCTGATATCGTGATCGGTAACGAGCGGCTGAGGAACCTGCCCATCAACACCACTTTCGACCAGAATTCCCTTGAAAGTATCCTGGGCGTTGTGAGCGAAACCCTTTCACTTAAAGTTGAACACCATGGTGACAAGATCATTTTGAAATAGCCTTATCTTTCGGGATGAATCAGAATTCTATATTCCGTACTGTTTTAAGGCTGGCTGTGATATTGATAATGACCCCGTGCGGGAGTTTTGCGCAGCAGATTCTGAATAAACCGGTTGATATCTCTGTAAAGGGACAGCCGGTTTCTGCTGTTTTGAAAACCATGAGCGAGCAGGGTAAGTTCTATTTTTCCTACAACAGCAACCTCATCGCGGGCGACAGTCTGGTTACATTAAATGTGAGCCGGCAGCCGGTGAGGCAGGTACTCGACCAGCTTTTTTTCAACAGGTTTCAATACAAAGAAAAGGGCGATTACCTGATCATTCTGCCGGGTGTGAAGGAAAAGTCGTTCCATATTACTGGACTTATTCTGGATGATGAGACGGGGAAACCGGTCGATTATGCGAGTGTGTATTCGCGGCAATTGCTCGTGTCGACACTGTCGGAAGACGACGGAGGTTTCAGGCTGCGCATTAAGGAACGGGCTTTTCCCATTTACCTCACGGTTAGTAAGGTAGGGTACGGGGATACGACGATGGTCATCAACAGCACAGAGGAATCGGCGCGAACCATGCGGATACAGCCCAAAGCCGTGGATCTCGATCCGCTGATTGTACGCTATTCGGAAGGCGAATCCACCTGGCTCGGCCGCCTGTTTCTTTCCCAGCGCCTACGCGCGCAGAGCCGGAATATCGGTCGGTTCTTTGTGGCATTGCCGTACCAGGCATCGCTTACGCCCGGGTTGGGCACGCATGGGCGCATGAGCGGACAGGTGGTCAACAAGTTTTCGCTAAATATTGCGGGCGGATACACAGCGGGTGTTAACGGAGTCGAAATAGCCGGAGGCTTTAATATTTCGAAGGAGAATGTTCGCTATGTGCAGCTTGCAGGGGCTTTCAATGTGGTATCCGGGCATGTGAATGGTGTGCAAGTAGCCGGTTTCAGTAATAATGTCCTGGATTCGCTGCATGGAGTGCAAATCTCCGGGTTTAGCGGCATGGTACGCAAGCACGTGGATGGTGTGCAGGTGAGCGGTTTCCTGAGCAGGGCAGGAGGAGGCATTGTCGGAGCGCAGGTTACAGGAGCTATCGGGCTGATCCGTAACGGAGGCCACGGCGCGCAGATTTCCGGCGGGTACAATCAGGTGCGGGGTGTTTTTGAAGGAGTACAGATTGCCGGCGCCGCGAACAACGCCCGCGACTCGGTCCGCGCGACGCAAATTTCCGGCGGGCTCAATATGGCCAGGAATATCAAGGGTGCGCAGCTGGCGCCATTCAATTATGCCAAAGTAATGCGGGGCGTGCAGATAGGCATCGTCAACATCGCCGACAGCTCCGCTGGTGCGAGTATCGGACTTATTAATATCGTCAGGAAAAGCACTTCCAACATTTCGGTATATGCGACGGAGGTTGCGCCGGTGAATGTGGCTTGGAAAATGGGAACGCATAAATTTTACAGCTTGCTGATAGTCGGGACCGGTTTCAGCGGAACGGAAAAAGTACGGACATTCGGCGCAGGTATCGGGCGAGAGTTCTTTCCGTTCAGAAAAACGGGTTTCTTCGTGGAAATACTGAGCCAGAACGTGTATCAAGGCGATTGGGAGAAAGTACCATCGCTTTCCCGTTTGCAGATCGCTGCAACTTACAAGGTCGGGAGGAATTTCCTGCTATTTGCGGGCCCGTCCTATTCGGTGTTTGACAGCGATGGCATAGAGGCTAAGAAAGGGTACAAGTCATTCCCATTGTCTGGCTACCCAAACATCGATCTCGGAAGCAAGAAAGTGAGTTCCTGGATCGGCTGGCAGGCAGGTATCAGCTGGCGGTATGGCAAATTGTAGAGGTTAAATACAAAAAGAGGGTTTCCCGCGATGGGAAACCCTCTTTTTGTATCATTAACCAATTATTTAGTTACGTATTACAGTTTCCTGACAGACCATACAATTCCGTTAGTGATACCGGTGCCCCCCAGGTTGAGGTTGATGGTGAGGCCGTCGGCTACATATTGGAGATCCAGGACGTCGCCGGCGTTCAGTGGGAGGTCGCCAGCCACCACCACTGTACCGCTACCCAAAATCGCCCGCAAAGTTAGAACCAGAGCTACATTGACGTTAAGAATAGGAAAGAGTCCCGTCAAAGTTTCCGTACCGTTCACACGCAAGGCTATCCTTGGATCTACGCTGGCTCCCAGCGCAACCGAAATGGCCGCGGTGGTCGTGTAGTTGACAGTCGCTGATATGCGGTACCTGCCTGTTGCCGGCACGGTGTAAGTTCCTGCTGCGGTATTCAGGCCTGCTCCGTCGGCATATAATTGGTTGTATCCCGTAATCGCGCTGTTTGCATTGACGGTCAAAGAGCTCAACGCGGCGGTAAAGCCCGCAGGAGAAGCCGCAACACCGTACATGAATGGTTGCCATGTGGTTCCGTCAAAATACCAGAAGCCGGCAGCACCGTTGGTCTGATAAACCAGCAAGCCGGTAGCGGGGCTTGCAATACCAGTGCGTTCGGTATCCGTCATACGCGGGATCAAAAGCCCCTTGGTCGTCGATGTCACATCCAGCTGTGCGCTGGCGTTCGGAGAAATTGTACCGACACCAACCTGCGCATTAGCCGCCAGCACGACCAGCGCGAAGAGAGCTGTCAGTAATGTCCCCTTCCATTTTGAAGGGGACAAGAAGACATTTAAGATATAAGATCTTTTCATTTAGAATGCGTTTTTGTAATTCTTAGTTGATGCCGACACCCGCACTGACGTATCCGGTTACTGTGTTAATAAGGGAAAGTCCTGTTGCGGTAGCCGAGTAAACGAGTAACAACCTTGTGCCCGCAGTTACCGGAATATTCAGGCCGGTGGTCTGTCCGGAAGAGGTAGAGCCGATTGACACTATAGCGGTCAAGCTTGGTGCGAGGGTTACGGATGCACCGGGAACTGGTGCAAAGCTATTGCTACCCGCAGGTGCAGAATACAATTGAGCCTGTACGGTAACTGTGGTACCTACGAGGGCCAGAGCAACCGTATTGCTGAAAAAGCCGGCAATGGACGTAATTGTGCCGTCCCGTGGCACGGAGAAGGCCATGTTGGTGAGGGTCGTGGCGTCGATCAGACCTCCAACCAGCGACACGCCCGGGGTGTTGATTCCAAAGCCTACTACCGAAGTGGTACCGACCAAACCACCCAGGATGGTCGTCATCACAGCAGGAGTACCTGATGCGTATGGAATGATGGCGCCTCCGCCGGCTGCCGCGGTGCTTTTCAGCGGAACCCACTCTGAGCCGGTGTAATACCAGAAGCCGGCATCTCCATTGGTTTGATATACAAGCAAGCCGGTAGCAGGGCTAGCAATGGCTGCGCGCTCGGTATCAAGCATGCGGGGAGTCAATAATCCTTTGGTTGTCGATTGAACATCCAACTGAGCGCTGGTATTCGGCGAGATAGTCCCAATACCAACTTGCGCATTGGCAACGAATGCAGACAATGCGAGAAGCAGAGTCAGGATTGTCCCCTTCCATTGCAGAGAGGACGGAAGAACGTTGAAAACATATAGTCTTTTCATGGGAATGCAGCTTTATTGTTTAATGATTTTGATAACCTGAGTCTTGCCGCTGGCGGTCTCAACCTTCACCAGATAGGTGCCGGCAGGGTAGTTTTTCAAGCTAACCTCCTGGCCTGGTTTAGGTTTCGATAATTCCATAAACTGGCGACCCGTCAAGTCGGTCATTTTTACACTAGCGAGCGCTTCCTTGGAGCCGATAAGCAGCTTGTCCACCACCGGATTCGGGTAGGCACTGATCAGCCCAGCAGATCCAAGCCGTATGGACTGGATTTTACTGTAAGCAAAAGTGCCGTCAGTGTCCACCATTTTGAGGCGGTAATACTGCGTGCCATAACGTTCCGCCGCATCGTCGAACGAATAATCTCGTTTGGAGTTGCTCGTGTTCGCTGCATTGATGATGCCCAGTTTGTTCCATTTTTTCGCATCCTCACTTTGCTGAATTTCGAAGAAATCGCTGTTTTTTTCGTCGGAAGTCTGCCAGTAAAGTACCGTTGCATGCTCCACCCGTTTCAGGTCGAAGCTTACCAGGTTGACAGGCAATGCATTTTCCTGTGCAGCAGTGAGCGACGTGAAATTGGTAAGCGGCAGGGTGTTGGAAATGTAATGCTGCCCTACATTGACGGTACTTCCGGTGGTCGATACAAAATTGGCATTGCCATGAGTGAGTTGTAACGTGCTCTCGACATTGCCGTTAAGCTCCGAAGCGCGGTAGAAGAAACCCGCGACGCCTGTAAAATCCATCGGCGTAGTAAAACTGTAAACCCTCGCGATACTGGGCGGAGAACCCGGAATCGGCGTAGGGGAGATTGTAAGCGTTTGCGATGCGATCGTGAAATCGACGCTGGGGAGCAGCGTTAGACTGTCGATAAAAACTTGCGTGTTCTGGCCGATAAAGAAACCATCAGTTCCTGCTGTAAACTGTGCGTGTGCGGCCATTGTTGGAAGTAATGCCAACTGGCAAAAAAGCAGATAGCGTTTCATCATAGTGATCTAGATTAAGTGTAAAAGGAAAACGTGATTAATGTGATAAAGAACTAAATGTATATAAATATTTGAAGAATAATTGAGTTAGCAATAAAATTATTTCTACTGATATAATATTCAATGTGAACCTAATTTGTAGAGATATATTTAGTATTTGGTTAAAAGGACTACTGCTTGGAGATATTTTTTAAAAGATTTTTAGGGTAACCAGCATTCCGGTTGTCGGTTTAATGCATACGGTTTCTGACCGATCGATTTGAAGGCCTGCAATGAAGTCGGGGAGCGTGTGCATTCAGACATTCATTTTCAAATGCATTACCCATGAAAAATTTGCTTTTTAATCCATCCCGTCTATTCTTCATCAGCACACTACTGATCACTTGTTCATTTGGCGCAATGGCCCAGCGCGATAGTTCCGCGGCGGTACATATCGGTTTCATATATCCTGTAAGCTCCAATGGCAAGCATGCAGCGTCCATCACCAACCGATTTTCGCTCCACGCCATCGCCGGGCTTTCCAAGGCCGAAACAGGTGCGTCCATTGCGGGTGTGGCCAATGTGGTGAAGCAAAATGTAAGCGGAGGACAAGTCGCAGGTGCTGTGAATGTGATCGGAGGCTCGGCCAGCGGTGCACAAATCTCGGGCGTCGCCAACGTGATCGGCGGAGGAGCAACGGGTGTCCAGCTGGCTGGTTTCTCCAATATTACGGGCGGAGAAGCCCGTGGGGCGCAGATAGCGGGCTTTTTAAATCTTGCCGAAGCGTCGGGTGCGGCGCAGGTAGCTGGTTTTGCGAACATTGCCAAAAAGGACGCGAAAGGTTTGCAGCTCGCCGGCTTTCTCAACAAAGGCGGTGATGTGAACGCCCAGGTTGCTGGTTTTGCTAACGTCGCCAAAAAAGTGAAGGGCATTCAGCTGGCCGGTTTCATCAATATTGCCGACAGCAGCGATTATCCGATCGCGATCTTCAACTTCATCAAAAATGGTGAGAAATCGGTAGCGCTTACCATCGATGAAACCATGACGGGCATTGTGTCATTCCGCTCGGGCGGGCGCGTGCTCTACGGGATCGCGGGCATAGGTTATAATTTTAAGGATAATCCCAAAGCGATGTATGCGGCGGAAGGTGGTTTGGGAGCACACATCCCGTTGGCCAGCAGCCTGCGAATTAACCTGGAAGCAGTCAGTACCACGCTTACTGATTTCCACGGAGGCAGCTACAACAAGAATTCGCTTCGCGTGCTGCCGGCACTGAAGTTCGGCGGTCGTTTCGAAGCATTCGCGGGCCCGACACTCAACTATGTGTCCTATGATCGCGAGAATGACTATGATTTTATCAAAAAGTACATCTGGAAGAACAACAGTTCCAAAGACTTCCAGGGACTATTCGTAGGATTTAACGTGGGCATGCAGTACATATTCTGATGCGAGCACTCCGGTTCAGGCTGGCCCTATGGGGCTGGCGTTCCCTGTCGGACCTGATCTTCCTGGTCCTGTTCAGGGTTTGGCCTTACCGCCGCAATATCGTGCTGCTGAACATGGCCCGCTGCTTCCCGACGCGCTCGGAAAAAGAGATAAGGCAAATGGTTACCGCTTATTTCCGCCATCTCGCCGATCTCATTGTGGAACCGTTGATGATCGGCGGGGTGGCCCGAGGCAGCCTGGGGAAGTTGGTCAGCTATGAGAACACGGCGCTGATCGAGCGGCTTTTGCGCGAGAAAAAACATATCGTGTTGATGGCCTCGCATTATGGCAGTTGGGAATATCTGCTGTCGCTCCCGTTGCAAACCGATTGCCAGGTACTGGCCGCATATTCGCCGGTTTCCAACAAATGGATCAATAGCCGGCTGCTGAAATTGCGGGGGCGCTTCGGGGCGGTGATGATCCCGAAATCGGAATGGTACCGGCGGACGTTGGGCTGGAATGCGGAATCATCCGCCATTTTCGTCACTATCGCCGATCAGCGGCCGCCGGAGTCGGGCAAATATTACCTCAACTTCATGAACCGGAAAACCTTCGTGCAGTCGGGTGCGGCGCGCATTGCCGTGCAGCGCGATTGCGCTGTAGTGTACCTGGACGTCACCCGGCGGGAGCGCAATGCCTACGATTTCAGGTTCCGGCTCATCACGGCGCAGGCGCGCGAGTTGGGTGAGGCGGGTATAATGGAGCATTACTATAAAGCCCTGGAAAACACCATCGAACGGCAACCGGAGTTTTGGCTTTGGTCGCACAACCGTTGGAAATTCCACTCGCGGCAGGGCCAGAAGCCGGTCAATGCCTTGAAATTGTTGTAATATTCAGCAAAGGGTAGGCTCTTTTCCCCAATAGTGGATTTTTTAATAGTTTTTGTAAATAATTGGAATACAATGTATTGTGTAAACTAGGTTCGAAAGGGAACCATAATTTTACCTGGCGGCGGTCAAACCAATTTTTTACTAAAACAAAGCATTATGAGAAAATTAGCATTCATGGGTGTGTTTGTGATCGCCGGGATGGTGGCAGCATGTAATGACGACGACAATCCGACAGACCCAACTCCCGTGTTGCCCGAGCTGAAAGTGTCCACGACGCTTTCCGGTGCAAACGAAGTACCCGCTAATCCATCAACAGCTACCGGTTCAGTAGATGGTACATTAGATCAGGAGACGAGGATTTTGAGCCTCAACATCATGTACAGCGATTCCGCGGCATCGGATTCAACGGGCGCCGACTCGCTCTTTGTACCAACCGGCTGGCACATCCACAAAGGATCGCCAGATTCTACAGGTGCAGTAGTGATCGACTTCGGCACCGATTTCAAAACACCCTTCGCATTTAAAGATACTCTTACCGAGGCACAAGTGGCCGACCTGAAAGCAGGCTTGTACTATGTGAATATTCACACAGCCAAGTATCCTACCGGCGAGATCAGAGGTCAGCTCAAAGCTGAGGAATAAATCCTGATTAGGCATTCGCGCAGTGCAAAAAATAAGAGCGGCTCCTGAGGATGCCGCTCTTTTGTTATGAGCTGATAAGTAGTAATCCTTGTTTAGAACAGGCCTTTCGCTTTTTCCAGCGCAATATCCAGCCCGCTGGCATCGGAGCCGCCCGCAGTAGCGAAGAATGGCTGGCCGCCGCCGCCGCCGCGGATTTCTTTCGCGAGGTCTTTCACGATCTTGCCTGCATTGAGGCCGGTTTCCTGCACGATATTTTCGGCAATGAATACCGAAAGCTGCGGCTTCCCGCCGATCTCGGCGCCAAACACGGCGATCAGGTTTTCGACCTGGTCACGCAGCTCGTAGGAAAGTTGCTTCAACGAATCCGCGCTGGGCACATCCACTTTCTGCACGATCAGGTTGAAAGTGCTGTGCGTTTCCATATTCTCCACCAATGTGGTTTTCAATGCCTGGATTTTCTCGTTTTCGAGTGCAGCAATTTTTTTCTGCAACGTCGAGCGCTCTTCGATGAGGCTTTCTACTGCTTTGATCAGGTCCGTAGGGCCTTTGAGGAGGTCTTTGATTTTATTCAAAGTCTCTTCCTGCTGGCGCATCAGTTCCAGTGCTTTCTCGCCGGTTACGGCTTCCACGCGGCGTACACCTGCGGATACCGAACCTTCGGAAATGAATTTGAACACGCCTATCTCACCCGTAGAAGGCACGTGCGTACCGCCGCAAAGCTCGAAGGAGAATTTCGGATCGAAAATGATCAGGCGTACAAAATCGCCGTATTTCTCACCAAAAGTAGCCGTAGCCCCCGCATCCAGCGCTTGCTGAATGGGTACATTACGTCTTTCTTCCAATGCGATGTTCTCGCGGATCTTCTCATTCACGCGGTCTTCGATTTTGCGCAGTTCTTCGTCGGTCACTTTCGAGAAGTGGGCAAAGTCAAAACGCAGTACTTCGTCGTTCAGAAACGAACCTTTCTGGCTCACGTGCGTACCCAGTACCTCGCGCATAGACGAGAGCATCAAATGCGTAGCCGTATGGTTCGCTTTGATTTTATTGCGACGGTCAATGTCGATTTTGGCAGTGATAATGCCGGCTCCCGACAAAGCCTCGTCCAGGTTCTTGTCCCGTGAAATATGTACAAAAAGGTCGTTCTCCTTTTTTGTATCTGCAATCGCAATCCTCCTTCCTCCTTCCTCCTTCCTCTCCGAATTCAGAATAAGTTCGCCTGTGTCTCCCACTTGTCCACCCATTTCGGCATAGAAAGGCGTGCGGTCGAGTACGATATGGTATTCTTCGCCAGCCTTGGTTTTCACCTTGCGGTATTTCACAATATGGCTGTGCGTTTCTTCAAAATCATAACCTAGGAATTCCACGCCGTCCGATTCGCGCAACTCGATCCAGTCGGTCGCTTCTTTGGCTGCATCCTGGCGGGAGCGTTTTTTCTGCTCGGCCAATGCATCCTGGTAACCGGCTTCGTCGATCTGGAAGTTCTTTTCGCGTGCGATCAATGCAGTGAGGTCAACCGGGAAACCGAAGGTGTCACTCAGTTCGAACACTTCGTCACCCGGAATAGTATTGAGGCCGGTCTCTTTTAGCCCGGAAATAATGCTGTCAAGTCTTTTCAAACCTGATTCCAGCGTGCGCAGGAAGCTCTTTTCTTCTTCCAAGATTACACGTGTCACAAATTCTTCCTGGTCTTTCAATTCTGTGAACACATCCTTGAACTGCTCGGCCAACACCGGCACCAGCTTGTGGAAGAATGGCTCCTGGAAGCCCAGGTAAGAATATCCGTAACGCACCGCGCGACGGAGAATGCGGCGGATCACATAACCCGCCTTTACGTTAGAAGGCAGCTGGCCGTCGGTAATCGCGAACGATACCGCCCGAATGTGGTCGGAGATCACGCGCATGGCAATGTCGGCGAACGGCTCGCCGTTCTGTCCGTATTTCTTGCCCGAAAGTGTTTCCAATACGCCAATCGTGTTTTGGAAAACGTCGGTGTCGTAGTTCGATGTTTTTTGCTGGATAGCCATGCAAAGGCGTTCGAAGCCCATTCCGGTATCGACGTGCGTCGATGGTAGGGGGATCAGCGAGCCATCGGCTTTACGCTCGAACTGCATGAATACCAGGTTCCAGATTTCCACCACTTGCGGGTGGTCGTTGTTCACGAGCGATTTACCGGATACTTCGGCAACCTCGGCTGGTGAACGCAAATCGATATGGATTTCCGAGCACGGCCCGCAAGGACCGGTGTCGCCCATTTCCCAGAAGTTATCCTTTTTATTACCCAGGATAATGCGGTCTCCGCCTACAATGCCCTTCCAAAGATCCCAAGCCTCCTGGTCGAATGGTACGCCGTCGGCTTCGTTTCCTTCAAATACAGATACGTACAGCCTGTCTTTCGGCAGCTTATAAACCTCCGTCAGCAGTTCCCACGCCCAATTGATCGCCTCTTTTTTGAAATAATCACCAAACGACCAGTTGCCGAGCATCTCGAACATCGTGTGGTGATAGGTATCAAAACCCACATCTTCCAGGTCGTTGTGCTTTCCCGACACGCGCAAGCATTTCTGGGTATCCGCGATCCGGCGCGATGGAGGTGTGCCGTTACCGAGGAAAAAGTCCTTGAACTGCGCCATCCCCGAGTTGTTGAACATCAGCGTGGGGTCGTTCTTGGCAACCAATGGCGCCGAGGGTACTATTAAATGCTCTTTGCTGCGGAAAAAATCAAGAAAAGCCTGACGTATTTGATGCGAGGTCATTGTGTCTGTTTTGGTACTGCTAAATCCAATATGAAATTGGGCGCAAAGGTACACAGTTGCATTGAAATTAAGTTACTACGGCTCTGCATATTCCAAATTTTGGGGTACCCCACAGTACAGGATGGCTTTTTTTGAAATAATTTTCTAACTCCCTCAAAAGTGAGTATAAACCCTGAAACGCCTCCTTTTTTAGACATAAAGCTTAACAAACAAATAATACCCTGGATAGTCTAAATCCGGATTTAAGTTTGCTAAGCCCTAAAATTCAATCTACTAATATCGATGAAACCGTTTTCAGAGTTATCGGCTGAGGAGTTGGCAATGGAAAACCTCTTCATAAGATGGGTACGGTTTCCTGATGATCCGCCAATCCGCTCGTTTTGGGAAAACTGGATCCTCAAATATCCCGCGCAGAAGGATACCGTCGCAAAAGCCCGCGAGCTGGTGCTGATCGCCTCCGACTGGAAGCCCGACGGCCTTTCCAGCCAGGATGTGAACTCGATATGGGGCCGGATCATGAGCTCTCTCGACATCATGGGTGATCGCGATTCGAGAAAGAATGCACAAGATGGTCCGGTAAGTGGCCTCTCGGCGGGCAACATCGTGCTGATCCTGATGTCGGTCACATTTTTGCTCTTTATCTTTTACTTTATATTAGGGAATCACTAAGCCCGCCTTCCCTTCTGTTTCTGATTTTATTATTTCCTGAAAAATATTGACTTTTTTAAGGGTGATTGGAGAATTCTGCGTCACCTAAAAATCATTGTGCAGTTACATATTGCCAATGATTGCCTGAACCGAAAATTAGCCAATCTCAGCGAACATGGAAGCTTTAAACCTGACCAACAACCGGAAATTGAACCCGGCTGACGCCGCCGCGTCCGAACCTGTCGCGCCTCAGCCGTCCGGGCAGCCGGTCTCACCCCTCTGGAATATGCTGAGGGCAGGGAGCGGGGAAGCTTTCGAACAGATTTTCAGGCATTATTATCCGTCGCTGCTCAACTACGGCCTCCGTTTCAATAAAGACGACGAAGAAGTGAAAGACTGCATTCAGATCCTCTTCATGAATATCTGGGAGCGAAAGGCGTTTCTCGGCAATTCGGATTCCATCCGGAATTACCTGCTCGCATCGCTTCGCCGGCTTATCCTCAAACGGGCAAAGGCAAACCCCATGACCGTCGCACTCGAAGAGGACGATTCGCTTTTTCACGTCGAACTATCGGTGGAAATGCAGATGATCCGTGATCAAACGCTCAAGGAAAATGTGCTTTCATTGCAAAACGCGATTCAAAACCTTCCGGCGAGGCAGAAGGAGGCACTATACCTGCGTTTTTACAATGAGCAGTCGTTCGGTGAAATCGCGCTGATCATGAATATTTCTACCCGGGCCGTTTACAAGCTTATCTACAAAGCCTTGGATGCATTGAACGAAGAACTCGCGCCCCAGGGACGCGACGTACCCTTTGTGCTCGGCGTTTACATGGCATTACTGGGTGCCGGAAGTGTTATGGGAGAGGGCGTAGAAGTTATTAAGGAGTTTATGTAAAAATTTTTGCAAAAAATTTAACCGGTCGAGGGTCACTCTGTATTTATTCTGGCTTTATCAAAGTAAAGAATAAATATTATCCTATTGGAAGCGCACAAATACGACCGGTTTGGCTACAAGGATTTCGTCCTCGACGACGATTTTCGTGCGTGGCTCAACGGCACCGCCCCCGAAAAAGACCATCTGTGGGAGAAATGGCTTCTCGCCAACCCGTCCCGCCAGGCAGAAATTGAAAAAGCCCGGAAAATTGTCTTTGCCCTGCATTTCCAGGGTAAACCCATTCCGGATCACGACATCGGGCAACAATGGAAACGGCTCGAATCTTCTATCGCCGCCTCCGAAGCTGCGATAGAAAGCGAAACGCTGCCCCGTCGAATTACGCTCACCTGGATTTGGAGACTCCTCGCTGCCGCGTGTGTGGTGGTTGGGGCGTTTTTCTTCGTGAACCGCTACCTTACTGGGCATCATGCCCCGGCGTCGGCCTACGTGCCGGTGGAACATAAAGCCGCAAACGGTCAGCAGCGCAAGCTCCTGCTCCCGGATGGTACCCGCGTGACGCTCAATGCAGGTTCCTCCATTTCCTATCCCCAGGAATTTGAAGAAGATGTCCGGAAAGTGAGCCTCTCCGGCGAGGCATTCTTCGATGTCAAGCGAAATGAGAAGCAGCCTTTTGTCATCACGACCGGCGATGTAGTGACCAAAGTCCTCGGTACTTCATTTAATATCAGCGCCTATCCCGAAAACAAGGCCGTACAAGTTGCAGTGGTGACCGGTAAGGTGAAGGTGAATGCCCAAATAGGCTCGGAGGATCAGAATGCATGCGTTTTCCTGAGCAAAAGTGAAATGGCGACCTTTCAGAAAGAAGCCGGCGAGCTCATCGTGAGCACCTACGACGAAAAAGAGCAGATTGGCTGGAAAGACGGCATGCTATACTTCCAGAAATCGGATTTCCACTCCACCATCCTTAAACTGGAACGCTGGTACGGCGTGAAGTTCGATGTGGCGCCGGGCGTACGCATGGATACCGACTGGCGGTTCAGCGGGAAGTTCCAGGATAAGCCGCTCGATTACATCCTCGGCGTGATGAGTTATCCCGGCCGGTTCTCCTACAAGATCAACAACAGCATTGTCAAACTTCAATAACCGAAACTACCGTATGAGGTCCGACACCTCCTGAAAAAAGAACCGGTAACCATCGCTGATTACCGGTCCGTGTGACTTTCCCGTGCTAAGAGTTGGCGCTCAATCAGGTAACGGGGAAAGTCACGTGTAATGAACGTGAAATTCAAAACGATCAAAAATATGCAATATAAACTACTACGACAAATTGTAGCGATGTCTAGGTATGCGGTTATCGGGACGGTTTTGCAATGCATTTTCGCGGGTTTGCTGTCGGCTTCCGACGGCAAGGCCCAGGAGCAGAGCATTGAGAAAATCTACATTTCCATCGACCTGCACAACGTGCCGCTGGAAGATGCCTTTGTGGTGATCAACGACAAAACCAATTTCAATTTTCAGTACGATCACAAACTCGTACAAAACAAAACGGTTGACCTCAGTTTTCCGCAAGCGAGTGTGGGGAAGCTGCTACGGCATATTTCGGAGGAAACGAGCCTCAGTTTCAGCCGGGTCAACGAAACCATTTATGTTTCCAATGCCAAAAGGCATGCCGTGACCGAAGTGCTCAACGGGGCTTCGGTGTTCAAGGCATCGGCCACGGGCAAACCCGAGGCATTTGCGGGTTCTGCTGAGGCCTATCATGCACAACGGCTCCGCCAGGTGATGGACAATGCCATTGCTTCATTGACCGTGACGGTAACCGGTGTGGTCCGCGACGAAAACGGGATCGGCCTGCCGGGTGTGAACGTCGTCGAGAAAGGGACCCTCAACGGGCTTTCGACGGATACTGAGGGTAAATACAAAATCACCGTTACGAATAATGCTTCGATGTTGGTATTCAGTTATATCGGGTACGTTTCGCAGGAAATACAGGTGGCCGGCCGCCGGTCGCTGGATGTGAAGCTCGTGCCTGAAAACAAGGCGTTGGAAGAAGTAGTGGTGGTGGGTTACGGCACGCAGCGTAAGGAGAGTGTAGTAGGAGCTATTTCGCAGGTCGACAACAAGGCTCTCATGCGCTCGGGTACGTCCAACGTGACCAACGCGCTCGCGGGCAAGCTTTCGGGCGTGCTCACGATGCAGCAGAGTGGTGAGCCGGGCAGTGACCACTCCGAGATCGTGATCCGCGGACTTTCGAGCTGGAACGGCTCGCAGCCGCTGGTGATGGTGGACGGCGTGGAGCGCGATTTCCGCGACATGGACCCCAACGAGATCGCGACAATATCGGTATTGAAAGATGCATCGGCTACGGCCGTTTTTGGCGCGAAAGGGGCCAACGGGGTTATTATCGTGACGACCAAACGGGGGACGATCGGTAAACCCAAACTGGATTTTACAGCGTCTTATGGTCTGGCAAAGGCTACCCGCATTCCCGACCACATCAGTTCCTACCAGACGATGTCGATGTACAACCAGGCGCTGATGAACGGCCAGCAGTTCACCGACCTCATTCCGCAATATGCATTGAATGAGTACAGGAATCCTTCCACGCCGCTCAACAGTCTGCGCTATCCGGACGTGAACTGGTTCGATCTGATGACAAAACCATTTGCAACGAATGCAAATGCCAATTTTAATGTGTCGGGCGGGACCAACTTCATCAAGTATTTTACATCATTGGGCTATTCCTACCAGGGCGATTTTTTCAAAGCTTATCACGAGGGCTACGACGACACCAGATATTGGTACAACCGCTTCAACTACCGGACCAATATCGATTTTAACCTGACACGCTCGACGACCCTATCCCTGAACGTAGGAGGTGAGACGGGCATCAAAAACCAGCCGAGCGGTACACCGTGGCGTAATTTGTATTCGACGGGGCCGTCGCGCTACCCGGCTTATTTCCCGGCCTGGGTGCTCGAACAGGTACCGGATCCCGATTATCCCAACGACAGCGGCGACCGCCTTGCGATGAACTTCGGCGAGTTTACGGGCAATCCTTACACTTCGATGAACCAGGGTTCTTTCGACCGCTATCTCGATTCCAAGCTATTTACCGACCTGATCCTCGATCAGAAACTGGATTTCATTACGCCAGGGCTCACCGCGAAAGGCAAGGTTTCGCTGAGTACCTATTATAAGAACCTGTCTTTGACCGGCCGTTACACATTCCCGGAATACCAGCTGAATTACGATAAGATCGGCACGGAGGAAAATCCGTGGTTCCGTGCCGGACAGGGGAACGAGGTATTTCAGCAAACGCCGCTCGATATCAATGTTGGCGCGCTCGAAGGCGGCTACTATAAGGATTTATATTATGAACTGTCGGCCAACTACAACCGGTCGTTCGGCAAACATAATGTAAGCGGGCTGGTGCTCGTGAACCGCCAGCAGCGCGACCGGGAAACGAGTTTTCCGTATTACAACCAGGGCCTGGTAAGCCGCGGCACCTACGATTACTCGGGCAAATACCTGCTTGAAGTGAATGTGGGCTACACCGGTTCGGAGCGGTTTGCTCCCGGTATGCGGTATGGCTTTTTCCCGTCGGGGGCAGTAGGCTGGGTCGTATCGGAAGAGAAGTTCTTCAAGGAACGCATCCGCTGGATCAGCAAACTGAAATTGCGGTATTCGGATGGTAAGGTGGGAAGTGACATCGCGACCAACCGATGGCTGTATTTGAGTGATTATTTCAAAGATAATGCCGGATATATTCACGAAGACCTCGGTCCGAACCTCGTTTCACAATGGGAAGAAGCCCGGAAACGGGATTTTGGTATTGAGCTCGGACTCTGGAACGATACTTTCACCTTCGGCGTCGATCTGTTCGACGAGCGTCGCAAGAAGATGCTCCTCGACCCGCGAAGTGTGACTATGCTGGTGGGTAATTCTTTCAAGGAGCTCAATCTTGGACGGCTCAAAAAGCACGGTATCGAGCTCGAAGCGGAATATCGTAATAATACCGCATCGGGCCTCAGCTATTTTGTGAAAGGGTTGTTCGGTTTTAATGAAAACCGCATTCTGTTCAAGGACGATCTCCCTTATGCCTATGATTACCAGAAAGACGCAGGCAAACCGCTCGGCGCGCAGCTCAGCGGTGTGGAACTGACGGGCAGTGGCTACTACACTTCCGTTGATGATATTCATAACAACGTGTCGGCCATTGATTTGCAAAAACTGAATGTAGGCGATTACAAATTCCTCGATTTCAACGGCGACGGCAAGGTGACCAACCTCGATAAGTACCCGATCCCCGGCTCCGACTATCCGCCCATTACTTATTCGTTTTCGGCAGGGTTTTCCTGGAAAAAGTTCGATTTCAACTTCATGTTTCAGGGTAATGTGGGCAAATATGTGGAGTTCAACCAGCCCTATGAAGTGGAGTTTATCAAAGGCGACTGGCGCGTGCATGCCTCGCAGCTCGATTACTGGACGCCCACCAATCCGGGTGCGAACCATGCCACCTTGCACTACTCCGGCGGCGGGAGCACCGATAACCTTTTTTGGGGCGGCGGCGAGGCCGACAGGGGTTTTGATATCATGATCGAAAACCGTTTCTGGCGCAACTCCAACTACCTGCGTCTGCGGGAGGTGTATGCATCATATACATTCAATTCCAAATTCCTCCGGCGGGTGATCGGCACCTCGAACCTGGTGTTTTTCGTGACCGGCAATAACCTGTGGACCTTCACAAAACTCATTGAAGGCGATCCGGAAAGGAAGGATTTTAACCAGGGTTTCTATCCCCAAATGACCAGTGTAAAATTTGCCATCAGGGCGGCATTCTAACCCAAACCAACAGACGATGAAAAGATTAATTACGATACTGTGTGTACCGGTGCTGTTCATTTTGCTTTTGGCGTCGTGCGTAGAAGACTATCTGGACAAAGCGCCGGAGTCGGGGCTGACGGAGGCGGATGTTTTTTCCAAATATGAAAATTTCAAAAAGTTCTTCGACGGCATTTATGAGGGCAATAAACTAGACGGTACCACCTGGCGTGCCTATAATATTAAGACAGGCTATTCACTGTATTTCGATTTCTGGGATCAGAAATATACCATGGAGGCGCTCACGGATATGAGCGATATGGGGCGGGTAATGGATGCGCAGGTGATCAAAAGCGGCCAGATTTCGGCGATCATTAATAAAATGACCTACGACCCGTCGCGCCGGCCCATCCTGGGGGCGATGTTCGCCATTATCCGCAAGTGCAACATGACATTGAAAAACATCGGGATGCTCAAAGACGCCAGCCCGGTAGATATCAATGATTTCAAGGGTCAGGCGCACTTTATACGCGCGTTTGCGCATTTCGAGCTGTTCCGGTTATGGGGGCCTATGCCTTACCTTACCAAGGTGATCGGGCAAGGAGATGAATGGGATATTCCAAGACTCTCGAAACGCGAAACGCTGATCCGTATTGCCATGGATATGGACTCGGCCGCCGCCTATTTCGAGCAGGCCGACCTCATGCGCCGCGACCCGGGTCCCGGCGTGGCAGGACACCTCAACAATCCCGAACAAAAACGCCCGACCGGCGTAGCAGCGAAGGCATTCAAAGCCCGCGCATTGCTCTACGCGGCAAGTCCCCTGAACAACGAACAGGGCAATGCCGACTGGGAGGCAGCCGCCAAAGCCAATTGGGAGGCCATTCAGATCGCCGAGAAGTATGGCTACGGGCTGCTTTCGCTTGCCGACTACAAGAAGAATTACATAGGTACCACCTATTCCAATGAACAACTATGGGCATGGTATGCCGGTACGAAAACCTATAACGACGGTACTTTGAACGGCCAGATGAACGGAGTTTTCGGAGGTGGGAAAACGGGCTGGTCGGGAGAATGCCCTACCCAGAACACGGTTGATAAGTTTGAAACCAAATGGGGGGAGCCATTGAATACTCCTGCTGACCGGCAGGCCGCCGTGGCCGCAGGGCATTACAGCGAGCAGGATCCCTACAAAGACCGCGACCCGCGTTTTTACATTGACATTATTTATAACACCGCACCGGTGCCGGGTTACGGTAACGCCAAGATCTACTACGAAACCAAAGACGGCGCCGCGGTATACGGTCAGTTGCTGGACCAGTCTTACGCAGGCATTACGCGCACGGGCTACTACGAGCGCAAGACCTGGGGCGAGCAGAGTGTGAATAACAAAACGACCCCGCAATATACCGATCCGCTGATCCGCCTTGGAGAGTTGTACCTCAACTACGCTGAGGCTGCCAACGAAGCCTACGGCCCTAATGGCGCGGCTCCCGGTTCGTCCCTCACCGCCTTGCAGGCACTCAACCGCATTCGCACGCGTGCAGGTATGCCCGACGTGTTGCAGGCCTATACCGGTACGAAGGACAAACTCCGCGACCGCATCAAGAACGAGCGTACTATCGAGCTTTGCTTCGAAGGCGGGCATTATTACCACGATATCCGCCGCTGGAAAGACGCCCCGAAAGTGATGGGCGGCACGCTCTACCGGATGGACGTGGAGAAAGTGCCTGCAAGCACCACTTACCCGACAGGCTTCAAGTATACCCGGATGCCGCTCTCGGCAGATCGCCAGACGCGCTGGAAAGAAGCCATGTACTATCTGCCGTTCAACACGGAGGATATGTACAAAATGAAAAATTTCGTCCCCAACGAAGTCTGGTAACCCGTAACGCTCAATCGATGATGAAAAAAATAATCCAGTATACAGCGCAGGCGGTTATCGGAATGATCGTACTCTGCCTGCTGTGGGGCAGCAATGTGCTCGCCCAGGACAAGCCGGCCAAAAAACCGAAACCGGTGAATGTAAGTCTTAAAGTGACCGACGAAAACGGTAACCCGATCCCGAATGCCTCGGTGGTGGTAGGCGAGGGGCAGATCCACGCCGAAACCAACGAGAGCGGCGATTTTGACTTCCAGGCATTGCCTGAGGACTTTGTGACGGTTTCGTCCTACGGTTACAGCAAATCGGTGTCGCTCGTGGGCGATATTGTAACCAACAGCGTGGTGGAACTGAAAAAAGCCAAGTTGTTTGCCACGGCCGATGACGCCATACCCATGCCTTTTATGAATATGCCGAAACGGCTGGCAACGGGAAGTTATGTGACTCTAAAAACCGCAGATCTTGAAAAGTATCCTACCAACGACCTCCGCAATGCATTTTCGGGGCTTGTTAATGGTCTGGAAGTAGTGGAGCGCGATGGCTCTCCCGGGCTGACGGCCGAGGAGGAGCTGGGTAATTTCAGGATCACGGAAAAGATAGGCCTCGCTACACGCGGCCGCAGCCCTATTTTCATTATCGACGACATCCCGACCGACATTACTGAAATGCCGATAGACCCGCAGGAAATCGAGTCGGTCACAGTCATTAAGGACATTGTAGGTAAGGCCATGCTCGGGCCAAGGGGCGCGGACGGCATTATTTACATTAAAACCAAAAGAGGGAAAGTTAATGAACGGATCCTGAGCGTGAATGCTGAACAGGGCGTGAGTGTGGTCGACAGGTTCCCTGGCTGGGCGTCGGGTGCGGAGTATGCCGGGCTTAATAATATGGCGCGCACCAATAGTCTGCTGTCGCCGCTTTACAATGAAAATGATATTGCCGCCTACGCAAAGAATGATCCGTACGATCTCTATCGGCCGAGCGTCGATTTCCGGCGGATGATGCTGAAAGATTCGAAGCCTTTCACGCGGGTAAACCTGTCGTCGACCGGTGGCAATGAAACCGTGCAGTACAATGCCTACCTGGGCTACAACGGGGAAGGGGATATTTACAAAATCGGCGGCAAGTCGGACTATAACCGGATTAATGTGCGGTCGAACATCGACATTAAAATCAATCCGCTGATCAAGGTCAAATTCGACTTCTTTGGCGGGCTTGCGCTGCGCCGCTCACCCAATTATGGGTATAACGCCAATTTCACGAGCGACGATTTCAACACCAACACCGCATTGGACCTTGTGGAGTTCAACAGCGTCATTAACGACATCACCAACACACCGCCGATCGCATTTCCTGTGTACGCGGCATTTGGGGATAATGCGGTGGCACCGTGGTATGGGGTGAGTTCCAACTATAAAGCCAATCCGATCGGTAACCTCATGCACAATGGCTATTATACGGAAACCGGCCGGACGGGCGCTTCTAACCTCACTTTCGACTACGACTTGAAAGAGCTCGTACCGGGCCTCAGATCGACGACCTATGCCGGGTTTAACCTGTTCAACAGCTTGCGGATCGGAAAGGCCGAGGATTACATCGCCTATATAGCCACACCCGGCAAAACCGACGCCGGCCTGGATACGATCAGGCTCTCAAAAGTACACGACGGTGTGGATATGGCTGGTCAGGCGAAACTGCACGATTACTATTCGCAGCGGTTTGTGGTTTATGAAAACCTCAGCTACGAAAAAAGCTGGAACGTACACAGCATTCAGGCGGGGCTGACCTATTACCTGGGCAAATTGTCGCGTAACGGGATCGAAGAACCCCAGCGCCAGCAGAATGCCGTGTTCAATGGGGTGTATTCGCTGAAAGACCGGTATGTGTTCCAGGGCGTGCTTAATTATGCCGGTACTTACAGTTTCGACAAAGGTAAGCGGTACGCATTGTTTCCTGCGGCCGGCGTGAGCTGGGTGATTTCGGAAGAGGGCTTTTTCAAAAATCTGAAAGGCATCGATTACCTCAAAATCCGGGCGGAAGCCGGGATGCTCGGCTATGAAAGTTTCCTGCCACCGTTCTATTATCTCGACCGCTGGGGCGTGAACTCTACCGGTTCGGCATTCGGGCCTTATTCGACCGGGCAATGGTTTGGCAGTAATACCGACAACCTGGTTTACCGCACCTCGCCCGGCCGCATCGGTAATCCCGATTTGACCTGGGAAAAAAGGAAAGAGTTCAATATCGGCATCGACGGTTTGTTTCTGAAACGCAGGCTTTCGATTGAAATCAACTATTTCAATAACCTGCGCGACGGAATCGTGTCGCAGCTGGCCAATACCGTGCCGCTGGTGGCGGGTATTTCCGGTGCGAGACCCTGGTATAATTACAACAAAGTCAGGAGTTTCGGTGTGGAGACTGCAATGCAATATACCGAACGCCTGGGAGAACTCCGGGTTTCGATCGGCGGCAATGCCACCGTGCAGAACAGCAAAATCCTGAAATGGGACGAACCCAATTTCCGCTTCGGTTACCAGACGCGCATTGGTACACCTTCCGATGGCTACTGGGGGCAAACATACATGGGCAAGTTCGCCAGTGACGCAGAAACCGATGTTATCCCGCAGATTTATGATGAAGACCTCAAAGCGGGCGACCTGAAATACCGGGATATGAATGGCGACGGCGTGGTAGACGACAATGACCAGAGCCGGATCGGTCACGTGTCGCCCCGGCTGACCTACGCATTAAGCCTGAAACTGGCATTCAGGAATCTGGAACTTACCGCCATCGGTACCGGCCGGGCATTCTATCAGATTCCTTTCACCAATAAGTACTTCTGGAATGGCTGGGGGGATAACAACTACTCCGATTTCGTGAAGGAAAACATGGGAGGTCAGTATCCGCGGCTTACCTATTATAAGGTTAATAACAACTTCGTGTCTTCGGATTTCTGGCTGCGTGATGGCGGGTTTTTCAAAATTCAGAACGTGGAGCTGGCCTATAATGTGCCGGTCAGGCTGGGTAATATGATCGCTGCGCGCGGCATCCGCGTGTATGTACGCGGGGCCAATGTGCTCACATTCTCCAAGATCAAAGGGGTAGACCCGGAGTCGGTGAATTCGGGCATTTCCGCCTATCCGTTGTTCCGCACGTTTTCAGGAGGGGTTAAACTGACATTTTAAAGCCAGAGCTATGCATTTGAAATCATTTTGTATCAAAAATATCTTTTTCCTAACCATCGCCGTGCTGGGGCTGGCGTCGTGCGTTGACTACCTGGAACCTTACCCGAATGGCAACAGAACCACGGACGATATCTGGAAATACCAGGATATGGTACAGGGGCTTGTGGGGCAGTGCTATGATAACATGACCCGCAACTACAACGACAATGAAGGCGTTTTCCTCGACGGTGCTACCGACGACGTGGTCATTACGAGCACCACGCATCCGCTCAACCGCCTCGCAGTGGGTGCCATGCCCACCAGCCTCGACCCGTTCAGGACCTATTGGGACAGGGATTACCGCTCTATTTATCTTTTGAATCTTTTCCTCAAAGACCGGCGGGGATATAATACCCGCTTTCTGGTGGACCCGCACCTCGACAGCCTCGTTAAAAACCGGTTGCAGGGCGAAGCATTTGCATTGCGGGCGTGGTTTCAATGGGACTTGCTTCAAAAGTTCGGTGGAATGGCCAACGGGCAGCTGATGGGCTTCCCGATCGTACTGGACCCGGTGGATATTAAAGCGGAGACGAATCTCGCGCGCGGCACGTACGACGCCTGCGTGAAGCAGATCATCGCCGACTGCGATTCGGCCTACAAATACCTGCCCATTGCCCATCGTGATTTTCTGGTCAAGAATGTCAACGACCGTGCTTACGCGGGAGGGCGCTATTGGGGGCGAATGGACGGCATCACCACGCGGGCGATCAAGGCATTGGTATACCTTACCTGGGCCAGCCCGCGATTCAACCCCTCGAACGACATGACGCGCTGGGACCTCGCCGCGCAGAATGCGAAGGAGGTGATCGATTTCAAAATGAAGACCGACGCCGTTACCAATGGCTTCAATGCAACAAAAGCCGTAAACTGGTTCGATCCGAACTTCCCGGGGATCATCTGGGCGTCGCGCTATAACAATGCGAATGATGCCATGGAGCGGATGTTCTACCCCGGCGGTTTCCAGGGTACCGGATCGGTAGGGGCCACGCAGGATCTGGTAGACGCATTTCCGATGAAGAATGGTTACCCCATTACCGATCCGCGCAGCAAATACGACCCGGCCAATCCCTACGCCGACCGTGATCCCCGTTTTTACGCCACGATTTTTCATAACAATGCCAAAGCCGTGAAAATCAATAGCGATAAAGTGATGTATACGTTTGAAAACTGGCAGAATGCGAAGGATGCCGCCGGTCCGGCGGTGAACAGCCGTACCAATTATCATATCAAGAAAATGGTATTCATGGGATTGAACTGGTCGGATAATTCCATCAACCGCCAGCCGCATTCGAAATTCTTCATTCGCTGGGAGCACATGCTGCTTGCGTTTGCGGAGGCTGCCAATCAGGCGGAAGGGCCCGAAGGGGGCAAATACGGTATGTCGGCCAAGGATGCGATGGAGTATCTACGTAAGAAGGACAATACCGATGGGGGAAAAGGCTTTGCCACCGATCCTTACCTCGCCGAGGCGGCATCGAAGGGAAAAGCGGTTTTCGATGGGTTTATCAAAAATGAAAGAAGAATCGAGACCTGCTTCGAAGGCATGCGGTTTTTCGACCTGCGTCGCTGGTCGACCAATCTCACAGACCTGAACAAGCCCGTACGGATGGCGAAAATTACCCGTAATTCGGACGGGAGTTTTGAATATAAACTCGACGAAGTGGTGGAAGCGCGGTCATACCGATCTGCATTCCTGCCGATTCCTTATGACGAAGTGCTTAGAATGTCTAACCTGGTACAAAACGATGGCTGGGAGGCCTGGAAATAAA
Source organism: Dyadobacter sp. BE31 (assembly GCF_031457695.1). NCBI lineage: Bacteria > Pseudomonadati > Bacteroidota > Cytophagia > Cytophagales > Spirosomataceae > Dyadobacter > Dyadobacter sp. BE31. Next base: position 198,722 of record NZ_JAVDXA010000008.1, read on the forward strand.
CATGAATGCTATGAAAAAGAGAATTGCCGTCGCCCTCGGGCTCACCATGGCACTGAGCGCTTGCTATGACGATTACATCAAGGATTTCGATTACACTTCGGTCTATTTTATGTACCAGACCAACGCGCGCACGTTCGTGGTGGGCGAGGGGATGAGCATTGAGGTGGGCGCTGCGCTGGCAGGCGTGCGTGAGAACAGGCAGGACAGGGTGGTAAGCTTTCAAATGGATGCCGCGCTGGTGAATGCGAATGCACTGGAAGCGATGAAGGCCGGGGCGGCTTACATCCGGGAAGCAGTGAGCGGCGTCGATACGCTGAAACCGCTTCCTGCCGACTACTTCACTATTTCTGATAATTCGAGAATGGTGATCAAGGCCGGCACGCATATGGGCTCGGTGGTGATCAAGGCCGATTCCGCCCGGTTTCTGAAAGATGCCGCAACGATCCGGGCCGGGTATGCGATCCCGTTCTACATCACCTCGGCCGACGCCGATTCGATTGTTCGTGCCAAGCGTTCGGCAGTGGTGGCGCTCAAATACGAGAATATGCTTTTTGGTAACTACTGGCATGGCGGTGTTACCACCGTGAAAGACGCCGCGGGTAAAGTGGTGAAAACCGTGAAGTACTACACGACGATCCCGTCGCCGGAAGCCAAAATTTTCAAGCTGAAAACCGTAGCGCCCGATGCGCTCGTGACCAACATGATCAGCGACCAGGAGGGTTCCTTTAAAATTACACTCGACGGAAATGCCATTAAAATCAGCAAAGCCGATGGTTCTGCCGTCGATGTGAAGGCCGATGGGGCGAGTATTTTCAACCGTGCGAAGCTGTTACAGGAGCGGAAACTGTTTTTAAGTTATAAATATGAAAATGAGGATGGTACCACTTCTTTCGCGCAGGACACACTGACATTCCGGAACCGCATCCGCGACGGTGTAAACGAGTGGCAGGACGAGAACCCGGACCATTACAAATAGGTGTCAGATTACCGCTTCATCAGCAAACCGGGTGCCATATTTGCTTGGTAATACTCTTACTTAATATTGTTTAAATGCAATATTTGGAAGTGGTATTACCAGCGGATATGGCATTTTTGTATTCGTTTGTGCAAATATTTTATAATAAAATATTGGAACGAGTCTATTTTGGCAACGTTCCCGATAACGATTGCATAAATAAACTTCACCGATCGTTTTCAATTTTCTTCCCGAATCTCTATTCTCCGAAAGATTTCCGAATGGTACTTTTAGTACAATAAATAGGCTTATTGGAATTGTTCAAATGAGCTTATGACCGGAATCGAAAAGTGCCTTATCATCCCTAAGCCTCTTTCCAGATAAAATATTTTAACAGATTAGTTACAAATCTGTGTTAAGTAACCTCATGTTTATTTGTAACTATTTATGGAAAAAATATAATTATTTTGTAGGGGTAATCTATCAAGTGATCGTCAGAATTGACAGTTTATGGTGAACTACTATTAATGGTTAAACAATCAATGCGTATGAAAAGAAACTTTACAAGTATTGGCCACTGTATGATGCGTTGGGCAATGGCTGGTGCGGTGATGACGGGTTTTACAGGGCAGGCCTATGCAATGAGGCCTTCAAATCCGACCATCAGGGTTATCGACAGGACAGTTTCAGGAAAGGTGACATCCGTAGAGGACAACCTTCCGGTTCCCGGTGTTTCGGTAGTACTGAAAGGAAGTAAAAGCGGTACCAATACCGATGCCGACGGAACTTTCAAGATCAGTATTCCGGAAGACAATGCGGTCCTCGTGTTTTCAGCAGTAGGTTTCGTAACGCAGGAAGTTACTGTTGGAAATAAAAGCGTGGTGGACATTGTACTTGCCAGCGATCAGAAAATATTGACGGAGGTCGTGGTTGTGGGTTATGGTACGCAAAAGAAAAGCCAGTTGACCGGCGCGATTTCGTCGGTTGGTTCAAAAGAGATTAATGAAATGCCTATTACCAACCTCGGGCAGGCGCTGCAGGGACGCGCGGCCGGGGTGGACGTAACGCAGTCGGGTTCGAAGCCGGGAACGGTGCCGAAAATCCTGATCCGCGGCCGTCGCTCGTTCAATGCGGGTAATGATCCACTGTATGTGGTAGATGGTATCCCGTTGGCTGGGGGCTATGAAGATATTAACCCCAACGATATTCAGTCGATGGAGGTTTTGAAAGATGCAACCGCTACGGCGATCTACGGTTCGCGCGGTGCGAACGGGGTAGTGATCGTGACCACCAAGCGTGGTGGCCTGAAAGGTAAAACAACTGTCAGCTACGATGGTTATGCGGGAGTTTCCAAAGCACTCGATAAGGTGAAGCTTTTTAACGGCGCTGAATTTGCCGAGTTCGTGCGGGAAGCGTACCGTGCCACAGGCGGATATAAGGATGCTGCCGGCAATGCCATTCCGACAGGCGTGATCAATGCAGAGGCCGACGCGAAAGTGGCGGTATTGGGCGGTGACCCCAACGTGGCCAAAGGTATCGCTAATGGCACCAGCACCGACTGGCAGGACCTCGTAGTGGGCACAGGCATGATGCAGAGCCACTCCGTGGGCATCCAGGGCGGAAGCGACCGTACCCAGTTCTATATTTCGGGCGGCTATTTTCGGGATAAGGGGGTTGTGAAGGAGGCGAACTTCACCCGTTTCTCGCTGCGTGCGAATATCGACCACAATGTGAACAAATGGCTGAAAGTCGGTCTTTCTTCCTACATGATGAACAGCATCCGTAACGGTGAAAACCTGAATACCTACGGGATGACGATCAACCAGAACCCGCTCGCGGTGCCATATGACGAAAACGGCAAGCTGATTTTCTCACCTACCAACGACGCCTTGCTGACCAACCCGCTCGCGGAATTGGTGAAGGGAGCGCAAGTAGATCAGATGAAGCGTTATCGCATTTTCAACAGCCTTTATACGGAGTTCAGTATCCTGCCGGGTTTGAAATACCGCGTAAACTTTGGTCCGGACTTCAATATTTACCGTTACGGACGTTTTGTGGGCTCTATGACCAACGCGAGAAAGGGCGGTGATGCACAAGCCAGCACCGGCAATGCAATCGGTTTCAACTGGACGCTGGAAAACATTGTGAATTACTCCAAAACTTTCGGCGGCAAGCACAACCTGAATGTTACTTTGCTACATTCTATCCAACGCGACCGCACCGAAGCATTCACATCGTCGGTGCAAGGGGTGCCTGTTGAAACGCAATCTTTCTACAACCTGGGCGCGGCAACAACCGTATTCTCTCCCGGTAGCGGTCTGGTTGAATGGACGATCAACTCGTTCATGGGACGTGTGAACTACGACTACAATGACAAATACCTGGTTACTTTGACTATGCGTCGTGACGGGTCGAGCCGTTTCGGTGAGAACAGCAAGTATGGTAACTTCCCGGGGATTGCGGTAGGTTGGAATATCGGAAACGAGGATTTCCTCAAAGGCGTTAGCTGGATCGACCTTTTGAAAGTACGCGCAGGATGGGGTAAAGTGGGTAACACTGGTTTGGCCCCTTACCAGACACAGGCGTTCCTTGGCCGTACCAGCTATGCATGGAACACAACGGCGGCGTACGGTTACCGCCCCGGAACGATCGGAAATGCGGATTTGCGCTGGGAATCATCTGCTACTGCCAACGTAGGTCTCGATTTCAGCCTGGTTCGCGGACGTGTACAAGGTTCATTGGAGTTTTACCAAACCAATACCACCGACTTGCTTTTGTCTGACCAGCTTCCGGGATCGATCGGTTTCAACGCTGTTACCCGCAACGTGGGCGAGACACGCAACCGTGGTATCGAGTTGGGTATTACCACTACGAACGTCAACACCAACAGCGGTTTCAAATGGACCACAGACTTTACATTTACCAAAAACACGGAGGCTATCCTGTCGCTTTATAATGGAAAAGTGGATGACCTGGGTAACGGATGGTTCATTGGCCGTCCATTGAGCACGGTTTATGATTACCGGAAAATAGGGATCTGGCAAACCAACGAAGCGGATGCTGCGAAAGCGGTTAACAGCGAAGTAGGTCAGATCAAGCTGAAAGACATCGATGGCGACGGCAAAATCAATGCGAACGACCGCGAGATCATCGGCTCGGACGTTCCTGATTTCAGCGCAGGTATTACCAACCGTTTCAATTTCAAAGGCTTCGATTTCTCGTTCTTCTTCTTTGCACGTGTAGGCAACCTGATCCGCAGCGAGTTCCACAGAAACAATAACGCGCTGGCCGGCCGCTATCAGCAAATGAAAGTGGATTACTGGACGCCAAACAACCCGACCAACGAATTCCCCCGCCCGAAAAGCAACCAGGAGTTTCCCGTTTACGGCAGCACGCTTACCTATTTCGATGGAACATTCGTGAAATTGAGAAATGTGAACGTAGGTTATACATTTACACCGGAAATGTCGAAAAAACTGGGAATGGAGTCGCTTCGTCTGTATTCAAGCATCCAGCAGCCGTTTATCTGGGCAAAATACCGCAGCAAATACAACGGTGTTGACCCTGAAACAACCGGGCTTGCAGCAGGTGGAACAGGTGTTACCCCCGCAACGATGGTGATCACTTTCGGTTTGAATGCGAAATTCTAACGGCCTGGTTTTGAAATTTTTAAAAGATACTGACAAATGAAAAATATAAGAAAATCGATAGTGGTGTGCGGCATGGCGGCGCTGATGCTGGCAGGGCAGGGGTGTAAGGATGTGCTCGATGAGAACATCATCTCCGGTGTAGGCAACGATTATTTGAATACTGCCAAAGGATTTGAGGATGGTGTGAAAGCTGCTTACTCATCGCTGCGTTTTTACTACGCAACCCAGCAAGGACTGACTTTGACCGAATATGGTACGGACATCTACGCAACAGGTGCCGATGGCGGTTACAAAGGCTTCCATTTCTACGACGGCCAGCTGAACCCGACAGTGGATTACCTGGCAACGACCTGGGATGAGCTTTACAAAGGGATTAACACTTGTAATGCAGTGATCGAACGCGCTCCGAATGTGACCGGTGTTGCGGATAATGTTAAAAAACTGCGTGTTGCCGAAGCCAAATTCCTGCGCGGGCATTATTACTATCTCCTGCACCAGCAGTATGGCGGCGTGGATCTTCGTCTGACGGAAACGGTGCTTCCTACGAAGGAAACCAAGCGTGCAACGGATGGGGAAATGTATGCGGCCATTATCAAAGACCTGAGTGATGCGGTTAACGATCTGGAAGCAAAAGCACAGTCGAGCGATTATGGCCGCGCGACCAAGCCTCATGCGCAGGCGTTGCTGGCGAAGGTTTATCTTGCAAAAGGGTATTCAACCGAAAAAGCAGCAGACGATTTTACCAAAGCAGCTGACCTTCTGAAAGAGGTTTCTACCAAGTACGGTTACAAACTGCTCGACGATTTCTCGGCTGTATTTGATGAAAACAACCAGAACCACTCCGAGGTAGTATTTGCCGTGCAATACACTACCGACGCTTTGACGAACGGAACGGGTAACAGCTTGCACCTCTATTTCGGGATGCAGTACGATGTGCAGCCGGGGATGAAGCGCGACGTGTACTGGGGCCGCCCATTCAAACGCTTGAGACCGACCGAATACCTGCTGAACACCGTCTTTGCCGACCGGGTCAACGATTCGCGCTACAAAAAGACTTTCCGTGATACATGGTTGTCCAATAACCCCGGAACCTACAATGCGGCGTCATTTGATGATTCCAAAACCAAAGTGACGTTTGCGGCTGGTGATACGGCGATCTTCATTCCAGGTTACGAAATGACCAAAGAGGTACGTGCTACGAAAAAATACCAGGTGCTTGTTCCCAGCAAATACTCGGAAGCATTGTTCCCGACCTTGCAGAAGTTCTTTGATTCGAAACGCCCTGACATGACTTACGAACCAGGTAGCCGCGATTATTACGTGGTGCGTCTGGCAGACGTTTACCTGATGCTCGCGGAGGCTTTGCTGCAAACGGGCGATAAAGCCGGCGCTGCGGAAGCTATTAATATGGTGAGATACCGTGCGGGCTGGCCTGGTAAAAAGGACAAAATGCTGATCGATGCGAAGGATCTTACGATGGAAACAATCATCGAAGAACGCGCACGGGAGCTTGCTGGCGAGCAAACCCGCTGGGTGGACCTCAAACGCTGGGGACTGCTTGTGGAAAGGGTAAAAAAATATAACCCGCAAGCTTCTGCGATCCAGGCTTACCACGTGGTGAGACCGATCCCCCAGACGCAGATCGACCGCAGTGCCAAGACATCGGATGGTAAGTCGGTATTCCCGCAGAACACCGGATATTGATCTGATCTCAGTTTGGTTTTAGTAGGATGGTTGCCTCGTGCAGCCATCCTTTTTTTGTTTTTGGAAGGGGCGCCAGAAAAAAAAACTACCGGAGAATCAATGGCACTATCCGGTTGAAAATTAGGACTTAATCTGCGTGCGGGCGGGCTGGAATGGGTGGCGTCAGGGTGGTATATTTCACTCATAACATCATCTTAATCCACTTACCTATGCACATCACAAAAGGATTTTTCACCTCCTTGCGACGCATGAGCGGAGTATGCATATGTGCGATATGCATGCACCCGCCGGTGCCCGCCAGTGTCGTCGCGAGCCCGGTCGCGAAGCTTGGCCATGTCATGCGAGCCGAGAAAACTGTTACCGGTACCGTTTTGGCCAAAGATGGAAATACACCCATACCGGGTGTAACGGTCGTTGTCAAAGGGACCAACCAGGGCACGACAACCAATGCGGATGGGAAGTATACCATCGAGATCGCCGGCAATTCAGCAATACTCGTGTTTTCGGCCGTCGGATATGTCACACAGGAACAGGAAACGGGGAATGCGAGTGTGGTTGACATTTCGCTGGCCACAGACCTGAAAACGCTAAATGAAGTCGTGGTAGTTGGCTACGGAACGCAAAAGAAACGGGACCTCACAGGTGCGGTATCACAGGTTAATGCGACACGGCTCGAAAACGAAAACCCGCAATCGGTGCAGGATGTGTTGCGTGGGAATGTAGCAGGTATGAATGTCGGGTTTTCCAGTTCCGCGAAAGGAGGCGGGAATGTCTCGGTGCGCGGTCAGAACTCGATCAATGCAGGATCCACCCCATTGATCGTACTCGACGGTACCATTTACTATGGTGGTTTGGAAGACATCAATCCCAACGATATCGAAACCATCGATGTCCTCAAAGACGCAAGTTCTTCGGCGGTTTTCGGTGCCAAAGCGGCCAGCGGCGTTATCCTGATCACTACCAAAAAAGGGAAGGAAGGCAAGCCGCTGATCAATATCAACAGCAACTTCGGTTTTGCCGAAGTTGCTAAAAACCAGCCGGTACTGAGCCCGCAAGGCTTCATCAGCTGGCGGCAGGAGGTAATGCGGAACATCAATGCCACCGCCGAGCCCGCGCGCTTCGCCGATCCAAACCATCTTCCGGCCGGTGTAACTCTCGACCAATGGCTGGCTTTCGACGGCTCCACGGGCGATCCCACGACGGTTTGGCTCCAACGCCTGGGAATGCAGCCCATAGAAATCCAGAATTACAAGGACGGCAAAAGCGTGGATTGGTATTCCAAAGTATTTCAGAAAGGTTTCCGTCAGGATCATACCGTGAGCCTCTCAGGCCGTAACGACCGCATTTCCTACTATATGTCTTTGGGATACCTGAATAATGAGGGCATTGTGGTGGGCGACAAGTATAGCACGGTCCGCGCGCGGCTGAACCTCGAAGGCAAAGTGAATAAGTTCCTTTCGGTGGGAATGAACACGCAATTTGCGCGGCGTGATGAAAGCCAGGTACCTGTAAACTATGACCTGGCTCGGACCATTTCTCCCTGGGGCTCAGAGTTCGATGCGAACGGAAATTACGCCTGGCGGCCCAATGGCGAGGCCAGCGGCGGCAACCACCCCTATTATGCCCGCCAGTTTATCAAACGCGATCAGGGCGCCCAAACATTGAATTCCGTTTTGTTCGCCAAAGTAAGCCTGCCTCTCGGGTTTACTTATCAAATCAATTTTACGCCCCGTTTCGACTATACACACCGCTATAATGCCGAATCTGCCAAGCACGCCGAATGGGCTGCCGAGGGCGGTCGGGCGTCGCGCAAGGATTCGACCGTGTTCAACTGGCAGGTTGATAATATCCTTAAATGGAACAAAACCATCGCGGGAAAGCATCAGATCGACCTTACTTTCCTGGCTAATGCCGAACGTTTCAGAAGCTGGCGCGACAGTATTTCCAACAAAGGGTTCGCTCCGACGGACGTTTTGGGTTACCACAACATCCAGGCGGGCGGATTACCGGTCGTTTACACCGACGACCAGACTAGCACCGCCGATGCATTGATGGCCCGGCTGTTCTATGCATTCAAAGACAAATACATGCTCACGCTATCGAGCCGGCGGGATGGTTATTCCGCATTCGGGCAGAAGAACCCGCGGGCTGTATTTTCGTCGGCGGCGTTGGGCTGGGTATTTACCGATGAGGGATTTTTGCATTCCAAATGGCTGAGTTATGGAAAGCTGCGGATTTCGTATGGGAACAATGGTAACCGCGATATCCCGCGGTACGATGCCCTCGCCGACCTTACGAGCGGCAAATACCTGCACGTGAAGCCGGATGGAACGGTATATCAGGTCAGCCAACTCTACGTGAGCCGGATGGCAAATCCGAATTTGAAATGGGAGAAAACCAATGCGCTGAACGTCGGGCTCGACTTTGCATTGTTCAACAATCTGGTGGACGGCAGTATCGAGTTTTATAAATCGACCACCAAAGATTTGCTCGTAAAACGCGCGCTGCCCAATGTGTTGGGTTTTGACAACGTTTGGGATAACCTAGGCGAAGTGCAGAACAAAGGGCTGGAAATCAGTTTGAATTCCAACAATATCCGCCGCGAAAACTTCACCTGGCGCAGTACATTCAACTTCCAGCTCAACCGCAACAAAATCGTTCATTTGTATGGTAACATGGTCGATATCAAAGACGGGAGCGGTAAAGTAACTGGCCGCAGGGAGGCCGACGACGTTACTAATCGCTGGTTTATCGGTCATGCGCTCGACGAGATCTGGAACTACCGCATCCTGGGCGTCTGGCAAAAAGAAGAGGAGGCCGAAGCAGCCAAATATGGCGTGAAACCAGGTGATTTCAAGTTGAAAGATGTGAATGGCGACGGCAAGTTCACCAGCGACGACAAGGAATTTCTTGGCTATACATCGCCGCGATTCCGATGGACGTTCCGGAACGAGTTTAAACTCTTCAAGAGCCTGGATGTTTCATTCATGATCTATTCTTACTGGGGACAGAAAGGTACATTCAATCAGATGAAGAACCGTGATGGCTTCGTAGACCGCACCAGTTCCTATGTATTTCCTTATTGGACCGAACAAAACCGTCAGAACGAATGGGCAAGACTCTATTCCAGCGAAGGCTCGGCAACAGGCTATGCGGTTTACAGAAGCAAATCCTTTGTGCGCTTCGAAAACCTTTCGGTGGCTTACACACTGCCCAAGGTAGTTTCACAAAAAGTGGCCGTGCAAAACCTGCGCATTTATGGCAACGTCCGCAATATCGGCTTCTGGGCGCCGCAATGGAATTTCTGGGATCCCGAGAATGGAACGAATGGTACAACCAATAACAGCATTTCCACTTCGGTACCAAGCCCGCGCATTTACACCATCGGACTGGATATCACCCTGTAATCACTATCACACAAAACTATATGGATTATGTTTAACCAAACATCAAAATATATACTGGCAATAGGTTTGCTCGGAGCGGGCATGGCGATTACCTCCTGCAAGGAAACCTGGCTGAAACCCGAGCCGCTTTCATTCTACGAGCCGGATCTGACATTTAAAGACCTCGGCGGCTTAAAAGCGACGCTCGTCGCGTGCGAGCGCAACCTGCGGATGGAATGGTACGGCGATGCGATGCCGATGATTACGGAATCTATTTTCTCGGATATCGCCGTGGAAGGGACGACCGATAAATCGGGTCCGGCACAGAACCTGAACCTGCTCATCACCCCTGACGCACAGCTGAACCATATCGATTACAACCGCATCGGCTGGTATTGGCTCGAAGGTTACAAAGGCATCAAGTACGCTAATACAGCCATTTCGCGCATTGATTTACCCACTTATAAAAATGAGCAGGAAAAGAACGAACTGCTTGGGGCGGCTTACTTCCACAGGGCGGCGCGGTACTACCGACTCACACAGCAATTTGGCGATGTGCCGCTCATTCTCAGCGAAATTAACGGTCCCAAGCTCGATTTTCAGACTACCAAACGAGAGGTAATCCTTAAAAAAATGAAGGAAGACCTCGAATTTGCAGAGCAATGGGTACCTGCCGTAACCGACAAGGGAACGGTGAACAAAGGCTCAGTGAGCCATTTGCTCACAAAGGTCAATCTGGCATTGGGACTGTTTGACGATGCCATTAAATCCGCGACGAATGTGATCGACGGCGGTACGCACAAGCTGATGACCGCCCGGTTCGGAGCTACTGCCAATGATGCGAGCCGCAACGTGATTTGGGACCTGCACCGGCCGCAGAACAAGGCCATCGCAGCGAATACCGAAGGGCTAATGCTGGTGATCGACCGGCTGAATATCGAGGGTAATGTCGAGGGGGGCATGCTCATTATGCGGAACGCTGTTCCATTCTGGTTTAACAATATCAACACCCCGAATGGAAACCGAGGCACGATAGACACATACGGTATTGAGATTGATCAGGTTGTGAAGTTTGGTCGAGGGATCGGACGTTTGCGCCCAACCGATTATTCTCAGAACCAGATTTGGGATGATAAAAACGACCTGCGCCACGCGCCCGGTAACTGGACGCGTATGGAGGATATTCTGTACAATAATCCAGCCATTAAAGACAAGGACAGCTTTTACGGTAAGAATTTACAGCTTAAAAACGCGGAAGGCGTGGTGCTGACGATTGACACGATACGCTGCTGGTTCGACTGGCCGAACTACAAACTTTTCATAGAAGACCCGACGCGCGTCCAGCCCCAGGGCGGAAATTCGGACTGGTATGTATTCCGGCTGGCCGAAACATATCTCCTGCGTGCGGAAGCCTATGCATGGAAAGGCGATATGGCGAAAGCCGCCGACGATGTGAATACGGTACGGGCCCGTGCCAACTGCGCTCCGCTCGCTGCCGGCAAGATCAATATCGGTACCATTCTCGACGAACGCGCCCGCGAACTGTATTTCGAAGAGCCCCGCAAAACCGAACTCACCCGCATTGCCTATATTTTCGCCCAAACCGGCAAACCTGCGCCGAACGGTAAGACGTACAGCCTCGACAAATTCTCGGATGACAATTATTTTTATGACCGGGTCATGGAGAAGAACGATTTTTACAATAAAGGAGTAAAAACACGCCACGCCGACGAATACACCATGAGCCCTTACCACGTGTTGTGGCCCGTTCCGCAATCGGCTATCGACGGGAATACGCAGGCGAGGATCAATCAAAACAAGGGATATTCGGGGTATGAGAAGAATGTGCCTCCACTGACAGAGCTACCGAAATAAATTCACACGCAATGGCCCGTAGATAGCGGGTCATTGTTGTTTTATATCGTCTGGAAGTTATGGATTTTTACATTAATCTAAACCTGAAATGAACAGACGGAATTTTCTACAAAACACTTCGCTTGCGATGGCCGCTACCATGGCAGGCACCGGCTGGCTCGAAGCCGCTATAAAAAAGGGTGATATTAAAATCGGCTATTCGGCCATCACCTGGGGTGGTAAGGACGAACAAGCCATGGCCGACCTGGCAGGACTGGGCTTCAAGGGCATTCAGCTGCGGGCCAATACCTTCGCACCGTATCGTAGCAAACCCTCCGAGCTGAAAGATGCTCTGGTAAAGAACAACCTTACACTTTGCATGTTTTCGAGCGGAAATGTAGAGATCGACCCTGCGAAATTTGAAAGTACCGTGGATACGCACGTAGCGCACGCGAGCTTTGTGAAGGCATTGGGCGGTAGTGCCATGCAGCTTACGAACAGCCTTCGTCCGAAAGACCGCGCGCCGTCGGTGGAAGAGCTGAAAAAGTTGGCACAGGTGATGAATGAAGTGGGTAAGCAAACGGCAGATCTCGGCGTGCAGGCGGTTTATCACAACCATATGAACCAGCTCGGTGAAACTCCCGAGGAGGTGGATGTAATCGTGCAGGCCATGGACCCGCGCTACATTAAACTTTTGCTCGATATCGCGCACTACAAGCAGGGCGGCGGTGAACCGCACGATGCAATTATCAAATACAAAGACATTCTGCACTCGCTGCATTTGAAAGATACCAAACCGGCCGAGACCAAAAGCGGCTACAAGTTCGTGGAATTGGGCCAGGGCAGGGTAGACGTGCCGGCGGTTTTCAAGGCTTTGGACAAAGTGAAGTTCAAAGGCTGGGCAGTTGTGGAGCTGGATGGCGTGCCTGATCCGGAGAAATCGCCATTGATTTGCGCCGAAACCAACAAAAAGTACATCACTGAGGTTTTGAAATATCCATTGTAGTCCGAACTGGATTTGTAGGGGTATTCCTATTAATATTTCGTTATAAATGTAATAACTGATATTAGATAGGAAACCCTTTCGCATTTTTCAGTTATTCATCATTTTAATCAGCACAATGAAAAAATTCCGATTACCGGTAGTCGCTATGGCCGCGTTCCTGCTCAGCGCTCCGCTCCAAGCCCAGAAGTCAAAAGGTGGCTGGGTAGACCTTTTCAACGGCAAGGATTTGACAGGCTGGAAACAACTCAACGGCCAAGCCAAATATGAAGTGAAAGACGGGGCTATTGTGGGTACTTCCGTGATGGGTACGCCCAATTCATTTCTTACAACCGAAAAAGACTACGGAGATTTTATCCTCGAACTCGATGTTAAAGTCGATAACAAACTGAACTCGGGTATTCAGATCCGCAGCTTGTCGAAACCCGATTATATGAATGGCCGTGTACATGGTTATCAGGTAGAGATCGACCCTAGCGACCGGGCCTATTCCGCGGGTATTTACGACGAAGCGCGTCGCGGCTGGTTGTACCCGCTCGATTTGAATCCGGAAGGCAAAAAAGCGTTTAAAAGAGATGTCTGGAATAAATACCGCATCGAGGCGATCGGTAACTCGATCCGGACTTTCCTGAATGGTGTGCCCGTGGCGCACGTGGTGGACGATATGACGCCTGTGGGCTTCATATGCCTGCAAGTGCACGCGATCGGCAGCAAGGAAATGGAGGGTACCCAAGTGAGCTGGAAGAATGTACGTATTAAAACCACGAACCTGAAACCAAGCCCGGCTACGAACGTTCGCATTGTAAACCTGATCCCTAACAACCTCGATGCTGCGGAAAAAGCGCAGGGCTATTCGTTGTTGTACGACGGCAAATCGGTGGATCAATGGCGGTCTTACGGCGGTACCGACTTCCCTACCAAAAGATGGAACTATAACGACGGTACTATTCAGATTTCGAAATCGGATGGCTCAGAAACCGGTAATGACATTGTTACCCGCAAGCTTTACGGCCCGGCATTCGAATATGAATTTGAATTTAAACTTACCGAAGGCGCTAACAGCGGCGTCAAATACTTTGTTGACCAGAAATTCAATTCCAATGGCAAATCGGGTATCGGCTGCGAATATCAGGTGCTCGATGACGAGCGTCACCCGGATGCGAAACTGGGCAAGAATGGCAACCGTACCATCGCTTCGTTTTACGACGTGATTCCCGCCGACCGTCCCAGGAATGCGGTGAAAAAGATCGGGGAATGGAACCAGGGCCGTATTGTGGTGCAGAAGGACGGTACCGTGCAGCATTTCCTGAACGGCTATAAAGTAGTGGAATATGTACGCGGCTCCCCGCAGTTCAAGGAGTTTGTGGCAGGTTCGAAATTCGCCAAATTTGATGGTTTCGGTCTTTCGCAGGAAGGTAACCTGTTGTTGCAGGATCATGGTGATAATGTGTTTTTTCGGAGCTTAAAAGTAAAGGAGATCAAATAGCCCGATTCGACCGAAAAAAGGTAAAAAAATACAGTAGATAAACGGGCGTCCGACATTTACAAACGATTGCCCGCAAATCGGAGTCAAAGGCAGTCAAAAAGTCAAATTTTATTCAAATCCAATATCATGACCAGTAGAAGGGATTTTCTTAAAAATGCAGCCCTAGCTTCTGCGGGTGTCGCAGTAGGCACCAATGCTTTCAGTGCGGCCAGCTACCGCCGTATCGTGGGAGCGAATGATCGCGTAAGGGTAGGTATCATCGGTTTCTCGGACCGTTTCCGCAGCTCGCTGGCACCTTCTTTCTCGGATCACGCCAAGGAACTGAACTTTGAGTTTATGGGTGTTTCTGACCTTTGGAACCGCCGCCGCGACGAAGCGGAGGCATTCATGAAAGGGAAACCCTATGCCGCCAGCGAATTTGTAAAAGCACGCAATAACGAAGAGTTGCTTGCCCGTAAGGATGTGGACGCGGTGATCATCAGTACAGCAGATTTCCAGCACGCATTGCATTGTGCGGAAGCGGTAAAATCGGGCCGCGATGTGTATGTGGAGAAACCGTTTGCCGAAACCCTCGAAGATGCGAAAGTGGCTTTGAAAGCGGTGGAAGCTTCCAAACAAATCGTGCAGGTAGGCTCGCAGCGCCGCAGTGCTCCCAACTACTGGGCGGCTTATGAATATATCAAATCAGGTAAATTTGGCGACATTACTACGGTTGAAATGACCTGGAATGTGAACCAGCCGGGCCGTTGGAGACGCAAAGACCTCGTCGCACAAATCCGCAAAGAAGATACCGACTGGGACCGCTTCCTGATGAACCGTCCGAAAGTAGAATGGAACCCACGCTACTACCTTGAATTCCGTTTGTTCTACCCATATTCATCAGGTATTCCGGGACAATGGATGGCGCACCAAATCGATACCGTACACTGGTTCTCTGGCCTTGACGCGCCACGCAATGTGGTGGCTAACGGGGGGATTTACACTTGGAAGGACGGCCGTACCAATGTCGATACTTTCAGCGCGGCATTCGAATACGGCCCGTTCGATGATAAGAGCAAGGGCTTCCAGGTAATTTATTCTTCCCGCTTCAATAACGAGGCTGGCGGCGTGAAGGAGTACTACTATTCCAATGGCGGGATGATCAACCTCGACACGAATAAGATCACTTCCGAAGGCGGCTTGAAAGAAAAAGATGCGAAAGGAATGGGCATGCAGGCGAATTTGCTTCCCGAAATGTCGCTGAAAACCGGCGAGAAAATCGCGACAGATGCCAACACCGGCGCTGACCCGATGACTTCGCTCCACATGCGTAACTGGATGGAGTGTATCCGCAGCCGTAAGGAAACGAATGCACCTGCCCGCGTCGGTTTCAACCACTCGGTGGCCAATATTATGGCTACCCAGGCACTGCACACCGGCAAACGGGTGAACTGGGATCCGAAGAAAAAGGAAATCGTGCTTAGCTAACATTTTAAAAGATCGAACAGTGAATTTAAAACATACTGCTTTTGCACTGACCGCCGTAGCCTTTGCCGGAAGCGCATTCGCGCAGAAGGTGGATCTCGTACGGAACGATAAGGATAAAAAAGTGGAGGTGAAAATCGACGGGAAGCCGTTTACGGCCTACTATTATCCGGGCGAACAGAAGCTGAAAAAGGCTGTTCTATACCCGGTAATGACTGCGAAAGGCACGGTGATCACCCGTGGTTGGCCGCTGGATCCTCGTGCAGGCGAGCGCGTAGACCACCCGCACCATGTGGGTATCTGGCTCAACTATGAGGATGTGAATGGTAACGACTATTGGAACAACTCCGACGCCGTGAACCACGAAAAGCGCGCTTACGGGACCATTATCCATACCGGCATTACCTCTGTAAAAAGCGGTAAAGACAAAGGCGAGCTCACCGTCACCGCCGACTGGGTGGATAAGAACGGAACGCCGACTCTGAAAGAAGTGACCAAATACACTTTTAGCGGCAAAGGTGATACCCGCATTATCGACCGTAGCACTACGCTCACAGCGGTATTGCCGGAGGTAAATATGCCCGACGTAAAAGATGGTATGTTCGCGATCCGCGTAACACGCGAACTGGAATTGCCTTCCAACAAGCCTGAAATCTTCACCGACGCCAGCGGTATTGCTACCAAAGTGCCTGCATTGAACAATGAAGGCATTACCGGTAACTACCGTAACAGCAATGGCATAGAAGGCGAGACGGTTTGGGGCAAGCGTGCGATCTGGTGTAATCTCACAGGGAAGATCAAGGACGAGAACATCAGCGTAGCGATGATTGACCACCCCAAGAACGTCGGTTACCCTGCCTACTGGCACGCGAGAGGTTACGGATTGTTCGCCGTGAACCCGCTGGGTATGAAAGCGCTCAGCGATGGCAAGGAAACGCTCAATTTTAAATTGAAAAAAGGCGAATCAACAACCTTCCGGTACCGTCTGGTAATTGCTTCCGAGCATTTGAAAGATGCTACACTAAACGACCTCGCAGCCGCGTACGCGAAGACGGAATAGTTTGTATACTAGCAGATTGAAAGGGTAGCCAGCGACTTTTCGCTGGCTATTTTTTGTTACCCTTAAAGTCGCTTAGTATGGATTTGGAGCACTATGAAATTGAGAATTTAGATGAGCGCACCTTTCGATTTTTCAGCATCGGATCGAAAGGCAAATTTGAAATGCGGGTAAAGTTTTCCTACGTTTGGCAAAATACCTATAACCTTGGATTCGGGGTACTGGATCCGGTGACAGAAGCGCTGGATGACTTGATCGAACTCAAGAATGGCGATAGCCAAAAGATATTGGCAACCGTAGCCAATACAGTACTCCTCTTTCTGGAACAATTTCCCTTGGTACGCGTCTACGCAAGGGGAAGTACCAGATCGCGTACACGACTTTATCAAATGGGTATCAATAAGATTTTACCACTTTTGAACGACTATACGGTAACTGGATACAAGGTGAAAAGCGGTCGTTACGAACATGCCGATCGACATGGGCAATGGGGTGAGATTGAGCTGGGCGTTGAGTACGATGCGTTCTTGATTTATAAGGAACAAATGTATATCTTGTAATAGGCAAAAGGAGATAGCTATGTCGGTAATTGAAATCAATAAGATTAAAGTGAAGCGGGCTGCCGGGCCAATCGTCCGTCCGGTTAACGAGAACGAATTCTTCGAAAAAAAAGCTGAGGAGGCGAGGCGTTTTCTCGAACTAAACCCACCTCCCGATCACCTATTCAAAAAGAAATAGTCATTTCTCCATTGTCCCCGGCGAGTGCCAGCTGACAACATGGTAAGTCGCAGGCGTTTTGCCTACGTTGCGGACGGTGTGCATTTGATTGGAGGCCTGAAAAATGACCGAACCGGGGCCTACCTTCTTTTTCTCTCCATTCACAAGCGCCTCCACGGTGCCTTCCTTGATAATAATCACTTCTTCTTCCTGATGCTTGTGGGGCGCATGTGCGGCTTCACCGGGATTCAATGTGGTAACGTGGCATTCAAGTTCGTCGGTCGTAGCGGTCGTGGAGCGGAAAAAAGTCCTCACAGAGCCGATGGCAGTGCCTCTTACGGCGATATTGTTCCAGTCGAAAGCGGTTGATTCAAGAATGCTGCCTTTGGGTTGGGCGATAATGCAAGTCAAGGTACAACAAACAGAGAGGGTAGCGACGGTAAGGTCTCGTTTAGTGATTTTCATAATAGGGGGTATATTGAGTAGTTTTAGTAGAAAGACTTCTATCCGGCATGTTTACCTTGAATATTATGTCAAAATAATTTTAATTTTTATTGATATAGTCTTAAAACAGATGTGTGCATGCCCCGGTGTTTTGATAATGGGTAAATAAGCATTATCCTTGAAGCCTGAACGCGGAAAACTCTCGGCGTTCGTTTTGCGCTCAATTCATGGAAGATCAATCAAGAAGGAAGTTTCTGCAAAATGCGGGAATGGCTTCACTCGCCTCTGTTGCCCCTGTCATCGCCGAGCCGGAAAGGACCAGGGAGTTATTCGTTCATCATGTTTTCTTTTACCTCAAAGAGCCCAACAATGCCCAGCACGAGGCGCAGCTTCTGGAAGGATTGCATAAGCTGGCCAAGGTTCCGACGATCCAGTATGTGCATATAGGAAAGCCGGCGGTTACGAATCGCTCGGTGATCGTGAAGGATTATACGATTTCCTGGATGTGTTTTTTTAAGAATATCATTGAAGAAGAGATATACCAGACCCACCCCATCCACCTCGATTTTATCGAACATTATGGTCATTTGTGGGAAAAAGTAGTGGTCTACGATTCTGTGGGGCCGAAGAAGGTGGATTAAATGCTTCGAAGGAGTAATGCTATGAAAGAGAATTTCAAGGAAAATCACCCCGAATGCCGGGAAATGATCCTGCCGGTACGGGACGCGCTCGATGTGATCAGCGGAAAATGGAAGATTTCGATCCTTATTGCCATGTCCCTGGGCAGCAAGAGGTTCATGGAATTGCAGAATGCCATACCGAATATTACCCCGCGTATGCTATCGAAAGAGCTCAAAGAGCTGGAAATGAACCTGCTGGTAGAGCGAAAGGTGTACGACTCCTTCCCGCCCGTAATCGAGTATGAGCGCACTGCACATGCCCGCACGCTCGAACCGCTGATCGAGGAGCTTCGCAAATGGGGAGAATACCATCGGCTGGTGATCACAGGTACCAATATCGAACACCCCGTAAAAGAATTACAGGATTGAGGTAAAGTTGCCCATCGGGAGACTTTGTGATCTTGAAATAAATCTGTTTAAGTATAATGAAGTTACTCCCTCGTTTAGCGGCTTTGCTGGCTGCTGTTAGCTTGTATTTCTCGCCTGCGTGCGCGCAGCAACATTCGGATGCGATCCGGCTGAACCAGGTCGGATTTTACCCGGCTGCACCGAAGGTAGCGGTTATTGTAACAGAGACGGGCGGTGCATTTGAAATGAAGGAGGCTAAGTCGGGGAAAACAGTTTTAAAAGGTGCGCTCGGGGATGCCCGGACGAGCCAGCATTCGGGGAAGCACACGCGTCTGGCGGATTTCAGCGCGGTACGAAAGCCGGGAACCTATGTGATTGAAATAGCAGGATTGGGAAAATCGGCCGCATTCGCTATTGGCGGCCGCGTCCATCGAAATGTCGCTGAGGCTGCATTGAAAGGATTCTATTACCAGCGTGCTTCAATTGATCTCCCCGAAAAATATGCAGGCAAGTGGGCGCGTCCTGCGGGGCACCCCGATGAGCACGTACTCATTCACGCATCGGCGGTTTCAGACGGGCGGCCAGAGAATACTGTAATTTCTTCGCCGAGAGGTTGGTATGATGCCGGGGATTACAACAAATATATCGTCAATTCCGGCATTACAATGGGAACACTGCTCTCGTTGTACGAAGATTATCCGCTCTATTTTGAAGATTTCAATACCAACATTCCTGAGAGTAATAACGGTGTGCCCGATTTGCTGGACGAGGTTGTCTGGAACCTGCGGTGGATGCTTACCATGCAGGACCCCGCCGATGGCGGTGTGTACCACAAGCTTACCAACCCGCGTTTTGATGGGACGATTATGCCGGATGCCGCGAAAAATCCACGCTATGTGGTGCAAAAAGGCACCGCGGCAACGCTCGATTTGGTAGCGGTGATGGCACAAGCTTCGCGGATATTCAAAAACTTTGACAACAAATTTCCAGGCCTGGCCGACTCGTGTGCGACGGCGGCTGTGAAAGGCTGGCAATGGGCGCAAAAGCATCCTGAGGTGATATACAACCAGGGTGCGATGAACAAGGAATTTGATCCCGACGTAGCCACAGGTGCTTACGGCGACCGCTCTGTGAAGGACGAGTGGATTTGGGCCGCGTGCGAAATGTATGCCACCACAGGTAAACCGGAGTACATCCAAAACATTGATCTGGAATTGCAGCAACCCATGGCTTTGCCTACTTGGAGCCAGGTGAAAACTCTGGGGTACTACACATTGCTCCGTTCGGCCCAGACCCTGAAATTACCTGTCGGACAGTCCGAGGCGTTGCGGAAAAACATCCTGAGTTATGCGGGCAACCTCGTGACCGACCTGGAAACCCAACCATTCCATACCGTAATGGGCAAAACTGCGCAGGACTACGCCTGGGGAAGCAGTTCGGTGGCGGCCAACCAGGGCATCGCATTGCTATATGCCTACCGGCTGTCAAATGACAAGAAATACCTGCACGCAGCGTTGGATAACCTCGACTACCTGCTCGGCCGCAATGCAACCGGCTATTGTTTCCTGACGGGCTTTGGCTCAAAGCGTGTCATGCACCCGCATCACCGCCTTTCGATGGCGGATGGAGTCGCGGACCCGGTGCCGGGTTTGCTTTCCGGCGGACCTAATCCAGGGCAACAGGATAAATGCGCCGGTTACCCGAACAAATTTGCGGACGAGTCGTTCACCGATAGCGATTGTTCATACGCTTCCAATGAGATTGCCATCAACTGGAATGCACCCATGGTTTACCTCGCCACCGCATTGGAAGCAACAATGAAATAAGCCGGGTTCAGCCCTTCTTGCCCTTTACCGGAACCGTTTCTGGCGTTTCATTATAACCCTTTTTTTGGGTCATATTCACCTTCTCCGATTTCCGGATGGATTCCTGTTTGAGGAGTCCCGAAGGTTTCAGGCTATCGTCCCTTTGTTTCGACTTGCCTTTTGGGCCGCCCTGGCTAGGCGAGCCGCCTTCTACATTGTTGGTTTGCGTTTTCATGGTTTTCAGGTTTTGCTTGATCCTTGCAAATTCCGTTCCTGCTGGCGTTACTTTTTTAATGCTTTGCAGTAGAACGGCCTGCGGGGCCGACTCTTTATCACATCACAATCCAACAAACCAGATGAACCTTTTCAAATCGATTTCTCAGATACGTGATCTCCTCAAATCCATCGATATCGAAGCCGTTGCGAAGCTCTCACGCAAAGTAGACCTTAACCAGTTAATGGGAGCCGTTTCCAAAATGAGTGAAGAGGACCTGGGTAAAATGCTGAAATTCATGCAAGCCGGTGCAGGTAAAAAGAAAGAGCCGCCCATCGTGAATGGCGATTTTTATGAGCTCGGCGCTACGCTCAATCCCGAGGAACGTGAGATCCAGCTCAAAGTGCGGGAATTTATGGAAACGGAAATCCGGCCGATTGCTAACTACTATTGGAACAATGCGCAGTTTCCCATGCACGTCATACCGCTGATGGCCAAGCTGAATATCTGCGGCCTTACTTACCACGGCTATGGTTGTGCCGGACGGTCGGCGTTGCTGGAAGGGTTTATCGCGATGGAAATGGCCCGCGTCGATTCGTCCATTTCGACGTTCTTCGGCGTGCATAGCGGCCTGGCGATGGGTTCGATTTACCTGTGCGGCTCGGAGGAGCAGAAACAGCAATGGCTGCCCGTCATGCAGCGTATGGAGCTGATCGGCGCTTTCGGGCTTACCGAGCCTGAGGTAGGTTCCGGTGCCGCGGGCGGGCTCACCACCACCTGCAAGCGGGAAGGTGATGAATGGGTTATTAATGGGCAGAAGAAGTGGATCGGTAATGCCACTTTCTCCGACATTACGATTATCTGGGCGCGTAATGTGGACGATAATCAGGTGAAAGGGTTTATCGTACGCAAAGGAAATCCCGGTTTCAAAGCCGAGAAAATGGAGGACAAAATGGCCCTGCGTACCGTGCAGAATGCATTGATTACTTTGACTGACTGCCGTGTGCCGGAAGCCGATCGGCTTCAAAACGCGAACTCATTCAAAGACACTGCCAATGTCCTGCGTATGACCCGTGCAGGAGTAGCGTGGCAAGCGGTTGGCTGCGGGCGTGGTGCGTACGAGCTGGCTTTGAAATACACCATGGAAAGAAAGCAGTTCGGGCGGCCGATAGCCGGTTTTCAGTTGGTACAAGACCTCCTGGTAACAATGCTTGGCGACCTCACGGCCATGCAGACGATGGTTTACAGGCTGTCCCAATTGCAGGATGCGGGCGATCTCGCCGACGAGCACGCGTCGCTCGCGAAGGTATTCTGTACGTTGCGTATGCGCTCCATCGTGGACCATGCGCGTGAGCTGTTCGGGGGCAACGGCATATTGCTCGAATACGACATTGCCCGCTTCGTGGCCGATGCCGAAGCCATTTATTCTTACGAAGGGACTAAAGAAATCAACTCGCTGATTGTCGGCAGGGCAATTACAGGGGAGAGTGCGTTTGTATAGTGTGAAAACAGGTACATGGGCCGCTATAATGTGCCTGTTTTCATTTTGTTAAGGCGTATTTCAAAAGATTCGTAGGCCATACCGGAAACCTTCTGCGCTTCTACCGCTTTGGTTTGCCATTCGATGGCGTCTTCTTTTCTGCCCAGTTTATAAAGTATGTGTGCATAGGTATCAATAAAGTTCGGGTCACCCAGCCGATACGGGGTGGCAGCATTTGATCTTTTGGCGTTGGATAAGTCCATTGATTTTTTTGACCAGGTCAATGCTTTTTCAAGCAATTCCTTATCACGCGTCAGCTCATAGAAATGATAGGCGTGTTCATTGAGTTCCAGATAAATGAACTGGGAGGGCGGCGCTATCGCCATGGACATTACAGTCATACCGGGCTCCCGCTTGCCGCGCTTAGACGTAAAAGATGCTTGCTGCGCCTTAAAGGCCGCGTCGTCCATGGCATTGAGCGAATCGACCGTGAGCGGCAAGTACTTGTTTTCAATCAATTTTGCGGCGTTTTCAAAATATCGTTGCGTATCGGCGATCCGGTAGTAGTATTTAACCATCCATTTCATCGAATCGATTTCGCCTTGCCACCGATTCTTACCCTGGGATTCCCTGGCAAATGCTGCGATTTGCTTTGCCATTTTATCGTCCCGCTTATGCACCGCTATACGGAATGAATTTTGAATGATTCCATCATTCATTGCCTTGCGGTCGTCGGGTTTGGCTGAATTGAATATACTGTCGGTTATCGATTTTGGTGTTTTGCTTTTGATGGTCTGATAGGCCAGGCTATTTACCGCGGGGAAAAATTCAAATATCCCTTTGACAATCTGAAAATTGCCAAGCGAATCGGGACTGAGTGAGGCAACATATTCGTCGAGAAGGTCATCGATTGCCATAGACGATTCCTGTTTCTTAACCATATATTCCCTCATGAAAGCGGATGTACGCACACCTGCTTTGTACTCTCTTTCGTAGTCGGGCAATTGCTTTTTCCCTTTGCGATCGAGTGCCAGTTCCGCACCGTTTAAATAAGTATAGGAATCGCCGGTAGAGCCATTGTTTACATGCAGGATATTTCCATCGGAATCTACATAGAGCGACATCAGCGAACTCATTATCCGGAACTTCTGTGCCAGATTTTGACCGTTAAAGGTGCCTACATTGCAGCGAATGGAAATGAATTCTTCGTCGAAGGTCTTTTTAAGGATAGGGCTGCTAAAACCCATGGAAGCTACCTCGTTACACTGGACGCATTCACTGTTTTCGAAATGGATAAAAATAAGCTTATCCTGTTCTTTCGCTTGCTTGGAGAGTTGTCTCCAGGGTGTATTGGTATCGATGAAAGTAATTTGAGCGCGACATTGAAAAGAGATTATCAGCGCAAATACCAGTATAATTTGTCTCATTGACAACCGGATTGAAGTGTTTTTCAAATGTAATTTAAATTTTGTAACCGTATGTTAAAATAATATAAATGTTGCATCAGCTATACGCATAGAAGACGCAAGCTTTTACAACTGTTTTTGCAAATAGCGTGTCTCATTTTCAAATTAATACTCCATTCCCGACTCATGAAAAAACTTCTCCTTTCTCTTTTTCTGGTATTTGCATTTTCGTGCAAAGAAAAGACAGTCTCGTCGACCCTCGAAGTTTGCGGTGTAAAGGATCCGGTTCGCAATCTTCCCTGGCTGAAAGCGAAGATCGACTCGTTGAAGACGGAAAAACAGGATCATATGCTCACGGTGACGGTCGGGGAGTACAAAGGCGAAATCATTTTTGATTACACCATGCTTTATATGTCTTGCAACATTTGCACGGTGTTTCGCTGCGACGGCTCTCGCGTCGACCTTTCGAAACTGACACAAGAAGAAATGCAGGAATTTATGAAAACGGTCCGGGGAGATACACGAGGTCCTGTAATCTGGCCGCAGAAGTAGCCCGTAATCTTGCCTTTCGGTAGCGCAGGGTGTAATTTGTGGCGCTCAACTCAACCCGTTACCAAATGCATGCACCCATTACCATCCGTCGCGCATCTGCTGCCGACCGCGAGCTCATTTATCATATGATATGCAGCCTCGAAAATACGATTCTCGACCGGACGGGATTCGACGCGGCTTTTGATCGCAACGTTGCAAACCCGAACATTAGTTACTTCCTCGCCGAATTGGACGGGAAGCCCGTTGGAATGGTAAGCTGCCACATTCAGCCGCTCTTGCATCACGCTGCGCTGGTTTCGGAGATCCAGGAAATGTATGTCGAACCGGAATATCGTTCGCAACAGGTGGGAAAAGCATTGATGGAGCACGTCACTGCATTTGCAAAAGGAGAGGGGGCCGTTCAAATGGAAGTCACTTCACGTGCCACGCGGGAGCAGGCGCACAGGTTCTACCAGCGCGAGGGGTTCGAAAAGTCGCATGTAAAGCTGGTCAGATATTTCAACAACGAATAAAAAAGCACCGGGCCAACGTCCCGGTGCTTTTTGCATTACCCTAAACCTTCAACTATAACCTTTAAAATCTTAGTATCTGTCTCTGTGGCGACCATCGCGGGACCAACGGTCTCGGTCGCGGCTCAGGCGGCGGGTATCCGACATCAGCTCGTGCAGGTCGTTGCGGAGAATTCTTTCCTCACGGTTCGATAAGCGGCCGTGGCGGGCAAAGTGGCGTTCCTTGTCTTCGATGTTTTCGTAGCGGTTCATGAGCATGTTCGCCTCACGGGAAGTGAGGGTTCCCCATTGCACACCGTTGGCTATATTTTGTCGTGCTTCTCTTTGAAGTCTGTTGATGTCAGACATTCTTTCACGGCTGTAACCGTCGCGGTAGCCGTCACGATCGTAACGGGGACCATATTGGGCGGAAGCATTGGTGAATCCTAATGCGAGAACCACTGCGGCAAAAAGTATCTTTTTCATAACCCAAAAGTTTTAATGTTTGTGGGTTAGAGGGCTACCGGCCGCAGAGGTTTAAAAGGGGATTGTTAACGATTGTTAAGCCTATATAAGGCCTTGAATGCCAATGGGGAATAAGAGATCAGGATCTGACGGCAACCGATTCTGGCTGGATTACCTTCCTGATTTCTTCCTGGGTCTGCGCCAGTACTTCTTCCACTTTCCTTCCGGCAGGTTCAATGCCGGGGAGCACTGTGAAACTTAATTTGCAGAATGATTTCAGGGGGAAAATGCCTTTTGGATTCATTGCGCCTGTGCCGTCGATCGCAACAGGAACGATGAGCGCGTCCGGAGCGCGTTTGAGCAAAGTCGCTACTCCGCCCGATTGGAACTGTTTCATGTCACCGCTGGCGGTGCGGGTTCCTTCGGGGAAAATAATCGCCGAAGCCTTTTCATCATGGATCAGCTTGCCGAGACGCGCGATTTCGGTAATGGCTTGCTTGCCGTCTTTGCGGTTGATCAGCGCCGCGCCGCTCTTGCGCAGGTTATAGGAAATGCTCGGAACGCCCTTTGCAAGCTCAATTTTGGAAACGAATCGCGGGCTGTATTTCCGCATATACCAATAAATGGGGGAGATGTCGTAGCTGCTCTGGTGGTTGGCTACGAATATAAGCGGCCGGTCGTTGGGCAGCTGGACAAGGTTTTTGAGCTTGATACTCGCACCGGTCAGATAGAGGCCGAATGTGAGGGAAAAATTAAGCCAGTCGACCGACACTTTGTGCGCCTTTTTGCCGAAGACGTTGAATGCGATGACCTGTATAACGTGAAAGACTAATAGGGTAATGCCGAAATGGATCAGGTAGAGGGCACTCAGAACGTAATCGAGGATTTTTTTCATTCTTATTTTTTTTGCAAAAATAGTCTAAATCTGTTTTGGTTACTCCAAATTCTAAAACGCGAAATGACAATTGTCATTCAAAACTTACGTATAATTCACGTTATTTGTAAAATAGTCAATAGTGTTTAAATCGAAATACCAATGGATATTACGCTTTCAGCTGAAAGGCTTGAAGTAATGAAACATATAGGCAAAGACCTCGACGGGCTGATTGGAGAATACCTGAAACCGATCGAGGAAAACTGGCAACCAGCTGATTTTCTGCCTGATGCCACCCGGGAGAATTTTTTGCATGAAGTGAAGCTTTTGCAGGAAAGCTGTCGTGATCTGCCTTATGACTACATTGCCGTGCTGATCGGGGATACGATTACGGAAGAGGCGCTGCCTACTTACGAATCCTGGCTGGTGGACGTGATCGGCGTCAACCAGGTCGATGAGCCGGAATCCGGCTGGGTGAAATGGGTACGTGCCTGGACGGCCGAGGAGAACCGTCACGGCGACTTGCTCAACAAGTACCTCTACCTCTCGGGCCGCGTGAATATGCGTGCGATGGAGGTTTCTACACAGTACCTGATCGCCGATGGTTTCGATATCGGCACCGACCGTGACCCTTACCGGAACTTCATTTATACTTCATTCCAGGAGCTGGCTACCAACGTTTCGCACCGTCGCACGGCCACGCTCGCGAAGAAATTCGGGAATCCGCATTTATCGAAAATATGTGGTGTGATCGCTTCCGACGAAATGCGGCACGCGAAGGCATACAAAACGTTCGTAACCCGGATTCTGGAAGTAGACCCATCGGAGCTGATGCTGGCTTTGGAAGATATGATGAGGAAGAAGATCGTGATGCCGGCGCATTTTATGCGGGAAACCGGTGTGAAAATGGGCGAGACTTTCTCCCACTTCTCCGACGCCGCACAACGCCTGGGCGTATACACAACGCTGGATTACATTGATATTCTGGAAGACTTGCTGAAAGAATGGAATATCGGCTCCGTGCGCGACATGAATGAGAAAGCGGAAAAAGCGAGAGACTATCTGATGGCCCTTCCCGCGCGCCTCAGAAGAATCGCCGACCGTACCCGCATTCCGGATCTGGAATATGAGTTTAGCTGGATAAGCCGGTGAAAAATTACATCGGCTTTCGGCTGTCAGCTATCGATGTTGTGATCACCACTGCGATAGCCGACTGCCGAAAGCCGATGGCTGAAAATTATTGCAACAACATCACCGCTCCCTTCTTGCTGATGACCTTTCCTTTGGTTGATACTCCCTCGATTTCCCACACATAGTTGCCCGAAACGGCTGTACTGCCGTTGAAAGAGCCGTCCCAGCCGGTGTTGAGCTGGTTGGTGAAAAAAACTACCTGTCCCCAGCGATTGAAAATGCGGAAGTAACGGATCGATTCGATGTCGTTCACGACCGGTACCAATACTTCGTTCCTGCCGTCGCGATTGGGGGAGAATGCGGTGGGAATGATAATGCTCTCCTGCCGTGTAATGGACAGGTTCACCTGGCCGGTGCCTTTGCAGCCCGTCTCCGATACGACATCTACCGTATAAGACTGATTTTCGCGCAAAACAGCCACCGGGCTCTGAATATTAGCGTTGTTCAGGCCGATTGCCGGCGTCCAGAGAAACGTGGCCGCGGCGTAATTGCGGATCTGGGGCGAAGTAGCATTGAGCTGAAAAGGGACATTATATTCGATCAGGGCGTCGGGCGTAACATTCACTTCGATTTTAGGGGATACCGTGACGAGCACCGTGTCCGTTTGGGTGCAAAACCCCTTGGTGGCAGTAATAACATATTCCGTAGTAGTTTCCGGATTAGCCACTGGCTCCAACACGCTGGCATTATCCAGTCCGTTTTGCGGGACCCACGAAAACGCCTGGCCATTGCTGGTAGTAGCAAGCGCGACAGATTGCCCCGTGCAAAGGGTGGTATCCGGCATGGTGCTGAGGATAATATCGCTGGTAAATGTCACATTAGCATCCTGCCCGGTGGTGCAGCCGTTATCGTCCTTAACAAACACCCTGTAACGACCTGCCGGCACCTGAAATGTGTTGGACGCGAGGAAATTGACAGAGTCGATAGAGTAGTGGTAGGGCGAACTACCGTCCGCGGCCGTAAGCTTAATAGTACCATCGGTGCCGGTATCGCAGCTGCCCGACGCCACTTCGGCTGTGAGCGTCGGCTTTCCGATGACAATCTGCTTGCCGTTTTCGAGGGTGTTGCCGCAAGCCTGGCTAGTGACGGCAAGTGTAACATATTTTGGACCACCGGTTGGCCATTTCAATACGTAGGGGCCCATTCCGGAGCCCGAGATAACCTGGGCACCGTCCCAACCCCATTTGAAATCATAGCCCGTGCCGGGTGCCGGAATAGGTCCGGTGTATTTTACCTCGACGTTTTTTGAAGGGTCGCAATCCGGACTGGAAGTGATGGAAAAATCCGCATACGAATTGATGTTGGCCTCAAAGCAGATTTCCGCAGCGGATTTATTCACCGCTGCTTGCGGAAAATACTCCCGCCGAAAAGACAGGTAAGCAATATTCGCTTCTCCTGATTCACAGGAAACTACATTATCATCGCGAAAAACGTAAATCGGCACCCCGGCTCTACCGACGTAGTTTTTATCGGCGTCGATGAAGCTGGTAAAGAGGTTGTTACCGACATAGATATCCATTCTTCCCGTGGCGCCGTCGCGCGTGAAAGTCAGCAGGTAGTAAGTAGCGGAATCAAAATAAGGGCACTCTCCGATAGTGCCGTTCGGAGATAATTCCAGGCAATGGCTGTTACTTCCGGGAGTTGTTTTGAAATAAATACCTTCATCGCGGGTGCCGTTCGAAAAATCGATGATCCTAGCCCTGGTTTGGCCCCAGTCGGTCACTTTCAGGTAAAGCTGAATGGTGTAGGATTCGGAAACGAGCCCGTCGGGATTAGGGTACATTAGTCCCCAGTTCATATTAGTATGATAGACAGCCCGCCGCTCGCCGCAAGGGAGCACTTCCGAAACAGACCTGCCTCCCGAAGTTCCGGCATTGCATGAGCCACCCGATTTCATCTGCACAAGGTTCGGGCCACACTCCGGCTGCGCCACAGTGAATTCGTTTCTAAAACGATAGGTTTGTTTGCCGGTCTGCGCCTGAGCAAAAGGAAGGAAAGAGCAGAAAAAGAAGAGGATATATAAAGCGCTCGCCTTCATATCGTTGCCTGCATACCGAACGTGAGTAAAAACTGGGATTCAAAATTACGGTAAATACAACTAAAACGATGCCAGTTCGCCGCTTTTTTGATGGAACGGGCACAAAACGGACCGGGCCCGCAAGTGCAGGCCCGGTCGAGTGAACAATATGTATGTGAGAGTTTACTATGGGATTGCTCTTACGTTTCCGCGGCGGATCATGAGATTGTCCTTCGTTTTGAGGTCGTCATGAAGCATTTTGCGGAAGCTGTCGACGCTCTTCGTGGCTGCAAGGCGTTGCCCTTCCGGAGCCGGAATCCCCATAATGTCGAGTGCTTTGCGGAGCAGCGTTTCCTTTTCATCGCCGAAAGGCAGATAGGGCACGGTAGAATCTTCTACTTCGTAATCCGGCGTCATACCATTCACTGTGCCGTAGTCCGACTCGCCGTTGGCATTGGTGGTTTGGCCGAGCATGATGTACGCGCCCCATTTCCATCGCTCCTGGTCATCGCTGATCAGCGAGCCGAACAGGTTTTTGCCGGCAGTATGTTCACCGATCTTGATCACGCTCATGTAGGGTTTCAAGCCATTGATAACCAGTTCGCTGGCTGAGGCAGTGCCATTGGACGTCAGCACAAATACGCGGTTCAATGTGCTGCCGATATTGTTCGCTTCATTCAGGAACGAATAGTTGAGTGCATCGGCTCCTTGGGTTTTTTGCCAGTAAGCAGTGTATTTATCGTTCCATTGCTCCTTATAGAAGATTTTAGAGTTGGAAACACCAGTTCCGATGAGGGATGCGAGCGTTTCTGCCGAACTGATATACCCTCCCGGATTGAACCGCAAGTCAAGTACCAGTTCATTGACGCCCTTACTCTTGAAATCCGCGAATACCTGGCGCAGCTCATTGTCGTACTTCGAGGCATCTGTTTCAGTACCCGGTACGAATTGTGTGTAAACCAGATAGCCGATCGTTTTGCCATAGGTTGGTTTTGAAATAACCGTCGAAAACAGAACGGGATCTTCGCTTACCTGAGCCTTGGTCATGGTGATGGTCTGGCTGCTTACCACAATATTGGAACCCGATACTTCCCCCAATGTAAAAGTAGCCGTTTCGTTGCTGCTCATGAGCGCCGTGTAGTTGCTGGAAGTAAGCTGCGTGCCATTCACTTTCATGAGAATATCGCCGCGTTTCAAGCCTGCCGTTTCGGCCGGGCTGCCTTTTACCACGTAATTCAGGAAGGCAGCAATGTTGGACTTCCCGTTATCGATGTAAGACAATGAATAGCTGATCCCGAAAATTTTGCTGATGCCGTTGAACTCGTCCTGCAAGGCATCGATATCGTCGGTAACCATCGAGAACCGATCGACGGTTGTCCGTTGATAGACCAGTTTTTCAAAGTAGTCGTGAGGATCAATAGTGTTATCGAGCGTGCTTTCGGCCGGTAGGTTTTTATACCAGAAATAGGCGTCGTCCATCACATCGTAAAGCCAGCTGTTTATTTCGGGATAATCCGCCGCCGTGGTAGAATCGACTTTTGCGACGGCCGGGTCGACATCCTTGTCTTGACAACCCACCACCGCCAACGCAAATATCAGGACATAGAGAAGATGTAATTGTTTGAAATTTAACATAGTGTTCAGTTTAAAGTAATGCGTAAACTGATTCCATAGGCCGCAATGCAATGTAGGTTAATCGGTAATATACTGCTGTTACGTAGTGTGAGGGGGAAATGTGGCGGTGGGAGATGCTATTTTTATTCAAAAAACGGAGTAACTGCCCCGGGAGAGGCATCCTGTTTATAGAACTACCATTCATAAAACGTCAACCGGCTCCTGAGGAGCCTCCTAAGTTATCAGGAGGCCCCTCCGGAGCCGGTTAAATGGGTGCGTATTATACTATAAACAGGTGGGTCTGCTGGGCCTGTTCCCGCAATTGTTGCTTGTTAAATGCCGCGGACCTTGAATAATGTCGACGCTTGAACTACTGAAATCTTAAATCCCAGTTAACCCCCTGAAAAAATTCCTTGCGATCATAGCGTATTCGAGCGGGTTTGCTTTGGCGGGGTCTTGTTCGGCTTCGAGGACGATCCAGCCGGCATAGTCACTTTTTTTGATGATTTCGAAAAGCGATGGGAAATCAATGCAACCTTCGGGATCGCCCGGAACGGTGAAAACGCCGTTCTTAACGGCCGCCAGAAAGCTCAGGCGCTCGTCATGTACGCGTTGCAACACGTTCGGGCGTACGTCTTTCAGGTGTATGTGCGCCGTGCGGCCGATGTATTTGTTCAACGCGGCTACCGGATCTTCGCCCGCAAAATGGAAATGCCCGCAGTCGTAGTTCAGGAACACGTAGTCGGGATTGGTTTCGTTTAGCAGCCGGTCGGTTTCTTCCATAGTTTGAATGCAGGTACCCATATGGTGGTGAAACGCGAGTTTCATGCCGCGGTCGCGGGCGATTTTGCCGAGTTCATCCAGGCCGTAGGTAAAGCTGTCCCAGTCCTCACGGGTGTTCAGCATTCCTTTACCTTCGAATACCGGAACATCCATCTGGCCCTGGCAGCTGTTGCCGGTTTCGCCGCCGCCGATCACCTTCGCCCCCATTATTTCCAGGAAATCGAGCAGTTTCGTGAAGTTTTCGCGGTTTTCAGCGAAAGATTTCGTCGTCAGCTCGTAGCTATTCCATTGGTTACAGATCTGTAAGCCGCGGAGCCCCAGTGCCTTTTTCAGCACATTGGTATCGCGGGGAAATTTGTTGCCCACCTCGCAGCCAGTAAATCCGGCCAGCGCCATTTCGCTCACACATTGCTCAAATGTATTCTCGCCGCCGAGCTCCGGCATATCGTCGTTGGTCCAGTTGATCGGAGCAACGCCCAGTTTGATGTTTTCGAAGTTCATAATTAGGGGAGTAAAGGGAAGAAAGGGAGGATGGAGGAAGGGGAGGGGGAATGGAAGGAAGACAAATTCCCTTTCCTTCCTTCCTCCCTTTCCTCCTTTCTCCCTATAAAAAGATTCGTTGTGTTTTTTTGTTCTCGCGATAAGTTTCAAATGCCTTTTGCACCGACGCCGACGTCGATACTTCGGCCACAGGCACTTCCCACCATGCGTGGTAGCCCTTCACGGTGCGGTAGAGGCTCGTTTCGATATAAATGACGGTCGTCCGGTCGGCGGTTTTGGCTTGTGCCAATGCGTTTTCCAGAGACTGCCTGTCGGTAGCGCGGATGACGTTGGCGCCGAGGCTTTCTGCATTTTTGGCAAGATCCACGGGCAAAAAACCGCCCGACAGCTGGCCGGTTTCATTTTCGCGGTATTTGTACATGGTTCCAAAGCGCTCGCTGCCGATGCTTTCTGATAAGCCGCCGATACTCGCGTACCCATTGTTATTCAAAAGCAAAATCGTGAAGCGTACACCTTCCTGAATGGCCGTTACGATCTCGTGGTTATTCATCAGGTAACCGCCGTCACCACAGAGCACGTACACTTCGCGGGTAGGATCAGCCATTTTAGCGCCCAGCCCGGCAGCGATCTCGTAACCCATGCAGGAGAAACCGTATTCGAGGTGGAAGTTCTTAGGGTCGGTGGCGCGCCAGAGTTTGTGCAAATCGCCCGGAGCGCTGCCCGATGCGTTGATCATCACATCGCGATCGTCCATGAAGCTGTTCAAGGTGCCTATCACCACCGCCTGATCGATTGGCGGAACGGTGCCGTTGCCATCAGCGTAGATTTGCGTTACTTCATCATCCCACGCCTTGTTGATATCAGCCATGTGCTGACGATAATCCGCCGCGACTTCATGGTCACCTAAAAGTCCCGAGAGCTCTTCCAAGACAGCCTTCGCATCGCCGATCACCGGTAATGCAGCATGTTTGAAAGCGTCAAACTCGCTGATATTGATATTGATAAAACGGACATCCGGATTCTTGAAGATCGACTTCGAAGCCGTCGTAAAATCGCTGTAACGCGTACCGATACCGATGACGAGGTCGGCCTGATTGGCCACATCGATGGCATATTTGGTGCCGGTAGCGCCCAGGCCACCAATGCTATACGGTGCATCGTAGCGCACCGCACCTTTTCCGGCGAAAGTCTCGCCGACAGGAATGCCGGTTTTGGAAGCAAATTGGTGAAGTGTTTCAGCTGCGCCGCTGTAAATAACCCCGCCGCCTGCCACAATCACCGGTTTTCGAGCGGATTTGATCCATTCAGCAGCCTTTTGCAAAGTTACCAGGTCAGGACGCGGCCGGCCGACGTGCCATACGCGTTTTTGAAATAGAGATTCAGGAAAATCGTAAGCGTGAGTCTGGACATCCTGCGGCATGGAGAGCGTCACCGCACCCATTTCGGCCTGTGAGGTAAGTACACGCATTACTTCGGGCAGGGAGTAAATAAGCTGCTCCGGGCGGTTAATGCGGTCCCAGTACTTGGACACCGGTTTGAAACAATCATTTACGGAAATATCCTGCGTAGCCGCGCTTTCGAGTTGCTGCAAAACCGGGTTAGGCTCGCGGGTAGCGAAAATATCGCCTGGGAGGAGCAGTACGGGCAACCGGTTAATGGTCGCCAATGCAGCGCCGGTGATCATATTGGTAGCGCCGGGGCCAATGGACGTCGTACAAACGAATGCGCCCAGCCGGTTCTTCACCTTCGCATAAGCAACCGCGGTATGGACCATCGATTGCTCGTTACGGCATTGGTAGTAACGGAAATCCGGGTTTTCCTGCAATGCCTGGCCCAGTCCGGCCACATTACCATGCCCGAAAATACCGAAACAGCCGCCGAAATAGGGCTCTTCAATGCCGTCGCGTTCGATGTACTGGTTTTTGAGAAACATGATGGTAGCCTGCGCCACCGTGAGTCGTTTGGTCATGTCTTTGAATATTTACTGTTCGAAACAGAGTCAGCTGATAATGTTGCTGAAATCGCCCGCCTTGCCCGTGCAACCGAACAGGTCGAATTTTTTCAGCATAAACTTTTTGTATTCCTCCATAAAAATCTTCCCCGGGGTAGTGGGGGCGAATTCGTCAGGGCGGTCGCGGAAAAACTCCCGGTTGACCATCGTCCATAGTAAACGCGTGTCGGTAGCAATGTTAATCTTGCAGATACCCAACGGAATAGCCTTCCTTACTTCTTCTTCCTGCACACCTTTGGCATCGGTTTTCAATTGGCCGCCGGCCGCATTAATGCGTTCGATCACTTCCGGCACCACATTGGAGCCGCCGTGCAACACGAGCGGGAAGCTCGGCAAGCGCTGCTGGATTTCTTCTAGAATGTGGAATTGTAAACCTTGCCCGCCCGAGAATTTGTAGGCACCGTGGCTGGTACCGACGGCAATGGCCAGGCTGTCGCAATCGGTCGCATGCACAAAATCCTCGACTTGCTGCGGATTGGTATAAAATGAATGCGCCGCGTCCACGGTCAGATCATCTTCCACACCGGCCAGCACGCCGAGCTCGGCTTCCACACTGATGCCTTTGGCATGTGCTGCGGCCACTACGGCTTTGGTACGGGCTACATTTTTTTCAAAATTGTCGTGCGAGGCATCTATCATCACGGACGTGTAGCCGCCCTTGTCGATCGCATCGAAAATGTGCGCTTCATACCCATGATCCATATGGATCGCGTACGTCACGTGCGGGTAGATGCGTGCCGCCGCACCTATCATAGACAGTAGCATGTCCGCATTCGCGTAGTCACGTGCGAAGGGCGTAGTTTGTACGATGAAAGGCGCATTAGCCTCTTGTGCTGCGGCGAAAAGGCCATGGATTTCCTCCATGAAAAACACATTGACGGCCGGTATCGCGTAGCGGCCATAGCATTTTTGGAACAATTGTTTCGTCGTCAGAAGCATCTGGTTAATGGCTTTCGGCTGTCGGTAATCGGCAGTCGATCATTTATGGTATGGATGTTTTTTCAATATCAATGCATTTGCCCGAGAACTAAACACTCTGGACTTCGCTTATCGCCGACAGCCGACAGCCGACAGCCGACAGCCGACAGCCGACAGCCGACAGCTACCAAAATATCGTGTATAAAGCTGCCAGCACACCACATATCAGCACCGAGCCGATCACAAAACTCTTGCCGGGTTGGAACATCGACGCCTCGATTTTCAGGCCCTTCGGGTTGTCCTTGCTCTTCGGATCGGCCAGGGAAACGGCGACGATCACGGCGCAGAGGATCAGGAAGATATAGCCCATACGATCGAGGAACGGGATTTCAGGATACATAAACTTGCCTGCTGTCGATAATGGGATCGTGAGCAATGCGGCTGTGAGAGCCGCCGCCGATGTAGTCCGTTTCCAGAACATACCGAGGATGAATATGGCAAACACACCCGGGGTAATGAAGCTGCTATATTCCTGAATGAATTGGTAGGCCTGGTCGAGCACCCTCAGTTGCGGGGCAATGAGGATACCGATGCCCATCGCGACGTAGATCGTGTAGCGGCCTACGCGCACAAGCTGGCGCTCGGTAGCGTGCGGGGCGATGTACTGTTTGTAAATGTCTAATGTAAATATCGTTGAGATACTGTTTGCTTTGCCGGCCAACGACGCAACAATAGCGGCGGTTAGCGCGGCAAATGCCATTCCTTTCAGACCCGCTGGCAGGAGGTTGAGCAAAACAGGGTAGGCGTGGTCAGGTTTCACCGCATTCCCATCGAGCATTTCCTGCTGGAACATGCCGTTTTGGTACAAAACAAATGCGGCAATGCCCGGGATTACGACGATGATCGGAATGAGCAGTTTGAGCAACGCCGCGAAAAGAATCCCTTTCCGGGCCGTTGGCAAGCTCGCACCAAGGCTTCGCTGAATAATGTACTGATTGCAGCCGAAATAAGCGAGGTTGTTGATCCACATTGCACCGATAATCACCGTCAAACCGGGAAGATCTTTATAAAAAGGATGCTCCTTCGGCAGGATCATATGGAAATGGGAATCGGCCTGTTCGCGGAGCAATGCAAGCGCATTAAAAAGACCCGGCCTGTTAAAATGCTCCGAAACGAGGTCCAAAGCAAGGTAGGTCGTCGCCAAACCTCCCATTACGAGCACTATTACCTGTACGACATCCGTGTACCCGATTACTTTCATTCCGCCGATTGTGATCACGATCGCAAACAGACCGAGCCCTACGATGCCGTAGTTGAAATCGAGCCCGGCGGTCACTTCGAGCGCGAGTGCGCCCAGGTAGAGGATCGACGTCAGGTTTACAAATACATATAACAATAGCCAGAAAACCGCCATGATCGTCGCCACCGTGGGGCTATACCTTTCCCGCAGGAATTGCGGCATGGTGTAGATCTTGTTTTTAAGATAAACCGGCAGGATAAACAATGCGACGACGATCAGCGAGGCTGCTGCCATCCATTCGTAGGAAGAGATGGCCAGGCCAATGGCAAATCCCGATCCCGACATCCCGATAAAGTGCTCCGCCGAAATGTTGGATGCGATGATGGAAGCACCGATCGCCCAGAACGTCAGCGAGCCCTCTGCAAGGAAGTAGTCGGTTGAACTAACCTCTTTCGAGCTTTTCTTTTTATAAATCCAGTAACCGTAAGCGGAAACGCCTATCAGATAGATGAAAAATACTATGTAATCCAGCGATTGCAGACCGGTAGTGGACATGCTTATGAAAGGGTTAGTTGGTTAAATGTTACGGTAAATGATGTCGGGGCTTGGTCTTGGTCAGGTGTTGTCATTGGTGGTCAGGTGTTGTCAGGTGTGGTCAGGTGTTGTCAGGTTTAGTCAGGTATTGTCAGGTGTTGTCATTTGTAGTTAGGAGTTGTCAAGTGTAGTCAGGTTTAGTGAGGTCTGGTCATTTATGCGGGCCAAACTTATTCATTTTCCACTACACCTGACCATTCATGACTATAAATGACAATACTTGACCACACATGACTACGTTTGACTACTCCTGACCACACATGACTACGTTTGACTATTCCTGAACCGCGGTCGCATAATGCAGCACTTCGTCCAATTTCACGCTTCTGCCTTCGGTCAGCGACTTCATGGCAGCGATACCGATTGCCGTTGCCATGAGGCCGTCGTGCGCATCCACCGGCGATGGGGTGTCTTTCAACACGCAATCGATGAACGTTTTAAGGCACACGCGATAGGCAGTTTCATATCTTTCGAGGAAGAAATGCAGCGGTAACGAGCTATGGCCGCCATTGCTGTCGAAATGAATGAGTGTATCGGTAGTATTGTTTTCGGCCTTCGCCATGCCTTTCGAGCCGAAGATTTCCAGGCGCTGGTCGTAACCATAAACGGCCTTGCGGCTGTTGTCGATCACACCTATCGCACCGTTTTCGAAGGTTAACACGATCACTGCTGTGTCGATATCACCAAATTCCTTAATCTCCGGGTGAATGAGCGCGTCGCCTTTCACGAATACCTCTTTTACCTCGCTTCCGACAATGTAGCGCGCCATATCGAAGTCGTGGATGGACATGTCGAGGAAAATCCCACCCGAAACCTTCAGGTATTCTACCGGCGGCGGCGCCGGGTCGCGGCTGGTAATGCGGAGAATGTGCGGCTCTCCGATTTTTTCATTGGCAACCAGGTGCCGGACATTCATAAAGTTGGCATCGAAGCGGCGGTTAAAGCCGAGCATTAGTTTCACATTGTTGTCCGACACCGCTTTTTCGGCAGCCTGAATCGCTTCCAACGTTACATCCAGGGGTTTTTCACAAAAAACGTGCTTCCCTTTTTCTGCGGCGGCTACCGTGTAGGGCACATGAAAAGGCGTGGGGGAGCATATGATCACCGCCTCAACGTCGGGGTGGTTGATCACGTCATAAGCATCCGTTACGACTTCGGGAACACCGAGGTCACGAGCGAATGCATGTGCAGCAGGCGAGAGGTCGGAAGCGATAATCACTTCCGCATCGGGCATATGGTGCACGAGGTTGCTAAGGTGGATTTGGCCGATCCGGCCCAGTCCGATCACACCGGTTTTGAGTTTTTTTGTCATCTTCAGAAGTTGCGAGCGAGTTGCAGCCGTCGACTAAAGTCGGCGGTCAAAGATTTTGAAAAGATATATTTTCAAGATTCTTGATCATCCCTTGCCGTCGACTTAAGTCGACGGGAATTGATTAGAATTGATTAGAATTGAATTGATTAGAATTTTTTAATTTCTAAAACTTCCTGTTCCATTCTTTCAGCCAGCGCTCGATCACCACTTTGGTTTGGGTGAAGAATTCGACCGCGTGCTTGCCTTGACCATGAAGGTCGCCGTAGAAACTATCCTTCCAGCCCGAGAACGGAAACTGTGCCACAGGAGCGGCGACACCGATATTGATACCGATATTCCCCGCCTCGGCTTCATGACGGAAACGCCGTGCATTCAAGCCGCTGCTGGTGAAAATACAGGCCATGTTCCCATACTTGCCGGAATTGATGAATCGGATCGCTTCCTCGATGGTATTAATATGTACAAGGCTTAGCACTGGTCCGAAAATCTCGGTAGCGGCCAACTCGCCGTCCAGTGGAATGTCTTCGATAATGGTAGGCGCAATGAAGTTGCCGTTTTCGTAGCCATCGATTTTCGCATTGCGTCCATCCACGAGCAGACGGCCACCTTCATGCAAACCCTTGTCGATGAGGCTGTGAACGCGGTTTTTGCTCTCTGCTGTGATAACGGGCCCCATTAACACATCCGAATCCAGGCCGAAACCTGTTTTACGGTTCCGTGCCGATTCCACCAGGCTTTCCGTAATATCTTTGTGCTCTCCAACGGTTATAATTGTCGAGGCGGCGAGGCATCGCTGACCAGCGCAGCCGTAAACGCTGTCGATCACGATCTGTGAAGTCATATCGATATCTGCATCCGGCAGCACGATTACCGGATTTTTGGCACCGCCTTGTGCCTGCACGCGCTTGCCGTTGGCCGAACCTTTGGCATACACATAGCGGGCTACATTGGAAGAACCCACAAAGCTGATCCCTTTGATAACAGGGTGTTCGAGAATCGCGTCCACCGTCTCACGCGCGCCTTGCACGAGGTTTAGTACCCCTTTCGGAAGATCCAATTGCTCCATTAATCCAACAATCTTGGTCATGGTTAGGGGTACCTTTTCCGATGGTTTGATAATGTAGCTGTTCCCGCAGGCGAGTGCGTAGGGGAGGAACCAGAACGTGATCATCCCCGGGAAGTTGAACGGCGCGATACATGCGCACGGGCCAAGCGGCTGGCGGATCATATATTCGTCGATGCCCTTGGCAATATCTTCCGAAAACTCGCCCTGGATGAGGGTGGGCATACCGCACGCATTTTCGACATTCTCGATCGCGCGCACCATTTCGGCCTTTGCTTCGATGAACGTCTTCCCCGATTCGAGGGTGATAGTCCGCGCGATGTCGTCGGCGTTGTCTTCGAGTATTGTTTTGAGTTTAAACAAATATTGCACCCGCTTCGAAACCGGCGTATTTCTCCATTCCTGAAAGCCTTCCTGGGCAGCCGCAGCGGCATCGGCGACGTCTTGCGCATTACCGTAAGGCACTTTCGCCAGCACTTCCTGGTTGGCGGGGTTCACCACGTCCACATAGTTGTCGGAGTGGCTGTCGACCCAGCGGCCGTTGATGTAATTCTGTAATTTTTCCATTTGTATTTTAAAACTTATAATCCTCCGTATCCTTTCACGAACTCCATTACTTCATCATAGGCCGGCATAAAATTCGCGCAGCCTTCGCGCGTCACGATGATCGCCCCGCACGCATTGCCCATCCGCACGCTTTTGTACAAATCCCAGCCCCGCAACAGTCCGAACGAGAAGCCGGCGCAGAACGCGTCACCCGCCCCAAGCACGTTCAGTACCTCTACCGGGAAACCGGGCACTTTCACTTCCTCCTTACCCGGCTGGAAAATGGACGCACCATCCTTGCCGCGCTTCACGACCAGCGTCTCCACGCCCGAGTTCAGGATTTCATTAATGGCATTCTCAATGTTCCCGCGGATTTCGGGGGCCGATATTTGCTGATGTTTGATGAGAAGCTGTTCCTTATCGGTCAAAAACGTGGCGAGGATCTCTTCCTCTGTTCCTACCACGATATTGAAGCTACCCAATGCTGCGCGAATGGTTATCCCAAATGCACGTGGATCAAACCACTGGTCGGCGCGGAAATCGATGTCAAGCAATCGCGTAACACCATTCTTTTTTGCCAGTTCAAGGGCATAAAACATCGCAGTACGGCTTGGGTCTTTGCTGAACGCCGTGCCCGAGAATGCGGCAGCCTTGAAATCCTGGAACGGTATGGCGGATACGTGATCGATATTCAGGTTGATATCCGCACAGTTTTCGCGGTAATACACCAGCGGGAAACGGTCGGGAGGCTCGATACCCAGTACTACGGCCGAGCTGCGGGTGCCTTCGATAACCGGAACCCATTCGGTAACAATGCCTTCGTTGTCGAGGAAGTGCTTGATGAAGTTCCCGACCTGATCGTTGCCGATGCCGGTCAGGATAGCCGTTTCCAGACCCAGGCGACGGCTCCCCGTGGCGATATTGAGCGGACAGCCGCCTACAAATGCATTGAATGCCTCGATTTTTTCAAAAGGGCTACCCACGTTGGCCGAGTAGAGGTCAATGGACGAGCGGCCAAGGGTAAGAAGATCGTATTTGGGCATGGATTTTTTTGCTACTTCGGCTTTCGGCTATCGGCCGTCGGCCTTGTTTTTCGTTATTTTATCTTATTCACCAACAGTTCGACAGCCGAAAGCCGACAGCCGAAGTCCTTTTCATCCATTCATCTCCGCCGTGACAATCGGTAGTCTTGGATCGGCGCCTTTCCACGTTCCGTAAATCCAGTCGTGGTCGGGGTCGGAGGTGTTGGCGAGCGACTGGTCGCTTCCTGCGAGGAAATTGAGGTAATATACATTATAGCCATGTCCGGCCACTACCGGGTGGTAGCCTTTGGGAACGAGCACCGCTTCATTGTTTTTCACGCGGATAATCTCGTCAAGCGAGCGGTCTTCGGTATAAACCTGCTGGATGGCGTAGCCCTGCGGTTTGTCGATTTTGTAGAAATAGATTTCTTCGAGATTCGCTTCGAGCAAAGTGCCGTCCTCGGCCACCTTGCGCTCGTCGTGCTTGTGCGCGGGGAAAGAGCTCCAATTGCCGGAAGGCGTGTACACTTCCACACAAACGATCTTATGGCAGCCGAAACCCGGTTCGAGCAGGCTGTTGATTTGACGGTTGGCATTGTCACCACCACGGTATTCGATGGCCGCTTCCTCAGGGCGCTTCATACGCGGCGGGTGGTCTTCGTCGGAAAGGACTTTGCAAATCGCGATGTCGGTACCGGGCGACTGCGCCGTAAGTACGAACGGCGTGCGGCGCGAGAGGTACATCGCATGCCCGATTCCACTGAACACGTCCTTGCGGCCATTGCCTGTTTCCCAGACCTGCCCGGCGGCTTCCACTTTGAAATTTCCGCCCAGCAATGCAAAGCAATATTCATATTCGCCCGTATCTCCCACGATTTGTTCGCCTGCTTCCAGTATTTTAGCTTCGAAGTTCAGGTACGTCCAGCCAGCCTGTTCGGCGGTGAGGGAATGATAGGTCTTGTTGTGTGTTCGGGGCTTAACTAGCAGGTTACTCATTGTGGTAAATCCATTACATTTGCACAATGATAGTGTTGTATAAATTAAACACAAAATGTAAATATGTTAATATTGAATGCAAACGTTTGAAAAAATTTCAAAGAATTAATTGTCCTATTCCCACCCATGAATTCCTCACGTCCTGTTACGATCAAAGACATTGCACGCCGTTTCCGGTGCTCTCCATCCACTGTTTCCCGTGCGCTCAACGACCACCCGGCCATCAATGAAGACACCCGGAAAAACATCCAGGAATATGCCAAAGAGGTGGGCTACCAGCGTAACGAAGTGTCGCTGAGCCTGCTCAATAAAAAGACCGCGTCGCTCGGGGTAGTGGTTCCGACGATCAGCAATTACTACGAAACGGCGGTCATCGAAGGCCTGCATACGGTGTTACAGCCCATGGGTTACACGCTCAATATTTGCGTAACCAACGAAAGCTACCTGCTTGAAAAAGAATCGTTGTCCAAACTGCTCTCCAACCGTACCGAAGGGATATTCCTGTCGGTTTCTCAGGAGACTTACGATGCCGGTTACTACGAGCATCTCGAAAGCGTGATCCAGCGTAAAACCCCGCTCATCTTCATCGACCGTGAGTATGAGGATTTCG
Source organism: Dyadobacter sp. BE31 (assembly GCF_031457695.1). Lineage (NCBI taxonomy): Bacteria > Pseudomonadati > Bacteroidota > Cytophagia > Cytophagales > Spirosomataceae > Dyadobacter > Dyadobacter sp. BE31. Next base: position 241,172 of record NZ_JAVDXA010000008.1, read on the forward strand.
AAACAAGCCGTGCTACTGTGGACGATTACCACGGAGCATTTGCAGCCGTAGAGCATTTAATTTCAATAGGTTATAGGCAGATTGCGCATTTGAAGGGACCTAATGGACTTACCGTGTCTGAGCAGCGTTTCAAGGGCTATATCAATTGCCTCAAAAAGTACAATTTGCCTATCCGCGAAGACCTGATCCTGAACACAAACTTCAACGTAGAGAGCGCCATTCTGCCTACCAAGCGCCTGCTCGAACTCGCGTCCCCGCCCGACGCAATCTTCGGTGTGAACGACCAGGTGGCGATCGGGGCAATGCGTGTGGCCAAAGACAAAGGACTGCGCATTCCGCAGGATATCGGGCTCGTGGGCTTCGACAATTCGCCCATTTCGGCCTACACATTTCCGTCGCTCACTACCGTTCACCGCCCGGGGCGGAAGATCGGCATGGAGGCTTCCCGCTTGTTTCTCAATCAGTTGAACGGCTCGGGTGATTTCGCACCGGAGAGCATTGTATTGCCGTCGGAACTGGTGATCAGGGAGTCGTCGCTGCGGATTTGAAACATCCTCAGCGAACTGCTTTTTTGTAAAATAAATAGTTTGTAGCTATCAGGTACTTTGGAGAAATATGAATAGCTTAGTCGATCTGTAACTCTTCTATCTGATTTATTAACTTGACATTTACATTCCGTTCAATCCGACTCTTCCTGTCCGTATTGTGTGTGCTGGCTATGTGCATTGGCGAACTACGGGCAGCTCCTTCCATTGGTGTCAAGCCTGTTCCGTCGTGGGTAGTGCCGGTTACGCCGGGTGGGAAAGCGCCGTCGGCGAAGGACTTTTCCGGCGGGTATTACATTTCTTTTGTCGATAAGCAGGTAAACCTCGGGGCAAAGAGTACTTACCGGCGATTCGTGAGGCAAATTGTTTCAGAAAGCGGCATTCAGAACGGGTCCGAGATTTCGGTCACTTTCGATCCGGCTTACGAGCGGGTAGACTTTCATGAAGTGACTGTCTGGCGGGGAGGGCAACGCATTTCCCATTTGAAGCAGGGGGATTTCAAGGTTATGCCCGTTGAGTCAGAGCGCCAGCGATTTATTTACAACGGCTTTCATTCTGCCTCGCTGGTATTGAAGGACATCCGTAAAGGCGACCGAATCGATGTGGCGTATTCGACAACCGGCTGGAACCCGGTTTTCATGAATAAGTACTCCGATTTTCTTTATTTCAATGCGTATGACTATATCGCGCATATTCATAACTCCATTCTCTCGCCGGCTGGCAGGGTACTGCATTTCAAGGATTTCAATAAACCTCCCGTAAGAACCGCACAGAGCCTCAGCGGGAATACGCTGTACGAATGGGATGTACGTAATGTCAAAAATAACTCCTACGACGACTATGTTCCGGGTTGGTACGGCAAGGAGCCATCGGTTCAAGTGACGGAATTCGGGACCTGGAAGGAAGTGGTCGACTGGGGGCTGAATTTCTATCAGGTACCAGTGCCTGGGGGAGCTTTGAAAGCGAAGGTCGAGGAATGGAAATCACAAAGTGAGAGTACGCTGGACTTTATCGGAAAGGCAGTGCGGTTTGTCCAGGACGAGATCCGCTACCTGGGCATTGAAACCGGTGAAAATTCGCATCGGCCTCACAAACCGGAAGAAGTATTTGCACAAAGATATGGTGATTGTAAAGACAAAACATTCCTGCTTTGTGCTATTTTGAGGTCTAATGATATTGAATGTGATCCCGTATTGGTCGATTCTTACAAACGTTCGCAGATAGCGGAAAACCTCCCTTCTCCAGCGGATTTCAACCACGTGATTGCCCGTGTGCGTGTGCAGGAGAAGATTGCCAAGGACAATGAGTTCAGTTTTGTATTCATCGATGCCACGATGTCATTGCAGGGGGGGGCAGTACCCCAAATGTATTGCCCGCCGTACGGTAAGGGCCTGTTACTCAAAAGCGGTCAGAACCAGTTGGTTACCATCCCCGACCATAATGCAGGAAATGTCGATATCGTGGAGGATATTTATCTGCCGCCGACCGGCGATTCAACAGCGGAAGGGCGGATTCAGGTAAAAACAGCCTATTACAAAGGCGATGCGGACGATTTCCGGGCACAGTTTCAGGAAGGCGATGTGTCGGAAACGGAGGAGAATTATCTCAATTTTTACAAAGACCTCTTCAAACACGCTGTGGTGGAGGCTACGGATACACTGGAATACTATGACCAACGCGAAGGCAACAGCTTCTCATTGGTAGAGCGCTATTCTCTCAAAAAACCTTGGAAACTCGATAGTGCCACCAATAAATTCTATTTCGACGTATTTGGCAAGACGCTTTATACTACGCTGAACATTTTGCCGGGCCGCCCGAGGAAAGATCCGGTTTCGCTTAAATTTCCATCCGATCAGAACTATATCATTAATGTACATATGCCGGATGCGTGGAATGTTCCCGCGGATAAATGGGAAATTAAGCGTAGCTCCTACATCATCAGTTTTGAATCGAAATATCTGCCTGAGGAATATACCTGGCAACTCAAATACCAGCTTAAAACACTGAAAGACCACGTGCCGGTGGCCGAAGCCAAACAGTTCAAGGCGGATATTGACAAGCTGGTAGAAAACCTCGAGTATCAACTCACAGAGCCGAAATCAGCCGGTTTTGATGTATCCGACATCAACGGCTGGATGGTAGGGTTATTGATTGTCGTCGGCATATTCGCAGTTACATTTTTCAGAAGATTGTACCGGTATTCGCCGGGTTACAGACATTTCCATGAGTCGGGGGTTATCTTGGGCGGTTGGTTGATTTTACTGGCAATTTCAGTGGGATTTGCGCCCCTTACCCTGCTGGCTCAGTTCGTCGGCCAGCAATTGCCGGTTTATGTTTCCTTGGCCCACTGGGACGCAATGGAAGCCAGGGGGATGCTCGTTTCGACGGCTTACCACGCATTGCTGGTCTTCGAATTATGTTTTAACGGGGTGATGATCGGTTACGCAATACTGGTTGCGGTTCTATTCTTTAAAAAGCGGGATTCATTTCCTACACTTTATATCTACTTTTTGGGAATCAATCTGTTGGGTATTATTCTTGACACTTGCCTTAGCTACGCATTAATGGGGGATATGTTTGATGGCGAGCTCAATAACACAATCGCCGCGATAGGCCGGGCGATGTTTTTCTCCGCCATATGGATTCCCTACTTAATCAAATCTTCGCGCGTGCAGCGAACGTTCGTGAATACCTATGGCGACCAGCCCGTCGAGAAGGAGTTGAGCGAAGGTACAGAGGTAGCAGAGCCCTTGGAATAATAATTCTGGTTTAAACTAAAACAAAAAGCCGGTCAGATTCCTCCGACCGGCTTTTCTTTGTTACTCAAACATCAATACCCATCATTCTGCTTCAAGTACCCTGGCAAATTCGACGCGCCGTCGATAGCCGTTTGCGGGATCGGGAAGATGCGTTTCTTTACGTCGGTATTCGTTTTTTCGGTCCATTGGCCCTCGTATTTGCCGAAACGGATCATGTCCGGGCGGCGGAGCATTTCCCAGTAAAACTCGAAGCCGCGTTCGCGGAACAGGAGGTCGAGGGTCATGCTGGTCAATGCCGGTGGAGCGAGCGTCTTCGTGCGTGATGCGCGCACGAGGTTCACGTCGGCCAGAGCACCGGCAGCATCGTTGCTTTTGCGCAGTTTCGCTTCGGCACGCATCAGGTAGATGTCCGCCAGGCGTGCGATCACGATATCGGCTTCGCCACGGTTACGGCCAGTGTTGGATTTGCTGCTGAACTCGTATTTCTCCACGCGATAGCCGGTGTTGTAGTTACTTCCGGCCGTAGTGAAGTCGATCATTTCAGAGAAGCTCACTGGCAAATCGGCGCGGTTGCGCGTTACGTAGCTTAGCTTTCCTACTTTCAGCTTGCCGTCCGGACAGCGGAGGAAGGCACCATTCACACGCAATGCACCGTATTGCTGGCCTCTCAGGATACCACGGTTGATTTTGTAGTCAGCGTCAGCGACACAAGTATCAGCGGCATTGGTGTAAATCGACATGTTTTGCTGGTAAAAACGCGGATCACGTGAGGGATCCACTGCCCCGTAGGCTTGTACCCAGCTCTGGTAGAAATCGGAAGTGATCGCAGGGCCGTCGGTGCCGTTCGCAGCGGGGAATTCAGCCAGTGGGAACTGGTCGCCTGAAATCGAGAAGTAGGCCATACGGTTGTGACCGTTCAGCTCGGCACGCTGGTCTACCGCGAAAATGATCTCTTCGTTGGTATGGTTGTTGTTTCCGAAAATCGCGAAATAATCAGCCGAAAGTTTCGCCTGGCCGGAGTTGATCACCTTGTCGGTGTATTGGATCACTTTGTCCATATCCTCGGCCTTGAAATCGAATGTGGCACCATAGATGTTGCGATACACGGCAGCATTCAGGTTCAGGCGCGCCAGCAGGCTCCATACGGCAGCCTGGTTCAAACGGCCGGGGCCAACCACAGATTTTGGTTGCACCGTTGGCTCAACCGCCAGCAATTCACTTTCGATATACTTGACAGCCTCGTCACCGCGGATAATCTTTGAGGTAGTTCCCGGATCGTCCTTCACAAACGCAATGCCGAATAAATCGAGCATAACCATATTGTAATAAGCGCGCATACCGCGGGCCTCGGCAGTGTAAAGTGCCGCGTTGGGCGAGGTAGCTGTTTTAAGACCTTCGATAGCCGTGATACACCGCGAAATAGACTGTACCAGCTGGTTCCACGTGTTGTTCACGTTAGGATCGGTGCTGGTGGTATTGTGGCCGTGTAATGCGATGTATATACCGTTATCACCCCAGTCGGTTCCGCCTCGATAGGGGAGAATAGCCTCGTCGGTGGAGATTTCCTGCAATGCAAAATAGGTGGTATGCTGGAAAAGGTTCGGCAGCAATGCGTAGGTTGGTGCCAGCAGCCCGTTGACTGTCTCTTCTTCTGAAAGTTTTGCCGTGAGTGTTTCGTCAAGCACTTGTTCTTTCAGGTCGGTACAGGCGTTGCTGAGCATCAGCAGGCCGGCTACCGCAAATATGGTTGATAGTTTCTTCTTCATGGGTCAATAATTAAAAGCCGAGATTGATCGAGAAAATGAAGGTTTTCGCTTTCGGATAGCTCAGGTAGTCGATACCGTAAGAGGTAATACCGGCGATCGAACGGTCGTTGTTAACTTCCGGGTCATAGCCATTGTATTTGGTCCACAATGCCAGATTTTGGCCGGTAACCGAAATGCGGGCTGTCTGTACCCATCTGTTGATTCCAAGCTTAGCGGTATTGAGGTTGTAACCCAATACAAGGTTGTTCAGCCTCAGGTAAGCACCGCTTTTGAGATACCTCGTAGAAACCCCCGCCGAGTTATTAACCGATTCTTCCGGCGAAGCAAGTGCCTCAGGTGTTACGTTCACGCCTTTCGACAATTTCAGTTTGTAGAAGTTCGAGTTGGCCGTGTTGTCATACACTTTGTTACCCGCAACGCCATTGAAATTGGCGGACAAATCGAAACCTTTGAAACTCACATTTCCATTGAAGTTGTACATGCGGGTAGGCAATGCCGTACCGGCCACAATCCGGTCGGCGTCGTTGACAATACCGTTGCCATCCACGTCGCGGAACTTGCTGATACCCTTTTCATCAAAACCGATGAACTCTTTCAGGTAGAATGAGCCGATGGCTTCACCGTTGATATAACCGTTGATCGTCGCCGAAGTCAGACCCGATCCTTGGGCGGAACCGGATGGAATCACGGTGTAAGGAGAGTGCTCCACACGGTTTTTGATGAAAGTAATATTGCCGCCTACCGAATATCTCAGGCCGTTTTCCAGGGTGTTACGGTAGTTCAGGTCAAACTCCAAGCCCTGGTTGATGATCTGCATGTCGGGCACGTTGGTCCAGAATGTTCCGGCCGGTTGCACGGGATCGGCAGGGATCACTTCAAGCAGCATTTTTTCAGACACCTTTCTGAAATAATCGACTTCTCCGCTCAATGCGCCTTTGAACAAACCAAAATCAAGACCTAAGTCAGTCTGTTTGGATACTTCCCATTGAATGTTGGGGTTAGCCAGACGCGTGTAGGTAGTACCGGCCGGGTAGGTAGTACCACCGTCGAGTGGGTAGCTGGCGGTGCCTGAAACAACGGACGTAAACCGTGCCTGTGTTATTTTGGATGGGATTTCCTGGTTACCCGTTGATCCCCAGCCTGCACGGAGTTTCAATTCCGAGAATGGCGACGACTTCATGAACGGTTCTTCTGAAATCCTCCAACCTGCCGAGAATGAAGGGAAAGACCCGTATTTGTTATTCGAACCGAATTTGGACGACCCATCGATGCGCAATGTAGCAGTGATCAGGTACCTGTCTTTGAAACCATAGCTCGCACGGCCAAAGAAGGATTGCAGCTCATTGATTGTCGCGAAACCGCCGGGCTGGTTCAGCGCCAATGAGAGATCCTGTCCGAGACCGGGGTTGTAAATCGGCTCGATATCGGAAATGGGGAACTTATTGATGCTGAAATTCCGGCTCTGAATAAAAATGCGCTGGTAGGAATGACCGAGTAATGCGGTCAGGCTGTGGATTTTGGTATTCAGATTGTAAGTCAGGTAGTTTTCGAGCAACCTGTTGGTATTGCGCAGCCCGTAGGTTTCCAGACGGCCGATTTCGGCAGGGATCGTGCTGGGCAGCAATTGCTTATCCTGTGTGGCGGTCGAGTTATCGATGCCGAAGTTCAGTTTATAAACAAGCCCGTCGATGATCTTCACAGAAGGGGAAATGCTAGCCAGCACACGATTGGTCGTCAATTCCTCCTTGTATTGCTGTAAAATGAAAAGCGGGTTGGTGAAATCCTGGTATTGAGCCAGTTGCCCGTTTGCATCGTAAGGAGCATAAGTTGGATTGATAGTCAAAGCACTACCAATGGCGCCCTGGATATTAGGGCGCTGATTTTTGGTGTTGGTGGCATTGAGGTTGAAATCCAGCGTAACGCGGTCCTCGAACAATTTCTGGGAAAGGTTCATGCGGCCGGTGTAACGGTTTTGCTGGCTGTTTTTAAGAATTCCTTGCTGCTTTTGTGCGCCGAACGATGCGTAATACGTCATCTTTTCACTACCGCCGCCAACAGAAATGTTGTGATTATGGGTAGTCGCGGTCCGGAAAATTTCCTTTTGCCAATCGGTGTTGGCTTTGCCGTCGGCGATTGTTGCGCCTAGTTTAGTGGCTTCGGTCAGGAATTCCGGTCCGGAAAGCACATCCAGCGGGCGCGCCACATTGGAAATACCCAGGCTACCCGAATAAGTAACTTGAGCCTGGCCCGATTTACCCTTTTTAGTGGTAATCAGGATCACCCCATTTGCACCACGGGCACCATAAATGGCTGTGGCCGAGGCATCTTTTAATACGTCGATCGACTCGATATCCTGTGGATTCAGGAAGTTGAGCGGGTTTGCATCACCCCCTGTACCACTGTTGTCGAGTGCCATTCCGTCCACGACGAACAATGGGGTGCTACCTGTGCGCACGCCGCCGGGACCGCGAACGGTAATGCTGGTCTTGCCGCCAGGCTCACCGGTAGCAGAGGTGATGTTCACGCCCGACACCTTTCCTTGCAGCAACTGTTCGGGGGAGTTGATGATACCCTGGTTGAACTCGGCGCTTTTCAGGGACTTCACCGAACCGGTAATGTCTTTTTTCGTAGCGCTGCCGTAGCCGACCACCACCACCTCGCTGAGGTTGGCTGCGGCTTCTTTGAGCTTGATTACGATGGAGCTGGCGTTGCTTTCGGTCAAAAGGAAATCTTTCAGCGACTGCTTTTCAAAACCGATATAGCTGAATTCCAGGTTGTAGCGCTGGCCTGTCTGCAAGTTTGCAAAACTGAAAGTGCCTGATTCATTGGTAGTTGCGCCTTGCTTATTATTGCCATTGGCATCGGAGATCACCACAGTAACGCCGGGCAGACCTTCGGAGGAACCTTCGGTCGTCACTTTTCCGGTGAGGGTAACCTCCTGCAATTTGTTCATGTTGGTCTCAACATGCTTTCTGGGCTGGCCTTCGGGAACGGGTATTTCAGCTGCGGCAATGGCATGGAGGCCGCACACGGCCGTTACTTGCATAAGGCAGTTTCTGAATATTCCGGTCCTGACTGATAGAGTCGAAGTCTTTCTCATAGTCGTGGATTATTGGATTTTACAGTGAATAGAAAGTTGAGGCAAAAGAGATTTTTAGTCATAGAGGAAAATTTGGGGAGTAATGAACCACAAGATTACATATTGTATTATTAAGATAATTAATAGTAATAACTTTATAGGCAATGCAAACGTTTGAAATTCTGTGCAAACGTTTGAAAAAATATGAAGATTAAATTGGATGAAATTAATAATGCTTTTTGCGGTGTAGGAATAGTGATTTTAAATCACCCCAAAGTCTAATCGGGATGGGAAAAGTTGCATTAAAGCAGCATTTCAGGGCCAAAAATGGCATTACGGAAAAGAATAAATGAAGGAATGGGTTTTAAGGAATTGTTAAATCGCCGTGCACGGATAGGACGCGGGCTGGAAAGTGGAGTAGCGGGAGGAACGGAGAGAAGGAGAGACGGGACGGCTAATTTCGCGCGGCTAAGCGGCGCTATCTGCCGGGACAACTTTCAGGGTTAGCCCATGTGTTTTCAAGAGTTGATCCAGCTCTTGCTGGTGCTCGGCTAAAAGCTCTTCGTATTGTTTGATCATTAGCCATGAATCGCCTGACTCACGATGCATGTGCAGGGTTTGATTAGTGGTTGCCACAAGGCCTATAAGCCGTGACACGCGCAATTCCCATTCTTCCAGTTCTAACATCGACTGTGGTTTCATGACTCAATAATCTAATTGTATAAATCCTTTCGGCTGTCCTTTACGGGAGTCTCTAACAAACTCGTGAAGCCACTGCTTAGAATCCAGATGAGAGCGAAAAAAATGTTTGTGATCGGTTGGGTAATCTTCAAGGTACCCGTCAAGGCGGAGGCTTCGTTCTCGACTATACTCTCTCAAACTGCCAAGTATATGCTCGTTTCGGCTGAAAGTTTTTGCATTTATAAATGTTACAAAATCAATGTCATTGGGATTAAGTTTCCTGGTAACAAAACTTCCATCTATCCATTGATGAAATCCCGTGCCAATGATAGAGATGAGTCTTTCCATATATTCTGAAAAATTCTCAAAAATCACCTGCCTCGTGCCGGACCGCGGGAATGCATCCACAAACTCAGCTTTAAATGTCGCCCAGTCGGTGTAAATAATCTCGTAGGGCTTCAAGTTGCCGTTAATGTCAAATTCCAAGTGTGTGTGTAGCTTAATTTTCAGTTTAAATATACCGAAAATTAAACACTTAAACATCCTGCCGCAATACCTCTAACGGCGGGCGGGACAGGATGCCGCGGCTGTTGAGCAAACCGATGATAACGGTTAGCAAAGAGACAAAAAGGAATATCAATATCACCGGGCCGAGCTCGGGGTTGAATTCCGATTCGAAGTTGAATTTGGCGAGGCAGAAACTTCCGATAAGCGCGATGAGGATACCTGTGAATGCCGCCAGTGCGCCCAGAAAGAAATATTCGAGCGAGGTAATGACGAATATCTGTCTCCGGCTCGCACCCAACGTGCGTAGGAGGACGCTCTCCTGAATGCGCTGATATTTGCTGATCATGACGGACGCAATGAGGACGATCAGCCCGGTAAGTATGCTGAATCCGGCCATAAAGCGGATCACAAAGCCGATTTTGTTGAAAATATCATCCAGTACACGCAGTACGAGGGCAAGGTCGATGATCGAAATGTTGGGGTATTGCCTTACCAATGCCTGCTGGAACCGCGCGGAGACGGTCGGATTGGGTACGTGCGTGAGCATGGCGTGGAACTGCGGGGCGTCTTCGAGTACGCCGGTTGGGAAAACGACAAGGAAGTTGGTACGGACCTCGCTCCAGTTCACCTCCCGGAAGCTGGAAATAATGGTGGACATAATGGTGCCTTGCACATTGAAAACCAGCGTGTCGCCGATTTCCAGGCGGCTCCTTTCCGCAAACCCTCCCTCGACGGAAATGGGTATGAGTTCGGACGATTGGTCGTATTTACCCTGCCATTTCCCTTTGGTGATTTTCTCGGAAGAAGTAGTGGAATCACGGAAGGTGACGCGGTATTCCCGACCGAAAATGCGGCGTGACTGCTCGGCAGTGGTATCGCCTTCGAAATCGGCGGCGGTTTTGCCATTCACTTCTTCCAAACGCATATTCACAATGGGGACGCTCTGGTTGATGGGCACATTTTGCGCCTTGGCAATCGCCAGAACGCCGTCTTTCTGATGGCTCTGAATGTCGAAAAGCACCATATTGGGCTGGTTGCCGCTGCTCGATAGCTTCACACGGGTGAGCAGGATCGTTTGTATAAAAAATAGCGTGCAGATCAGCGAGGTACCCAGGCCGACTGAAACGATGAGAATGGTCGTCTGGTTGTTGGGGCGGTACAAATTCGCAAGCCCCTGGCGCCAGAGGTAACTCCATGAAGTGGGAAAGAACTTACGCACAAGCCACATCAGCAAGCTGGCTATACCGAAAAGGATCAGGAATGAAGCGAGAATGCTGGCAGTAAATACCAGTGCCTGCACCCAGGTTTGCATTTGCAGGAACGAAAACCCGAAAATGAACAGGACGATCAGCCCATACAATGCCCAACTCACCGCGTCGCGTTCGGGATGGGAGGCGTCGGAGGCGGAGCGCAGCACATTCAGCGGCGATACTTTGCGGATCGATACGAGCGGCGGCAATGCGAAAAGTATGGAAATGAGCACGCCGATCGCCAGGCCCTGGCCGATAGCAGGCCATGAAATGTCGGTAGTGAGGTCAAACGGAAGCAGGTCCTTCAATACCACAGGCAAAAATTGCTGGATGACCGTACCCAGAATGGTGCCGAGCACGGTGCCGATGAGCCCGATGCCCGCGATTTGAATCAGGTAGATCAGAAATGCCTGCGAGGCTTTTACACCCAGGCAGCGCAGTATCGCAATGGAATTCAGTTTCTCGCGCACATATATATGTATGGCGCTCGCGACGCCTATGCACCCGAGCAGGAGCGCGACGAACCCTACCAGCGAGAGAAAGCGCGTGAGGTCACGGAAGGAGCGGCCGGTGTCTTCTTTCTGGCTTTGAACCGTATTAAAATCAAGGTCATACTTCTCGAACTTCGGTTCCAGCGTTTTGACCATCTTTTCGACATCCGTTTTAGCCGGATATTTGAAATAATACCTGTAACCCACGCGACTGCCTTTTTGCATCAGGCCGGTCTGATCCAGAAAGCGCATCGGAATGTAGACAACTGGCGCCACCGAGGCCGTCACACCGGTCGCACCGGGGGCTTTTTCCAGAACGCCGGCAATAGCAAAAGTCACTTCGCCGATCCGGATCGAATCACCGACCTGCGCGCGGTATTGGAGCATCAGGGTTTGGTCTACCAATGCTTCCTGGCGGTTTCTGAACGTCTTTTCAGCCGAAACGGGAATGGTTTCCAGCTTTCCGTAGTAAGGGAAGTCACCCGAGAGCGCCTTCACCTGCGTCAATCGGCTGCCGCCGCCTTTATTGAAATACACCATCGAGGCAAATGCGCGTTCCTCGGAGCGCACCTTGCCGAGCGAGTCGACAAAGGCCATCGCTTTTCCATCGATTTTCTTACCACTATAAATGGATAAATCGGCACCGATGAGCGTAGCTGCCTGGCTGTCGATATTGTCGCGGAGGTTGTCGCCGAGCGAGTAAATGGCTACCAGCGCCGCGATGCCGAGGATAATGGAGGATATAAAAAGGGCCAGCCGGGCGCGGTTTCTACGACTGTCGCGCCAGGCCATTTGCAATAACCACGAAAGGTTGAATGTATTGGGGTTCATCGGAAATTCACGGTTAGCTGGCCTCCACAATTTTGCCGCCTTTGATGCGGATGATGCGCTGTGTCTTGGCAGCGAGTTCGAGGTCATGGGTGACGACCACGAGCGTGGTACCCGCCTCGCGGTTGAGGTCGAAGAGCAGCTTCACCACTTTTTCGCTCGTTTCGGCGTCGAGGTTACCTGTCGGTTCGTCGGCAAACAGGATCTGCGGCTGGTTGGAGAATGCACGTGCCAGCGATACGCGCTGCTGCTCGCCGCCGCTGAGCTGGGTGGGGTAGTGGTGGCCACGTTCGGCCAGGCCTACTTTGTCGAGCAGGTCGAGGGCACGGGATTTTACATTCTTTTCTCCACGCAGTTCCATGGGCACCATCACATTTTCCAGTGCGGTGAGCGTGGGGAGGAGCTGGAAGTTCTGGAAAATGAAACCAACATATTGGTTACGAACGGCCGCCAGCTGGTCTTCGTTGAGGCCATTCAGCCGGGTTCCGTGCAGCTCTACGGTGCCGGCCGTGGAGCGATCGAGCCCTGCGCAGAGGCCGAGAAGCGTCGTTTTGCCGCTGCCCGACGGACCTACGATCGAGACCGTGGAGCCTGTTTCGATGGAAAAACTGATATTGTCGAGGACTTTGAGGGTGCGGTCGCCGCTTTTATATATTTTACTGACGTCGTGCAGATCGAGTATGGTATTCATCAATCGTTTTTCTTTATGTTTGCGTGGTGTCCGGGACGCGCCGTCCGAGGCGCGCAGCCAGGCGCGAAAGACCTAATTTGGCTCTTTTCGGCTATTGTTTCTCATAAATATAGTTTAAACGGTTTTTATTTGAGAATGAATGGCCGGGTATGCCTTTTTAAACTAAAAAATCCATTCCCTTTGAATTCAGATTATGATTGATATGCGTCGTTTCAAGACATTTTTAGTATTATCGCTTCTGACCGCCGCGCTGTTTTCCTGTGGCGGAGAGAAAAAGGAAGAATCGGCGCAAAAGGCCGATTCCGCTCCAACAGCCGCGAAAGCTCCCGCTGCTAAAAAGAAGATCATCGTGTTTTTCGGAAACAGTCTTACGGCAGGCTACGGCCTCGACGACCCGTCGCAGGGCTTTGCCGGACTTATCCAGAAACGCATAGATTCGCTGGGTCTCCAATACAAAGTCGTGAATGCGGGTGTGAGTGGCGAGACTACTTCCGGGGGGAATAGCCGTATCGACTGGCTGCTCAAACAACCGCTCGACGTTTTTGTACTCGAACTCGGAGGTAACGACGGCTTGCGGGGTATTCCTGTTTCGGAAACCCGCAAGAACCTGCAGGCAATCCTCGATAAGGTGAAAGCCAAATACCCCGACGCTAAGCGCGTGCTTGCCGGAATGCAGATCCCGCCGAATATGGGACAGAAATATGCGACCGAGTTCAAGGATGTATATGCCGATCTGGCAAAAAAGAATGACATAACCCTTATTCCTTTCCTGCTCGAAGGGGTAGGTGGGGAATCGAAGCTGAACCAGGCCGACGGCATTCACCCCACAGCCGAAGGGCATAAGATTCTCGCTGAGAATGTGTGGATACGGATCAAAGATCTGCTATAAAAGCAACTAACCCGCCCAATGGCGGGTTAGTTGCTTTTAGGTATTGTAGGTTTCGTTACCATGAAGTTGCCGGGCGCCATAGCGGTTCCAGGCTTCTATGATTTCCATCCTGTCTTCGACCGTGCGAGGCGTAAAGGAAATGATCACCCCGCCTGCACGGATGCTGGACTCAAATGCTTCGGCATGTTCCCTGGGCACGCCACGGTGGTGTAATGCCCCTACAATGCCGCCCGTGAGCCCGCCCGCACCTGCACCGGTAAGTGCTGCAAGCAAGGGGCCTGCCACTGCGATCCCAAGGCCTGGAATTACTACTGTGGTACCGATGGCGATGAGCGCGCCGGCAATAGCCCCGGCCGTACCGCCGATTGCAGAGCCAATGCCCGCATTCTCCATCGTCGAATGGGCAGGTTTTTCATCGCCAATTTCTTCGTGATGTACCCGGTGTGTCTCGTCGGAAATGATCACATTGATTTCCTCCGGCTTGTAACCCCGGTAAATCAGCTCGTCGTAAGCTTTCTGTGCGTCCATGCGGTTGGAGAATGCCGCATTCACGAGCGAGGGGTAATTGTATTCGATTGTGGTTTCCATGATATCGCGTTTTGGTTTAAACCTCGCGCGATCTGAAAACAATTATGCCAGAAATGGAGCCAAGTTACTCTGCTTTCACGACTCTCAATTGTCTCGAAATTCCTTCCTTGTCCGTGAGTTTCAACAGGTAAGTTCCCGAGCGCCATTGTGAAGTGGTAATGCTTGCCGGTAATTGCCCTTGCGCCTGGTAAACCACTTTGCCGCGTATGTCGGTGAGCTCCACTGCTCCGGGAAGGCCGGCCTGGTGCGGCGACAGGAATAGCGATTCTGAAAAAGGGTTCGGATAGGCCGGTACCGGCGCCTCGCGCATGTACACGCTCCGTATGCGACTATACGAGTACGTGGCGTCGCGGTCGGTCATGCGAAGGCGGTAGAGGTTTTCGCCCGCAAAAGGGTAGCTATCCGAAAAGGAATAGGTTTCTTTTTGCAAACTTTCTCCCCTGGCCTGCAAAATCCCCGCTTTTTGCCACGCCCGTCCGTCGTTGCTGCGCTCGATATCGAAATGAGAAGCATTGTTCTCGGCGGTAGTTGCCCAGCTCAGGCGTACGGAAGATCCTTCAACGATTGCATCAAACTCGGTCAGCACCACCGGTAACGGACCATTGCAGGCCGAATAGAGCATTGCCTCGTTGAAACACATGCCCGCATTGCCGGACACATTCAGGTAAGTGCCGGCCGGATGCACATGTTGGTAGTTACAAATGGCCGGGGCGTTGCATACGGACAGCATCGGGTTGTTGCGGATCGTAAGGTCCCCGCCAATCGTAAGGCTGGTGGCCAGCCCTGTAAGCGAGGTGAGTGACTCATTGCCGACGATGTTCACCGTTCCGGTAACAGTAGTGAGGGCGCTCAAAGCTCCCAAATTATTTAATGCCCCATTGAACGATATTTCGAGCATACCGGCGGTTTGGAGCCCGCCAAGGCCGCTCAGCGAGGTGAGTGAATGATTCTCCGCAATGATAATGGCGCCTCCGACGCTGGTGATATTTTGAAGTGGTGCGAGGCTGGTAACCACGTCGCTCGCGAGGCTGGTGATGTAAATGTTGCCCGTAACCGTTTTCCATTGCGACTCCCAGGAGTTTAGCGCACTTTGGCTGGTGAATTCGACATTTCCTACGTATGTCTGTGCCAGCAAACGACTGGAAACAGCCGATAGCATGATCAGTAACAACAGCATACGGCTTTTGAGTAAAATCAACTGCATAGAATAAGGGGTTATCGTGCAAAGGCTACCTCAAGGTAAGATTTTGTAACCAGACTGAGGCAAACAAAAGCCCGGAACGATTGAAAACTAACGTCCCGGGCTGGTTGAGCTGAGCGAATGTGGCTGCTATACCACCCTGTCGCCGCGTATCAAACGCAGAATAATCGCTATCACGGCGATCACCAGCAGAATATGAATGATGTTTCCTAGTCCAAAACTCGCAAAGCCGAAATAGCCGATCAGCCAAAGGATCACGAGGATCACGGCTATGGTATACAGGAGATTTCCCATTGTTATAAAATTTTGAGTTAGAGTTATTTTAGAGATAATTGTATTACATCAATTTAAATGCCAGCCACTTTCTCTCATGTCAAAACGGGATATTTCCCCGGTTTCTACAATATTTGCGGGGTTCAAGGCATTTGCATCATGCAGTTGTAGAAAATTTTCTCAAAAACTTACGGTGGCAGCCTCCCCGTTATCGTCATTCTCTCAATTCTCTTTTAACTCATTTAAAATGAAAAAAGCATTTCTATCACTCTTTGCATTTGTTCTGTTTGCATTAGGTCAGGTTAGCGCGGCGCAGGTCGATACCGTGGAGGTGAATAGCGCGGTGATGAAGAAGAACCTCAAGGTGGTCGTGGTGCGGCCGGCCGGTTATAATGCAGGCAAGGAGTTCCCGGTGGTGTACCTGCTGCATGGTTACAGCGGCAACCATTCCAACTGGATCACCAAAGCGCCCGGCATCCAGCAAGCTGCCGACCATTATAATATGATCATCGTCTGCCCCGACGGCGGTTTCAGCAGCTGGTATTGGGATAGCCCGGTGGACCCGCAGTCGCAGTTCGAGACCTATGTTTCCAAAGAACTGGTTTCCTATGTCGACAAAAACTATAAAACCATTAAAGACCGTAGAGGCCGCGGCATTACCGGGCTGAGTATGGGCGGTCACGGAGCGCTCTACCTCGCTTTGAAGCATCAGGACGTGTACGGCACCGCCGGAAGCATGAGCGGCGGCGTGGATATCCGTCCTTTTCCCAACAACTGGGATATGGCCAAGCGCCTGGGCAGCTACGCCGAGCAGCCCGAAAGATGGGAGAAAAACACCGTGATCAACATGCTCCATTTGCTGACCCCCAACTCACTTTCGCTCATTATCGATTGCGGTACCGAGGACTTCTTTTACGGAGTGAATGAAAACCTGCACAAGCAGCTTGAATACCGCAAAATCCCGCACGACTACATTTCCCGTCCCGGTGCGCACAACTGGCCGTATTGGGAAAATGCGGTGCAGCACCAGCTCCTTTTTATGAATACTTATTTCAGCAAAAAATAATCAAACCTGCTTATCATGAGGGTTTTTGTCCTTGCGCTGGCATTTTGCCTGATCGTTTTACCAAAAATAATACATGCCCAGGAGGGTAATCGTGCGTTGCCCGACCCATTTACGTTTAACAGCGGAAAAAAGGTGAAATCGGTGAAGGAGTGGGAGCGCAGGCGGAACGAAATCCTCGAAACGATGACGCACGAAATGTACGGCGCGGCCCCGCAAAGACCGAAAAACATGCATTTCGAAGTTTTTGACTTGGATAAAAATGCATTGGGCGGCAAAGCGACGCGCAAGCAGGTGACGGTTCACATTACCGAAAAAGGAAGGGAAGCGCAATTTGATCTGCTGATTTACATTCCCAATCAGGCCAAACATCCGGTACCTGCCATTATCGGGCTCAATTTCATCGGTAACCAGGCCATTCACGCCGATCCGGGTATTAAACTGACTACTGCCTGGGTCGAGAAGAGCGGAATGTTCCCTTGCTCGGCCGATGGGAAGGCCGGTGATGCCTGCCGGGGCGTGAATGCCTCGCAATGGGCAGTGGACAGCATTCTCGCACGCGGGTATGCGCTGGTGACGCTCTACCGCGAGGAAATCGCTTCGGACCGGAAAGAGCACGCGTTTCAAACGGGGGTCCACCCGTTATACCCGGAATTGCAGCAGCGCGAAGATAATTTCGGTACGGTTGCTGCCTGGGCCTGGGCACTGAGCCGCGGGCTGGATTACCTCGAAACCGACAAGGATATCGATGCCAAACGGGTGGCGGCGTTCGGTTTTTCGCGGTTGGGTAAGGCTGCGCTCTGGGCAGGTGCAACGGACCGGCGGTTTGCTGCCGTACTGAGTAATGAGTCGGGTGCGGGTGGCGGCAAGCAGTTCCGGCGCGGGATCGGAGAGGATATTAACCGGCTATGCACGGTATTCCCGCATTGGTATGCCCGGAGTTTGGGTAAATACAAAGGGAAAGACACTGAGCTGCCGTTTGATCAGCATTTTGTCCTTTCGCTCATTGCCCCGCGGCCGGTTTATCTGGCAACGGCCGAGGACGATAAGAATGCCGATCCGCAGGGTGAATTCGCCACCGCACGGGCCGCAGATGCAGTGTACCGGTTTTTAGGGACGAGCGGTTTTCCGGATGCGCCGTTTCCGGCGCTGAATCAGCCCGTATCGGGCCAAATCGGCTTTCATATCCGGCCGGGTGGGCACGACGTTAAAATGTTCGACTGGATACAGTTTTTAAATTTCTCTGATTTACATTTGCAAAAATAGACCGAACCTAATATTTATTTTTACTATTCAGCTAAATGAGCAACCATTCGTCTGTCGGCACCGTTCACGCCTCCCCGCCCAAGTTTACTGACAAAAAATACCTAGTTACCCTGGTCTTTGTTACATCCCTTTTTATGTTCTGGGGGATAGCGATTACGATGGGTGACGTGCTCAACAAGCACTTTCAGAAAGTACTCAGCCTGAGCAAGACACAATCGGCATTCGTACAGTTCGCGATTTTCGGGGCCTATTTCATCATGGGTATCCCTGCGGGTTTGTTCATGAAACGGTTCGGTTATAAAAATGGCGTATTGCTGGGCCTGTCGCTGTTTGCGCTTGGTGCATTCCTGTTCGTTCCGGCTGCCAGCACAGCTTCTTTCCCTTTCTTCGGTATTGCGCTGTTTATCCTGGGTTGTGGTTTGGCGACGCTTGAAACCGTGGCTCACCCGTTTGTAGCGTCACTTGGTGATCAGCGTACGAGCGACCAGCGTATCAACTTTGCACAGGCATTCAATGCTTTGGGCGCAATCCTCGGGCCTGCGATCGGTGGTTATTTCCTTTTCCGTAACCATGTCGAAGGCAGCACGGATCTTACTTCCGTAAAAAATCTTTATATCGCGATCGGTTCGGTCATTGCACTGATTGCCCTGGCTTTTTCATTTGTAAAAGTACCCGCGCTCATTGACCCGCATGCAGCGGATATTGATCCCGATGCGGTAAATGTGGATTCGGAGCCCGGTAAGTCATTGTTTCAGCACCGCCACTTCGTATGGGCTGTGGCTGCGCAGTTCTTCAACGTAGCTGCACAAGGCGGTACCTGGGCGTTCTTCATTAACTACGGCCATGAGAAAATGGGTTTCTCCGACGCCGTGGCAGCCAACTACATGATCGGTTTTATGGCATTGATGCTCGCGGGGCGTTTCGTTGGTACTTTTCTGATGCGTTTCATTGCACCAAATACGTTGTTGGCCATTTTTGCATTCAGTAACATCATTATGTGCCTCATCGTGGCGCAGGCGTGGGGATGGCCGTCGTTCATCGCGCTCATGATGCTCAATTTCTTTTTCAGTATCATGTTCCCGACGATTTTCAGCCTTGGTTTGAAAAACCTCGGCGCGCATACCCAGCAAGGTTCTTCATTCATCGCGATGGGTGTAGCAGGAGGGGCGTTTTTCCCGTTCCTGATGGGGGCCGTGGCAGAAACCAACGTGGCGCACGCCTACTATCTGCCGATTATCTGCTACGCGGTGATCTTCCTGTTTGGATATAAGTTTTACAAATCACATTGATGTACTTCGGCTGTCGGCAATCGGCAATCGGCTTTTAGGTCAACTGAAAGCCAGCCGACCGCCGATTACCGAGGTTCTATTTAATTAACAAAACAAATAAAGATACTTCGGCTGTCGGCTATCAGCAATCGGCTTTTTGTTCAACTGAAAGTCAGCCGACCGCCGATTACCGAGGTTCTATTTAATTAACAAAACGAATAAAGATACTTCGGCAATCGGCAATCGGCTTTTAGGTCAACTGAAAGTCAGCCGACCGCCGACTGCTGATAGCCGAAGTCTTTTTTAAAAAAACAACAATGAAACTCTGGGGAATCGACTTAGGAGGTACTAAAATAGAATGTGCAGTGCTGGATCCCGAAAGGAATCTGGAAGTAGTGGTACGCATGCGTGTGCCGACGGAATCGGTGAATGGGTACGACCATATCCTGTCGCAGATCAAGAAGCTGATCGACATGGTAGCAGACCAGGTAGGCGAGCGACCGCGCAAAATCGGTTTCGCGACGCCGGGTGTGCTTGAACCGGATTCGCAATTGATGAAAAATTCCAATACGACCTGCCTCAACGGGATGCCATTGAAGGTCGATCTTGAAAAAATACTGGGCGTGCCGTGCGAGCTGGCCAACGACGCAAACTGCTTCGCATTGGCAGAGGCATTAATGGGAGCCGGTAAGGATTACCACGGTGCGGAAGTCGTTTTCGGGGTAATTATGGGTACCGGTGTTGGTGGCGGATTGGTGGTTAACAACAAGATCATCGGCGGGCATCACGGTATCGGCGGCGAATGGGGCCACAATATCCTCGAAGAGGGGGGCGACCCATGTTATTGCGGCAAATCGGGTTGCGTGGAGCAGGTAATTGCCGGGCCTGCATTGGAGCGCCACTATGAAAGACTGAGCGGAGAGAAGGTATCCATGAAAACCGTGCTGGAAAGATACCACGCCGGTAACGACGAGCACGCCAAAGCGACTATCGAACGTCTGCTCGAATACTATGGCCGGGCCATTTCTACGCTTATCAACGTGATCGACCCGAACCTGATCGTGATCGGGGGAGGCGTAGGTAATATCGACCTGCTTTATACCGCCGGATTCGAACGCATCCGCAAGTATATTTTCAACAAAGGAATAGTAACAACGCCCATCGTGAAACCCAAATTGGGTGACAGTGCGGGCGTTTTCGGAGCGGCATTGCTGTAACCCGAATACCGCTTCTCCTATCCCGGCATTGCTCAGCGTTTTGTTGAGCAATGCCGGGATTTTTGTTGCCTTTTGATGGAGGTATATAGGCAGTAAATCAGTAATTTATGTGGCTTCTTAGGTCAGTTGTCATCAACTCACATTAGTCATGTATACCACAGCCACCAGCACCCTCAACAACCGTATCCGGTCTATCGACACTGTCCGCGGCCTGATCATCATTATCATGGCCCTCGACCATGTCCGCGACTTTTTCCATATCGCCGGCGCCACAGGCGATCCTACCGACCTTGCTACCACTACGCCCGCATTGTTTTTCACCCGCTGGATCACGCATTACTGTGCGCCATCGTTCATGATGCTTTCGGGGCTATCAGCCTATTTGTCGGGCCTGAACAAGACGGCCGCTGAGAAATCGGCTTTCCTGATTAAACGTGGGTTCTGGCTTATTTTGGTAGAAATGGTGTTTATGACCTTTGCATTTACATTTGATATTTACTACAAAACACTCTTTTTCGCCGTGTTTTGGGCGCTGGGCGGGGCGATGATCGTACTCGGCATTGCGGTGCGGTTTGCGTCGCCGAAAACCGTTCTGATGCTCGGGTTGGCATTGGTGCTCGGGCATAACCTGCTGGATTATGTGAAGTTGCAGGAAAACTCAACGGCTGATATCCTGCTGCGCATATTCTTTACCGGTAGGGGCACATTCCTGCCCCGGCCCGACGGCGGCGCCATCGTGTTCCTGTATGTGATATTTCCATGGGCGGGCATCATGATGTCGGGCTACGGGCTTGGTATGCTGTACAACCGCAATGCGGATCCCGCTCGCCGCAGAAAACTGCTCATTCTGATCGGCTCGGTGCTCACGGTGCTGTTTGTTGTTTTGAGGCTGATTAACGAATACGGCGATCCGGCCCCCTGGTCGACGCAGGATTCCGGTATCAAGACTTTCATGTCCTTCCTGAATGTGACCAAATATCCGCCTTCGCTGTTTTTTACTTTCATGACGCAGGGGCCGATACTCATTCTGTTGGCCCTTACCGAGCAGACGGATAATGCATTCAGCCGCATTTGCACGGTTTATGGCAGAGTCCCGTTCTTCTTCTTCCTGGTCCATTTTTACTTGATCCATATCATGACGATGGTGATTGTGTTCCTGTCGGGCTACACCTGGCAGCAGGCAACGGACGACAGCCTTTTCTTCAAGTTCCGGCCCAACGAATTCGGGTATCCGCTCGGGCAAACCTACCTGATCTGGATATTGATCGTCGTGGCGCTTTACTGGCCTTGCAAATGGTACGGTGAGTACCGGGCCCGGAAGCGGACGTGGTGGCTGAGTTATTTGTAAATGTTTTTTTAATTTAAATACACACCTGTATGAAGCATCTTCTGCTACTGTTATGCTTTTTTACACCTTTTTGGACCGATGCCCAGGCCCCGGAAGAAAACTACCCGGTAGATCCCGCATCCGAAGAACATCCGGGCGTACCCAAGGGTGAGGTTTTGAAATTTGTATTTGATCAATCCAAAATATTCCCGGGGACGTGGCGCGAGTACTGGGTGTACGTGCCTGCGCAATACAAGGCAGACACCCCCGCGTGCGTGTATGTGAACCAGGACGGTATTCAATGGAAGGCTCCGGTGGTGTTCGATAACCTCATTCACCAGAAGGAAATGCCGGTAACGATCGGCGTCTTTGTGATGCACGGGCGCGTGAAAGCCGCCGACCCTAATGCCGCTAATGACCGTTTCAATCGCAGCTTCGAGTACGACGGCCTGGGCGATGCCTATGCGCGGTTTATTCTCGAAGAAATCCTGCCGGAAGTTGAAAAGCAGAAAACGAGCGACGGCCGGCAGATCCGCCTTTCCAAAAACGGCAACGACCGCGCGATCGGTGGTTCGAGTAGCGGTGCAGTGTGTGCATTCACAGCCGCATGGGAAAGACCGGACGCCTTTTCACGCGTGTTCAGCGCGATTGGTACGTATGTGGGCCTGCGCGGCGCGGACCGTTATCCGACATTACTTCGAAAAGTCGAGCCGAAGCCCATTCGTATTTACATGCAGGACGGCGCCAACGACCTGAATATTTATGCCGGTGATTGGTGGATGGCCAATCAGACGATGTTGCGCGCGCTTACATTTGCCGGTTATGAGGTGAAACATCAATGGGGTGAGGGCGGCCATAACGGTAAGCAAGGGACGTCGCTGTTTCCGGAAGCAATGCGCTATTTGTGGAACGGCTGGCCGGAGCCGGTCAAAAAAGGACAGTCGCAGAATGCATTTTTGTCGGCTTTACTGATTCCGGGAGAGGACTGGGCGGAGGCTGCCGATGCTTTTCCAATGAAGGGGAAACCGGAACCTTCCAGCGCGAATTCCTTGAAAACACTGAAAGCCGGAGCCGCGGCGCTTTCTCCCGATCAGACGTTGGTTTATACCGTCGACTCCACCTCGCATTGGGTATACTCCTATCAGGTCCAACCGAACCGGAAACTGGCGTACAGGCAGCGATTTGGATGGCTGCACGTATCCGATGCCGAAAATAAAGCAGGGGCGTCCGGCATCGTTTGTGATCGCGATGGCCGGATTTACGTAGCTACGAATTCCGGTGTGCAAATCCTCGATCAGACCGGCCGCGCGAATGCCATTTTGCCTACACCTCATGGCACAGCCAGCAAAATAACTTTTGGCGGGGGCAATTCGGATGTGCTGTACGTGAAAATCATGGGTAAAACTTATGGCCGCAAGCTGAAAACCCGCGGCATAAATCCAGGAGAAGCGCCCAACAAGCCGGACGCTCCCAAATTGTAGTTAGCCGTTCAGAAAGATGGCCAGCACCACCAGCAGGCCCGCAGCCAGGCTGATGGAACCTGCGAACGGGAAGAAATATACAAATTCAATAATTCCCATGGCCAAGTAGCCGATCCCGATCGGTGTGAGGACGTTTCGGGCGATGTCGTGGTTACTGTCGGCATACCGTGCCGCAGACAGGATGAGCATGATCGACATACCATATACGACGAACAATATGAGGCCGTAACCTTCAAAGTAGTCGCCCATGCTCCGCATTGCGCCCATGAACTCGAATTTTGGCCCGGTCATCTGCCGGATCACCTCTTGCTTGACGGGGTCAGGGGTTTCTTTCCAGGTGAAATGGCCAAAAAAATGCCCGATCAGGTGAATGAGGATACACAGCGCAGCAATGCGCAGGACGAGTCTTGGTTTCATGGGGTAGCGTTTGATTTAGTTTACCATTCCATCACAATACTTTCGAACTCCGCGAGGCGTGCGAGCGAGAGACTGAGCGTGCCGTCTTTCCAGGTAAAGTTTAAAGGCTTGTGATTCGTCAAAGTAAACACTTTTTGCGGTTTTTTCGCCAGCCTGATCCTGAATTGCAAATCGTTGACAGGCAGGGGTTCGAAATAGGTGTTTCCGCTGAAACCGGTTAGGTTAATTAAGTGTAAAATCTGTCCGTCAGGGGTGTTTTTCGACTGATTTTCGGGGGTGTTGCGGGTGAATGTTTTCAGCACCGTTTCAACCCGTACCGGCGCATTCGTCTGGAAATTTTGTGCGATTTCGGGTAGCATGTGGTGGATCATATCCAGCAATAGGTTCTTGTGTTCCTGATAGCCATGCATGTAATAAATTCGGCCGAGGTTGATCGGGAAAAGTGCTGCTTTGCTGTTCGGATGATTTTTAATGCCCAATGCATAGTAACCCGTCGGATCGTGGCCGCCGATGATTTCAGGAGGGCCCGGGCGGCCTTTTGCCAACACGGGAAGCAGTTTTCGATCGGCACCCGAGAGGTCATATAGCCCGAGGTTGAATTTCCAGAAAAGCATGCTCTGCCCTTTGAAACTTTTGAAAATGCTGCGGTCGTCGGGTACGAGGTAGTTTCCGGCGCCATCATTATCCTTCTTCTCGATTTTTGCACCGAAAAGTGCTTGAAGCGTTTCGGGGCTATCAAACAAAGTCCGATTGGTGGCGATCAGGTGGGTGCCTTGCTGGCAGGCTTCTTTCAGTATTCGAATGGCTTCCGGTTTCAGGTAAGTGATCTCCGGCAGGATGATCAGTTTATAGCCCTTTACCTGCTGTTCCAGATTCGCGATCTGGCCGTCTTCCACGATATCGAATGGAATGTGTGCCTCGCGGAGCATGAGCTGGATGCCGCGGTATTCCTGCATCGGTTCGCCATTTGGCCAGGCACCAGGCGCTATCACGGCTATTTGAGCTACCGACTGATATTTGCCGAAATAGGCCTCGTTTTTTTTGTGAAAACCATACACTTTCCTGAAAACGGGATAGCTTCGTTCGTCCTCGTACCCGCGCATGTCGCCCATCATGCTCATGTCCAGTCCCGAACCGTTGGCGATATTCTCGTACAGCCTGATCCGCGTTTCCTCCGGTTCCACAGCATTGTACCGCGACTGGAAGGATATTTGCTGAATGCTCGCGTTGCTGATAATGTGGTCCGGAAACGAGTTGACCGCATTGCCGACATTATCGGAGGCCGTGTAAGGCCAATACGGCAGGGTGGTCATGCTCTGCGACTCGTGGCGGATGATATCCACGAACTTGTCGGAGTAGGTACAGATTGCGATCTGCTCATTTTTCGACTTCACGAGCTTGTGCAGTCTTTCCGACCAATCCTCCACAGTCGTTTTTTTGAATTCGAGGTATTGCTGGAAAAGTGGGTCTGCTTTGTTTTCCTCGGTAGGCAGCGCTTTGCCGCCGCTGAATTCCGCGAAGCGCTTTTGATCGTATGCATTCTGATCGATGCCATGGTATTTGCCTTCATAGGGATTATTGACCTGATATCCGGGCATATTCAGGAAGATACCATCGATCGGGAAGGTGTTGATCACCTCTTCAATGATCTTGAATGCCTTTTCCTGCACATAGGGGGCATTAATGGACACCACATACATATCGGTATTGATGATACGCTCGCCTTTCGGAGATATGTAGCACCAATCGGGGTGGGCCTTGAAAATACTTTCGTGTACACGGCTGAAATCGAAGCGGACAATTACCTTAATGCTGTTACTGTGGCATTTGCGCACAATATCGGCGAGGACATTATTGTCTTTCAGATAGGGATTCCGATAATGAAAATCAAGTTGAGAGGGGTAGAAAGCCATAATGCCTCCCGCATTGATCAACAGCGTGTTGGCGGAACAGGCGACCAGGTCGGCTACAATGGAGTCGGCGTTAATTGTCGCGGCCTCGTAAGCGGGCAGGTTCATTTGGATAACCCTCAGATTGTTCCTTTTCCACCAGAAATCCGGTTTGTTTTGTGCCAGGAGGGAACTTGCATTTATGAGAAAATACAGGAGTACAATGCGGCTTTTCATACCAAAATGAATGATTTGGTGGAAAAGAGCCGCGCTGCATCGCATCTACTGAATGCAGGTAGATTGATTTTATCCCGCCATTCTATTCGCGGTGCTTGTAGCCGAATGCGACGAAAAAGAGGAGTATCCCCACCAATCCGAGTGCCCAGGACAAGGAAGTGATTTCAGCGAGCACGCCAATCAGTGCCGGACCGGCGAGCTGGCCGGAATAGCCCAGTATGGTAACTGCCGACAATGCAATGGACGGCGGTACATGGGGAATACGCCCGGCGGCGGTGAAGAATATCGGTACCACGTTGGCAGCGCCAAGTCCAACCATTACAAATCCCACCAATGCAGCAATGGCGAAAGGGATGGTAACCGCTACAATGAAGCCGGCGCCAGCCAGTAAGGTGCCGTAAAATACCACTTTTGCCGGACCCAGCCGATGGATAATGCCGTCGCCGGTGAGGCGCATGATGGCCATGGCAACCGAAAATGCGGCGTAGCCAAGTCCGGAGAATGATGGGTCGAAGCCTCGTGAGAATTGCAGAAAAACGGCGCTCCAATCGAGGAGGGAGCCTTCGGCAAGGAAAAGAATGAAGCACATAATGCCCAGTACCACGACAGGCCCCTTTGGCAATACGAAACTGGTACCATCCAGTTTGGCCTCTTCCGAATGGGGTAACAGGTACCGCGACTGCGTTACAGTAATGAAGACGAGCAAAGCGGAAATAGCGACGGCTGCGTAAGTAGGCGAGAGGCCGGCTTTGATCAGAAAACCCAATCCTATGGAGCCCATGAGCCCGCCAAGGCTGAACATTCCGTGGAAGGAGGACATAATATGGCTGCCGTGCCGTTCCTGAACCACGACGGCCTGCGCATTCATGGAAACGTCGATGGAGCCGATTCCCGCGCCAAACACGAACAATGCCGCGGCAAGCTGGTAAGGAGAGCTGGCCATTAGCAGCAATGGAAGGAGAGAAGCGATTACCAATGCCGAAACGATAGCCACTGTCCGGCTGCCGTATTTATTGATCAGCAAACCGGTGAGCGGCATTGTGAGAATGGCCCCAGCGCCCAATGCGAGCAGGACGACACCTAAATCGGCATCGTTCAGGCCCAGTTTGATTTTGGCAAAAGGCACCATCGGCGCCCAGCTCGACAGGCCGATGCCGCATACTAGAAATATCAATAAGGTTGCTCTCCGGGCTGCGCTGATTCTCAGTTTCTCTTCCATTGATGTAAGCGTGGATTTTCTACAAAGAAATATGATTTTGCAGAAAATTGCAAAATATTGCAAAAAATAGCAATTCTGGATGTTGAATTGTCAGGATCGGTTACTTAAAAAAAGAGGCCAGGTTTTCGTTACCTGGCCTCTGGATATTCCATCAGATGTTTTTCTTTTTGGATTCTTTCACTGCGAAATCCACCGCTCGCGCCGTAAGGGCCATATAGGTAAGCGACGGGTTTACACACGACGCGGACGTCATGGCGGCACCGTCGGTAACGAATACGTTCTTCACCGCGTGGAGCTGGTTGTTACCATTCAGAACCGACGTTTTAGGATCGCGTCCCATACGGGCTGTGCCCATTTCGTGGATCGCCATCCCCAGGTACGAACCGTTGTCATAAGTACGCACGTTCTTGACACCCGATCTTTCGAGCATTTCGGCTGCGTCGTTCATCATATCCTTGCGCATTTTTTTCTCGTTCTCGCGAAGGTCAGCATCGAAAACAACGGCAGGAATACCGAATTTGTCTTTCTTATCCTTATTCAGGTACATCCGGTTTTCGTGGTATGGCAATGTTTCACCGAAACCACCGAAGCCCATTGTCCAGTTGCCCGGGGTGGTGAGCTCTTCCTTGAAATCGGCGCCGAATGCCAGCTCGGCAATGTTGCGCTGCCATCCCTGGCGGCCACCGCCACCCTGGTAGCCGAATCCGCGCAGGTAGTCGCGTTTGTCGTTGCCGACGTTGCGGTAACGCGGTACATATATACCGTTGGCGCGGCGACCGAAGTAATATTTGTCGAGGTCACCTTCCCAGGTACCACTCGCGCCTGTGCGGAAGTGGTGGTCCATGAGATTATGGCCCAGTTCGCCCGAGTCGTTACCCATTCCGTTGGGGAAGCGGTCGGAAGTAGAGTTGAGAAGCAAAGCCGTTGATGCCATCGCACTTGCGCAAACGAAGATGATATTTGCAAAAAACTCGCGCTCCTGCAAGGTCACCGTGTCGACGACGCGTACGCCGGTAGCACGGCCATTTTGTTTTTTACCATCATAAATAATCTCGCGCACCACCGAATCGGGGCGGAGCGTCAGCCGGCCTGTTTTCATCGCCGGCGGCAATGTCGACGACTGGGTGCTGAAATACGCGCCATATGGACAGCCATAGGAGCAGCGGTTGCGGTACTGGCACGGGCCGCGGCCGCCGTCGAGCTGGATCTTGGTCGGTTGCGAAAGGTTGGCAACACGTCCGATCGTCATCACCCGGCCGGGGAATTCTTTTTCCAGGCGTTTGCGTACTTCTTTTTCGACGTGGTACATTTCCATCGGCGCAATGAAGTCGCTGTCGGGCAACTGCGGCAAACCGAGCTTCTCGCCCGAAATACCGACGTGTTTTTCAACGTATGAATACCATGGGGCAATGTCTTTGTATCGGATCGGCCAGTCGACAGCGATGCCATCTTTCAGGTTGGCTTCGAAGTCGAGGTCGCTCAGGCGGTACGATTGCCTTCCCCACATGATTGACTTCCCGCCGACGATGTTCGGACGGAACCAGTCGAAGCGCTTTTTCTCTTCGTAAGGCTGGTCCATATCGTTCATCCAGTACTTCTCGGTCATTTCATTGTACGGATAGTCACGCGAGAGGAATGGGTGTGTTTCCTTCTGTTTGACCGTCAGGCGGCCGTTGTACTGCGTTTCCCAGGGAGCTTTCAGGGCATTTTCATAGCCTGTCACGTGTTCCAGGTTCTTACCTTTTTCGAGCATGAGCACTCTCAGGCCCTTTTCGGTCAGTTCTTTCGCCGCCCAGCCGCCGGAAACTCCGGAGCCAATCACGATGGCGTCGTAGGTGATGTCTTTTTTTGCGTCAATATTAAGATTCGCCATTTTCTAATAGAGTTTGGAATGTCAGGAGTAGTCAGAAGGTCATGGGGTAACTACTGCTATGGTCCTATTAATTGTTCCCGGATTAAAGTGCCCAGCTTTTCTGTCCTTTGGGCATGGGCCAGCTACCTTCGAACCGGCCGGGGATCGGCAGGTAATCGAGCGCCTGTGTCGCGCCGATTTCGGAAGTGAAATAGCCGGTAACGGTGAGCCCTTTCATTTGCAGGAAAAAAGGCTTGTCGGAAACGGTGGTCTTTTTGATAATATCGTTTTTCTGGGTGGCGTCCAGCGCGGCGAAATCCTTGGAGTAGGTTTCTTTGGCGAGCGCGTCCACTTTGGCAAGACCATCATAGAACTTTTTCTGCTCCTCCATCGGGTAACAGTCGCGCATGACGCGTACGATAAACTTCTCGGCTCCGGCGGCTTTGGCGCCCGGGGTACCGGTGGTAGGGATGATCACATCCGCGACTTCCGCGAGCAGGGCTTCCTGCTGATCGGACACTTCAAGGGATGGGCCGAAATTCAGACGCTCGCCTGCGATACCGGCCATGAGCGGGGCTGAAATCGCGCCGCCCAACAGGAAGGTTATTCTTTGAACAGCTTCTCTACGGTTCATGGTTAGGTTATTAAGTCAGGAAATTCAAATTGCTATAAAAAATATCTTTTAAAGATAATAAGAAGGGCGTTTCGGGCATCAAAACAGGCCCGTTTTTCCGAATATTCATCCAAAAAGACCATTTGCACATCAAATTTCGTGAGGTCCCCATCCTGTGATGATATTTGAGTCATAGTTACTGGACTAGGGGCTGAGGCAACAGCAATTTAAGTATCCTGTTGAACCAGTTAAAGGTTAGGTAAAAGAGGAACGTTGAGTAAATAATGTGAATATCTTCCCTGAGGTTCAGGGAAGATATTTTTTTGAGGGCACCAAAAGAAGACATGCGTAATGAAATAGCTATATAACCAACCTAACTAAACGAACAGCCGAAGTTGCAGCGGTTACGGGAAACTGGCGGATCCCTGATTGTACGATGGAGGCAAAAAGGCCGGATGCGTCCGGCCTTTTTTGTGCCCTACTGTGCATAAAAGGGCTGTTTGGCTTGATGTTTGAAGATTTTATCCCTTAATTGGGCGCGGCCTATGCGCCGCGTAGGTCGTGCTACGCGGCGGGCGCCTTATTCATTTTAAAATCAACGCAAATGGAATTCAGACAACTGGGAGGATCGGGCTTGAAAGTACCGGTGCTTAGCTTTGGTACCGGCACTTTCGGCGGTACCGGTGATTTCTTCAAGGCATGGGGCAATACACAGGTCGACGAAGCAACGAAGCTGGTGGGGCTGTGTATGGATGCAGGTCTCAATTTTTTCGATACGGCTAATGTCTATTCGCAAGGTTTGTCCGAAGAAATCCTCGGCAAAGCGATTATCGGGCTGCGCGACAAGATTATTCTCTCTACAAAAGCTACGTTCAGAATGGGAACCCAGCCGAACCAGTCGGGCTCGGGGCGTTTTCACCTGATCAAGGCGTGCGAGGACAGTTTACGCAGGCTGCAAACGGATTACATTGACATTTACCATATGCACGGCTTCGACGGCACCACGCCGGTGGAGGAAACGCTCAGCGCATTGGACGACCTGATCCGCGCCGGAAAGGTACGCTACATTGCCTGCTCCAACTTTTCGGGCTGGCACCTGATGAAATCGCTCTCGGTTTCAGAGCGGTACGGCTGGGCGAAGTACATCGCGCACCAGGCGCATTATTCATTGCTAAGCAGGGAACTGGAATGGGAGCTGATGCCGCTCGGTGTCGACCAGAAGGTCGGCACGATCGTGTGGAGCCCGTTGTCGGCAGGGCGCCTGGGAGGGAAATACCGCCGAAACCAGCCTCTTCCGCCGGAAGGCCGTATTGCGCAGGGAGGAGGCGAGGGGCCCGCCATACCCGAGGAATTTTTCTTTAACCTGATCGATGTGCTCGACGAAGTAGCCGCAGAAACGGAAAAAACCGTTGCACAAGTGGCACTGAATTGGCTGTTGCAGCGCCCGACTGTCTGCAATATCGTAATAGGTGCGCGGAATGAGGAGCAGTTGAAGCAAAACCTCGGGGCTGTGGGTTGGAACCTCACGCTGGAACAGGTGAAGCGCCTGGATGCGGCTAGCGAAAAGTCGCCGATATATCCTTACTGGCATCAGCGGAAGAATACCGCATTGAATCCCCTTCCTGATTTTTACGGCCATCTTATGGCCCGACAATAAATAAAACAACCGGAGGCCGGGCTTGCAGGTTTCGGTTTGCTACCTGGCCTCCGGGATATATAATCCGTGCTGCATGGCATACACGATGAGATCGGTGGTCCGGCGTACTTTCAGCTTATCCATGACGCTACGATGATAATATTGCACTGTATGGGCACTCAGTTTCAGCTCATAGGCAATTTCCTTAATCGTGTGCCCGCCGCAGACTTTTTGAAGTACTTCTTTTTCCCTTGGGGAGAGATGCATAACCACTTCTTCTTCCGTAAACACGCTGTTGATCAGCGTATCGCGGATGGTTTTCCCAATGTACTGCTTGCCCGCGCGCACCTGGAAAATTGACTCCCTGAATTCCTCGAAAAGCGTCGATTTCGACAAAAAGCTGTTCGCCCCGCGGCGGATCGTGTATTTGACGGTCTGAGCATCTGTTACCGTCGACAGCACTATTACCTTCATTTCCCTCGGTAACGTCGATCGGCACACGTCGAGTAATTCCAGGCCGTTCTGGCTGTTGAGGGCAAGGTCCATGACCAGAATGTCGGGAGGCGTGCTGCTTCTTTCCGTCAGGAAATCTTTACCGTCCGTGTATGCTTCCACCGTTTCTACTTCGGGTATCAGCTTCAACAGATTTTGAAGGGCATCAGCAAGAAGAAGGTGTTCATCTACTAAAACTATATTCATAGAATTACTTTTAAGTGCTGTTAAATCTAATTTGGTGCCCCGATTTTATACAATTCGATCATTTGATATTTATAGTCGGAAGGGGGAATGCGCTGAAATTTTTGTCGATTTTTGATATAATCAATTCAGCTACACAAAATACGCGAATATAAAGCAAATTGACCATCCATTGGAGTGTAGTAGTTATTTGCAGGAAGTAACTTTCGGTGAATTTCTAACGATCGGGTAGATAAAATTAATTCTATACCCCCAGTTTTTTGGGGGTGCAATCATACTAAAAAGATGCGGGTTTGTTTTGATTCATTTATAAATACATTTGCAAATAAGTACTATCTAGTTTGAGAATATAGTATAACTAAATTGACATACTTGATTTCACCCATATTCTTAAAGTCATCAACACCTAAACCATTTCCACAGTACAATTACAGAAATCACTTGCTCATCTCTCTTGACCGGCACTCCGGTTATTCGTTAGACGACACCTTCACAAGAAAGACCATCAGGCGCCAGCGCGTATAGGAATCAGCGTGCGCTCACAGATGGAATACCACATCGGATCTGACCACGCTACCGGTTTTGCCGGGATAAGGTTTCTTTTATTCAACTGTTTGATTTCCTAGTATTTATGTTCAATTGATCACATAACGGTTAATTTCTATTCTAAATTTCTATCACTATGAAAAGTTCTATCGGCCATTTGATTAAGCAGTTGGCGCCATCGCGGTACCATCGCGGAACGGCGATGGCGGCCCTGGTTGCTTCGGCATTTTCTGTCAATGTGTATGCGCAGGAGTACGCAACCAGTCAAACGAGTTCTACGACGACGGGACAGTTGTTGTTTGTTGAGGCCCCAGGCACGATCACCGGTGCGGCGAATGCAACCGGGGCGCCTGATAACAATTATGCTACTCTGACATCATCCGGTATCGTTGTAACGGCCGTATCGATAACAGGTAGTTCCACCTTGAATCTGACCATGCCTACGGCAATTCCAGCCAACAAAAGGGCTTTTGTAAAGATTCAGACCCCGACAGTTACCGGCCTCAGCCTCGACCTCGGCAATCTGGTGAACCTTCTTGGCCTACTGTCATCGAACGCTATTCAGGTCACTACCAATGCGGGTACCGCGCAAAGCACGCTTGTAAAAGATGGTGCGAACAACCTTTATATCGCCGTAACTTCATCCTCGGCGTTTAGCACAATATCTCTTAAAGTAGATCTGGCTAACTACACCGGCACGCTTGGTCTGGCACTGGGTTATCTATCGTTGAATGTCGACGGTGTCGTTTCGTACGAAAATGCGCCTATCGGTGCTTGTGACCTGATCTCCTACGGTTATTCTGGTATCGATCCCAATTCGACGGGCGTTCTCGGGGTAACTTTGACCCAGTCTTTGCAGAATCCTCAAAACGCGGTTGACGGCATTATCAGCCCTACCAACTTCTCATTGCTGCAAAACGGTGCAGTGTCGGTTGTTACATCTGTTTCGGAGACATTCTACCTTGCCAAAGCGTCGGCCTCGAACAACGAGCTGGTGGCGATTATTTCCAGACCTCCTGCATTGGCGAATTTGGCGGTTCTCGACAATATCTCATTCCAGGCATATCTCGGTAACACGCCGGTAGGTGCCCCGCAATCCATCACGAGCTTGCTGTCGCTCGATTTGCTCGGCTTGTTCCAAAGCGACGCGCTGACTCCTGTGAAGTTTACCCCGGGCGGGAGCTTCGACAGGGTTGTAGTTACATCTACCACTGGCGTGAATGCGAATTTGTTTACAGGCTTGCGCATACATGAGCTGGCTTCGCGACCGCCGGTAACTTTCACAGGCGGTACCGTGGCATCCAGCCGCGTTGGTGATGCTACCAACTCGAATCTTTTTGGTGCACAAACCGGCGGTTCCGGAAGTTTCAGTATCCAATGCGGTTTGCCGACCGACTACACTTATGCACTGTATCAGGTAACGGCACCAGGTGCCCGCACATTGGCAGGAACGCTGCCAAGTACTATTACCCTTAACCCGGATGGTACTTTCTCGGGTACTCCGACAACCGGACAGAACGGTACTTATACGTTCGATGTACAAGCCACAAACCAATTTGGTCAGACAGGGATCACAAGTTTCACCATGGTCGTAGAAAATGCCTTGCCTGTGACATTAGTTACATTCAAAGCGCTGAGCGAAGGGCAGACAGCTGCATTGGCCTGGACTACATCTGAGGAAACCAACAGCGATCGCTTCGATATCGAGCGTAGCCAGAATGGCAAAAACTGGGTAAAGATCGGTTCTTTGGCTTCACACAAGGAAAGTAAGGTGAACCAGTATTATTCTTTCGCGGATGCAGCTCCTTTGAGAGGTAGCAATTACTACCGTCTGAAAATGGTTGACCGCGACGAGACATTCGCATACAGCCATATCGAGCATTTGAATTTCGATGGTGTTGCATTGGTTTATCCTAACCCTGTAACTGCTTCGCAAAACTTGACATTCAATGTTGGGGATTGGAGCAAAGTGAGCCGGGTGAAGGTGGTGAATGCTGCCGGAAAGGTGGTTTTCGAAGCTTCGAACGCATTGCTTTCGGGACTCAACGCACGCAATCTCGTAGCAGGTGCATATGTGGTACAGGTGACCCATATCGACGGCACTGTAAGCTCACAGCGATTTGTAAGACAGTAATTTCCCTGTCTCACACCATACACAAACAAACCGCTGGCATTCGTCAGCGGTTTGTTTTTTATAAGCCTGACTCCAAAAAGGCAGGACTACTACTTTTTTTGAAACGGCAGAGCGGTATATTTGAGCTTTGAAGTACCCCAATTATCAACGTTACTTAATATGCCTAGCAAAAGAGGTAAAAAGAGCAAGTTCAAAAAGGTCCTGATTCCGGTGTTGAAATGGGCCAGCGCAATTATCCCGGTTTGTGCCTTCATTTATATTCTATACTACTACAAGCAACTTGATTTTCTGAAACCGAAGGAGCAGGTTAAGACCGAAACCAAAGTGCTGGCGTCCGGCGATTCGTTGCAGGTCGGTATGGGCGGATCGGAAGAGCTCGCTGCTCAAATACACGTTACGAACAACGAATGGCACCAGGTAGGAGGGCTTGCCATCCATAATGTGTTGATTGAAAACACATCGTCCACGCCGGTAAAAAGTGTGGAAGTGGAGTTTAAATACCTCAACGACGTGCAGGCTGTGGTAACGTCCAAGGTTATCACTATCAAAACGCCCGTTCCCGCGAAAAAAACTGCAAAAGTAGCAGGGCTGAGTGTCGGTTATGTCAACAATTCGGTGGTAGGGTGTGATGTAAAAGTGCTCAGTGCGAGAATGTAGCACTTGGGGTGAAACTGGCGTGGTACGATTATTTAGGTTTATCCGCTAAACCTGACTAACAGCGGATACCATGGCACAGTTACTTCAAAACCTTTATAATCTTGCACCGATCCTGGCGATGATCGCCCTTGCAGGTGCAGCAGCGGGTGGGTTCTGGCTGGTCGTTGAACTGAAAAAGCGAAGCGCCTATACCCACTACTCTCAGAGCGACCGTTTGTTCCTCAAACGCAATGCCAGCCGGCTTCGTAAAATGCAGCTACATTAAGATAGGGGTATAAGAAAACATCCCAATTACAAAGTAACCGGGATGTTTGATTTTACTCAACGTTATTGAAAACCTTTTGACGGGTTTTCGATACAAACTTAATGATTTCTTTATTCAAAACATTGTTTTTTGTTTACGAAATAATATTTTTTGTAGCCATTGATCGTCATGTATTTACTATACGGTTTGGGAGGGCAGATCATGTCTGAGTATCAAGCACTATCATTTTGACCTCGTCGATGAATTTCTGCAAATCCACGACAGAATATCGCTCCTTTTGCGCATTTTCGTAGTCAAAATACACCGAAAGCATGCGGTTGTATTTGATCAGTGAATTGCTTTTATGCGACTTTAATTCCCGGCCTTTATACTCGCCATGTTCATCCATACGGTCGACCAGATACGACATCATATAGTAATGCATGCCGCTGTCCTGATCAAACCCTTCAAATTCCAATGATGCCAGATCGAGCGCTTCTTTATCGGCTTCCGGCAGCGAACGAATGGAATCGTTGATACGGCTGTACATCTTCATGATGTCGGAAATTTCGTTGTAGACACTCAGCGGTACTTCTTCGTACAAGTTGTTGAATACCTTGGGATACAGGCCGGTGTAGCCCTTTTCAAGTATTTCAATCCGTTTTTCGTACAACTCTCGCTCTTTTTCGTTTCCAATAACGGAGAGGATTCTGCATTGATTGATCAGCAGTTGTCTTTCAATCAGGGAAATGCTTTCGGGGATCATATAAAGCTGGTTCGACATTTTTGGCAAGTTAATGGTAATAGGTACATTTTGTGCCCGCTTTACTTGCAATGTTCCGGAAAGTTTGCTCCTTTACAATTGCATTGTTCAGTTATCCTGTACATAGGCTAGCCAATATTCATTTCGACTCAACATATGGACCAAATACACCCCGAATCAACCGGCCCCGATGCTCAAAACGAAGGGAACGAGGAGTCGCTTGCAGATTACGTGAAGCGTATGGAAACCGAGGAAAACCTTAGAAAGCTCGCTCAAAAGCTGGAAAGCGACCTGAAAAATCCGGGTAAGCCGGACGTATCCACGCCGGACGTATCCACGCCGGACTTATCTTTTGAGAAGTTTGATGCGAAACGGAAACTGCGCGGTCAGTAGCCGTACCAATCGCCCCACCAGTATTGCAGTTTTTTTCTGATTTCTTCTTCACGCGCGTTCCTCCCTGGTTCGAAGAACCTGGTACCCTTCAACTCGTCGGGCAGGAAATCCTGCTTTGCGAAGTTCCCCTCAAAATCGTGCGAATACTTGTAGTCTTTTCCGTAGCCGATCTGTTTCATCAGCTTCGTGGGCGCATTACGCAGGTGCAAGGGCACGGGCAGGTGCGCAGTGCGCGTAGCGGCCTCTATCGCCTCACCGATTGCCATGTAGCTCGCATTGCTTTTCGGCGACGTAGCGAGGTAAACCGCCGTTTGGGAAAGTATAATGCGGCATTCAGGATAGCCGATCACATTCACGGCCTGCATGCATGCATTGGCCATGATCATCGCCGTCGGGTTGGCATTCCCGATGTCCTCTGAGGCCATGATGAGCATCCTGCGGGCAATGAATGACGGGTCTTCGCCGGCCACGATCATCCGCGCCATCCAGTAAACTGCTCCGTTTGGGTCGCTGCCACGGAGCGACTTGATGAACGCCGAGATAATATCATAATGCTGCTCGCCGGACTTGTCGTAACGGGCAATGTTCTGCTGTGCTACTTCGGTGACCCATTCATCGGTGATTTCGATCTTTTTGGCGTCGCCTTTACCGAGCACCACCAATTCCAGCAAGTTGAGCAGCTTGCGGCCGTCGCCGCCGGAAAGACGCATTAATGCGTCATATGATTTGAATTTGATATTCTTTTCTTTCAGCCACGGATCTTTCTCCAATGCACGTGCGATGAGATCCTTCAATTCTTTTTCACCGAATGCTTCCAGAATGTACACCTGGCAGCGGGAGAGCAACGCGGAATTGATTTCAAACGAGGGATTTTCGGTGGTTGCGCCGACTAATGTAACCTGCCCTTTTTCCACCGCTCCGAGCAACGCGTCCTGCTGACTCTTGTTATACCGGTGAATTTCGTCTATAAAGAGAATCGCCGGGAAAAGGCCGGAAGGCCGCGACAGTACTTCGCGGAGGTCTTTTACACCGGAGCTAATCGCACTGAGATTGTAAAACTGCCGCTTGGTGGTTTCCGCAATGAGCAACGCGAGGGTAGTTTTCCCCACACCGGGAGGTCCCCAGAATATCATCGAGGGAATGGCATTCTGCAAAATGGCGCGCCGTAACGGTCCTTTCGGGCCGAGGAGCTTTTCCTGCCCCACGAAATCGTCGAGTGTCCGCGGGCGGAGGCGTTCGGCAAGGGGCGTGGTAATCGTGTTCATGGGTGAAGTGTTCGGAATTTAGCTTGTTAATGTAAGGTAAATTTAACACAAAAAAAGCGCGGCATAGTTCGCCGCGCTTTCTGAGAATGTATTTAAACGTTTAAACAGGCTGCTATCAAAAAGTCAGTCTGTCGAGTGTCATCTGCTTTTTCAGGTTACCCAATGCGCCAAAAACCAGGTTATACACTGATTGTATATTTATTTTCATTAAATCCGCAATCTCGTGATTATTCAGGTTCATGTAGAATTTGAGGAAGATAGCCTCGCGCTGGCGGCGTGGCAGGCCGTTGATGGCCACATTCAGGTGCTGGTTGGTCGATTCGAACTCTTCTTCCGAAATCAGGTGGTTCTCGTGTGACGGGGTGTTGATGTGCCAGTATTCAACCGGGATATCCTCGTTGCTGGTATGCTTTTGTTGTGCATTCAAATGGCGGACCAATTTGCGTTTGATGGAAGCCATCAGATAAAAGCGAACCGAAGTAGTGTCACCGAGCGTCATGCGGTTTCTCCATAATTCTACAAACAAATCGTGGATACAGTCCTTGATAAGAGGCTTGTCGATCGTGAATTGCGAACAGTACTGGTAAAGAATGTGAACGTAAGAGCGGTAGAGGCTTGCGTAGGCATTTTCATCGCCTTTTCTGAACTGATCCCAAAAACAGAGTTCTTCTTCGTGCTTGTAGCGTAGGTGAGCCATTGTTTGGACAGGATTTGGAATTGGGGTTAGGAATGATTGCGAATAATGTCATTATTACACTTGTAAATATATTTATAAAAAAACATATTTTAAAAATATTTTCATCATAAAATTATATTTCAAAGGTTAATGATACTATTTCGTGAAAATCGCTGCTTTCTATAAACTTAACGCGGTAAACTTGAAATTTTCTCCGTCAAAAAGCCCCTTATCGCTTAGTTTCAGCGAGGGGATCACCAGTAACGCCATGAATGACAGCGACATAAACGGTGATTTTAATGTCGACCCGAGTGTGTTTTTGACAAAACGGTCGATATTTGTGTAATTTTCGGCAACTTCATACCCATCCCTGTCGGTCATTAATCCGGCAATCGGGAGTCCGATTAAATGCTCGGATCCTGCGCCCACTGCCGACAACCCGCCCCGTGCTTCCACTATCAGGTTCACTGCCCGCGCAATACTTTCATCATCACATCCTATACATATTATATTGTGTGAATCGTGCGCAACCGACGAGGCCAGTGCACCCTGCTTTAACCCGAAGTTGCGGATAAATGCGATGCCCGGAGGCGCCGGCGAATAGCGGTTCACGACCACCACCTTCAATACGTCCTTTTCCAGGTCGGAGACCATCGCGCCCTCGATAATTTTTGCCTGCGTTATCCACTCATTTGTAACCAATTGACCATCCAAAGCCTCGATCACCCTGATTCGCGTTTCAGAATTATTTGCAGGGTATATGAATTCGGCGGCTGTCTTCGGTTCGCATTCAAAATAGTTGGGGTGGTCGCTGCGCAAATCGGGAATTAACGATGTGCCTTTTTGGGCGACGAGCGCACCGTCGATCCAGGTTTCTAGGATATTAAATGCTTCCGGGTTGTCGATCAGAATAAAATCGGCGGCATCACCTTCGCGCAGTAAGCCGGCATCCAAACCATAATGCATTACGGGATTAATGCAGGCGGCTTGCAGCACATTCCAGAGGTCGTACCCGAGCGCGAGGGCCCGTTTCACGAGCACATTAATATGTCCCTCCACGAGGTTGTCGGGATGTTTGTCATCGGAGCAGAACATAACGCGGTCCGGAAAGTCGGCAATAAGGGGGATCAGCGCATCGAAATTCCGCGCGGCGCTGCCTTCACGGATCAGGATTTTGACGCCGTAACCGATTTTCTCGTGCGCTTCCGCATACGTAAAGCATTCATGATCTGTACTAATGCCGTAACCCGCATATTGTTTCGCCGCCTCGCCGCGTAGGCCGGGCGCGTGGCCGTCTATTACCTTATTATAATGTTTGGCCCAGTTGATCTTGGCCATCATGTCGGGATCTTCATTTAAAACCCCTGGGAAATTCATAACCTCCGCCAGATAACCTATATCGTCGCTGGCGAGCAGCTCACTCACTTGTTGCGCATCTACAACAGCTCCGGCTGTTTCAAAAACCGTCGCGGGAACACACGAAGGTGCACCGAAGCAGAATTTGAACGGGACACGCTTGCCGTCTTCGATCATGAAATGCACACCTTCCACACCTAGCACGTTGGCAATTTCGTGCGGGTCGGATACGGTCGCAATCGTCCCATGTACGACAGCCAACCTCGCAAATTGCGCGGGCGTGAGCATGGAGCTCTCGACGTGTACGTGCGCGTCGGTGAAGCCGGGCAACACATAAGGTAGGGAAGGGCTTTCAGGGCCGAGAATTTCGATTGTGGAAATATGCTTCTCCGAAATGCGGATTTCGGCTTCCAGAATGGTCTTTTCGAAGATATTGATCAGGTTGGCTCTCATAAAGTTGTGTTAAATGCAGGCAAATGGCCGGAAATAGGAATCTTGCGGAATTCCTTCTGGTATTGCATCGGGCTTTTGCCGGTGTGGAGTTTAAAATATTTGTTGAAGTTGGCGAAGTTGTTGAAACCGCTTTCGAAGCAAACTTGCGCCACGGGAATGCGGCTTTCGGAAAGCAGCTTGCAGGCATGGCCGATCCGAAGTTCGAGCAGGAACTGTGAATAGGTCTTGCGGCTGCGGCTTTTGAAATACCGGCAAAACGAATGCGGGCTGATGTTGGCCACTTCGGCGATTTCCTCGATCGAAATCTTCTTCTGAAAGTTGGAAATAGAATACTGGTAAATGTGGTTAATGCGGTCGGTATCGTACTGGTCGTACTCGTTCTGGTACTGCGTGTTGGAAAGGACGTTGATTTCCTCGCAATGGGCCAGGGTTTCGAGTATTTGCATGAGAGAAATAATCGGGTTGCCGTTCGTCTGGGTGAGGAGCTCGTGCAGAAGCGTTTTCACTTTATCGGTCCCTTCGCCGAGTATCTTCATTCCTAACCGGGCTTTCACGAGCAAATCGTGGATCGACTTGTTTTCGGGCAGTGCCAGGAAGTTTTTACCAAAAATTTCTTCCGAAAAATGGACGACAGTCGCCTGTGCGTAAAGCTCGCTGCCGCGCTGGAAGTACTTTTCGTCACAACGCCAGAAATGCGGGAGGTTGGGGCCGATCAGCAGCAGGTCGCCGCTTTGGAAACTGCGGATATTATCGCCCACGAATTGTGTGCCGGAGCCCTGTTCGATGTGAATGAGCTCTAACTCAGGGTGGTAATGCCAGCGGTTGTAGAAGTACAGCACTACGTCGCGCCGGATACTGAATGATTTTTGTAAGCCCCTCGGGACTTTAAGTAGCTGCGGTTTCACAAATAATTACATGATTAAAACCGTTAAAGAGAAATATATGCCAATATAGTTGAAAAATTTGCTAATGTCTGAGTTCATTGTATTCAAATAATTCTGTTGTTTTGCTGATATATTCTATTTGGCATCACTGAAAACCAGTGGAATATACCAGATTACCATTCACCTGAACATTAATATGGCGTCCCAATTCCTGAAAGTTCACCCTTCCGATAATGTTATCGTGGCATTGCGCGACCAGCCTGCGGGCTCGGACGTGACATACGAGGGGAACATCTACAACCTCCAATACGGCGTTTCTGCCAAGCACAAATTTGTCACCGAGGATATCGAAACCGGCGGCGCCATCATTATGTACGGTGTGCTGGTAGGCCGGGCCACCCAGCCGATCAAAAGAGGCGAGCCGATCACGACATTCAACCTGAAACACGACGCGCACGATTACAGCACCGCTAATCGCCAGCCATATTCTTATACGCAGCCTGACGTAAGCCACTGGCAAAACCGGACTTTCAAAGGTTACCACCGCGAAGACGGCCGTGTAGGGACTTATAACTATTGGCTCGTGGTACCCTTGGTGTTCTGCGAAAACCGCAACGTACTCATTATGAAGGATGCGTTCGAGCGCGAGCTCGGATATGCGCAAACCGATATGTACCGCGATCAGGTACGCGAGTTCCTGCATTTGTACCAGCAGGGCGATATGCGCACCATCAAAAACCTGGGAACTTTTGTAGACGCCCCGGCGGCCGCTAAAAAGAAACCGGAACGACCGTTCAAAAATGTGGATGGCGTTAAATTCCTCACGCACGAAGGCGGCTGCGGCGGCACGCGCCTGGATGCGAATACATTATGTTCGCTCTTCGCGGCTTATGCGGTGCATCCCAATGTGGCGGGTATCACGGTACTGAGCCTCGGTTGCCAGAACTCCGAGTTGAAAACACTCGAAGACGAAATCAGGAAGCGGGATCCGCATTTCAATAAGCCATTTTTTGCATTTGAGCATCAGAAAGGCACTGAATACTCGCTTATGTCGGGTGCGATCAAGGAGACTTTCATGGGGTTAACTAAAATCAATGAGTTTGAGCGCTCGGATGCACCGCTTTCTAAACTATCAGTAGGTTTGAAATGCGGTGGGTCGGATGGCTTCTCGGGCATTTCGGCCAACCCGGTATTGGGGCATTTGTCTGATCTGGTTGTAGGACTGGGCGGACAAACACTTTTGGCAGAATTCCCTGAATTGAATGGGGTAGAGCAGGAGTTGCTCAACCGGTGCGTAACCGAAGAAAAAGCAGCCAAGTTCGAAAAACTCATGCGCGACTACGCCGGCAAAGCCGAAGCCGTAGGTTCCGCATTTGCATTCAACCCATCACCGGGTAATATTAAAGACGGCCTCATCACGGACGCGATCAAATCTGCCGGAGCGGCCAAAAAAGGCGGTAATGCATACGTTTCCGACGTTTTGAACTACACCGAACGCGCAACGGAATCGGGTTTGCACCTCGTTTGCACCCCGGGTAACGATGTGGAAGCAACTACCGGCCAAACTGCCGCAGGTGCGAACATTATCCTTTTCACTACCGGCCTCGGCACGCCGACAGGTAACCCGATCTGTCCGGTAGCAAAAGTAGCCACCAACTCCGCGCTCGCGCAGCGCATGCCCGACGTGATCGATTTCGATTGCGGACCTGTTGTGGACGGCACGCAATCAATCGAACAGAATGCCGAAGCATTGCTGGAATACGTGATCAAAGTAGCCAGCGGCGAGCTCACCAAAGCGCAACAGCTCGGCCAGGATGATTTTATTCCGTGGAAAAGAGGCGTTTCATTATAAATCGCTCAATCCGTTCAACTAAGTTGCGTTGCTAGTCCTTCTCCGTCGGTTAAAACCGACGGTAATAGATTGAAATTTTAGCAGAGAAGCAAATCTATTGCCGGGGGCTTTATCCCCCGGATCGGAATAGATTGAAATTTTAGCAGAGAAGCAAAATCTATTGCCGGAGGCTTTATCCCCCGGATCGGTAATAGATTGAAATTTTAGCAGAGAAGCAAAATCTATTGCCGGGGGCTTTATCCCCCGGATCGGTAATAAATTGAAATTTTAGCAGAGAAGTAAAATCTATTGCCGGGGGCTTTATCCCCCGGATCCGAAGCAAAGGAATTGCAAAGCGAAAGGATTGCAGATTAAAAAGATTTCAATCAAAAGAATTGCAGAGCAACAGAATTGCCTTGCTATAGCAAGGCAATAACAATTACAATAACGACAACAAAGCAAAAGCACAGCTTTTGCCCAGGACCAACAGACAAGTATCATTAACTCAGGGCTTCGGCCTTGGGCCTAGACCAACTATCTATGTTT
Source organism: Dyadobacter sp. BE31 (assembly GCF_031457695.1). Taxonomy (NCBI): domain Bacteria; kingdom Pseudomonadati; phylum Bacteroidota; class Cytophagia; order Cytophagales; family Spirosomataceae; genus Dyadobacter; species Dyadobacter sp. BE31. The sequence goes on from NZ_JAVDXA010000008.1 coordinate 284,649, forward strand.
AATCTAACAGGAAAAACAGCACTGGTAACCGGTGGAGCGAGCGGGATCGGATTGGCGATCTCCAAAACTTTCGCGAAACAGGGAGCTTATGTGCACATTCTCGAACTCAATATTGATCTGGCCAACCAGGTGGTGAGCGAAATCACCGCGGAAGGCGGACAAGCTGAGGCACACGCACTGGACATCTCCAAACAGGCGGATGTCGTGAACGTTATCAATAGCATTGCGGCACAGCACCCGATCAATATTTTGGTCAACAATGCAGGTATTGCACATATCGGCAAAGCAGATACGACCGCCGAAATCGATTTTGACAGGGTGATTAATATCAATGTCAAAGGCGTGTACAACTGCCTGATGGCCACGATTCCCCACCTGAAAACCAATGGAGGAGGAGTGATTTTGAATATGGCTTCTATTGCGGCAACAGTAGGAATACCCGACCGTTTTGCTTATTCTACTGCAAAAGGTGCGGTTTACTCGATGACATTGTCGGTAGCCCGTGATTATCTGGCCGACGGTATCCGTTGCAATAGCATCTCGCCGGCGCGCGTGCACACGCCGTTCGTGGATGGTTTTATTTCCAAAAACTATCCGGGTAAGGAGCAGGAAATGTTTGAGAAACTGTCTAAAACCCAGCCGATTGGACGCATGGCGAAACCGGAAGAGATCGGCGCATTGGCATTGTACCTCTGCTCGGATGAAGCAGGTTTTATCACCGGCTGCGATTATTTGATCGATGGTGGGTTTGAAAAGTTGAATAATTAGGAAAAGGCTGTAAGCTATAAGCTTTAAGCAATAGGCTATAAGCCAAGCCAGTTTACAGGTTAAAATTTATAAAATATTAAACATTAAGACGGCGGAATTTAGTCGCATAAAGCTTACAGCCTACTGCTTACAGCTTACAGCCTATTGCTTATAGCATTCCCCGTCCCAAATATCCCTTTCCATGAAACTCTTTCGATTTGGTGCATTTGAAAATGAAAAGCCGGGCGTAGAATTGGCTGACGGTACGAAGCTGGATGTTTCGGCATTTGGTGAAGATTATAATGAGAAATTCTTCGCGACCGACGGCATCGCCCGTTTGTCGGCGTGGCTGGAAACCAATGCGGCGTCTGCGCCGAAAGTGGCGGAAGGCTTCCGTTATGGTTCCTGCGTGGCACGTCCTTCAAAGATTGTTTGCATTGGTATGAACTATGCCAAACATGCTTACGAGTCGGGAGCGACTGAATTGCCGAAAGAGCCGATCATTTTCTTCAAATCAACCACTGCATTGTGTGGGCCGTTTGACCAGGTGATTATCCCGAGAAACTCGGAGAAAACCGACTGGGAAGTAGAGCTGGCCGTGGTAATCGGTGAAAAAGCAAGCTACGTCGACGAAGCTAATGCATTGGACTATGTGGCCGGTTATGCCGTTCACAACGACTATTCGGAACGGGCGTTCCAAATGGAGCGCGGCGGCCAATGGGTGAAAGGTAAAAGCAATGATACCTTCGCTCCGCTGGGTCCATATATGGTCACTTCCGACGAAGTAGGCAATGCTAACGACCTCGATTTGTGGCTGAGCCTGAACGGCAAGAAAATCCAGGATAGCAATACATCCGATATGATTTTCCAGATCCCGTTCCTGGTAAGCTACCTGAGCCAGTTCATGACGCTGCTTCCGGGAGATGTGATCACCACCGGCACACCAGCGGGCGTAGGCTTGGGCATGAAGCCGCCGGTTTACCTCAAAGCAGGTGACGTCGTAGAATTAGGTATTGAAAAACTGGGTTCACAAAAACAGGAAGCGATTGCCTGGAAGGCGACGGTGTAAGGGAATCTGCGACGTTTGTGGTCATTAGTAGTCAGGGATGGTCAGGTATAGTCATTTGTAGTGATTCGCTGTCAGGTGCATTTGATTTCTGATATCACACACACTTGACCGCAATTGACTACACTTGACAATGAATGACCACACATGACAATAATGACAACACCTGACTACCAGTGACAACCCCTGACCGTAACTGACCAAGTTACCACCACAGTAAAGAAGTATATGACGATCGACGCTCACCAGCATTTCTGGATATTTGACGAGGAACGTGATTCATGGATCACGCCCGATATGAAGGTTATCCGGCGGAATTTTCTACCGGAGGACCTCTGGCCGGTCCTGAAAGCCAACAAGGTCGACGGCTGTGTGGCTGTACAAGCTTCGCAGAACGATGCGGAAACGGAGTTTCTGCTGCATTTGGCCGAAGCCAACGACTTTGTGAGAGGCGTGGTAGGATGGGTAGACCTCAAAGCCGTGAACCTGTATGATCAGCTCGAAAGGTATTCGCAGTTTGAGAAATTGAAAGGCTTCCGCCACGTAGCACAGGGCCAGCCGGAAGGCTTTCTGCTGCAACCCGAGTTTATCCGGGGCGTGGGTACGTTGGTCGCATTCGATTTTACCTACGACATTCTCATTTACCAAAACCAGCTGAAAGAAGCATTTAACTTCGCGGTAAAGCTGCCGAATGTGCATTTCGTGCTGGACCATATTGCCAAGCCGCTCATTAAAGCACAGGAGTTGCAACCGTGGGCCGACGACATTCGCCGACTCGCCGAATTGCCGAACGTGCATTGCAAGGTATCCGGCATGGTGACCGAAGCCACCTGGATGCATTGGGAGAAAGCCGACTTCCGGCCTTATCTCGATGTCGTTTTCGAAGCATTCGGAACCGAACGCATTATGTATGGCTCCGACTGGCCGGTATGTCTGGTCGCGGGTGAGTACGAGGGCGCGAAGGGAATCCTGACCGACTACCTGAGCATGTTCTCCGACGATGAAGTGCGCGATGTGATGGGCAATAACGCGAGACGCTTTTATAACCTCGATATTTAAATAGTATTATGAAAAGATATTGTCTTGCGGTGGACCTTGTCGACGACCCGCAAATGATCGCGGAGTACGAAGGTTATCACAAACAAATCCAGCCGGAAATCCATAAGAGTATTACGAGTGCCGGCATTACCGTGATGGACATTTACCGGGTTGGTAATCGCCTGTTCATGATCATGGAGACAGAAGACGATTTTAGTTTTGAAACAAAAGCCCGGATGGATGCCGACAATCCGAAAGTACAGGAATGGGAGCAGCTCATGTGGAAATACCAACAAGCATTGCCCACTGCCAAACCAGGCGAAAAGTGGGTATTAATGGAACAGATATTTGCCCTCTGAGAATAAAGGTCGTGGTATGAACTAGCATTCGAACAGGTTGAGTAGATTACTTTACGCATTATCCATCCTTATTTTATCATTTGCATTGCTTTCATCGCAGCCCCGCCAGGCTGTGGAAGTGAAGTTGATGAGTTTCAACATCCGGCATGGGCTGAATAATCAGGAGGAGTCGAATCTGAGGGATATTTTAAGGATAATCAAGGAAAATGACCCGGATCTTGTCGCATTGCAGGCGGTCGACAGCCTGATGGACAAAGGGAAGGTGCAGTTCCAGCTGAGGCAGATCGCCGCGCAGACAGGCATGTATTACGCGTATGCCGTGGCCGATACCAATGAAAACGGTACGCAGGGGGTAGGAATCCTTTCGAACTGGCCGTTTGAGAAAACACAGGTGATCCATCTGCCTAAAACCGCTGGGGCCGACCCAAAAGTGCTGCAATGCGGATTGATCCGGCTGTCGAGATCGGTTACCTTCCGGTTTTGTAACTCCCGGCTCGAATATGCTTCGGTGATGGATCGCGCCTTGCAGGCCGCTTATATTAACCAAATGCTCGTTAACAGCGTCCAGCCCGTGCTCCTGGGTATGGACATGGGCGCCAGACCGAACGAGCAGCCTTACTTTTCGTTCCGAAAAAACTGGCAGGACGCTGCCCGCGGATCACAGATGCAGACCTGGAACGAAGGTTTACCGGGCGACCGGCTCGATTACATTTTTGCCTTGCTCAACAACAAGGTCCGCATTAAAAACTACAAGGTGATCCGAAATTATCCGGACGTTTCTGATCACTATCCCATTCAGGCCACCATCGAATTTTGGTAGAAAATGAATTACTCAAATTGGAAGATCGGATTATTTATTCCCTGTTATGTTGATCAGTTTTATCCGCAAGTAGGGATCGCGACACTCGAATTACTTGAAAAACTCGGTTGCACAGTTACATTTCCGTTGAACCAGACCTGCTGCGGTCAGCCGATGGCTAACTCCGGATTCGAACATTTGTCACGCTCGTGCGACAATCTTTTTTATGATCTTTTCAAAGATTGCGACTACGTGGTATCGCCATCGGGGAGCTGTGTGCTGCATATCAAGGATCATTTGAAGGCCGATAACAAGGCCGACGAATCGAAAGTGCTCAGAAAAAGAGTTTACGAACTGGTCGAGTTTATAACCGACATTTTGAAAATAGATACCATCGAAGCGGAGTTCCCGCACCGGGTAGGTTTGCACCAGGGATGCCACGGCCAGCGCGGGCTGCATTTGTCGCAAATGTCGGAACTGAATGCCGCGCCGTTTTCGAAGCCGGTATCGCTTTTGAAACAAGTGAAAGGTATCGAGCTGGTCGATCTCGACCGCACCGACGAATGCTGCGGCTTCGGCGGAACGTTCTGCGTGAGCGAGGAAGCGGTATCGGTGAAAATGGGTAAGGACCGCGTAGCTGATCACATTCGGCACAATGCGGAGTACATTACCGGCTCGGACATGAGTTGCCTGATGCATTTGGGAGGTATTCTCAAACGCAGCAATTCTAATGTGCAGGTGATGCACATCGCTGAAATTCTGAATGCCGGGATTAAAAAACAAAAACCGGAGCCCGTACATTGAGCCCCGGTGTATACAAAGTTTAAGCGCTGGGATGGAATCTGAGAAGCGCCCCGTTATTAGTTGATTGAAGAAACAACGCGGCTGGTTGTAGTCAAAATATCAAACGATTGTGCAGTCTTCTCTTTACCATCCGTGATTTCGAACGTGTAAGTACCGTCCATCAGAGTTGATAAATCGAAGTATTTCAGATAGTTGTTTTCAACTTTACGGTTTTCTGAGAAAAGCACATTCTTTTCGTTATCCAGAATACGTACAACTACATTCTTTGAAATTGGATTATTATAAGAAACGCGAAATTGCAATGGTTTAACCTGCAGAACCGTCAGCTTGGTAGAAGCATTTTCAGTTTTGTCTGCGGTAGCGAAGTTGTCCTGGGCATTAGCTGCGAATGCCGATCCTGATAGAAGCAAGCCTGTGAAGGCTGCGATAATAAGAGTGTTTTTGGTTTTCATAGGAGTTATAATTTAATGTCTAAAAAAAGTTAAACTGAACTTAGTTCAGACTCCGATGCCCCGATCGAAAAACTTTGTTGATTCAAAAGTATAAGATATTGCAATACAAGAAAATAGCATTTTTTCGATTTGTAAAAAGTTGTTTATTAAACAAACTGCAAACTTGAAATAATGCAACGAATGTGAAAAGTACAAATCTTATTCTTCTTTAAATACCATTATCTAATTGTTAAGGCAGCTATGTCCAAAACAGTAATGGAGCACGCGGACGCCTCCGAAGTGTTCAACAGAGACGAACCTTACGTAAACTGGCATGATGAGACCCTGTGGTTTGTCCGTCAGAAACGCGATAAATCATCCAAACAATTGCCCGAGTGGGAGCAGCTCCGCGAAGCCGCGTCGGGTATCAAGCATTATGTGCTCTCGCACCTGGATGAGTTGTTGATTTCTTTTGAACAAAAAGCAAAGGAAAACGGCGTGCAGGTGCATTGGGCGGCGAATGCGGCAGAGCATAACGAGATTGTACTCGGGCTTTTAAAGAAGCATAAGATCGACAAGATGGTCAAAAGCAAGTCGATGCTCACCGAGGAATGCCATATGAACGAGTTCCTTCAAAAGAACGGCATCGAGGTGATCGATACCGACCTGGGCGAACGCATCGTGCAGCTCCGCAACGAGCCGCCGAGCCATATTGTATTGCCGGCTATCCACCTGAAAAAGAAGGATATCGGCGACCTTTTTCACGAACATTTGGGCACCGAAGCTGGCGCTACCGACCCGCAATACCTCACCGAAGCCGCCCGCCAGCATTTGCGCGACAAGTTCCTCACGCGCCGCGCAGCATTGACAGGCGTGAATTTCGCCGTGGCCGAAACGGGTAGCTTTGTTGTCTCTACGAATGAAGGTAATGCCGATATGGGCGCGCATTTGGCCGACATTCACATTGCCTGCATGGGTTTTGAAAAGATTATCCCCAAACAGGAGCATTTGGGCGTATTCCTGCGGCTGCTAGCCCGAAGCGCCACAGGCCAGCCGATTACTACTTACAGCAGCCATTTCAAAAAGCCGCGCGAGGGGCAGGAAATGCATATTGTGATTGTAGACAATGGGCGTAGCACGCAATTGGGAAGGAAGGATTTCCGGAATTCTTTGAAATGCATTCGCTGCGGGGCTTGTATGAATACCTGCCCGGTTTACCGCAGAAGCGGCGGGCATAGCTATCACAATGCGGTCGCCGGGCCGATCGGCTCGATTCTGGCTCCTAATTTGGATATGACCAAAAATGCGGATTTGCCTTTCGCAAGTACACTATGCGGCAGCTGTTCGAATGTGTGCCCGGTGAAAATCGACATTCATGACCAGCTGTATAAATGGCGGCAGGTGCTTGCGAAGGAAGGGCACGTTCCGAAAAGCAAGGAAATAGGCATACGGGCCATGTCGACGGTGCTGGCTGCGCCGCGGTTTTACCAATGGTCGGGCAGGCTGGGGCGGACGGTGATGCGCGCCATGCCATTCATGGTGAACAATACATTGAATCCCTGGTACAAACAGCGCGATATGCCCGAGCCGCCTGAGGAAAGCTTCCGCGACTGGTATGTACGTAACAGAAAGAATTGATATGAGCTCACGAGATAGAATTTTAAGCCAGATCAGGCAGAACAAACCTGAGGAAGTGAAGCTGCCGTCGGTAACCACTTTTGTCAGCCATTTTGAAAGCACCGAAGACAAATTCCGCGAAATGCTCAGCCTGATTTACACCGAGGTGATCGTGGTGAAAAACCTGGAAGAGCTCTCGGCGAAGGCCGAGGAACTTTACGCGGGCGTCGTGAACCGTGCTACGACTATTCCCGCATTAAGCGCCTGGGCGGATTTCAGCCTCAACGTTTCCGACCCGCACGAGCTGGAAACCGTGGAAATTGCCATCGTGCAGGCTGAATTCGGCGTGGCGGAAAATGGGGCGGTATGGATATCAGACCAGTATTTGCCGCATCGGGTACTGCCATTTATTACCCAGAACCTCGCATTTGTGATCCCGCGTAATGCGCTCGTGGACAATATGCACGAGGCGTACGTGCGCTTGCAGGACACGCTGGGCTGGGGCTGCTTTATTGCAGGTCCGTCAAAAACTGCTGATATTGAGCAATCGCTGGTCATCGGCGCGCACGGGGCGCGCAGTATGGTGATCTTCCTGCTCGAAGGCGAATAGTTTTGTATGGACCAACAGGTAACACTCAGACCGTTCACAAGAAATATTGCCGAAAGGCTGGCCCAACTGGCCAATAACAAAAATGTAGTAGCGCAGGTGAGGGATAATTTTCCCTCGCCCTACACGCTCTCCGACGCTCATTACTGGATCGATTTCTGCAACGGGCGGCACAGCGGCGAGAGCTTCCACCGGGCGATCTATTATCAGGATGAGTTTGTAGGCGGGATAGGTGTGCTGCGCCAGGAAGATATTCACCGCAATAATGCTGAGATCGGCTACTGGCTCGGCGAACCCTACTGGGGGCTCAACATTACCACCGCCGCAGTAATGCAAATGACCGACTGGATTTTTGCCAATACCACCATCACACGGCTCTTCGCAGGTGTATTTGAAACCAATCCGGCCTCGATGCGCGTGCTGGAAAAAGCCGGTTACAAACTCGAAGCGATTCACCGCAAGGCCATTATCAAAAACGACCAGGTCCTGGACGAACATTTGTTTGTGAAGCTAGCCGGGGAATGAGCTTTAAAAATGTATTTTTACGCTCTGTAAAATTACACTTTCCAATATGCCCAAGATTATCGTTGCGATCGACGGTTATTCAAGTTGTGGGAAATCCACGACTGCGAAACTGGTTGCCAAGCAATTGAATTACCCTTACATCGACACCGGTGCGATGTACAGGGCTGTTACACTGTATTTTATCCAGAATCATATTAGTCTTACCAATCCTAAGGAAGTAGAAAACGCCTTGTCGAAGGTGCATATCTCCTTCCGCCGGCATCCTGAACTCGGCCGCAACGATACGTATCTGAATGGTTTGAATGTCGAGGATGAGATCCGTAAAATGTATGTTTCCGAAAGGGTAAGTGAGGTGAGCGCTATCGCCGAAGTGCGGCATGCATTGGTGGCGCAGCAGCAGCGAATGGGCAAAACGAAAGGTATAGTAATGGACGGCCGTGACATTGGTACAGTCGTATTTCCGCAGGCCGAGTTGAAAATCTTCATGACCGCAGATCCGATGATCCGCGCGCATCGCCGCCAATTGGAATTAATGGAAAAAGGCGACATCGTGGATCTGGGAGAGATCCTGGAAAACCTCAAAACACGCGATTACATCGACACTACCCGCGCTGAAAGTCCGCTCCGCCAGGCTGAGGATGCTATTTATATTGATAACTCATTTATGACCCTCGACGAGCAGGTGGAAGTGGTGGTACGCCTTGCCGATGAGCAGATCGGGCTGTCGCTCAGACGCCGCGCCGCCGACAATAGCTAATATGCCCTCATTTGACTACGATTACCTTATAATAGGGCAGGGGATAGGCGGCACATCCGTAGCCTGGCATCTGCACGATTTAGGAAAGAGCTTCCAAATCGTTGGTGACGCTTCTATGCCTTCTTCCTCGCGCGTTGCAGCAGGTATTTTCAATCCGTTGACGGGCAAAAAGCTGGTCAAGACCTGGTTGGCTGATGATCTTTTTCCCTATGCAAGAACATTTTACGGGAACCTCGAAACAAAACTGGACTGTAAACTAATGCACTTAGCTCCGATTTACCGGCCTTTCCGGTCGATCGAAGAGCAAAACACCTACCTCGCGCAAACGGCTGACCCGGGCATTAGTCCTTACGTAGCCAACGCGCCCGACCCAGGGGCAGAAATGCCTTATGTAAATGCGGGTTTCGGTGGTTTGGAGGTAGTGCAATCGGGCTGGATCGATCTTCCGGCATTGCTGGACGCCAGTCGCGCGTATTTTCAGGAACGCAATTTATATGTAGAAGCAACCTTCGATCCAGCGCAATTTTTACGAACGGAGGAAGGTATCGAATGGCAGGGCAAGCGGTTCAAAACGGTCGTTTTTTGTCAGGGTTTTTTTGCGTTGGAAAACAGCTGGTTCAACTGGCTGCCGTTTACTCCCGTAAAAGGACAAATCCTGGAAATCGCCACGGACGTTCCGGTGAAACCGTACATCATCAACCAGGGAATATTCGCATTACCGCTGACTGAAAATAGGATGAAAGTGGGGGCGACCTACTCGTGGAACCCGCTCGACTGGGAGGTTACGGAAGCCGCAACAGAGGAACTGGAAGCGAAATTGCAGGGCCTGCTTAGCACCGGTTACACATTAAAGGGCGCTCAGGCGGGTATACGCCCATCCGTGCGTGACCGCCGCCCGCTGATCGGTATTCACCCGGAGTTTCCTAATGTGTCTATTTTCAATGGGTTAGGTACAAAGGGCGTTACGCTTGCTCCATTTCTGGCTAAAGAGTTTTGTAACCACCTGATTTACGGCAAAGAATTGAACCCGCTAGTGAATATAAAAAGGTATTTTTCGTTATATTTCCGTTGACGTCAGCCTAAGCAATATGAGCAGAAGATATATTTACACATTAACCTTTTCGATCGGTCTTTTAGCAGTTTTTGGATTATTCAACGACTCAATAGCACAGCGCTATCCTTCACAGGAGACTTTTGGAAAGAACCGGGTCCAGTACAAGAAGTTCAACTGGAAGATTTTCCGGACCACCAATTTTGAAATCTACCATTACCAGGGCGGGACCAATCTCGCAAAGCTGACGGCTCAATATGCGGAGAGCGAGTTTGATAAAATCACCGATGTGCTCGGCTGGACGCCCTATAACCGCGTAAAAATATTCCTGTACAACTCCCCCGCAGAGCTCGAACAGAGCAATATGGGGCTTTCGGTGCTGGATAACCTTTCAGACCAGAAACTGAACCTGTCGCAATCCCGCGTGGAGGTTGCGTATACAGGCGATCAGATTGGTTTCCGTAAAAAACTCGTACGGGATATCAGCCTTCTTTTCGTGTATGATATGCTGTATGGCGGTAATATGAAAGAGGCGCTGCAAAGCTCGCTCCTGCTTACATTGCCGGAATGGTTCATGTCGGGAACAGCTGCTTATATTGCAGAAGGCTGGTCGCCGGAGCTGAACGATTATATGCGTGATTTTTTCAAAAACCGCAATATCCGCAAGCCGACGCTCATGACAGGCGATGACGCAACGCTGATCGGACACTCGATCTGGAACTATATCGCGGAACGTTACGGAAAGGATAAAATTTCTGATATTCTCAACCTCACCCGGATTATCCGCACTGAGCAAACCAGTATCACCAGTACGCTCGGCGTGCAATCCTACAACCGCTTCCTGCGCGACTGGCGGGCTTATTACCTGAACCAGACCAAGAATGCCGAGCAGTTCTACGCAGATCCCAGCCCGACCTGGAAGTATAAACTGAATGAATTCAACGTGACCGATGCGAGTGCGGTGATCAAAGTATCGCCCGACAAGAAATTCACGGCGGTGAGCGAGATCAAAAATGGTCGTTACCGCGTGTATTTGTTTGATAGTGAATCGGGGTCGAAAAAAGTAGTACGTCAGGGCAAATTGGATATTATCGGCGGCCGGATGAAAACACAGCCGCCGCTTTTGGGCTGGTCGAGAAACAATGAGCTGACGATTCTGGCTAATGAAAACGACAAGAAGAACCTGTACCGGTACGAAAATGTAGGTACCAAGAAAATCAGGATTAAAACAAAACGCAATATCCGCGGTTTGGATCAGATTGTGGATATGGATGTGTCGCACGACGGTTCGATGCTCGCCGTGAGCGCGGATAAGGCCGGTCAGAACGATATTTTCCTCATCAGCGTGGCGCGGGCTTCGGCATTGCCGCTCACCAGCGACCTTTACGACGATCTTTCACCACGCTTCATTCAGGGTTCTTCGCGACGGGTGGTTTTCTCTTCCAACAGACCGGTGGATTCGTTGGGTAGAGGAGATAAAGGAAACTTCAAATCCATTGCGCCTTCTTATACACTTTTTGAGCACGACGGAACGCCGCGATCGGAAAACATCGTCAAGTTGGTGGAGTCGGAAGGAAAGACCAAGCTGACACCGGTGTATGCCGACGAGAATGACGTGGTTTATCTTTCTAATGGAAAAGGTGTCAATAATCTTTATAAGTATAACCGTGCTTCACAGACGAGCTCGCAGCTGACCAACTACATTCAGAACATCCGCAACGCCGACGTGAACCTGAAAGCGCCGGGCGGGGCATTGGCCTATACTTATTTGAATGACGGTTATTATACTGCCGCATTCAAGAACGGTTTTGATATTAATGCGACGGTCAATCCGCCATCGTTGAGTGTTGCCAGCGCGGGGAACCCGGGCAACGGTGCTGCTAACGCGGTAAAAGCGGATTCGACTACCAAAGCAACGCAGGCGGATCAACCAAAAAAACTGGCTTTGAAAGAGGGCGAAGTTGATACGGATAATTATGAGTTCGATGAAGATGTTTTGAAATCATTTGAATCGAGAAGAAACCGCGGAAACTTCCCTACAACGCCGGGCGTAGCCTCGCGCACGAAGGCAGTCCGTGAGAATATCGCCATCAAAGGACCATATAACTACAAAGGACTGTTTATTACCAATGACGCAAGTTCCGACTGGCGCATCGACCCTATCCGCGGATTCGGCTATGCACAGTCGATTTCGATGAACGATCTGCTCGAAAACCACGTCATTAAGGCCGGGCTTTTCATTTCGTCCAATTTCCGGAACAGTGATTTGTTTGCCGAATACAACAACAATACCTACCGGGTCGACTTCGGTCTGCGCGTGGACAGAAGGACATTATACAACGACTCGGAGGGGCTGATTCAGAAATACCGCTTCAACCAATTGATGTTCACTGCATCGTACCCATTCTCAACCACGAGCCGTTTCTCGGTGTCGCCGATGTTCACATCTACGAGAATGATCGACGTGCTGCTGCCTAATCCGGATTTGTCTTCGAACTACGGTGGCTTGCGCAGCGAATTTGTATTTGATAACACCCGGGTGAATGGTATGAATATGATGGAAGGAACGCGTTTCAAGCTGCGTTACGACCTGTACCAGGGTTTGACTAATGGAAATGAGAGCTTCAACCGCGTGAGCCTCGATTTCCGTCACTACCAGAAAATCCACCGCGACCTGATCCTGGCGGTGCGTGCAGCGGCCAGCCACTCGGGCGGACGTGCGCCCAAGCAGAATATCCTTGGTGGTATGGAAAACTGGCTCGGTAACCGCAAGGAGAACCGTACCGGAGACAACCCGCTGAACTTCCAGCGTGATAACCGCGACATTTTCTTCGCTGATTTTGCGACTAACCTGAGAGGTTTTAAACTCAACAGGCTGTCGGGGACAAGTTATATGTTGCTGAATGCAGAACTGAGAATTCCGTTGGTGAAATACCTTTACCGCGGCGCGATTACGTCGAGCTTCCTGCGTAACTTCCAGATAGTCGGCTTCGGTGATATTGGTACTGCGTGGACAGGCAAAGGGCCATTCAGTGAAAACAACAGTCTGAATACGCAAATCATCACGGACCCGAGCGGGACGTTCCGCGCGACGGTTACCAATTATAAAAACCCTTACCTGATGGGTTACGGTGCTGGTGTGAGAACGACGTTGTTCGGTTTCTATGCCAAATTTGATTACGCCTGGGGAGTTGATAACGGCTACACCAATAAGCCAATTCCTTACGTAACACTGGGTTACGATTTTTGATCTGATTCAACAGTAAAAAAGCAATATTCAAGAGTTATTAAGATGGCAGGGGCTCACTCTCCTGCCATTTTTGTTTAAAATAACCCATTTCAGTGCTATGTTTTTGAAAAACACACATCACTATTCGAGAAGGATTTTTCTGGCCGGGACATTGTTGGTAGCGAGCCTGGGCGCGGCTAAGGCGCAGCGGGAGGTGCTTTACGAGCAATACGTCCAGAATCCGATGGCGATCAACCCCGGCTTTACGGGCGTGCGCGAGGACTTTAATATGACCGCGATTTTTCGCAGGAAATGGTTCAACATTCCCAATTCCCCCACCAGCCAAACCTTTGCCGCCGATGGTACCGTTGCTAATGGCAAGTTCGGGATAGGTTTTCAGGCATTGAACGACCAGACGAGTTATTTCACGACTACCGGTTTTGTGGGTTCATTTGCATTTCATCTTGGCTTGTCCGACACCTGGAAGTTAGGCCTTGGCGCCCAGGGGGGAATCAATGTGCTGCCGGTTACGAACGGGACTTCTATCGGTAATAACCGTGCATTGGGCAGTTTCGGGCTGGGTGCCTGGCTGCGGTCGGATCAATTGTATTTCGGGATTTCGAAGCCGGAAGTGCTTTCACAAAAGTTCGGCGACCAGATCGTGGGTAGCTTTTACCGCCGGCCACTGTATATCACCGCTGGCGGAAGTCACGAGTTGAGCGAGGATGTCATGATGCTGCCGCATGTGCTGGTTGTCCAGGAAAAGGATCATAAACTCAGGGTTGATTTCGGATCCCGATTCTGGTTCAGGGAGAAGGTTGGGTTGGGCGCGTCGTATCGGGTAGGAGGCGGCTACAATTCCTTTTCGGCAAAAGTGGATTATTTGCAGTTAACCGCTGAGGTTCAGCTGGGAAGAAATGTGCGGCTGGGGTATTTTTACAGCACGCGACAGGTAGAACAGATCTACGCTTCCTACTCAGGGCCAAAGGGGATCCACGAGCTCATGTTGAAATTTATTCCGAATCCCAAAGGATTTCAGAAATTCTAGTGGCTAGAACCATTTCCAATCGTCTCTCGCGTTAAGTTAAAAGGATATTTTTATTCGTAATCTTTACATAAGTCTCGTACCTTTGTGCCGTAAATGAAATACTCACTTTTGTGATGGATAAATACACTTATATAGCAAATTCCGACGCCGCTTATATCGATGAATTGTACAATTCCTATAAGCAAGACCCAGCTTCCGTAGATGAAGGCTGGCAGAAGTTTTTTGAAGGTTATGATTTTTACCAAAAATTCCCTGCTACCGGTAACGGACATACCAATGGTGCTGCCAACGGCAAAGAGGCTGCGGTAGTTGGAAAAACGGACCCTGCACGCATTCGCAAAGAAATGGAAGTGGTGCATTTGATCCGTGGATATAGGTCGAGGGGACACCTTCTGGCGACTACGAACCCGATCCAGAAAAGGAAAGACCGTCGTCCGCAATTGGACATTGCTGATTTTAATCTTGGACCCGAAGACCTCGATACCGTGTTTGAAGCAGGTGTTGAGGTCTTTGATCGTCCGGCCACCTTGCGCGAGATCGTAGATGCATTGCAGACGATCTATGCAAGAAATATCGGTTTCGAATACCTCTACATCCGCGACCGCGAGCAAAAGAGCTGGTTGCGCAAAAAAATCGAGAAGGAAGCGCTGACAATGACTTTCTCGATCGATGAGAAAAAACACATTCTTTCAAAGCTGAACGAGGCGGTTGTTTTTGAAAACTTCCTGCATACCAAATATCTCGGACAGAAACGCTTCTCGCTGGAAGGCGGTGAAACGACGATCCCCGCGCTGGACGCGATGATCAACAAGGCCGCCGAAATGGGCGTGGTAGAAGTGATGATCGGTATGGCGCACCGCGGCCGTCTGAACGTGCTGGCCAACATCATGCAGAAAACCTACGGCCAGATCTTCAACGAGTTCGAAGGTAACCTGCCCGACCAGGTTTGGGGCGATGGTGACGTGAAATACCACATGGGTTTTGCGAGCCAGATCACCACCAAGGATGGTAATCATGTACACCTGAAACTTGCGCCGAACCCGTCTCACCTCGAAGCGGTAAACCCGGTTGTGGAAGGCTACATCCGCGCGCGCGCCGACGGCATGTACGACAGCGATTACGACCGCGTATTGCCGGTATTGATCCACGGTGATGCCGCTGTGGCAGGACAGGGTATCGTTTACGAAGTGACCCAGATGTCGGCACTGAATGGCTACTACACCGGCGGTACCATCCATTTTGTGATCAACAACCAGGTTGGTTTTACGACCGACTTCACAGACGCGCGTTCGTCGATCTACTGTACGGACATCGCAAAAATCGTAGATGCGCCTGTACTGCACGTCAATGGTGATGATCCGGAGGCGGTAGTGTACTGTATGCGCCTTGCGGTGGAATACCGTCAGAAATTCAATAAGGATATATTCATTGATATGGTTTGCTACCGCCGTCACGGACACAACGAGGCGGACGAACCTAAATTTACGCAGCCGGTTCTTTATAAATCCATCGAGAACCATCAGAACCCACGCGAAATCTACCAGAAAACACTGGCGGAGCGTGGCGATGTGGATGCACAGCTGGCAGCCAACATGGATAAGGAGTTCAAGCAGTTGTTGCAGGAACGTCTTGATATGGTGAAGCAGAAAGCATTGCCGTACACCATGCCGAAGCTGGAACAGGAATGGCATACCCTGCGTAAATCAAAACCGGAAGATTTTGAGAAATCACCGGAAACCGGTGTACCTCTGGAAGTGCTTGAAAAGATCGGTAAAGCGCTGATCACCACTCCGGAGAGCTTCAACAGACTGAAACAGATCGACAAATTGCTCAAAGACCGTGAGCAAATGATCTTTGACAAAAAGGAAGTAAACTGGGCCACTGCCGAGTTACTCGCCTACGGTTCGATCCTTACGGAAGGCAATATCGTCCGTTTGAGCGGCCAGGACGTACAACGCGGTACATTCTCACACCGCCACGCGGTGTTGCGCGATGTGGAAACGAATGCGTCTTACAACAGCTTGCAACACATTCAGGACGGCCAGGGCCAGTTCATGATCTACAACTCGCTGCTCTCAGAGTATGGGGTATTAGGGTTTGAATTTGGTTATTCGATGGCTAACCCGAATGCATTGGTAATCTGGGAAGCACAGTTTGGTGACTTTGCCAACGGTACGCAGGTGATCATCGATCAGTTCGTAACATCGAGCGAAACCAAATGGGACCGTTGGACAGGCCTGGTGATGTTGCTGCCGCACGGCTACGAAGGCCAGGGGCCGGAGCACTCCAATGCGCGTCCGGAGCGTTACCTGCAACTTTCGGCAAACTATAATATAATTGTGGCGAACGTAACTACACCGGCTAACTTCTTCCACTTGCTCCGCAGGCAGTTGAAGTTCCCGTTCCGGAAGCCGTTGATCGTTATGTCGCCCAAATCGATGCTGCGTCACCCGCTTTGCGTTTCGCCGATCGATAGCCTGGTAAGCGGTTCATTCCAGGAAACCATCGGAGATACTTATGCAGATCCGAAGAAGGTGAAAAAAGTGTTGCTATGTACTGGTAAGCTCTACTACGAACTATACGAAAGACAGCAAGCAGACAAACGCGACGACGTGGCGATCATTCGTCTGGAACAAATGCATCCGTTCCCGCAAACGCAGATCGACGCGCACCTGGCTCAGTACGAAAATGCAAATGTATTCTGGGTACAGGAAGAGCCTTTCAACATGGGTGGCTGGACATTCATGCTCCGCATGTACAAAGGTGTGAAGCCATTGCAGGTAATCGCCCGCGAACCGAGTGCTTCACCTTCGACAGGGTTCTCTAAAATCCATACGAAGGAACAAGCGGAGATCATCAATAGAGCTTTTGAATGATATTCCTATAATTTTTGACTTAATTCGATAACAAGATTGCACATAAAATGGCTGAAATTGAAATAAAAGTACCGCCCGTTGGCGAGTCGATTACCGAGGTTACGATAGGAAACTGGTTCAAAAATGATGGCGATTTTGTGAAGATGGACGAAGTGATCTGCGGGCTGGATTCGGACAAAGCGACATTTGAACTCACCGCGGAAGCAGAAGGGATATTACATATTAAGGCGCAGGAAGGCGATACGCTCAATATCGGCGAGCTGATAGCAACCATCGAGGCGGCTAACGGTGCTGCTCCGAAAGAAACGGCTTCAAAGGCGGAGGCAGCTGCACCAGCAGCTCCTGTTGCCGCGGAACCTGCAAAAGCCGAAGCTCCGGCAGCAGCTGCACCCGCTGCAACGGGCCAGGTTTATGAAATGAAAGTTCCTGCGGTAGGAGAGTCTATCAGCGAAGTAACCATCGCTTCTTGGAGCAAAAAAGATGGTGACTATGTGGCTGTCGACGAAATCCTGTGCGAGCTGGAATCTGATAAGGCAACGTTTGAATTGCCTGCGGAAGCAGCTGGTATCCTTACCATCGTAGGAAAAGAAGGTGATACACTGGCTATCGGCGCGGTTATCTGCACGATCGCTGTAACTACCGGGTCGCCGGCTGCTGGCTCTCCTGTGGCCGCTCCTGCGCAAGCAAGCGC
Organism: Dyadobacter sp. BE31; assembly: GCF_031457695.1. NCBI lineage: Bacteria > Pseudomonadati > Bacteroidota > Cytophagia > Cytophagales > Spirosomataceae > Dyadobacter > Dyadobacter sp. BE31. The sequence continues at coordinate 302,294 of NZ_JAVDXA010000008.1, forward strand.
TCCCGCTGCTTCTGCCGACAAAGCTTACAGCGAGAAACATGCTTCGCCTGTGGCCGCGAAAATCCTGGCTGAAAAAGGAATCGATCCTAAGGATGTAAACGGTTCGGGTTCAGGAGGCAAAATCATGAAAGACGATGCGTTGAAAGCTGAGAAAGCGGCACCGGCAGCAGCTCCTGCTGCGGCTAAGCCTGCTGCCCCGGCTCCTGCGGCAGCCCCTGCTGTGGCCGGCGCACGTGCTTCTCGTCGCGAGAAAATGTCGTCGTTGCGTAAAACCATCGCACGTCGTTTGGTAGCGGTGAAAAACGAGACGGCTATGCTGACCACTTTCAACGAGGTGGACATGAAGCCGGTAATGGATTTGCGCGCTAAATTCAAGGATAAATTCAAAGAAAAACATGAAGTAGGACTAGGCTTCATGTCGTTCTTCGTGAAGGCGGTAACCGTTGCGTTGAAAGACTTCCCGGTTATCAATGCCCAAATCGATGGCGAAGAACTGGTATACAACGATTTCGCTGATATCTCGGTGGCTGTTTCAACACCGCGCGGACTGGTAGTGCCGGTTATCCGCAATGCTGAGACACTTTCGTTTGCAGCGATTGAAAAGGAAATCGTTCGTTTGGCGGTTCGTGCACGTGACGGTAAACTGGGCCTTGACGAAATGTCGGGCGGTACCTTCACGATCACTAACGGTGGTACATTCGGATCGATGCTTTCGACGCCTATCATCAATGCGCCACAATCAGCTATCCTGGGTATGCACAATATCGTAGAGCGCCCGGTAGTGGTAGATGGTCAGATCGTCGTTCGTCCGATCATGTATGTAGCGCTGTCGTACGACCACCGCACGATAGACGGCAAGGATTCGGTAAGCTTCCTGGTTCGCGTGAAGCAGTTGCTCGAAGATCCGATGCGTCTGTTACTGGATATGTAATATTATCATTTCGGAAAAATAGATAACAGAGCAGGCCCGGATTTCCGGGCTTGTTCTGTTATAGGGGCTATTGCAGTTTCTGGTTCTGCTTGTGGCGGTCCTTATCGCGGTCTGTCTTCTTAGCCATGTTCCTTTCAAATGCCTCGGTGAGGTTAATGCCCGTCTGGTTGGCAAGGCAGATGAGCACCCAAAGTACATCGGCCATTTCATCGCCGAGATCTTTTCCCAAATCCGATTTCTTGAACGACTGGTCGCCGTACGTACGTGCCATAATGCGGGCGAGCTCACCCACTTCTTCGGTCAGGATTGCCATGTTGGTCAGTTCTGAGAAATAACGTACGCCGTAAGTTTTGATCCATTGATCGACTTGTTCTTGTGCTTCCTGGATGGTCATGTTTGATTTTGAATGAGTGAATGATTGAATGGGGCTTTTGTGAAGTCAGTTTCAGATTCTGTTTTTTGAATCAATGACAATGGTGACCGGGCCGTCGTTGAGCAGCGAAACCTTCATATCGGCCCCAAATTCGCCTGTCTGGATAGGCTTGCCCAATTCGGCTCCCAGGAATTCGATCATTTTTTCGTACATCGGGATGGCAATATCGGGCTTCGCAGCCTCGATGAATGACGGCCGGTTGCCTTTCTTCGTGCTTGCATGCAATGTGAATTGACTGATCAGTAAAATGTCGCCATTCACGGTTTTCAGATCCAGGTTCATCTTCCCTTCTTCGTCATTGAATACCCGTAGCCCGACGATCTTCTTCCCCAGCCACTCGATATCTTCCGGCAGATCGGCATGCGTGATGCCCAGAAGGACCATAAAGCCTGTTTTGATTTCACCTTTTACTTTCCCTTCAATAGTCACCGAAGCGCTGCTCACGCGCTGGATTACTGCAATCATATGTTATGTATTGGTTCTTCGTATGTGCGCAAAAGTACGGGGTAATCTTTGAAAAGGCTTAAACGGCACGTGAAAAGCCGATGGTTTAATGAATGTGACCGGTTGCATTTCGGCTTGGGTAAATCGCCATAATGGGAACTTAAATATGTGTAAAGTTTCAGCCAAGCACACACTTGCTTCTTTGATGGATCAACCGCGGTACGATGTTCAATACTCTCTCGATAACAAGGTTTATTCCTTTGTAAGCGAAGGAAAGAAAGGTAGGGTTATCAAAAAGGTTCAATTCGATTTGATGCAGGAAGGTATCTTTAACCTCGGTTTTGGGGATTGGGTGGGTGGTGATCCCGGATTTAATGACCTGGCAATTACAGATAACGGTGACATGGAAATGGTACTTTCTACTGTTGTCGGAATCGCGGTAGAATTTCTGTCCAAAAATACAGGTGTAACCATCCACCTGACTGGCAGCACTCCCGTTCGGACTAGATTGTACCGCATCATTATAAGTAACCGTTATGACGAGATAAAGAATGATTATTCGGTGTGGGGCTATTTGAACGGTCGTTTTTATCCTTTTCAAAAAAATATCAATTATGAAGCATTTCTCATATCGAAATTGTTATAGTTTTATGAAAATCTCAAACACTATGAAAAGCATACTCACTGAAACCGAGGCATCCAACAAGGGATTGGGAACGTACAACCCTGAACTTGATAAGTACGAGCGTACGGTGGGCTTTCCCGAAAAAGTAGCCAAAGGAAGAGAAATGCTCGCAAAAGCCGGACTCCCCCCTGAACTCCAAAACCGGCATATCAAGAAGTAATTCCTTTTCGATTACCTCATTCATGACATCAGAACGCATTTCCGTTTTTGACATTTTTAAGATAGGCATTGGCCCATCGAGTTCCCATACATTAGGCCCGTGGCGGGCTGCACAGCAATTCTTAGGAGCCGTGAAAGAGCGAGGCCTGCTGAATAGCGTCGAAAAAGTGACGGTACATCTCTACGGCTCACTCGCGAAAACGGGTAAAGGGCATGGTACGGATATCGCAGTTATCCTCGGTTTGAGCGGTTATGATCCTGTAACGATCGAAACAAGTTCGATCGACCGTATTCTCGCGGACATAGCTGTGAGCGAGACGATACGCTTGCACGGCGAAATGCAAATTCATTTCAACCCCAAAACGGATGTAGTGTTTCATAAATCGGAGTCGCTTCCATTTCATCCGAATGGAGTTGCTTTCACGGCTTTGTGTACTGACGGCCGCGTATTAGAAGAAACCTATTATTCGATAGGCGGTGGCTTTGTGATCCAGGAGGGCAGGGAGGCCGCGGCCGGGGCTGCATTATCGGAGATCCCATATCCGGTTGACCAAGCATCGGATTTGCTGCAATGGCACCGGGTTACGGGCAAGGCAATCTGGGAGTTGGTGCTCGACAATGAGCGGATTTGGCGGGATGATGCAACTATCAGAAAGGATCTGTTGAATATCTGGCGGGTAATGCAGGACAGTATTTTCCTGGGTTGCCAGCACAGAGGTGTGCTGCCAGGCGGCCTGAACGTACAGCGCAGAGCCGCCGAATTGAACCAGAAACTATTAAAAGGGCACGCCTGTGCAGGCTGCGAGGAATGGATCGAACAAATCCGTAAGGGCGGTTCTGGCTTCAATTATACACTCGATTGGGTGAGCTGCTTCGCATTGGCCGTGAATGAGCAAAACGCCGCTTACAGCCGCGTGGTTACGGCGCCTACCAATGGCGCGGCGGGTGTAATACCGGCGGTGCTGCAATTCCATGTGACATTTTGCGGTGGTACCGAAGAGGATATTTTCAGGTTTCTGCTCACAGCAGGTGAAATCGGGAGTATTTTCAAAAAAGGTGCGACGATTTCGGCGGCTATGGGAGGGTGCCAGGCGGAGATCGGGGTATCATCGGCGATGGCGGCCGCCGGGTTGGCACAGGTTTCCGGCGGAACAGTGCAGCAATGCCTGATGGCTGCGGAAATCGCGATGGAGCATCACCTGGGACTCACGTGTGATCCGGTGGCGGGATTAGTACAAATTCCCTGTATCGAACGGAACACGATGGGCGCGATCAAGGCAATTACAGCTTCCCAGCTTGCCTTGCAAAGCAACCCCGAGAACGCGAAAGTTTCCCTTGATAATGTGGTCAAAACTATGTGGCAAACCGCGCTGGATATGAACAACCGGTACAAAGAAACTTCCGAAGGCGGACTTGCGGTGAATATTCCGATCAGTCTGAGTGAATGCTAGTCCGCCTCGATACTACAATTTGAGTAGCAAATGTGCAAGACCGAAATAAACACCGTAACCGATCAGGTCATTGGCGGTAGTAATAAATGGCCCGGACGCTACGGCCGGGTTAATGCCTATTTTTTCGAGTAAAATCGGTGTTAATGTGCCCATAAAAGAGGCGAGAAACACCACCGACATCAATGCGGTGGAAACAACCAATGCCAGTTGCAAGTCATTCCCGATCAACATATTGAATCCGAAAACGATAGCGCTGATAATGAGTCCATTGATAAACGCCACAGCGAACATCCTGATCAGCCGTTGACCCAATGTGGTGTCGATACCGGTCTTATCCGCAAGGCCTTGCAGAATAATGGAAGACGTCTGAATCCCCACATTACCGCCTGTTGAACCGATAATGGGAATAAATGCAGCCATTGCCGGAATGATTTTGAGGTCGCCTTCAAAAAAGCTGATAAACTTTGCGGCCAGGATTCCCCCCATCATTCCTACGAGCAGCCAGGGCAAGCGGGCTTTGGTTTGTTGCCAGATGCTGTCGTCTTCTTCCACGTCCCCGGTAATACCCGCCATAGCCAGGGTATCAGAACTTGCCTGGTCGGTAATTACGTCCACGATATCATCGATGGTAATGCGGCCGAGGAGTTTCCCCTGCACATTCACGACAGGCAAGGCATCCAGGTCATAGCGCCGCATCAGTTCGGCCACTTCCTCGGCGGGGCGGTAGGTTTCGACGAAAATAACGTCCTTATCGTAAAGGCTCTCGATTTTCGTGTTCTTATGCGCGAGCACAATCCTTTTCAGGGAGAGAATGCCCAGCAGTTTACCAAAATCATCCACCACATACACCGCATACACCTTCTCCACGTCCTCGGCCTGGGTGCGAAGCTCTTCGATGCATTGGTTCACAGTCCAGTTTTCGTTCGCTTTAATAAGCTCCTTCTGCATCAAACCACCGGCTACGTCCTCGTCGTAGTGCAGCAGATCAAGGATAAACCGGGCTTGTTCGCGGTCTTCGAGCAAGGCGATCACTTCTTCACGCACGCGAATGGGCTGCTCGTTCAGCAAATCCACGGCGTCATCGGAATCGAACAGGTTGACGAATTTGGATATTTCCTCCGAGGTAAAGGCTTTCAGAAAGTCCCGGCGTTCGCCCCGGTCCATATCGGCAAGAATCGCCGCACCGGTTTCGATATTCAGCTGATTGACCAGGAATTTCGCGCTTTCAGTTTCCAGCTCGGATAGCAGGCTGGTAATATCCGCCGCAAAGAGGTTCTCCATTTCCGACCGGATGGCCGCAGAGTCCTCTTTTTCAATCAGTTCCTGAATGTGGTCTACGTATAGCTGGGTTAATTCGAACGTCATCGTAATGAGCTTTTAGCGATTGGCGAAATGCTTTTAGCTTATTGAATATACTGTCTCAGAGAAGGTTTAGTTCGTTGCCTGTATATTTTGGGCAAGTAACGTCAACGTAACGAAGTCCTGAACACTCAATTGTTCGGCCCGTTTGTTGAGCAAAGGATGGTCCGGTATTTCGCCTACCGGTTTCAGCGCATTGCGCAAGGTTTTGCGCCGCTGATTGAATGCAGTTTTTACCACCCTGAAAAACAGTTTTTCATCGCATTCAAGCGCCGCTACCGCATTCCTGCGTAGCCTTATTACGCCGGATTGCACTTTCGGCGGAGGATCGAACGCGCCGGGCGGTACCGACACCAGGTAATCGATATCATAAAAGGCTTGCAACAGCACGCTCAGAATACCGTAATCCTTATTACCCGGAGGCGATGCAATGCGCTGCGCTACTTCCTTTTGAAGCATACAAACAATCTCCGGAATGCGGTCACGGATTTCGAGGGCCCGGAAGAATATCTGCGAGGAGATGTTGTAGGGGAAATTTCCGATGATCGCGAACTTGCCGGCAAAGTAGTCGCCCGGATTGAATTTCAGGAAATCACCCGCGATAATGCGTGGCGAAAGGTCCGGATAATGCTTTTCAAGATAGGCTACCGATTCGGTGTCGATCTCGATGACATGGGTTGTAAAGTTGGTTTTGGGTAAAAGAAATTGGGTAAGAACGCCCATACCCGGTCCGATTTCCAGGACGCGGTCGTAACCACCGTGGCCGGAGAGTCCGTCGACGATGCGTTGGGCAATATTCAAATCTTTCAGAAAGTGCTGGCCCAGATGCTTTTTGGCCCGCACTTTGGAATCATCCGGTTTTTTATAATTCATTTTCACAAGCCAAAATTACGTCTTAATTCGTAGATTTATCGAATAAAGAATTGGAAGGAAACTTAAAAGTGCGATTGTACCGGGACCCATGGAACTGATTTTATCCCAAACCGACTGGCAGACTATTCACCACACACTTCAGCATTTAAACCTGATCGGAATTACCTTTTCACCCGATTTTACGATTCGCAGCGTAAGCCCGCACGCCTTGATGAAAACCGGCTGGCACGAGTCGGACCTGGTGGGTTTCAGCATATTCGATAAGTTGATACCAAAGGAAGAGGAGCACGAGGTGCGGCAAATGCTCGAAGAGGGTATCCAGGGAAAGCGTAAACTTGAACAACGCGAAGTGCCGTTCCTCGCTCAGAAAGGGACGCTGCGTACTTTCTCGATCAATTCGGTGCTGATGCACCAGGAAAATGATGAGGTAGAATGCATTACGCTAGTTGGTGATGATATTACCCGCCGCAGGAGAATGGAATCGGCTATTGCCAAATCCAATTCGCAGTTGCAGGATCTGGTGGATAACACCAGCGACCTGATCCAGCTGGTGGCGATCGACGGTAAATTCATATTTGTGAACAAGGCCTGGCGTGAAGTCCTGGGTTACGGGCTGGATGAAATCGCTTCCATGCGAATGGAGGACATTCTGCACCCGCAGCATAAGGAAGAAGCGCTCGAACAGCTTAAACGGATCGAGCAAGGCATTGCCAATCCGAGTTTCGAGGCGGTTTTTATGAACCGTGACGGGAAAAAGGTATTTGTAGCCGGTAGTGTGAACTGCCGTTTCGACAATGGCAAACCGACCGCATTCCGCTGTATTTTAAATGATTTTACGGAAAAAATAAGGGCTGAAAAGGCGCAGAACCTGTATTACAGCATTGCCAACTGGACGGTCAATACGCAAAACCTCGACGAATTTTACCACGGTATTCACGACGAGTTGGGCAAGATCATTGATGTCAGGAACTTCTTTATCGCATTATACGACCCCAGCAAGAGCTACATTTACTTCCCGTATTATGTAGACCAGTATTTCAAAGGTAATGTCCGGTTTACCAAACGGAAACTGGGCAATGGTCTGACGGAGTATGCGATTGCTTCTAATAAGCCGCTGTTCCTTTCCGACAAGGACATTGAGAAGCTCGCCAAAACGAACAGCTTGTACTTGTACGGCGTCACGCCGAAAGTTCTCCTGTGCGTGCCCTTGCGTATAGGCGACCGGGTGACCGGGATTATCGGGGTGAAATCCTACGATGATCCTAATATGTTCGATACACGCGACCTTGAATTGCTGGAATTCATTTCCGGTCAGGTGGCGATGGCGATCGCGCGTAAGCAAAGCGAAGAGGAACTGAGCAAATACCTGGCGCGTTTGAACGCGATTTTCGACAGCAGTTCGCATTTGATCTGGTCGGTCAACAAATCGCTGCAACTCACCTCATTCAATAGAAATTATGCCGATCTGATTCATAATCAGCTCGGTGTGAGGCCTTCGCTGCAATCCAGCGCCGAGAAATTCGGATGGCGGATGGTCGGCAATAGCAACCGGCGGACGCTCGAAACCAAATACCGTCAGGCGCTACGCGGTGAGCCGCAGTATTTCGAATTCAAAATCGACCGGAAAGATGCGGGTGAAATGTGGCTGGAATTTTACCTGAATCCGATCCATTATGCCGACGGCGTGATCGAAGAGGTGTCCGGTATCGCCCGCGACATTACGCGGCGTAAGGAAGCCGAGCTTTCGCTAAGGCATAGTGAAGAGCTTTTCCGAGGCATTTTTGAAAACTTGCAGGATATTTATTGCCGGATCAACCGCATGGGCGAGATCACGATGATCAGCCAGTCGGTGCTGAAAAGGCTGGGGTATTTGCCGGAAGAAGTGATCGGACACAGGGTTACCGAGTTTTTTGCAGACAAGAAGCGCATTCATTCCGCATTGATACGGCTGCGGAAAACCAAAAGTCTGCGGAATTTCGAGATCACAATGTACCGCAAGGACGGCACGGAGCGTCAGTTTATGATCAACATGCTGATGTTTACCAACGACAAAGGTAAACCGACCGAAGTAGCTGTGCTTGCCCGCGACATTACCGAGCTGAAACGAAACGAGCTCGAACTGCTGAAAGCCAAGGAGCACGCCGAACGTTCACTGAAGGTGAAAGAAGGGTTCCTGGCGAATATGAGCCACGAAATCCGCACGCCGATGAACGGGGTGATCGGTATGATTGATCTATTGGGTGAGACACCGCTCAATACCGAGCAAAAGGATTATGTATTGACTATCAAACGGTCGTCGGAAACGCTGCTGAACATTTTGAACGATATTCTGGATCTTTCAAAAATCGAGGCGGGCAAAATGGAGCTGCACGAGGCGCCGATAGCGGTCGAGGAATTGCTGCTCAAACTGGTTTCACTTTTCGGGCAGACCGCAAAAAGCAAAGGCAATACGCTCACTTACCACATCGGGCCGGATATTCCCAAATTCATCATTGCGGACCAGACCAGGTTGTTGCAGATTATGTCCAATCTGACATCCAATGCATTGAAATTCACCGAGAACGGCTCTGTGAAGGTGTTTCTCACATTGCAGAAAAAGGAAGGGCTATTCCACAAAATCAAAGTAGAAGTGCAGGATTCGGGCATCGGTATCAGTGCTACCGACAAGCAGATTCTGTTTACCTCATTTACCCAGCTCGATAACTCCTCGCGTAAATCGTTTGGCGGCACCGGGCTTGGCCTGGCCATTTCCAAACAGCTTTGCGCGTTGATGAACGGTGAAATCGGCGTCGAATCGACGCTCGGAGAGGGAAGCACCTTCTGGTTCACTTTTGAAACGAAGGAAACCTCGATTGCGCAGGTGAGCACGATCATCCAGCAGGAAGATACACCAATCGAGGATGTCTTCAACGATTACCACCCGTTGATCCTGCTTGTCGATGACAATGCGGTGAACCGGAAAGTGGCCAATGAAATCCTTAAAAAATCGGGTTGTGAAACCGACCTGGCCGAAAGTGGGTTCAAGGCGATCGAAATGGTGGAGAAAAGGTACCATTCCGATGAGAAAGGCTATGATATCATTTTTATGGATATCCAAATGCCGGATATGGATGGGGTAGAGACGACCCAGGAGCTGAAAAAGCGGTTCTCAAAAGGCCTGCCGCCGATTGTAGCCATGACAGCCTACTCGATGAAAGAGGACCGTGACCGGTTTATGAGCCAGGGCATGGACGATTACATTGCCAAGCCCATACGCGCCCAGACGCTGGTGCAGAAGGTGAAGGAATTGATGGGCAATTTGGAAAACCGCAAACTCGAACAAAAGCAGAAGGAAATCGCCCAAGAAGCGATGGTACCGGTGCTCGATAAGGAAATCATTGATCAGTTAGCCGGAATAGGCGGCGCTGAGCTGGTATGGTCGGTGTTCGAGGATTTTGTGGGCGAATCCGATGAGCTGGTCGCAGGTGCATTAGAGGCCTACAAAAACGGGGATATCAAAACCGTGAAGAGCAACCTGCATACATTAAAAGGTAGTGGTGGTACCGTGGGCGTTTCGCAAGTAGCCGAAATTGCGCGGGATGCCGAGTGGCGGCTCAAATCCGACGATACAAGTACGCTTGCCGAGGCGCTGCCGGCGCTGGAAAAAGCCTATGAGCGGTTTTTGGCCAGTTACAAGGGCTTGCTGGGAGAATGGCTCAAATAGTGGCATATTGACCAATTGACACACCGCCGATTCGTCGGCGAAAATTGCCTGTTGGTCTATTAAAATATCGGATACTGTCGATTGTAAAGGTTTATTGCCGGAACGCATTAAACTTTGGTAACAAAGGGAGCTCTAACCAGCAATAAACCTTTACAAGTCATGAACAGATTTACATTCATCGTCCTTCTGCTCGCCGGTTTGGCAGCTCCGGCTTTCGCACAGAATGCTCAAATCACCGGCAGCGTAGTCGATAGCGTGAGCCGCCAGGCGGTAGTAGGCGCTTATGTGGCCGTGAGCCGCAACACCCCCGATGCCAAGCCGGAATATGTGACTACGGACGTAAACGGGAAATTCACTTTTACCGGCCTTGCCAAGCAGGTTTCTTACCTGGTGAAGGTTTCCTATTTAAGCTACAAAGATTTCACCCGCACCGTTACCGTTACCAAGGACATCGAAAATCTTGGGACTATTACCCTCACAGAAGCGGTGGCAAATCTGAAAGAGGTGAAAGTGGTAGGGCAGGTGACTGCCATGGAACAGAAAGGCGATACTACGCAGTTCAACGCAGCCGCATTTAAAACAAACCCCGACGCTACGACCGAAGACCTGATCCAGAAAATGCCGGGTATCACCGTCACAAACGGAACGGTAACGGCTCATGGAGAGACGGTTAATAAGGTTCTGGTAGATGGCAAGCCATTCTTCGGAGACGATGCCGCACTAACCCTCAAAAACCTTCCCGCAGAAGTTGTAGACAAAATCGAGGTTTTCGATAAGCTGAGCGATCAGGCGCAATTCACCGGTTTTGACGATGGTAATGCGCAGAAAACGATCAATATCGTCACCAAGGCCGATAAACGTATGGGGCAGTTTGGAAAAGTTTTCGCCGGATACGGTCTCGATGATCGCTATCAGGCCGGTGGAAATGTAAGTTTTTTCAAAGGCAACCAGCGTATATCAGTTATCGGGCTGAGCAACAATATCAACAATCAGAACTTTTCGAGCCAGGATTTGCTGGGCGTCTCCGGCGGTGGTGGAGGTGGTAACCGTGGCGGTGGTGGCGGCTCTGCGGGTAACTTCCTGGTGGGCAACCAGAGCGGGATCACCGGTACCAATTCGTTTGGTTTGAATTATTCCAATAAAATAGGCAAGAAACTCGACGTAAGCGGCAGCTATTTCTTCAACAGAACCAGCAACAGCAACGTGCAGGGCCTTTCGCAGGAGTATTTTCTGCAAGGTGCCACTAGCAACCAGTTTTACAATGAAAACAGCCGGACCAATACGACCAATTCCAATCACCGGTTGAACTTCCGGATCGAGTACAATATCGATCCTAAAAACTCGCTCATTATCACGCCGCGGCTAAGTTTCCAGGATAACCATTCAGGAAGTGTGAAGACCGGGCTGACAACATTGGCTTCCGATGGCAGCAATGTCAATAGCTCCGACAACAGCCAGGGCAATGTCAACAAAGGCTACAACTTCTCGAACGATATTCTGTTCCGTCACGCATTCGAGAAAAAGGGCCGTACGGTTTCATTCAACTTCAACACCCAGGTGAATGATAAGAATGGCCGCCGCGACCTGTATTCGAGAAACACCTATTTTGATAACCTGGCATTGGGCGACACCGTGATGCGGGGTGACACGATCGATCAGCGCAGTTTCACGCATTCGGATGGCATTACATTAGGCGGAAACCTGGTGTACACCGAGCCGGTCAGCACCACCGGCCAGTTGCAGTTCAACTATGGCCTTACGATCCAGAACAGCAATTCCAATAAGGATACCTACAATATGAGCTATGATGACGGCACGTATTCGGACCTGGATTCGCTTTTGACCAATAATTTTGATAACCGGTACATCACCAACCGCGCAGGTTTGGGATACCGTTACCGGAAAAACAGCTGGTCGGCCAACCTGGGTCTCGATTTTCAGAACACAGGGTTGTACAGTCAGCAACTGGCGCCGGTTAACAACAAAGTCGACCAGTCCTTTACCAATATTCTCCCCAATTTCATGGTAAACTACCGTTCGAAAGAAGGCGCGCAATTCCGGGCGTTTTTCCGGAGCTCGACCAACCAGCCGTCGATTTCGCAGTTGCAGAACGTGGTCGACAACAGTAACCCGCTGTCGCTCACAGCCGGTAACCCCGATCTGAAACAGGAATACCGCAATATGGTCAACGTTCGCTACTCGCTGACAGGCGCGAAGAGACCTTACAGCCTGAACGCGATGATTTTTGTAACGCAGACCAATAATGCGATTGTTAATTCGACCTACATCGCGCAGAAACCAGAGACCTTGCCCAACGGGCTGTTCCTTGAAAGAGGGGCCAAGTTCACCGCGCCGATCAACGTGGACGGTAGCTGGAACGCACGCTCGTTCTTCGCCTACGGAAAGCCGATTGCGCCATTGAAGCTGAATTTGAACGTGACGACCGGATTCAATTATGTGCGCTCGCCGGGTATGATCAACAACGTGCCTAACTATTCGAACACTTACGCGATTTCACAAGGCCTGGTGGTGAGCAGCAATATCAGCGACAAACTCGATTTTACAGTTTCTTATTCGGGTAACTACAATGTGGTGCGCAACAGTATCCAGCCCAATCTGAATAACAACTACTACACCCAGGGCATTACCGGCCGCGTGAACTGGATATTCGGCAAAGGATTTGTGTTCCAAAGCGATATCAACAATCAGTCATACCGGGGACTGGGCGCGGGCTACAACCAGAATTTTACACTATGGAATGCCAGCGTCGGTAAGAAATTCCTTAAAAACAATGCAGGGGAGCTGAAACTGACTGTTTTCGATATTTTGAAACAGAACAACAGCATTACCCGCAATGTAACCGAAACTTATGTGCAGGACGTCACCAACCGCGTGCTCACACAATACGCTATGCTCACATTCACTTACACTTTGAGAAACTTCGGCAAGATGCCTTCCAACAATGGCGACGGGTACAGAAGACGTGATTTTGACGGCGGAGCGGGCTTCCCTCGCGGCGGCGGAATGGGCGGCGACCGTGAACAAGGTGGCGGTGGTGGCCGGGGTTTCAACAACTAGGCATTAAACCCTTCAAGTCAGTGCAAAGAAAATCCCGGGGCGGTTGGCTCCGGGATTCTTTGCTATTGGGAAATACCTGAATGCTATTTTTTATCCGGGAAAGGGATGATCAGTTTTTCGCCCCTTTCGGAGAAGTCGCGGGTTTTGCCATTGGCTTTCATCAGCGCTTCTTTGGTAATGCCGTATTTGCTGGCCACCACGCGAAGTACATCGCCCGGGCCTACGGTGTGAACCGCTTTTACTTGTATTTTCAGCTTGGTAACGCCTGCTTTTACGTCGGAAACAGAAGAATTAAGGCCTTGCAAGGTTTCTGTTTTGAGGTTGTAGCGTGAAGCGATGCTCGAAAATGTCTCTCCGCTTTGAACAGTATGTGTGATTTGCTCTCCGCCAATAGATGAAGCCGAGATTGAAGGTTTCTCTTCTTTTTTTGGTTCTTCGGTCTTTTCTTTTACCGGCTCAGGTTTCTTTTCTTCGGCCGGCTCCTCGGTAGGCACAGGCTCATCGCTCACCGGTTCGGTGGCAGTTTCCTCCAGGGTCGAATCGACGACTACCGATGTGAGTTCTTCGGAGCTGGAAGAGCTGTCAGAAATATATTCGTAGCCGACATAGAGCATTGCGAGTACCAGCAATACCAATACGAGCAATGTGACAATGGGCAGATTCGACTTTTCAGTGGGACGGATATTTCTTTTTTTCGGGAATTCGTCTTCCATAACCTGGCCGGATTCTATTTTTTAGTGGAGTTAATTTTCTACGAAAATAATAAAGACAACCTAGTTTCCAAGTTGATTTTTCAATTCCTCGTTCATCACCGCAACTTTCTCTTTCAGGCTCTCTTTGAATGCGTCAAGCCTTTTTGCAACCTCCGCGTCACTTGCTCCGATGATCTGCGCAGCGAGGATTCCGGCATTTCTCGCGCCATCCAGCGCTACGGTGGCAACAGGAACACCGGCAGGCATTTGCAGAATCGAAAGTACCGAATCCCAGCCGTCTATCGAATTGCTCGACAAAACCGGCACCCCGATCACCGGAAGCGATGTCAGCGAAGCTACCATGCCGGGCAAATGGGCGGCTCCGCCCGCGCCTGCGATGATCACCTGCAACCCGCGGCTGCGCGCCGATGCTGCGTATTCGAGCATACGCTCAGGCGTGCGGTGCGCCGATACAATCTCCATTTCATATGAAATGCCCAGTTCGGTCAATGCGTCTGCGGCCAGCTGCATTACCTTTCTATCCGAAAGGCTGCCCATGATAATCCCTACCATTAATGTGTCTTACTTGGTTTTGTGACTGATTACTTTAATATTGTTTTTGACGAAATCCGCCTTGGCTTTGAGCGAAGCGATATCTGCATCCATGATCGTGATATGGCCCATCTTGCGGAACGGCTTGGTGATCGCTTTCCAGTAAAGGAACGGAAACACCTGGGGCGTTGCAAGCAATTTCTCCATTCCTTCGTACACCGCCGGACCTTCATAACCATCCTCGCCCAGCAGGTTCACCATTGCCGACGGCCCGTAGGCATGCGTGCTGCCTAGCGGCAGGTTAAGGATCGCCCGCCAATGCTGCTCATATTGTGAAGTGGCGTTGGCGCGGATGGTGTGGTGGCCGCTGTTGTGAGGCCGCGGAGCTACTTCGTTGATCAGCACTTCACCCTCCGGTGTAAGGAACAGCTCCACGGCCAATAGCCCTACAATCTGGAACGCTTCGGCCGTTTTGCGGGCAATTTCTTGTGCTTTGGCGTTTACTTCGCCACTGATTTCCGCCGGCGCGAAAAGGTATTCTACCAGGTTAGCCTCAGGATGGAATACCATTTCCACAGTCGGAAATGTTGCTACTTCGCCGTTGGCATTACGCGCTACGATCACTGCCAGTTCTTTTTCAAACGGGACCGCTTTTTCTAGCAAACCCGGTTTGTCAAACGCCTTGTCGAGGTCGGCTGCCGACGTCAGCCGCTGCACTCCGCGACCATCGTAGCCGTCTTTCCCGAGTTTATGAAATGCGGGTAGAAATGAAATGTAGTTGGCAACATCCTGGCGGTTTTCGGTCAGGATAAATTCCGCGGTAGGAAGCTGTTTTTCTGCGTAAAACTGCTTTTGAATGCGTTTGTCTTGTATCTGGCGGATCACCGAAGGCTGCGGATAGACCTTTTTACCTTCCTTTTCCAACGCTTCGAGCGCCTGCACATTTACCTTTTCTATTTCAATGGTAATCACGTCGAGATCTTTACCAAAGTTATACACGGTGTCAAAATCTTGCAGCGAGCCCTGGGTGAAATGGGGTGCTATTTTCCGGCACGGCGCTTCGGCGTCCGGGTCGAGTACGTGAATATCCAGGTTCCAGTCCACAGCAGCTTGGAGCAGCATAAGCCCCAGCTGCCCGCCGCCAAGAATTCCTATTCGGGATGAGAGCATTTATGAAATGATATTTTCCCGCAAAATTGGTTTAAAAACGGGTCAGAAAAAAGGAATGTTAGCTAAATGTCAGGTTGGAAAATGTCAGCAGGTCAGCTGTTGATGTAGTTACAGCAGACCTTAGACACCTAAGAGCGGTGGAGTAGTGAGCTAAATCAAATCCTGGCCAGCTTTTTCGATCTGCTTTGGTAGGCTTGCAGGTAGCTTCTTTTTAAGCGGTCATTTAAAAAAGAGGCGCCAATTAATGTCTCCACTTTTCTAGTATTTGAAAGCATGGTATTAAAAATCGCTTGGATCTGCTTTAAAGTTAATCCGGCTTCCTGCCCGAGCGTATAGAACTGCTTTGCGATGCTGCCTTGTGCTAGTTGCCGGGGTAACAAGCCGTCAGTTAGGGCAAAATCCGAGTCTTTCACATGCAGGCGGCTATTTAAAAGATCGTATGCGGGACTGAGCCTGAAATCGCCCATGCTTGTTTCGATTATGGAGAAATTCTTGAAATGCGCGTCACCGTTGGAAAACAGATAATTAAAAATCAATAGCTTAAATAATCTGAGTGATTCGAGCATATAGATGGGCAGGTAGGCCTTGATCACATCGAAAGCCTGCAAATAGTTACCTTCATATTTATATTGTTCTCCATGAGCTTGCGGACTTCTGCCTGCCAATGCCGCAAAATCTTCGACTGCAATCTTTTGATTGTCTTGATTTATATCAAAGCGTTTTGTCAGATAGGCAGCTTCTCCATTACGGAAAAAGATTAATCCATTCTCTGCGGTTTCTATGTTATAAACCTGCCGCGCTATTTGCATGGTCAAATGCTCGTTTGCCGGCATTTGATCCGCGTTATTTCCAACCGAAGGTGCCAGTTTGAGTAGATGTGTCCCTTGCTCTCCCTGGGTTGTTAGCCGCAATTTGTTTTTGACCAGTATAAGAGAAAACTTTTCCTGAACTCCTGAGATGGAAACCCTCATGTGGTCGCGGACAAACGCGGTGTTCAAAAAACCGCCTGCGGCAGGCGCGTCGTAGGGCAAAATGTGACGCACTTTTGCGCCATTGAACATACGTTTCAGGGAAGTTCTGCTGTAAGTCTGATTCCCTTCGGCAAGTGTTCCCGGACAATATTTGATGGCGGGTATGCTCATGCTGAATCGGTCGTGCGTCTTACGGTAACTGCGCCAATGGTGTCATATTCGGCCACGTTGAGCAAAAGACCGAAATAGTCATCGGGATCAATTTTTAGCGATTGGCAAATGACATGTTTGTTGAAGCCTTCCGGCAGCATATTAATGAACGAAGGGAAGAGGGTTTGGGAATGATATTCGCTGGCCGATTTGGGTAGGGTTAGGCTGATAGAGGGCCTGTTGGGATTTGTTACCCAGGCGGGTTGGTAGGCAAAGCTGAAACTCCCGCCGTCATGCTGGGTCAGCCTGCCGGCAATCTCTCCCTTATAGAATACATCGGCCTGTCTCATGAGCGTACATTAATAGATTTTACCTGGAAGACCAGCTCCATTCCCAGCACGTTTGCGATTTTTTCCAGTGTGTCCAGGGTTGGATTCCCTTTGTCTAATTCCAATTGCTTTAAAGTTCTTAATCCAATGCCGGAAATCTCGGCAAGCGTGTCTTGCGTAATGTATAGACTCTTTCGTCTTTCCTTAATGATACTTCCAAGGTGCATTATAATGCCTTTTTTTGTGTAAAAATAATGGAAATCACCTTTTTTGTCAAGAAAAGTGCATATAAATGCACTTTAACCGTGAGGCATTTAACCCAAGGATTGTACCGGCAGCAGAATAACTACTATTTCATAAACCTGATCAGCCCGATTTCCACCAGCAGAAACAACAGTGCGGCGTAAAGGAAGAACTTCCAAAGGTTGGTCCCCATATTCTGCTGCTGGAATGCGGTGGAGAAGGCATCGTCGTCGATGCGGTCGAAGACCTGGACGTTCTTTCTGCCGGAAAATGCAGCCCGCAGCTCGTCGGGAGTGTAGTATTGCAGCTTGGATTCGGCGTGGTTGTGGTTGAGGGCGATGATCTGTTCAGTTTTATTGTCCAGCACGAGCTCGAAGTAACCAGCTGTGAGTCCGTCGGCCGCCTGGTCGCCCTGAGGGATTTCGAGCAGTAGCTGGTTGCCCGCCACGCGCTGCACGGGGATTATCTCGGTCTTATTCCGCCTTAATTTATAAACAGAGTTGGGCTTGGGTTTATCGACCGTCAGACTAATCGGATTTTCATCAAAAGTGAACGAGGTCCGCTGTTGCCTTACGCTCGAAGCAGCAATTTTGTACATCACCGGCACAAATATGGCGTGCTGGGCCACATTGCCGTTCTCCTGATTTAAAGGTGCTGCAAATAGGTAGGTTTTTCCCGAGCCCGCCAGTAGCTGATTAAGATAAGTCTGTCCGTTGCGCATCGTGAGTAGCTGCTGCCCGGCGCTTGCCCAGCTCCACACAGGCAACGCATTGGGCAGGTTAAGATTCATTTCCTGGCGCATCGATTCCTCGAAAACATCACTGAAAAACGGATTATTGCGGTCGGGAACGGCAAGTGGGAGCGGAGCCTGGGCTTTCTCCGACGTGAGACCGCTAACGCCTAACGCGCTCAGGAAACGTCCGTAACTGTCGGCCGCAGGTGCAGCAGGGGGAATGATCGCCAGGCTGCCGCCTTGCCGTACAAAGTCTTGTAAATCCTGCGGCAGGGTACCCGAGAGCTGCGTCACGCCTTCCAGCACTACCAGGTCGGCGTTTTTGATCAGGCCAGGGTCCACATTTTGGGCACTGTAACTTTGCAGCGTGAAAAGGCTGTCGTTGGCGTAAACATTCTCGATGTAATTTCCTTCCGACTTTTGCCCGTACACGTGCAGCACACGGATGAGGGGCGACGCGTTGAGGACAAAATAGTAGTCGTTATCAAAAGTGACCGGGAAGTCATCGAATGTGATCTGTCCTTTTTTATAACCCTTTCCTTTCAGGTTGAAGTTGAACCTGGCCGTCGCGCTGCCATTGGCAGGCACATTCACCGAAGCTGTCGAGGCCTGGGTATTATCCAGGCTCAGCCGGAGCACTACATTCCGGGCCTCGCGGTTGCCGGAATTGCTCACCTTTACGAATAATATATTGTTTTGAAGCTCACGGATAAAGGGCGTATTGAGCCAGGCCGAATCGACAAATACATTCTTTTCGGCTTCTGCCTGCACAGGCACGAGGAAAATCTGGTTGGTCGAGTCGGTTTGGATCGCCGAAAGCTCGCCGGCGGTGCTTTTCTGGAAGTCCGAGAACCAGAAAAGCTGGTTTTTACCGGATTGGGAATGGCGGGCCATCAGGTTTTCCTGGCGTTTGTACACCTGTTCGAGCGTGCGTGGTGTGCCCGAAAGGCCGATGGTCGTCAGGCGGTCACGCAGCTTTTCGGCGGGGTAGAGGCCTTGCTCCTGGGCAGAAAAATCGTTGGTCACCAGTTGCAGCGAGGTCGCGTTTTTGAATAATCCCAAAAGATCACCCAGCCGGCCGGTGGCAATATCAAGGTAGCGCTTATTGTTCAGCTCGCTTTCCATGCTCAGGGAGTTATCCAGGTACAAGCTGGTAATGCCGCGCCTGTCGACAGCCACATTGCTTTCGGCGGGAATGAACGGCTGGGAGAACGCAAGCGCGAGGCAGGCAATTGCCAGTATCCGCGCGGCCATCACCAGCCAGTGCTTGATCTGCCGGATGGACTTGGTTTGCGTTTCAACCGCTTTCAGAAATGCGACATTGGTGAAGTATACCCTTTTTGTCCGCCTGAAATTGAAAATATGTACGGCAATCGGAACCGATATCGCCAGCAAACCCCACAGGAAGGACGGAAAAAGGAAACTCATGTAGCTTAGGATAGTCTTGTATCAAAGATCAGTTGCCGAATATGGCTTCAAAACGGCAGTTTTCAAATGTTCAACGCAGTTAGTAAAGACAAATTACACCAAATTCTCATAACAGTTTTTTATTTGAGGACCTTTCTCATATCTCGGGCGCTTTTTTCTAACTTTGCACTTCATTTTGCCCCGGCCACGTTTCGAAGAGCCGTCGCAAAGAGAGAAGATCGTTAATTTAAACAGAGTTATGGCCAAAGTTTCGGTAAACAAACACCAGCCCGTCTATCAAATGCCTACGAACCCGGCCGCGGTTCGTACCAAGAAGTACGCCTTACCTACCCAAAAATACATTTCCCTGGCCATGCGTTACTTTTTCAAGACGCAGCTCAAATGGGTCCTGGTACCCGTGGCCCTGATCTTGATCAATGCGGTGATCAGCCTCACAGGCATTTATCCCAATTTGTGGATTTACATCACGGTTGTGGTCGCTTCTATCCTTTATGTGCTGTTCTGGCTGATCCAGTTCACCGGCATCACGCAGCTCGCACAATACAAGCCGATGTTTGAGAAGTTCTCTTATGAGATCGACAACCGTCAGATCATCATGAAGCTCAATATGAAAGAAGGCAGCGTGATGAAATGGGAGCAGATCCTGGAAGGTTACAAGGATAAGGACGCTTATGTACTGGTTATTTCAAAAGGACAATTTCTGCATTTGCCATTCAATATTTTCACTTCCGAGCACGACATTAAGGTTTTCGAGCGGATTTTGAAGCAAAAAGAAATATTGAAAGCCTGATCGACGGCATTCATAAAAAAGGCCCGGCTGAAAGTCGGGCCTTTTTTGTTGGGGCTATTTGATACTCGCTTCGTGATGCTGCTTGGTGAAATTCTTTTCCCCGGCTGTGACCGCGACTGCCAGGTGGTTGTTCAGCGGAGGGATCGGGCAGTTGTAGCCGCTACTGTATGCACAATAAGGGTTGTATGCCTTGTTGAAATCGAGTACACAGGTTCCGTCTTTGAGGTCAGTCGTTTTCAGATCGATGTAGCGGCCGCCGCCGTAAGTTTCATCGCCGTTGGTTTTGTCTTTAAAAGGGACAAAAAGATAATCCTTGTATTTGGCAAGTTGTTGCAGGCTCAGGCTGCGGTACACTGTCAGTTTTTGTCTGCGGCCATTTACCTTGAATTTCAATACCCCGTACTTGACGTAGGTCTTGTTCATTCCGCTGTAAGTCGGCATTTCGAAGGATTTGCTTTTCGCTTTCTCGAAACGGGCCACCACGCGGTAGGTGGAATCGGGCTCATAGAATTGCAAATACGAAAGATCCGCTGCTTTGAGCGGTGAGTTCTCCGAGCGCAAAAACTCCTCCTTGTAATGATTTCTGTACTGATTAGTCTCTTCGGTAAAAGTTTGTGCTTGTGATCCAAACGCCGCGACCAGAACTGTAAACAGTGTGCTAAAAACAACTTTCATACGGTAGGGAAAAAAGAAATCCGGTAATTTTTACCGGATTTTATAAAAATTATTCCAGAAACCCAAAAACGCGGGAACTTTTTCCTTATTGAGCTGAAATTTTCTTCACTTTCGATTCGTCGATGTTGAACACCTTCACCACCGATTCATAGCTTTTCAGATCCACTTCTGCATTGGCACGTCCTTTAAGAAAATCCGCAGGTATTACTACGACGCGGAACTCATTATTGCGGGTCCAGTCGGTAGCCAGGTTGCCCAGATTCACATTGCCGTCCATGAAAATCATCATGTCATCATCGGTTCTGTCGAAATTGTAGGTAATGATGCCGTTAGGATTGGTAAGGAAGGCAGTCTGCGGGAGCGGGCGGTAGGCTTTAAGACCACCCGCATCATTCCAGTACATATACACCAGCACCGCATCCGAGGGCAACACCTCGATTTTCTGCTGTTTGAAATTCAAGGTAAAGGAGTATTCGTTGGCGGCAGTGAAATCAACTTTTACGATGTCGAAGGCTGTTCCCAGCACGTCGCCTCCCTGTGGCCCCGGATCGCCTTTTGGCCCGCGGCAGCTTTGGAACAATGCAAGGACAGCGAGTAACAGCAGGGGCAAGAGTTTTCTGTTCATGACTTGTGAGTTGAGAAAAATGAGAAATCTGTTAAAAATTTGTGATTAGATGATGATGCAATTATAAAGTTTAAATCCCGATCGGGCATTAACCTTTGTTAACTAAAAAACGCCGTGCCGCCCACCACAGGGAGGCACATACTGGAACAGAGGACGGTAAGTAATTATTGTGTTTTTAATGCAGGGATTGTTTGCGTAGATATCGTTTGCATGCTACTTTTCCCGAAAACAACGATTTAGGATTCAACATTAAAAGGAACAACGATGATTAACCGTAAAGCAACAGCCATTTGGAAAGGTACCGGCAAGGAAGGTACAGGTACGATCAGCACGCAGAGCACAGTTCTGGAAAACACCCAGTACTCTTTCAACACGCGCTTCGCGGACGGTAAGGGAACCAACCCCGAAGAGCTGGTTGCCGCTGCACACGCCGGATGTTTTGCCATGAAGCTGAGCTTCGAGCTGAATGCTGCCGGTTTCACTGCCGACGAGCTGAATGCTACCGCTACTGTTTCACTGGACCCTGCAAAAGGCCAGGTTGTTAAAAGTGCTATCGACCTGAAAGCACAGGTTCCCGGTATCAGCGCCGAGCAGTTTGCGCAGGTTGCCGACAAAGCGAAAAAGGAATGCCCCATTTCCCAGCTGCTCAATGCAGAAATCACATTGAACGCAGAGCTGGTATAAGTTAATTATCGCTGGCCGGTAGACGAGAATCGCCATGCTGCTTGCAGTGTGGCGATTTGTTTTAGTCAATAAAAAGATCGCTTGCGATGCGGTCGGCGAAGAGCTTGCCGGCCTGGGTAAGTAGCAATATCCCCGCGTCTTCCCTGATCCAGCCTTTCCGGGTCATCCTTCCCAGCTCATCCCCGGCCTGTAATGCGAACCGGCCGGCCGAAAGTACTTCCAGTTTTTGCAGTTGCACGCCCCATTTGGTCCTCAGGCCCGTTAGCAGGTATTCATTGGTCTGATCGGCAGGCGAAAGCGTCTCTATCATGGCCGGAATGATGCTATTCTGAATTGCTTGGAGATATTTGGCATTATTGGAAATGTTATACTCGCGGCTCGCGCCATTGTAGGAGTGCGCGCTCGGGCCTACGCCTAGGTAGGGGTGTTGTTTCCAATAAGAGCTGTTATGATTGCTGTAATGGCCGTTTCGGGCAAAATTGGAGATTTCGTACTGCTCATACCCATTTTCACGGAGGGAGCCCACGAGTATTTCAAATTGCTGCGCCGCGTACTCTTCTTCGATCGGCTGTATCTTCTTCTTTTTCAGCCAGCTGCCAAATGCGGTTTGCGGCTCGATGGTAAGGCAGTAGGCCGAAATATGCGGGACGCCCAGTGTAAATGCTTTGGACAAGTCGCTTTGCAGGATGGCGTGATTCTCCGAAGGTATCGCGTAAATCAGGTCGATGGAAATATTGTCGATACCCGCGTGCTGGGCCAGCCTGACGCATTGCTCTGCTTCGAGGGCTGAATGCGCGCGGTTCATAAAACGCAGATGCGGCTCATGAAATGACTGAATCCCAATGCTAAGGCGGTTAATGCCCGCTTGGGAAAACATTTGAAGGGTGGCCGCATTCAAATCGTCCGGATTCGCTTCGAGCGTTATCTCAGCATTGGGCGCTACCCGAAATTGCCTGTGAATGGTTTCAAGCAGAAAATTCAGCTCCGCTTCATCGAGCATCGAGGGCGTACCTCCGCCGAAGTAAATAGTCTGCATATCCCCGTCGGGCAAATAGGCCTGCCTCAGAACGATTTCCCGCGCGATGGCCTCCACCACGGCACGTTTGTTGGCGGTGTTGGTACTGAAATGGAAATCGCAATAGTGGCAAGCCTGTTTGCAAAAGGGGATATGGATGTATAGATGCATTATTTTGAGTTTTTCTGCCACTCCCAGCCGACCTTCACGCCAGCCCAGAGGTTGTTTTTCGGCGCGCCATTGTAATAGCGGTTCCCGAATGCATTCAAGTCGTAGCCGAGGCTGTAAATGCCCGCGTTGACCTTTTCTGCGGAGGCCGACAGTTCACTGTAAAAGTGCTGGCCCCAGCTTTTCTTCCAGCTCACGCGCGCCATCCATTGGCTGTAAGCCGTGTTTTTAACCGTATTCGCATCATTCAGATAAAACGAATCACCATGCTGGTAAGTCAAAAATGCCGAAATGCCATATTTGAGCAGCACATCCAGGCCTGTCGACTGTGAGAAACGCGGAATACCCGGGATGAGTTTCCCGCTCAGGTCTGCGTCGGCCTGCCGGAATTCTTCATAGGTGTATTTGGTATACGTGCCCGTGTTCCAGAGTTTGAGCATTACGGGTAGTTTTGGATCGGAGAGGATGTCCCAATTGATGTTCCATTCCACGCCGTTCTGCTTGGTTTTTCCTGCATTCACAAAATACTCGGCCCCTGCTTCGTTGAGCCTGCGCACGATCGCATTGCGCAGCCCGAAATGGTACAGGCTGATTTCCCCGGAAATGATTTTTCCGACTTTCCGGATGCCGATTTCAGTATTGTTACCTTTTTCAGCTTCCAGGTCCTTCCGGAAACCACCCGCCGACGGGCGCACTTCCTGCAAAGTAGGAGGGGAGAACCCGCCGCTGTACGAGGCGGTGACCGACCAGTTGCCGGCAATTACCTTGTTAGCCGCGAAGCGTGGAATGAATATGCCGTCGAAAGTCTTCTGATCTTTGTTGAATGGGAGCGGGAAATAGCGTTCGTATTTGTATTTCGAAGTATTGTAGCTCAAACCTGCGCTCAGGGTCAGGTCGGTGAGCAAAGTTGCTTCCAGCTGGCTGAATACGGAGAGGTTGGTGGTGCGGATATCTTCTACGGTTTGCTGTTTGTCGGCAACGCCGCCTTTGTTATCGTAATTCCGCTGCGCCGATTTGCCGTATTGCCATTCGAAACCAGTCGTCCAGTTGGTCTTCACATTACCCCATTCCGACTTGTTTTGCCAGATATTCCGTCCTCCGATCCCATTTTCATCCCTTTTTTCGAAGTTGGAAATGAACGGGTTGGCAAAATCGGTAAAAGTCAGGTACAATGCGGTGGACTGGGTCCATTTGTCAGATAGCGGTAAAACATAATTGCCGCCCAGTAGCGCTAGTCTGGTATAAATCGCTGCCTTTTGGGCCTCGCTGCCCGGCACGGTCGCAGTCGACTGACGGGCGAGCTTGGGATCCGTCTGGTATTGGGCAAGGTTGATGCCTCCGGGAGTTTGGTAATACAGATCCGAGTACATTCCCAACAGCGACAATGTACCCTTTTCTCCAATGCTCGAAGTGGATGTAAACCGGACCGCGTCGCGCACCATGCCGCTGTGGTTGCGGTAGCCGTCTTGCTCGCTATGGCCGTATTGAACGGAAATGTCGCCGACCTGCAAGGTCGAGTTCCGGCTCTGGAAGCCGTATTTACCGAAGCTCACACTCTGCTCCACACGGTTCTGAAATTCGTTGTCCGGGCGGCTTTGCATGAGCACCACGCCGCCTGTGCCAGCGCCGTAAATGCTGCTGCCGGGCCCTTTGATCACTTCCATGCTCTGGATAGCCCCATAATCGACCGAATTCAACGGGGTATTACCGCTCGCGTCGGTGAATGGAATGCCGTTCCAGTAGAATTTCACATTGCGTACACCAAATGGCGAGCGTATCAGGCTTCCGCGGACCGAAAACCGGTAGCTGCCCGGTGAGCGTTCTTCCATGCGCACACCCGGGATGGTGTTGACCGCGTTCGCCCAGGTATAATTGGAAAACCGGCCCAGCGAGCGCGGCGTAAGCATTCCTACGGTTGCAGTGGTGGTAAGCGGGTCTTTTTCGGATTCAAATGCATGCACGGTTACCTCGCGCAACTCGCGCGCTTGCAGCGAATCGCTCTGGGCGGATGCCGGATCAGAATCGTAGAAAATGATAAAAGCCGCAAGAACGCCGGTAATAGAGATTTTGAACATAAGAGTTTAGGGGATATCAATAAAATGCAAAGCTGATCATAAATGCCAACAGTTTCAATACTTCACCATCGGCTTAACCGCGTAGTCTGGTGCGAAGTTCAACGACTTCCGGCGGTCTGAGAAGAATTTTCTACAAAAAATGCGTGACTATACGCCTGGCGGGCTGGTAAGATTTTTGCTCAGACAATGGCATTCGTACAGTAACTGAATTCAACTTTAATACCCAAAAACATGAAAAAGATCACCTGGATTGTCGCCTCTCTGCTGCTCGCCGGTACACTTTCGCTGACGAGCTGTTCAGACAAAACAAAAGACTCCGCGAAAGAGACCGTGGAGGAAGCTAAAAACGATATGGACGAAAACGTGGCCGAAGCCAAAGCCGATATCAAGGAAGCAGGGGATGATTTTGAGGCCAAAGTGAAGCAAGATAAGGACGATTTGAAGAAAGATATCGACGAGGCGATCGGTAAAATCGACCGTAAAATAGAAGAAGCCGACGCCAAAATCGACAAGGCCGCCGACAAGGAAAAAGCCAAATGGCAGGAGCGCAAAAAGGAGCTGAATGCTGAAAAAGAAGAGTTGCAGGCTTCCTGGAAACGCGCCCAGAACGAGACGGCCGACAAGTGGGACGAGTTTAAGGCCAACACCAAGGAAAAAATCGCCAAAGTGAAGGCCGACTTGAAGGACTAATAAATTGATGAGGGTTATGGAAAATGAAAAATGCTCCGGTTTTTTCGGAGCATTTTTTGTTATCTGACGGGCAGGTGAATCTCAGTCATCATACATCGGGCGGAGCCGCCTCCGTTGCCTTCGATCACCGAGAGATCGGTGTGTAGCAGCAGCGCATAATCGTCGAGCCGGTCCTTTTGCCGCGGTGTGAGCGATTCGTAGGCTTGTGTGGACATGACAAGGAACTTGTCGCCTTTGCCGTTGCGTACCATCAGCATATTGCCTGCGAAATGCCGCATTTGTTCGAGCGATATTTCGATCACTTCCTTGTGGGTCTCTTCGAGCACGGACCTGACCATCAGCCGCTCGTCGGGATCTTTAATGGCTTCCAGGCACACGACGGCGAAAATGTCGCCGACACACATGAGCACATTGGTATGGTAAATGGGCTTGTCGTGCTCGTCGGAGGCCGAGAATGTGATGATTTCGTAACCCAATGCGTCGGCGAACGCGTCGAGTACCTCCTTATGCGTGCGCGGTGACAGGCAGGCGTAGGCGATCTTGTAGCGCCGATCGAAAACCATGCTGCCGGTGCCTTCCAGGAATTTGCCCTCTGCTTCAAAATGCGTTAAATCAATGACCTCTTCGACCTTGAAATCACCGGCCAGCGACTCGATAATGTCGCTGCGGCGTTCCAGACGGCGATTTTCGGCCATCATCGGATACAGTACCACTTTGCCGCTCTGGTGAAAGGAGACCCAGTTGTTGGAAAAAACAGCATCCGGGCGGTCCACCTCGTCGGTATCATCAAAAATATGCAGTTCCAGACCGGCTTTTTGGAGCTGGTCGATCATCAGGTCGAATTCTTCGCGGGCCGTCTGCTGGGCTGTGCCTTTGGTTTGCTGCGCGAACGACTCCTGCTGAAACTCGTTGCTTTCGGCGGTTTCCTCATTGAAACCGAACCGCACGGGCCTGATCATCATGATCCGGCATGTGGATTGCGGCTGGATTTGAGCGGATGAAGTGATGACGCGCATTGGAGTATATGGTGGTTATTGGAAATGTATTCCGGAACAAAATCTCATGTATTATCCTTACATGCAATTTACGATTCTGGCGGCTCGATTACAAGTCTAAAATCAGTAATGCTTACCCGCGCAGCAGCGGCATGCTCATACAATGCGACCCACCGCGTGCACGGGAAAGCTCGGCCGACGGCAGTGTAATAAACGTGTCGGTTAGCTCCTCGGGCGCCAGCTCGTTGTGCTCGAATTTTTCGAGCAGCCTTTTAGCGGTTATCACCTTAAAACCTTCCTTTTTGAACGCTTCGAGCGTTTTGTCGTTGCGGTCATAGCCGATCACCACGCCGTCGCGCAATGCGAGCAGGTTGCAGGAGTCAGTCCATTGCTCACGTTCGCCGTAAGGGAATTCATTTCCACCCGAGTAAATAAAGCGGACCGGGCCGGTAACGCCCAGATCGTCGCGGCTGATTTCGGTCAGCAGGTCTTCCAGGTTCTCGATTTCGCGCGGCAGCTGCTCATTGCCTTTCACAAATTGCAGTATCCTGAACTCCTTGTTTACATCTACCGGCGCAAAGAAATGCAGCACATCTTTCTTGCGCGCCTCGTCGCCTACGCGTGCGAGCGAGCTAAGCAGTACCCAAACGTCCTTTTTAACCTGTGTAAAAATGGTGTCGATATGCATATAATCCCGCTTTTTAGGGATTTTGATAATGGTAATCTTCTCAACCACATTTTTATCAAACAAAATCTTCATTACCTGCTGCGCGGCGTAAATCGATGTGCGCTCGCTGCAACCGATCAAAAGATGCCCCGGGGCGACCATCATCACATCGCCGCCTTCGAGCGTGCAGCGCTGGTAGTCGCTGGCTTTTTCGTCGTCGGGCAGCAGGAAATGCCGCTCGTTTTCAGGTATTTCAATGATGTTTTGTTTTAAATGGGCAAACATCGGGTGGTAGAAGAATACGAACTGCGCCAGGATCGATTCTCTGGTGCGGGCTGCTTTGGCGGGCTTGTTGAGCAAAATATGGTCGTTGATCACAATGCCGATGTCGCGCGTGAAAATCAGGTTGGGCAGCGGAGCGAAGAGCATTCTTTTATCGGAGCAATACCCTGAAATGAATATGCGGGCCAGCTCGTGCGCATCGAAGCGATGCAGCTCTTCCTGGATCTGGTAGGAGCAGCGCTCGATCCCGCAAATGGCGGCCGTGAGTTTAATGCGGATATTGGCGTCTTCCAAAATGTCCCCGAGCAGCCGCTGAATATCCACCACATGGTCGGAAGCGAAGTATTTCTCCGTACCGGGAATAAAGAAAGAACGCGTGGGATCGTCGTTGATTTCGGAGAGTTTTCCCTTGATTTTTTCGGGATCCAGAAAGTACAGGAGCAATTTTACATAATAATCATACTCCTTTCTGCGCATGGTGTCCAGGTGCACGATGTCCTCGAAAAGCCAGTCCTGCGCCTTGCTGGGTACTACTTTGCCCAGGCCACGATCGGGGCTGTGGATCAAAAGCCTTTTGAGGGTGTCGGTTTCGGAGGATACGCCGACGGGAAACCCGGATATCGGATTAATAGCCATAAATGAAGTGTTTGGAACGCTGGGGCGCAAAGTAAATGTTTCTTGGCGAATTAAAAACCGGCCTTTCTTCAACCCGTTTATTCTCTGACCGTTTAAGGCATAAATATCTCCTGGGCGGGAACATCCTGGCTCTTAAAAAGGTTGTACAAAATGAGTGTCCCGCAGTTTAAGACATTGACGCTCATTTTCATTTACGGCTAATGCGTATTACTTTTGCGGGAAATTACCACGAACTATCTTTTAAGTATAAATCAGTTATGCTCTCTATTAATGACTTGCGTGCCTCCATTGAAGGTAAGGAAATATTAAAAGGCATCAATCTGGAAGTCAAGCCGGGTGAAGTGCATGCGATTATGGGGCCCAATGGTTCCGGTAAAAGTACTTTGGCTTCGGTGTTGGCAGGAAGAGAAGAGTACGAGGTTACTGGCGGAAATGTAGTTTTTGACGGAAAAGACATCCTTGAAATGGCGCCGGAAGAAAGAGCCGCCGAAGGTATTTTCCTTGCATTCCAATATCCGGTGGAAATTCCGGGCGTTACGACCATCAACTTTTTGAAAACGGCTGTTAACGAAATCCGTAAATATAAAGGCGAAAGCCCGCTGGACGCTGCCCAGTTCCTGAAAATGGTGCGTGAAAAAGCGAAACTGGTGAGCATGAACGACTCGCTGCTGAAACGCGCATTGAACGAAGGTTTCTCCGGCGGTGAGAAAAAGCGGAATGAAGTGTTCCAGATGGCGGTACTCGAACCGAAACTGGCGATTCTGGACGAAACAGATTCAGGTCTGGATATCGACGCGCTCCGTATCGTGGCAGAGGGCGTGAACTCGCTGCGCTCGCCGGAACGTTCAACCATCGTAGTGACGCACTATCAGCGTCTGTTGGACTACATCGTGCCGGATTACGTACACGTTTTGTACAAAGGCCGCATCGTCAAATCCGGACCGAAGGAGCTTGCCCTTGAATTGGAAGAAAAAGGTTACGATTGGATCAAAGCGGAAGTTGAAGCGGTAGGTTAAGTAAAAGGCGCATCGTCTATCCCAAACTTAACCCCATACAGCACCATACCCCATTATCGATGAGTAACGAGACCATAGATTTAAAAACCAGACTGATCACTGATTTTCATGCCCGTGAAGCGGTGATGAACGGTGAGGCGTCTTCTGAATTTCACCAGAAAAAACGCGCAGGACTGGCCCTTTTTGAGCAATTAGGCTTCCCCTCAATCAAGCACGAGGAGTGGAAATATAGCAATGTAAGAGACCTGATCAGTGTTTCTTACGATTTCAATGCAGAAAGCTCCATCGGCCTGGCCGAGCTGGAAGATTTGAAAGTGCCCAAGCAGGAGGCTAATATCCTGTATTTTGTGAATGGCCGCTACAATGAGCAGTTGTCGGCGATCATCTCGCCGGTCGATCAGATCACGATCAGCTCGCTGGCAGATGCTTACAAAAACGATCCCGCGAAAGTTGCTTCGTTTTTCAATGAGCTCACCAAAGACGCCAACGATGCATTCACGGCATTGAACACCGCATTCGCGCAAGACGGCGTGTTTATCCATATTCCGGATAACCAGTCGGTGGAGCACCCGATTATTTTGCGCTTTGTGAGCGACGCGCGTGAGAAGAATGTGGGCAGCCAGCCGCGGAATATCATTTCTGTGGGTAAAAATGCGCACGTGAAACTGGCAGAGGCGTTCCGCACATTGGGCGACCAGCGCTCGTTTACCAATGCGGTGACTGAAATCCAGGTAGCGGAAGAAGCGAACGTGCAATACTATAAAGTACAGAACGAGAGCGAGAACGCCTACCACATCGGCACTACGCAGGTACGCATGCTCGACCGCTCGCATTTCTACGCAGGCACTGTGACATTGAATGGCAAATTCACGCGCAATAACCTGAACATCGTCCTGGACGGCGAGCATTGCGATGCGCATATGTACGGCCTTTACTTCCCGGATGGCACCCAGCACGTGGATAACCACACTGTGGCCGACCATCAGAAGCCAAACTCGGAAAGTAACGAGCTTTACAAAGGCATTTTGCGCGATAAATCGAAAGGTGTTTTCAACGGAAAGATCTTCGTTCGCCCCGACGCGCAGAAAACCAATGCATTCCAATCTTGCAAAAACATCGTTTTGTCACCCGACGCGACGATGAATACCAAGCCGCAGCTGGAAATCTTTGCCGACGACGTGAAATGCTCGCACGGTACTACCACCGGCCAGATCGACGAAGAGGCATTGTTCTACATGCGCTCACGGGGGATTTCGCAATCGGAAGCGATGTCGCTGCTCATGTTCGCATTCTGTGCCGACGTGGTTCAGCAGATCAAGATCGACTCGGTTCGTGAATACCTCGAAAACGTGATCACCAAGAAGCTGGCTTCGAAATAGCTTTTACGGGTCTTCAGGCCCTGATTAATACATTTCCTGGTACCCAACCGCCATTTTTGGGGTTGGGTATTTTTCTTAAATGACGAATCACAATGAGCCACAATCTCAATATCGCATCCATCAGAGGCGACTTTCCGATCCTGAACGAAGTCGTCAATGGTAAACAACTCGTCTATTTCGATAATGCTGCAACGACCCAGAAGCCACGGCTGGTGCTGGACGCGCTGTCGGGTTACTATGAGCATTACAATGCCAATATCCACCGCGGCATTCACCATCTGGCCGAAAAAGCTACCTCTGCATTCGAGCAGTCGCGGAGGCGTTTGCAGGCTTTTCTGAATGCGGAATACCCCGAGGAGATCATTTTTACCTACGGAACGACCGACGGTATCAACCTGGTGGCATCTGCTTACGGGCGCAAGTTTTTGAAGGAAGGCGACGAAATCATCATTTCGACCATGGAGCATCATTCCAACATCGTGCCCTGGCAAATGCTTTGTGAAGAGAAAGGCTGCATTTTGAAAGTGATCCCGATCAACGACGAGGGCGAGCTTTTGATGGACGAATACGAGAAGCTGCTTACTGAAAGAACCAAATTCGTATCGGTAGTGCACGTTTCCAATGCATTGGGTACCATTAACCCGATCAAGGAAATCATCGCCAAAGCCCACGCGGTAGGCGCGAAAGTGCTCATCGACGGCGCGCAGGCCAGCTCGCACATTGAAATCGACGTGCAAGACCTGGATTGCGACTTTTATTCGCTTTCCCTGCACAAGATATACGGCCCAACCGGCATGGGTATTCTTTACGGCAAGCGCGATTTGCTCAATGCGATGCCTCCCTACCGTGGCGGCGGCGAGATGATCAAAGAAGTGACTTTCGCTAAAACGACCTATAACGAGCTGCCGTACAAGTTTGAAGCGGGTACCCCTAACATTGCCGATGTGGTAGCAGCCAAATTTGCATTGGATTATGTGGATGCTTTGGGTAAACCCAATATCGCCGCTTACGAGAATGAACTGCTGGCCTATGCTACCGAAGCTGTGAAAGAGATCGACGGACTCAGAATTATCGGCCAGGCGAAGGATAAAGTAAGTGTGCTTTCATTCGTGATCGACGGTATTCACCACCAGGACATCGGTGTGCTGCTCGATCAGCAAGGCATTGCCGTTCGCACAGGTCACCACTGTACACAACCCTTGATGAACCGCTTCGGTATTACCGGAACCTCACGCGCGTCGTTTGCTGTTTATAACACGACCGAGGAGATCGACAAGCTCGTTCAGGGGCTGCATAAGGTGAAGCGGATGTTGGGATAATTTTTTAAATTACTGCATTGTTTCATTTTGAACTATATACGCATTATGGAAAACACATTACAGGAAGCCAGAAGGTATCTCAGCAATGCGAGAGAAATATTGAGCGAGAAGGCAAAAAAGGATGGAATTTATTATAATGATATTAAATATGTGAAGCTTGCGGGCTATGCCGCCTACTCAGGAGTGTTAGTTGCTCTGGATGGCTTGTTGGGAAAAAAAGACACCCGGAAGAGTGTGGAATGGTATCAAGAAAAGTTAAGCAAGGTGGACAAAAAGGCACTGACCGCTTTCAACTCGGTGTATAAAATCCTGCATTTATCAATGGCTTACGATGGCATTGAGCTCGTAAGTGTCTCGAAGGACGGCTTGAAGCAGGCAGAGGCTTTAATCAACTGGGTCGAAACGCGCACCGCAGTGGCTTAAAAATAGAATTACACAATGACCATAAACGAAACACAGGACGAACTAATTTCGGATTTTGAATTGTTTGATGACTGGGAGAGCAAATACGAGTTCATTATCGACCTCGGAAAGCAGTTTCCGCCGTTGGAAGAACAGTACAAAACCGAGGATAATATCATTAAAGGATGCCAGTCGAGGGTGTGGCTGAATGCGTACATGGACGGCGACCTTTTGAAATTTGAGGCGGATAGCGACGCGATTATCGTTCGCGGGCTGGTAAGCATGCTGGTGAAGGTGCTTTCGGGGCATACACCCGAGGAAATCGCCAAAGCCGATGTGTATTTTATGGAAAAAGTCGGTTTGCACCAGCATTTGGCACAAACCCGGTCGAATGGACTGGCGGCGATGCTGAAACAAATGAAAGCGTACGGCTTTGCTTTCCAGGCCAAATCAATCAATGCATAACAATAAATATAGACCTTGCGATGTCAGAGGAAGATTTGAAAGAAGAAGTGATCCGCGCTATTAAAACGGTTTACGACCCTGAAATACCGGTCGATGTTTACGAGCTCGGGTTGATATATGATCTGAAAGTGTTTCCGATCAATAATGTATTTGTGTCGATGACGCTGACCTCGCCCTCGTGCCCTTCGGCAGGAACACTGCCCGGCGAAGTAGAGCAGAAGATCCGTGAAGTGGAAGGCGTCAACGACGTAAGCGTGGAGCTGACTTTTGATCCGCCGTATTCAACCGAAATGATGTCCGAAGAGGCAAAACTTGAACTGGGGTTCATGTAGGAACTTCGGCTTTTGGCTTTCGGCCGTCGGCTTTTTTATGATAAACTTCGGTTATCGATGTTCTTAGAGCCGATGGCTGACCGCCGAAAGCCGAAGTACAAGATAGTAACAATAACTTTTAAACATTAACATATATGTATCCACCACAATTAGTGGCTCCGATGAAGGCCGAACTGACTAACGCCGGTTTTCAGGATCTGACAACCGCTGAGGAAGTCGATAACTTCATGCAAAATACCAAAGGAACTGCTTTGGTAGTGATCAATTCGGTATGTGGCTGTGCGGCAGGTGCTGCACGTCCGGGTGTGCGCGCGGCGCTGGCTGGCAGCGATGTGAAGCCCGATCACCTGGCAACGGTATTTGCAGGAGCTGACCTTGAAGCTACCGCTAAAATGCGTGAGTACACTTTGCCTTATCCGCCATCTTCGCCGGCCGTAGCGCTGTTCAAAGACGGTGAGCTGATCCATTTCGTGGAGCGTCACCACATCGAAGGCCGCTCAGCACAGATGATCGCTGAACACCTGAAAATGGCTTTCGAAGAATTCTGCACAGAAGAGGCATAATTCGATTTTTTTAACGACTTGACGGCTACTTTCGATTACATTTGAAAGTAGCCGTCTGTTTTAAATACCTGCCCATATGCGAGGACATCGTTTCACGAAATACATTCCGCCCGAGCAAGGGCCCAACAGCAAGTTCGATCAGCTATTTGATATTTTTCAACAGCTGCTGCTGATGACTTCCGGTGATGTTTCCGAGGCCATGTCGTGGCTCAGCCAGCTCGATCGCCAGTATAACCTCACCAACGACTCCTACGGCATCGGCGACTTTTTCGAAGATTTGAAAAAGAAGGGCTATGTGACCGAGGAGAAGCAGGAAGGGGAGAGCAAGCTCATTATGACGCCCAAAGCAGAGAAAAGTATTCGCAAGAGCGCGCTGGACGAGATTTTCGGTAAGCTGAAAAGGTCAAAATCCGGCGGTAACCATCACACGCCGCATTTGGGCGCGGGCGACGAGCTCACAAGCGATATCCGCGATTTCCAGTTCGGCGATACGCTCGACCAGATTTCGATGACCGAATCGATCAAAAACGCGCAGGTAAATCACGGGATCGGTGATTTTATGCTGATGGAAAACGATTTGGAAGTAGTCGAGCGCGAGCAGAAAACCACTACTGCCACCGTGGTGATGATCGATATCAGCCATTCGATGATTCTTTACGGCGAAGACCGCATTACCCCCGCTAAAAAGGTCGCATTGGCATTAGCAGAGCTGATCCGGACCAAATACCCCAAGGATTCGCTCGATATTATCGTGTTTGGAAACGACGCCTGGCAAATACAGCTCAAAGACCTGCCGTATTTAGAAGTAGGGCCTTACCATACCAACACGGTGGCTGGTTTGGAGCTGGCCATGGATATTTTGCGCCGCAAAAAGACGCGCAACAAGCAGATATTCATGATCACCGATGGTAAGCCCACGTGCCTCAAAGAAGGTATCCGCTATTATAAAAATAGCTTTGGCCTTGACCGCAAGATCATCAACAAAACGCTCACGTTAGCCGCGCAATGCCGCAGGCTCGACATCCCGGTAACGACCTTTATGATCGCGACCGACCCTTACCTGAAACAATTCGTGCAGAATTTCACGCAGGTAAACAATGGCCGCGCCTATTACAGCAACTTGCAGGGGCTAGGAGGCTTTGTACTTGAAGATTTTCAGCGGAACAGGCGTAAGAACGTTAAATAACTGACGGGGTTGGAGTGGGTCATGTCTAGTGAGGTATTGTCATTTGTTGTCAGGAATAGTCATTTGTAGTCAGGTGTGGGTTATTTGAGAAGTATATACTCTTTCTGACAACCCCTGACAATTTCTTGACTATCCCTGACCACACCTGACCATACTTGACCACCGACGTCCACTACTTGCTGCCGCCAACCGAAATCATATTGGCAAACAGACGGTATGCGCCTGTGACGCCCGCAGGGAGCTCGCGGAAGAAGGAGAGGCCGGTGTAGATGTAGTGCCCTTTGCCATACTTGGCGTAAAGCGTACTGCCTTCGCGGGCAGGTTCGTCCTTATCATGGGCTGAGAATAGCGCCGCGTAATTCTTTTTATCCCAATCCTGGGCGAAATACAGGCCGCGCTCCTGGATCCATCCATCGAAATCTTTCTGGGTGATTTTATTAGGATAGTTCAAAATGGGGCTGTCCGGTTGCAGGAATTGCATTTGTGCATCTTCCTCGGTCACGCGTTCACGACCTAATTCAATATTATACGGGCCGATTTGCTTCACCTTCTGCCCGCCAGGAATGGTGTACTGGACTACCATAGTGCCGCCGTTTTTAACATAATCCATCAGTTTTGCCTGGTAGTTGTTCAAATACGCCTCCGTGTTGTATGCACGTACGCCCACGACGATCGCATCGTAGGCATTCAGATCTTTGGCCAGACCGGCCTCATTGAGCATGGTCACCTGGCAATCCATCTGCCGCAATGCAGTAGGGACTTCGTCGCCCGCGCCGGCGATGTAACCTATGTTTTTGGCAGCGATCTTCACGTCAATTTTCGCCAGTTTGGCTGCCGATTCAGGGAACAGCGTCTGGCTGGGAATGTGCTGGTAGGCAATCGTTTTAACCGATTTATCATAATTCTTGCCGTCCACAACCGCTACTGCTTTGATCACAGCCTCCTGATTACCGGCGGGCGGCGTAACAACGAAGGAGAAATACTGCTGCTGGTATTTGTTGGTCAGATTGAATTCCGCCGATTCGGGAACGGCTTTCCAGCCTGCCGGGATCTGGGGTTTCAATGTGCCTTTCACATTGCTGCGCTGCGCTTCCACGACGATGTTCACCGTTTTTGCCTCCATGGAAGGGAATATGAAAACAGGCTCGGTAATGGTGGTGGTCACCAGCGGCCGGATTTCAAATGGCCGGTAAATCTCGCCTTCTGCCGGATCGACCGACTTGTAAACCCATGGTCTTTCAAATTCGAACTGCTGTCCGCCGATTTCGAACTTGTAGCTGGTCTTGGTCTCCGGACGGTTTTCCGGGTATCCGATATCCTGCTGGTTGTCGATCTGGAAAATACCGCGCTCGATCGGTTTTTCGAGCCAGTAGGGCTGGCTGATCTTTAAATTGGCCGGGAGTAATGCTTTTTTAGAAAATGCATTCATTTCGTTGGCATTCAACGCAAGGTTCAAAACGCTGTCGGCCGACTTGCCCGTCCAGCGCAGCGAAACAAGTTTCACCGGATAATCCGACCGTTTGACGATACCAATGTTAATGCTTGCTTCGTCTCCGGCAACGCCAGAAAAGTCGTTCGGATTTGTTTCAAACCAAAGCCCCACACATTGCTGGATCAGGTCTTTGACTTCCTCTTTTTTGGTTTTGATATAGATATTGCCCGCGTCCAGCTTATCTAGCTCTGCATTGATTTTCAAGAGCTCCGGCACAGAGGCCGAAGGCTTGTTCACGGAATAATTCTTAATTGCCGCCGCAATGAGCGCATGCACTTTCTCGCTTCCTTTCACCCGTTTCCAGCTCACATCGATGCCGTCAAAAAGGCCTTTCTGAGCAGGTGTGCCCACTTTGTGAAGGAAATAATCGATACGATCGCCTCGCTGCGGAGCGCTGCCGAAGCCCTGACTGCGGTGCTGGCTGCGACTCAATGCAGCTATTTCCGTGTAGGATTTGCCTAAAACAGGGTTATAACCCCCGATTTCAATCGAAATGAACGGGTTTTTCTCTTCGCTGGGCGCTTTGTTGGTAAAGCCGGGTGTGAATGTATTCCAAACCAGGCGTTTGGTTTGCCAGGTTTTGACAAATTTCAGCTGATCGGGATAGGCTTTCGGGTCGGCTGCGAGGTTGAAACCTTCTTCGGCCAGGTATGCCGAGGTTTGGTGGTGGCCATGGCCCGCGCGCGGATCGGGCGGGAAGCGGGTAATGATCACGTCGGGCTGGAATTTGCGGATCATCCACACCACATCGCCGAGCACCTTGTCGCGGTCCCAAAAGTTGAGCGTTTCATCGCGGGTTTTGGAAAACCCGAAATCATATGCCCGGGAAAAGAACTGTTGGGCGCCATCCACGCGCCGGGCCGCCAGCAGTTCCTGCGTGCGGATCACGCCGATATTATACCCCTGTTCGGAACCGATCAGGTTCTGGCCGCCGTCGCCGCGGGTAAGTGAGAGATAGCCCGTGCGCACGAGCTGATCCTTGGATAAATAGGAGAGCATCAGCGTATTCTCATCGTCGGGGTGGGCTGCAATGTAGAGCACAGAGCCCAGTACATCGAGTTTTTTAATGTTTTGAAAGATTTCGCTGGACGACAGGGCGGGTGTCTGTGCGAAAAGCCGGGTGGCCAACAATACAAGTACGAGCGTAAAGAAACGATGCATAACGGGTTAAGGTGGTTGATTTTGGGCTTGTTAAAGGGTCCAGGTCAGTACGTAATCCTCAAATGTATCAAATTGGATCTGTATCGTTTCCGGCAGATCACCTTTTTGCAGGTTAACTTTAAATCTCCCGTTTTGGTTGCCGGAAAACGCATGAATGATGATATGTTTTTTCAGGTCGATGGATGCGTCGCCGGCATACTTGAATACCGTTTCCTTCGCTGACCACATCAGATGCATTTGCACATTGTTACCCAGATCGGCCCATCCAAGCTCCTGCTCGTTCAAAAAATAGAATGCACCCTTTGAAATAGACGGTTTCATTTGCTGGATATCAACACCCACCGACTTGCCCCCGCGCAGGTACACGCACACATACTCGCCCGAATGCGACATCGAAATTTCAGTATCCGACCCGGCAATGTGCGGCTTGCGCTCCGCGTCATAGCCTATCAGGGCATCTATTCCCGCCATTTCCCTTAACAACACCCTGCAAGCCAGCCATTCCTGTTTTCGCTTCTCTTTGGAAATGCCTTCCAGCACCGCCGTTTCGGAGGCGGGTAGATCGAGCATACCCAGCAAATCCTCCGAGGGTTCCGACATACGCCAAAGCCCCAGTTTAGATACCGGTGAAATGGTTTTTATAGAAACGATACCCATTTATTGCTAATTTTGATATCAGATGCGGCGCCATAGTATGCGCCCGTCTGCTGATTTTATGTGGCCTAAAAACAAAGTCCTGCGTTCCGCGCTCAAAGCATTTTCCATTTTCCTTCTGATCGTCGGGATATTATTCGGATTGTTCATCTGGCGTATCCGCGTGCCCAAGCCGGAGCTTGAAAGTACTAAAACTGTTCAAAGTTACAAACGTGAGAAGGTGGGGGAGAACCACTACCGCGTTGGCAACAACTGGCTGCGGAAGAACAAGCACGGCATTTGGGAAATGTACCTGGAAGGCGCGCCGTACGAACGTGGGCTTATTTACGGCATCCTGGCCGAAGAGCTGATGGAAAAGCAGGAGGTACATTTCGTGGGCCAAATCAAGGAAATGATCCCGAGCGCGATGTTCCTGCAAGTGCTGAAAGGTTTTGTAGGCTGGTTTAACCGCGATATTTACAAATACATTCCCCAGGAAAACCAGCAGGAGATCTACGGAGTTTCGCAGTCGTTTTCCGACCAGTTCAACTACATCGGCCCTAAATACTACCGCATTCTCAACTATCACGCCGCGCACGACATCGGCCACGCGCTCACCGATTTGAATATGGTGGGCTGTACCTCGTTTGCTGTCAACCATTCGCTCACCAAAGACTCTACACTGCTCATTGCAAGGAACTTTGACTTTTACATGGGCGATGCATTTGCCGAAGACAAGCTCATCGTGTTTATGAACCCTGATAAGGGCTACAAATTCGCCTCGTACGCGTGGGCGGGGCTTACAGGGGTGGTTTCCGGGATTAATGAAAAGGGCATTACCGTTACGCTAAATGCTTCCAAATCCGACATTCCATTCGCAGCCAAAGAACCTATTTCCATTTTGGCTAGGGAAATTCTGCAATATGCCGGTACCATAGAGGAAGCGCGCAAAATCGCGGCGAGAAGCCAGACATTCGTTTCCGAATCGCTGCTGATCGGGTCGGCAGCAGACGATAAGGCGGTGATTATCGAAAAATCGCCCCAGAAAATGGATGTATACGACTCAGGTAAGGACGCGCTTGTTTGCGCGAACCATTACCAGAGCAATGCATTCATCAAGGATTCGGTGAATATCAATAACATTAAGGATACCGACTCGAAAGCGCGTTTCGACCGGATGAACCAGCTTATGGGGCGATCCTACCCGATGGATGTGAGCCAGGCCGCAGGCATTCTGCGCGATCAGAAGGGGGTCGATGACAAATTCATCGGTTATGGCAATTCCAAGCTGCTCAACCAGCTTATCGCGCACCATGGCATTGTTTTCAAACCTGCCAGAAAAGAGTTCTGGATTTCGGCGCCCCCTTATCAGCTGGGGGAATTCGTGGGGTATGACTTAAACCTGATTTTTGCGCAAAAAGGTCATTTTCAATCGTTTGATTCGCTGGATATCGACCGCGATCCGTTCCTGGAATCGGCAGACTATAAAAAGTTTGAGGCATTTAAATCAGTGAGACAGAAAATCACTAAATATGTGATGCTGGACGCGCCGCTTTCGTTGACGCCACGGGATGAGCAGGCATTCATCGCCAATAATGCGCAGAGCTACCTCCCGTATTTTTTCCTTGGAGAGTATCATCAGAAGAAAGGTGATTTCAGCAAAGCGATCGGCTATTACGAGCAGGCTTTGAAACATGAAGTTTCTTCGTTGAACGAGGAGAAATCAATCCGGGAACGGATAGCCGAAAGCAAAAAGGGCAAGCATTGATGCCCGTCGCGCAGATTGAGATTTTCCATACCAACCCTTGATTGCCATGAGTCCCCAAGTACAGCAGCCCGCCTTGCAGCAGCTTTTGTTGCACGTTTCCAACTACTCCAACTACTACAAGCGGATATTTCGCGAGCACAATATCAACGTCGATGCGATTAAAACGGTGGCCGACCTGGCTCAGCTGCCCTTTACAACCAAAGACGAGCTGGCGCAATACAACGACGACTTTCTGTGCGTGCCCAAAAGCCGCATTACCGATTTTGTGACGACTTCCGGCACGCTCAGCGATCCGGTGGCATTTTACCTGACCGATTCGGACGTGGAACGGCTGGCGACCAACGAGTCCGAATCGTTCCGCTGCGCGGGTGGCACCGAAAACGACATTTACCAGCTCATGACCACGATCGACCGCCGTTTTATGGCTGGCCTCGCATACTGGATGGGGGCGCGCAAAATGGGCGCAGGCATGATCCGCGTAGGCCCGGGAGCGCCGTTTCTGCAATGGGAGTCGATCCAGCGGTTTTCGCCCACGGTGATCATCGCCATTCCTTCATTTATTCCAAGACTGATCGACTACGCGGTTGCCAACGGTATCGATTTTGCGGCATCGAGCATTAAATCCATTATCTGCATCGGTGAGCCGATCCGTAATCCCGATTTCTCATTGAACGAGCTGGGTAAGCGCATTACCTCGCAGTGGGATGTGAAATTGTATTCGACCTACGCTTCTACGGAAATGGGCGCTGCGTTTACCGAATGCGGTGAAGGCAAGGGCGGGCACCTGAATCCGGGCCTGTTGATCCTGGAAGTGGTCGACGATGAAGGCAATGCAGTACCCGACGGTGAGCTCGGCGAAGTAGTGGTGACCACGCTGGGGGTAGAAGGTATGCCGCTGCTGCGCTACAAGACAGGCGATCTTTGCAACGTGTATTACCAGCCTTGCGCGTGTGGGCGCCCCAGCCCGCGGCTGGGGCCGGTCGTCGGGCGCAAGCAGCAAATGATCAAGTTCAAAGGGACGACCATCTTCCCGCCAGCATTATTTGACGTGCTGGATGCGGTGAAGGAAATCGATTTGTACCAGGTGGTCGTATCTAAAAACGAGTTCGGAAACGATGAGATTACCGTCGTGCTGCCGATGCAGTTGCAGACCTCGGCATTCAAGGAAACGATGCATTCGCTGTTCAAATCCAGGCTCCGTGTATCACCCGCATTAACTTTCGTAACCGCTGAAGAACTAACTTTCCGGATCTACAAACAGGAGAAACGCAAACCTGAAAAATTGATCTATATTTGACCCCTCTGTTACCATAAAAATAAAAATACGATCATGAAAAAGTTCATTTACGCGTCAGCAATAGCGATTTCGTTCCTCGCCGCAGATGCACCCCTCGCCCAACGCGTCGATCTGCGTTCCGGTGATGTAAGCGTATTGTCGGGCCAGAAAACCGTTAACGTTGTCTACGATTATTCAGAGTTTGGAGTCGGTAAATTTGCCACCGAGCAGGAGTATCTCGATAAAAAATCGGCTGAGTATAATGCCAAGGAAGCCGGTAAAGGCGACGCGTGGAAAAAGGCCTGGGTGGAAGACCGTAAGGCACGCTATGAGCCTAAGTTCGAAGAGCTGTTCAACAAGGGCTTGGCAGACAAGGGCCTGACGGCCGTTACCGCCCGCCCGGACGCGCAGTATACCTTCATTGTAAAAACCAAATTCATTGAGCCCGGTTTCAATGTGGGGGTGATGCGCAAGAATGCCTATGTCGATTTTGAAATAGACCTAGTCGAATCAGCCAACAAATCCAATAAAGTTGCTGAAATTGGAATGAGAAATGTACCAGGCGGCCAGTTCGGTGGTTTCGACTTCGATACCGGTGTCCGCATTGCCGAATCTTATGCGAAAGCGGGCAAATCCCTGGCGGCGTTTCTGGATAAAAAACTGAAATAAACTAACCGTTCCTAATTACTCAGAGTTATGAAAAAGTTATTACTGATCGCATTTGTGTTGTTTAATGCCGCCGTGGTGAAAGCAGACAACACCATGGCCGACCTTCTGGCCGGTAAAACCAAGCTGGTTTTCCTGGGACTTGATTTTACGCAGGCCAAATACATTGGTAAAGTAGGCTTCACCGATGCGCAGGCGATCCAAAACCAGCATATCGTAAGCTGGAACAACCTGATCGAGCTCGAACCCAAGAAATTCTCCCTTCAAAAAGCATTCAACCTCAAAGACGACCAGTACAAGTCGAAAGTGGAGGACATGGTGACTTTGAACAAATCGGTGAACGTAGAGAAGAACATTACCGACGAGGAGTACAGCATTACCGAAGACCAGGTAAAGAAATCCGTTGCCAAATATTCGCTAAGCGAAAAGGATGGTGTCGGCATCGTTTATGTGGTGGAAAGCCTCAACAAAAACGCAGAGAAGCTGGTAGCCTGGGTGACTTTCATCGATCTGGCGACTAAGAAGGTGATTCACACCGAAAAAGTAGAAGGTAAGGCGGGTGGTTTCGGCTTCCGCAACTATTGGGCTGGCGGGGTTTACAAGATCAACCAGGAGATCGACAAAAGCCTCTACAAAAAATGGAGCAAATCCTTCAAAGCTTAAAAAGTAAATAGATTTGCTTATTTTTAAAGCTCAGATTAGTTACCGATACCATATCATTCTTTCGTAAGCTGTGATCTGTTTGCCTGAGTCTGGTGAACGTTCACAGCTTACTGTTTAAAAACCGTTAACCCGTTATCGTGCGCATAGCCAACTCGTTTTTCCTGGTGCTCCTGTGTCTGCTATTTACCAGCTGCGGTAAAATGCTCTACCGTTCGGCGGCAAAGGCTTTCACGAAAGGGGCCAAGGAAGCTCCCTATGACGCGGTTATCGTTCCGGGCTTTCCCTACAACGGCGGAAAGTGGGACATGGTGCTGCAACTCCGCATTCACTGGGCTCATTACCTTTACTCGAAAGGTTATACCAAAAACATCATCTTTTCGGGCGGCGCGGTGGCAACCCCCTATATCGAAAGCCGGGTGATGGCCAACTATGCCGAGGCGCTGGGCGTTCCGCGGGAGCATTTGTTTACCGAAGAAAAGGCTCAGCACAGCACTGAGAACGTATATTATTCCTACCGCCTTGCAAAAGACCACGGCTTTTCGAAAATTGCGCTTTCCACCGATCCCATACAGACGAGCTATATGAGAAAGTTCATCAAAAAGTATGAGCTTCCGGTAGGCTTGCTGCCGACGGTGATCGATACGGTGAAAACATTGAATGTTTACGAGCCGAAAACCGACCACAGTAATGCCATCGTGAAGGAAGGCTTCGTGAAGCTGTCGGATAAGGAAGGTTTTTTCAAACGCTTCCGCGGCACGATGGGCAAGTACATTGTCTGGCATGAAGAAGATCTGAAAAAAGCAAAGTACAGAAGGAGATACAAGGATCGGATGATACCCTCTTCCGAACAATCAGGGAACAATTAAAGCGTACAATGAAAAAAGAATTGTCGGCTATTGAAGCCAAGTATGAAGCACAGAAGATCGCGTTTGGCCCGATGTACTTCCAGTCGGTGGTGGCCCTCAGGGACCTGGGCATTTTGCAGTACATCAGCGAAAACCGCAAGGGAGTAAGCATTGCCAACATTATCGAAAATGTGAATGTCTCCGAATACGGTGTGACGCTTTTGCTGGAAGCAGCGGAAATTCTGGGCGTGGTGGAAATAGAGCATGATATTGTCAGGATCAGTAAAATAGGTTTCTTTCTCTTGAAGGACGAAATGACGCGGGTGAACATGAATTTCATGAAAGACGTGTGCTACCTGGGTGCAAGCCACATGACTGAGAGTATCGTGAACGGCAAGCCCGAAGGCCTGAAAGAACTGGGCAATTGGCCGACGATCTACGAAGGACTCTCGATTTTGCCTGAGCCTGCCAAAACTTCCTGGTTCGAGTTCGACCATTATTATTCGGACAATGCATTCCCCGACGCGCTGAAAATCGTGTTTGCGAAAAAGCCTAAAATGCTTTTCGATATCGGTGGGAACACGGGGAAATGGTCGTTTGCATGCTGCGATCATGACGCGGATGTGAGGATTAAAATACTCGATCTGCCGGTGCAGCTCAATGTGGCGCGCGCGAATGCTACCGAGCGGGGCCTGCTCGACCGGATCGATTTCCACGCGATCAACCTGCTGGATACCACCCAGAAAATTCCGCAAGGCGCCGATGTGATCTGGATGAGCCAGTTTCTGGATTGTTTTTCAAAAGAGCAGATCGTCGCGATATTGGAAAATGCCTTCCAGGCAGCTTCCGAGAACACCACTTTGTACATTCTGGAACCATTTTTTGATAACCAGAATTATCCTGCTGCACATTATAGCCTGGTGGCGACATCTTTGTATTTCACCATCATGGCCAATGGCAATAGCAAAATGTACAGGATCGGCGTGATGAAAGAGCTGGTATGCCAGGCTGGGTTTGAGGTGGTTAACACTTATCCGCTGATTGGCGACAGTTATCATACGATTCTGGAAT
This sequence comes from Dyadobacter sp. BE31, assembly GCF_031457695.1. Taxonomy (NCBI): domain Bacteria; kingdom Pseudomonadati; phylum Bacteroidota; class Cytophagia; order Cytophagales; family Spirosomataceae; genus Dyadobacter; species Dyadobacter sp. BE31. The sequence goes on from NZ_JAVDXA010000008.1 coordinate 347,217, forward strand.
GCAGGAAAAAGGCTTGATGCCCGATCCTTTTAGATCCGGAATACGTAAATATTGATTGTTATGAAGCGAATGGTAGCGGTTTGCCTTGTTCTGCTTGCGGTGACGCTCACGGCCCAGGCGCAGATCGACAAGGGAGTTTATTACAAAGCATTGTCAAGCGGAGAGGAAGCGTCGATCGATAAGGTGCTCGCCAAGCTGGAAACCGAAAAGTCGTCATCGAAAGTAAATGCTTACAAAGGCGCGATGACGATGAAAAAGGCAGGTTTTGTCAAAGGGGTTGGGGGAAAGGTCAAGACCTTTAAGAAGGGAGCTAGCCTGCTCGAAGACGAGATTAAAAGCAACCCTGGAAACACAGAGTTCCGCTTCCTGCGGTTGACCGTACAGGAGCACGCGCCAGGGATTTTGAAATACAACAAGGAAATAGATGCCGATAAACAGGCCGTCGTTTCGGGCTATGGCAAGCTCGACGCCGATCTTAAAAACGTCATCGCCGATTATGCGAAGGATTCGAAGGTGTTGAAAGAATCGGATCTCAAATAGCAATGCATTAACAGGATTTTTGCGGATCAATGAAAAATATACTAGTCGTAAACTACTCTCAGTCAGGTCAGTTGAATGAAATTATCGATCAATTCCTGATTCCGTTCCAGCCTGAAACAGTAGAGCGATTAGAGATTTTCCCGGCAAAGCCTTTTGTGTTTCCCTGGACCTCGGACGAGTTTTTCGATAAAATGCCCGAATGCGTGCAGGAAGACACGATCGAGCTTAAACCACTGCATTTCGGTGCCGAACGTTACGATTTGATCGTGTTGGGTTACCAGCCGTGGTTTTTGTCGCCATCGCTGCCTATCACGGCGCTGCTTAAGAACCCTGGCTTTAAAGCCAGGGTTAAGGAGACGCCCATCGTGACGGTGATCGGCGGGCGGAATATGTGGCTCAACTCGCAGGAAAGTATTAAGAAGCTGATTGCCGAGGCGGGCGGGAAGCTGGTAGGAAATATCCCGCTGATGGACCGCGTTTCGAACCTTGTCAGCGCCGTAACCATTTTGCACTGGATGCTTACCGGCCGTAAAGACCGCAAGTGGGGCATTTTCCCCAAGCCAGGCGTAAGCGACGAAGACATCGAAGGCGCCTCCCGTTTTGGAGCGATCGTTAAGAACGCGTACGATAACCGGGAGTACGCCGGTTTACAGAAAGAAATCATGGCCACCGGCCTTATTAACATACCCACTGATATTCTTTTTATCGAAGGGCGGGCCAAGAAGCTGTTCAGGATCTGGGCAAAGCTGATCAAAACAAAGGGTACCACGCCTGAAAAGCGGAAAAGGCTGGTTGGTTTTTTCAAATACTACCTGCTGGTGGCCCTTTTTATGGTGGCGCCTGTGCTGGTGACGGTTTACCGGTTACTGATCGCCCCATTCGCCGCCAATGCGATTAAGAAGAAAAAAGAATACTTTTGTGGTGTAGAAACCAAATCATAATGTCAGAAGCATATATTACCAGGATTGCCAAGTTTTTACCGAATGAGTCCGTTTCCAATGAGGAAATGGAAGAATACTTAGGATACATCAACGGAAAACCTTCCAAATCAAAGGCCATTGTTTTGCGCAATAACGGTATCAAAAACCGGTATTATGCCTTGCGCAAAGACGGAACGCCCACGCACACCAACGCGGAAATGGCCTCTTTGGCTATTAAGGGCCTATTCAAAAACGCGCCGGCGGAAATCGGCGAAATGGATTTGCTGAGCTGCGCCACGTCCAGCCCCGACCAGCTGATGCCTTCGCACGGCTCTATGGTGCACGGTTACCTGCCCGAGGCTGCGTCGATCGAAGTGGTGTCACCTTCGGGCGTGTGCTGCGCGGGCATGCACGCATTCAAATATGCCTACATGGCCGTGAAACTAGGTGAGAAGCAGAAGGCGGTAGCCTGCGCTTCTGAGCGGCTGTCGACTGTGCTGCGCTCAGACCAGTTCGAAGATGAAGTCCAGCAGCTCACCCGCCTGGAAAAAAATCCTTTCCTGGCATTTGAAAAAGATTTTTTGCGCTGGATGCTTTCTGACGGCGCCGGGGCATTCTTGGTAGAATCGGCTCCGAACCAGGAAGGAATCTCGCTGAAAATAGACTGGATCGAAGGCTGCTCGTATGCCAACGAAGTGGAGGCGTGTATGTACATGGGCGCCGACAAGCTCGAAGACGGCACATTGAAAAGCTATAAGGATTTTACAGCCGAAGAAATAAAGGAACGTTCTGTTTTGAGTATCAAGCAGGATGTGAAGCTATTAGGTGAAAAAATTGTTAAATTGGGTTTTGCCAAACTCAAAGATATTCTTGTCAAAAAAGGAGTGACGATCGAGGATGTGAGCTATTTCCTGCCGCATTTGTCGAGCTATTTCTTCGAGGGCAAGATCGACGAATTTTTCAATGAAAACGGTATGCCCATTCCCAAAGAGAAATGGTATACCAACCTGGTGACGAAAGGCAACGTAGGAGCGGCGTCTATTTACATGATGCTCGAAGAGGTGTTCAATAGCGGGGCTTTGAAAAAGGGCGAGAAAATATTGCTGGCCGTACCGGAGAGCTCGCGCTTCTCGTACATGTTCTGCCTGCTCACCGTGTGCTGAAACCATACAAAAGCTGCCCATATCCATGAAAAAGGAAGACCTGCCGCAAGACCCCGGCGCGCTCGATAAGTTTACCCGGGAAGTATGCTACGTTAAAAACGAGGACGGTAAATACGAAACCGCGTTGAGCAAGGGCTGGGATGTGAAAAAACAGGCGCTGGATAGCGCCTGGGAAGAGGTCAACGAGCGGGTGGAACAGGCGCGCAGGGCGGTGGCCAGTGGTGAGAAAAGCCCGGTATACTATTTTATGGAACTTCGCCTGATGGATTTGCCGGTCCTGTCGGGTTACACGGGCATCTTCCCGTTTTTTATCAAACGACATTTCAAACCATCCGTTTTTAAAGGTCTCAGCGAGCGGAAACTGGAAAAATATGCCAGGGCTTTCGATATCACTGTGGACGAGTTGAAAAATTTTAAAGGTTGATACAGTGAATATTGACAGTCAAACGGATGAATTCCATCACATACAAACGGCCCATTGCGAAAACGGGGTTACGACGGCACTACTGCGCTACCACGGCCTTGATTTCATGACCGAGCCTCTGGCATTCGGTATGGGCTCGGGTCTGTTTTATATACAAATACCTTTTCTGACGGTCAATAACGGCCCGGCGATCTCATTCCGGACCATGCCGGGGGCGATCTTTAAACGCACCTGCAAGTCGCTTGGCGTGGAGGTTACCCGTAAGAAATTCTCCAATCCGGCTGCCGCGGAAGCATTTCTGGATAAGAAAGTAAGGGAAGGTATGCCGGTAGGCTGCCAGGTGGGTGTTTTTCACCTCACCTATTTTCCCAAAGAGTATCGCTTTCATTTCAACGCGCATAACCTGATTGTTTTCGGAGAAGAAAATGGCCGCTACCTGGTAAGCGACCCGGTTATGGAAGATGTGACCTCTCTTTCCAAAGAAGAGCTCTCGCGCGTACGGTTTGCGCAAGGCCCGCTGGCGCCCAAGGGACATATATACTTTCCTGAGAAAATAAAACCCATTACCCAGGACATGATCCGCAAGGGCATCGTGTCGGGCATTCGCCGTAATGTGCGGGATATGCTCAGCATTCCGGGTAATTTTGCGGGGGTGAATGGTATCCGGCACACTTCCAACCACGTCCGTAAATGGCGTGACAAGCTCGGTCTACGCAAGGCCAGCCTTTATTTGGGGCAAATCGTGCGTATGCAGGAGGAAATCGGCACGGGCGGCGGCGGCTTCCGTTTCCTTTACGGGGCTTTCCTGGAAGAGGCGGCCGCTTATTTGCAGGACGACCGCGTAGCCAATGTTTCGGAAGATTTTACCAAAGCCGGCGATATGTGGCGTGCCAGCGCCATTAAAATGGCGGGGGTATACAAAGGCCGCCTGACCGAACAGAAAGACTTCGAAGAAATTGCCGATATGATGCTGGAAATCCGTTTGGTGGAAAAAGAGGCGTTTGAAAAGCTTTCCAGCCTGAAACTGGGTAAATAAGTGCGGATGGATAGGACGGGTCAGGTGTGTATTGCGATCAGGGACGTGTGTAAGCGTTATAAATCCTCCCAGGAAGATAGCTTGTCCGATGTTTCGCTGGACATTATGCAGTCGGACGTATTTGGACTGCTGGGCCCGAATGGGGCAGGTAAGACGACGCTGATCTCGATTCTCTGCGGGATTATCCCCGTTTCTTCCGGCAAGGTGCAGTTTTTTAATAATGGCGCGCCTTATTCAAATGCTGAAAGAAAAAGCCGCATTGGTTTTGTCCCCCAGGAATATGCTTTCTATCAGGAGCTGACCCCGCGCCAGAATCTGGATTATTTCGGGGCGATGTACAACCTTCCCAAAAAGAAGCTGGAAATGCGTCGTGAGCATTTGCTGGAAGTATTGGGCCTTGAAAAAGCAGCTGACAGAAAGGTTGGCACGTTTTCGGGTGGAATGAAGCGGCGCGTGAACCTGGCGATCGGCATTATCCATGAGCCGGATATCCTTTTTCTCGACGAGCCGACCGTTGGCGTGGACGTGCAGAGCCGCAACGCGATTATCCGCTATTTACAGCAGATCAATCAAGCCGGAACGACGATCGTTTACACTTCGCACCATATGTCGGAAGCGGAGGAGTTTTGCAAAAACATCGCGCTGATCGATCACGGAAGGGTTATTGCAGCCGGTGGCTTGCAGCATTTGAAAACCATGCACGATGCAATCAGCCTGCAAACATTGTTCATCAACCTGACCGGCGAAGAGTACCGCGATTAAGCCTATGTTTAAATTATTCGCATCATTACGCAAAGAACTGCTGCTGCTGATCAACGATAAAGTGGGGCTGGCTCTAATGTTTCTGATGCCGTTGCTGCTGGTTTTTATCATTACCATTATTCAGGATAGCGCCTATAAAATGGTGAACGAGAACCAGATTCCGCTTTTGGTGGTCAACCATGACAACGGTAAAGAGGGTAACAAACTTGTGGAGCTGCTCACTAAATCCGGACTTTTCAAGATCGACTCGCAGAACGCGATTCGGCAGGAATCGTTAAAGTCGGAATTGTTGTCAAGGGGTAAAATGATAGCATTGTACATTCCGGCCTCTTTTTCAGCAGGGCTGGAAAGTAACGCCGAAGATGTGAGCACGATCCTGATGGATGACCTGGGCCTGGACCGCGACACGACCAGGCACCAGAAGGTGTCAATGCCCAAACTATCTTTTTACAACGACCCGGTTTTGCAGGAAAATTACAGCTACTCGGTCATGAGCGTGATCCAGTCCTATATGAGCGTGATCGAAAACTCGCTGATGATCGACCGCATGTATGCCAACATGGACATCGCCGAACGCTCTGGGAAGCTGAAAGACAAGATGATTTCCAACCGCGTAGGCATCGACCAGATCGTCGCGCGCAACAATAACTCGACGGCCATTCCCAATTCTACGCAGCATAATGTGCCTGCCTGGACCATTTTTGCCATGTTTTTCATGGTGGTCTCCCTGGGCAGCAACATTGTGAAAGAGCGCATTAATGGCAGTTTCCTACGTTTGAAAACGATGCCTACCACGTTTATGGTGGTGATGTTTAGTAAAATGGCGGTTTATGTGGTGGTAGCGGCATTGCAGGTAGCGCTCACATTCTCGATGGGCGTGTGGATTTTGCCCAAACTGGGTTTGCCCAAACTGAGCGTACCCGATAATATCATCGCGACTATCGCCGTGATTTTCATCAGCAGTATGGCGGCTGTGAGTTATGCTTTAATGATCGGCGCATTTGCTAAAACCGAGCAGCAAGCCAACGGGTTTGGCGCCATATCCATCATCATTTTCGGGGCGATAGGAGGTATTTTGGTGCCTACCTTCGTGATGCCGGGTTTTATGCAGTTTTTCAGCAACTTTTCGCCATTGCATTGGTGCCTGGAAGGCTTTTACGTATTGTTCCTTAAAGGCGGCAGCTGGCAGGACCTGCGGACGGTGTTCGCTTTTCTGGGCATTTTTATAGTGTTTTGCCAATTGGGCACATATTTTAAGTTGCGGTTGGAAAGAATTATTTAAGTTTGAAATTCCCCCGGCCGGTAAGCAGGCTGTAACCGGCGATTACATTAAGTGATTAACAAATCAATATGGACATAGAAAGCTTGAAGCCCATTCTGAAAGGGCAAATTGTACAGTACTTGAACCTGCTCGACATTAACCCTGCCGACATCAAAGACGACGAACCGCTTTTTGGCGGCGATCTGGGCCTGGACTCGATCGACTCGCTCGAACTGGTGGTGCTGCTCGAAAGGGAGTATGGTATCAAAATCAATAATCCGGCCGAGGGACGCAAGATCCTGGTCGATGTAAACCACATGGCCGAGTACATTCTCGCGCACACAAAAGCCGCTTAATTTTCGATGGGAAGGGTGTTGGTCACTGGTATGGGCATGATTTCGGCCATTGGCAACAATGTGCGGGAGAATCATGAGAGCTTGCGCGCGGGGCGCTCCGGGATCGGTAATGTTGCTTTTTTCGAATCGTTGTACGCCTCGCAGCTGCCTTTCGGCGAGGTGAAGCTCAGCAACGGGGAGCTCAAAGCATCGCGGCAACTCGAAGCCGCCACAGGTTACACGCGCACGTGCCTGCTGGCCGACAAGGCTTTCTCAGAGGCCGTTGCCGATGCCGCATTGACGCCAGGTCAGCTTTCATCGCTGGACACCGCATTGATATCCGCCAGCACAGTAGGCGGCATGTGCCTGACCGACCAGCTTTATGAGGATGCCAACCACAAGTCACAGGGCTCTGAATACCTCGAATCCTATGGCTGCTCAGCGCATACATTGAAGCTTATCCAGCGGTACCGTATCAAAGGCTTCACCGATACAATCAATACCGCCTGTTCCTCGTCTGCCAACGCCATTATGCTCGGCGCGCGGCTGATCCGCTCGGGGCGTGTGAAACGGGCGATCGTGGGTGGGGTCGATAGCCTGGCCAAATACACGGTCAATGGGTTTAATGCGTTGAAAATACTTTCGGAATCGCCTTGTAAGCCATTCGACGTGAACCGCGATGGCCTGAACCTGGGCGAAGGCGCTGCTTACCTGGTGCTGGAAGCCGAAGAGCTGGCCGCAGGAAAGAAGGTATATGCGGAAGTAGCGGGGTTCGGCAATGCAAACGATGCGCATCACCCCTCGGCGATGTCCGATGAAGCTACGGGCGCGATCCGCTGCATGCGTGAGGCGATCGCCTCGGCAGGGATCGAAACCGCGCAGATCGGGTACGTCAATGCGCACGGTACCGGCACGCAGAACAACGATCAGGTCGAGTTTTTCGGAATGGGGCAGTTATTCGGGGTAATGCCTCCTTATAGTTCTACCAAGGCCTTTACCGGGCATACGCTGGGTGCTGCCGGAGCTGTCGAGGCTATTTTCAGCATTTTAGGGATTGTCAACTCGGAGCTTTTTCCAAGTTTGAACGTAGCGGAGCCTATCAATGGCGCGGAAAATGCGCCGGTTTCACAATGGAGAGGCAACTACAAACTGAATTACGTGCTTTCCAACTCCTTTGGGTTTGGGGGCAATTGCACTTCGCTGGTTTTTGCGGGGGTTAACGCGGCAGATAAGCAGACTTAGTAATTTAGAGTAGGCAAGTACTATTTTTAGAACCGCAAATAAACTCTCGTCGAAAGGTTGTTGGTAAAGTAGATGAAACGAAAGAAGTTAGGAAGGCTAAACCTTGTTTCATTTTTTCTGGAATTTAAAGTTGAGGGGTAAAGTAGTTCCCCAAGTCTCTTTGGGGAGGGTGTAAGTCGAGGTTATTGGAATGTAATTCCCGTCAATCTTCAAATCTATGTATGGTAGATACCTGTCTAGCGAAACTGAATCGGATGATACGGGCCTAATATCTATCGCATCAGTCGTCTTCGGTAGTAGCTGGCTAACCTTATACGAGCCGTTTGCATCAGTAAATACAGTCACATTGAAAACAGTTGCCTGCTTTAATCCACGCTGTTCACTGCCATACATATTTATACCGGCGTTTTTAATCACACGCCCATCCTGGTCGATTACTACACCCTGAATTGTTGTATGTGTGTCGGGGATTTTGTCTCTGCATGCAGCGAAATTGAGAACGACCCAATAAACGAAGACAAATGACCAGGCTCTGTTGATTGCCATAAAGGTTTGGATTCTGTTTGAAAAGCTGGTATTAAACGCATTAGATAGTGCGAAGGTTAGCCGACTCAAGACCGTTTTCTCTCTACCACGCCTAATTTCCCTGCATCAGTTTGGCAAGAATCTCCTGGGCTGCAACCGAAATGACGGTCCCCGGGCCGAAAATGCCTTTTACGCCCGCATCATAAAGAAACTGGTAATCCTGCGCGGGGATCACGCCGCCCGCGATGACCATAATATCATTTCTTCCCAGTTTATTCAATTCGCTGATCAGCTCAGGAATGAGCGTTTTATGCCCCGCAGCGAGGCTCGATGCTCCTATGACGTGCACATCATTTTCAACGGCCTGCATGGCTACCTCCTGCGGCGTCTGGAACAATGGGGCAATATCGACGTCGAATCCCAGATCGGCGAAACTGGTCGCGATCACTTTTGCGCCCCGGTCGTGACCGTCCTGGCCCATTTTGGCAACCATCATTCTTGGGCGCCGGCCTTCCTGCCGGGCAAACTCGTCGGACATTGCAAGCGCGCGCCGGAAGTTTTCATCGTCGGAAACTTCCGCCCGGTAAACGCCCGAAATCGACCGGATGGTGGATTGGTATCTGCCAAACTGCTTTTCCATAGCCTGAGAAATTTCTCCTAATGTCGCTCTTTTACGTGCCGCATCCACAGCGAGTGCGAGCAGATTTGAATGCATGTCCTTACCGCCGGCGTGCTTGCTAGCCTGGGTAAGGCGGTCAAGGGCATGGCGCACCTCCGTTTCGTTCCGGTTGGCACGGATAGCTGCAAGCTGCGCAATTTGCGCGTTTCTTACGGCCTCATTGTCAATTTCAAGTATTTCAAAAGATTGCTTCTGGTGGGTTTTGTAGCGGTTAACCCCCACTATTACTTCCTTACCCGCGTCGATCCGCGCCTGTTTTCGGGCGGCGGCTTCTTCGATACGCATTTTAGGCAGGCCGGTTTCAATGGCCCTGGTCATGCCACCCAACGCTTCCACCTCCTCGATCAACGCCCAGGCCTTTTCGGCGAGCTGCATAGTCAGGTACTCGACATAGTAGGAGCCGCCCCACGGGTCGACGGCCTTGCAAAGGTCAGTTTCATTTTGAATAAAAAGCTGCGTATCGCGGGCAATACGGGCCGAAAAGTCGGTGGGCAAGGCAATGGCCTCATCGAAGGAATTGGTATGCAGCGACTGCGTGTGCCCCATTACCGCGGCCATGGCTTCGATCGTAGTGCGGGTAATGTTATTGAAAGGCTCCTGCTCGGTGAGGCTGTAACCACTCGTCTGGCAATGCGTGCGCAGCATCAGCGACTTTTCGTTTTGTGGGTTAAATTGCTTTACAATTTTCGCCCAAAGCATTCGTCCGGCCCGCATTTTAGCGATTTCCATGAAGTGGTTCATTCCAATTCCCCAGAAAAAGGAAAGCCGCGGCGCAAAGTCGTCGATGAGAATGCCGGCGGCGAGCCCGGTGCGGAGGTATTCAAGCCCGTCCGCGAGTGTGTAGGCCAGCTCTATGTGCGCAGGCGCGCCAGCCTCATGCATGTGATAGCCGCTGATGCTGATCGAGTTGAAACGGGGCATGTTTTGCGAGGCATAAGCAAAAATATCGCCCACAATGCGCATCGACGGCCCTGGTGGGTAGATATAGGTGTTGCGCACCATGAACTCTTTGAGGATGTCGTTCTGGATCGTTCCGGTGAGTTGCTCCGGCCGTACGCCCTGTTCTTCGGCTGCGACGATAAAAAAGGCCATTACAGGTATCACCGCGCCGTTCATGGTCATCGATACCGACATTTGATTCAACGGTATCTGGTCAAACAGCGTTTTCATGTCTTCTACCGAATCGATCGCAACGCCGGCTTTTCCGACATCGCCGGTCACACGCGGGTGGTCGGAGTCGTAGCCGCGGTGGGTGGCCAGGTCGAATGCAACGGACAAGCCCTTTTGTCCCGCCGCGAGATTCCGGCGGTAGAATGCATTGGATTCCGAGGCGGTCGAGAAGCCCGCATATTGGCGGATTGTCCAGGGCCGTTCCAGGTACATGCTCGCGTACGGCCCGCGAAGGAATGGGGGAGTACCAGCGCCGAATGCGAGGTGCCGGGCGTCGGTCAGGTCATTTGCCGTGAATTTGGTTTTAAGTGAGATGCCTTCGGCGGTTTGGAAAGCATCCTGCTGAGCTGTGGGTTCCGGCAGGATGCGGCCAGGCACGCTGAGGAATACCGGATACTTTTGTAAAAACTGATTCCAGGCCTGGGTGATCAGTTGATAGGTCATATCTTCCAGCAGATATGAACCTCCGGCAGGGTCGGCTACCTTGGCAAAAAAGCTCTCGTGTTCCAGGATCGTGGAAACATGACTGGCTAACCGGGTGGCTAATGCATTGTCGGGCGCGTTGTCAAACGGCAATACCGTGATTACATCGCATCCGCCGATGGCGGCGCTCATGGCTTGTGAGGTTGCGCGGACAAGGTTCGCATAGTCAGTTTGCCCTGCCTGGTAGGCGAGCAAGGAAATGCCGTGGATGAAAGGTGCTCTATCAGGAATATCAAAGGTCTTCGATACTTTGCGGAGCATGTATCGCAATGCCCGCAATTTGGCGATTTCGGTTAGATATTGGGAACTGATGGGCACGGTAATGCACACCCGGTCCAAAGTGTCCGGCCAATTTATGCCGGTTTGCCGGGCTTGCAGCATGGTTTCAGCGAACGCGGATACGAGGGTAAAAAGCTCGGAAACGGGATCGCCGGATGGTGTACTGATCTGAACCGGCGGCAGCTCATAGCCGGAAAGCAGGTTTAGATTCAGCCAGCCGGGTGTTTGTTTTTGCGCGGTGGCTATTTCTGCGGCCGCCTTCCAGTGCACTTCATCTTGGGTAACATAAGGTTTGAAATGCAAGCCTTTGGCAACTTCCCATGAATCCAGTAGCCCGGTACGGCCCTTTACCTCCTTCGCTGCGAGCTTTTCCCAGGCGCTTTTGTCCGAAGGAAGAAATTCAGAAAAGAGGTTTGCTGACATGGGCTGCTGGGTTGATCAACGGTTTGCGGAAATGTGCTATTAGCAAAACTACAAATTTTGAGACGCAATTGCGGGAGCCGAAACAGCAAAACCGCTTCTGTAACCTTCTGGGCACGATTACGCTCCCAATTTTATTTTGGGGTTTGCAGATACACTTTGTGACGATTAAATTGAATACCCGTTTCATCTGGAGAGATCAGGTATTTTTATATCTTTGCCGTCCTTTTGAACTATGATACTCAGAGTTTGGTAAATTATACATTGGAAAGAATCAGCACAAATAGAGAGGTAGACCAGGTTTGGGATGCTTGCCTGCGGATTATTCAGCAGCACATTCCCGAGCAGAGTTTTAAGACGTGGTTTGAACCCATTCGTCCCTTAAAGCTCTATGGTAAAGTACTTACCGTGCAGGTTCCCAGCCAGTTTTTCTACGAATGGCTGGAAGATAATTATGTCAATCTGTTGAGAAAGGCGCTGGACTATGCGATCGGCCGCGACGGTTTATTGGAATATTCCATTATTGTCGACACCGGTAACGAGAAGCATCAGCCGCTGACGATGAACGTCTCAACTCAGAAATCTCCAAATTATTCCAAACCGGATAATTTCTCTACCGACCCACGCATGGGGGCAAGCATAAAGGAGAAAGACCAGGATTCGCTCACGCTCGATACGTATCTGAACCCGAATTATTCGTTCGATAATTTCATCGAAGGGGACTGTAACAGGCTTGCGCGCTCGGCTGGTTTCGCCGTAGCGCAGCGTCCGGGGCTTACCTCGTTCAATCCGCTGATGATGTACGGCGGGGTAGGATTGGGTAAGACGCACCTTGTGCAGGCGATCGGAAACTACATTACCAACCACTACGAGAATAAGCTGGTACTATACGTTTCTTCTGAGAAATTTACCAACCAGTTCATCAACTCGATCCGCAACAACACGCTGCAAGAATTCACGGATTTTTACATGAAAGTGGATGTGCTCGCGATCGACGACGTGCAGTTTTTGTCGGGTAAGGAAAAAACGCAGGATACATTCTTCCATATTTTCAACCACCTGCACCAGCTCGGCAAGCAGATCATCATGACCAGCGACCGCCCGCCGCGCGAGTTGCAGGGCTTGCAGGATCGTTTACTATCCCGCTTCAAATGGGGGCTCACAGCCGATTTGCAAGCGCCGGATTTTGAAACGCGTATCGCGATCATCCAGAAAAAAATCCAGTCGGAAGGCATTTCGATCGATTATGATGTAATCGAATACATTGCGCACAGCGTGAACTCGAACGTAAGGGAGCTGGAAGGGGTGATCGTCTCGCTAATGGCGCAGGCATCGCTTACCCGCCGCAATATCGACGTGGAACTGGCGAAGAATACGCTCCGTAACATCGTGATGAACGAGGACAAGGAGGTTACCATTGACACCATCCAGGAAATTATCGCCGATTACTTCCAGGTATCGATTGCCGATCTGAAAAGCAAGAGCCGTAAAAAAGAAGTCGTATACCCACGCCAGCTTGCGATGTATCTGGCCAAAGAATACACCGATCTGCCGCTTAAATCGATCGGCTACCACTTCGGGGGGCGCGACCACAGTACGGTCATCCACTCGATCCAGAGCATTAACCTGCTGATGGATGAGACGCCGGACGTGGAAGAAACTTTGCAGAAGCTTCGCAGTTACTTCAAATAGGTTTTGACGTATCAATGTTCAGAAAATCCCCTGAACAGCATGGTACCAAAGCCTATTCTTCTTTCCAGAGAGCAAATCGACGCTCAATCCTGGGATAATCACATCCACAACAGCCGGCAAGGCGTGATCTACGCATTAAGCTGGTACCTGGACATCATATGCGAGCAGTGGGAGGCGTTTGTCTGGCCTTCTGCCGCTGATTTCTCCATTACCATGCCGCTGCCGGTAAAATGGAAATGGGGCAAACGCGTTTTATACCAGCCGCTGTTTTGCCAGTATCTTGGCATGTTTTCAGCACAGGAATTGAATGCAGGGCAACTGGATGCATTTCTTGAAGCTTTGAAAGCGCGATTTTCTTACATTTCCCATTATGCTTTCAATCCGGAGAATTTTTCGGTAATCGGTAGGCCCGGTCCGAACGGTTTTAAGATGGAGGTATTTCAAACGCATTGGCTGCATTTGAATCAGTCCTACACTGAACTTTATGCCCGCTATACGAAGGACCGGAAGGTGAACCTGAAAAGAGGTAGCCAGATATCTTGGGAGATTGTTGAATCGGAAGATTTCGAGCCGTTGATGGCGCTGTTTGAGAAAAATCATGCTAGGGGCATCGGTAAAATCAAAGCCGATGCTTATGGGATGTTAACAAGGCTCGGAACGGAATGCATTGGAAGGGCCTACGGCCGTCTGATGTATGCGCAGGAGGGTGCGCAAATGCGGGCGGGCGTGTTGCTCACGCGTTACCGCGGACGGACGATTTACCTTTTCAATGCAGCCGATCGCGCAGGTCGCCGCGGAAATGCAAGGGCCTTAATGCTCGACGCCTATTTTCGCGAAAATGCAGGTACAGCAATGATTTTCGATTTTGAGAGCCCGCCGAAGGCACCGGTTGCGGATTACTATGCAGGTTTCGGGGCAGTAGCAACCCCTTTTTACGTCATCAAAAGGAACGCCTTGCCCTTTCCATTCATGCAAATGCAAAACCTGCGAAAATGGCTACTGCCTAGAACCAGGCAATATCTCTTTTCAGTCCTTTATAGGATTTCAAATCCATTTCCAGCGAACCGATTTTAAGATCGACCTCGGCTTTCAATGGAATCTTGTTCGAATCGTCGGACACCCAGAGCGCCATTGGCTCCTCGCCTTTGAAGAATTTGTTCGAGGGGATTTGGGGCGATAGTCTCAATACTTTGCTTTTGCCAAACTTGGTTTTGATCACATCCCTGCCCACATATCGAATGCGCAGCTTGTAAACTTCGCCGTCAAAGAAGGTGGGAACTTCGATGATCTCGCCTTCGCGCACCTTGTCGAAATTGATGGTACGCAGGAAAAAATAACCGCTGATGATATCGTGGATGTTGTTGGGGACATTGTAGGTCTTGCTTTCGTCCTTCACGTTGGAAACCGCCTGATCTTTGCTGTGATTGAAAAATACGGTTTCCTCTTTGCGGTATTTGTTTTCCTGGATTTGCCGCTCGAACATGTGGGGGAGAATGGCGGTGGTGTCAATGTAGGAGCGCCACGTGTCGCGCACGCGGGAGATCAGGTCGAACGCGCCGACGGTCCGTCCGATCACGTTGACCCGGTAGCAAGGCCGGTTATTGATCATCGAAACTGCCTTGCCCACCTCTACTTTCGCCTCGGCGGCATTGATAAAGCCATAATGCACGCGGTATTCAACCCGTTCGCCGGTTCCGAAACTTTTATTGTGAACTACCCGGTCCATTTCCGCACTCTCCTCGAACTGGCGGAAAGAGAACAGCAATGTGAATGTCGATATGGCTAATAGTAATGCGTAGGATCTTTTCATGCTTATGATAACATTACAGGGAAGGGTATTTGCCCTTTAAATGGTTCAGGTATTTCTTCAAATCCCCATCAAACTTCTTTTCAAATTCCTGCCTGAAACTGTCCTGTTTCGACTTGTAGGTCAGATAGCTGTTAAAGTAAGCATTATTGGGAAGTTTTCCGTCGGGCCAGCGGCTTTTGTTTGTTAACGTACGCTTGCCTGAAAGAAGTGTATCTGTCGCGCTGACGATATCAGTGATCAGTTTCATCTTCAATGAGTCCTTTTCAGGGCTCGGGGTTGGATTCGCACCGAATGTCCTATAAAGACTATCCAGTCGGCCCGCACCCCTAAGCATGTGCCGCGAATAGGCATCATTATACCGTTTGGAATACTCATACTGGCGCATTTGTTCCGAATCTGGGCCGTATTTGTATTTTAAAAACCGTATCGTGCCCTGGTCACCTACAAAACTGGCCAGGTTTTCATTGAGTTCCAGGTTACTTTTCACAAAAAGCGTACCATGTGTGAGCTCGTGCAATATCAGATTGGTCAGGCTGCCAACGCGTCGGACCAGCATGCTCGAAAGGATGGGGTCTTTCAGGTAACCCAGCGTCGACCAGGCCGATACTTCACCGATATCGGTGTCCAACCCGTTGTCGATCAGAATCTTTTCTTCGGCGACGGCGCGGGTCGAATCAAAATAGCCTTTGTAAGGGAATGTGCCCACAATCGGGAAATGCCATTGGTATGGCTCTATTTTATAGCGTTCCGAGGCTGTAATGAGCCATATCAGCGGGCGGCCGTGCTGATTGTAGAAGGTAGTATAATTATCAGACGGCGTCAGCCCGAGCGAGTCGACGCCGAATTGCTTGATCTCCTGAATGAGGCGGATCCTGGCTTTGAGCGAATCGGGAAACGTTTTACTGGCAAGTACATCTTCAACGTCTTCCACCTGCATGAGTATGCCAATTTGTCCTTTGGCCTGCAAAAATGCGTAAGTAAGCACATCCCTTTGCCAAATGCCGAGCAATACCACGACGGCCAGAAGGGCAAGCAATATTTTCTTGATCACAATTTCAATGTTAAAATGAATGCGGATGGCCGTGGGCCGGCTTTCGTGTAGCGGTAACCGGAAATGGCTTGCCGGAGCGCGCTGTTGTTGCTTGCAAAATTAGCCAATTGGCAGACATTTAAATATCGGCAACCCAGCTTCTTCACCGTTTGGTAATCTGTTGTCTCCGCTTGCATATCGCCGTTTTCATACTTCTGTTACAAACGCCGTAAAATGCGAAAATTTCGGGAAAAATTAAGTTTTAGGGCAAAATTCGGGTTGTTGTTTTAGTGGAAATTAGCTATTTTTACAAAACAATAAAGACCCATTTACGAGCGGTTTTTGTCCTGCAAAAGCCGCTTTTTTATGTACCAACCAAATTACTGTTACCATTTCTATGGCACAAGCAACAACAGATAAAGACAACAAACTAAAAGCGTTACAGACCACGCTCGAGAAGCTCGATAAGACTTACGGAAAAGGTACTGTGATGCGTCTGAGCGACACCAAAGTATTAGATATTCCGGTGATTTCGACCGGTTCACTGGGGCTTGACCTTGCGCTGGGCGTAGGTGGTGTTCCCCGCGGCCGTATTGTGGAGATCTACGGGCCTGAATCATCGGGTAAAACCACCTTGTCGATGCACTGCATTGCCGAGGCGCAAAAAAAAGGCGGACTAGCGGCGTTCATCGATGCGGAACACGCATTTGACCGTACCTACGCTGAAAAGCTCGGTATCGACACCAGCAACCTGCTTATTTCGCAGCCCGACAGCGGTGAGCAGGCGCTCGAAATCGCTGAGCACCTGATCAGCTCAGGAGCGGTGGACATTATCGTAATCGACTCTGTGGCGGCATTGGTACCACGCGCCGAGCTCGAAGGCGAAATGGGCGATAGCAAAATGGGCTTGCAGGCACGTTTGATGTCACAAGCGCTGCGTAAGCTCACAGGCGTGATCAACAAAACAGGATGCTGCTGCATCTTCATCAACCAGCTTCGCGAGAAGATCGGTGTGATGTTCGGTAACCCTGAAACCACTACCGGTGGTAATGCATTGAAATACTACGCCTCGGTGCGTTTGGATATCCGCCGGGTAGGCCAGATCAAGGAAAGCGCCGACGCGATCCTGGGTAACCGTACACGGGTGAAGGTTGTGAAAAATAAAGTAGCACCTCCATTCAAAGTGGTTGAATTCGATATCATGTATGGAGAAGGCGTTTCCAAAGTAGGGGAGATCATCGACCTTGCGGTGGAGCTGGATATCGTGAAAAAATCGGGCTCGTGGTTCAGCTACGAAGGCAACCGCCTCGGACAGGGCCGTGACGCCGTAAAGGCGCTGATCAAAGACAATCCTGAGCTGATGGATGAGCTGGAAGGCAAAATCCGCGGCCAGGTGAATACCGATCCGGATTCATTGATCGACACCAGCGAGCCGAATGTTGCAGACGACGGCTCTCCTGAATAAGCATTCAAGATAAGTCATAAAAAAATGCCCTGTTTCGAGCAGGGCATTTTTGTTTATAAGCTATTGGATTAACCCAGGCCTTTCAGAAAGGCTTACGGTCATCATCGTCGTCATCTTCGAAGTCGTAATCGTCTTCTCCGGGCCCGGAGAACATGCTGCTTACCAAATCCTGGAACTTCATGCCCTGGTCAAGCGCCTGCTTGCCTACGAGCGAGAATTCGGCCATGCCATGCAATGCGAATTCCATCATGAAGAGCTTTTCCTGGGCATCGCCGTAGGCTGAGAGCATATCCACGAAATCGTCCAGGCCGTCGATGGTTTTCAGCCGGGCAATGTACTCGCGGTCAGTCATGTCGGCAGGCATTTCCATTTCGTTGCCCGCGCCAAACCATTCCACCACTTTTGCGTAAGGATTGATCTTGCTTTTTTTGCTCTTCTCAGGATCCGGGAAGAAATTCAGGAACTGCGTACGGATCGCTTTGCCGATCAGGTTCTGCGCCACGATCACCGGGCCTTCCACTTCACCTTCATAAACCAATTCCACCTTGCCGCAAATTGCCGAAACGACCCCGTAAAGGTCCGAAATGCGCACGTAAGTTGAGCTTTCGCCGTTGATCAGCGCTCTTCTTTCGGCAGTGCTCAACAGACTTTCATAGGCCGAAATCGTCAGACGAGCGGAAACGCCACTTTTACTATCGACATATTCACTCTCGCGGGCTTCAAATGCAATTTGTTCGATGAGCGTTTTCACCAGCTCATTGACGCGCACAGTGCTTTTCTGCTCAGGTTTTACCACCGCTTCCTGTTCGGTAATGCGCTTGCCGGTCTCGATCGTTTTCGGGTAGTGCGTCACGATCTGGCTCTCGATCCGGTCTTTGAGCGGTGTAACAATGCTTCCGCGGTTGGTATAGTCCTCCGGGTTAGCCGTGAATACGAACTGAATATCGAGTGGTAACCGCAGTTTGAAACCGCGGATCTGAATATCGCCTTCCTGCAAAATATTGAACAACGCCACCTGAATACGCGCCTGCAAATCGGGTAGTTCGTTGATCACAAAAATACCACGGTGGGAGCGCGGGATCAATCCGAAATGGATCACCCGTTCATCTGAATACGGCAATTTCAATGTCGCTGCCTTGATAGGGTCTACATCACCGATCAAATCCGCAACCGAAACATCCGGCGTTGCCAGTTTCTCGGTATAGCGCTCATCGCGATGCAGCCATTCGATTTCCGTATCGTTGCCCTCTGCGGCCAAGATGTCTTTGGCATAGCGGGAAAGCGGGGCGAACGGGTCGTCGTGCAGCTCCGAATTTTTAATGTAAGGGATATACTCGTCGAGCAGGCTGACCATCATGCGCGCGATACGCGTCTTGGCCTGTCCGCGAAGGCCCAGGAAGTTGATGTTATGCATCGAAAGAATGGCCCTTTCCACGTCGGGAATGACCGTTTCTTCATAACCCCAGATTCCCGGGAAGATATTCTCCTTATTCCTGATCTTTTCAATCAGGTTATCTCTCAGCTCCTGCTTGATAGAACGCGACTGATAACCTGCTTTTTTTAGTTCTCCGAGCGTTCGGATTCCCAGTAGTTCTGTGCTTGTAAGCTTTGAGTATGTCATGTATGAAATAGTGGATTAACGCGCGTAAGCCACCGACCGCATTTCACGGATCACCGTGATCTTGATCTGGCCGGGGTACTGCATTTCTTTTTCAATTTTTTGCGAGATATCAAACGAGAGCAAGCCCGCTTTTTCGTCGGAAACATTGTCGGCGTCGATAATCACGCGCAGCTCGCGGCCTGCCTGGATCGCGTAGCATTTCTCCACGCCGTCGAATGAAAGCGCCAGGTTTTCCAGGTCGCGAAGGCGCTGGATGTACGATTCCATCATTTCGCGGCGTGCGCCCGGGCGTGAGCCTGAAATGGCATCACAAACCTGGATGATCGGCGAGAGGATTGAGGTCATTTCGATCTCGTCGTGGTGGGCTCCGATCGCATTGCAAACCTCAGGGTTCTCTTTGTATTTCTTGGCCAGTTCCATCCCCAGGATTGCGTGCGGCAGATCCGATTCCTCAGGCCATACTTTACCAATATCGTGGAGCAGACCCGCGCGTTTTGCCAGTTTGGTGTTCAAGCCAAGTTCAGCAGCCATAGTAGCGCACAATTTGGCTACTTCGCGGGAGTGTTGCAGCAGGTTTTGTCCATATGAAGAGCGGAAACGCATCCGGCCGATCATTTTCACCAGTTCAGGGTGCAAGCCGTGTATACCCATGTCGATCACGGTTCTTTCACCTATTTCGACGATTTCGTCTTCGATATTCTTACGCGTTTTAGCAACCACTTCCTCGATGCGGGCAGGGTGGATGCGGCCGTCCTGCACCAAACGGTGCAGTGACAGGCGTGCGATTTCTCTTCTTACAGGGTCGAAACCGGAGATAACGATCGCTTCCGGGGTATCATCCACGATAATCTCGACGCCGGTAGCCGCTTCCAGCGCGCGGATATTACGCCCTTCCCGGCCGATGATTTTACCTTTGATATCGTCGTTTTCAATGTTGAATACCGACACGCAGTTCTCGATTGCGTGCTCGGCGGCAGTGCGCTGGATGGTTTCGATAACGATCTTTTTAGCTTCTTTCGTAGCCGTAAGACGCGCCTCTTCCATGGCGCTTTTGATGTAGGATCCCGCGCGCGTTTCGGCTTCCGCTTTCAATGCGTCTACCAGCTGCTCACGTGCCTGCTCGGCGGTGAGGTTTGCGATTTTTTCGAGCTGGGCTACCTGTTGTTGCAGTGATTTTTCAGCTTCCTCCCGGCGCTTTGTTGCCGTTTCGAGCTGCTGGTTGAGGTTGTTTTTCAGGTTATCAAGCTCGTTTTCCTTACGCTTGGTCTGTTCCATGCTCTGGTTGAGGCTCTGCTCGCGCTGTTTGAGCTTCTGCTCGTTGCTTTGCAGGATGCTGCGCTTTTTATTGGCATCTTCTTCAAATTCCGATTTCAAACGGAGGTACTTTTCTTTCGCTTCGAGAATGCGGTCTTTTTTGATGTTTTCGGCTGCTACCTCGGCATTGCGGAGAATTTCAGCGGCACGGTCCTGGGCTTCTTTTTCCTTTGCGTCGAATGATCGCTGAAAGATGTACTTTCCTGCAAAAATACCCACACCTATGGCGATGATATCGGACAGGATAACGATGAAATACAATGAATTAGACATTTCAATAATGGTTATATATAGTTGGTTTTACCGACTACACCCGCGTTGAAATGCCGAAGATGGAAGAAATTGAAAGTATATTTTGCAGATACTCTAAAATCAAAGGGTCAGGTATGGGTGTCAGCTCTCAATAGCACTGGCGAGCGTTTCGTCCAGTTTTTCCACTCTGCTCTTAAAAGCCGCTACCAGGTCGTCCATTTCTTCCTGGTTCCGTTGTAATGCCACCAGGCATTCGATAGAGGTTAATGCAATAGCCTCTATATCACCGTATACTTTCCCTTTTAATTTATGCTGTTGCACACGCTGCATGAACACCTCATACCCATCCCTGTAGAATTTCTCCTGATCCGCCGGAACGCTCAGTTTGAAACCTCTGTCCAGCAGTTTTATAAAGACAGAAACGTCTGGATTAGGTATGCTATTTTTTTTCATAAGGTATCTTCAAGCAATTCGATGCACTTATCGATCTCCTGGATATATCTTTCAACTGATTCTTTCAGTTCGGCAATTGCGCCTGTTGGTGTCAGTTTACTAGTGACAAGTTTAGCGAAACTTTTAGACTTATTAAAGTCTTTTTCCAAAGAGGTGTATTTTTTCCTTATTTCTTTCGATTCTTCCGTGAGCTTCGCATTGGCGGCCCGGAGCTCGGCGTTTTCACGCTGGAGCTCTGAGATCGACCAGTTTAACTTCTCTTTATGATTGATCAGGATTTCGAGTTTTTTCTCGACGTCGGACAGTTTGTGTTCGATAATACGTTCGGTAGTCCTCTCCATTTTCCTCAACTGAAAAAATCCGACAATGAAAAAACTGTGGTTTACTTTCTGATCACCGCTTCAAATTCCCTTTCGTAGGTAGCGATCAGGCGCTGCATCGTTTTATCGATCACTTTGTCGGTGAGCGTTTGCTGCTCGTCCTGCAAAATGAAGCTGATCGAATACGATTTTTTGCCTTCCAGGTTCGCCCCCTCGTACACGTCGAACACGTTCACTGCGCGCAGCAGATTGCGCTCGGTTTTGTAGGCCGCCTGACGCAGCTCTTCGAAGGTTACTTTCTTGTTGAGCACCACCGAAAGATCGCGGCGTACTTCGGGGAACTTTGGTACTTCCGCATACTCAACGGCCGCATTGTACTGGCGCAGCAGGTATTCCCAGTCGAAATCGGCGTAGAAGACAGGCGCCTTAATGTCAAGCTTCTTGGCAACAGCTGCATTCAGCAAACCAAAGGATACGACCGGTTTTTTACCGGCCAGCAAGGTAAGGCCGCTTTTGAAAATGGCGCTGTCGGCTTCCTGCTTCTGCACTTCCCTGATTTTCATTGAAGTCAGAACCTGGTTTACAAACGCGGCCAGGTCATGGAAAACCACTTCGCGCGACTTCTCAAACCAGCTTTCCTGGCTGATATTGCCTGTCAGGAAAACCGATAGACGCTCTTTTTCGGTGTATTTGCCGTCTGTTTCATGGTAGGTTTTACCGAATTCAAATACTTTCAGATCCTTCTGGCGGCGGTTGCTGTTGTAGGCGATCACCTCAAGCCCGGAGAAAAGCAGTGTCTGGCGCATTACCGAGAGGTCTTCGCTGAGGTAATTCAGGATTTTTACCGGATTACCCGCAAGGCTCTCTCCCAATATGGCCTGATATTCAGGTTTGGTCAACGAGTTGTTGATCATCTCATTGAAACCATTGCCTACCAGCAGCTCGGCAACGCGCAGTTTGAGCTTTTCCGGGTCATTCACAGGGAAATCCGAAAGGTAATCAGAGCTCAATGCGTCCGAAAGCTCCACCTGACCGAATCCGTAAATGCGCAGAATCTCTTCGATCACATCGGCCTCACGCTGCACGTCTACCCGGTAAGGCGGCACAATGGCCGTAAAACCAGCCTCGGTTTCGTCTGTAACGCGGATATCAAGCGATTCGAGAATGCTTTTGATCAGCTCTTTTTCCAGCGACTTGCCGATCAGCCGGTCGATGTTTTTGTATTTGATATTTACCTTGAAATCCTCGATAGGCTCAGGGTAAATGTCGATAACGCCGGATGAAATGCTTCCGCCTGCTATCTGCTGGATCAATAGCGCAGCGCGTTTCAATGCGAAAAGCGGCATATTCGGGTCGGTGCCGCGCTCGAAACGGAACGACGAATCGGTTTTCAATGCAAAACGCTGCGCGGTCCTTCGCACCCACACAGGCGAGAAGTAGGCCGATTCTAGGAAGATAGAACTCGTGCCGTCGGTTACCCCGGACGTAAGTCCGCCGAACACACCGGCAATGCACATCGGCTCGGGATTGCCATCGACGCCTTCATTGCAAATCATCAGGTCGCCAGCCGAAATCTTGCGCTCAACACCGTCCAGCGTCACGAATGGCGTACCTTCGGCAAGGGTTGTCACAATCACTTTTTTACCCAAAACCTTATCCGCATCGAATGCGTGCATCGGCTGGCCGAGCTCGTGGCAAACGTAATTGGTAATGTCGACGATGTTATTGATCGCGCGGATACCGATCGTTTGCAGGCGCTGTTTGAGCCATTCCGGCGATTCGGCCACGGTAATA
The DNA here is from genome assembly GCF_031457695.1 of Dyadobacter sp. BE31. Classification (NCBI taxonomy): domain Bacteria; kingdom Pseudomonadati; phylum Bacteroidota; class Cytophagia; order Cytophagales; family Spirosomataceae; genus Dyadobacter; species Dyadobacter sp. BE31. The sequence continues at coordinate 370,207 of NZ_JAVDXA010000008.1, forward strand.
CCCGAAATTGTCAGGCCGGAGTAGCGGGGGCAGGCCTCCGTATTACGAACCTCTACCGGAATCGGCAGAGTCTGGTTATCTACTTTAAATGCATCCACCGAAGGCAAGGTGATCTCGCGCTTTAAAACCGCTTTCAAATCGCGCGCTACACCATAGTGCGAGGCCGCATCAGCGCGGTTAGGCGTAAGGCCGATCTCGATCAGGTAATCCGATGAAATGCCGAAATATTCAGCGGCAGGCGTGCCATTGGGGAGCTGGGTGTCGAGTACGAGAATGCCCTCGTGCGAGGTGCCTACGCCCAGCTCATCTTCGGCACAGATCATCCCTTCGGAAAGCGCTCCGCGGATTTTAGATTTTTTCAGAACCAGCGGCTGGTCGCTGCCGGTCGGATATAAGGTAGCGCCCACGGTCGCTACGATCACTTTTTGCCCGGCAGCCACATTCGGCGCGCCGCAAACGATGGAAAGGGGCGTTTCGCCGCCCACGTCCACGGTCGTCAGGCTCAAACGGTCGGCTTCCGGGTGCTTCTCACACGTGAGTACCTGACCGATCACCACGCCCTGCAAGCCGCCTTTTATCGATTCGATCTCTTCAATACCTTCGACTTCCAGCCCGGTGCCCGTTAGCAAACGGTCGATTTGTTCGGGTGTTTCAGTAATTTCAATTAAATCTTTAAGCCACTTATAAGAGATCTTCATCTAGAATGCTTTAATAACAATAAAAATTCAGGCGCAGCAAATGCGGCCTGTCTGCAAAATTAATGATTTAGTTTGAACGGCATTCGGGCATTTGATGCCGCGTGCTTGTTTTTTATCGGGCCATCACTCCTCGTGTGTGGCTTCCTCAGTCACTTCGCCTGCGTGAATGGCGACTCTCAACGTGTTTTCGGCAGGCGGCACCGGACAGGCGTAGCTTTCCTGGTAGGCGCAATAAGGGTTATAGGCCTTGTTGAAGTCGAGCACTATGGTGTTGTTCTTGATCTGATCCACCGGATAATCCAGGTAACGACCGCCGCCATAGGTCTGTTTCCCGCTGGTGCCATCGCGGAAAAGCACCGAAATAGTGCCCTCGTTCTTTAAAAGCAGCAGTTTTTGCGGCTGACCTTCGATGCTGAAATTGGCATAGCCGTATTTTTCATATTTCTCGGTGGTGCCGTCAGTATATTTCACGATTACCTCCTTATCGTCTTGCATGTAGGGAGAGATATTGGCTTTCACACGGAATGCCAGGCTCGGCTCGAAATAATGCAGGCCGTGAAAGCTCTCCTTATCCTTGATAGGGGAGTCGTCGCCGGACTTGAACTGCTCGTCCTTGGCGGCGCGTTCTTCGAGGATCTTGGCCTTATATGCCGCCGGGTTGGCCGCGACGGCATCATCGGAGCTGCTGGTGCCTGCCATATTTTCAATAATGAAGTAAGCAAGGATCGCAATGAACATTGCGATCGTGCTGTATCGGATCACTTTATTTTTGAACATAATAAGGATAATAGGGTAATCGGACTGCAAACTTACACCCGATCGCGCGCTTTGAAAAAGTATGGAAGGTTTATTTACTTTTTTGGAATAATTTTGAAACTTCGCGACCATCGGGTTTGCGATGTTGGTTGAAATATATCTAAATTGACCTGGGAAAAAACTTTAAACACAATACCTGCCCCATTGTATGTCATACACAAAACGAGTACTCATTGCCGAAGACAGTTCAGTTATTCAAAACCTGGCAAGGAAGATTCTGGAATTTCAGCATTATGAAATCACTTCCGTGAAAAACGGCGAGCAAGTGCTGCAATTGCTTGAAAAGGAGGATTTTGATATCATTCTTTTGGACATCAATATGCCAGTGATGGATGGAATGGAATGTGCGAGAAGCATCCGCAAATTGTCTGACGAGAAGAAGGCCAAAACGCCGATCGTAGCGATTACGGGCAATGCCAAAAATTATTCAGACGAAGATTTCAAAGAAGCAGGATTTGACGATGCGCTGATGAAGCCGTTGAATTTCGACCGCCTGGTTGAAGTGGTGGCGCATCTGACCGAATAAACACCTGATGAGGATTACATTTTTAGGAACCGGCACATCGCAGGGAATACCGGTTATTGCCTGCGATTGTGTCGTTTGCCGTTCTAATGATCAGCATGACAAGCGCTTAAGAACTTCCGTGTGGATTCAGACCCACGGGAAATCGTTTGTAGTTGATACTGGCCCCGACTTCCGCCAGCAAATGCTCCGCGCTAAGGTGAAGGATCTGGACGCGGCTATTTTCACCCACCAACACAAGGACCATACCGCCGGCCTAGACGACATCCGCGCGTTCAACCACCGCCAGCAAATGGATATCCCCCTTTACGGCAGGCAGGAAGTCTTGAACCAGATCAAAACCGAATTTGCCTACGCATTTGCCGAAAAGCGCTACCCGGGTGTTCCGCATTTTTCGCTGCATCCCATTGAAAACGAGCAGTTTGAGATAGAAGGTGTGAAGGTGATTCCTATTGAGGTAATGCATCATAAGCTTCCCGTTTTCGGCTACCGGATCGGGGATTTTACCTACATTACCGACGCTAATTACATTTCCGAAGAAGAGCAGGAGAAAATCAAAGGTTCGCAGGTGCTGGTGCTCGACACGCTGCAAAAAGAGCCGCATCTTTCGCATTTCACCCTTTCACAAGCGCTCGATCTGATCGACAAGCTGAATGTGCCCCAGGCTTATCTGACACATATGAGCCATAAACTAGGCCTGCACGCGGTGATTGAAAGCGAGTTGCCGCCGCACGTGCATCTGGCGTACGACGGCCTTGTGCTGGATCTTTGAGCTGGCAACCAACAAGAAGGGAAGCCCCTTGTTAGCCGAACAGGCTACTGTGATCCTTCACGAACTGCTCGAAGCTGAATGCGCTTTTTGCTGTGATATTTTCAACGGTGCTACGTACCAGCGCGGCTTCCCCGCGCGCATAATGGGCGTAGTCCTCGATCAAGCCACCTACCTGCCACTGGGGAAAACCGGCGGCTTCCAAACCTGCTTGCATTTGTTCGGGGGTGACGTCTATAAATTGTACAGGTTTGCTTAAAACCCGGGAAAAAATAGCAGCGATTTGATGGTGGCTAAGCGCCTCTGGTCCGGTCAAATCGTATACCTTATTTTCATGTCCGGTTTCAGTCAGACATGCGGCGGCCACTGCGGCAATATCTCTTACATCTATCGCGCTTACCCGGGCATTGCCGACGGAGGCAAAAAACTGGCCTTGGTCGCTGATGTATTCTTTGAAGGCTAATAGCCCCTGCATATATAAATTGGGCCTGAGAAACGTGTAGGTCAGCCCCAATGATCTGATCTTGTTTTCAACCCTGGCATGGTAGCGCAGAAACCGGACGGGCGAGTATTCGCTTGCGGCAAACTGGGATAATTTGACAATATGCCGGACACCGGCCCTGTGAGCAGCCTCCGCAAAGCCGATCTGCAAGCGCTCGGCCTGTTCGGATGAATTGGTCAAAAGAAAGGCCCTTTCTATTCCTTCGAGAGCTGCTTCAAAGCTGGCCGGATCGGCCAGGTCGCCCGTAACGACTTCCACATTTGGGATCGTTGTCAAATTTCCGGCTTGTGAGCCGGGCCTTACCAGCGCTTTGATCCGCACATTTGCAGACGCTAGTTTTTGAATCAATTGCGCGCCTACCGATCCGGTAGCGCCTGTCAGAAAGATTGTTGCCTGTTTCATAGATTGTGATTTTTAATGAACAGGACAAAATTCATCGTTGCGCGGCCCGAAAAATTGTAAGAAAACGAAAACGACAGGTTTCGCCTCAATCACCGATCCGGCAAACTGCCGACTGAAATTTGATATACCGGCTTGGCGTTAGATTCAGATAGTGATTAAAGTCGTGAATAAGCTGACTCTGGTCATAATAGCCGCACGCTTCGACGATTTGATGCCAGTCAATTTTGTGTGGCGGGTTTTGCAGCAATCGTACAGCTTCTAAAAACCGGTCGTAACGCGCTCTTTCCTTGGCGGTGTATCCCAGAAACTTTTTGTGGTTTAATTGCACGTTCCGCTCGCTTTGTCCGGTTTTTTGCGCCACTGCTTTGATCGGACTTACCGCACGGTAATCGGAGGCTGCTTCGGAAATGCCCTCGAACAGGGCATCGCGGCATTTCAGGTAAGGCCTGCAAAAGTCAAGCAGTAGCGCCGTCCGGTTATCCGCCGGCTCGTATCTCAGCCGAAGCCATAGTTGAGAGAAGCAATTCTGCTGCAAAAGCTGGTCGGGGTGCACCGTTACAAGCCCCGACATCAGCGCCGGGCCAAAGAAGCGGTAAAATGCATCGTCTTTGAAATTGACCACGAACAGATCCGCCGCCGGGGACAGGGTATATGCAATAGGCTGCTTAATCGGCCCAAGCACCAGGCATTGGTCCAGCGTAAGCGAATCCCCTCCGGATTTAAAGATGATCGGGGTCCCGAAGCTGAATACCAGAATGGTCTGAAAACTGGGAGCCAGTATTTTTGCAATATCCTTGTGTCCGCTATTCTGCGCAGCGTAGCAATAGGTTATCACCTCCAAAAATTCATCCGGAACTTGTATCCGGCGCTCGCAGTAATCTTCGCTGCCGTCGTGCATGGCCGTTTTATGCATTAGCTATACCGGTCGTTGCGCCACGGGTAGGCCGTATTGGAATACCCTCTCAACTCCCAGAATCCAAGTTGATTTTTAGGTAAAAACTGGATGCGACTGATCCATTTGCTGCCTTTCCAGGCATAAAGCTGCGGGGTGATCATGCGTACCGGGCCGCCGTGGTCGCGTTCGAGGGGCTTGCCGTCGGCGGTATGCACGAGCAGCACGTCTTCTTTGAGCGCTTCTTGCAGTGAAAGATTGGTCGTGTATTGGTCGTAACCATGGCAGAGCACGTGTGTAGCGGTCGGTTTGGGCATGACCAATGCGGCAATATCAACCAGGCGCACGCCCACCCAGGGCACGTCCATGCGCGACCAGGTGGTTACGCAATGAAAATCGCTTACATCGTTGGTTTGAGGTAATGCCATGAAATCGTCCCAGGTCAGCATGAGAGGCGATTCCACCTCGCCATCGACGACCAGCTTCCATTTGCTAAGCGGCACATCCGGCTTGAAACCCAGGTCTAATACAGGCCATTTGACGGTCTTAGTCTGACCTACCGGCAGCTGGGGCATCCCGTGGCGGTTGGGCGCGCCGCTTCCCATGGGCCGGGTATCAGAAACAGAAGGTGTTTCCGCCATTTGCTGCTCGAAGCGGGCTTTGAGCTTCATCCGCGCTTCGATGATTTTATCGAGTTTGCTGTTTTCTTCCATGTCAACCGTGTTTAGGTGCTGATCCATTGCATCATTAAAGCAGTCAAATACCCCCCATAAGTTCCGATGGCGTAACCTAAAATTGCCAGCAGCACGCCCACGGGCGCCAGCGAGGGGTGAAATGCGGCCGCCACAACGGAGGCCGAAGCCGAGCCGCCCACATTGGCCTGGCTGCCGACGGCAAGAAAAAAGAAGGGAACTTTAAGCCATCTGCACGCGATGACCAGGATCATGCCGTGAATTGAAATCCATATCAGCCCGATCGCGAATAGGCCGGGGTTACCGGCCACTGCTCCCAGATCCATTTGCATCCCGATTGTAGCCACCAGCACGTATAGGAACACCGAACCGAGCCGCGAGGCGCCGTAATATTCCAGCTTGCTTATTGGCGTGAGCGAAAGCAGGATACCGATGAGTGTAGCAATACTGATAACCCAGAAAAAGTTGGAAGTAAGGCTGTATTTTTCAAGCGCCGGATAATTTGCAGCCAGGTATGGAGTGATAACCTCCGCCAGCCCGTGCGCCACGCCCGTTGCGCCAAAACCTGCTGACGCCAGGAAGATATAGTCGCGCAGCATCGGGTTTTTTTCGTTGGCCTTTTGATCCAAGTCCAGGTGTTCCTTCACCTCTTGCACCGCGCGGCTGTCCGCGCCCAGAAACGCGTCCACACGCGATGCAATGCCGGCCCCGTAGATCAATGCGGCCATCCAGAGCTCGGCGATCAGCACGTCGACGGCTACCATTTGAGAGAACAATGCATCGCTGGGATGAAACACCTCGCGCAACGCGGTCTGGTTGGCCCCGCCGCCAATCCAGCTTCCGGCGATCGTCGCTAGTCCGCGCCACACGGCGTCCGCGCCTTGGCCGGCAACGGTGGCCGGGCTGATGCTGCCGACGATCCACAATGCAGCCGGGCCGCCTATCATAATGCCGGCAGTGCCAATCAACATGGCCGCCAATGCCTTTGGCCCCAGCCTAGTCAGCGACTTCCAGTCCATTCCGACGGTGAAAAGTACCAGACAGGCCGGCAGAAAGTATTTAGAAACGACTGGATACAGCTGCGATGTGGCGCCGTTGACCACCCCGAACGAGTTGAGCAAACCCGGTATGAAGTAGCATAGCAATAGGGGAGGTATAACGGTGTAAAACCGCTTCCAGCCGGGCTGGGCGGCCGTGTAGAAAATGCCGGCCAGTATCAGCATTAACAGGCCGAGCACGACGGCGTCGTTGGTAATCATGCGTCAGAATTACAGGTAAGGGAAAAGTGAATGGCTAAAAATAGCTGAAAAGTGCCGGAAATGCATTCTTTTAGCGGTTTTGCATAGGGCGGCTTGTGTGTGAAATTGCGGGTTTGTAACTTACTTCTAATATATCATTTACTTATATCATGGCCATGCAGGCAGGTTATTCCAATACAAGTCTTGTCAAAAAACTGGGCATCAAGCCTGGCTTTAAAATCAGGTTCGTAGATCCGCCGGAGCATTATTTCGACCTGCTGGAAGGACTACCTGCTGACATTGTAGTTTTCGAAGAACCCACGCCGGGTCTGGACTTCGTGCATTACTTCACCAAACAAGCAGCCAGTCTGGAAAGAGATTTACCGGCATTCAAACAAGAGATCGTTCCGAACGGCACTATCTGGATCTCGTGGCCAAAAAAGGCTTCCAAAGTACCAACCGACGTTACGGAGGACGTCATCCGGAATCTTGCAGTCTCGATTGGTCTGGTAGATGTGAAAGTATGCGCGGTAGACACGGTTTGGTCAGCTTTGAAGTTGGTTATCAGGGTTAAAGACAGGTAAGAATATGTTTGGAAAGCTAAAAAGGTATTTGCTCACGGTATTGTTGGTAAACCTGGTGTGCAATGCGCTAGCGCAGCAGGTTGACGAAAAGCGCCTTGATTCGAACATCAAAGCAAGCATTACCGCGATATGGGATACGACCGATGGTACCAAATACCGCCATTACTACAAACTGGCCAATGGCCGGGTGGTTGGGGAGGACAGCGTTTACGCATTCGATGCCATAGATGATTGTGAAAGCGATGGAAAAATTCGTTTTCGCGATCGCATTACCAATAAGGCCGGTTTTTTTGATCACCATGGAAAGGTGGTAATTCCCGCTATGTATAATGATGTTAGCAGGTTTCAAAACGGCATGGCCATGGTGATCAAGGATGCCAAACAAGTAGGATGGGACGGGGAAGATTGTGAAAAGGGCGGTTGCGAGCATTGGGTATGGAAGGGCGGCAGCACAATGCTGATTAACGCGCGCAACGAGGTGTTGGTTGATGATATGGAGATGGATTTTTATCCGGTAATCAACTGGTACTCCCTGCAAATCAAGGATACGCCCGGTGATACCAGTCTGTATCGTTCAGCCAAAGGCGTCAACGGCAAATGGTATGTATTTATGGATTATCAGAGAGAGTTCGACCAATGGTTCTTTGAAAAATATCTGCCTGTATCCACGGATCCTGGCAAGCTGCGGGAGTTTGCACACGATTCGCTGGTGAGTTCATTGCCTGAGTCGGAGGAATGGATGCGGATGTCGGGAGACGAGTTTATCCAAAAGTGTGGGGATCGATTGGCCGCCAGATTGAAGCCGATCAACGACCGTCAGATACACGTATTTACGGGCCTGGCCCCGTTTGGCCTGAATCCCTATATTCACACCGGCCCGTCATTTGATCCATTTTATGACGGATGCATTCCAGGTGACGCCGGAATTTACCCGGCGTTCGAAGTGACATCCAATTTCATGGACAAGAGCGGTCGGCTTGATTATCAGGAGAATTACTCATTCCTCCGGACAGGTAGCGGCTATAAATTGATAGGCGTGTCCTGGCGTAATCCGTAGCGAAACACGCCTTATTTCAGCTTAACAAAAAATAAATACTCCCGATTGCGATCATTGGTGAGGCAGATGTTGTTGTCAGAAACGGAGTCAATCCGCTTTTCAACCACCAATCATTCCAAAACCTTCAACATGAGTACACAAAACGAAACCACCGCGCTCAAAACCAGTAAAGAATTATTTGTTAAAATGGTAGTCTCCAACTGGGAGCTGCAAAATCAGCGCCTGAATGGCTGGCTGGCCCAGTTGCCTGACGAACGTTTGTTGGAGCCCGTTGCCGAAGGCAAAAACCGGGCAGTTTACTTGCTGGGCCATCTGGTGGCAGTCAATGACGGAATGATCGCATTGCTGGGGTTGGGTGAGCGCCTTTACCCGGAGCTCGACGAGGCTTTTGTGAAAAATCCCGATCGCACGTTTGATGAAATCCCATCGGTTGCCGAGCTGAAAGAAAAATGGGCTAATCTCAATGCGGTATTGACCCGCTACTTTGCCGAACTGGATGCTGATGAATGGTTTGCCAAACACAATGCGGTGTCCGAGGAGGCCTTCGCGCGCGAACCGCACCGGAATAAGCTTAATATATTGATTAACAGGACTAATCATGAAGCTTATCATTTGGGGCAACTTATTTTTTTAAAAGCCTGACATCCTTCCGCAGTTGTTGTAAAAGTCAGCGATTTTGTAATATTTTACAGGATTATTCACCACTCTCATTAAATCTTCATCACGGATCACCATGGCTGTATATAACCTATCATTAAATGGCAAAAAGGTGAAAGTCGATGTGGAACCCGATATGCCTTTGCTTTGGGTAATACGCGACTTTGCCGATTTGAAAGGGACCAAATTCGGGTGCGGCATGGCGCTTTGCGGCGCTTGCACGATCCACCTGAATGGTCAGCCGGCACGGGCATGCCAGACACCGGTTTCGAGTGTCGGGAAAAACGATAAAATCACGACCATCGAAGGTATCGGCGAAGGGAAACTGAGCATTATCCAGAAAGCCTGGATTGAAGAGCAGGTCCCGCAATGCGGCTATTGCCAATCGGGCCAGATCATGTCGGCGGCGGCATTGCTGAAATCCAATCCATCACCGACCGACGCGGACATCGACGCGGCTATGAGCGGAAACTTGTGCCGCTGCGGTACTTACGACAGGATCAGAAAGGCGATCCACCGCGCATCGGACGAAATGAAAGTTGCCGAAAAAGGGATCGGCCAGCGCTAGTGCAAGTTCATCAACCTTAGCCACAGAAAACATTGGAAAATATACAAACGTCACGGCGCGACTTTTTGAAAGCCGCCGGATTCACATCACTCGGACTGGCTGTCGGCATCTCGGGTTTTACCCCGGACGCTTCGCTGAAAAAGATCGCGCCGGCGGTATTGAAACTGGAAATCAATCCATTCATTATCATCGATACGACGGGCAATATTACGCTGGTAAACCCGCGCCCGGATATGGGCCAAGGCTCAACGCAGGCCGTACCCTCGCTTTTGGCCGAAGAGCTGGAAGTGAGCCTGGAAAAAGTGCTTATTGTGCAAAGCGACGGCAAGGGCAAATATGGCAGCCAGACGTCCGGGGGAAGCAGCTCAGTGCGCGAGCTATGGATGCCGATCCGCAGAGCCGGCGCAGCAGCCCGCGAAATGCTGACGACCACCGCCGCCAAAAGATGGAACCTGCCCGCCTCGGAATGTGTAGCCGAAGACGGTAAAATCTGGCACAAGGCCAGCGGAAAGAGCCTTACTTACGGAGAGCTCGCAGACGATGCCTCGAAACTGGAAATCCCCAAAGAGCCGAAACTGAAAGATCCGAAGGATTTCAAGATAATCGGAAAGTACAACAAGCGCCTGGATGTGCCTGAGCGCGTGACGGGAAAGGCTGTTTACGGCCTGGACGTGGACGTGCCGGGCATGGTGTATGCCGCCATCGTGCACTCACCGATGATCCACGGCAAAGTAGCTTCCATCGACGAGTCGGATACCAAAAAAGTGAAAGGCGTCTTGCAGGTGATCAAAACTGAGCGTACCATGCCGCACCGTACGTCGGAGGCCGTAGCGGTTGTTGCCACCAACTGGTGGGCCGCATTGAAGGGTAAGCGGGCTTTGAAGGTGAATTGGGATAATGGTAATTATGCCAAAACCGTGGATACTGCGAGCTATTTCGCGGCCACTTACGAAGCTGCGAAAAAGGAAGGGGTGAATTTTGAAGAGAAGGGAGATTTCGCGGTGAAATATGCGAATGCGAAGGATAAGCTCGAATCACATTATGAGACGCCCTTCCTGGCGCATGCACCTATTGAGCCCGAGAACGCGGTCGTGCATGTGAAGGATGACGGAAATGTAGAGATATGGGCGCCGATTCAGGGGCCAGACTGGGCGTTGCGGGATGTTTGCGGTTATCTGAAAGTGAAACCAGAGCAGGTGAAAATTAATGTCACGTTGCTGGGCGGTGCATTCGGCCGCAAGGCATACCACGACTTTCTGCTAGAAGCCTGCCACATTTCCAAAGAGCTGAAAAAGCCTGTGAAAGTGATCTGGACCCGGGAGGACGACATTACCCAAGGGCCTTACCGGCCGGGTATGCTGAGTCATATGCAGGGTTTTGTGGAAGACGGAAAGATCACCGGGTTTCACCACCATGCAATCGGAGAATCCATTGTCGGTCAGGTTTTCAAAGGGCTGAAAGATGATGAGGCTGACCCGTGGCTGAGCGAGGAAATCAGCACAGGGAATAACAAATATCAGTTCGGGACTGCCTCGAAAGTGAGCTGGACGAATGTGAAAACCGATATTCCGGTGGTTTGGTGGCGATCGGTGTATGCTTCCAACTTCGGCTGGGGGCAGGAATGCTTCATAGATGAGCTGGCGCATCTGGCCAAGAAAGACCCGCTTAAAGCACGCCTTGAAATTCTGCCAGACGAGCGCTTTAAAAAAGTACTTGAAACGCTGGCCGAAAAAGCGAATTGGAATGAGAAACTTCCCCAGGGCAGCGGCAAGGGAATTGCGGTTTTCAAATCATTTGGAAGTATTTCGGCCTGCTGCATTACGGTATCCAAAAAGGATAGCGGGGTGAAAATCGACAAGGTCGTTTCGGTGATCGACTGTGGTTACTATGTAAACCCCGACAATGTGAAGGCGCAGACGGAAGGAAATATCGTAATGGGTATTACAGCGGCGATCAAGGACGGAATTACATTCACCAACGGCATTTGCGAGCAGACTAACTATCACCAGTTCAATGTGATGCGTATGAATGAGGCGCCGCCGATGGAAATCCATATTGTCGATAGCGGCGCGGTTCCTGGTGGGGTGGGAGAGCCTGGCCTTCCGCCGATCGCTCCGGCATTGGGCAATGCGATATTTGCAGCCACCGGCAAGCGCCTGAGAAAATTGCCTTTTGATATTAACAATATTGCCTGATAGTATGGCCTATGATGAGCGAGTAGCCAACCGCATTCGTGAGGCATTGGCTAAGCAACCCCTGGTGGAGGAGAAAATCCTCTTCCAGGGGTTGGCTTTTATGGTCGAGGACAAGATGTGCATCTGTGTCCGTAACGATGTGCTCCTATGCCGCATTGGCCCCGATGAGTACGAAGCTGCGCTGGAAATAAACGGCGTGGAGCCTATGGTCCACAATGGACGGTCGATGAAGGGGTATGTATTTGTAAGCCCGGAAGGATATGCTGCCCGGGGAGCTTTCGAATCTTGGGTGGCTAAATGCCTTAGCTTTAATAAGCTGGCCAAGTCCTCCAAAAAGAAAAAGTAATGGAGCAATTGTTGATTAACCAAAAGTACCAGCTGGAAAAGTTTCCTGGAAAAGGCGGCTGGACTTATGTGATCCTGCCCGAAATCCCGCAAAGTATCAAACGGAAATTCGGGATGGTGAAGGTCAAGGGACGCATTGATGATTATGAACTAATGGGCTACAATCTGATGCCCATGGGCACCGGACAATTGTTTCTTCCTGTGAAAGCAGAAATCCGCAAGAAGATTGGCAAGAAGGAAGGGGACTGGGTGAGCATCGAGCTGTATGCCGACAATTCCGCATTGGCTATTCCGGAAGAACTGATCGATTGCCTTAAAGATGAGCCCAAAGCCTATGCCAACTTCATGAAACTCGGCGAAGGCGCCCAAAAAGAGTACCGCGACTGGATCTATTCCGCCAAAAAGGACGAAACTAAAGTAGCCCGCATCGCCAAAATGATCGACATGCTGCTGCAAGGCAAGCGTTTGACGGGCGACCAGCCGATTTGAATAACGCATTCAACAAAAAATCCCTACCATAGTGGATAGGGATTTTTTGTCGTAGAACAAGACTAAGTGCTACTCCGCACCATCCGTTTTAGCACGCTGAACGGCATAGCTACCGATCTTGTGGCCGGATGACAGGCCGACTTCGCAGTCGAAGCGGTAGTGGATCATGCCGTAAATGCGCGATACCGATGCTTCGGAGGCCATATCGTCGACTTCCTTCTTTTTATCAGGAAAAATGTGGGCCAATACCTCGGCAGCAGCTCCCGAGAATGTGGAGTGACCAGACGTGTAGGAGGGGAAGTTAGGCAACCCGACGGACGTTTTGATCTTGCTGCTCATTTGGTTTGGCCGTGGGTAGTAGTACCAGTACTTTACGTCCCAGCAGCAAATACCTGCGTCTTGCATGGTGGTGCCGAGCAGGGCGAGTGTGCGTGCGGTGCGCACTTCGCTGTACTGGTTCTGGTGGCACAATTCGGCACCTTTTCTGTGCCAGTGGCCCGGAGGAGTGTAGCTTCCTACGCCGTCGGACCAGAAACTGGCGATGCGTGCCTGCTCGCGGGTCTGGTTTTTTGCGATATTGAGCAGCTCGTCCAGGTCTTTTTGGTATGCCGGGCTGCCGATAATTGGCGGTGCTTCGGGGCGGAGCGTCACTACGGTTGCCGAATCGAAATTCCAGGGTTTTACCAAACCATAAGTTGGAAGCATAGGTGGGCGCGGCGGAAATTCCTGGCTTACCCAAGGTTCGGTAACACCAATTTTACGTGCATTTGCAATCATAGAGGCTGTTTGCGCCTGGTTGTTTGCGCCGCTCATTTTGTCGGTTTTGGCACGTGCCATGATTTTTGCACCCACGGCTTTGCCCAGTTCGGAGCCGGCCAGGATATCGCTTTCAACGTTCATTCCCGCCGATAGTCTGCTTTGTTTATGCTCAGCGAGTTTAGCTTCCAGGAACGGTACTTCCCCGGGGAACATCGCTTTCAGAACAACGCAGGAAGCTTCTGCAACCACAGCATCTTCCGAAGGGTACGATGGAAGATCGCTCACCGGCAGCAGCGTTTTGATCGAAGTGTCGTTTTTCGAAGGGGCTTTGCGGTTGTATTTGAATTTGTAGTTCCAGGCCGATACCAGCGCATCATATTGCGCGACGCTCAGGTATGCAAGCGCGCGCGCCGTGTAAGGCGGGTTGGCGAAGGGGAATTTTGGGTCATCCAAAGGTTTGCTCGCGTCGGGCACGGGGTATTTGCCCTCGGCATTGGAAGCCGGAGGACTGTTGTAGCGAGCAGCCAGCTCGCGCGCTATTTCATTCCAACGGTAGACCGCACCCGCCCCCCAGTAGTTGATTTGCTCGCGTTGCTGCGGAGTAACCGCCTCGGTTGCTGTTTTCAGTTTTTGAAGCTCAGCTTTGTAGTCAGCAGAGGTTGCTTCTTTGGGTTCAGCGACTGCGATCGCGTCTGATGAGGCCAGTACGTAAGGCTTCCAGGTGCCGGCTTTTTCGTCCAGGCTGGAAGGTGTGTTGATACCTGCTGTTGGTTCATCGACGGTTTTCGAACAGGACCATAGCATCATTACCGCGATTGCCGGTATGGCCAGGCGCGTAATGGAATGCCGAAAGGAGATATGATTAATTTTCATTGTTTTCTGTCTGGAATATTAGTTTTTAGCTTCTTTGGCGTAACGGAACTGGTAAAGTACGCCTACGGAAAATGCAGTGCTCTGGCCCATGTTCTGCCCGGAGATCACGTGTGATGCGCGCGCATTCACACCGATATTTTTAGGCTGGAATTTGGCATATACCCCCACCACGGTCGATCTCATATTGTTGGTCGGGAAGGGCATGTCGTTACGACGGATGTTGTCACCGCCGTCGCAAGCCCCGTATTCGATGAAGCCTTCGGCCTGGATGGCCTTTTTGAGGTAACCCAGTCTTGCCGAAGCATCGTATGCATTGGGTACAGAAACCTTGTTGGTGTTATAGAGCTTGCCATCGGCCTGGTAAGAATCACGGTCGATGGTGATTTTGCTTCTGAAAATATAGGAGCCCGAAGCGGTCAGGTAAATGCCGCTTTGATGCCGGTAACTAGCCAGCAACCGCGCAGTGGCGGTTTTGCATTGCAAGCCGATGGACATCGGCAGAAAGTCAGGGATGTAATTGGTTGTCGGAATCGATGCGCCCCCGATGGCGTGCAGCGAGAATCCCGATTTATTCAGGAAGCGGTATTTCAACCACAGGGAAGCATCCTGAAAACCTTTCTGCCATTTGAGGTTGCCCGCGCTGGTCTGCGTCCACACATAAGGCAACGCGGCAATGGCGTTGAGATTTTTAGTGATACCGACTGCCAGCATAGGCATAACACTTTGTGTCGTATGGGTGCCGATATTGAGGTTTTCCCGTTTCAAGCTATTTTCCCAATACTGGTCCCACGAGCTGTGCGTGTAGGATACTGCCAGACAGGCCGTTTTTTTACCCATATAAATCGCGTCGTTGGGCATCTGTGCGTAGGCGGAGGATATCGGGCCGGCGATCGTCAGCAATATGCCGAGCAGACGCAGCCCTTTTTGATGTAAAGAACTTATCATAGATCAGAAATTAATATGTGGCGCACACCTGGATGGGTGCAAATAATGTAGCATACCACTCGCCGCTCTGGATTTCTGGCGGTAATGTGTTATGATTCAAAAAGAAATGCTAGCAATATTCGGGTGGGGGAGATGCCAGTAAGGTGTGGTGTGAGGGGTAGTGCGCCGCCACATAATGAGTGTTAGCCGACAAACGAATTTCCAGCGCAACGGCTTGGGGATGGCCGGGAAACTGCTGCGTATTGGGAATGTAGATTTTTACAAGATTGCTTAACAGCTTGATAGCTTTGCCATGCGGACTCTGCGGAACATCCGCCTGAGGATCATTCAAGACCTGGATTGCATTGGCTAGTTCAAAAAAGTGGTCGCGGGCGGCTTCGTTGGATTGCAGTGTCACATAAAGCGTGTCGTTCTGGTGCAGAACGTGGGTCGGATTGTAAAACTGCCCGTCCTGCCTAATCAGGCCCTCGATGTTGCCGGGGATGTCAAGATCGCCGGAATAGGGTAGCGAGGGAAGGTACATTTTACGAACCAGCGACTGGGCCGCTTCGCCGGAAGTAGCTGTCTGATAGTCTTTTTCAAAAAAAAGAACAGCAAAGCTTACCCCAAACATGTTGTAGAGCAGCAGTACCAGTAACCCTATCGACGCCAGTCTTCTCAATTCTTAAAGAGGATTTATAACCAAATGTAATCATTTTAGCTACATATAAACAAGGGCCTTTGGAAATCATTAACAGGCTCATTTACTGTTGAATGTAGTAACCGCTGGTTATTTGTGATAGGATGAATAAGTTATTTATTTGGATTTCAGATGTATGAATGAAAGACCCGGATCAACGACCGTCAAAATTTGCTATCTTGATGCCACCATCATCATCTCCTGAAAGCGATGCGAACCTATCGGTCTTTATCTGAGCTTTGTAAGAGCGCGGTAATACTGCTGTTTCTGGCGTGGTGTGCATTTGTGCCGGAAACCACATTCACCCAAAAGGATTTTGAAAAACTGAAACCCATTGTGGGAACCTGGCTCAATAAACGTTCGAGGGGCGATATTTATGAAACCTGGACCCGGAAGAGCGAAACCGAATTTGCCGGGATGAGCTATACGCTGGCGGGCGCCGGTGCTACGGCTGGTGATACTACGCCGCTTGAAAAGGTCCGGCTTTACATTCAGGGAAGCCAGATTGTATATGCGCCGGTAGCCGCGGGGCAAAATGATGACAAAGAGGTTTTATTTAAACTAAAAACCATTGAAGGCGACCGCTTTGTGTTCGAGAACCTGCAACACGATTTTCCCAAGCGGATTGTCTACGATTTCCGGTCAAACGATTCACTCTACGCCCATATCGAGGGTGAAGTACAGTCCAGGCAGCGCAGGATCGATTATCCCTACCGTAGAATTCATTAAACTATCCATAACACCATGAAAAGATCAGAGATCCTGCCAATGCCCCCGTTTTTTGACAGATACATTAACCTTGTTGAGGATATCGACCTTTTCGATGGTTTCTCAAAACTCACGCCGGAGCATGTTTTTGCCGAAGCCGAAAAGCTGACTGCGCTTGAAGACCGCGTTTATGCGGAAGGCAAATGGACCATCAAGGACATTTTGCAGCACGTGATCGACAACGAAAGGATCATGTCCTACCGCGCGCTACGTTTTTCGAGAAATGACAAAACCCAGCTTCCGGGCTACGACGAAGCCATTCTCGCTGCGAATACAGTAGCTGCTCACCGCACTGTAGCCGATTTGATTGAGGAATGGAAAGAGCTGCGTCAAAGCACGATCACCCTGTTTAGAAACATGGACAGAGCCATGCTCACGCGCGTGGGCAATGCCAATCAGACAGAAATTACGGCCCTGGCTTTGGGTTTTGTGATCCTTGGGCATCCGGTGCATCACATGAATGTGATCCGCGACCGATACTTCCCGCTGCTTTAAAGGCCTGCAAGCTGTTCGAGCGCTTCTTCTACCTTGGTTACCGGCAGCTGGCAGGTCTTATCGAAACACACGTAAATAGCCGTTTTGGCATTTATTTCGGTCCTGTTTTCCAGCAGCGGCAATGTGGAGGAAGTGCTTGTTCCCATCACGATTTTGTTGGGGATAAAGAACCGGTCGAAATCCTTGCGCATGGCATCGGCATCGCCGCCTATGATCGCGATTTCGGCGGTAGGTACGGCTCGCTGGCAGTACAAGGCGGCCCAGTTGGTAACCCATTGCACATCAGCGAGCAGCAACTTGGTCATTTTGGAAAGCATATGATCAGCGATTTCCAGGTAGTCGTCGCGATCCAGCATTTTACCTAATGTGTAAAGATTATGGGCCATCATTGAGTTGGAGGCCGGGATCACATTGTCGAAGAGCTCTTTTTTGCGCGCGATGAGCGTTTCGCCGTAGGCGTCTGTGAAATGAAAGAACCCTTCGGACTGGTCGTAGAAATTGCTTAATGTGTAGTCGGCCAGCACTTGTGCTTTTTGCAGCCATTCTTCCTGGAATGTGACCTGGTAAAGCCCCAGATATCCCTCGATCACCGCGGCATAATCTTCCAGAAATCCGGTCACGGTAGCTACCCCATTCTTATAGCTGTGTTTCAAACGGTTTTCTGTCGTCATTTTCGAGGCGATAAAATGCCCGGTTGCAACGGCCAGATCGCGAATTTTTTCATCTCCCAATGCGCGGTAGGAGTCCGTTAGGCCTTTGATCAGTAGCCCGTTCCAGGAAGCCAGTATTTTGTCGTCAAGCCCCGGCCTGATTTTCGACCGGCGCTTTTCGGCCAGTTTGGCTAATGCATTTTCATACAATGCAGAAAAATCGTCGGCCTGAATGCCAGCAGTTTTTGCAGCATATTCTACGGGCTCGGTCAAATGCAGGTGATTATAACCGTGCTCCCAGTTTCCCTGCCGGGATACTTTATACAGTTTTGAAAACCAACTGAAATCCTCACCTAATGCTGCTTTAAGTTCCTGTTCGGTCCAGATATAGAATTTGCCTTCGACGCCTTCACTATCGGCGTCCAGTGCAGAGAAGAAGCCGCCGTCCGGGCTGCGCATTTCATGGGAAAGCCATTGGATGGTCTGCTTGATACGGTTTGCGTAAAGCGGGTTCTGGGTCAGTGAATAAGCTTCTGCATAAATGCTCAGCAGCTGCCCGTTATCGTAGAGCATTTTCTCGAAATGCGGTATAAACCAATCCTCGTCCACCGAATAGCGCGCCCAACCGCCGCCGACGTGATCGTAAATTCCGCCCAGGGCAATGCGGTTCAGGGAAAGTTCTACCTGCGCAAGGGCCTGGGGGTTTTGGCTGATATCGAAATAGCGCAGCAAAAATTTATAGATCGAGGGCATCATGAATTTCGGCGCACGATCCATACCGCCTTTCTCTGTATCGAAATGACGCTGGATCTGCTCGAACATCGCGTCCGCATCGCTCGTGTTGAACTGAACGGTAGCATTCACCAGGCCGTATTTTTGGCTTTCGGAAGCCACCATGTTTGCGACAAAGCCTTCCGCGGAGCTTGCCAGCTCGAGGTAATGATTGGTGAATGCCTGATTAATGCTTTTCAAAAGCTGTACCCAGTTTTGCGGCGGCAGGTAGGTAACCCCGTAAAATGGCTTGGTATCGGGCAGCAAAAACACATTCAGCGGCCAGCCCCCCCGCACGCCCATCGCCTGCACGGCATCCATATACACCGCATCCACGTCGGGGCGCTCTTCGCGGTCGACTTTGATGCACACGAAATACTGGTTCATTACCTGAGCGATAGGCTCTTTTTCAAAGCATTCCCGCTCCATAACATGGCACCAGTGACACGCCGAATAGCCGATGCTGACCAGAATGGGCTTGTTTTCACTTTTAGCTTTGGATAATGCTTCTTCGCCCCAGGGATACCAATCTACCGGGTTGTGGGCATGTTGAAGTAAATATGGGCTGGTTTCTTGGCTGAGTCGGTTCATATGAGTGCAGGCAGTGACTATTGCAGGATCACTACCTTTTTAATGACAGTTCGGTTATTGGTAGTGAAACGGGCAAAATACATGCCAGACGATAGTTTGGGGAGTGGGATCGTCTTCTTGGTTTCACCGGCGAATGCTTTCAGTTTTTGGTGCAGGAATGTCTGTCCTTTGGTATTGGTCAATGCAAATTCGACTTCGGTCACACCATTGATACCCGCGAGCGAGACGTTGAGCTCTTGTGCTGCCGGGTTTGGATATACATTCACCATGTCCAGCGAGGGTTCAACACCGTTAACCGAGTCGTTCAGATCGAATTTGCAGAGGAAAACTTCCTTGCCTTTCAGGGTAATGTTGCGCGCCCAGTTTTGATAGGAAACTGTGATCGAAGTCGTAGCATTGTCGGCCGCATAGGGATTTTGGGCGGCGATCAAAATATTCTGGCCTTTTACAATGCCCCGCCAAACCGGATTTTGCTGTTCCATATTGTCCCGCGCGGACATTGGGATCACCAGCTGATAATTTCCTTCAAGCATATCCTTGAATTGCGAGAGCCGGTACAGCCCGTAAATGAAATGCTCATAGGGCGCATAATTTTCCTGCCTGTCAGCAGATAAAAACGGGTTTTCCCAAAGCCAGAGGCCTTTTGCGCCGGAAAAGAACGGGAAAATAGCAGTAGCTTCTGCCATGAAATCGGTGATCAGTGGGATGTTCGGGTCATAGCTGTCGTGCACACGCAGCCAAACGAACGGGATGATCGGCTTGGTGCTCCACGCCGCGTTGGCTTCAATGCTGAATAGCAGGTAGGAGAGGTAGTCCTTGCCGATCGGGTGATCGTAACCATAATAATAATAGGGCGAAGGCGAGAGGAAATCCATGGCATTGTAAAAACTGCCACCGATCTTGCCCGTATTGTCCTGCATCAGGTAATGCGTGCGCGAGAGGTTGGTAGTCCAGTCCTGCCAGCTGTTGGCAGTGATATTCAGCCAGGTATTTCGGATAGGCACATCGCTGTAACTGGTCAGCGACGCTTTAACACCCTTCGCGCGCAGGCGGTTGGCGGCCTCGGTGTACCACCAGCGCATATCACGCTTGTAGGTGGCCAGAAAATCCGCGTCGGACAGGTTGCGGTAATTCTGGGGTATCTGGGTGTTGGTTTTCAGCGCGAGAATATCGCGGTCCTCGCGCTGCATGCGCTCGATGTCAAGGCACACAACATCGGTGCTGGTGACGGTGCTCGCGTAATTATCCCAATAGCTCCGGTATGCGGCCGTATCATTACCCCACGGGCTTTTCAATGCATTATCGGCCCACGGCTGGTTGCCGCTGGATGTGGCCACTCCGTACCAGAGCATAGCGCGCTGGTCCTGCGCCAGCGACCCGGGTTCGGACCCGCTGAACGCAGAAATATGGCTGAAACCATGTTTTAATGGCTGCGACTGTGTGTCTCCGAAGCGCGGCCCGCTATAAATGATTTTGAATGGAAGCGAAAATTCGGGGAATTTGCTCCATTCGATGCGATTGTTGGTTGTGACAGGGTTTAGCACATAACCGGGCTGGCAATTCTGGCTATGCGCTTTGGATATGAACAGCATCGCAGTCAGAAATACGCTGAAAAATGCCTTTGAATAGATGTTTGTATAGTATGTCATAAGATTTGACCAGACAAATTCGTTACTTTTGCAATGTCGCCAATTTCATTTTTCCGGGACGCGAAGTCCGCGACGCGAAGTCCGCGACGCGCAGCCTGTGACGCTGAATAGTTCAGTAAAAAAGAAATTGCCTTGAAACGTAAAATACAATCAACATGAAACGACTACTTCTTTTTGTTCCAGTCCTGTTTTTCTCGCTTTTGGTGATTAGCTGCAAGGACAAAGATAAGGACCAAACGCCTGAGCCGACAGCAAAGAGTAAAATACTGGTCAATTATCCGTGGAGAATGTCTGCCGTGACGGATTTGTCAGGAAAAGACATTCCTAAAAATCAATTAAGCGGCGACACAAAGTTCATTCTGGAAATGGACATTCAGTTCCAACAAAACGCGACGGTGAGAGCTTTGGACCAGACGTCGAGCCAGGTACTCAATGGCGGCACCTGGTATCTGATCAACGAAGAAAAGGCGCTGGATATCAAGATCGTCGGATTCTCTGGTCAGTTCGGATTGGAGGAGCTGACCAACAGTAAAATGAGATTGAAAAGCAAAATGCCGGTTAACGGGGTAGAGCAGGAGGCGATCATGGTCTTCCAGCCTGTTATCAAATAACTGGTGGTGCGGTATACAATTTATAGTGAAAAGCGGCGGATAAAATCTGCCGCTTTTCTTATTTTGTACAAATTTTTTTGAATGAAAAAGAACGTACCCTCCATCATCAACGCGTGGTGCATGTACGATTGGGCCAATTCGGTGCACGCATTGGTGATCGTTTCCAGCATTTTTCCCGTCTATTTCAGCGCGACCGCATTAAGTGCTTCGGGTACGCCCGAGGTTAATTTTTTCGGCGCTCAGATCAAAAGCTCTGTGCTTTTCTCCTACACAGTCTCGGTTTCGTTCCTGATCACGGCCCTGTTGATCCCGATTTGCACGGCCATCGCTGATTTTACCGGCAAGAAAAAACGTTTTATGCAGTTCTTCTGCTACACCGGCGCATTGAGCTGTATGCTGCTGTACTTTTTTACGAAGGAAACCATGCTTTCCGGGGTGTTCCTCTTTGGTTTGAGCCTGATCGGATGGAGCGGCAGCATTGTTTTCTACGACTCTTACTTGCCGGAAATCGCGACCGAAGACCGTTTCGATCAATACAGCGCGCGTGGTTTTTCGCTGGGTTACCTGGGCAGCGTGCTGCTTTTACTGTTCAATTTGAGCATGATCCTTGCGCCGCAGTTCTATGGCATCACCCAAAAATCGCTTCCTGCCCGCATTTCGTTTTTTACCGTCGGATTGTGGTGGATATTGTTTGCCCAAATTCCTTTTTATTATTTGCCATCCGGCAATGCCGATAAAGAAAAGAGCGGAAACTGGATATTTCACGGGTTTAAAGAACTTAAAAAGGTTTACGGACGCCTGCGCGAGCAGCCATACCTGGCCAAGTTTCTGAGCGCGTTTTTTATTTATACCATGGGCCTGCGCACGGTCATGTACGTGGCGACGATTTTCGGTGCAAACGAGCTGAAATTACCTTCCCAAAGTCTGATCATCACCGTGCTGCTGATACAGCTGGTCGGGATTGCCGGCTCGTACACATTTGCGTGGCTCTCGGGCAAGATTGGCAATATCTATGCTTTGATGATCGGTGTTGCTATCTGGATTGGTATTTGCACGGGGGCCTATTACACCACCGAAGCCATGGAGTTTTACGTGATCGCCTGCACGGTAGGGATGGTGATGGGTGGCATTCAATCACTTTCCCGCTCCACTTATTCCAAACTGATCCCGGAGAACATTACCGACACTGCATCCTATTTCAGCTTCTATGATGTGACCGAAAAGCTCGCGATTGTGATCGGTACATTTATATATGGTACTGTTGAGCACATTACCGGCAGCATGCGCAACAGCATACTGGCGCTGCTGATTATTTTTGTAATCGGATTGCTGCTGCTGTACCGTATTCCTTCCAGGAAAGTTTACAGCTTCGAATTGGATCGTAATAAAAATTGAGCTAATATCGCGGCACGAAAGCGCAGGATGTTAGCTCAGCTGGTTCAGAGCGCCGCCTTGACAGGGCGGAGGTCAGCGGTTCGAACCCGCTACGTCCTACAAAAAAAGGCTTGTATATCAACATGATATGCAAGCCTTTGTCGTATTATCCCTGACGACTTTTAGCTGCCGCTTATAATTGATATGCGATCACAAAAATATCAAGGAAACCGGCTGAGATTTTGGAGCTGCCGCCGAATGTGAGATTCCCTTTATAATACCCTGACAGGTGGGGTTTGTCATTACTGCCGACCGCTACGCTAGTACCGACAACAGTATCATCGCTACGCGGAAATTCCGCGCGCTGCAGTGAACCATCCGCGCCATATTTTAACAGCGTCGAGACATTGCTTATCACGTACGCATTGCCCGACTTGTCAGTGGCTACACCCGATCCCTGAGCGGACCTATCAAGCGGCATATTCCATAACGGGCTGCCATCGGGGCTATATTTTGCCAGGAAGCCGCTGGCATTGGCTTGGTGTTGGCCCGTCACGAACACATTACCAAGCAGGTCCAAGGCGATCCCCCTGCCTGAATCCGAGTATGGCTTTCCCAATGATTGCATCCATTGAAACGAGCCATCCTTATCATATTTGGCAACAAACGCATCGGCATTTCCCACGGAGCTCGTGCTGGTATTGCCGAAGGCGGTGGTGCCGAAAAATGCGCCTGTCACAAAAACATCGCCGCCCGGGTCGGTTGCGATCCCGTATCCGGTTTCGCGCTCGCTCCCCCCTGCTGATTGTACCCACAAAAATTCACCGTCGGTATTGTACTTGGCAACAAACAGATCAAACTCTCCGGCAGACTGTTTTGGGACGCCTCCAAAGAAACCGGTGCCCTGAAACTCTCCGGTCAGATATACGTTAGCCGCATTATCGAGGGCCAGGTCATAGCTGCGCTCTCCGCCATCGCTTCCAGCAGTGCGGATCCATTGTGGCCGACCATGGGTGTCATATTTAGCAATGAACACGTCGGCGCTGCCCGCGGAGGTAACCGAGATATCGCCGGTGGAAACCGTTTCATAGTAATGTCCGGTCACATATACATTGCCATTCGCATCCACTGCAATACCGTGCCCCTCGTCGTGTCCGGAACCTGCAATGGCCTGGACCCATTCGAGTTTCCCTGCCGGCTTGTATTTCGCGATGAATACATCGGTGTTACCTTTCGTGTTTATGCTAATGCTGTCGAAGGTCGTTGTGGAAGAAAATGCACCGGTCACGTAGATATTGTTTGCCTTGTCTACGGCAATATCATAACTAATGGCATTTGATGCGGTGATAATGACGGGCGGGGTTATGATTCCCATTGTATCTGCTTTCCCGGCATTCTCCGGTACCGGGATAGGTTCATGGGAATGCGGATTTTTACATTGCCATAACCCCAAACACAAAATGAAAAAGCAAACATATCTCATGATCAATTAAAGATTGGTGAAGCTGTAATTCTAAATCCGGCCGGATGAAGGAATTGTAGCTACATAGAGCGAAATACAGATCAAATCAGTTGCACGGTGCAAGTAATAATTTTAATAACCAGAGTTTTATTATTACTTTAAAAAGACAAAGTTGAATACAGGCTGTAATTCTCGATTGTATTAGAAACTATGCTGGAATTGACCGAGCGCCAGTGGGCGCTGTTTGATTATGTGAAGGAAATGCACGGCGGGCAGAAACGTAAATACACCGGCGCGCCGTATTACACGCATTTGCTCAGTGTTGCCAACCGCGTGGAACAATATGTGCAAAATGGTTATGAAACTGAAATAGCGCTTTGCCACGATCTGATCGAGGACACCGAATGCTCGTTGGCGGATCTGTCCTACAAACTGATGAGCATTGGCTATAATATCGAGGAAGACGAGGTAATCCTTGCTTGCGTAGATGACCTTACCGATAAATTTACCACCGAGAGATACCCGTCGCTCAACAGAGCGGAGCGAAAGGAGCTGGAAAGCGCCAGGATAGTAACATCGAGGCCGGTTGCCCAGACGGTCAAGTATGCCGATATTATCGATAATATGCTTTCTTTGGCCGAGCATGATCCGGGCTTTGCCAGGGTGTACGCGCGCGAGGTGGACAGCTATTTGTGGAAGATCAATATGGGAGATCCTGGGCTTTATGCAGCGTGCTGCGAGCTTCTGACGGAGGTAAAAGGGAAACTGGGTATCGGCCAGAATTAATATGGATCCGAAAGCGCATTAAAAAAGCCTGCTTCTTTGTGTGAAGCAGGCTTTTATTATATCGGGAGCTGATTATAGCGTCCGTTTTACTTCGCGTAGCTCGAAACTTTCGATGATATCGCCGATCTCGATGTCGTTGTAGTTTTTGACACTCAAACCACATTCGTAACCGTTTCTTACCTCCTGAACGTCGTCTTTGTAACGTTTCAGCGAGTCGATTTCACCTGTGTAAAGTACGATACCGTCGCGGATCACGCGGATCTTGTTGTTACGCTTCACATAACCATCCGTAACGTAGCAACCTGCAATCGTACCTATGCGGCTGATCTTGAATACTTCGCGGATTTCGATGTTTCCGGTGATGATCTCTTCGATCGTCGGAGCCAACATACCCGTCATCGCGTCTTTGATCTCTTCGATCGCCTGGTAAATTACCGAGTAGTGACGGATTTCGATCTGATCCTGCTCGGCCATTTTCTTCGCATTCGAAGACGGACGAACCTGGAACCCGACGATGATCGCATCGGAAGCAATCGCAAGGTTGACGTCGGATTCGGAAATCTGACCTACTGCCTTGTGAATGATATTTACCTGAACTTCGGATGTCGAAAGTTGCAGCAATGAATCCGAGAGTGCTTCTACCGAACCATCCACGTCACCTTTTACGATTAGGTTCAGCTCGCGGAATGTACCGATCGCCTTACGACGGCCGATTTCTTCCAGTGTAATGTGCTTACGCGTCCGGATCGATTGTTCGCGCTGGATCTGCTCGCGTTTGGTAGCAATGTCACGCGCGTCACGTTCGTTTTCGAATACGTTGAAGCGGTCACCTGCCTGTGGAGCTCCGTTAAGACCGAGCAGCTGTACCGGCATGGATGGGCCCGCTGTTTTGAGCCTTTTTCCGAGGTAATCCGTCATTGCTTTTACTTTACCGAAGTGCGCACCGGCCAGTACCACGTCTCCTACTTTCAAAGTACCGGTTTGAACAAGGATCGTCGTCACGTAGCCGCGGCCCTTGTCGAGCGAGGCTTCCACAACGGTTCCTGCCGCACGGCGGTCCGGATTGGCTTTCAGTTCGAGCAATTCTGCTTCGAGCAATACTTTTTCAAGCAGCTCGTCGATACCCAACCCTGATTTGGAGGAGATTTCCTGGGTTTGGTATTTACCACCCCATTCTTCCACCAAAAGGTTCATATTGGCCAGCTCTTCGCGGATCTTCTCGGTGTTAGCACCTGGTTTATCCACTTTACTGAATGCAAATACGATAGGTACACCGGCTACCTGTGCGTGGTTGATCGCTTCGCGCGTTTGCGGCATGACGCTGTCGTCGGCCGCGATCACGATGATGACCACGTCGGTTACCTTGGCTCCACGGGCACGCATCGCGGTAAATGCTTCGTGACCCGGTGTATCAAGGAACGTTACCTGTTTGCCGGTTTTTGTTTTAACACTATATGCACCAATGTGCTGGGTAATACCTCCGGCCTCGCCGCTTGCTACGTTTTCCTGACGGATGTAGTCAAGAAGCGATGTTTTACCGTGGTCAACGTGACCCATGATCGTTACGATCGGTGCTCTTTCTTTCAGGCTTGCTTCGTCATCGATCTCTTCCTGAACGTCGTTCTGTACTTCTTCTTCGGCAGATATAAAGGCTACTTCAAATCCGAATTCGTCGGCAATAAAAGTAATTGCTTCCGCATCCAGGCGCTGGTTGATCGAAACGAACATACCCATGCTCATACACACCGAGATTACCTCCTGTACGGTCACGTCCATCAGGGACGCCAGGTCGTTTGCAGAAACGAACTCGGTTACGCGCAATACCTTTGTTTCTTCATCGTCGAAGCCGTTCGGATCGTTCTGATCTCCGCGGTCGCGGCGACGGCCTTTTCCTCTGGCTGGACCTTTGGCGTTACTACCACCCATACGGGCCATTGTAGCTTTGATATTGCTGGCAACTTCCTTGTCGGAAACCTCCTCACGGCGGCCGCCTCTGCGGTTGTTGTTGCTGTTGCCGCCGCCGCGGTTGCCCTGGCCGCCTTGCGCCGGACGTTGTCCGCCGCCTTGCTGGTTACCACCCTGAGAGGTGTTGCCCGGCGTGTTAGGACGGTTGCGGTTAGCATCGGTGCCACCGGTGTTGGCATTTGTAGTATTACCCGGAGCAGCTGCATTCGCATCGGCAGGCCGGTTTTCACCAGGGGCTGCTGCACCATCGCGGATTCTCTTTCTTTTTCTGCGGCGTTTCTTATCAGCGGCATTGTCGCTGGAAGCAACCGGATCTTTCTTTTTGTTGGAAGGCAGTTCGATTTTCCCAACCACCCTTAATCCTCTGAGTTGCTCACCACGCGCCTCAATCAGCTCTGATCCGCCTGCGGGCTGTTCTTCGCTTGTATTGGACGGTTCCGGTGCAGCAGGGGCTGCTGGCGGAGCTTTTTCAGCAACTGGTGCTGCTTCCTTCGGCTCAACCGGCGCAGGTGCTGGTTTGGCTTCCGCAGGTGCGGCCGGGCGTGGCTCTACTTTAACTGGCGCTTCTGCGGCCGGCGATCCGGCGACCGGCGCTCCGGCTTCAGGTGTTGCCGCAACTGGTGCCGCTGGCGCAGCAGAAGTTTCTTTTACCGGAGCCTCTGCCGGAGTTTCCTTCACAGGTTCAGGCTGGGCCGCAACCGGCTTGATTTCTTCTTTCTCAACCGGCGCAGGAGCAGGTTTCGGTGTTTCCGCAACTACTTCTTTGGGAGCTTCCGGCTTTGGTTGCTCTTCGGGTGCAGGCTGTTGTACTACCGGTCGTTTTGCATCCAGGTCGATCTTGCCAACTACCTTGATACCAGGAAGTTTATTTTCAAAAGCAGGCTGTGGCTCGGTTGCAGCAGGTTTCTCTTCTACAACTGGCTTTTCTTCGGCTTTCGGTGTATTTCGGAAATAAAGAATTCCCTCAACATCGCTTTTTACTTTGTCTTCCTTCACCTCAATCGGCGCTTCCACAGCAGGAGCAGCCGGTTTTTGTGTCAGGGAAGTTCTCAGTTCATTCGATTTGAAGTCCTTCGCAAGAAACTCAATTTGATCGGCATTAATTTTGGTATTCGGATTAGTTTCCACCTTATACCCCTTGGCAGACAGATGATCCACGATCGTAGTAATACCCACGTTCAGGATCCGTGCCACTTGGCTAAGGCGCATCATTTTATCTTCTGCCATATTAGCAATTTAGTAGAATAAGGTTTTGCATTGATTGCAGGGCTGTTTTGCACAGCCCCACGGGTTAATATTATTCAAATTCTTTCCGCAGAATATCGAGCACTTCCTCGACAGTCGCTTCTTCCAGGTCGGTCCTTCTTACAAGTTCCTCCTTGCTCAGGGCCAGTACGCTCTTGGCAGTATCCAGACCGATTTTGTGCAATTCGTCGATGATCCATTCGTCGATTTCATCCGAGAATTCGGTCAAATCAACGTCTTCATCATTTTGTTCTTCGATATCGCGGAATACGTCGATTTCCATTCCCACCAGTTTGCCGGCCAGCTTGATATTCTGTCCGCCTTTACCGATTGCCAGTGATACCTGGTCTGGTTTGAGGAAAACCGATACGCGTTTGGCGTCGCGGTCAATTTGCATGGAGCTTACTTTCGCAGGGCTCAATGCGCGGCTGATGAGTAGTTCGAGGTTGTCGGTGTAGTTGATAACGTCGATGTTTTCGTTACCCAATTCACGAACAATGGAATGGATACGTGAGCCTTTCATACCTACGCATGCGCCCACCGGATCGATCCGGTCGTCGTATGATTCAACGGCAACTTTGGCACGTTCCCCTGGTTCACGAACAACTTTCCGTACCGAAATGATTCCATCATAGATCTCGGGAATCTCCACTTCGAACAATCTTTCCAGAAATACCGGCGATGTTCTTGACAATGTGATCTTGGGCGATCCGTTGTTCATTTCCACTTTATGGATCACCGATTTCACGGATTCTCCCTTGCGGAAACGGTCTTTGGAGATCTGTTCGGTACGTGGCAGCGAAAGCTCATTACCTTCCGAATCCACGATGATTACCTCGTGTCTCAAAGTTTGGTACACCTCGCCGGTGATCATTTCACCCACCTGATCCTTGTATTTTTCATACATGATCTCCTTCTCCATGTCTTTGATCTTCTGGATCAGGGTCTGGCGGGCAGTTTGCACGAGGCGACGGCCGAATTCCACCAGTTTTACCTCTTCGGCTACTTCTTCACCTACTTCAAAGTCACTCTGGATCTTGCGGGCTTCTGCAAGAGGTATTTTGTTATATTCCCAGATATCCTCGGAGTTGTCGTCCACGATTTCGCGGGTACGCCACATTTCAAGGTCACCGCTTTCCGGGTTGATGATCACATCAAAATTATCGTCGGTGCCATATTTCTTACGAATCATAGTACGAAATACCTCTTCCAAAACACTGATCATCGTAGGACGATCGATGTTCTTGGAGCTTGCGAACTCCGCGAATGATTCAATTAATATTCCGCTATCCATGGGTATGTTAAAGAATATTTGCTGATACTAAGTTAGACATATTATATAATTGATCACAACCAGAATATGCGATTCCGGCGTTGTGGGTCTATTTAAACGAGATTTCGATCAGTGCCTTGGAGATTTCATCCAGGCGGATCGTCCGCACCAGCGACGCCTCGTCGACAGGTGTTTTCGGCTTTTTCTTGGGAGCGGGCAGCTGTATGGTAATGCTTTCGTCACCTGCTTCGGTCAGGTTTCCCAGCAGGGCTTCGCCGGTCTTCAAAGAAATCTTGAGGTTCCGGCCCACATTTTTCTTGTACTGGCGTGGCAGCACTAACGGCTGGTCCAGGCCAGGGGAAGAAACTTCCAGCGTGTACGCGTCTGTGAATATTTCCAGCTCTTCAAGCTGCTTGGCGAGCCTGCGGCTGATGGAGGTGCATTGCTGAATTGTAATGCCCTCGTCGCTGTCGACAAGGATGGTAACTTTCTGACTTGCCTTAGAAGGTTTCATAACGATGTCTATCAGAAAACAATCGCCATCTACCAGAAGTGGGGCCAGCAAAACTTCTAAATGTTCCTTTACGGTCATGTATAAGCTATACAAATAAAAAAGGGGATTTAGACCCCCTCAATCAATCGATCAAAATAGAATTGGATGCAAATATAAAATTATTTTATCATTTCTACAAACATTCGGGGATGTCTTCCAAATCCGTTTCTGTCGCCTATTTTTGCAAAAAATGCTATTCTGAATCAATGAAGGGGATCAAGAAGTTACTGTGGTTTTTGTATCAATGCTTTGCTTGCTATACCCTGCTGATTTACATACTGATACTGTGGGTGCCGTCCGACGGCTGGTTAGCAGGGTTTATGATGATGTCGTTTCCGGCCGTGGTACTCGTTCATTTGATTTCGGTGCCTGTTTGGTTTGTTGTCGAGAAGAAAAAGGCCATTTTGCCGCTGATTATCTTCATTGCTGCCGGTTTATTTCTTTCCAGGACATATCAGTTCGGTAGTTCCGATCCGGCGCCGGTTGAGAAAGACCATAAGGGCAACTTCTCTGTGATGAGCTATAATGTCCACGTGTTTCAGCGTTTTTCGGAATGGCGTCTGGAAAGCACAAGAAAGGAAATCAGGGAAATGAAAGCCTGGATAGGGGATAGCGGCGCGGATGTACTTTGTATGCCCGAGTATTACGACGAGGACGAAACCATTTTCGATTCGGGGAATTACCTGAACAAAAAGGGCTACAAGCATTCTGCACATTTCTACCGCAGGAAATACGGAAAGTCGTACTGGGGATTGGCAATACTCTCTAAATATCCCATTGTAGCATCCCGTGACACGATTTTTGTAGCGCAAAATGGCATGATCCAGGCCGATATCAAAGTAGGCGGTGATACCGTGCGGGTTATAGGCCTGCATTTGTATTCTATGACACTGGGCCTTAGTAAACTGGTGCATCAAAAGGAAATGGACGGCGTGAAGGCCGAGGGCCGCATTACACTCCGGAAAATGAAGAATGGCTTCACGCAAAGGGCCGAAGAGTTTACTGTTTTGCAGGACTGGATCAAAGCATCGCCTCACCCGGTACTGATATGCGGGGACTTTAATGAGATACCATACAGCTACATCTACGGCAAGCTGCGCAAATCACTCAAAAATAGTTTTGAAGAGAAAGGCCGTGGGTTTGGCTTTTCTTACAACCACTTGCCTTATTTTATCAGGATAGATCATCAGTTCTATGATGATAGCAAACTCTCGGCGCTGGACTTCACTACCTATTCCAAAATAAAGTACTCGGATCATTATCCGATCATGGGCACTTACCGGTTTAAATAAAAACAGGCTCCTAAGAGCCTGTCTACTGATATTGAATGCCGAGACTGTCCAGCTCGTGCATGGAGACCGTAGGCGGGAAGATACCCCTGTCGAGTTTATGCTTGACCAGTCCTCCTATTTTAGCGGCCTCCTGCTCGGTCGAAAAACCATTCATGCCAGGCACTCCGGGAATTACCTTCTGCTCGATTACCAGCGTGGTATCCTGACGGATATTGTAACCCCAGCCATGCTCGCCCCTGATTGTTTCAACCTTGAAACGGGAAAGGCCTTCGCCGCCCTGATTTAGCCCTTGTCCTTTCAGGAACAAAAAGTAGATCGCGGCGGCAAAGGCCAGTATACCTATTATCAGGATTCTGCTGTTTCTGCGAATCACAGATCGTCGTCAGTGTTAATCGCCTGAGAAGGATCAAAGCCCCAGAAGTCGTCTGAACCAACACCTGAGCCGGATGGGCTACCCGTTCCCAGATAGCCGATTTTGCCCACTACGAATGAGCCTGCAAATCCTCTCTGAGTTGGGAACGGAGCTCTTTCGATCCAGCTGTTTGCACCCGGATCATACTCCCATACGTCAGATCTGCCTTTTCCGCCCACTACATAAGCTTTTCCGTCGATCACGAAAGTAGCACCGTAAGAACGCGCCGGGAATTTGTCTTGATCGAAATCTGCGGCGAAATCTACGCGGGTCCAGTTACCTGCACCGCCGTTACCAGCCGGGTCGAAGCTGTACATATCCTTATAAGCAGTTTGGGAATTGCTATCACCAAATCCTACATAAGCCTTGGTACCGATGGTGAATGACATCGCACCACTTCTTTTACCACCTTTGAACGTGGCCATTTCAGCCCATTTATCGGTAGTAGGATTGTATTCATAAAAGTCCTGATAGTAGTTGCTACCGTTGTAGCCAAGGCCGACATATGCTCTGTCGTTTACTACAAAAGATGTTGCAAACTGACGGGTTCCACCACCGAAGTCAGCGATAGCCGCCCATTTGTTAGTAGCAGGATCGTATTCGTAATAGTCTTTTTTATAACCGCCGTCAGCAGCTCCTGTTACGCCGTCGAAGCCGCCACCTACATAGGCTTTGCCTTTCAGAACGAACGCGGTGGCGCTGTTACGGCCTGATCCGGGGAACGGAGTTATTTGTGACCAGGTTTGTCTTTCGGCATTGTAAGCCCAAAAATCCTTTACCCGGGCAACTGTTTCTGTTGTATAACCAGTACCAATGTAACCTACGCTACCGATCACAAAGCTGACTGCATTGGTCCGGATCGATCCTCCGAAGTTTGGCAGATCCTTTCTGAACCAGTTTCCGCGTTTTTCTTCATCATCATCCTTGTTACAGCTCATCTGAACCAACGCGGTAGAAGCGACTAGAAGGGCTAACGAAGTCTTTTTTAAGGTATTAAACATGAAATTATTGTTTGACGAATTGTTACAAATGAGTAATGAGAATTATTGAATATTTCAACTGGCCGTTTGCCTGCATATGGTATGACAAGTTCACCGGTAACCTAAATTTTTTGCAAACATAACATCTTGATACTGCTAAGTAAAATAATCGGAAATTTTTTGTCCAAAACTTTAATCTGTCAGTTACTTTCAACGCGTATCGGGTTACAATGTTGCGCCGTTAACGCCGGTAAGCTGTTTCAGGATGCATTCCAACCCCGAATGGTTTAAAATAGTCCTGCATCTTTTACGTTTCTTACCTTGTTTGCCACTATTGCAGTGCTTGCGGCGTAACGGTTCAAAAGCCTTTGTTTAACTCTTACGTATGCATCCCGTTTTTTGTTGCAAACCGGATTTTACTTTCTTATTTGCCCGAAATCGTTGAATCATGTTGTATTTAAGAATGCAACTGATATTTTTGCACTTTTTACTGTTCTTGCTCTAAATGAAATTTCAGTCTTATTCCTTAGGGAAGTCGTCGATAGTCTATAAGCTCCTGACCATAATTGGATTTGCGTTTTCGCTCACGGCCTGTGAGTGGGGGGATCAGATTGAATCCCTGGCCCAGCCTGATCCGGATGATTTTGCCGTGCTAAGTACCGATACAGTCACCATCAAGCTTTCGACGATCGGCACAGACTCGCTGATGACGGGCGGCGCGGCCCGTATGCTGCTGGGAAACTACAAAGATCCCTATTTCGGAAAGGTACGGACGATGAGCTTCTTTCAGCCAACGCTGGCAAGCAGCATGTCTGTGGCGCAGGAGGCTGAATATGACTCGCTGATCCTATGTCTGAGGTATGACAACTCTTATAGCTATGGTGATACGACCAAGCCGATGAACCTGACTGTTCACAAGTTACAGAAAGATATTCTCGATATACCTACGGGAAGTGCTTACTGGAACCACAATTCAACCCCCTACGAGCCGACTGCGATAGGAAAGATTACGATCGTGCCAAGGCCGACGACAACGAAACTGCTGAAAATCAGACTTTCGGATGCACTAGGGAAGCAGATTTTTGAGATGGCCAAAAACAACCAGATAACTTCTAATGCAGACTGGATAAACTTAGTGAAAGGCTTGGTTGTAGTGCCCGCCACGACTGACAACGGCCCGGTTGTCGGCTTCAAATGGGGCTCGCCCGTAGGTGATACCACATCGATCCAGCTTCATTATCATACACCTCTGGTGAGCGAGTACAAAAAGGATTCTTCCTTATTTAGGGTTACTGCCAACTACAATCAGACGTTGGCTGATCATGCAGGAACGCAGCTGGCGAAATTGCCCCAGAACACGCGCCTTTCCTTGCCATCTTCGCAATCGGGTAACCAAGCATTCATGCAGGCTGGAACAGGTGTGATGTTGCGGGTGGATTTGCCTTATCTGAACCAGTTCAAATACACCAAATACACCGCGATCAACAAAGCATACCTTCGCGTCAAACCATTGAAGGCTTCGGTAACCAATCAACTTAGGGCTCCCAAAGTCTTGTATTTGTACCGGCTCGATAAAAACAACCAGTTCTATACCGACGCCAATGGTGCACCTCTGGCCGTGACCTTACTGGGGACGGGCGGTGGTGTGAGCAGCGTGTATTTCAACGACCTAATCAAAAACGAGCAATATTACCGCTTTGACATCAGCTCATTCGCCACGGAAATAATGGTCTCAGAATCTCACGATGTTGGCGGGTTCGTGATCCGCACCAGCCCGTTTGGTTCAACCGGCACTTTCCGCGAAGATAATAGTCAGTTCTCTATGAGCGTCGACCGGCTGGTGGTGGGCGATCAGCTGAATGCTGACAAAGGCGTAGAACTTGAACTTTATTATACGACGGTAAAACCTAAGTAGTAAATAAATAGCGATAGCATTTTGGATTACCAAGCCGCGGCAAATTTTTGCTGCGGCTTTTTATGTTTTATAGATCACTGCATATCCCAGCATTTACAGTAGGTGGAGCGCATTTAACTGCTATTATTTCTTAAATAGAAGTATTTCTAATATGAATAGAAATTTTTGTAACCGATGATAATGTTAAAGTAAAAAAAAAGATTTTTCTTGCATAACCTCATTAAATAATACAGGGAGTATTAGGAGAATGAGGCAGCTAAAAATTTGCTTGCAACATGCAATTAAAGACTTCACAATTTAACAAACTAACTCTTGGTGCTGCCTTGTGTATTTTTTCATTAACTGGCTGTCAAGATAATTCATCCGTTGATCCGTCCGTTTCGGATTTGGTAAAGGGTGTTGAAAATTCTTACGACAACGGAGAAAAAGTCGAGACAAAGTGGGATGGAGTTTCTGAAAGGGTAGTGACACGTGCTTCTGATGAAGTCATTGCAGCCATTACAGAAAAGACCCTTGCTTCCTACGGAGATTTTAAAAAAAGGTTCAGAACAAGTGTGTACCTGTTTGATGGGTACGGAGTCGGAGTCGTGCCCGAAGCTAATGGATGCCCAAGTTGGTCAGAAAAGACAGAAATCCATATGGATAATGAAGACAGCAACACTTTTGTGGCTGCATCCGGCTGGTATGGTGCATTTGAGTATACAGGTGGTGCCTATAACTCTATTTTGCGACTTTGCCAGGTAGACGGTCGCGTTTTGGCAAATCCTTATCATCCACATTCTGTGGTTTGGCTTGGCTGGAATCTTTATCGAGAATATGAAGCCCTTACTACGTTGTTTATCGACAACGAAAATAATAATAATCACAATAGCTATTCGGGCTTTCTTCCTAGTCCGAATGCTGTTGACCAGAATACAACGCTTTGGATGGCGAGTAATGTTACACCCGACGTTATTGCTCACTGCAACTGTTATCCTACCTTTAGTGGATTTGCCTATGGAGTATTTTCAAATCAAAGCTATAACGGACTAGCGACAGGTACTTACAGGACTGACGATGAGAATGGGAGCAATACTAGTAACCTAACGCCCGTTCCCGGCTACCCAAATGTTGTAACTGTTAATGGTTATAATAAGCGGATTCCGGGAGTTTGGGTCACTTACGATACTAATAAAAAGTTTGACACCCTGTTTGAACTAGCTAAAGTAAATTAAGTGTAAAAGGATTTTAAAATGGTTGCTTGGGGTCGGCTCAGTACCGGCCCCATTTCACGTCCATATCGACTAGTTATGTATAAGTATTTGATTATGATTTTGGTATTCTGTTTTTCTTGTGAGTCAACTCAAAGGAAGCAGCCGGCGGCCAGCTATAAGGATGGGGAAATTAGCCTAGAAGAAGTTGATAATTTTATTAAAGATGAGGTATATGAGCAACTATATGCGATATACTATCTTCGGAATGTGTCGTTGGACGAAGTTATTGCGAATAGACTTTTTACTGTCGAGGCGGAGAAAAGGAAAATTAGTGTTGACGAGTTAATAAGAAGTGAAGTTGACGATAAGCTGTCCCCCAATGGTCTTGCCGAGTACAAAAAGAGAATGCATATAGACAGTACTATGCGAGATACAAAAAATTCATTTAGATCTGTTAGTGTTAAAACAGAGGATGGTAAGCGTGAGCTCTGGGATAGATATAAGAGATATGAACGAGGTGAATTTGGTAAACGCCTTATGGAAAAGTATGAGGTTAAAAAGCTACTGGTCCCACCAGTGCCTCCGAAGTCGAATCTTGACTCAATCCGGTACATTTCGACAGGAAATAAAACTTCTCCTACCAGTTTCTGGATCTTCTCAGATTTCGATTGTCCTTCTTGTAAAGCGGTAGAGCCTGTTTTGAAAACTGTTTACGAGAAGTATAAGGAGAAGTTGGAATTTAAGTATACAGCGCTGACAGACGATTTTCGTTTTGCAACGATTGCATGTGAGTGTGCGGATAAGCAGGGTCAATTCATGCAGCTTTACAATCATATTTTTGAGAGTGGCAAAAGTGACAGTACCTCTATTGCTGCTTTTATGAATGATAAGATGGCGAATTATAGTTTGTTTACTAAATGTACTACGAATGAGAAAATGAAAGCAGGCCTTGTCGATAATCTAAATATTCTAAAAGAGCGAAAGATTCTTTCGACACCTTCAATTTATATCGATAACCGACTTTACCACGGGCAGATTACCGAAGAACAATTGAGCATATATATTGACAACATACTTCAACGAAAGTCGGAAAACTAGTGCAGGCGCTGTTATAGAGGAAGTAATCTACTCTCTAGTTGATGGATTAAATCCATCTTACTGCAACTTTACTATATGTTTGATTAAGTTCCAGCAGATTGTTAATCTCCGAGTGCGAGTTTTTTCTAAGCTTTTTTGCAGCAGGCGGTTTATTAACTTCGTTGATAAATTATGAATCTTTCATCGATCCTAATTAATGTTAGGCGGAATAAGGCAATTTATTACGTCAAAAGTACCCTCCGCCAGATGGTTCCTAGGCGAATACTTACTCGGCAATTTGAGAGTTATATTGACTCTCTGAGCGAATTTTCGGAAAATGTAATATGGGATAGGGTGAATTACTATAACGGTTTGGACAGGATCAGGCCTATCGGCCCGACGGCAGTTATGCTAGACGAGATTCGGAGAATTGAAGCACCTAGTGCGTACATTTTCGATACTATGCAATACGCTCGGTATTTTCCTGGTCATTTAAAGGCTGTGTTTCGTTTTGGTGACATTGTCGACGTTTCCACAGTGCCGACGATACAGAAATCGAGGCCCGTTGCGGGGGACAAACGGAATGCGACGTTATTGAACTTGGACAAGAAGCGACATTTCTTCTTTATCAATGATCCCGTGCGCTTTGAGGAAAAGAAGGACAGTCTCATTGGTCGGGGTGCAGTTACTCAGCCCCATAGGATAGATTTCATGAATAAGTATTTCGGGAAATACGGTTTAAATCTAGGGCAAGTCAATACAGATGGTGGTAATGCGGCTTGGGTCGTCCCCAAAATTCCGATTTATGAACATTTAAAGTATAAGTTTATCCTAAGTCTTGAAGGAAATGATGTGGCTACAAATCTCAAATGGATTATGTCATCCAATTCGGTGGCGGTCATGACGAAGCCTAAATATGAAACTTGGTTTATGGAGGGACGTCTTGTACCCAATTATCATTACATCCAGATAAAGGACGACTACTCGGATCTAATGGAAGTTTTGGAGTACTATATTGACCGTCCCGCTGAAACAAAGCAGATCGTTGAAAATGCAAATAACTGGGTTATGCAGTTTGCGAATACCAAAAAGGAGGATTTGATTTCACTGTTAACGTTGGAAAGGTATTTTTACTACACGTCGCAGATTAGATCGATGCACTCATAATCAGTACGTATCAAACGATGGGGTAGGCGAGCGCTTACCCCTTTTTGTTTTACATCACCACACCATTTTTCGGCAGTATTTTCTCGGGAATCTTCTCGGCCCCGATCAGTTGCAGCAGGTTGATCTCGATATTGCGTGACATGGAAGTCATTGGAATATCATTGGGCCCGTTTTCAAACGGGTTTTGCATGATGTAGGCAATCCACTCCACATAGAAGAACAGGAACGAAATCGTAAACGTGATAGGGATGGCAATGCGGCCGATGCTCTCGACAAGGCCCATAGGCAGTACCAGGGTAAAAATGAATATTACCAGATGTACGAAAAAAGCATATTGCGTAGGGAAGACCGTGTTCTTAATCCGCTCACATTTGCCCATCGCGTCACAGAGCCTCCGGAGGGTATCGTCGATATTCTGGTAGAGTAATGTTTTGATTTTGCCGGAATCATGCAGCGTTGCAACTTTGAACTGGATCAGGTTCAGGATGCCGTTGGGAATATTGTCTTGCGCGCTTACATATTCGCGCTCTTCGGCCGTCAGGTGAAGGTCGGCGTACACCAGCACCTGTGTGCGGCGGAGCGAGTTGGCCAGAGCGTAGCACCAGGCAATCTGCAAGTGGGCAATATTGGAGACCAGCTCGTCTTTTTCTTTGGCCGGAGCTTCGGTAAATGTGACGGCCTGGCGCACAAGCGTCCGGCTGTCGTTGACGATCTCTCCCCAGGATTTGCGCGCTTCCCACCAGCGGTCATAGGCAGAATTGGTCCTGAAACCAAGCAGCAGCGAAAGCGCCGTGCCGAGAATGGTGGTGATCGAAATAGGAAAGGAGAGAAAATGCCAGTTTTGATAACTGAAAAGATAAAATACCAGCGTTGCGTAAGCCGTAACCGCAACGACGCCCACCCAAATGCCTTTGAGCAGGCGCCAGATCGAAAAGACCTCTTTGACGTACATATGTGATCATAATAAGTTCTTTGGCAAAATAGAAAAAAGCGGACCATAGTGACACCTATGATCCGCTTTTTGAAATAAAAACAATATCCTGTTAATGTGCAGCAGCGTCGGCTATGTTGCCGGGCTTGGCCGGCTGGTTGCCTTTTTTGCCGGCCGCCAGCTTTTCGATGGCCACAAACAATACCGGCACCACGAAAATCGCAAGGGAGGTAGCAGCGAGCATACCGCCGAATACGGTCCAGCCGATGGTTTTGCGGGACTCGGCCGCAGCGCCGCTCGCAAATGCGAGCGGAAGTACCCCCAGGATAAATGCCAGCGAGGTCATGATGATAGGCCGCAAACGCAGCTGCACCGCTTCGAGCGTCGCTTTCACCAGCTCCATTCCGTTATCTACCCGCTCTTTGGCGAATTCGACGATCAAAATCGCGTTCTTGGCCGCAAGACCGATCAGGGTAATCAAACCGATCTGCGCGTAGATGTTATTGGACAAGTTTGGCAGCAGCGTCAGCGTCAAAATTGAGCCGAATGCGCCGATCGGTACTGCGAAGAGTACAGAGAACGGAATCGACCAGCTCTCGTAAAGCGCAGCCAGGAACAGGAACACGAATACGATAGAGATCGCGAAAATGGTGGTAGTACTATCACCCGCTTTAATCTCCTCGCTACTCATACCCGAAAATTCATAGCTATAACCGGCAGGAAGCTTGGCGGCTTCTTCACGCAGTGCGGTAATCGCCTGACCACTACTGAAACCAGGTTTAGGCGTACCGTTAATCTCTACGGAGCGGTAAATGTTGTAGTGCGAAATCAATGCGGGGTTCTCTACGACTCTGGAAGTCACCAGCGCGCTCAGCGGCACCATATTACCGGCCTTATTGCGGACATAGAACTTTTGGATCTTGTCGAGCGAAGAACGGAAACTGCTGTCGGCCTGCACCATTACGCGGAAGTTCCGGCCGTAGAGGTTGAAGTCGTTGACGTAGGAACTACCCAGTAGGGTCGATAGTGAGTTGAACACATCATTCACCTGCACACCCAGCTTCTTGGTCTTTTCACGGTCGACGTCGATCTGGTAGCTTGGGGTTCTTGCGTTGAAGA
Source organism: Dyadobacter sp. BE31 (assembly GCF_031457695.1). Lineage (NCBI taxonomy): Bacteria > Pseudomonadati > Bacteroidota > Cytophagia > Cytophagales > Spirosomataceae > Dyadobacter > Dyadobacter sp. BE31. Next base: position 410,169 of record NZ_JAVDXA010000008.1, read on the forward strand.
AGGTATAAGCCATCGCTATTTCAGGACGTTTGTTGACCCGGCCCAAAAACTCGCGGGCCACGCCTTCAAACTGCTGGATGTTGTCAGTGCTGGTCGACTGTTGCAGCTGGAACGTGAAACCCGAGGTCGCGCCTAGACCCGGGATCGCAGGAGGGGCGATTGCCAGCACACGCGCTTCCTTGATATCGGCCGTGCGCTTCTGGATTTCCTTGATCACCGCCTGTACATGGTGCTCAGCGCCTTTACGGTCGGCCCACGGGTGCAAGCTGACAAACATAGTACCTACGTTGGATTTGTTTGAGAAGCTGATCACGTTCAATCCGGCAAGACCACCCACCACTTTCACTTCCGGAATGGAGGATACCCGCGCCATAATGTCTTTGATCATCGCCACGTTGCGGGTCGTTGAAGTGGCTTCCTGCATTTCATAGGTTACAAAAAGACGGCCTTCGTCTTCCACCGGGATAAAGCCGGATGGTTTGTTTTTAAACAGGAAGAACAATCCGACAAACAGACAGACCATCATTACCAGCACCAATGGCGTGGCTTTGATCCATTTGGAAACACCTCTTGTGTATGAGCGCGAAACTTTGTCAAACCAGCGGTTGAACCGGTCGAAGAACTGCTCCAAAAGGTTCTTTTTCTCGTCTGCACCTTTGGATGGACGCAGCATGATCGAGCAAAGCGCGGGGGTGAGCGAAAGGGCCACAAATGCCGAAAGCAATACGGAAACCGCGATCGTGATCGCAAATTGCTGGTAAAGCCGCCCTACGATACCCGGCACGAAACCTACCGGCACGAACACCGCCGCAAGGATCAATGCAATCGCAATTACAGGGCCGGAAATGTCCTTCATGGCCTGCTCGGTAGCAGCGCGGGGCGACATTTTCTTTTCATCAATATAATGCTGCACAGCTTCGACCACCACAATCGCGTCATCGACCACAATACCGATCGCGAGCACGAATGCAAAAAGCGTCAGTGTGTTGATCGTAAATCCGAAAGGAATAAAGAATATAAATGTACCGATCAACGAAACCGGGATCGCCAGGATCGGGATCAGCGTCGCGCGCCAGTTTTGAAGGAACAAGAACACGACGATCACTACAAGAATCATCGCCTCGCCGAACGTGTGAAGTACTTCCTCGATCGATACTTTCACAACCGATGCGGTTTCAACCGGGATCACGTAGTCAATGTCTTTGGGAAAGGTTTTCTTCATTTCCGTCAAAGCCTTCATTACACCTTCGTAAGTGTCGAGCGCGTTGGCACCCGGCGCCTGGTAAATAAGCACAAATGCCGCAGGCTTGCCGCCCACGAATGCATTCACGCCGTAATCGAACTTGCCCAGCTCTACGCGCGCGACGTCGCGCAGGTACACCACGCTACCCTGCTCGGGCGCTGAGCGCACGATGATGTTTTCAAACTGCTCCTTGGTATTCAGGCGGCTGTTGGTCAGCACGCTGTATTCGAATGCCTGCGCGCCTGGCTGCGGAGTGCCACCCACCGTACCTGCCGCAATCTGCAAGTTTTGCTCTGCCAATGCCGCCGAAATGTCCGAGGGCGTCATTCTCAGGTTGGCCAGTTTTTCCGGATTCAGCCAGATACGCATACCGAAGTCGTCGGCGCGGGAGACGATATCTCCCACACCTTTGACGCGTTGAAGGGCGTCTTTGATGTAAATGTTGGCGTAGTTACCAATGAACTGGGCATCGTGCGAGCCGTTGGGCGAATACAATGCCAGGGCGATCATAATACTTGGCTGGCGTTTACGAACCGTCAAACCCAGGCGTTTCACCGCATCGGGTAGGGTCGGTTCAGCCACGCTCACGCGGTTCTGCACGTCCAGGGCCGCGATATTGACATCCGTACCCACGTCAAATGTAACATTAATGCTGCTTTGCCCGCTGCTGGTACTGTTACTGGACATGTAGGTCATGCCCGGCACACCGTTGATCTGCGTTTCAATAGGGGTTGTGGTCGTCTGCTCGACCGTCTGGGCGTCGGCCCCGGTGAAGTTACCGCTAACGGTTACGGTAGGAGGGGTAACGTCGGGATATTGGGCCACCGGCAGGGTGGTAAGGGCAATAAGCCCCACCAACACGATCACCACCGAGGATACTATCGCGGTGACGGGCCTTTTTATAAAAACATCTGCAATCATTTCGTACTGGTTTATGAAATAGTAAAAGGGACCGGCTGCTTACTTCTTGGGAGCGGCACCCTGAGCCTGAGCTGGCGCGCCTTCCTGTACAACTGCTCCTTCGCGAAGATTCTGCACGCCTTCCACTGCGATTTTCTCGCCTTCTTTAAGTCCGTCTTTGACGATGATATTCGTGCCGATGGCAGTTCCAAGCACCACTTTGCGCTGGGTTACCTTGTTGCTGTCGCCTGCCACGTACACAAAGAACTCGCCCAACTGCTCGGTAACGGCTTTGTAAGGAATCACGATGGATTTGGCCGCCGCATTGTTGAGCACCATCACAGTGCCGCTCATACCTGCGCGGAGTTGGTTGTCCTTATTGGGGAATACCAGACGGGCCTTAATGCTACCGGTCTGTGGATCCACTGCGCGGTCAAGCAATGCGATCTTACCGTGTGCCGGGTATACGTCCGTTCCGAATTTGATCGAGAATGTCGAATCGCTCGCCTTTTGAGACTTCATCAATGTGGTGAAACGGTAAATTTCTTTCTGGTCCACGTTGAAATCGACCGCCAACTGATTGTCGGTCGAAACCTTGTTGAGCACCGTTTGGCCGGCTGAAACAGGCGCGCCTACTTTCACTGCCGATATCCCTATAAGACCGTCAAATGGCGCGACCACTTTTGTGTAGCGCACGCTGGTCTGGCTCGCCTTGATGCTAGCCTTGGCGGCGTCTACTTGTCTTTTGGCTACTTCGAGGGCGGCATCGGCATTATCGACGAGCTGCCTGGCTATCGCGTCGTTCTTTTCGAGCTCATGGTAGCGGTCGGCATCTTTCTGCGCGCGGGCAAGGTTGGCTTCCTGCACATTCAGGGTGGCTACGGCCTGATCGTAGTTGGCGTCGTAAAGCTGGGCATCGATCGTGTACAGCAGCTGGCCTTTGCGCACGCGGGCCCCGTCGGTGAAATGGATGCCGGTTACAAAGCCGGTAACCTGCGGGCGCAGTTCCACTTCGTTCAAAGGTACCACCGTTGCGGGGTACTCATCATAGTAGGAGGCCTCTGAGGAAGTTACTTCTGCCAGGGTTACCTGTACGGCCGGAGGAGCGGTGGGCGCCTGTTGCTGGTCTTTTTTGCCGCATGAGAAGATGGTCAATGCAAGCAGGGCAGCGGGGTAATATTTTGTGGTATTTAAATACATATCATTCAAGTATTTTCTAATGGAAGCTGGTGTTAAATGGGTTGGCAGCAGGGCCTGTTATTGAATGTTGATCTGTCCGAGCGCTTTCTGAACGTCGATCTTGCTAGCCAGCACCAGGTACAATGCATTGTAATAGTTGATGCGCGCCAGGCGAAGATCGGTTTCGGAAGTAACCACCTCGAGGTAGGTTTTAATGCCCGATTTGTATTGCAGCTGGATCACATCATACACCTCACGTGCGAGCTCTACATTCTCTTTCTGGGCCAAAAGGTTGGTCAGGTTGCCTTTGTAATTGGCCAATGCGCTGGCGTATTCAGAGTTCACATTGTTTTGAAGGCCTTTCAAATCCCAGTCCAGGCGTTTGAGCTGCCACTCGGCCTGTTTGGTGTTCGCCTTTCTTTTGCCGCCCTGGTAAATAGGCAACGAAAGGGTCAATAGGCCGAACGAGTTGGGATAGTTCTTGTTGTAAAGGTCCGAGAAATGGTTATTCTGAAAGTTGAGGTTATAGGCTCCGTTCAGCGACAGGTTAGGCAAATAGCTCCATTTGTTGTACTGCAAATTCGCTTCGGCCAGTTTCTTCTGCGTTGCCAGGATCTGGTACTCGATCCGGCCGTTCAGGTCTACATTCTGCAAGGTGTCCAGGGCAATTTCTCGCTCCATTTGCAAAGTATCATAGCTGATCTGCAACGCTTTGTTAAGCGGATAACCCATCAATGTTTTCAGGTATTCCACCTTTGCTTTCAAGACTTCCTCGTTGCTTTTCTTGTTGGCGCGGGTGTTGTTGAGGGAAATAGTCGCCCGTTTGTAGTCGATCTTGTCGGTAATGCCGGATTTGTACTGGTTCTGGGCATCTTTCAGGCTGCGTTCCAGGCGCAAGATATCCTCTTCGGCTACGCGGATCTGCTGGGTGGTGGCCAGCACATCGTAGAATGCCTTGGAAACACTCACTGCCAGGTCGGTCTTGTTGTTGACCGTATTCTGGCTTGCCGCGAAAAGTACATCGCCGCGGGTACGTTTGGCTAGTAGCACGTCGCGGTTGAAGATCTGCTGTGAAAGCGTGAACTGTGTAGCCGAGACGTTGTTAACCCCTAGTTTTACCGGGTTACCGGCGATAATGCTGGTCTGAACAATAAAATTGTGCTGCAAATTATAGTTAAAGCCGATTTGCGGGTACCAGTCGGCCAGTTTGGCGCGGACCTGATTGGCCGTAATCTGCTCGTCGATCAGCGATTGCTGGATCGCTGGCTGGTTTTTGATAGCGTACGCAACCACTTCCTGTAAAGTTGCCTGCTCCAAGACCGGCGCTTCCCGGCTGGTTTCCTGGATGCCCTGAGCCAGGGCGGTACTGAGCAAATTCAATAAGAGGAATGCCGAGCTAAGCGCCAAACGCGTCGTTTTTTGTGGCTTAGACCAATACTTCATGTAGGTTTTTAATTAGAATTTTGGATAGAAATTAAGTGGTACTGTCTGGTGATGAACAGGTTTGATAATTGGAAAAAAACGTGAAAAGGATCAGCTATCCGTGGCTAGGAACAGGATTTTGACCCCCGAAAAGAAAGGATGGATTGGCGTTAGCATGGCCAGCAGGTTTAGAGAACGTTTTTGTAAACAATCGGTGACATTAGTGGGCTGCGTATAAGCTTCCCCGTTGTCCGATTGTACTTATTAAGGATTAAAACGAGGGAATAGTTTCCTATCTCTTTGAAAAAAATGGGTAGCGCACCATGAATTCTTTAAAATGTGTAATTTTAAAGCAGAATTATGCCGCACTAGGACATTTTAAAGGCTTTTGTTATGCGTAAAAACTACGCATTAGGGTTTTCTTCCATGCGTGTTTCATGCTGCGGCCAGATCTTTTCGATCAGCGCTGCGAAGATGATCACCAGCACACAGCCAATCAAATTAAGCCACAGAAATGCCGTCAGATCGATCATGTAACTGACGATCACGAATATTTCACCGATAATAGCTCCCCAGAAAACCGCCCGGCTGCCGATTCGCTTGAAGTAGAATGCGACCAGGAATATGCCCAGGATAGTGCCGTAAAACAGTGAGCCCAGGATATTGACGGCCTCGATCATACTTCCCAGCCGAGAGGCATATTGCGCGACGGCAATACAGAACACGCCCCAGAAAAAGGTCGCCCAGCGCGAGGCGGCCACGTAATTACGGCCGTTCTCGTCTTTACGCACGATCCGTTTGTAAATATCGACAATCGTGCACGAAGCCAGCGAGTTATAGGCCGCAGCCACCGAGCCCATCGACGCCAGCAGTATCACCGCAATGAGCAGTCCCACCATCCCCGCAGGCAGATAATCGATCACAAAGCGTAGGAAAATGTAGTTCACATCGTTGGTATCGCCGCCGTTGGCTTTGGAGAGCACAGCTGCGGCTTCTTTACGGACGTCCTTCACCTTGCTTTCCAGGCTTGCCAGAACACTGCGGGAAGCGGCAATCGCCTGCTGATCGTCCTTGCGAATCGCCTCTGTAAGCGCCATTACTTGTGGGCGTTTCACCGACTGGATCTGATCATGTTGCTTTTCCAGGGACGCATATTCGGCCGCGTAAGGACTGGATTTGACACGGTCGACAGCCGTTTGGTTGAAGAAAAGCGGAGGCGTGGTGAACTGGTAGAATGCAAATACAAGCACACCCACCAAAAGGATCAGGAACTGCATCGGAATTTTCAGCAGGCCATTCATGGCTAGTCCCAACTTGCTTTGGCCCTGTGAGCTGCCGGTCAGAAAGCGGCCCACCTGTGACTGATCCGTGCCAAAATAGGAGAGCTGCAAAAAGAACCCGCCGATCAGCCCCGACCATACATTGTACCGGTTATTCAAATCGAAAGTAAAGTCGATCAGGTTCACCTTACCCATTTTGCCCGCTACGTGCAAAGCATCGGTAAACGAGACCTGCTCGGGCAGGAACTTTACCACCATCACGCCCGCCACGACCATGCCGATCGTGATAATGCCCATTTGCTGCAAATGCGTATGGGAAACGGCCCGCGAGCCTCCCAGCGTGGTGTAAAGGATTACGACCCCGCCCGAAATGATGTTGGTCCAGGTAATATCCCAGCCCAGAATGGCCGAAAGGATCAGCGACGGGGCATAAATGGAAAGTCCCGTGGACAAACCGCGTTGCAAAAGGAAGAGAAATGCGGTGAGCGCGCGCGTACGCAGGTCGAAACGGCCTTCGAGGAATTCGTAGGCGGTGAATATTTTGAGCTTGCCGAACTTGGGGACGAATGTCACGCAAAGTACCACCATCGCCAAAGGCAGCCCGAAGTAGAACTGCACAAAGCGCATACCGTCGGTATAGGCCTGGCCGGGAGCGGAGAGGAAGGTGATGGCGCTGGCCTGGGTGGCCATCAGCGATAGTGTCACATGGTACCACGGCATCGACTGGCCTGCAAGCAGGAACGAATCCATCGTGTGCTTTTCACGGCTGCGGTAGATCCCGTAAAGTACTACAAATAGGAGGGTAAGCGAAAGAACAATCCAGTCGAGTGTGCTCATTGAAAATGGGTCATAAATAAATAGAAGAGGACAATTTGCAATGCGAGCATGCCGATCAGCAGAATGTACAGCTGTTTGAAGCTATTGACAAATGGGGGCAGCCCGTCGCGGTCCTGCGAGCTATCTTCTTTTATGATCATCGTTCGACTGGAAAGGTTTAGTACTGAAAAATGGCCGGGTATCGTACCACAAGCAAAAGTAGAACGGTTTTGACAGACTTTTAGCATGTAAAAATGTTAACGAAGCGTTAACGGTAGCTATATCCGTCACTTTGCCAGACAGGACAGAACAGGCTAGTTGACTAGTTTATAATTATTTATTTTCCCGCAATATTACAATCCTGAACACCAAAACTATCTACTTGTGAAAAACTACCTGGCCTTCCTTTTACTTTTTCTATGCGTGCTCGCTGCCAGAGCTGTCGCGCAGGAGCTGTCAAGCTCCGGATTATCCGGCAGCGGGCTTCCACCCATTTTCGACAACAGCTATGACGCCCAGAGGGATTCCAGGGTCCGGCAGTACCTTTCTCCCAAACGTATTGTGTGGATGTCCGACCGCAGTGGAGCAAGTGTAGTAGATGCTTCTAACCTGCTCAGGAAAGGTACCGGGCAGGCCGATCTTGTTCACAGAAACTTCGCCAAGCTGATCAGCAAGGACGGGGAAACGCCGGGGATATTGTTTGATTTTGGAAAAGAGATACAAGGAGGCATTCAGATTGTGACCGACCAGCCCGCAAACCAGAAGCCCATCCGCATCCGCATTCGCCTGGGTGAATCTGTCAGCGAGGCGATGTCTGATATCGATACCATTCAGGGGGCGACCAACGATCACGCCATGCGCGATTTTACGATTCAGGTGCCTTGGCTGGGCGTCATGCAGGTAGGTAACTCGGGTTTCCGCTTCGCCCGGATCGATCTGGTGGATGCTGACCGTGAGCTGCAACTGAAAGAAGTACGGGCCATTTTCGAGTACCGCGACATTCCCTATCTGGGCTCGTTTAACAGTAGCGACGAGCGCCTGAACACCATTTGGAATACCGGCGCCTACACGGTGCATTTGAATATGCAGGAATACCTCTGGGACGGTATCAAGCGCGACCGTCTGGTGTGGGTGGGCGATATGCATCCCGAGGTGATGACGATCAACACTGTCTTTGGTAAAAATGAAGTCGTGGCCAAAAGCCTTGATCAGGCCCGTGATATCACGCCGCTGCCGGGCTGGATGAACGGGATTAGCGCCTATTCGATGTGGTGGGTGCTCATTCACCGGGATTTGTATAAAAACCAGGGTGATTTACAGTATCTGCGTAAACAGCAAAAATACCTTGTCGCGCTGCTCGATCAGCTCATGGAGAAAACCAAAGACAATAAGGAAAACCTGGATGGTACGCGTTTTCTGGACTGGCCATCGAGCGAAAACCCGAAAGGCATTCATGCCGGCCTGCACGCGATGATGATCATGACGCTGGAGGCTGGCGCCGAGCTTTGCCAGATCCTGGACGAGCCAGCGCAGGCCACGCGCTGCAAAACGATGGCAACGCAGATGAAAATGTACGTCCCCGACGCGAATGGCTCCAAACAAGCTGCCGCTCTGATGGCCCTGGCCGGGCTCATGCCGGCCGAAAAAGCCAATACAGACGTGATCGCGGTGGGGGATTGCGAGCGCTTTTCGACATTCTACGGCTACTACATGTTACAGGCCAAAGCCAAAGCAAAGGACTATACCGGCGCGTTGAACTGCATCCGTAGTTACTGGGGCGGCATGCTCGATATGGGCGCCACCACTTTTTGGGAGGATTTCGATCTGGCCTGGACCAAAAACGCCGCACCGATCGACGAGCTCGTGCCGGACGGAAAAGACGATATTCACGGGGATTTTGGCGCGTATTGCTACAAAAAGCTCCGCCACAGCCTTTGCCACGGCTGGGCTTCGGGGCCTACATCCTGGCTTTCCGAGCACGTGCTGGGTATGAGCATTGTCGAAGCGGGCTGCAAAACGATCCGCATTGAGCCAAACCTGGGCGATTTGCAATGGGTGGAAGGCACCTACCCTACACCGATGGGTGTGGTCAAGATCCGGCATGAAAAGCAGGCTGATGGCACTGTCAAGTCCAAAATCGATGCGCCTAAGGGTGTTAAAGTGTTGCGTTAGGATTTATTTCGTTTTTTTATGAAAAAAAGTGTGCTCTCGATTATGCTGGTATTAGATACCCTTATGGCAAGCGCAAAGGGGCTGGTGCCTGCTTACCTTCGCTGCGAATACAAAGAATCACCGGTGACCGACGCCCGTCACCCGCGCCTGAGCTGGGAGCTGTCGGCGGCTGAAAACAATCAGGTGCAAACTGCCTACCAGATCCTGGTCGCGTCTTCTGTTGAAAACCTCACCGAGACCAATGCGGATTTGTGGAACTCCGGAAAAACGGCTGGTAGGAGCACCGCGCAGATAGAATATGCAGGAAAACCGCTCACCTCGCGTAAGGTTTGCTACTGGATCGTCAGGAGCTGGGATAAGAATGGTATAGCTGGCCAGTGGAGCAGGCCCTCGCAGTGGGAGATGGGGTTACTGGATAAATCCGAATGGAAAGGGCAGTGGATCGGCCTGGACCTGGACCGACTGGGCAAGGGTAAAGTGTACCATCTGCCGCCAGCTCCTTATCTGCGTAAGGAGGTAACGATCCGTAACGGTCTCAAAAAAGCGCGCCTGTACGTGACAGCGTTGGGTTTATATGAGTTTAGTGTAAATGGAAAAAGGACGGGCGATGCATTTCTCACTCCTGGTTGGACAGATTACGATAAGCGCGTTTATTACCAGACCTACGATGTAACCGCTGATTTGAAAGCTGGTAATAACGCATTGGCCTCGCAGCTCTCCTACGGCTGGTATGCGGGTTATCTGGGTTATTCATTACTAGTCAAAAACCCGGTGGTGCGCGGGTTTTACGGGAAAGTGCCACTTCTGAAAGCACAGTTGGAAGTAGAGTATGCAGATGGGAAAACAGAAACGTTCGTGACTGACCAGACCTGGAAAGCAAGCCAGGGAGCCCTGCTGGAATCGGATTTGCTCAACGGAGAAACCTATGATGCACGTTTGGAGCAAGCCGGATGGAATGTGGCTGGTTTTGACGATAGCCGTTGGAAGAACCCACAGGTGTTTCCCGATAAAACGGAGCGTAAAATGCAAGTATACCCCGGTCCGCCAGTGAAAATCACCCAGATGTTAAAAGTAGTGAGCCGGAAGGACCGCGGTAATGGCACTTATATTTTTGATATGGGCCAAAACTATGCGGGCATTGTCAGGCTGCGCGTAAGGGGCCGGGTGGGTGATACGATTCGTCTTCGTTTTGGGGAAAAGCTGCATCCTGACGGCAGGTTGATGACCGAAAACCTGAGAATGGCCCGTGCTACGGATACCTACATATTAAAGGGTGATCCTGCGGGTGAAATCTGGGAGCCTAAATTCACATTTCATGGGTTTCAGTACGTGGAGGTGACAGGGCTGAGAAACGCGCCGACAGACGAGACGTTAACGGGACTAGCCATCGGCTCGGACACGCCAAAGGTCGGCGCATTTGAAACCGACAATGCGATGGTCAACCAGCTTTATAGCAATATCGACTGGACGCAGCGTGCCAATTACGTGGATATTCCCACAGATTGTCCGCAGCGCGATGAGCGCATCGGCTGGACGGGCGACGCACAGGTGTATGTAAAGTCGGCGACCTTCAACAGGGATGTGGCCTCATTTTTTACCAAATGGGTGGTTGATCTGAACGACGGTCAATACGAAAACGGCGCTTACCCGCTGTACGCACCGCGCCCGAACCTGCGCAAAACCGACACTTTTTCGCCGGGTTGGATGGAAGCCGGGATCATCTGTCCCTACCAGATTTACCGCTCTTATGGCGACACCCGCATGATTCGCGACGGCTGGGCAGATATGGTGCGGTTCATGAATTTTCTTGACGAGAGAAGCAAGGGGACCTATCTTTTCAAAGAGAATTCATTTGCCGACATCGATCCGAAAGGAGGCTTCGGGGACTGGCTTTCATTTGGCAAGAAAACCCCGCCGGATTTGCTCGCCTCCTTCTACTATGCCTATTGCGCCGATCTGATGGCTGAAATGGCGGCAGCGACCGGGAATGCAAAAGACCAGCAGCGGTTTTCAGAAACGGGCAGCAAAGTGCGGGAAGCAATCCGCGCGCATTATGTCGATCAGCAGGGCCGTTTCAAATGCGACGATAAGGCTTATGGCAATGGAGCAGGTTACGTGGACGGAGCCCTGGGTTTTACAGGGCATACTCAGACTGCCTACGCCAACGCTATTTACATGGATATTATCGACCCCGCCGACCGCGTAAAAGCAGGAGCCTATCTGGCCGAGCTCTTGAAGGAGAATGATGGTAAGCTCGGGACCGGCTTTCTGGGTGCTAAGCCGCTGCTTCCGGCGCTTTCAGCCACCGGCCATTCAGATCTTGCCTACAAACTGTTTTTGAGCAAAGAATTTCCTTCCTGGGGATTTGAGGTCGAAAACGGCTCTACGACAATCTGGGAGCGGTGGGATAGCTTCACCAAAGAGGACGGCTTTAAATACAATGCGGCTATGAACTCGTTCAGTCATTACGCATTCGGGGCTGTGTGCGAATGGATGTTTGGCAATGCAGCGGGGATTGTAATGACCAAACCTGGTTTCGAGACTTTCGACATCCGCCCTGAAATTGCGCCCGATGGAATGGGTAACAATGGGATTAATCACCTGAAAGCCTCGGTACGCACGATTAATGGTACTATTGCCTCGGAATGGAATAAATTTGACGGCAAACTAACAATGAAGGTAATCGTTCCTGTGAACACGCAGGCGCGTATACATGTGCCGGTGAGTGGGGGGGCGAAGGTTTTGTTGAACGGAGAAACGCTATCGCGCGAACTGTTTAGCCTAGCCGATAATAATAAAAATTACAAGGTCGTAGAAGTAGGTTCAGGAGTGCATGAATTTATTGTAACGCATTGATAATTAGGTATTTACTTTGCTACTTTGTGCAAAGTAAATCCTCTATCAACGTTATCGTAATTACTAATGAAACCTCTCGAGAAATGCTCGTATGCTTTCCCCTATGCCCTATGTAAAATTCTAAAAACCGTTACCTGGTCCATTACAATTTCCTCCGTCGCGCCGGCTATTGCTCAGGACCTAGATACTACTGCCAGCCATACCCGCGGCTGGGCTGAGACGGTAGCTTATGGATCGACAATCTCCCGCACACCCTTCTGGTTTCATGCCAATCAATGGGGTACTGTCCCCACGACCGGCCAGGTAGCAAGCCTGCGCGGCGGAGTTGTCGGAAGGCAGCCGTTCTCCAAGCAGCCCCTGTCAAAACCGAAATGGACCTATGTTTATGGGCTGGAACTAGTGGGCAATGCAAGCAAGAACAGTAAGCTTTTGCTGCCGCAGATTTATGGCGGAGTTGCCTACAAAGGAGTTCAACTTACGGTCGGCAGAATGAAACAGTACGCCGGGTTTAATGACCATGAGTTAGGCACAGGCTCTTACATGTGGTCGGGAAATGCGCTTCCCATTCCAAAAATCCAGATTGGCTTTGAAAACTACACCGCGCTGCTTAAAAATCTTCTGTATTTCAAAGGCTTTTATTCGGACGGGTACTTCGAAAATAACCGGCCGGTAACCAGTCATTTGAAACTACACAACAAGGCGCTTTACGTGCGTCTGGGAAGACCGTATGGAAAAGTAAAATTGCACGGTGGATTCAACCACGCCGTACAATGGGGCGGGAAATCACCGTATTTCACAGAAAATGGCCAAATGCCTACGGGGATCAATAGCTACTGGTATGTCGTCTCAGGCTTCAAACCAAAGGGGAAATCCAACTTATCCAACTTTGACGAAACAAACAGGATCGGCAACCACGTAGCAAGCCTGGATGCTGGCCTGGAACTGGATTTGGAGCATGTTAACATCTTGGTTTACCGCCAGAACGTGGTTGAGGATGGTTCGCTGTTTTATTTGAACAATATCAAAGACGGGCTGAATGGGGTGGTTTTTAAATTCAAAAAAGATACTTCGGCTGATTTCTCGATCAGCAAACTTACATTTGAACTGCTCTATACCAAAAGCCAGGGAGGAAGTGTGGTAACAAGCCAAAGTGGTATTCGCGGGAAGGACGATTACTTTAACAATGCCCAGGTACGGGACGGATGGTCGTACTATGGCAGGGGGATTGGAACGCCCTTTATTACGGCCGCATCAGAAAACAACTGGCCCAGATATGCCGACTTTTTTACAAATAATAATCGTGTCTGGGTTGTTCACACCGGAGCGAAAGGCGTATGGACAGGTATCAATTGGACGACAAAGCTCTCTTTATCGAGTAACCAGGGTACTTATGATCAGCCGTTTTCATCAAGAGCGTATCAATTTTCTGGTCTGCTTGCCGTGGCAAAGCAGACCAGTTTATTAGGCGGTTCGACGTTGCAGGCCGCCTTGTCTGTCGATCAGGGCAAGCTGCTGAGCAACGCGGCCGGTTTGATGCTTTCCGTCAGAAAGGACTTAAATTTCTAGGACACCTCCGCTAGTAGTCTTTCTACGCAAGTGGAAAGGCTATCACGCCAGTAAGGAATCGTGATGTCGAAGGTCGCTTTGATTTTCGACTTGTCCATTACCGAATAGGCCGGGCGAACCGCACGTGTCACATATTCCGAGGTTTTAACCGGATTGAGCTTCACAGTAGTTTCGCTGAGATCGAAAACGGCTTTGGCGAAATCATACCATGAAGTAACGCCTTCGTTGCTGTAATGATAAATACCATAGGACGTGCTGCCGGATTCGGTAATGTCCAGGATCACATTCGCCAGATCGATCGCGTAGGTAGGAGAGCCCACCTGATCGATGATCACACCCAGCTGCTCGCGTTCGCGGCCAAGGCGCAACATGGTTTTGACGAAGTTGTTGCCGAATTCAGAATACAGCCAGCTTGTGCGGATCGTGAAATGCTCAGGCAAGATCTCGCTAATAGCTGCCTCGCCTTCCAGCTTGGTCAGTCCGTAGATATTTTCAGGCTCGGCCGGATCGGTTTCCGAGAGCAGTTTGGGAATATCACCTTTGAAAACAAAGTCTGTTGAAATGTGGATCAGCGTTGCCTGGTGTTTTTTACACACTTCGGCAATATACGCCGCGCCGTCGCGATTAACTTTCCGGCAGGTGTCCACATCGTCTTCGGCTTTGTCTACGGCTGTATAGGCAGCGCAGTTAATGACGAACTGCGGTTTTTCAGTTGTCAAGAGCTTGTCGAGCAATTCTTTGTTGAGGATGTTGGCGTTCTCTTCCGAAGGGAAGGAGATGTCAGTAATGTTACGTTCCGTTGAGTTTTTTTTAAGGCAGCTTCCCAACTGACCTGAGGCTCCTAATACGACTATTCTCATTGAGTATTTGTTGAAATGCGTTCTCTGCAAATTTAAAGAATGCCTCAGGGAAGGAGCTATTATTTGTTGATTATTATTTTGCGGGAAGTGGTTTTTCCTTCATCGTCCTGCACATTTACCAGGTAAATGCCAGCGGGCAGACTATTCACGTCGATCCCATGCTCGTAATTCCGGTTGACTGATATTATGCTCCGACCGCTCATGTCAACTACCGATACTTGCTTAATGCTTTTACTGTTGCGGACAAAGATCCTGTCACGCGCCGGGTTGGGGTATACCGCCGCATTCACATCGTCCAGCGAACTGTTTTCAGGTTTCAGTATTTCCGTTCCGTCTGCTGCGACCAGCGCGCTATCGGCGCCGGGTGCCATTTCGCGGGCCGAGGAAAGGTCGGCTCCGAACGTGTAAGCCAGGTAGGTGTTGGGAACGATCGCCGTGTTGGTTGTCATCGAACCCGAACTGGTGTTACTGGTGCTTCCAAACAGTGACACCGCGTCGACTGTGGACGGGATTTTTACCCATTTTGAGCCATTCCAGCCGATGATGTAAACCTTAGCCAGGTTTCCGCCAGGAGCCAGGGAGGCCATAGCGCTTTCAAGGTGCCATGATAGTGTAATTTTCGTGGCAGTTGCGCCGTTGATATCCCAATATTCCTGGCCGGAAACTTTGCCGATGTTGGCGTCCTTGCTTGTAGCGGAAAACGGCGCGCCTGTGGGTAGGGGCGGATAATTACCGCCCTTGTGGCTTGATGTAACAGCTACGGCTGGATTAGCCGAAAAATAGGCCCCGGTCGTGCCATCTGCGGTGGCCGCAAACGGGCGGTATACTGAATTGTCGCTAGTAGGAAAAATAAAGCGATTGCTGCCGGTAACTTTCACGTAGCCGTCGACCATATTGAATGTGACGTTGGCAGTACTGGGATAGGTAACTTTCCCGAATGCCTTGCGGTCGGTGAATATCCGCCGCCTCTGCGCGTGCAGGCTGTCCATTCCGGTCAGAAGCACGCATAGGAGTGCTAAAATACGTAAAACCCTTCTCATCGTTCCCTTTATAAATTCTAAATGTAAATAACACTTATTGTGATATAAAAATAGAAGTTATACTACATATAAAAAAGCGTGCCTCGGGAAAAATGATGGAAGGGAAAGTGCAGAAAATACAAAAGGCGCCATCGGCGCCTTTTGTAATGAATTAAAGTTGCGGATACTGTAAGATAATTACTACTGCCCCCGTCCAAGAACCATTACTTGTACGGTTCTGAAAATCAGTTGGACGTCGTCAAAAACACTATAAGATTTGAGGTATTGAAGATCATATTTGAGGCGCTCGACGTTCTTGGCGACCGTATCGGCATAGCCTACGTTGATCTGTCCGATCGAGGTAATGCCTGGCTTAACAGTCAAAAGGCGCTGGAAGTCATGCGGAGCTGCTTCCATGAGCATGTCCACATCATACTTGTACAACGGGCGCGGACCAACTACCGACATTTCTCCTTTCAGAACATTGATGAACTGCGGCAACTCGTCGAGGCGCGATTTGCGCAGAATACGGCCTATTGGTGTAATGCGCGGATCGTTATCACCTTGGGAATGTTGCAGCCCCATTTTATCAGCATCAACACGCATACTGCGGAACTTGTAGATATAGAATGGTTCCCCCCAACGTCCTGAACGTTGCTGTTTGAAGAACACAGGGCCTGGCGAGGTGATCTTGATCGCTGCCCACACCAGGAAGAAAACTGGCGCGCCGAGGATCATCACGATAATTGAGAATATCAGGTCGAAGGCGCGCTTTACGGTCTGTTCGTTCAGGCTTGAAAACGGCTTGGTGTTGATCTCGATGATTGGGTACATATCATGGTACTCAATTGTGGCCATGTTGGTCATGAAGCCACGGAAGTCGGGCACGAGGCGAATGTGCGTCCGTTGGCGTTCACCCATGCGAATCACTTCCTTCACCTGCTCGTCGTTCATTTCCGAAAGGCAGCAGTACAGATAATCCAGCTGCTTTTCTTTGACCATTGCTTCCAGTTTTTCGATTGGATTTGTTTCCGAAGAAGGATCGATTGCCCCGGAGAAGCGGTAACCAAGCTCTTTACGTTCGGCATAAAACTCGCGGATCAGTGTCGCAAGGTCGCCCTTACCTACGATCCCGTACCGATTGTAGTTGTAACCAGCCTGGCGGTAAATTTTCAGAAAAAGTACAGCTCCTGCTCTTGAAGCGGTTGACAGCGAGATGAACATGATGTAGGTCATCAAAAACTGGTAACGCGAATATTCTTCTCCCTGCTTGCTGAGGTAAAGGAATGCCATCATCACCGCACCATGTACGGTCACCGCTTTCAAAAAGCTCGCGATCTGTGTATTAAAATGATAGGATAGCCGGGTGAAGCGGTAAGTTTTAAAAACGTAGATCGTGAAAATCCACACCAGGTTTGCAACCAGCAATAGGTTTACGTACTGATTCTCGAAAAGCGTGGTGATCCCGTTATCAAAACGAAAGATGTAAGCAAAGAAGAACGATAGATTTAGGAGCGCGACGTCCGTCCAGAGGTGAGCCTTAGGCAGTAGCCCAGGATAGTGATTTTTCATAAGTTCTATAACGTTGAGTATAAATGCTTGTCTGTGTACCAACTCCTTTTGGTTGTTCTGGCTATCGGTATAAGAAATATCTAGATCTCTGCTCCGCGCCGCCAGCTCCTTGCAAGAGGCATTCAATGGTACGTAACAAGTTTACGCTTTTTCCTTTTTAATTCAAAATCGCTGATCTATACTAATACTGCAATCTGCGGAAAATCAGTAGATTATGTTTGAAAATTCATAGAACTAGGTGGAATAGTACTGTTAATATTCAATTTCCTTTTGGCCCGTTTCGGCGGAAGAAATGATGCCTAAATACAGTAATATTCCAGCCAATCGTTCCATCATGCCTTAAATGGCCAGCTCGGCACCGATTGGTAATAACCGAAGCAGGTATTTGCCGTAGCCGCTTTTTACCAGCGGTTGCGCAATTTCTGTTAGTTGCTCGGCCGAGATGAAGCCCATTCGATAGGCAACCTCCTCAATACAACCTATTTTGAGACCCTGGCGATCTTCTATGACCTGTACAAACTGGCCGGCGTGCATCAGTGATTCGAATGTTCCCGTATCGAGCCATGCCGTACCGCGGTCGAGTACACCGACCTTCAATTTTCTGGACTCCAGATAGACTTTATTGACATCGGTAATTTCATATTCGCCCCTTGGAGATGGCTTAATCGACTTCGCGATTTCAATCACGTCGTTATCGTAGAAATACAAGCCCGGCACCGCGTAGTTCGATTTAGGGACTTCCGGTTTTTCTTCTATGGATAGCGCTTTGAAAGATGGATCGAATTCCACCACGCCGTACCGTTCCGGATCGTGTACCTGATAGGCAAAAATCACGCCACCTTCGGGATCGTTGTTGGCCTGCAACAATTTCGATAACCCCGAGCCATAAAAGATATTATCTCCTAATATCAAGGCAACCTTGTCATTTCCGATGAATTCTTCACCGATAATGAATGCCTGGGCCAGTCCATCCGGACTTGGTTGCACAGCATAACTAAATTTACAGCCGATACGACTTCCGTCTCCCAAGAGCTTCTCAAAGTGAGGCAGGTCGTGAGGAGTGGAAATGATCAGGATTTCGCTTATTCCGGCCAGCATAAGGATGGAGAGCGGATAGTAGATCATCGGTTTGTCATAAACCGGCATAAGCTGTTTGCTCACCGCGAGTGTCAGAGGGTGCAGGCGCGTGCCGGAGCCGCCTGCAAGAATAATTCCTTTCATTTGTAATCGTTGAGTTTAAAGTTATCGCGCATTGATAAATCAACGGCCGTCGTACATTTCTTCGTAATAGTGGCTGTACGCGCCGGATGTGATGTTATCGAGCCATTCCTGGTTGGCCAGATACCAATTCACTGTTTTTTCCAATCCTTCCGCAAACTGTAGGGAAGGTACCCAGCCTAGCTCGGTTTTTAGCTTCGTTGCGTCGATTGCGTAGCGCAAATCATGGCCAGCGCGGTCAGTAACATAATGGATAAGCCGCGCGGATGTGCCTTCGGGACGATTGAGTTTCTCATCCATGATCTGGCAAAGCAGCTTCACAAGATCAATGTTTTTCCACTCGTTATGTCCGCCAATGTTATAGGTCTCACCATTTTTCCCTTTGTGGAAAATAACGTCGATAGCCCGGGCGTGGTCTTCCACGAACAGCCAGTCGCGAATGTTTTCGCCCTTGCCGTAAACGGGTAGCGGCTTATTGTTGAGGATGTTGTTGATCATCAATGGAATAAGCTTTTCGGGGAAGTGATTAGGACCGTAATTGTTGGAACAGTTGGAAATCACTACCGGCATTTTGTAGGTGTTATGGTATGCCCTGACAAGGTGATCGGAAGAGGCTTTCGACGCGCTGTATGGTGATCTCGGGTCATATTTGGTCGTTTCCAGGAAGAACTCGTTCGGATCGTGCAGTTCACCGTAGACTTCGTCGGTAGAGACATGATAAAACAAATGCTCCGCCAGGTTATCTTTCCAGCTTTTTTTTGCCGCATTTAGCAAATTAGCAGTCCCGATTACATTGGTCATTACGAAAGCCATCGGATCGGTAATCGACCGGTCTACATGCGACTCTGCTGCCAGGTGGATGACTCCGTAAAAATCATGCTCTGAGAAAAGCTCGTCCAGGAAAACAGCATCCACGATATCGCCTTTTACGAAGGTGTAATTGGCGCTATTCTCAATGTCACGCAGGTTTTCCAGATTGCCCGCGTAAGTCAGGGCATCGAGGTTGAAGATATGGTATTCGGGGTAGGTTGTTACGAAGCGGCGAACTACATGCGAGCCGATGAACCCGGCCCCGCCGGTGATGAGTATTTTTTTCATAATGAATTGCTTTAAACGGAAGTAAAATGAGGCCCGGGATTATGCTTTCAGAGACGTTGGGAAAATCTCTTCGAATCCGGGTAATATCTGATCCTTGGGAGAGACGTTAGGGTTAGATATTCCCCATGGGATGCTCAGGAATGGATCGTCCCATCGCAAGCCACCTTCGGAAGCTTTGTGGTACAAGCCAGTGCATTTGTATTGAAAAACACTATCCTCTAGTGCCGCAAAGCCGTGGGCGAATCCTTCCGGAATGTAGACCATTGTTCCATTTTCGGCATCTAATTCAAATAGCTCAAATTTTCCAAACGTGGGAGATTCAGGTCTTAAGTCGACAGCAACGTCCAGTACTTTACCTGTAATAACTCTCACTAACTTGCCCTGGGCGTGGGGGGCATGCTGAAAATGCAGGCCGCGAATGACGCCCTTTTTGGAGAAAGACTGATTGTCCTGGACGAATTCAGATGTGAGTCCCTGGGCTTTCCAGACTTCCGCATTGAAAGATTCGAAGAAATGCCCCCGCTCATCGCCAAATATAGTTGGTTGGATGATCAGGACATCAGGAAGGGATGTTTTGCTGAATTTCATGTTGCGTTGAGTATATGGTCTTGAAATGATTCTCGTACTGATCAATGATCTTGTTCCATTCGTAGATATGCTTGATCTTATGCAGATTGTTGTCCACCCACGATTGATATTCCTGTTTTCGTATACTATCGAGGCATTTTGTTACTTCTTCGGCGTTGGAAAAGTACAAAGCGTCCTTTTCAAGAATTGTCGAATTGAACTCATTACGGTTCGCACATATCAATGTTTGCGAAGCCATAGCTTCCAGCAGGGACGGGTTGGTGCCGCCGACCGAATGACCATGGAAGTAGAGATTAGAGAAATACCTCAAATTGTTAAGCACATTAATATCGTAAATGCCGCCGACGAACCGTATATGCCCAAAGGAAGCAAATTTGTTCTTCAAATACTCGCCATACTTTGTATTGTGCTTCCCGACAACGAGAAACGGGGATTTATTTGACGCGCGGGATACGCCTTCCAGAATTGTATCAACATTGTTTTCAGGCTCTAACCGCGCGATAAGCATGTTGTAGTCGTACTCCTTTACGTCATAGCTTGCGAGGCAATTGCTCTCCGCTTCTTCAAATGGAAAAGCACCATATGGTATATACGTAGACGGAATGTTATATTTCTTAGTCAAATAATCCTGAATGCCCAGCGAATCGGCAATCCAGTGGTCGCTATATACAGTGCCGAGATATTCAGCCCATTTAAGGAAATTTCGTACAGGTTTCGAATACTTGGTCCTTTTCCATTCCAGGCCATCCATATTGGTGGTTATGATTGATTTTTTCCTCGGTAGAAGCCAACCCCACACCGTGCTACTGGTGTACCCGAGTTGCAGAATGATGTCGTAGTTCTGACTTCGGGAGTGACGAATGCAATTGAGATCATATATGAACTGGCCAACGGTACCCCATTTGTCTTCCGGATCATTGCAATGCACCAGTTTCACTCCATTCCATT
The DNA here is from genome assembly GCF_031457695.1 of Dyadobacter sp. BE31. Lineage (NCBI taxonomy): Bacteria > Pseudomonadati > Bacteroidota > Cytophagia > Cytophagales > Spirosomataceae > Dyadobacter > Dyadobacter sp. BE31. The sequence continues at coordinate 430,906 of NZ_JAVDXA010000008.1, forward strand.
CGGGTTGCTGATAAGGGTGGGAGTGGGAGTTGTAGACGGTGATGTCGTGACCGCGTTCTACGAGGCCTTTTGCGAGGTATTCGGCAAATTGCTCGAATCCTCCGTAATGGTTAGGAATTCCCCTCGTCCCAATAATAGCTATTTTCATATTTAATAACGTTGAACTCTGAGTGTTTCTGACTGCTTGCCGGTTACGGACTCGTATGCCTCCAATGTCTGTTGTGCAGCGATTTCCCACGTGTACGTTTCAAGCACGAAATCGCTGATGTCATTTGCCGCAGGCGCAGTATACGCTGCTAGTATGGCTTCTTTAATGGATGCGACGTCGTCCGGTTCGCAGTAATGCGCGAAGCCGCCAAAGTATTCTTCGGTATCGCCTTTTTTTGTGACAACAATATTGCAACCCATCACCGCTGCTTCCAAAGAACTTAACCCCGTGGTTTCGAACCAACTTGGAAGCACGTGCACTTTCGCGGCCTTATAAATCCTCACGAGTTGATCGTGCGAGATGTGTTCGATGAAGCGAACGTTCTTGCTTTGCGAAGCCAGAGCCTTACATTCTTCATAGTAACCGATGTGGTTTGGCGACGGCTTGCCGATAATCGTCAGGGGAATGTCTGTACCGCCCAACGCCTTTATCAGGCTAAGCTGATTTTTTCTACCCTCGATTCGCCCAACGCACAGCACGTGACCACTAAATTCGGGGTTTGGGATCGCATTTAAATTAAATACCTCTGGATCAATGGCATTAACTACCCTTCGAAAGGGTGCATTTATCCCGATGTATTTTGTAAACCTGTTATACTCACTCGTCGAATTGGGCAGAAGCATGGCGGCCTTCGAGGCAATGCGTCTGACTGAAGCATTGTGGCCGGTGAGAAGGTACGTCCGCGATTTGATCTTGTCGCCGTTGATCATCCATCGGGCAACGGCTTTTATGTACTCGATAGCCCCTGCATCAACGAGCCTGAACAAAAGCCCGGCTAGCCCTTTGCGGTTGGCCCTTTCATATTCTGAGTAATCTACGAAAATTGTTGAAACAACAAAAGGAGTTTGCTCCTGAATGTGCGGTAGGATATCGTCCGGACGGATGATATTGAAGAAGTGCATCAAGTCGTAATCGGCATATGGTGGCACGCTATCCGCCAACGCGATATCGACGGCTATCCCAAGTTTCCGCAGGTACTTGGCCGTCAAATCGATCTGAACTGTATCACCGCCCGGAGAGGTATAGCAGTTCGATCTGACTATCATTAATACTTTCATAGTTATTCCGTTGAGTTGCGCAGGATCAGGCCTGTCATTTGTTATGTCAATTTCTTTTCTGAGCTTTCAATGCTTTTTTTACTCCGTCGAGCATGTTCGTCCCGTTTTTGGAGGGAGTCAGGTACGCGCCTTCTCCGTTTTCGTTCCATGCGTACACAAGCGCGATCTTTTCGGCTACAATTTTGTTAGGATGCTGGCGTAGCCACTTTATGCATTCACGTATAGATCGATTGACGGTGGCGGGACTATAACCGGCGTAGTACGGCGCCTTATCATACCTGTTTGATTTGTTGGACCAGGGTCTCGGGTCCCAGTTCAATGTACAGGTTGGTATGTATTTAAGGTTGGTCCTGCTAGAGATATTTTGCCAAACGCCCTTTTCAGCCTGGATGAGCTGTTCGATGGGAATCTTTCTTTCTTTCCCGAATGCGGCTGAATGGAAATTATATCCAGTAATTACGTCGATCCCGGATTGTTCGGCCATAGCTATAAGGCTGTCGTTGGAGTTTTGGGGAATACATGCAGCCAGAGTTACGCCTTTTAAGCCCTGACTTACCGCTTTTTGGCGGAGATTAATGAAAGCTTTGGAAAGACTATCGACTGAACCAAATTTTCGAAGGAGCGTTTCGACACTAAAAAATATCAAAATCGGCTTTCCGTTCACCAATAGGTAGGAGCCATCCTTGAAATTCGAAATCCATTCGGAAGTGACAAAATCCCAATCGTCAGGGCCAATTTCAAAACCCTTGTGATTGGCAACCAGCAGGCAGTGTTCGAGCCTATCCTTGTATTTGGAGTTCCTGTAATAGGATAATGCCCGATTGAGTGGTTCATGTTTGTATGTTTCTTTTCCGGAATAATACCAGCAAAAGCTAAAAAAAGAGAGACCTGCGTTCGCAGCGGCGACAATCTGATCGTCTACAATTTTCTGGCTACTAGTCATCCAGCCCCATTTGGGTTCGCGTTCGGGAAAAGAATCGACCAATAAGGGGGTGATGTGGTAAGGAAATGTACCTGTCCAACCATCAAAATAGTATGCTCCCAGCTTCACGTAAGTTTGCGCGTGAGCCAACTGCACAGAGAGAATGACCAAGAAAAAAAATATCCGGATGTTCATTTCGCTAAACTTTTTCGTCACTGCTTTTCCAACGCCGCAGGTTGCGCCATAAGTAAGAGTGGCTTTAGAATTCTTTGCGCTATTTCTTTCATTCCTCTGTCGGAAGGGTGTTTGGCTACGCCCGCGTCGGCAAACAGTCCAACGGCGGTATTATGAGCGGTTTTGGATAAATCCGACAGCTCGACATACTCCCATTGATACTCCTTAGCACTTTTTTTTAAGCAGCTATTTACAGCAGGTTTATCCCAAAAAGCAGAGGTTACAATCACACGTTGTTTGCCATGTGGAAATACTTTGGAAGTCAGTTTTTTGATGTCACGTTGAAGCGAATGTTCCTTCAATGCGTCTTCACTGATGTTATCGCCCAATCGCAAAATTAATATGTCTGGCTCGGCATTAGTTAATTTGTTTATTTTCAAAGAATCGTAGTTCCAGAAGCGCTGTTCAAAGGCTAAGGCGATGTTCGCGAATTGAACGTCTGCATCAATCTTTGACTGTTTCAAGCTATCGATAATCAAATGGACGTAGTCTTTGGACTCTTCGCTGGCCGCCATACCCCAGTGACCATTCCACCCTAGAAGGGGGGCTGGATTGTGTTGTGTAATGCTGTTACCCAAAATCAAAATTTTCAACGGAGTTTGAGTCGCCGTTCCAATTCCGGAAGATTGGCCATAAGTATGCGCCGAAGTGTGGAGCAAGCCCGTACAAATGAGAAAAATAACAACAACGATTTTCATACCCCTCGCCTCTTTAACAGTTTAGCTGGAATCCCGCCGTAGATTCCAAGAGACTCATAATTTCCAGCTGTGACAACGGAACCGGCTGCGATAATGCAGCCGTCGCCAATATTGGCGCCGTCCAGAATGGTTACTTTTGCGCCTATCCAACAATCGTTCCCAATAACTATGCCTTTGTGGTTAACGCCTTGTAAACGGATAGGTACGGTGGTGTCACCAGCATTGTGGTTTTCGGAGTGAATACTTACATAATTGCCGATAATGGTATCGCTGCCGATTTGAATACCACCAGCACACCCGTAGAAGCAATCGCGGCCCAAACCCACGTTGTTCCCGACTTTTATTCCTTTTCCAAGAAACTTCAAACTGCCGGAACATTCAATGACGGTACGCTTGCCCATTGACACACCATCGCCAAACCGAATTCCCTCTGTGGATACGGCGTCTATGTAACAGGAGTCATCGACAGATATCCCCCGACCGAAATGAATGAGTTTTTTACCCTTAATTTTTACTCCGTTTCCAACAAACAGGATTCCTTTATGATTAACAAATGAGAGAAAGCCCCGGATCAACATAATAATCCTCTCCGCCATGATTCGTACCAGGTACGATATGGGGATATTTGGGTCAATTTTGTAGCCGTTGCCACGAATCTTGCCTAGTAGAAGATTGATTATTTTATGCAACATTGTCAACCGACATTAGCTTTTCTGAAATGATATTAACCGATGAATAGCTGAACAGCTCCCTCAGTTTTTTCCGTTGTTCGACATTGGTCTGACTCTCAGGATTTTTAATCGCCTGTACGACGAATTTTGCAAATTGTACCGGATCGTCGCTTACGGAGAACGCCTGGTCAAAATCTTGGACCAAACCCTTAATACCTGCAGAGGTGGAAACAACAGGATGCGAAACGAACAACATATCGATCGATTTGATATTTACGCCACTACCGAACCGTACCGGGTTGATCAGTACTTTGGTGTTTTTAAGGTAATTGGCGGGTACTTCAGGATTGGCAATCAATGTTACTGCGGGATTCGAGTTGCAAAGCCTCATAATGTCCGCGTTAGGCTTGGATCCCATTACGAGGAAAGTCACATCGGGAAGTGATTTTGTCACCTCTGGGAGGACGGCAGTTATAAACCATTCTACGCCTTTGACATTGTTTGGCGTATGGAGGTTTCCAAGAAAACCAACGTCATAGAGTTTTGCCTCGCTATCCAATAGAACTTGCTTAATCTCGTCTCTTTCAGGAAATACCGGAGGTAGCCAAAACACGTTTTTAAAGCCCCTGTTCTTCCAGAATTGCATGTCATTGATGGAGATATCAAATGCTGCGTTAACCGACGAAATAAGACTTTCTTCGAACGAGCGTAAATGTAAGAGAGAGAATCTGATAGATAGTCTGTCTTTCCATCCCTTGGCTAGTTTGTATTGCCCGTACATATATTCGTGTTCGACGTTGTGTAGTCGTACGCCTACGGGAATACCCAGTTCACGGGCTATTTTCATGCCGGTTGCACCTGGATAAATATGGTCGATCAAAAGCGTATCAGCGTCAAACGAACGGATTTTTTCAAGCAACTGAGCATATTCTTCATTTTCAATGAGTCGGGAAGCGACATGGCTTGGATATTTCCACATAGCTTGGAGCCTTCTTAGCTTGCCACGGAGGGAATAAATCGCCATGTGTGTCACATATTTCTCTATCTCACTGATATGTTCAGCGAGTATTTCATCCGAAGCATCCTGCCATGTCACTAAAAATATTTCAACACCAAGTGAATGCAAGGCTTTAATCCTGTTCCATATATCGACTTTCGCGCCATGATTGGGCGGATACGGCAATTCATGGGCAACGAGAACAAGTTTCATGGTGAAATTTTGGCTATTGGGTTCTATACTTTATTGAGAAGTACATGATGAAAATGAAAAAAGGGAGCACACTTAATGAAAAGGGTGCCCACCCGGTCAAGCCATAAAGGAAATAAGCGGTGATGGCTCCAACTTGCGTAATGAGCAACTGCGGAACATTCGTGCTTGTGATACTTTTCTTGGCAAGCCGGATGTTGTTGCTGAGAAAAAAGAGCCAAACCACCAATCCAATCATACCCAGTTCCACCAATACAACCAAATGGATATTGTGGATTGGATTCTCTAGAAAGAAAGGGGTAAGTTCCAGGCTTTTCAGTATACCGAGGTGCTTCGAAAAGTAAATCAAATGCGCATTTAGCCCGACTCCAACCAGCGGAGATTCCTGAAATATTTGGACCGCCATAAGCCAGTGAAGCGTTCTATTGTCGATCTGTGCACCTACTTCATTTTCAAGAAAAAGGTCACTAACAGGTGAGAATACTATAATCCATAAAAAAACTGCAGTTAACGGTATAAATATTCTTACAATATTTTGAACCGAAAAAATGGCCTTGTTAGGATTCTTGGCGATGTAATAGATCAGGGCAATGGTTAAGGCATAAACTACATACGTTGTTCTGGAGTATGTCAGAATAATCGTCAGGAAATTAAGTGCCAATAAAATTAAGCTGCTCTTCTTTTTGTAATCCAATATCACATTACTGAGGAAGAATACCGAAGATATTGTTGAGTACAGGGCCAAGTTTCCAGGATGGCTAAAAAGTCCGATGGCTCCCTCCCTGGCAGCAGTTCCCATACGCGTCGCTCCGACGTCGCCACCGAAATGGAAGATTGTCGTTGTGAATTTTAAGCCAAGCACAGGGAAGCAAATGGCGAGCAGGAAATTTAACAGCCCCAGAACTACAAAGCCATCCTGTATGCCATTGATCAATTGTGTCCGGGTACAATTGGAAAAAATCAAAATGCAAAACGCCAGGTTTGATATGATAAACATCAGGGCGATAAGCGTTCCCTCCGGATTCTCATTGTAAGGATTAACTAAGGACATAAGCCCTAATGCGATCGTGCCCCAAATCCACTGATTGGTTCTATCAGGCCAATCCAATCGTAATTTGAATCCGAAAATGGGTAGGAAGAGCACAAAAAGCAATAACGATATAAAAATATACATCTGACTTCCCAGCGTACCCGAAAGAATAGTATGTGTAGGCTTCCCAATCGGGAGGTTCATTTGAAGCGGAATTACTGTTAAGAAAAAACTAATTAACAGCACAATCGGGTGCTTTTTCTTCCCCACGAAGAAAAGCCTGACCACGTATATTAAGCTCCAAATAATGAAAAATTGTAATTTAAACATCTTGCTGGCACATCAAATGCTAAGGCGTGTTATTTGGGGATAAAAAATAGTATTCATTCTCAATTCAAACTAAAAAGCAGGCTTTGAGGCCTACCAATTGTTAGATTGCGTATTGAATTGCACCTCTGGTAGTTTTTTGTCGATCTGGGCAATCAGCTTGTCTTGTTCGTCCAGGAATGATTTAATGGTCGAGGAGCTGTTTTTCATGTCTGTGTAATCAACAAGGCATATCGATGGGTCGATATCGAAGAGTTTTAACATTCCTTCAAATTTGTTTGCATAGCAAATTCCGTACATCGGTTTTCGAGCGACTATTCCGGAGATACCCAAGTGCATTCTGCCTGTAACTGTAAAATCAATACTATTTAGATAGCCTTTCAGCGAAACCCCGTTTTTGATTTCATCGGGTAAGTAGCAGCTTACATTTTTGCTTTTGAAGTGTTTGAAAAGTCTTTCACTTATTGTCTTGTCAGTATCATTTCCACAAAGCGGGCGTGTGTCATGATAAAGAAATATAAGTGAAAAATCCTGAACTGAGAGAAAGTTATCAATTAACAAGGTCAGGTCAGCAACATAGCGATCCAGCCCGATTTTTTTTGCCTGAATCGAATTGGGACAAATTCCGATTATCTTTTTGTTTTTTTGCTTCTCGGAGTCACACCAGGATTGATAAGCTTCGAACTCCTTACCCTCGTAGGTAACGGGTATGGTGGGACAAATGAATGCAATATCATTCGTCAAAACCAATCTCGATTCAGGAAGGAATGAGGCTAAGCGTTGAAAGGAATCAATATCTCTTGCTTTGATTTTGGTGGTTTGGGACGCGAGCATGAACTCTTCCTTCACCCGGGGGAGAATGTTCTTGCTAACACTAAATCCGGATACTTTTGCCGTAAGTCCTAGAATGTTTGCCAACCTTAGCATTCTTAGCCTTAACAACGAAGCGAAGAGCCCATAGGTACCATCCATAATATCTGCACCGATAACAAGAACTTCCGAGTGCTCTCTCATCAGGCCAAAAAGTTTCAGATAATTGAGGTCCCGAAACCCACCGGCATAGCTTACATTACCAAACTTGTCCAGATAGTCTGGTCTATGTATAACATTATATGTTAACACGGTTACCGGGCGATCATTGGAAAAGTTTTTAATAAAACTTGTGATCATTATATCCTCACCAAACCCGCCATCTAGGTCTCCTGCGGGAATTAGAAGAATGGCATTGTTATCCGTTCTTTTTTTGAACTTCGCCAGGAACTTTGTACCGGACCAAAGTAGATTATCGGGAAGGATTTTAAGGAAAGTTTTGACCTGTTGCATGTTAGCAATAACGTTGTTTTAGAGACTGCGGTTGAGTAATAATTTTGAATAGTATTGGCGGATAAGGCCCTGATTCAGAAAAAGAAAGAAAGCAATGCATATCAGTGCGTTTATCAGCAGGAGAAGGGTTTCCTCAAAAATGGTTCCGAGTGAAGTACATAATACGAGTACGTTGCAGGCAACGAATCGTTTTCCTGATATTCCGATTGTGAAGTATTTTTTCGTTTGTTGCAGCCGTATGACAAATAAAGCGACGTAGCCGAGCATTATCGCAAGGCTTGCACCCGGAAGCCCTAGATTTGGAATAAGTAAAAAGCTGGATGCAACCGTTACTCCTGCGCCGAATATTGTTGTCGTAAGCGCCCCGATCGTGTCCTTTGAGCTCAGGTATGCTGTCCCCAGGAAGCTTGACAATGCCTGGTAGCCAATCGCCATGTACAGGATTGGAAGAAACTTCCATGTTTCGAAATAGGCGTCAGCAACGAGGAATTTCAGTGCCGGCTTGGTAACCGATATAATGACGGCGAGCGATGCAAAAAGCAATACAAAGTACTTGTTGAATACCTCAGTATAATATTCATCCCGTTGTGGGTGTAGGTATGTCTTGATCGCTTTCTCCTGCCATGCCATGTAAAATATGTTTGTCAGCATTAGCAAAATGGAAGGTAGTTTCATGGCAACGGCAAATGTCCCGTTTTCCGAGACTCCCAGATAAAGCAGGATAATGTATCGGTTCGCCATTGAAATAACCCACCACCCAAGTGAATTGGGGATCAGGGGGACCGAGAACGAAAGCATATTTCTCAAATACTGCATGTCAAACCACTTGAGTTTCCAGTATCCTCGAAGGTTTACACGGGTAGCGAGGTATATCGTCGCGATGAGTACCGCGGATATATTGGAAAGTAGCAGGCCGTTGATCTTAAATTCAAAGAAATAAAGGCTTAAGGATGCAAGGAGTGTGAAGGCAATGGAGTTAATTACCCCACTCACCACATAAGCCTGGTTGTTTCCCAGTCCTCTCGCTATGTACTGCAAAATAGGGTAAACCATATTTGCAATTGTCAACGCGATTGTCAGCTCGAGATACTTGATCTCTGTGAACAAGCTCACTATGAAAGTGATTGCGGCAGTCATGAAGGACACGCCAAACAAGAATGATAAAGACGTCGCCACCACCTTTGATCGATTGGTGATGTCCGGATTATCTATCAGCCACCTTAATATAGCGTCATATATTTGGAGATTGAACACCGGAGCCAACAGTGTTATTGCCGAAATGATAAGGTCAAAAGTTCCGATTTCCTCCTTCGATAGGAAGAAAGTGTAGAGAAAAAATAGACCAAATGTGATTACCTTAGATGCCAGATTACCAGCAGTATACAACAAGGTTAGTTTCGATAGGCTCGCTTCCTTAGACATATATTTCGCCGGAACAGGTTTTAGATAACAGTAACGATTTCGCTGAGATCTTTCCTTTGCGACTTCGCGACCTTGAACTCATCCTTGAGATTGCCGACAGCGATGTACATGATAGGGACACTGTCTCCGTCGAGATTCATGCGGCGGTTAAATTCGTCGGCACCTTGCGCGGTAACGCTCATGTTGAGACAGCATGTGCCAAGGCCTTTCGCATGCAGGGCAAGCAGCAGCGTCATCGCAAACATTCCCGCGTCTATATAAACCTGGTAGCGCTCATAGTCATAGAACGAGGATATTTTACCTGTGATCACAATAAGCGCATTGATATGCTCACGGAAGCCCGCATTTCCGTTCTGGATTTCAAGCATGTTTAATTTTGCAGCCTTATTGCGTGCTTCGATTACGGTAACCCGCCAAGCCTGACGGTTACAGGCAGATGGAGTGAACCTCGCGGTGTCTATTGCATCCAGAATTGTCTTTGTGTCAACCGGTTCATCGGTAAAATCGCGAACACTGTATCGCGACTTAACAAATTTCTCAAAATCGAAATCAAGGTGCAACGAGTCTTTCCTAATCGTTTTGGTGCCTCCGAAGTTGGAATAATCACCTGAAAAGCCATTCAGTTTCTTCTGAATGCGTTCTTTGAGTATATTGAAATCCGGTGAACTGTACTGACTGTTGAATGACAGATATTCATGCAGGGACGCTATCGTCGTTTTTACGGAATCATCTGTTCCGTATTTTTCCTGGTAAACATCCAGTGCATCGAGTAAAAAGGTAATCCTGAGCACACCAAAACCCGGGCGAGGGGTTCTGAGGGCAAGACCCTTTTCGATTGCATGGTATTCTTTAATAATATAGGACTCCAGACGCTCTTTCCCCTTTTTTGAAATGGAGGCGGAGTACTTTGAGAATTTTTTATAGTCAGCGTAAAAATCCTTTAATAGGTTCACGCGGGACCTAGTCTGACGAAAAGCAGTCTTTACCGATTGAGGAACATATCGTTTTATCGAAGTCATGTCGAATGAGTCATTTTGGACCGCCTGGACGGTTTAGTTGTCACTAAGAGTCATGGGGATGTGGCGAAGCACTAATATTGTCGCGACATTACTTGGAAGCGACCATTAGAGCCCAATGGGAGCTATTTAAGTGGCAAGCTCCCATTGGCTTTCGTAGGGATCAAAAATACCTCGCACGGCATTTCAGGAATACAGGCCGGTTCATTTCTTTATAACGTTGAGTTTTTTAATTAAAGCAACAGGGGGCGTGCGCGATTCGCGTGCGTTCGCTTACGAATTGCCAATCATGCCCTTGAATTTCGATCCAAGAGATTTCGCGGACGACTCGGTTTCTTCCGAATAGTATCCATATCCGTAACCTCCGTAACCATATCCATAACCATATCCGGCACCGTATTTTACGCCGTTGAAGATTACCGAAAGGTTGGAGAAACGGCGAGCGCGTTGAAGTTCACCAATACGTTTCAGGTGATCCATGATTGTGTAATTGAAACGGACAATGTAGAGTGTAGCGTCGACATGGTCCGCAATCAGAGCCGAGTCCGTCACCAGGCCGTACGGCGGCGAGTCAATCAGGATATAATCGTAATGCTGTTTTAAATCATCTATCAGCAAAGGCAGTCTGCCGTTTGCGAGAAGCTCCGACGGGTTCGGTGGAATCGGACCGCTGGTTAATACATCAAATTTGGGATGAACACCCGTCGATTGGATGTAGTCAAAATAGTTTCCTTGTCCGATAAGGCAGTTAGAAGCACCATACTTATTAGGTAGGCCCAATCGTTCGTGCAGTGTCGGCTTCCGCAAATCAAGCCCTATCAGAAGAACGCGTTTATCAGAAAAAGCTAAGCTGGCAGCCAAGTTGATGCTGATAAAGCTTTTACCTTCTCCACCTATGGAGGATGTGAACATGATTACACGACAAGTTCCATCCCCAAGATATTGCAAGTTGGTACGAAGGGCTCGGAATTGCTCAGCTACGGCGCTACGGCTTGTCATTTTGATGATCGCGTCAGTAGCTGGTACGCCCTTCTCTGTTTTCATCTGACCGATTTCTCCAAGGATTGAGGCATGGGTTGCTCTCTCAATTTCTTCCCGGCGCTGGACAGTGTTGTTAAACAGGAACAGAATGTTGATCAGCAATATCGGGATAGCAAATCCCATAAAGCCAGCTCCAAGCCAAATCAGGGCCTTTTTAGGCTTTACCGGGTAGAATGTCGAAATTGGTGCATCAATCAGACGGCTATCTGTAACCGTTGAGGCATATGCCAATGCCGTTTCCTCACGTTTTTGAAGCAGATACAGATACAACTCTTCCTTGATGGACTGCTGGCGTTTTATACCTACAAACTCACGTTCCTTTTTTGGAATGCTACGCAGGCCAGCAGAGAATCTCGTATTAATACCTTCCAGATTTTTCTTCGTTACCGCCATACCCCTTTTCAGGTTCTGTACGTTTTCGCGAATCGATTGTCTGGTTCCAGCTAGTTGCGTATTAATGGTTTGCAGCAAGGGGTTGTTGGGCGATGTAGTGCGCGCATAACGCTCGCGTTGCAGTTCGAGGTCGTTGAATTTCGTAAGAAGCGAAACAAGCACGGGGTCATCGATCATATATGTTGCTGGTGCAACCGCACCTTCACCCGCGTTCTGAATATAGTTGTCGACGCTTTCAAGGATACTGATCTTGGTATTTACCTCGTTCAGCTTCGCATCGTTTTCTTTGATGTTTTCAAGGAATAGTTGCGATTCTGCGCTGATATCTGTAATTCCCTGATTGGTTTTATAGGATTCTACGTCCTTCTCCACGTCACCAAGTTCTCCTGTGATGAGGCCGAGACGGTTTTCAATAAATTTGAGTGTATTGCTGGCCTCGCTGTTCTTATCTGCCAAGGAAGATTGTACATACACGTCCAAAAGTTTGTTCAAGACATCTTTTGAGCGCTGCACATTGGAATCCTGGTAAGTAAGTTCCAGTACTGTACTTTTGATATTAGGTTGCTCTACGGCGAGGCGTTTCAACATCGCTTCGGCCAATTCCTTAACCTCCATAAAATGTACCTTAACGGTGCTGAATTCAGAGGCAGTTCCTTTCGTGACCACGAATGCGCCCCAGGCATTGTTGAAGCGCTGGTTGAACGTAAAAACCTTGTCTTCATCATTAAACCTGAAATGCGTGCTGTCGACCACGTGAAGAATCATAGGCTCCTTGAACCCAAGTGGTGTAATAACCTCCGGTTTGATGATGATAGGGGAGCTTTTGTACAGGTTGATGGTCCGCAATCCATCTTTCGCGGTGTAGGCGACGTCAAGGGTAAGCTCCTTGATTACTTGCTCCATCAATGTTTGGGACTGAATGATCTCCTGCTCATTTTCAACCAGCTTGTTGCCGCCAAACTGGGAGCTGAGCTCTGTAAGAATGTCTCCCTGCGCCCCACCAAGACCTTTTTTCTCATCTTTGATCAGGATGGTTGTCTTGGTACTGTAGATCGGCGGGGTGATCTGCAAATAGAAGAATGCGCCAATTAGACAAAGAAATACAAATACCGGAAAGAGGTACCAGTATCTATAATATCGCTGTATGTACTCTGTTAGGCTAAATTGTTGATCCTCATTTGCGTGGGGGTCAAGCAGTTCTCCATTCAATTTTCCGTCCTTCATATCTTGTTGAGTAAAATGAGAATTTTAGAGTAGGTGTACCATTTACTTGGTAAAATTCAAAATAAGGATACCGAGTGTGCTTATCCCTCCAACTATGGTAGCAATAAGGGGTACAGTCCTGATACGGCTGTCAGTATCCAGCATACGTGCTTTCACGGGCTCTACGTACACTACGTCGTTCTTGTGAAGGTAATAGTATGGTGATTCGAAAATCTCTCTTGAAGTAAGGTCTATCCTGGTGTATTCTCGTTTGCCGTTTTCTTCACGGATCAGCATAACATTGCTCCTGTTTCCATAGATGGTGAGGTCACCCGCCAAGCTGAGTACTTCCGGTAGCGTGATTTTTTCGTCGGGAATGACATACACCGCAGGAAGCTTCACCTCTCCAAGCACGGATACTTTAAAGTTGAGGTTGCGCACGATTACGGAAGGCTCTTTCAGGTAACTCTGAAGGCGGGTGCGAATAGTGTCTGCCGCCTCGGATGTACGGAGGCCGCCAACCTTCAATCTTCCGATAAGCGGGATCTCGATGTGCCCGTCGGTGTCCACCAGATAGCCCAGCGGTTGAACCCTCGCGCCTCCAACCGAGGAATAGTTGGTGCTGGCAGTTGTAAAAGTGTTTGGGGTGTTAAAAACCTCATTTGCCTCTGAGTTCAAGCTTCCTACAATTACCGACAGGATGTCTCCGGATTGAATTTTAGGAACATACATGCCCTTTACGTCCTGTATGGAGGTTTTAATGCTGTCTCCTTGGAAATATACAATCGATTTTGGAGATACGCAGGAGGTTATTCCTCCGAATATCGCGAGGCATGAGAAAACCAGAATAATTGACAACTTTTTCAATTGTATGGTGCGCATGGTCATTAATAGCGTTGAGAAAAATTTTATTGTTGGTTTATGGTACTGTTTTTCAGTTGATTTTCATTTGGGAGACAAGTGCAAATCAACCGGCAGATATCTTTGTTGTTATCAGAAATTACTTTGTTTTTGCATTGTTTGAGCAAATCATAATAAGATAATTCTTGATATTGTACTACTTGTGGTGTCGAGCAAATTTAGTACAAATATAAAAAAAATTCAATTATTGCCATTGCTTTTCTATAAGATTTTCATTTTGGAAGGGATAAGTAGCTAACCAGCCGTTTTTGTTGCTTTTTAAAATCATATTTAGGTGTGCCATTTTGTGCGCATCGGTTCCAAGAAATGTCACCAGATTGTTTTCCAGCAGCCAGTTTGCCATTTTGCCGACGTTAGGTCCGTAATACCCGCCAAGGGACAAAATATTTACCTGCAGTTCACACCCCTGTGCAACGAGTTTGGAAAATATGCTCGGCTCGGAATGGAAGTAGACGTATCGCTCAGGATGAGCCAAAACCGGCTGGTATCCTTTTTCGATGATATCAAAAAGCGTTTCCGACGTATTCATTAGAGGGGTCGAATACGGAAGTTCCACTAACAGACGGTTGCCTGGCAATGTCAGGAGCTCCTGTCCTGTCGACAGCATTTCGACGAAATGTTCGTCGATGAAATACTCTGCAGCCGCTTGCACAGTAACATCTATATTTTCCGCTCTGCAAGCTTGCTGTACCACAGCCAGTCCTTGCCGAATGATTTGTGGTGTGTTTTTATAACAATCCCATATGACGTGGGGAGTGGTTATGATGTGAGAATAGCCCAGCGACTCCATTTTTCGAATCATTTCGATCGATTCCCCCAACGTCTCCACTCCATCATCGATGCCCGGAATTAAATGAGAGTGTATATCGATTCCTATTCTGTTTAAACTGACGGATTCGACGGCTTTACTCTTTCCGAATAACCAATTTAGCATATTACCTGATCAAAATGTTTTGGCGAGTCTTAACTGGAAGCCTACCGAGTTGTATAATAATTTACCAGCATCCAGTGCAGCAACTCCCCCCAATGTCAAACCTTTACTCAATTCACGACTAATGTCAACCATTCCCGAGAACTGGTTGGTAATAGGGAATATTCCATAAATAGGATCTGTATGAAGCTTGCCGGTGGTGTGTCCAATTGGACTTGTTCCGAAGGTGCCGTAATTTCTGGAATAACTTAACCTTGAAAGAACTTTGAAGGCACCTGCTGAGCCTGCAATCCCCACGTGAAATGCGATAACTCTATTGTTGACAAAATAATCCTTGGGATACGTAGGTAGTCCTCTGCGGATATTTTGCCTACTCGAGATGAAAGGCATTCCCAGGCCGACGTTCCTATATGACCATCCCGTCGTGTATAAATAGTTATTATAGTAGTCCTCGTCCCCCGAAGGGGTGATCTTAGACCATGCTTCACCTCCTTGATTCTTAGTATACAAAAATTCAAATAGCAGCTTCTCCCACTTTATTTTCTTTGTGCTCGTCTTCTTGTTGGTAAGGCTTATTCCGTGTAGACCGTCGCTGATATTCGACAAATGTGCTAGTCCACCTACTTCGTAAAAAGTCTGCCTGTAAGCCAGGAGCCTTACATTCTTGAAATCATATTCAAACCCGACGTCAATGGAGCCTATATGGTTTCCAACTTTGCTGGAATTCCATACCTTTCCAAAGATCACGTGTTCATAAGTTTCCCAGGAGCTAAGCTGAAACCGATTTTTGTTGAATCCCTTTTCCGACCAAACATACTTCTCGTCCCCAAAAAACACCTGATGATTGAATCCTCCGTACAATTTCAGCCTGGCTGTGGGCTTGCCCAGTCGTACGTAAAGTGACTTCTGGTGAAATTGCGTGGTGGTCATGTTCGTGTCTCCGTATTGCACGGGTGTTTTACCGACCCAGCCGTGAGCAAAGTTGCCCTTAAATGCCACAAAACGTCCCAAAAATGGGATCGGGTAATATTCGGGTATCGAAATCTGAATCTTCGGGATGCCCAGCGCATTGCCGGATATCGCATAGTTTCCTGACGTTAATAGCGTGTCGGACAGTCCCATTACTTCCTTAATACGGCCGCCTTGCAGCTGAAATATGCCGACGCGCAGCTTACCGTAGCCTTCGATGAGTGTCAGGTTGGAGCCTTTTCCGGCGTTCCCACGGACTTGTAGCGATGCTCCCCAGTCGACGAGTTTGGTTTTGGAGGTGTCGTAGTCCACCCGGGCACTGCCGATCAGACTTGCCGAAGGTCCTGATAGCGGGACACTTCCGAATTGATTGGAGCGCATCCAGAAAGGAACCTGATCATTGGAAGTAAAGCCGGCCTGACCTTCCAGACCAAAGCGAACGTATGGAAATTGAGCCTGGGCGTTAAGGAGGGGTGTAAAGCACAAAAGTGCCAGAAGTATTCTTTTCATGTTTTACGTTGAGTACAAGCAAAGTTACTGACTCCGATCAATTATCCAATCATTGAGAGAATGCAGTTTGAATTATTCCTTGAACAATTCGTTCGGCGTCAAAATGATTTTACCAGTTTTGTGATTACTCCCAAAGAGGATGGTAACACATCGCCGGCGTCAAGAGCCGCCGCCAATCCTAAACTAAAATCGTGCCTGAACACTTTGCGGGCTTCCAGGTAACCGGAAAATTGCGATCGTTTACCGAAGGCCTTCGCGGTTGAAAATGTGCCGTAATTCATTGAGTATGTTAGTTTAAGAAGGGTAGTCCATGATTTGGAATTCGCCGACGCGGCCCCATGAAATGCCACCAGCCGGTTATTGATGAAATATTCCCGCTCATTTCTGGGCAGATCGCTCTTTCCATCCAAAGTGGTGGTGATCAGGGGAGTTCCGAGTACGTTACCGTAGTAAGACCAGCCTTTGCCGTATATATAATTATTATAATAATCCTCGTAACCCAGCAGCCCCAGCCGCTTTACGGCATCTGCTGCTTGATTTTTGGTGTAAACCGTTTCAAATGTCACCTTTCTCAGCCGAAACCGCTCATCAACAGGTGCTTTGGTGTTGAAGCTGATCCCGTTTAGCCCGTCGGCGGCATTAGCGAGGTGTTTGAGGCCGTCTTTGTCGTAAAAGCTCTGACGGTAGAGCATAATGGTCAATGAGGGTGTGTCATAAGTTATGCCGAGATCTACGGAGCCCAGGTGGTTTCCGACCTGAGAATATTCAAAACGCTTGCTGAGCACGACATAGCTGTACTCTTGCCAAGGGGAAAGGGTAAACTCGTTTTTTGAGAATATGGACCTGTTGTTTCCCCACTGCACGTTGTCGTTTAGCCCCGCAAAAACTTTCAGCTTTGACGACGGGGTACCGAAACGCAGGTAAAATGATTTTTGATGCAGGTATGTTTTGGCTTCGTCTACCTGGCGGTAGGGAAACTGGATTGCCAGGGTGCCCATCCAACCATGTGCGTAGCTTCCCTTGACGGCGATAAACTTTTTAAGTATTGGGATAGCATAAAATTCCGGAACAGAGACCTCTATTTTGGGCACTCCCAAGGCATTGCCTGAGACTGAAAAGCTACCGGAAGTGAGCAGGGTGTCGGTAAGCCCGATGGTTTCGCGAAAACGTCCACCGCGGATCTGAAAGGCGCCAAGCCGGACTTTTCCGTAGCCCTGAATGAGTAGTGCTTTCACGCTACTGCCCGCATTCAGTCGCCCCTCCAATCCTGCGCCCCAGTCGAAAAACTTGTCCCGTGAAGGTGCAAACGATTTTTCCGACCTGACGATGAAGCTGGCCGAACCGCCCTCCAAGGGAATACTTCCGTATTGATTGCTCCGCATCCAGAACGGTACCACATCGCCTGTCGTAACCGATCCCTGCGCTTCAAGGTTCAATTTAAACAGTGATCCTTGCGCAAGGGCAAAATGGGAGAATAATACAAAAAGAAATGGCAATAGGCTTATTTTCATGCATATAACGTTGAGCTTAACCAAATATAGGGAACAACGCTACATTTCAATGGCCGATCAAACTAATTTTATAAAGGATTTTACTTAATGATAATATAGTTCACGACGGGTGACTTATCGCCCTGCGAGCGTCTCCTGATGCTGCCACAAGTCCTGAAATACGGTGCTGTTCCGGCGAAGATGATCAAAGGTGCCTTCGTCGATCAGGTAGCCGTCGCGAAGAATATATACGTAATCGAACTTAGTGAGCAAGTGCAGGCGGTGGAGCGTAGACACCACGGCTTTGCCGCTGAATTCCACAAACATTTTGTCATAAATCGCCGCCTCGGTCTTAGGATCAATGCTGCTGGTAGGCTCGTCGAGCAGCACAATGTCGCTCGCGCGGGCGGCGAGTATGCCGCGCGCGAGCGCGAGGCGTTGCTTCTGGCCACCCGACAGGTTCACACCTTTTTCCTGAATGCTGGATTCAAGGCGTTTGGGCAGTTTGCCGACAACTTCCGCGAAATGGGCGGTTTCGCAAACCTGCATAATGTCGTTTTCCTCAAATGGCAGGCCGAGGGTAATGTTGTAGGCAATGGTGTTTTCAAAAATCTCCGGATCCTGCGGAAAGAGCGTTACCTGGTCGGCAAGCATTTCAATCGCGGCTTCATGCTGGCCGTCGACGGTTACTTTCACATCCTTTTCGGGTTGGTACAAACCTCTCAGCAAAGCAAGGAGTGTGCTTTTACCGCTTCCGCTTTCGCCGATAAATGCAATGCGCTGGCCGCGGCGGATGCGGATATCGAGGCGGTGCAGGCTATGGGCCTGTTTCTCTGCATCGTACATTTCGCCGTGCGAGAAATTGAGGTTGCTGATATGGATTTCCTGCCAGTTTTCCGGAAGCTCGCCGGCTTCGTCGACCCGGTGGTGCTCGTGGTAAGCCTCACCAATAGCCCTGGCGGTTTGTACCTCCGTGTTGTAGCGGATGATCTCGGTGTATTGCCAGGCAATGTCCTGGAACACGCTGGTGAACTGGTTGACATAGCTCAACAGCGTAACCAGTCCGCCGACCAGGAATACTTCTCCTAGCACGTAATGCTGGTACACATAGCCGATCGTGACTACAATATAAATAATGGCAATAAACACGCTTGCCACAAACCACTTCCATTCATTAATAGAGACCGACCGCCGGAAAGGAGGGAATACGTCCGCCACCTTACCCATCAGGCTGATTTTCATTCGTTTTTCCAGCCTAAGTGTGATGACGGTGATGATGTTGGACAGGCTGTCAAACAAAGTGGAGGAAACAATGTGTTCCTTCTCGTTTGATTCGTCGAGCGCTTTAATGAAGGGTTTATCAAACTTAAAAATCACATACACATTGATCATGCCGATCAGCACTCCGATGGCTCCGAAAAGGGGTGAAAACCAGATAATCGCGACAAACGAGAAGATGAATTTGGCAAAAGCATGCAGGAACATGAAGCCGTTCTGAAAGAAGTCCTTCAATGCTTCGTAAGCTTTGCGGATGCGGTTGATCGTCGCGCCGCTGTGGTGGTCCTGGTGCCAGCGAATGGGTAAATGCAATGCCTGATGGTACAATTCGTCCAGGAAGTTGCGGCTGAGGTCGAAGGCTAGTTTCCGCTCCATCACCCGAGCAGGCCCGTGAAATGCCCATTCGAGCAGGATCAGGCCGAGGTAGGCGCCCCCGTACACCCACACGTTATGCAAAGTGCCTTCTGCATCCTTTTGAATGGATTGGATAAACCAGCCGTAAAGCAGCGGATGTACCGCCAGTACGAGGTTGGCCATCACAAACATGCCATATACGAGTAGGTAGCGGCCGCGTTGCTGCCGGGCATAGCGCCATGCCGTAGCCAGCAGGGACAAATAGGGATTCTTCATGCGAAATCGGTGGTTGAGGGAGCGATCGAGAGCCCCCAGCTCACTACCAACCACAAAATGCAATCGAAGGTTGCCTTCCGGTCGGTAAACTTTGTATGAAGGAGCAGTAGTTTTTAGGAGTTTGCGGTTTAGTTACACGTTGACCGATTTTGATAAACCAACCTTTTTGAACTACCAAACCGGAATTTTATGAAAAGACTAATGCATGTTTTTTGCAACGCCGTTTTGCTGAGCATTGCCCTTGGAATTTCTGCACACGCACAGGACGGCTGGATCAGCCTGTTCAATGGAAAGGACTTCACCGGTTGGAAAATCGGAGCGAACGCGAGCTCTTTTACGATCGAGGACGGTACCATTAAAGTGGCCGGGCCACGGGCACACCTCTTCTATGAAGGTCCTGTTAAAAACCATATGTTCAAAAACTTCGAATTTAGGGCGCAAGTGAAGACCACGCCGGGCTCGAACTCTGGTATTTTCATCCATACTACTTACCAGGAAGATGGCTGGCCGGCGATAGGCTACGAAGTGCAGGTCAACCAGTCGCATACCGATTACAAACGCACTGGTAGCCTTTACAATGTGATCGACGTGAAGGATACCTACGTGAAAGATAATGAATGGTACACCGAGTACATCAAAGTGGAGGGCAAGCACATTACCATTAAAATCAACGACAAGGTGGTGGTCGACTACGAAGAAACCGGCGTTGATAAACGCGAGGGTGAGATGAAAAACAGATTCCTGAAACAAGGTACATTTGCATTGCAGGCACATGATCCCAAGAGTGTGGTGTACTATAAAGACATTCAGGTAAGACCACTAACCGAATAACCGCATTGCTTCCGATGGAAGAAGAAGTTCATTTCGAATCGATATTGGAACGCCTCCCCAAAAAGGGAGGCGAATTTTATATGATGGTACCCGACGAGGTGGCCGTGCAGTTCGTCGAAGGGCGCAAGCCTGCCCGTGTGCGCTGCGTGATCAACGGCCAGGTGCATTTCCAGTGCGCGATCCGTCCAAAGGGTGGGGGAGGCTTTTATATTAATGTCGCCACACCCCTTCGCCAGCAAGGTAAGCTGGTGTTAAGTCAAAAACTATACGCCACCGTCCGCAAAGACGACAGTGAATATGGCCGGGATATGCCTGAGGAATTGCAGGAACTGCTGGCGCAGGATGAAGAAGCAAAGCGGCTGTTTGAAAACGCCAAACCCGTTAACCAGCGGGCTATTATCCACTATATCGCCAGCGCCAAATCGATCCAGGTAAGGATTGACCGCTCCATTATGATGACCGACCGCCTTAAAACTGGACGTATTGTGTAAAGAAGTGCCAGGTGTTGTCTGGAATGTCAAGCGTGGTCATTAGTAGTCAGGTATTGTCATGAATGGTCATTTGTGGTCAGGTATTGTTTTCCTCAATACATGACTATTCCTGACAATATTTGACAACACTTGACTACTAATGACGATAAATGACAGTACATGACTACACTTGACCGGAGCGTCATTCGTCGCGATTTGTGACATTCCGGTATTGACTCGGCGAAATGCCCTCTGATTTGCGGAACTGTCGTCCGAAGTAATTCAAATCGGAGAAACCGAGCTGGTAGCAGATGTCGGAAATGCTGTCCTTGGTATGCGACAGAAGCTGCTTGGCTTTTTTGATCTTTTCCCTTAATATGAAATCCAGCGGGCTGATGCTGAACTCGCGCTTGAATGCGCGGTAGAATGAAGCGCGGCTCATGCATGCCTTCTCGCTGAGGTCTTCTACCTGGATCTTTTCGTTGATATTGGCTTTGATATAATTCACGACAAAGGCCAGCGGGTTGTCCTCGTGCAGATAGGAGGCATCGTCAGTGGCGGCAAGGTGCTGCGTCTGGATAATATGTACAATGAGCTCCTGCAAAGTAAGATCTGCGAGAATGTCTTTACCCAATGCGGAACCCGAGCAGATTTTAATGAGCTTGTTTAGGGTCTGGGCGAGTTCAATGTTGTTCAGGAAATGGTACTGGCTGTGCTGCAACGACCAGAACTGCTGCCGGCCCTCGCGCGGATACATCTCGCTAAGGCGGTCGACGATCTGCTGAATTTTCATTTGATCGATCGCCAGGGCAATGCATTGGGTAGGGTTGTCACGCTGGGCTTCTGGAAAATCGATTTTCATCGTCACATTCGCAGGAACCAGCACCGTTTCGCCGGGTAGGTAGTCAAAGCCCGGCTGGTCGAACAGATGCATCACTTTTTTGCCCCGCAGCATGCTTGTCACTACGAAATCGGGGAACGTAAGCGGCACGAGTGCCGATGGCTGCAAAGTTTCGAACAAATTCAGTTCGCAGTTTTCGAGCGTGAATGCCCTGCGGTTCTCCACCAATGTCTTCAACGATTTCTCCCCGGAAACCGCCACCTGATCCAATCTGAAACCTGCCGCCATTGTTTTCCTTTGTTTTAAACCTCAATATCAACCCAAACTCGTAACGGTACCTGACTATCGATGGCTATCTGCGACTATGCCTGACTACAAGTGACAATCCATCCCACGCCGGCCGCCTTTCCTCCCTCCTCCCACTAATCCATTTAAATATAACTCTTTTTCGAAAAAATGAGATAATTATCCTAACACTTGACACGATCGTACCAATGAATAACGCCTGGTGAGGTTAGGTTTGTATTATCAATCATTTCTAAAAATAACCTTTAATCATGGATACGATCATCGAAAACAAGGCAGTTGAGGGCAAGACGTACAGCAGTGAAAATCTGGCTAAACGGCCTGATTTTAAAGATAAATATGATAACTATATCAACGGCCGGTTTGTAGCGCCGGCCAAAGGCGAGTACTTCGAAAATATTTCACCTATTGACGGGCAGGTGTTCACCAAAGCCGCCCGTTCGACCAAAGAGGACGTCGAGACGGCACTCGATGCGGCGCATGCTGCATTTCCCGCTTGGAGCAAAACTTCGGCTACCAACCGCAGTAACCTGTTGCTGAAAATTGCGCAGGTGATAGAAGACAACCTCGAATACCTAGCAATCGTTGAAACCATCGATAACGGAAAAGCCATCCGCGAAACCCGCGCCGCCGATCTCCCGCTTTGCGTTGACCATTTCCGCTACTTTGCCGGCGTGATCCGCGCCGAGGAAGGCAGTGTTTCCGAGCATGACGAAAATACGGTTTGCATTAACCTGCACGAGCCGCTGGGCGTGGTGGCGCAGATTATCCCGTGGAACTTCCCGCTTCTGATGGCTACCTGGAAAATCGCGCCTGCGCTGGCTGCGGGCAACTGTGTGGTGGTGAAGCCTGCCGAGCAGACGCCCACTTCTATTATGATACTCATGGAGCTGATCGGGGATATTTTGCCTGCGGGCGTGCTCAATATCGTTACTGGCTTTGGCGTCGAGGCCGGTAAACCGCTCGCATCGTCACCGCGCGTGGCCAAGGTTGCATTTACGGGTGAAACCACTACCGGGCGGCTTATTATGCAGTACGCTTCCGATAACCTCGTGCCGGTAACGATGGAGCTGGGCGGTAAATCACCGAATATTTTCTTTCCATCGGTGATGGATGAGGATGATGCCTTCCTGGACAAAGCCATCGAAGGTGCGGTGCTGTTTGCATTGAACCAGGGTGAGGTTTGTACCTGCCCGTCACGGATGCTGGTGCATGAGAGTATATATGACAAATTCATTGAAAGGGTCATCCAGCGAACGAAGGCGATCAAAATGGGCCACCCGCTAGACGGTACCACGATGATGGGTGCGCAGGCTTCGAACGATCAGTACGAGAAGATTTTGTCTTACCTGAAAATAGGCAAGGAAGAAGGCGCGGAAGTGCTCACAGGCGGCGATGCGCAGACATTTGAGAATGGCATTTCGGGCGGCTATTACATTCAGCCTACGATTTTTAAGGGCCATAATAAAATGCGGATTTTCCAGGAAGAGATATTTGGTCCGGTGGTGTGCGTAACCACGTTCAAAACCACCGAGGAGGCGATCGCCATAGCGAATGATACATTATATGGGTTGGGCGCGGGCGTATGGACGCGCGACGCGCACGAGCTTTACCAGGTACCACGGGCGATTCTGGCGGGTAGGGTGTGGGTGAACAACTACCACGCCTATCCCGCCCACGCTCCGTTCGGTGGTTACAAAAAATCGGGTTTCGGCCGGGAAAACCACAAGATGATGCTGGGCTATTACCGACAGACTAAGAACATGTTGATTTCGTACGACAAGAACAAGCTGGGATTTTTCTGAGGATGTTATGACCGAGCGCGTTCTGATTACTCCCGAAGCTGAGAAGGTTGCCGATCAGCTTCGGGAGTTACATGGAGAGCTGATGTTTCATCAGAGTGGGGGATGTTGTGATGGCTCGCAGCCGATGTGTTTTCAAAAAGGGGAGTTCCGCGTGTCGGAAAGTGATGTGCTGTTGGGGGAAATAGCGGGCTGTGAATTTTTTATGAGCCGCGACCAGTTCGAATACTGGCAGCATACACAGCTGACGATCGATGTTGTGCCTGGTAGGGGCGCGAGTTTCTCATTAGAGATACCGCTGGGTGTACGTTTTATCACCCGATCAAGACTTTACACGCCCGAAGAAGCCAGCAATCTAACGGCAGTCAACGTCTGAAAACCATATTATTTTTGGAAGGTGTGAGGCCGCCGTGTAGTGAATCTTTTACACGGTGGTTTCGCACCTTTCTTGTCGTTTTAGCACTTATTGGTTATATTTGTTCAAATCGAGCGGTTTGCTGACTGGGAAAATCAAGGTCAGCTATATGTATAACACATCTGGAAATCAACGAATTTACGGATATTAAAAGCTGAATTTTGAATTTCAACGAATTTGAACTCCACGAAGACGTTCTGAACGCCGTGGATTCCATGAACTACCAACAGGCGACGCCTATCCAGGAGCAGGCTATACCACACATTCTCAGCGGCAAGGATCTGCTTGCCTGCGCTCAAACGGGAACCGGCAAAACCGCCGCGTACCTAATTCCCATTCTCGACAAAGTCGCCCACGAGGCCAATGCGCATACCGGAGCACTGATTCTGGTTCCTACCCGTGAGCTTGCGGTACAAATCGACCAGCAAATCCAGGGTTTGGGATATTTTGTGGGTGCTACCAGTATTGCCGTGTATGGCGGCAACAAGGGCCCCGAATGGGACCAGCAGAAAAAAGCATTAACCCAGGGTGCAGATATTATTATTGCTACGCCCGGCCGGCTCATCGCGCATTTGCAGCTGGGCTACGTTCATTTCCGCGACCTGCGGCATCTGGTCCTCGACGAGGCCGACCGTATGCTAGATATGGGTTTTCTGGGTGATATCCTGAAAATCATGAGCTACCTGCCCAATGAGCGGCAAACATTGATGTTTTCGGCCACTATGCCGCCGAAGATCGGTGATCTGGCCAAACGCATTCTGAAAGATCCCGAGGAGATCAGGCTGGCGGTTTCCCGCCCGGCTGATCGGATTGACCAGCAGTTTTACCTGGCCAAAGACGAGCAGAAGCTGCCGTTGCTGAGGCATTTGCTGAAAGGCGTTGAAAATATCAGTATGGTACTTTTCACCTCCCGCAAATCCAACGTCGAGCCGATCGTACGCGCACTGCGTAAATTGGGACTGGGTGCCCATGGCATTTCGTCGGATTCGGAGCAGGGGGAGAGAGAAATCGTACTGCGTGATTTTAAAAACCGGCAGTTCCCTATCCTGGTTGCAACCGACGTATTATCCCGCGGCATAGATATTGATAATCTCAGCCATGTTGTGAACTACGACGTTCCCCGCGACCCCGAGGATTACGTGCACCGTATAGGGCGTACAGCACGCGCCGAATCAAAAGGCACAGCGATGACGTTTATCAATGAGCACGATCAGAAATATGTATTGAAGATCGAAAGGCTTTTTGAAAAGGAGTTGGAGAAAAAGTCCGTCACCGCAGAGCTGGGATTGGGAGAAGCTCCTGTATTCGAGCCGCCACGTTTTCGTACCGGAGGGCGTAACAGCAACAATAGGAAGAATAAGAAAAAAGCCGGCTCTGGAGCGCCAGCTGCGAGGAAACCACACCGCGAAGCGAAACCCGAGAATACCGCCAGCGCAGAACCCGCCACCTTGGCAGCTGATGGGGCAACGGCCGGTACACCGACCGCGGGCGGTAAGCCCAAGCGCAGGAACAAGCGGAGGAGACCTAAAAAGGATCAGCCGAAAATCGTAAACCCCACTGAGGCACAGGCCTCTTGATCAGAGTTGGTCAGACGTGAGCATTTGTTTGTCTTGCTTATTCGTCATGAAAGAACTTAAATTACGTACACTTGGACCGTTTGATAGATTGGATAAGGAATTATAAATTCAGCGTATCCGATCCTCCCATCATCACGATGGAAGGCTTGTTTTCGCTGCTGCTGCTTTTGCTTCTGAGCCTGCTTGCGGTATTTTTCCACCTTGTCCGCATCCTTTTCAACTCCCCGGTTGATTTTTCGCTCGATTGGAATCTGTTTCTGAGCTGGATACCGCTCATTATCGCCTTCATGGCAGATAACCTTACCAAACGTTTCGGACACATTCCGTTTGTTTTAGGGATTCTCAGCATTGCCTGGCTCTCTTTCTTCCCGAATGCGCCCTACATGATTACCGACCTGGCCCACCTGACCGTGGATTACCAGCGGGATTTGACCTGGCACGACATCATTATGTTGTTTTCCTACGCGGAAGTAAGCCTCTTTAATGGTCTGGTATCGCTTTATTGGATCCACCGCTCCTGGCGCAGGGTGTTCGACAGGAAGCCTGCCAACACGTTGTTGCTGTTAAGCCTTCCGCTGGCAGGCTTTGGCGTGTATCTCGGCCGCGTGCGCCGGATGAACAGCTGGGACATTATTCACGAGCCAGGGGCCATTATCAATAACCTTTTCGCAAGTCTGCTGGACCGCACCGCATGGGTGTTTGCGATGGAGATCGGTATGCTGCTCGGAATATTGTACCTGGTATTGTGGGGGGTGATACGTTTCCGCATCCGGCACTCCAGAAAGAACTCCGACTCCCATTAAGCCAATACTAAGCGGGAATACAAACCGCCGAACCGCTAATCTAGTCGTGGGCTACTTTCGACACATTGACCGCCTCGTTTGGGATAAAATTCCCCGCTTTTACATTTCAGAATGGATCCGTTAGAAATTTTATTTCAGTGCGAGCACCTGGTAGCTATCAACAAGCCCAACGGCCTGCTTGTGCACAGGTCGCCTATCGCCAGCGATGCCGATGTCTTCGCTGTACAACTCCTTCGTGATCAGTTAGGACAGAAAGTATACCCCGTCCACCGCCTGGACCGCAAAACCTCCGGCGTGCTGCTATTTGCCTTGGACGAAGTCACCAACAGTGAAATGCAGCGTAAATTCATGGACGGCGAGATAGGTAAGACCTATCATGCCATCGTAAGAGGCTATACCCCCGACGCCGGAACGATCGACTACCCTCTAAAACGAGACGACGGCGTGTCGCAGGATGCTGTGACCTATTTCGAAACTTTAATGCGCAGCGAAGTGCCGTTCGTCGTCGGAAAACACCCTACATCCCGCTACTCGCTTGTGAAACTAAATCCGGCTACTGGAAGAATGCACCAACTCCGCAAGCATATGGCGCACATCCTGCACCCGATCATCGGCGACCGCCCTCACGGCTGCAACAAGCAAAACCGGTATTTCAAGGAGCATCTGGGCATGATGCAAATGATGCTGCATGCGGTGGAGTTGGAATTTGTGCATCCCTATTCAAAAGAAAGGATAACTATCCAGGCTTCGTATCCTACCGAGTTTTTACGAATGCGCGAAGTCTTACGGTTGGATTAGCAGATGTTGGACGGTTAATGAAAATATCTCGAAAAAATTTGTCGAAATACTTTGATAAATATTCTGCAATTGGTTAATTTTGTGCTGTGTTAGGAAGTGATGTTGTACCAACTAGAGAGAAGATATGTAAAGACTATCCAATCCAGATCCGGGATAGTAATCCTCCCCAATTTTATATTCTAATTTCGGGCGCAATGGCGTCCAGTTGAGCGCTATCAGTTCAATAGACTATTTTAATCACGACGAAACAGGCAAGTATTTCCTTATGGCGATTGACCGTAATGGACAGACATCTTGTCCCCGTCAGAACCGCCTCCGCACCGGAACTTCAACAAGTCGGAGATATTTCCTTAAAGTTTTTCACGCTTTTGTAACCATTAAGCCACAATCATGGCATACCTGGATACTTATACCACGCCTTTGACGGCAGCGACAGCCGCGCATCTGCTGAGAAGGGCTACTTTTGGCCCCACCCAGCAGGAAATAGTCGACTTTACCGGCAAAACACCCACGCAAGCAGTTGATATCCTGATCAGCAATGCCGCCTACCGCGCAACCCCCCCGCCTCCGGTGGAGATGGACGCTACTCGCAGCGATGCGGGGCAGCCTTTTTTGGGGAAGCCGTTTGATGCGACTCTGGCGCTTTCGTATTTCAATTATATCAAATACTGGTGGATTGGTCTGATGGCCGAGCAAAATGGCCGCTCATCGATACTGGAAAAGCTTACAGCCTTTTGGCAAAATCATTTTGTCGTCACTTTTGCCGCGGTGGACGACTATCGGTTTATGTACCGCTACCTAACATTCCTCAGATCGAACGCCCTTGGTAGTTTCAAGGAAATGGCCATTGGTATGAGTAAAGATCCCGGTATGCTCATATTTCAGAATGGTAACGAAAACTCCAAGGAACTGCCCAACGAAAATTACGCAAGGGAATTACAGGAGCTTTTCACGGTGGGGCAGAAGGACGTTAATGGGGCCTACAACTATACGGAGCAGGATGTGAAAGCCGCCGCTCAGGTCCTCACAGGGTGGCAGGCGACAAACCTTCGAAAGGCCGGATCAACCGATTTCGGTACCATTTTTAATCCCACAAGACACGACATCACCAATAAGGTGTTTTCGGAGAAGTACAACAATACCATCATCACCGGAAGATCGGGTGCCGATGCAGGCGACCTGGAACTCCGTGATTTGATAACGATGCTGCTGAACCACCCAGAATCGCCTAAGTTTATCTGCCGGGAATTGTATCGCTGGTATATCAACCCTAATGTGACGGCTGAAATAGAGGATCAGGTAATCAAACCTCTGGCGACTTTTTTTGCGGGTAGTTCCAACAATTTTGCCATTGCTCCGGTGGTGAAGAAGTTGCTTACGTCCAACATCTTTTATGATAGCAGAAATATAGGCGCTATTGTCAAATCTCCGGCTGAGTTACTGATCGGAAGCGTCCGATTATTCAGCCAGCCTGTGCCCGATTACACGACCGACTATGTTGCATTTCAAAGAATGATGTCTTTCCTGAGCAGTGGCATGAACGCCTTGCAACTCAACTTGCTCAATCAACCCTCGGTTTTCGGGTCTCTACCTTACTATCAAACAGGCTTTTCGAAGAACTGGATCAATGAAACCACAATCGGGCAGCGTGGTGTCAGGACGGATTTCTTCGTGTATCCCTATCTGGAAATTAAACCGGGCTACATTTTGGGAGTCGATTTGCTGGCAAGGCTGAAACAAATACAACCTAATTTTTCGGATGTGTCCGGCACCCCGGGAATCACGTGCGAGCAGGTACTGGCTGAGCTTACCAAGAACCTGTTTGTATTTGAGCTACCGCAAGCTCAGAAGGACTTTCTGATAGATTCCATTATGATGATGAAAAGCGCTGCGAGGACCACATGGGTGCGGGAATGGGACGCATACAGGTCCTTGCCGACAGACGTAAACAGGCAGAATATCATCCTGTGGCGGTGCCGGACGCTTTTGAAATACCTGCTGAGAATGGCTGAATACCAATTATTTTAAAATTCTATGAAAAGGCGAGATTTTATTACCGCTGCGACTGCTCTGGTGGCGCCGGTTGTGCTGGACGGTTTTGGCATTAAGTCATTGGCGAAGGGCTCGGCTCTTGTCCGATCATTAAGGCAGACCGCCGCGCTTAATGGGGACCGGGTTCTTGTGATTATATATCTAGCCGGGGGCAACGACGGATTGAATACGGTGATTCCACTAGAATATTATTCGCAGTATAATGCACTGCGTACCAACATCGCTATCCCGGAAAGTAGCGTGCTGAAACTGTCGGGGAACCCGCAGACAGGCTTCCATCCGGCCATGACGGGCATGAGAGCGCTTTATGATGAGGGGAAGCTGGCCATTATCAATTCCGTATCCTATCCGAATCCCGATTTATCCCATTACCGGTCCACCGATATCTGGATGACGGCAGTGGAATCCACGCAATACGCGTCATCCGGGTGGGCCGGGAGGTATCTCAACGACCGATTTCCAGGGTATCCGGATAATTATCCCAATGCTGAGATGGAAGACCCGCTGGCTATCCAAATAGGCCAGATAAATACGACTACTCTCGTTGGAGGCGGCCAGGGAATGGGGGTGACGATCCAGGATCCTGCTTCGTTTTACCAATTGATTGGAGAGAGCACCGCTGCCCAGGAATGGCCGGTGCCCTGCTGTGATGCTGGCGATTTGCTCAAATTTATCCGCCAAAAGCAGACTTTCGCCGTGGATTATGCCGCCGAGATCAAGAGGGCGGCCGATGCAGGCAAGAACCTGGCGGTATATCCCGACGCGGCAGCGAAAAATGAGCTGGCAGACCAATTGAAAATTGTGGCTCGGCTCATACACGGCGGTCTGAAATCCAAGATCTACTACGTGGAACTTGGAGGTTTCGATACCCATTCCGGGCAGGTGGGAACCAGCAGCACCGAGGGTATTCATGCGCAATTACTAAAAAAGCTATCCGATGCGATTGCGGCTTTCCAGAATGATCTGAAACTCCAGGCCACGGAAACCAACGTCTTGGGAATGACATTCTCCGATTTCGGCCGCAGGGCCACATCCAATGCTTCAAAAGGTACCGACCACGGGGTAGGGGCTCCCATGTTTGTGTTTGGAACCGGTATTAAAAGGCAACTGGTCGGAACGAACCCCGACCTGGTGAACGGCCTTTTGCCTGTAAATCCCGCACCGGGCGCTGTCAACCGCGATATAAAAATGCAAATCGATTTCCGGCGTGTCTATAGCGATGTGTTGAACGATTGGTTTGGTACAGACAGATCAAAAACAGACCAAATCCTATACAGGAATTTCCCAACTACGTCACTTTTTTCAGAAGTGGTATGGAGTATGTCTTCCGGCGCATGGCATAACCCTGAGGTTTGGTCCTCGGGCCGTGTCCCTACGGCAAAAGATGTCGTAAGGGTTGTAAAAGGGCACAAAATCGATGTCGGGCCGACTGCTACCGCAAAGAGCGTAAAAGTGGAAACGGGCGGTGAATTGAAGTTTCTGGGTGACTACACTATCAATGTAACTGGATGAAACCATGATGAAGAACAACTACAAAATTGTCCTGTTGCATTGCATATTCTTTTGCTGCAACATCTGGTTGGCCAATGCGCAAACCGGGATCGTCGTCACCGATCGTACACCCCTGGCGGCTG
This sequence comes from Dyadobacter sp. BE31, assembly GCF_031457695.1. Classification (NCBI taxonomy): domain Bacteria; kingdom Pseudomonadati; phylum Bacteroidota; class Cytophagia; order Cytophagales; family Spirosomataceae; genus Dyadobacter; species Dyadobacter sp. BE31. The sequence goes on from NZ_JAVDXA010000008.1 coordinate 461,917, forward strand.
TCAGCTTTTCGGAATCGTCAAAAGTTACCAACATTAGCGATAACCACCATGTGGATGGCTACGTAAAGAAATATGGTGCCAGCAAATTTGTTTTTCCGGTAGGGCAGAATGGCCGTTACCGGCCATTTGCGGCTGAGGGCAACGAGGTCTTAGGAGCATATTTCGGGTCAAACCCGGGCGCTGCAACGCTCCCGCAGGGGGCGCCATTCAGCGTGTCGAGCAGGGCTTCGTCCCTGAGCGCTGTTGCTGCCATCGAATATTGGGATGTCAACGGGATCAATCCCACCAGGCTGACTTTGACTTGGAACATCGCGAGTGGTATCGCCGACCTAACCGGCGGTGACCTGTCGATGCTGACCATTGCCGGCTGGAACTCGGCCACTGCCCGATGGGAAAATATCAACTCCAAAGTGGATGAAGTGTCCGTAACCGGAGTGGCGAGTTCTTTGGGCGTAGGCTCTATCACTTCCGCGGTCACAATTGTGCCGGATAACTACCAAGCTTTTACGCTCGCAAAATCAACTTCTGCTTCTCTGCCGTCCAGTTATGCCGGCACACTCGAAGTTGTCAGTTGTGAACAAATCAAAGGCTGGGTTTGGGACAAAAACTACCCTGCTACCAGTCTCACCGTCGAGCTATTGGATGGGCAGACCGTTTTGGCTACGACAACGGCCAATCAGTTCCGGGAGGATCTCAAGAACGCGGGTACGGGAACCGGTAATTATGGATTTACTATGCTGGTGCCTCAGTCCTACATGGGAGATGGAACTGCACATCAATTGAGTGTCAGGGTCCAGAATAGTACATATCTGCTAAGCGGATCTCCCAAATCAATAACTTGCACATATGGAGGAGCATTTGAAAAAATTGACTGCTATGCTGCCAGCGGATGGGCCTGGGACAAAAACAATCCTGATGTCAATCAGACTGTAGAGCTTTTGGATGGTACAACGGTCATTGCCACTCTGATTGCCAAAAATTACAGGGAGAACCTGAAAACAGCCGGCATTGGGACGGGTAACTACGGTTTTGACGCGGTATTCCCGCAGCAATTGAAAGATGGCAAGACCCACAGTATTTTGGCCAGGGTCAAGGGCATAGGCTATGTCCTAAATGGATCTCCTAAAAATTTGTTATGCCCCTTACCCAGCTATCAGGGTAATCTGGAGTACACGGACTGTAATGTAATCCAGGGTTGGGCTTGGGACAGGAACTATAAGTATAATGCGCTTACCGTTGAATTGGTGGAAGGGGATGTAGTCCACGCGACCGTAGTTGCAAATCTTTACCAGGAGAGCCTGAAAACGCAGGGGATAGGTACGGGCAATTACGGTTTCAGGATAAACACCCCCGGAACGTTGAAGGACGGCAAGTCGCATCAGTTGGGTATCCGGATTAAGGGCACAACAACGGTGCTTGGCTCGCTGAAAATACTTAATTGTCCTTTGAATGCGTACGAGGGAAAACTGGAATATGCGGATTGCGCCGTGATAATGGGTTGGGCATGGGACCGCAATTTTCCGAACAATGCTCAAACTCTGGAAGTGGCGGAAGGTAATACGGTATATGCCACGGT
>NZ_JAVDXA010000009.1:0-111801 GCF_031457695.1 Dyadobacter sp. BE31
CTTCCCATCCCGAACAGAGAAGTTAAGCCCGGATCCGCCGATGATACTTGGTTCAAACCCGGTAAAGTAGGTAGCCGCCACAATTATTAAAACAACAAAAGCCTCGCAGTAATGTGAGGCTTTTTTGCGTTTGGGGCTTGGATGTCCGGATCCGCCGATGATACTTGGACTGGGCGTCCCCGACTAGGCGTCCCCGACTGGGTGTCCCCGACTAGGCGTCCCCGATCAAACCCGGTAAAGTAGGATCAGTCCGAAAACTTGGGGGGCGGTGAAAAAAGTAGTTGTTTTGCAATGAATCAACATTGAATGCATTGCAAGAGTCCTATTTAGCCCTAGTCCGCTTCCTGTTACCTGAGGGTATCCTCGATTACTTCGAACTTTCCAAAATCGTCGAAGGCCTCACTGGCCTGCACATCTATCTGGAAGAGAGAAACCTTCCTCCTTCCGAATACAAGGACCAAAAATTGGAATCCAAGGGCTTTTTGCCAGAGATTTATGTTCAGGACTTTCCGATTCGTAATCAGAAGGTTACACTCTGTATCAAACGTCGTCGGTGGGAAATCAAAGACACCAGCGAGCTAATCACCAGGGATTGGAATTTGGTACAGCAAGGAACGCGAATGACGAAGGAATTTGCGGATTTTTTAAAACCGGGCCGCCGGGCGGGGTTGTATTGATAATAATCCTGTAAGCTGCTCCCAATTAGGTAAATATTTTCATCTGGATGGCAAACAATTACAGCAACAATACAGAGATCATATCAGCGATTATAAGGATTGGGACCAGCGCGAGCACGCTGCCGAGTGGCTTTTATACCCAGGAAACACTGGCCCCTATTTAAGCATTGATGAGACCTCACTCTCGAATGGTGAACTGTATACAATTGTGACTAATAAGGCAGCCAGAGGGCGCAAAGGCTCATTGGTTGCTATGGTTAAAGGCACGCAAGCCAGCTCGGTCATCGAGGTTTTGAGAAAAATCCCAAAGCGCATCCGTGGCAAAGTACGGGAGGTAACCCTGGACATGGCCGTTTTCACGTTCAAAAATTGGCTTTTGATGCCGTCCAGGAAATCAGGATACAACACCGTTGGCAGGCCTTGGATCAAGAAAATCAGGCTATTGAAGCTATCACACAATCTGGCTTGGTTTATCAGCCAGAGATTCTTGCCAACGGCGATACGCTCAAACAGCTGCTTGTCAGGAGCAGGTACTTGCTTTTCAAGCACCATGATAAGTGCCGCAATGGAATTGGACCGCTTCGCAGGTTCAGCGTTCCAGACTACTTTTCGAGCGTTATCCGCTTATAGAACAGGCTTACAAGCTCGCAACAGGTTTAGGGACCGTTTTTCGGGTTTGCAAGTCCAAAGAGCAGGCATTTAAAAAATTGGTGCTGTGGTACAATGAGGTGGAAGATTGTGGTCTGGATTCCTTTAAAACCGTTGCCAGATCTATCCAGACACATTATCTAGACATCCTTAACCGCGGCGGCGGACCGCTTCTTCAACAACAGAAGCACTAATGCTTCCGCAGAATCCTTCAATGCTAAAATCAAGGCTTTTAGGTCTTCTTCCAGAGGTGTTAGGGACATTCCATTCTTTCTATTTAGGCTCACCAAACTCTATGCTTAACTCCCCAAAAATTCTGCTTGATCCGTAAAGTAGGCGGGGTCGCGTAGGCGGGGTGCCCAGCAACTATTAACAACAAAGCCCGGCCGTTGATGGACTTTGTCGCGTATTACAAAATACTATTAGTTGGGCCGCAGTTGCAATTGTTGCACAACTGCGACATGTCTTATCCCTAACAAGGTATTTTTTGAGCTTTTGAGTATAACCAAGGTCGGTTTTGATATACATTCTCACCCTGAACTGCTAAGAATAAGGCCGCCTCAATTTAGTTTGAGACGGCCTTATTCTTAGCGGGATTTGGGAGGACTGAACGCGCAAATGACTATTTCATAATAACAATTTTTTGCGCCATACCAGAGATCCTGATGATGTACAAGCCCGGCGCGATACCTACTGTTGTCAACGGCTTGCCGGGCTCACCGATTTGCCTGCTAATGACTTTCCCCTCCAGATTCTGGACACTGACTTCCCCTTTTTCTTTCAGATTTTTGAGATAGAAATGGTCCTTGGCCGGATTCGGGTATGCCAAAATATGCGCGTTCTGATTTTTAATTGAAATCACTTTTGAATAAGCAAAAGTCCCGTCGAAATCCAGCTGCTTGAGACGGTAGTAACTGGTAAAAAATGGATTTTTGTCCGCAAAACTATATTCCTTGGAAGCGTTGCTCTCTCCTTGACTCGGTAGAAAGCCTATGATCTCGAAATCGATTCCGTTCCAGCTTCGCTCAATATCAAATCCCTGACTGTTGCTTTCAAAAGTAGTTTTCCAGGTCAGGAGGTTTTGCTCTCCCTCATTACTTCCCGAAAATGAAACAAGGTTTACAGGAAGCGATGTAACCACTTCGTTGTCTGTAGTAAGGGTAAGGCCAGGAACAGCGTTGTTTGTAACTTCTGCATAATAAGTGCCGTCTTCGGTTACATTGTATGCTTTGTTACCCGCGATTGTAGCGATCAATGTGTTGTTACGGTACCATTTATAAGTATTGTTCGCAATAATGCCTCCGGCCTCGGCGGTTAGGACTTTTGTACCTACGTTATAGTTAATGCCAATCTTAGCTTGGTTTGAATATAGATCTATTAGGCTGATATTCAAATCTAAACCTTCGAAATTAAAGGAGTTGTTTGGTATACTTACATCGGCGGTGGCGGGTATTCCAGACAAGTTTGGAATGGGGCCTGTTAGTCCACCAAACGCCGGACTACCGCAGCAGTTGTTATTATAATAGCCTAATCCAAGGGTTTTTAAGCTGGTTAGGTTGTTAAACGAAGCCGGGATGGTACCAGTAAATTGATTCGCTCCGTTCAGGTTCAGGTGTTCCAGTTGAGTAAGGTTGCCCAGCTCGGATGGGATAGCGCCGGAAAACTGCTGATTACTAAGGTTCAGATATTTCAGATTGACTAGGTTGCCGAATGTAGCGGGAATTGGGCCATCGAGTGAGCCATGGTACATCATATCCCGAAGCATGCAGCTTAGATTCAGGTAAGTGAGTTTGGTGAGATTCCCGATGCTTGCGGGCAGTGGGCCGGGCAAGGGTAAGCCGCCATAAATGTCGTAATTAATACCGTTATCGCCGCTTAGATCGAGGTGTTCCAGGTTGGTAAGGTTACCGATTTCGGTGGGGATGGGTAAATAAGGTGGGTTATAAGCGGTGCGGGAGTCAGTCAGAACTGTCCAACCAAGTATCAGTGTTTTCAGTTGGTCGAGATTGCCGATGGCAGGGGGGATGCTGCCGTCAAGGCCGCTTTGCAAGAGGTTTAGCCCGGTTACACGCCCACCCTCACAAGTAACTCCATACCAACCGCAGGGGCTATCGCCAGGACTACCGGCGGGATCCCAACCCGCTTTTTGAAACCATGCTGAACCGTTGGTGGAATTGTAAAGTGCAATCAATGCCAAGCGATCCGATTCAAGTGAACCTTGTCCGAAACTTGTCAGAAATGATAAAAGTAGAAATGGTAAAATCAGGTTTTTCATAGCATATAGTGATACGTTGGAGGAAGATTTGAATGTGTATATTAATAGTAACAAAATTGCTAGTCTTCGATACTATTTGCAAATAAATATTTCATTATGTTCAGGTTAGGTACAATGTATATAAAACTGATTTTACTCCTAACTTTATAAAAATCCATTTATAATAATCCCGTTATCCATGTCTCAGCTCAGAAAAGAAGATATCAAGCAGGAGGTATTCGACCTTTACGACGACTACGCGCACGACCGTATCGACCGCCGTAATTTTGTGCAGAGTTTGTCTGCTTATGCAGTGGGCGGCGTGACAGTAGCCTCGTTGATGAGCTTTCTGATGCCTGATTATAAAGGGCAGATTCAAGTCCAAACGGAAGATCCGCGTTTGCAATCGGGCTATGTGAATTATGATTCACCCAAGGGTGGTAAGACGATCAAAGCGCTGTTGTCTCGGCCGGTGGATGCCAAGGTGAAGTTGGGAGGGATTGTGGTAGTACATGAAAACCGGGGATTGAACCCGCATATAGAAGATGTTGCGCGTAGAGCAGCGTTGGCGGGGTTTATTTCGATTGCACCGGATGCACTTTCGCCTTTGGGCGGGTACCCGGGTAATGACGATGCAGGGCGTGAATTGCAAAGCAAGCGTAATCGGAATGAAATGCAGGAAGATTTTATTGCTGCTTTTGAATACCTGAAAAACCATAAGGACTGCAATGGAAAGATCGGCGTAGTAGGATTTTGTTTTGGCGGTGCCATTGCAAACATGATGGCCGTACGAATTCCCGATCTGGCGGCTTCGGTCCCTTTTTATGGTGGACAACCGGCTACTGAGGATGTCCCGAAGATTAAAGCACCGTTATTGCTGCATTACGCAGGCTTAGATACCCGCGTGAACGAAGGCTGGCCTGCATATGAGAAGGCGTTGAAGGAAAACCACAAAGAGTACACGGCATTCATTTATCCTGAGGTAAACCACGGTTTTCATAACGACACCACTCCCCGTTTCGACAAAGCAGCAGCCGAATTGGCCTGGAAGCGCACAATCGACTTTTTTAAGGAGAAATTGGCCTAGCGCAGGCAGCGATTAAGTGAGCATTCCGGTCTGAGATGATAGAGGAAACTATTTATCATTAGCAAAAAGATGTCATGAGAGGCCATTTACGAACATTTGTAGCGCTTTGTTTTCTGATAGGTCTTAATAACGCATGTTCCTTACAGGATCACGTCGTTCCTAAGCAAATAAAGCTGAGTACGCCTGCATTTGAGTATACCGACGATTTCAAAATGCGGTTTAAAGTGCAGGTTGATTCGCTGGGTGACCTGCCGGTTACAGAATACGGTATTTTGCACCTGAGTTTCTTCCGGGCGGAAAACGATACGGACTACACGCCAAGGATTGAACATGGTGCGAGAATGCAATTTGATCAGCCGATTGCCTTGGGTATTAACAATTTTATCTACATGGGTAACGCTTTCCAAGGCAAGTACTTCTTTTTCTACCGTGCCTATGCATTGCTTTCGGACGGATCGGTCGCGTATGGAGACATTAAGAGCTTTACGTTCGAACGGTAGAATCTCTTAAAACCTGAAAAAGAGTAAATAGCCCCGTGAATGTTCACAGGGCTATTGCATTATGGTCTTTGTCTGTTGAGATAATCAGTGTGGTATTGGCGTAGTTTCTGATCGAGCTGGTAGCCTGTGCGATAGCGCTCGCCTATGCGGAATCCACGGGTGTAGCTGTATTCCCAGCGGAATTCATCGGTGGTCCGGAACCTGGCTTTCCTGCTCTGAGCGATCTTCCCGGGCGGGATCGGAACTGCAAAGTTGAAGCCTGCGGTTGTTCCGTTTTGGGTTTTCATTACGTACAATCCAATCTCAGCATTGGTAAACTGACGTATGAGGTCAAACCGGACTCCTTCGTCGCCCGCAAGGTATCGTCCTCCCGATAATTTCAATGTCAGGTCCGGTTTGGAGAACCGGTAAGCGGCATCGGCGATGAGTAACAGGTTATTCATTTTTTCGTAATAAATCCCGCTTCTGGTGTAATAATACAGTCCGGTGAGACCGCCTTCCAATCCGAACGACCACGGACCCGTTAGGTCGTGATGGCGATACTGGACATTTGCACCGTATTGATCATTGTAAAAATAACCCGCCGAGGCGCTGATGAAGTGCTTGCCGAATGCCAGGAACTGGTTCAGGAAAACGGGTGCGGGACGGATGATCTTCGGCCGGTTATCCATGTCGTTGGTAATTGGGAACAGCACGCCGGCATTCAGAGCCAATCCTTTCCAGAGGTAAAACTGGGTTTGGAGTAAAAGACTGGTATTGCTCTGCAAGGTTTTTTCCCGGTAGCCGAAATTGGCCGCAAACACCGGTTGAAGCCAGAAGTCAAGCTTGTACTTATTGAGCAAGAAGCCTGGACGAGGCATTTCATCATTGGTAAGGTGGCGATAGCTGATCCGCTTGCCCATCTTGTAAGCTCCTATTGGCACACCCTGGAACATAGGGATAAACTCCCTGCTGTTCGAATCGGGCAATGCTCGTTCCATTTCTACCATACCGATGTACGGACTGCGGTAAAGCCTCTGTTCATAGGTTATTTTTCCCGATGTGGAATCGATGGTCAGGTTTTCAAAATTGTTGAGTAATCTTTCTTTTTCAGAAATTGGTGTCGGTTTAACCGGCTTCGTACGAGCGGCTTCCTGATAGCTGCGTAACCTCTTCGAAAGCGGAAGCATATTCACAGCATAGGAAGTGCCGAAGGTGATCTGATCAAAATTCAATACGCCCGCCTGAATGGTCCAGCGTTTGAAAAGGGTAGTATACAGGCCTGCGTTGAAATGCTGGCTGTCCCATTCGGCCATGAATCCTGCTTTGTTGTCGAATCGCAAGTTGAAACCTCCAAACGGCCCGGAAAGGTAACGGTAAGAGAGATCCTTTTTCTTGATGATCTCGAGACTTTCAAAAATGTTATAGTTGCTTTTTTCCGATTCGTCTCGCTGAACGTAAATGGGACTGCCGAACCCGGCGGTGACGTCCGCATAAAACCGGTTGCCAAGGCGGAGCGTTTTACTCGCCACGAGCGCATTGGTGGATAAGGAGTTATCGATCCCGAACGGGGCAGAAACGATTACTGCAACGGCTGGGCGTCTAGCCGTTTCTTTCAACAGAACATATTTAATATCGAGCTGGCGATCTCCGATGCCTTTCTGCCCGCGTTTCACCTCGTGGTTGATACGAAGCAGGTTCACGTTGATTTCCAGCCTCGGCAGTAATGTCACGTTGGCAAAATATATTCCCTCCGAGTTCTTGCGGTTGAACCTGAACCCGTACCGGATCGGATTGAAATGATAGCCAAATTGGAATGACGCGTCGTCCGTCTGCCGGGCCGACGGGATGTAGATCAAACCTGGTTTACCCGAAATATTCGTTTGTGCGTGTACGTGAGTGCCCATATACAGAGCAAGCAGAAAGGGAAACAATACATTCCCCCTTCTGCCTCTAACAAATTGAATCATCCGCCGTATCGTTATTTGCCGCCGCCCTGGTTGTGGCAGTTTTCGATCATTTTATCTCTCAACTCGATCGCCTTCGCGAGCGCATCGTTGTAGTTAGCTTCTACGCGGGCAGTGTTTGAGTTTTTGGTCTCCTCTGCACGTGCTTTCGCTTTTTCTGCGATCTCGGTGCAGGTTGCAGTTTTCGCTGCTTCCAGTTGGTTCACTTTGTCCAGATAGTCGAGCAACTGGACATTGATAAGCGCTTTAAGGTATTCGTACTGGCCTGGGCGCAGGAATGGTTTTACTTTTTCCAATGCTGCCAATGCGTCATTTGCAACCTTAATGCCAGCCTGACGAAGCGCCTCGAAATATGCAGCGTTGTTTTCACCTGTACATTTTTCAAGGTTTTTCTGGATGCGTTCCAGGTCCTTGTTGTAGTTGTCATTGATCTTTCCCAGATCTTTTGCTTTGCTGTCGTCCAGGCGCTCCTTGGTTTTTTCGAACTTTTCGTTCGCACGGGCGATACAGTCGTCGGTGTTACCTGCCTCGATAGCCGGGCTGGTCGTAGAGCCTGCGGTTACAGAACCGGTTCTTTTGCCGTCGAGAAGGCCTTCTACCTTGGCCGCAGTAAGCAACGAAAGATAGCTTTGGAGTTTCGCGTCGGTAGATGCCTTACTAAGGATCACACGCACTTGCTCAGAATTTAGCACCGATTTGGTAGCCTGTGCAGGCGAAACTTCGTTGAGAGCCTTGATATCAGCCTGTGAAAGTGAAGCAGACACTTCCTCGGCCGCTTTTGAAACGCTCGCAGGAATATTGCTCGCAGTAACTGTGCTGAGCGATTTGTTTAGTTCCTGCGTTTTAGTTGAAGCTTCCACTTTTCCGGGCACAAGTTTGATGTCCGGTGTTTCTTCAAGTGTGGTAGGAGCCATTTCCAGCTTGTCCAGCTGGCTGGAAAGCTCCGTGTTGGCTGGTTCGAGTGAATCCGCTTCTTTGTCCTTACATTCATAAAGGAAGAATGTGAGGAACGTCAGAAGGGTAAGTAATCTCAGAGTACGTGTTTTCATACGAGTTAGATTTAGTGAAAAAGGATATTCGGCGGATTATTAAATTGGTTCTATAAGTGCAATATCTCCCTGCGCCAGTGAGCCTGCTAAGGCCTGACCAAACGTCGGCTGATTACCGGGCGTAAACAGTCTGGTATCCCCAATCGCGCAACGATGCCAGGCATTGCCTCCGAAAAGCAAGCTGCATAAGCGAACGGATACTCCTATATGTCTCCTGTCAGATCATCTGATAACCCATTTGGTTATGAAGTTTGATCATGACCGCACGCGCCTTTCCCGCATTCCAAAAGGAATTTTCGCAATTATCAGTAAGAGGAAGTTGGTGGGACCTTCCCGAAACGGAAGTCCGTGAGATAGTATACTTAAAATGTAGGGTAGGATTGCCAAATTGCCCCGAACAGGGCCACTCTGAACAGAGCGGTATATTGCCTAGTGGCGAAAGCCGTTGGTAAGGATTTTCCATCATGTCTTTTAACGTTGAGTGAGTTACTATCCAGACAGAGCTTCCATTCAAATTGGAATTCCACTAGCAATATGTAGACGTTATTTTACTTACGGTTTCTGCTGTGTAAAATAAAATCTACAACAAGTTTAAAGGATAAGATTTCAATTTCAAAATAAAAATATCTCTACAACTTTATAATAGCTTGAAAATGAGATCGATAAATTTTGGCAAAAGTAAATATTCAAAATTGTTCTTTTAAAAGTAACATGCCGGGAAGCGAAGAAAGTGTCGTTTTTTCTGGAATAGTCTGGCTGCGCCGCCCCAATTTTCGGTGACGTAGGGTTGGTCATTTACATTCATTGGCAATAGTGGTCTGAGGCAGTATTATAGTTGGCTAATTGCGATTTTTTCAAAACAGGTGACTATATTATTGTAGATGGATGCTTTTTTAAGCGTTTCCAACTATCCTGAACCTTTTATGAAACTCATCCAATCAGTCCGTTCTCGGACAGCATGCATGCGGTTTCCCGCCGCGTGGCTGCTCATTCCCCTTTTTTGCACGACTTCTTATTGTCAATCCATTGATCTGCTGATCAAAGGTGGTCACGTGATCGACCCTAAAAACCGCATTGACGGTGTAATGGACGTCGCTATTACCGGCGGGAAGATTGTACAGGTGGCAGCCGCCATTCCGCCTTCTGATGCCAAAAAGGTGGTAGAGGCCAGGGGAATGTACGTCTCGCCTGGTTTTATCGACATGCACGTGCACGTTTTCAACGGGACAACGCCGGAGGCCTACATTGCTAACGCTGCTACCAGCATTGCGCCCGACGGTTTCACTTTTCGCACGGGCGTCACCACGGTTGTAGACGCTGGATCGTCGGGCTGGCGAAATTTCAAACTATTCAAGGCGCAAACCATCGACCGCGCACAGACCCGCGTGCTGGCTTTTTTGAACATCGTTGGCACCGGTATGGCGAGCCGCTATGAAGAGCAGGACCTGAGCGACATGAACCCGCAAATGGTAGCCAACATGATTAAAAGGCTGTATCCCGATATCATTGTAGGCATCAAATCGGCACATTACTGGGGCGATTACAGCCAGGTGCAACGGGCAGTGGAGGCAGGAAAACTGGCCGAAGTGCCGGTAATGGTCGACTTTGGCGAGCATCGGCCGCCGCTATCGATCGAAAAGCTCTTTCGGGAGTACCTGAGGCCCGGAGATATTTTCACGCATACGTATGCGCACGGGCCCAACGACCGCGAAACGGTAGTGGATGACCAGGGCAAAGTGAAGCCTTTCGTACTTGAAATGCAGAAGAAAGGCCTGGTCTTCGATGTAGGTCATGGCGGAGGTGCATTCGCATGGCGACAGGCGATCCCCTCTATCAAGCAGGGTTTTCTCGCTAATGTGATCAGTACCGACCTGCATACCGACAGCATGAACGGTGGCATGAAAGGTCTCGACAATGTCATTTCAAAATTCCTGAATATGGGCGTGCCATTGTCCGAAGCCGTCTTGCGCGTTACCTGGAACCCGGCACAAGTGATCAAACGTCCCGAACTGGGTAGTTTAAGCGTGGGCTCGGAAGCCGACATTACGGTTTTCAGCGTCCGTACAGGAGACTTCGGATTTATCGACGCCCGCAGATTGAAAATGAAGGGAGATAAGAAGCTGGAAGCCGAGCTGACACTCCGTGCGGGCAAGGTTGTGTGGGATTTGAATGGCATTGCGGCGGCATCTTGGGAATCTGAAATTCAAGGCAAGTAAGCGGTATGAAAATGATACGCTCCAAAGTCCACGCTATGGGCCGGATTAGTATCTGGCTTGTGTTGTTATTAGCGCAAAGTGCTTTTGCACAGACGTATGAGCTCGTGATCAAAGGTGCGCAAGTAATCGACCCCGCCAATTCGAGACATGGGAAAATGGATGTGGCTGTCAATCAGGGGAAAATTGTGAAAGTAGCCCCGGCTATCAGCGAAGCCGCCGCGCAGGTGATCGATGCGGCGGGGCTCTACCTCAGTCCGGGTTTCATCGACCCGCATACGCACGTATTTGTGGGCACGGAGGCAGGGCAATTTGCAAACGGTGTCAACAGCGTTTCACCCGATGACTTCACGTTCCGCGCCGGGGTTACCACGGTAGTGGATGCCGGCACATCGGGCTGGCGCAGTTTTCCCACCTTCAAAAAACAGGTAATTGATCAGTCCAAAACGCGTATTCTCGCATTTCTGAATATTTCAGGCGGCGGAATGACGGGTGCAGCGCATGAGCAGGACTTGTCGGATATGAATGCCGACTCGGCCGTCGCGCTCATGCGGCAATATCCCGACATCATTGCCGGCGTGAAGATCGGGCACTACAACGGTAAAGAATGGACGCCGTTTGATAATGCGATGTATGCAGCCAGACAGGCTGGCAAGCCGCTTTTTGTAGAATGCCATTTGCCCGAATATACATTGGAAGATCAGCTGGCCAGGATGAGGCCGGGCGATATTATTACCCATACTTTCGAGCATATTAAGGAGCGGATGCCGGTTGTCGGGGAAGACGGACAGGTGCACCCTTTCGTTCTCGAGGCCCGGAAAAGGGGCATATTGTTTGACCTCGGCCATGGAGGTGCCGGTTTCTGGTTCGACCAGGCGGTACCAGCAATAAAACAGGGCTTTTACCCCAATTCCTTTGGTACCGATTTGCACCGTTTCAGCATGAACTCGGCTATGAAGGATATGGCCAATGTGATGTCGAAGTTTATGGCAATGGGCCTCTCCATTGAGCAGGTGGTGGAAATAGCGACCTGGAACGCCGCAAAAGCCATTCTGCATCCTGAGCTGGGTAGCCTTAACCAAGGGAATCCTGCCGATATCGTTTTGTTCCGTTTGCGGGAAGGCGATTTTGGATTTATGGATTCCGCTGGTACCAGCATCCGGGGCAATCGCAAATTGGAAGTCGAGCTCACCATCCGCCAGGGGAAGGTCGTTTGGGACCTGAATGGCCTGGCTGCGAAGAAAAAAGGATTTTAACCGAACGCATCATGTTTTTCCATCATATCAAATTTAAAAGACCGGGTACGTACCTCAGTCTTATACTCATTACGCTCGCGCTGGCGGGCGCTACCCATTTGCGGCAGGATAAACTGCCTCCCGGCGATCCCGACAATGGAGGGCTTAGCACGCCCGATGGTTTCGAAACGCTCGTAGTAGCCGACAGCACCGGCCTGGCGCGGCACATTGTAGTGAACACAAATGGCGATATTTATATCAAACTCCGTTACTTCGGCAAAGGCCAGGGGGGCGGTACGGTGGCGCTGAGGGATACCACCGGCGACGGCAAGGCCGACATTATCCGGAATTTTGGTAAATACCAGGATCACAGCAGCCTGGCCAATGGGATCACCATTCGGAATGGTTACCTCTATTACAGTTCCTCTCTCGCAGTTTATCGTAGCAAACTTATTCCCGGGCAACTCCTGCCCGACGAAAAAACCGAACTGATCCTCCAAGATGACCACGAACATGGCGCGCATTGGCATATAACCAAACCTATGGCTTTTGACGATGCGGGTAATATGTATGTGCCCTTCGGAGCACCTTCGGATGCCTGCCAGGATATGGTGAACTCGCCCGGCGGAAAACCCGGTAGCCCCGGCATAAACCCGTGTCCTGATCTTGAAAAACACGGTGGAATATGGAAGTTCAGCGCCGACAAGCTCAACCAGACCCAGGCCGATGGTTCGTTGTATGCTACCGGATTGCGAAGTATTGTAGGCATGCGCTGGAACCCCGCGGATAAAAGCCTATACGCGGTAGTCCATGGCCGCGACAACCTGCACCGCCTTTTCCCGGAGCTTTTCACTGCGTGGCAGAGTGCGGTGCTTCCTTCCGAAGAATTTGTGAAAGTGACCCAGGGGACGAACGTGGGCTGGCCTTACTATTATTACGACCAGATGAAAGGCAAGAAAATGCTCAACCCGGAATATGGCGGTGACGGCAAAAAGGAAGGGGAAGGAGCTAAATACCAAAAGCCGCTCATCGGTTTCCCGGGGCACTGGGCGCCTAATGACGTACTTTTTTACCAGGGAAACCAGTTCCCCGATCGTTATAAAAACGGGGCATTCATTGCTTTCCACGGCTCCACCAACCGGGCGCCTTATCCACAGGCGGGGTATTTCGTGTGTTTTGTGCCGTTCCATAACGGCAAACCTTCCGGCGAATGGGAAGTGTTTGCTGATGGCTTCGCGGGAGTAGACCCGATCATCAATGTAAGCGACGCGAAATTCAGGCCGATGGGGCTCGCTGAGGGACCGGATGGTTCATTATACATCACGGATTCGCGCAAGGGTAAGGTCTGGCGTATTATGTTCAAAGGAAATAAAAAGGGTTTCGGTGCAAACCAGCTTGCCTCGATGGCGAAGCATAAGGAGCTCGCACACATCCGCACACCCGACGAAGTGGCCGATAACCTCGACATTAAAACCAAGGAGCTCGGCCAGCGCATTTACAACACCTATTGTACACCGTGTCATCAGCGTAACGGGCTTGGCGATGGCAGCCGGTTTCCGCCGCTCGCAGGATCGGAATGGGTAACGGGCAGTAAAAAACGATTGATAGAAGTGGTTGCCAAAGGGCTGGAAGGGCCTATTCAGGTGGCGGGAAAGCCTTACAATGATCTGATGCCGAAGCACGACTTCCTCAAACCGGAGGAAATGGCCCAGGTGCTTACCTACATTCGCAAGAATTTCGGGAATGACGCCGATGCCATTTCGGTAAGCGATGTGCAGCGGGTACTGGGTAACTAACCAAAGGAAAACGCCCGCCTGAATACTCCGGCAGGCGTTTTACAAAAAATGGAATTCAATGGATTACGGCATCAGCACCTTTTTGGTGATAGCACCGGCATTGCTGCGTTGCAGCGACAGGATGTAAAGCCCTGAAGAAATATTACCCTTAGGTTTCAACGTAAACTCGTTGCCGGTTTTACTTAGGGAGAACCGTATGGCTTTGCCCGACAAATCAAAAAGGCTCACATTCGCGGCATTTTCGTTTTTAAGCAAGAATTTGATTTCCCGCCCTGATGCCGGATTACCCAGAAGTTCGAATGCTACGCTGCTGGCACCGTTATCGATGGAAATCATCCGCGAGAACTCAAACTTGCCGTCCGCATCGACCATTTTGAGGCGGTAGTAGTTAGTTCCGTTCAAGGGTTTGCTGTCCAGGAATTTGTATTGTTGGGTTGCGGAGGAATTACCCTTGGCCTCAACGCGGCCCAATTGGACAAACTCTTTTGCATCTGCGCTTCTCTCCACATTGAAATGGCTGCTTCCGCTTTCCTCGGTGGTGGTCCATGAAAGGCTGACGGCATTATCCAAAAGTGTTCCGTTGAAACGCGCCAATGTAACGGGCAGTGTAATGGTGCAACCATTTTGCAGCTCGGCTATAATTGCATTGGGTAAGCTCGGGCCGGTCAGTACCACCCATATCGTGCGCTTATCTTCCAGGAACGCATATGGATAGGCTTCGTCTTTACTTTGGATGGGTTGTGATGACGAGAGGTTAGTCGGGCCGCTTGTATAGAAAGGCAGATCGCCTGCACCGAAGGTAGTCAATCCGTTTGTCAACACTCCGTCGTCCAGATACAGGGTATATGAAACCTGGAATGCGGTGGGGTTTGTGGAAATGATATTCAAGTCGTATGTACGAGGGCCTTCGGGTTCGTTACAATTGATTTTACCGGTAATAACGGGGTCATTGATTTGCAAATTGAAGCCTTCTGAATAGCAGTGCACAGGCGGATTTGCGCTGGATGCCTGGCTCGACCACACGTCTCCTTTCAGAATCGGAAGATCCTCGCATGCGCCTGGGACCGGGAACTGGATATTGTCGATTGTAATACGGGATTTTCCTCCTCCCAGGTCTTCTTCCAGGATAGTCAGCCCTGTAAACAAAGGTATAACAGTGCCGTCGGCGCTATAAGTTGACAATAATGATACCGCACCGTCGGTATCGATAGCCAGCGTGGCCAGTACATCACCGAGGTCGGCTGCTTTCGGTGCTTTTTTGTAATCGATATCAGGGTAATCGGCAGGTTTCCACAAGTGTACATAGGTAAATTTGTTACCATTGTTTTTATCGATCGTGAACGAAAGGTTGACGTTCACATTGCAATTGTCGCCACTGGGGGAAACACTGTTTAATTCAATTGCTGGTTCAACCAACGCGCACTGCGCGAGGGACTTAGAAGGGACGTGAATTGCCACGAGGACAATACATGCCCATAGGTAAAGAGTTTTCATGATAGAGGACGTTTAGTGACTAAATAATCATACATCAATATACTTCCAATATCTTGAAATAGTTACAATATAGTGAATTTGGTAAAGTATTTTTTACTAAACTATTTGATAGTATAGTTGATTGTAAAAATAGTACTTATTGTGGTAAATTTAGTTGTTTATCGAGCTCGAATAAATGTATTTAAATGTGTACATGTATTTTTATATATTTGATTAACAGTTATTTACAGGTTGATAGAACTATTTTATAGGCATCCTTGATATTAATAAGACTATTTATAAATATGTATTCCGGTAGGTACTGAGGACTGCCGTGGCTGAGTGATTATATTATAAAAGTACAATTTTGTTAAGAGTGTGCATCTTAATAGAATCCTACTTTCTGCGCACCGTTTTCATCGCCAGAGCAGTGAAGTAGTACTATACGTCACCCTTTTGGGAGCATTACAGGATTCGTTCTTGCCGTTCCTCATTCTTGATCCAGGTCTCGCTTAGAGTGCCCAGTATTTTGCCGGTGCCATATCTGTTTCTGCCATTTGCTCATTCTTTTTGCGATCCCTTCTTTCATCGTTGCTTTTTAGCGATGAGTTCGGATACCCGATTCTTCTCCTTTACTCTAAAACAACACGCGATGAAAGTACTTTCAATTTGCACGATCCTCACAATCCAGGCCATGCTCGCCTTAGCGCAAGCTCCTAAACAGTTCAGTTTTCAAGGAGTGGCGAGAAAGGCGGACGGAAAGGTTGCTTCGAATGCGATGGTAGGTATTCGTCTCACGATTCATTCGGAAGCTATCAGTGGTACAACAGTTTATCAGGAAACGCATTCAACGCAGACCAACCCAAGCGGTATTTTCAATATCCAGATTGGCGGAGGAAATGTTGTTAGCGGGACATTTGCGGCGATACCATGGAAAACGTTTTCGCATTTCCTTCAACTGGAAATGGACCCGCTCGGGGGCTCGTCGTATACTGACCTGGGTACTACGCAGATGCTCAGCGTACCCTATGCCATACAAGCAAAGGAGTCGACGAAATGGAATGATGGTTATCCGGTGGTGCAAAAGTTTGAATTCGGGCCTGATTTTGATCCGAATGATCCGAATGCGGGAAACGATCCTGATGCCTCAAAATATCTTCTACCGGCAATTGGGGACGGAAACAGATTGATTTGGTATCCGCTTAAGGGAGCTTTCAGAGCCGGAGGATCGGAAAACGGTAAATGGGAAGAGTCTAAATTGGGAGCACATTCGGCGGCTTTTGGGAGTGATAATTCAGCACTTGGCTTGGCCAGTATGGCGTGCGGAGTTGGCTCCTCGGCTCTGGGTGACTTCTCTGCGGTGTTCGGTCATAACGCACTCGCGACAGGTTATGCCGCTGTGTCCACGGGTATTGGAACACAGTCTAATTACAAAGGAAGCTTTGTTACCGGTTTATATAATGCACCTCATGGTTCAGGTGAAAGCGCGACAGCTGCGCCGGACGACGCCATTTTTCAGGTGGGAAACGGAACCGGGGAGAATGATAGATCAAGTGCGATTTCAGTTTTGCGAAACGGGAATGCAGGGATAAGATTGGGTATCGGATTTCCTGAGTATCCGCTGGACGTTGGCGGTCGCGTTCGAATCAGGCACAATGGCTCCACATCCGGCATACATTTCAATAACTCCCAAAATGTCGTCGACGGCTTCATGGGTATGAAAACAGACACCCAAATCGGGTTATGGATCAATAATGCATGGCGATTCTGGATCGACGCGGCAGGAGATGGCTACTTGCACGGGAATGTAATTCAATCCTCCGACCGCCGTCTCAAACGCGACTTCGCGCCACTTGCATCCAGTCTCGAAAAGTTCACGCACCTGCAAGGCTATCATTATTACTGGAAAGACAAAGACCGCGATCAATCACTTCAAACGGGCCTGATTGCCCAGGATGTGGAGACGCTGTTTCCGGAGCTGGTAAAAACGGATGAGAAGGGTTTCAAATCATTGAATTATACGGGTTTGATTCCGCATTTGATAGAGTCGGTAAAGGAGCTGGCGAAGCAAAATGCGAAGTTGGAAGCGGAGAATGCAGCTTTCCGGGCGGATAACCGGGCAATCAATCAGAAGCTGGCAGCCATAGCGGCCCGCCTTGATCAGCTACCATCACCACGCGTTGAAACAACGGCAAAATAGAGGTTTAAGTGAGAAAAGTGATAGCTGCATTCAACTTGGATGCAGCTATTTTGTTGATAAGGATCTGAAAACGACGGAAATTGTTTCTTCGGCCAGCTCTACCGACATCCGTGACTGGTCCTTGAAATTAAACACGTGTCCGTCCCTGCGTACTTCGTCGGTGAGCGAGAAATCGACGGTCCGGATCAGCCAACCTTCTTCCTGCGGAGTTTTGGCGGCGATAATGCCCTCTTCGGGCATACCCTTATCCGGCGTGGTATAGAATGCTGCGTAGCCGTAATTGAGGTCTACGGCGGGCGACCATAATGCTTCTCCCACGGTTTGGGACACTACCGTAAATGCCTGGTTTTCGAGTGCGCGGGCGCGGGCACCTACGTGTACGCGCGTAGCACCGCGGATGGTTTCCGTACAACTTGGTGCGAGGATCAGGTTGGCGCCGGCTTCGCAGAGTTTTTGTGCGCCAATCGGGAATTCGATGTCGTAACAGATCTGAATGCCGAATTTGCCCCATGATGCTTCAAAAACGGTAAGCTGTTTCGGAGCGCTGTCGATGCCCCATTGCTCGTTTTCGAAACGCGTCATGAAAAATTTGTCCTGGTAACCTGCCAAACCACTGGGAGAGAATACGAAAGCCCGGTTAAGTTTCTTATCCCCTTCGATTACCGGAATGCTCGGAGCGACGATGACAACGCGGTATTTACGGGCCAAAGCCTCGAAAGTCGCGCAGAAATCGGTTCTCAGCGCATTCAAATCGTGTATCTGGCGTCGGATATCGTTGCGTACCTCATCGCCGAAGATGCTCACCAGCTCCATTGCCCCGTATTCCGGAAAAAGCAATAGCTCCGCTCCCCGAATGGCGGCGTCGGATACCCATTTTTCGGTGTGCTGCTGCCATGCGGCGAAATCCGGGTGTTCTGTAATGGGATATTGCGCCGAAGCGATGGTTACTTGCTGCATTGGGTTTAACGGTTGAGCGGTTTGGTCCAGAAAATCATGGTTTTAGGAGTTGAGGTGGTTTCTCCCAAATCGGGCCATTCCATGGTACTTTGTAATGCGGGTTCCTCGTGATAACCGCGTTTGAGCCAGAATGCATCGTTTGGACGATAGTCCGACGGTTTTAGCGGATGGTTATGGCCCCGGTCGACGGAGCAGAAACAGCAGACTTCGAAAATGCCCAGATTGCGGGCATGTGCCTCACGCTCGTCGAAAAACCGGTGCCCAAGTCCACGACCGCGGTAGGCGGATAAGAGAATGCTCTCGCCAAAATAGCAAATAGCACGCACGTCAAACCCCGCGTCCTCGAAAGGTTTACGAACTTCGGCTGTTTCGTCTTGCAGGGGGATGCAGGTCGTAGCTCCCACCATTTCAACGCCGTCATAAACAGCAAAAAGGAAGGAATACTCCGATTGCAGGTATGTTTGCAGATAACCCAATTCATATTCCACACTGCCTTCGTACAAATAGGGGTAGTCCCTGAAAACAGCAATGCGGAGCTTGGCCAGGTCATCGAAAACGTCCGCGATACCTGCTCCGGTTTTCCGAACGAAAGTCAGTTCGTTGGTCATGGTTTAGAAACAAGTTCGATCCAGAGCGGCAGGTTGTAGTAGGTGGTTACACGGCTGATCTTGCCATCGGTCACTTCAAGGAATGCGCCGGCCGGTAATACGTATGATTGTCCGTGCGCTTCGGGAAGGCCTTCTTCTGCCTGCTTGTAAATACCGTTCACGATGAACTCCACGGCCACACGCTTGTTCTGTGGCTCGCTGAAAAACACCATGTTGGTCAGCGTTTCTTCGTAGGCCTCGTCCATTTTTTGGAGAAATGCAGTGAATTTTTCCAGTCCGATGCGCACGTCGCCCTGGTTGGCTTCATGTCTTACTTCGGGATGGAGCAATGCGAGCATGCCTTTCCAGTTTTTCGCATTGAAGGCTTCATAATATTGTTGTACGATTTCGAGTGCAGTCATTTGTCTGATATTTGTTCAAAAAATTGTTCAAGGTAAAGGGCCCAAAGACACCTGTCCGTTAGCGTCTTTGCGGTACACGGCAATACACCCGGGCGCGAATTTCGGATCGAAATGCGGTTCAGCGGCCGCCAGACTGTTCGGGAACGGCTTTGCCGCGTTGAAAAAATAAACCGTCGTGGTGCCGTATTTGGTGTAAGGCATGAGGTCGCCGTATTGACGCATATCCTTCGAAAGCGTGTCCTGCACACTCACGGCATATACGCGCACGATCGGGCCGGTGTTATTCTCGTTCCGGTACATAGCCACTTCCCGAAACCCGCCTTGCAGATCGTTGACGGTGGGCTGCGAAGCGGAGTCGTAAACAATGTAGCCAATGACAATGGCCAGTGCGAGCAGCAGGAGGTTCTTTTTATTCTTAAAAAACTTCATAACAAATAGGGTCATTTTATCGGAACATAAAGCCACTTGCCGTCACTTTCCATCGTGAGCCGGTAGGATTTTTCGTGATAATCAAATCCCGCTCCTTCGTTCTTCTCGGCGATGATCACATCGGGCTGAAATGCCGGATCTTCCAGCATCCGCGACGGATTTGTCACGCGTACGTGCGCAAATGTGCGTCCTGGTTTTCTCAACAGGAACTGGTAGGCGTAGTCGAAACTGGCTTCCGTAAAAACAAAACCGATTTTTTGCGGATTGAGTGCATTCACCTGTTTCAAAAGTGTTTCGGTTCCGGGCCAGTGGTCGCCCCAGAACAGCCGTCCCGGACTGGCATAAAAGACGCTTTCCTGTTTGAGGTTCAGGTTGGCGGCGTCGACGCGGATGTTGAGATGCAATGCCGAATTGATAGGCGGAAATATTTTTTCAAAAAACCATTTGGTGGAGAGAAAAGGGTGCGCCGAGCTGAGTAATGCAAAAGGCAGTGCCGCTACCCAAAGCAGGAAAGGAAGCAGCCGGGCCGACCATGCGGATAGCACCGAGCCATAGGTAAGGCCCACAACGGGAGCTGCCAGGAGGAAGAACGGAATATGCAGCCGTGAGCCGTAAGTCTGGTAGCTGATAAAAAAGCAGAAGACCAGTATGCTGAGAAAAGTCAGCCAGCCATACCATTTGGCAGCTTTGGGAAGGCGCGTGAAAATCAGGAGCGGAATGCTGAAAATAATCAGCCAGATACCAAAGAAATTGTGGGCGAAATCCTCATTGAAATTCAGCTTGTTCATCTTGAACGGCATTCCGAGGCGTGGTACATCGAGGGGGATGCCCATCGCCGCGTGGAGATTTCGGAGCTGGTTTAACAGAAAATCGTTGTACTGGTTACCAGGCGACACGAAGCCCAGGTGAAGGAAAGCGTGCTTGCTGACCGACGAAACATAGTCGGCCGGGCCGGTAAAGGTGTTTTGATTTCCTGAACTGATGGTGCCTACGGGCGATGCGAAGATCTCGTAAGTACGGTACCAGTAAGGAACATTGAGTGCCAACGTAAAGATGAGGGAGGCGGCCGTGAAAGCGACGATATGCTTCCGGAATACCGGTTTCCGAAGCATCGAAATCAGCAGGTAAGTGCCGAATGGAAGCACGTAAAACAGGAATGTCCCCTTCGTCATCATACCCACCGCACAGCATAGCGGAATCAGGTACAGGCTTGCCAGATGGTTATTCCGGATATAATCAAAAACAAAAAATACGGTCGCGAGGACGAAAAAAGCGACAACCAGGTCGTTCTGGGTTGTCATCGATTCCAGGACAACGATTGGCAGCGTGGCGGCAAAGCACAAACCGATACGAAGCGCGGCGCGAGAATTTGAAAAGAGCCGGATAATCATAGATACCAGTGCCAGCACGCCGGCGAGGCAGCTCCATTGCAAAAGCTGGAAATAACGCTCCGAACCGGAAAGCAGGAAGGTA
This sequence comes from Dyadobacter sp. BE31, assembly GCF_031457695.1. Taxonomy (NCBI): domain Bacteria; kingdom Pseudomonadati; phylum Bacteroidota; class Cytophagia; order Cytophagales; family Spirosomataceae; genus Dyadobacter; species Dyadobacter sp. BE31. The sequence continues at coordinate 20,947 of NZ_JAVDXA010000009.1, forward strand.
TACAGGTGTACATATTCAGAAAAAGGGCTGAATGAGATCGAGCGCTCGATGTGCGAGGCGTAATGTGCCACGTTGCCTTGCTGTATCCAGTAACCCAGCCGGCTCAGGTGGTAGCTGAGAGAATCCTGATTGTTTGGAATAGCCGCGATAGCAACTACCAGGGTGACCAAACTAAGAACGGCCAGCATGGCAATGGTGAAAGCGCCGAGTTCCTGACAAAAGTTTCGGGTACCGTTCAGCCAGTGTTTCGCGATAGTAGGGAAAGTCAGGCCGTGAATGCTTTCCAGCCGGAACCACGTTACCGCCAGTGCGATGTCAAGAATGGCCCAGCTGACGGCAATGGCAACCCGGTTGATCAGGTTGAACAATCCCAGCACCTCTGTGCTGACGGCAATGAAAAGGAATACAAGAATGGCGGCGGAAATCAGCGAACGACGGAAAGGCTGCTCCGCGTTCCTGTAAAATGCCACATAGCAATTCGCTGTGGCCAAACCCATCGCCGTCGGGATCAAAAACATCATAGTTAAGGAAGTCCTGTTCGGCAAGTATGAGCTGCAAACTAACTATTTCGTTGCAAAGAACCGCATTAACTGGTCATTCCCGAATGGGAGGGAGAAGGAAAAAACAAATGCATTTGCCCGATAAGTGCCTGAACTGAGGATACTTTAACCTGCTGGTTTTGGAAGATTATTTCGGCTTCAAATCCATTCTCCGCTTCGAATACGCTGACAAGGCAAGGTGCATTGCGGTGGTTGCTGACACCCAACCCCTCCCTTTGCAGCGCCCTTCTCACCCAGAAGAGCGGCTTTTCAGCCCCTTCAAGGTAAATCTGCGCATTGTCCACGGGTTGGTGGATGATAAATGTGCCGGTAGTGCGGTCAAATGAAAAGCCGTTTCGGGCAAATGTGGCTTCGAATGCGCCGCTGAGGACAAGATCTTCCGGTGGCCCGGCGAGGATTTTACCGTCGGGGTGCATTAGCCAGAGCTCGTCGGCGGTTTGCAGCGCGAGGTCCAGCTCGTGCGTGCTGAGCAGGATCGCCTTGTGCATATTGCGCGCGAGCGTGTGCAGGAGGCGCATCATTTCTACCCGATTGGGAAGGTCGAGATGGGCCGTGGGTTCATCGAGCAGGATCAGCGGCGTGTCCTGCGCGAGGGCACGTGCGAGCATTACTTTTTGCCTTTCGCCATCGCTGAGCTGGTGCATATGGCGATCGAGCAGCGGGGCTATGCCGGTTTGTTCAATGCTTTGGGCTATTTGGGAATGGTCATCTTTTGTCAATGTACCCAGCCAGCCGGTGTAGGGCGTGCGTCCCAATGCAACCACCTCGCGTGCCGTGAGGTTACCTGCGTCGATTCGATCTGTTAATACGAGGCTCAGTTTTTGGGCGAGTTCGGCGGGTTTTAATGCGTGGAGGGGGCGGTTATCGATCGTAATTTCACCCGTCAGCGCCGGTTGCAGGCCGCTTAGGGTACGCATCAATGTAGATTTGCCCGCACCATTTGAACCCAGCAGACATACCAGGCTCCCGGGCCGTAACTGTAAGTCGAGATCCGCCGCTACTGTTCGCTCCGTTCCGGACGACCGGTAACCGATCGCCAGCGAGCGGGTTTCGACAATGGCTTTCTGATTTTTCATGAAAAAGACGAACGTAGGTTATTGCGCCGGATAATGATCCAGATCACGACGGGAGCGCCAAGCAGCGACGTTACGACGTTGATCGGAATGACGGTTTGTGAGCCGGGAAGCTGGGCAATGATATCGCAAAGCAATAATAGTACGGTTCCGGTGAGGCAGGTTGCGGGGATAAGCACGCGGTGGTTGGATGTTGCGAGCAGCGAGCGCGTAATGTGCGGAATGGCGATGCCCACAAAGCCGATAGGCCCGCAAAAGGCCGTGATGCTACCGGTAAGAAGGCTCGTACTGAGCATAATCAGCAAGCGCGTCCGCCCGACGGTAAGCCCCATGCTTCTCGCGTAATTTTCACCTAACAGCAATGCATTGAGCGACTTCGAGGATGCAAATGCGAGCAGCAAACCTCCTGTGACTACGCCCGAAAGTACATATAAATGATAGCCGGTAACGCCGCCCAGGGAACCGAACGTCCACATAATATACTCCTGCAACTGCTCGGGCTGGCTGAAATATTGCCAGATACTGATAATGGAAAGCGTAATGGTGCCGATCATGACGCCAACTATGAGCAGGATCACATTATCGCGGATACGCCCGGCGATCAGGAGAATCAATGCCAGAACTCCGGCTGAACCCAGTGAAGCCATGCCGATGATGAGCCAGCTTCCGGAAATCCCCAGCTGGCTGATCGCGTACATACTCGCGCTGCCCCCGCCTGCGAGCATCACGGCGGCCACGCCCAGGCCGGCGCCTGCGGTAATGCCCAGCTCCGATGGACCGGCCAGCGGGTTACGGAAGAGCGTCTGCATTTGGAGTCCGCTTACCGACAGGCCACAGCCGGCAAGAATAGCGGTGATGGCTTTGGGTAAACGTATTTTTTCAATGATAAAAAGCCAGGCCTGGTTGTCGGATTCGCCGGTGGTCACGATGCGGAACACCTCCCTGAATGGTATCGCCACCGAGCCGAGCATGATATCAAGGCAGAAGAGGGCGATGGCGAGAATCGCTAAAAAAAGCAATGTCCAGCTTCTGTTTGGCGTGTGCTGCGTCATTCGGGAAGCTGTTTGTAGTAAACAAGCTGATGGTCCGGAAGCAATTCGGGATGGAAAATCCGGATCATATCGGCCAAAACAGTATGCGGGTTTACGCTGCCCGATTCGAAGAAATCGTTCGAACCCTGCTCGTTGACCAGGCGATTATAGCTATACAGCCTGCCTGTACGCGCCGCTTTGAAGTCGGCGTAGCGGGCATCCTGGGCGATGATACTTTTCCGCGTGTCGCGACTGTCGAACCCTACATTCAGCCAGTAATCTGCTTTGAGAGCAAATGGATATACCGCTTCGAAACTGAGGGGAAGGCTTCCAGTCGCGGGGTCGTTCTGCCACGGGTAATCGGCGCCGGCATCCTTAAAGAAACGGGCCATATAACTGTTGCCGCCGGGCAGAAACCAGGCATCTTTGGTATTCAGGCCGGAAAGTACTGTCGGCTTCGTGACCGCTTTTTGGGCAAGGGCCGAGAGCCGCTCGTATTCGTTTTCTATTTGTGTAAATTTTTGATTAACCAACTCTTCTTTATCCAGCAATGCGGCCATGAGTTTCACCCATTCCGCACGGGCCAGCGGCGTTTGCTCCACCCACTCGGAGTTGATCAGCACGGGTATCCCCGCTTCCTTCAATATGCGGTAATGATCCATTTTTCCGCCAGGATTGCCAATCGTCATCACCAGGCCGGGCCGCATTTCAATCACCTTCTCATCATTCAGGCCCTGGTCGCGGCCCACCTCCACAATTTTGCCGGCCTTGATCAGGCCAATTACCTTCGGAGAATACACGTATTGCAAACTGCCGAGACCGGTCAGTACATGCTCCGCATCCAAAAATCCCAGTAACCCGACATGCATGGAGGACATCGCAGCGAGGCTTTTTACCGGTATTTCAATCCGCTGAGCGCGTGGGTAACCCGCGGGCATAGCAGTCCCTTTTTTTTGAAGGATATATTGTAAAGTATCACCCTTTCCGCCGAATGGATTGATGATACTGACCAGTTTGAAGTCTTTGAAATACGCAATCTTAAACCCCCGGGCATGATGGATTTCAGTTTTGACAAACAGGGTGGTTGAATCGGTAGGGGCCTGCTGTTCTTTTCGCTTATCGCCAGATGGGCCGCAGCCCTGGATAAGCAAGCCTGTGAAAATGAGCAGGTAAAAGATTTTGGACATATTTGTAATGAATAAGCAAGTCATCGACTCGTCCAAAATTACTCATTTATTAAGCGTTTGCAGTGGTTAATGGATTTGTTCTCGTCAAATGTAACTCAGCATTTGTCTGACATTATTCAGTCCGTTCTGCATAGTGTCTACAGAACGTGTCCCATGGTAGTAACCGGCCAGCTGCAACTCATCATACACATTAGCAAGAATTCTCAGAAGCTTCTTATCATATTTCCTCAACCGCATCATATAATCCTCGATACTCTTCGGTTTCGTAAAATGAATGCCTTCCTTTTGCCGGAGATATTCATCCAGAATAAGTAATGCAGCCGAGTAAGCCGTACCCGCAGCCATTTTAACATACTTGACATCGGCATACAGGCCGTCTTTTTTGCCGGCTTTTTCGGTTAGGATCTGACGTGCGTTTTCAAGGTAGCGTTCGGCTTCCTGCGAGGGGGTGAGGGAGAGATGGTGTTGTTCCGGCATAGTGCTGTGTTGGTTTATCTTACTCTTTATACGAACACATTCAGGAAAGGTAACATCCAAGTTCTGAATAAATTTCGTCAGCTTTTAGTGTGGAGCGGGAAAAATTGCTGTTCAATTGCATTTGTAGCCAGGCCGGTAGCGCATTTGGCATACTTTTGATAATTTCCGGGGTATGCCAAAACAGCCTCTCTTACAGTTTACCGGGAAAAGTATTTACTGCGCCATTGCCGACGTCCATATCGACCCATGGATGCCCGTAGGCCGGGCCATCATTACGCACGCGCACAGCGACCACGCGCGATGGGGCAGCCGGCATTACCTCGCGCACAAGGATAGCGAGCCGATTCTGCGGCTGCGGCTAGGGCAGGATATTAATCTCCAAATCGTTCAGTATGGGGAGAAATTCATGATCAACGGCGTGAAGTTTTCCCTGCATCCGGCCGGTCATATTATTGGTTCGGCGCAGGTGAGAGTGGAGTACCAGGGCGAAGTGTGGGTGGCCAGCGGCGACTATAAACTGGAAAACGACCATTTTGCAACGCCGTTCGAACCCGTGAAATGCAACGTGTTCATCACCGAATCTACATTTGGATTACCTATTTATAAATGGCGGCCGCAGCAAGAGGTGATGGCCGAGATCGACAATTGGTGGGCGCAGAACCGCGCCGAGGATAAAGCCAGCGTGTTGATGGGTTATTCGCTGGGGAAAATGCAGCGGATTTTGAGGAATATCCAATTACAGGATTCTGTCATTTACGCGCACGGGGCTATTTACACCGTGAATGAACGCCTGCGCGAGGCTGGTTTCGATCTGCCGGAGCTGACATTGGTTACCAAAGAAATGGACAGGAAGCTGTTCAAAGGGGCGCTGGTGCTGGCTCCGCCTTCGGCTGACGGCACCACGTGGATCAGGAAGTTTGCTCCCTATTCGGTCGGGTATTGCTCGGGTTGGATGGCCTTGCGGGGCGCCAAAAACCGCCGCGCCGTGGATCAGGGGTTTGTATTAAGCGACCATGTCGACTGGCCTGATCTGAACCGGGCTGTGAAAGAAACCGGTGCTGAAAAAGTGTACGTCACGCATGGTTATACGAGCATTTACGCACGTTGGCTCAATGAAAACGGCATTGAAGCGGCCGAAGTGAACACGATGTACGGCAACGAGGACGAAAATGAAGAAGAGGAAGCCACGCAGGATGTTGCGGCAGGGCAGAATGCCTATGAGGAGCACAAACGGGAGCTCGACGAAACGGTGAATACAGACAAAGACGGTACCGGACTATGAAACAGTTTGCAGAGCTCTTCATGAACCTCGACCGCACGAACAAGACGAATGCGAAGGTCGATTTGCTGAAAAGTTACTTCCAGACGGCTTCGGACGACGATAAGTTGTGGGCGTTGACATTGTTTACAGGACGCAGACCATCATTCAAGGTCAACCGCACGCAGGTGAAAGAATGGGCCGCCGAAGAAGCCGGTATTCCGATGTGGCTTTTTCAGGAGAGCTACCACAGTGTGGGGGATTTGGGAGAAACGATTTCGCTGCTTTTACCCCGTATAAGTCCGGGAGGCTCGGAGAAATCGCTTTCGGAGTGGTTCCATTACCTGGGAATGCTGCCCGGCATGGCCGACGAACAAAAGCGAGACCATATTATCCGTGCCTGGACGCAGCTTTCGCAACATGAGACGTTCGTGTTCAACAAACTGCTCATGGGCAGTTTCCGAATCGGCGTTTCGCAGACTTTGGTGGTAAGGGCATTGGCGGAAGCCACCGAAACGGATTCCAATGTAATTGCCCATCGGGTAATGGGGCAATGGGACCCGCTGGAAACTACTTTCGAGCAGTTAATCCTTGACAAAGGAGAAAACGACAATGCATCCCGTCCGTACCCGTTTTTTCTCGCTTACCCGATTGAAGGTGATGTTGCGGATCTCGGCGAGCCCAACGATTGGTTTGCCGAGTGGAAATGGGACGGCATCCGCTCCCAGATCATTTATCGAAACAAGGAGTTGTTCATCTGGACGAGAGGTGAGGAGTTGTCTACCGAAAAATTTCCCGAACTGCATTTCCTGAGCGATGTTCTTCCTGATGGTACCGTGCTGGATGGCGAAATTGTAACTTATGCCGATGGCCGGCCTATGCCGTTCAATGTGCTGCAAACACGTATTGGCCGCAAAAATCTGTCCAAAAAAGTACTCGAAGAAGCGCCGGTTGCATTTTTGGCTTACGATATGCTCGAAGCGAACGGGGTGGATATCCGGGGGCTCACGCAGGAGCAACGCCGGGTGCAGCTGGAAGCGGTACATGCGAGTATGCCCGCGCAAAGCTATTTCCACCTGTCGCCGTTGATCGATTTCGAAGATTGGCAAGCTCTGCGCGATCTTCATCCGCACTCACGTGAGAATATCGCCGAGGGCTTCATGATCAAGCGTAAGGCGAGCACTTACCAGGTTGGTCGCAAAAAAGGCGACTGGTGGAAATGGAAGATCGATCCGCTGAGCATTGACGCCGTACTTATTTATGCCCAGAAAGGCTCCGGCCGCCGCGCCGAACTTTTCACCGATTATACCTTCGCCGTCTGGGGCGACGACGGGAAGCTGGTGCCGTTTGCGAAGGCCTATTCCGGCCTTACCGATGCGGAAATCGGACAGGTGGACTACTTTATCAAGCGCAATGTCCTCGAAAAATTTGGTCCCGTCCGCACCGTCAAGCCCGAGCTGGTTTTTGAAATCGGATTTGAAGGAATCAACGAATCAACGCGTCACAAATCGGGAATAGCCGTGCGGTTTCCGCGGATTTTGCGGTGGCGGAAGGATAAGAAGGCAGAGGAGGCGGATAGTTTGGGAAACCTGCGGGAGATTTTAAATAATTATAAATAAACAATAAATAATAGATTTATTTAAATATTAAATATGCAAATTTAATATTTCATGTTATATTTGCATAGATGATTAGGCGTAGGCTTGAAAATAGAATCAAGGAAGCTCTGACGAAGAATGCTTCGATCGCTCTGATGGGACCCCGTCAGATAGGAAAAACTACAATCGCTCTCGATGTGGTTGATGCTACACCTGCATTATATTTAGATCTGGAAAGTCGCCTGGATCTGGAAAAAGTCAGAGATATCCGGGCATTTTATGAAGCGAACAAGAACCGGCTGATTGTGCTCGATGAAGTGCAACGGATACCCGAGCTTTTTACCGAATTGCGGGGCATTATCGATCAGGAGAGGCGAAGTGGGAACAGATCGGGTTTGTTTCTGTTTCTTGGGTCGGCTTCTATTGATCTACTTCAACAATCGAGCGAGTCGCTCGCGGGACGCATATCCTATCTGGAACTTTACCCGGTAGACGTTATTGAATATGCGTCCGAGGATTTTCAACAAGTCAATACATTGTGGCTTCGCGGAGGCTTCCCCGAGAGTTTACTTGCAGCTTCGGATCGCGACAGCCTGGAATGGCGGCAGGATTTTATCCGGACCTATCTCGAACGCGACATCCCACAACTCGGGCCGCGCATTCCGGCAACAACTTTGGAGCGGTTCTGGACAATGCTGGCGCATAATCAGGGCGGCGTATTAAATGCATCGCACCTGGCGAGAAATCTCGACGTTTCGGGCGTGACCATTAGTCGTTACCTGGATTTGATGGTCGATCTGCTCCTCGTAAGACGATTGCAGCCTTGGGCTTCGAATGCAGGCAAAAGATTGGTGCGTAGTCCTAAGATTTATGTGAGAGATAGTGGTATTACCCATGCTTTAATGGGGATAGAGACTTTCAATAACCTGCTGGCACATCCGGTGGTAGGCGGGAGCTGGGAAGGATTTGTCATCGAAAACATCATGAGCGTAGCCCCTGCCCGCATGCAGCCTTATTTCTACCGGAGTGCCGGTGGTGCGGAGGTTGATCTGGTTCTGGAATTTGCGAACGGGACAAAATGGGCGATAGAGATCAAAAGAAACTCAGCGCCGCATTTATCCAAAGGATTTCACATTGCCTGCGAGGACATTCAGCCGGACAGAAAATTCGTGATCTATTCGGGAAAGGATGCATTTCCGATGGGCGACGGGGTTATGGCTACTTCGCTTGCCAGTATGATGCAGGAGGTGATGAACCGTTTTTCACCATAATACTTCTATATTGCCATACAAGGCAAACTTCTCATCGATTGAGATGACCGTCAGCTTTTCCGCAACGGCAGTCGCGATCAGCAATCTGTCAAATGGATCACGATGAACATCCAACAGCGGTAGCTCATCATATAAATCCAGGTACTCCGGCTTGATGGTCAGTGGTTGGATACCGATCTTTTGTGCTTCTTCGTGGTAGCGGGAGATGGGATGTAGCAATTCGAGTTTCCCTGTCTTCTTTTTGATGGCCATCTCAAAGAAAGAAACCGCACTCACATAACAAACGGAATTGATATCTTCAATTATCAGCCTGGCTTTTTCGGAAAGTTTATGATTTTGACCCAGGCACCAAAGTATTGTGTGTGTATCGAGGAAGTATGCCATTAAATATAGTCGGATAAGTCGTCCAGGCTTTCGTTGAAATCGTCTGCTGTTTTGATAGTGCCCGTCATGCTGCCCAACTTGCGTTTTTGACCGGTGAAAGTACTATTGTCATCACCCATGAAGGTGACCAGAACTTTACTATTTTTTTTTACGGGCGGCGATTCTTTGAGAATAACTTTCCCGTTTTCATAAACTCCCTCAATGGTGGTAAGCATGGCTTTAACAGGTTGATCCTTTTAAACAAATATACTAAATCACGTCGACTTATGACAGTAGCGAGCTGCTCATAGACCTCATGGCATAGAAGTTGGATTGTTTTTACACAGCAGTTTTAGTTAATTCAAATCAAAAATTCTTCCCTTGACCAAATCCCGCGGACATGCCATTGTTGAGCAATGGTTTAAAGATAAAAAGTGGAAATGGGCGGCTTTTCAGAAGGAGGCCGCGGCGGCTTATCTGGCGGGGAAAAGTGGCTTGGTGAATGCGCCCACGGGTAGCGGAAAGACCTACTCGCTCTGGCTGCCGATTCTGATCAGGCACATTAATACGCTTCCTAAAAAGCCTCTCAAAACAAAAAAAGGGCTGCAAGTACTTTGGATTACGCCGCTTCGGGCGCTTTCGAAGGACCTTTTCCGGAATATGGAAATGGCGGCGCTTGAAATGAACCTCACGTGGCGGGTGGGCATACGTACGGGCGACACAGGTACGCGGGAGCGCAACGAGCAGAAGCGGCAAATGCCCGATGCCCTCATTATCACGCCGGAGAGCCTGCATATGCTCTTCACGCAAAAAAATGCCTCCGAATTCTTCAAAAACCTGCATACGGTAGTCGTGGACGAGTGGCACGAGCTGATGGGAAGCAAGCGCGGCACGCAGACGGAACTTGCATTGGCGCGCCTGCGAACCATTAACCCGGATCTGCAAACCTGGGGCATCTCCGCGACAATCGGCAACCTGGAAGAAGCGAAGCAGGTGCTGCTGGGGATGCGTTTTCCGGATGAAAATTCGGTGATCGTCCGGGCGAATACTGAAAAGAAGATCCTGGTGGAAAGTATCATTCCCGACAGGGTGGAAACGTTGCCCTGGTCGGGGTATATGGGGATCAGGCTGGTGGATAAGGTGGTGGAAGTGGTGAACAGGAGCCGCACGACGCTGCTGTTTACCAATACCCGCTCGGGAACGGAGATTTGGTACCGCACGATCATCGAAAAATACCCGGAGTTTGCCGGTATTATGGCCTTGCACCACGCCTCGCTCGACCGCGAGATTCGCGATTGGGTGGAGGAGGCATTGCACGATGAACGGCTGAAACTGGTCATATGTACCGCCAGCCTTGACCTGGGAGTCGATTTCCGCCCTGTGGACACGGTTATTCAGGTAGGGAGCCCCAAAAGCATTGCGCGGTTCGTGCAACGTGCGGGTAGAAGCGGGCACCAGCCGGGCGTCGATAGTAAAATCTATTTTTGTCCTACCAATGCATTGGAACTGATCGAAGCGGTATCGTTGCGGGAGGGCGTGATCAAGAATATGATCGAGGACCGGCCACCGGTTGCTCATGCATTCGATGTGCTGGCTCAATGGATGATCACATTGGCGGTGGGCGAGGGGTTCGACGAAACGCAGCTTTTCGAAGAGGTGCGTAATGCATATGGTTATCAATATCTCAACCGGGAGGAATGGGAATGGCTTTTGGGATATATTACAACCGGTAGTTCATCGCTCACGGTTTATGACGAATACAAGAAAGTGGAGCGCGTGAATGGCCGTTATGTGGTGACGAGCCGGCGCATTGCGCACCGGCATTTGCTGAGCATGGGTACGATCGTCTCGGAGGTTTCATTGAAAGTGAAGTTGCAGAGCGGTAAATACCTGGGAGCCGTAGAGGAGTCATTTGTGATCTGGATGAAAGCCGGCGACGTGTTCTTCTTTGCTGGTATGAGCGTGGAATTTGTACGAATCCATGAAATGACCGTAACCGTTAAAAAGGCCGAGGGGAAAAAAGGTTACCTCGTGCGTTGGGCAGGCGGGCGGATGCCGCTGTCGTCTCAGCTCTCCGCATTCATTCGCGAACGCCTTGCCGACGCGATCGAAAACCCGCATAAGGAAGTGGAACTGGCCAAAATGCAGCCGCTGCTCGAATTGCAGGAAAAGCGTTCGGTGATTCCCAAAACCAATGAGCTGCTGATCGAACAATGCGAAACCCGCGAGGGATATCATATCTTTATATTCCCGTTTGAGGGGCGGTTGGTGCATGAAGGCATGTCGATTTTGCTCGCTTACCGCATTAGCCAGCTGCGGCCGATCACGTTTTCGGTAGCGATGAACGATTACGGTTTTGAGTTGTTAAGTGATCAGTATGTCGATCTGGCCGAAATCCTCGGCGAAACCGACCTTTTCTCGATCAAACACCTCGTCGACGACATTTACCAAAGTGTGAATGCGACGGAGATGGCGAAGCGGAAGTTCCGGGAGATTGCCGCCATTGCAGGGCTGATGTTTCAGGGATATCCGGGGAAATATGTCAAAACGCGGCAATTACAGGCGTCCAGTTCATTGCTTTTCAATGTGATGAGCAAGTACGAAGACAATAACCTGCTGATCAAGCAAGCATATCAGGAAGTTCTGACCTACCAGCTCGAAGAGGTGCGTATGCGAGAGGCGCTTGCGAGGATCGAACATCAGAAAATAGTCATACAAAACACCGACAGACCGACACCATTCTCGTTCCCGATCATGGTCGACAGGCTTCGGGAGCAATTAACTTCGGAAAAGCTGGACGACAGGATCCAGCGAATGATCAAACAGTACGGTAATGCAGATTGAGATCAGAGGCAACCACTTTTTATTATTGACCCAAAGGGCGATTTTCTGGGAAGAAACGCAAACATTACTGATCGGAGACCTGCATTTGGGGAAAGTAACGCATTTCAGAAAGGAGGGCATAGCGATCCCGCACAACGCCGCAGCGAACAACTTTCAGCGGCTCGATGAACTGGTCAGGCAAACCGGTGCCACCCGCATTATATTCCTCGGTGACCTTTTTCACAGCGAATACAATTCCGAATGGGAGACCTTCCGTGAATGGCGCGCAGCGCATCACTACATCGAAATGATCATCGTTATGGGCAACCACGATATCCTGCCGGTAAGCCTGCTGCTCGAATGTGATTTACAGGTGTATGTGGATGATTATGAGGAGGATATATTTATTTTTACACACCATCCGAAAGTAGAATTCGATGCCTCAAAGTTCGTTTTTGCGGGCCACGTCCACCCCGTTTTTACCTCCTATGGCAAAGGTCGGCAGAGCGTGCGGCTTCCGTGCTTTGTGATTGACAAATACCAGGCAATTTTGCCGAGTTTTGGGGTGTTTACAGGAGGGTACCAGATGGGGCTGGCTGATGATAGGAAGATTTACATTACTACTGAAACCCGAGTGTTTTCTGTTTGTTAAATGCTGATTATGAGTTAATTGAGTTGAAACCGGAAAAATATGGAATCAGATTCCATATTTTTCCGGTTTTGATTATTTTTGATGTATGATAGAGAGAATTGCTGCATCAAAAATTGAACAATTGGCAGCCACATTCAAATCTGTGGCTGTTACCGGACCGCGGCAGTCCGGCAAAACGACATTAGCAAAGGCATTGTTTCCTGAAAAAGCGTACTTATCTCTCGAAAATCCGGACGTTCGACGGTTTGCATTAGAAGACCCGCGTGGGTTTCTGTCAAGGTATCAATCCGGAGCCATTTTTGATGAAGCACAACGCGCGCCCGAGCTGTTTTCCTATTTACAGGAAATCCTGGATAACTCGCCAGAGCCCGGTCGTTTCATCCTTACTGGTTCCAATAACTTTCTATTGCAGCAAAATATCTCGCAAACCTTGGCCGGTCGCGTTGCTATTTTGAATCTGTTGCCATTCAGTACCGCGGAGCTTTTTGCAGGATTCAATGACGTGGCTGATGAGGACCAATTGATATTCAAAGGGCTATACCCACCGATTTACGAGCCTGGAATCCCGCCGGAAGATTGGTTTCCCAACTATTTGCGGACTTACATTGATCGCGATGTGCGGCAAATCAAAAACATTACCGATCTCATCGTATTCGAGAGGTTCATACGACTCCTTGCCGGACGGAATGGTCAGGAATTGAACCTCACTTCTCTTGCAGTCGACACAGGTGTGGATACAAAAACTATCCAGTCGTGGATAGGCATTCTGGAAAGTAGTTTTATCATTTACCTCCTGCGCCCGCATTACAAAAATTTTAATAAAACCCTCATTAAGCGGCCTAAGGTATATTTTTATGATACAGGACTGGTTTGTTCGCTGCTCGGGATTTCCAGTGTGGAGCAATTGCCGCTTCATCCGTTGCGCGGCGCACTCTTTGAATCGCTGGTGGTTACTGAACTCGTAAAACAACGGACGAATGCCGGTAAGCCCGTCAACCTTTACTACTGGCGCGATAAAACCGGGCATGAGGTTGATATTATAATTGATAACGGTCTTTCACTAGTTCCTGTCGAGATTAAAGCCGGAAAGACAGTTAACAACGAGTTTTTCGGCAATATCACCTATTGGAACAAGTTGAGCGGCGCAACGAAGGGCTACATCGCCTACGCCGGGAACCAGATCGAAGAGCGTTCGAACGGCATCACCGTTTTGAATTGGTTTGAATTGTTGAAACGGGATGTTTAGCGTCTTTTGCGCAAAGGAGGCTCTATTCGGAGCCAGGACGTCCTTTCACACAATGCTATAAACAGAAGATTTGTTTGGAATCAATCTTGCAGATGTAGTTCCGGAGGAACATCCTGTTTAAAGCAAACGAAACGAGACCGTAAAAGCGGCTCCGGATGGAGCCTCCTGAGCATCTAGATTGTTGCCATTACCTATAATTTTCGGCCAGCTGCGAAATCAGGTTTGCGACACGGAGTTGGTTTACAATATGTACCCGCATTTCCGGACTAACATTTTGCATGTTCTGAGTAAACAAAAGGCTTTCAACCATGAAGTTGAGAGAGTTAATTATTTCGCTCGCGCTGTCGGTTTGGAAAAAGGCTTTGATGATTTCGTGTTCAGTATCCAGTGTGCTCATAGTTGCAAGAATAGTTTAAGTAAGAAATGTTTTGTAGAGTATTCTACAAGGCTTGTATAAATAAAAAGCCCGCTAAGGCTCATGGGTAATGATAGTCTCGATTTTGAACCTGCCGAATTCAATTAAAATCTCCTTCATCCGCTTCTCCGAAACACCACCGCCGTGCGTGTAATCACGCCATGCAGATACTGGTTTTCCCTTTTTCAGGTCCGCTGGTAAATTCGGGTACTCATTTTTTAACCACCAATCGAAAGCCTCGGGGATTGAAGAAAACTTCATCTTTGCAAAGATATAATTTGTAGATTACTCTACAAGGGGTCGGTGACTTGTAGAAACTGATATGCGAACTTTACAAATATATCAGTTTTGGGCTTTACCTATCAGGCAGCTGTCTGCGGGAAATACCGTTGCACCCCGAAAAAAGATTAGCCAACCCTCAGCTAACCGCCGCTTGCGCAGGTTGGGTTTTCACTTTCAAATGCTTGCTGATGACCCGGATCAGTTCTTCTGCTCGGAAAGGTTTTGTTACAAATCCGCTGAAATTGCAGGCAGCAATTTCGGGGGTCTTTTCGGCAAAGGTGTCCGCGGTGAGGGCGATCACCGGAACGTGCCGGTGCCTTGGGTAGGAGCTTTGGATTTTTTTCATGGCCGTTACACCATCCATAACCGGCATTTGAATATCCATCAAAATAAGGTCGAAATCGGCGGTTTCGAGGGCGTGGAGCACTTCTTTTCCATTGTTGCAGATCACAAACTCTGCCTCCCACTTGTTGAGCAGATGTTTGAGCAGGGTCTGGTTCGCCAGAATGTCCTCGGCAGCCAGAATGCGGTAGCCTTTCAAAGATAATGTGGAAGGCGCGTTCGTCTTTTCTTCTTCATATGATGTGCTTCCCTTGCCGAAATTCAGCACCACCGTAAATGTGCTGCCTTCTCCAAGCGTGCTGCTGGCGGAAATGGATCCGTTCATGAGCTCGGTGATTTTTCGGGTGATGCTCAAACCAAGCCCGGTACCTCCGAAATTGCGCGCGGCATTGTTGTTGTGAGCTTGTGAGAAACTGTCGAAAATGACGCTCAGCTTGTCTGCCGAAATGCCTATTCCCGAGTCGGATACAGCTATTTGGAGATCGATATGGTCGCCGTGGTCGTGGGCGAGCTGCACGTCGACTTTTACAAAACCGCCTTCTTCCGTGAATTTGATGGCGTTGCCAATGAGGTTGACCATGATCTGATTGAGCCGGTAGGGGTCGCCCATGACGATTTGGGGCACCTTGCTGCTGCAATGGAACGTAAAATCGATGGCCTTTTCCCTGGCCCGGATTTCAAAGGTTTTCATCAGGTAACCGAGCTTTTCGCGCAGGTCGAACTCAAAGTTTTCCAATCCGAATTTCCCGGCTTCAATTTTCGAAAAGTCGAGAATGTCGTTCAGTATAACCAGCAGATTATCAGCAGAATACTTAATCGTGTTCAAATGCTCCTGCTCCTCACCTGTGAAACCGCTCAACAACAGCAGATCCGTAAATCCAATGATCGCATTCATTGGCGTGCGGATTTCGTGGCTCATAGTCGAAAGGAAGTCGGATTTGATACGGGTTGCTTCCTCAGCATGCTTTTTGGCCTCGATCAGCTCCCGTTCGGCTATTTTGCGCGAAGTAATGTCGATCGCCGTGCCTAGTACTTCCTGCACCCGCCCTCTCGTATTCCTTTTAAAGGGCACTTCGCGGGTGATGATCCAGATTTCCGAGCCGTCCTTGTGTTTCAGCCTGAACTCCTTTTCCAACACTTCGCCATCCTTCACGCGGTAGCGCATATGGTTGTAATGCTCACGGAAAGTGCGCTGGTCCTGCTCGTTGATGATCCGGGCAAGGCCTTTTCGCGTGTCGGTTTCCACTTCGCATTCCGAGTAGCCCAGTATCTTCCAAATCTGTTTGTTATGGAAAATATTGGTCCACTTCTCGATGTCGATCACATAAATGATATTAGGGGAAAGTAGCGCTACTTTGTTTATAAACTCTTCTTTTTCAGCTAATTCGTGTTCGGCTACCTCCCGGCCTTTTTCCATTTCGAGCATCTGGCTCATGGTATGGAAGGCTTTCGTGAGTTTTTCGGGCGTAACTTCCGACTTGGGAAAATAATCCAGCGCGCCGGCCTTCATCATTTCAACCGCAAGGCGCTCGTCGCCGTGTGATGTGAGCACGATTACGGGCAGGTGAGGTGCGCGCTCCTTGACAGTCTTCAGTAGCTCCAGACCGTTCGTTTTGGGCAGCTGGTAATCGAGGAAAATACAGCCGGGCGTCCAGACATCGAGCATCCGGAGTGCTTCTTCCGCATATTTACATATTCTAACCTCCCCTATTTCCACCTGGGCCCGGCTGATGGCGCGGTTCAGTTTCATAGCGTCGATTTCGTCGTCTTCAACAAGCAGGATGGATAGAGGGGGCATGTGCTTATAGTGGTGGATGTTACTACTGAGGATATTCACAAAGTGTCCAATAGCTGTTCAGCGTGGAAACCGCTGCGATAAACCGGTCCATCGACAACGGTTTGAGAATGTACCCGGCCACGTTCAGGTTAAACGCTTCGATCTTGTCGCTGTCTTCATTGGAGGTGGTCATCACGAAAACCGATAGCGAGGCGAGCGATGGATCCTGCCTGATCTCTTTCAAAAACTCGATACCGCCCATTTTAGGCATGTTCAGGTCCAGCAACACGATTTTTGGCCTGGGATATTCCAAAGTATCGGAGCGGAGCAACGTCAATGCTTCAATGCCGTTGGATGCGACGACGAGCTGGTTGGAAATATTGTTCTTCTTGAATGCCCGCTTGACATTCATCACATCAACTTCGTCATCTTCTACGAGGAGTATGGTCATCGGGACAGGGTTGGTAAAGGACATTTCTTTAAAATTGAGTAAGTTAAAATGGGTTATCCGACATTACTGGATGTCTTTTGCTTCGTTTTTCGGCCAGGTAAAAAGGAATGTTGTCCCTTCGCCCATCACCGTTTCGATTCTTATTTTGCTGTGCTTTTCGTCGAGGATTTTCTTCACAATGGCAAGGCCTACGCCGGTACTTTCCACCTCGTCGCGCGCTTGCAGGGTCTGGAAAATCACGAATATCCGCTCGTGGAACTCAGGGCTGATGCCCGGCCCGTTATCACCTACATAAAATTCAAACTGATTGCCAAGGTCTTTCCATCCGACGGTGATATGGATCTCCGCCTTGTCGTTATACTTGATACCATTGGATATCAGGTTTTGCAGGATTTGTGTCAATGCAATTTTCTCTGCTTCGATCTCTGTGCCCGCATCTCCTTCGATTCGGAATGAAAGCGGTTTTTTGGTACTGAATGATTCGCAGAGTTCGTCCACCAAGCTTCTGATCAGGAACTTCTCTTTCACGGTTTTGATCCGTCCTGCGCGCGAATATGACAAAATGCCGTTGATCAGGTTCTCCATCCGGTGCACGCGCCCGCGCAGGAGCCTGAACTGGTCCTTGGTTTCGCCTTCGAGCATATGGGCAATGTCCTCCTCGATCCATTCCGAAAGGTTGTTGATCGCCCGCAGCGGTGCTTTCAGGTCGTGGCTCACGACGTATGCAAACTGATCGAGCTCCGCATTGATACGTTCCAGGTCGCGGGTATAGGATTTTAGCTTCTTTTCGGCTGTTACGCGCGCAGTTACGTCCGAGAGCGTCCCGGTGAAGCCGATGTGTTCGCCATGGGCATAATAGGGGATAATTGAAACGCCCAACCATTTTTCCTGCCCGTCGGCAGTGAATATGCGCAGGGTATCTTCTTTTCCCTGGACCTCATTATGGAGTATTTCAATCAGCTTTTCCCTGGATTCGAGCGGAGGAAGAAAACCTGCAAAACGCTGGCCGAGGCTGGCGGCCACGGGGTAGCCTGTAATGCTCTCCCATGCCTGGTTGAGGTAGGTGAAATTGCCTTCACGGTCCAGCTGCACCAATACCTCCGAAATGCTGCCCACCACCTCTTCCAGCCTTTGACTGGTGAGGGCGGCTTCTTCCGTTTTTTCCTGTGCGATGCGGCTTAGCTCCCGGTTGGCTTTGAAAAGTTCACCCGAGCTCTGTTCCAAGATCAGCTCCATCCGCGTCAGATCGTCCTGGTATTCGGCATAGGCCTGATTTACGGCCAGCAGGAAATCCTGCATATCGGGGTGGTCGGCAAGATCAGGCGGTAATGACTTCCTGATTTGTCGTTTTAAGAGCCGGTGGTAATTGGTTTCGGTTAGTTCAAGCGTTTGCATCGGTTATTCACGGAAAGTGGTAATCGTCATGGTTTGGTTATGCAGCTCGCACAACGAATCACGGTTGAACGGCGCCAGTTCGCCATAGGAGTAGAAGCCTGTCATAACCGGCCCATCCAGCACTTCGGAGACGGATTCGACCTCTTCTTCCACCATTTGTTTCAATACCAGCTTGCGTCCGACGCAGCTAACCAGAATAGCGAATTCAGCATTGTTATCCAGGCCACGCGCTGCTTCCTGGGCCGCTTCTTCGGCACCGTTGATCAGCCGGTCGTTGTTGGCTTTCATCAATCTCACAAACGAGCCCTCGGGAATATCTCCCGCGAATGTCAGGCTCTTTTCGTCTTCATTAATCCCCAGAATCGTGCGTACCACCGGTGCGCGCTCCTCATTATCACGCATGCTCAGCGGAAACAGCAGGCCCGAGGCCGGCAGTTCTTTCGCTTTATCACCCAGGAATGATTTATAGAGATCGAGCGCCGGCTCACCGTCGATTTCATAAAGGATATTGTCTTTAGAACGCGTCACCCGTCTGTCGAGCCCGAAGCTGTCCCAGCCGCCGCGCGAGCCGTATCCGATCGAAAGCTTTTCACCATAAAAGCCAATAGCCGCCACACTTTCGGTTGCGACTTTTCCATCGGGCTCGATAATTATCGTACGGGCGAAATGCGAGCCGTCGCCAGCCAGGCCGCCGGTGATCGTGGTACCGTCGGTCAACCCTTCCGTCATGCCCTTCACGAGGTCGGTGCCATTCACTTTGAGGCCATCGGAAACGACGAAGACGTGTTTAAGCCCTTGGGCCGGAAGTTGGGAGACGAGCCGTTTGCCCGCTTCCCAGCTGTCGAAATCAATATCTTCAAGGCTGATTTTAGAACTTTTGATCGATACGTCCTGGAACGCAATACCCGTGACGATGATGGTATGCTCTCTTACCGACTCATTGGCGATTTCCCCGGCGGTTGAGCATCCGGAAAAAACGGCATCGGGATATTGCAATGCGAGTTGGTGCGAAATCCCCGTAGTTTCAAGCAGTTCCCGGTCGCCGAAAATGAACAGCACTTGCGGGGAAAACGAGAACGGGATTTCAGAGGGACTATCCGAATAGACAAACTGTTCAATCTGCATAGATACAGGTGGTTGCGACGTTATAAATCGATCTACAATTTACATAAAACTTTTGAGAACGAACTATTTTTACGCTTCACGCTGCACTGCCGTGATAAATCGCTTTTTACTACGAAATAGATGGAAATGAAATCCCTTTAATTTTACGGAATAGTTCTACTGCATAAAGATCTGTCATACCCGATACGAAATCGAGGACAGTCTGTATACGCGAGTAGGTGTCCGTTTTCGTGGTGATAAACTGCTTGGGTATGAGGTCTACTAGCTTCCGGGTATAATGTGAGTTATTGTTGAGATAAGCCGGTACAAATTCTTCGAGTAGTCCCCCCATTACCTTGTAACCGGCGACTTCGATCTGCACTACCGACGAGTAATTATAAATTTTCTGAATAGATATTCGCTCGATCTCCTTCATCGCCGAACGGTGCGGCTCGGGAATGCGGTCGATCAGGCTTGCATTGAAATCGCCGTTCAGGATCGTATCCTGCTCATTGATAAATAGTTCCGAGCAAGCGTTGATCAGCGTGCTGATCGATTTGGCGCGTAGGAGGCCTATCTTGGCATCATCATCGTCGATATCCGCCAGACGCGCCGGCATCCGGGAATCGTTACACAATGCGAGCAGCAGCGCCTCCACTTCCTGGTAGGACAGGATTTTGAGCCGGTGCGCATCTTCGAGGTCGATGATATTGTAACAAATATCGTCCGCAGCTTCCACCAGATAAACCAGCGGGTGCCTTTTGTAAACCACCGGCGAATCCGAAACCTGCAACAAGCCTAGTTCGGCGGCGATTTTCTGGAACCCAGCCTGCTCCGACTGAAAGAAACCGTATTTTTTGGTGTAAATATGGGCTTTCCTGTGGCCGGCGAGCGCTTCGCAGGGATATTTGGCAATGGCTGCCAGAGTAGAGTAGGTTAATGCGAAACTGCCATAACCCTTACCTGCATACGGGTGTGTGAGAATGCGGATCGCATTGGCGTTACCTTCGAAATGCGTCAGGTCGGCCCATTGTGCATCGCTCACTTCGTTTCGGTATTTCAAACCATCGCCATCCGTAAAATAATGCGAAATAGCAGCCTCGCCCGAATGTCCGAACGCGGGGTTGCCCAGGTCGTGCGCGAGGCAGGCGGCTGAAACGATATTACCGATCTCGCTGATCAGCGGCAGATCGTCGTCGACCTGATGGTTTTCAGTTTTCAGATGGTTGTAAAACATCCGCCCGAGCGACTTGCCTACACTCGCTACTTCAAGGCTGTGTGTGAGCCGGTTGTGGACGAAAATACTTCCGGGAAGGGGGAATACCTGCGTTTTGTTCTGCAACCGGCGGAAAGGCGAAGAAAAGATCAGCCGGTCGTAATCGCGCTGGAACTCCGAGCGGGCCTCGGTCGGATCGGAATTGTATTTGTCTTCGCTGCCCCAGCGTTTTGCCGACAGCAATTGTTCCCACTTCATCATATTGATCTCAAATAAACGGCAAAACTAATGGCTTTCGGCGAAAATGCGCAGGGAAAGACCGGTAATGCGGATTTCAGGTAGAAACCGCCGCTACGCGGGCTTTTAACAAAGTCATTAGTAGGGATTTATTTCAAACCGGAACAATATGAAAAAGTTAATAGGATGTTTGCTGCTGGGGGTTATCTCGAACCTTTTGAGCGGCACGCAGGCGTGGGCCCAGAAGAACGAAGAGCTGGCCCGAGAAATGCGTGACGCCGTAACCACATTCCTGAAAGTCCTCAATCCCGAGCAGCGCGAGGAAACAGAGCTTCCCTACGCCGATCTGGCCCGTTTCGACTGGAACTTTACCCCGCGAGCCCGCAAAGGCATTACCTTCAAAACCCTGACGCCTGCTCAGCGCAAAGTAGCGATGGCGATGGTACGTGTCGTACTCAGCCAGGAAGGTTACAGCAAAGCCGAGCAAATTATCGACCTGGAAAACGTATTACGGGTAGTGGAATCCCGTCCTGCCAACGACACTTACCGCGACCCTGAAAATTATGCATTCCTCGTGTTCGGCACACCAGGTAACGATCCATGGGGCTGGCGGATGGAGGGGCACCATTTGTCGCTGCATTTCTCGTCGATCGATAACCAGGTAACCTTCACGCCCAGCTTTTTCGGGAGTAATCCGGGCCAGGTAATGGCCGACGTGCCGCAAAAAGGCAAGCGGATACTGAAAGCCGAGCAAGATCTGGCATTCGACCTGCTTCATAGCCTCGATGCCTCCCAACTCGACAAAGCGAACCTCGGAGCGAAAGCACCCAACGAAATATTCACGTCTAACGCCAGAAAAGCCTCCCTCGCTAAAATGGAGGGCATAGCCATGGGAGAACTGAACGCAGCGCAAAAAGCGGCATTTAAAAAACTCATTATGGCCTACCTGCAACGCTACCACGTGACCCTCAAAAACCAGCAATGGGCCGAACTCGAAAAAAGCGGCCTCGACAAAATCCACTTCGCCTGGCTCGGCGACCAGCAGCCCGAAATCGGCACCGGCCATGGGCATTACTATCGCATTCATGGTCCTACATTCCTCATCGAATTCGACAACACGCAGAATGGCGGGAACCATATTCACTCGGTGGTAAGGGATTTGACCAGTGATTTTGGCGAAGATTTGTTGCAAGCGCATTATGAAGCGGGGCATAGGAAATGAGGTTTTAGAACCTGAAACTTTGTATATTCGGATAACAAACTTTTAAGAAAATGGCTACGACAGAATTGAAAGAACGGTTGATAGATAAGATCAGGAGTATTGATAATGAAGATATTCTAGCAGAGGCTTATAGGTTGCTTGGTGCGGAAAGCGATATTCAGGAGCCTTACATATTGAGCCGCGAGCAGCTGGATGCCATCGAAGAAGCGAGAGCCCAAATCAAAAACGGGAATTACCTTACCCATAATCAGGCCAACAAAGAAATAGACGAATGGCTAAACAAATAGTCTGGTCTGCCAGAGCACACACTGATCGAAAACATATATTGGAATATTGGGCTAACCGAAACAGATCCAAAACGTACAGCCGGAAGCTGAATCGGCTTTTCAACGAAGCTGTTCAGCTGGTTGCCATCCATCCCAAAATAGGCAAGAAGACGAGTAAAGAGCATACTCGCATCAAAATCGTTCGCGACTATTTCGTCATTTACGAGGAGACCGAATCGGAGATACATATTCTTACGATTTGGAATAGTCATCAGGATCCGGAAAATTTGGAGTGGGAATTTTAAATATTATGACTCCAACACCGCACCGCTACTTCATTATCAACAAGCCACAAAACATGGTTTCGCAATTCGTCAGCTCGCATGATGTGCGGTTGCTGGGTGCGTTGGATTTTGATTTTCCGGAAGGCACGCATGCAATTGGGAGGCTGGATAGCCTTTCGGAAGGCTTGCTGATTCTTACTACCAATAAAAAGGTAACCAATCTGCTTTTTCTGGGAGAAGTGCCGCACAAGCGCAAATATTGGGTAAATGTAGGCCATGTTGTGCCGCCCGAGACGGTGGAGCTGCTACGTACGGGTATTCCCATTCGTGTGAAAGGCGGCGGTTACTACATTACAGCGCCCTGCGAGGTCGAAATCATCGACCGGCCCGCGATTTTGAGCAAACATCAGAATGAAACCCAGCCCGATGTCCCGAATACCTGGCTGAGCATTACACTCACAGAAGGCAAATACCACCAGGTGCGGAAGATGGTGCGGGAGGCCAATCACCGTTGCCGACGCCTTATTCGGGCCAGTATCGAGGATTTGGAGCTGGGCGACCTGCCGCCCGGTGGAGTGAAGGAGATTGAGGAGGAAGAGTTTTTCAGATTGTTGAAAATAGAAAACTGGAAGTCAGCGATTTCGTCCGACGATTTTCTGTTGGAGCCGTCCATCGAAAATCCGGCATACTAAGGGCAGGTAGCATTAGTTTTAATCCACATTCACATTAAACTGATCGCGTCATGAACCTTATTGGAAACATTATCTGGCTTATTTTCGGCGGATTTGTCGTTTTTCTCGAATATATGGCCGCCGGGCTGGCGCTCTGCCTGACCATCATCGGTATCCCGTTCGGTATCCAATGTTTTAAAATAGGTATTATGACGCTCTTCCCATTCGGCCAGCATGTGCGGGAGGTACCGGGCGATTCGGGGTGTTTATCGACCATCTTCAACATCGTCTGGATTTTTCTCGGCGGGATCTGGATCGCGCTGACGCATTTGATTTTTGGTGTTTTGCTTGCGATCACGATCATCGGTTTGCCGTTTGCAAAACAGCATTTTAAGCTCATGAGCCTCTCTTTTGCACCATTTGGTAAGGAAATTTATTCATGAAAGCCATTATCATCACCGAGCCCGGCGCGCCGGATGTACTCCAAATTCGGGAACGCGAAAGGCCCTGCCCGGCTGCCTCCGAAGTGTTGATTAAGGTATATGCGGCGGGCGTGAACCGGCCCGATGTGTTCCAGAGAAAAGGCAACTATCCGCCCCCGCCCGACGCGCCGCAGGATATTCCGGGACTGGAAGTGGCCGGTGTGATTGAACAAATTGGTGCAGACGTAACAGCATGGAAGCCCGGCGATTGCGTGTGCGCGCTGCTCGCAGGCGGCGGTTATGCGGAATATGCGCTCGCGCAGGCAACACATTGTCTGCCCGTACCCGCGAGCTTAGATTTTGCTCAGGCAGCTTCGTTACCCGAAACGGTGTTTACCGTTTGGCATAATGTATTTCAAAGGGGCCGATTGCAGGCAGGAGAGCGTTTTCTGGTGCACGGAGGAAGCAGCGGCATCGGCATTACGGCTATTCAATTAGCCAAAGCATTCGGAGCGAAAGTGTTTACCACGGCAGGCTCGGATGAAAAATGCGCGGCCTGCACCGCATTAGGAGCGGATATCAGCATTAATTATAAAACCTCCGATTTCGAAGAAGTACTAAAAAAGCTGGGAGTAGACGTGATCCTCGATATGGTGGGAGGGGACTATATTCCTAAAAACCTGCGTTTACTGCGGGAGGAAGGTCGGTTGGTTTTTATCAATACCATGAAAGGCGGCAAAGTGAAGGGCGCCGATGAAGTGGATTTTAGCCTGATCATGCGGAAACGCCTGACAGTCACCGGCAGCACGCTGCGCAACCGCGATCATGCCTTCAAAGCTGCATTAACTTCCGATATTCGAAAAAATGTGTGGCCGGTTTTAGAGAAGGCTCTCTTCAAACCGGTGATCGCGCAGACATTTCCGATGGCCGAAGCAGCCAAAGCGCACACGTTAATGGAAACCAGTGACCATATCGGCAAGATTATTCTGCTGAATCAATGGACGTAAGCCGGTGATTGAGGATTTTTGAAATCTGGTCGGCTTGGGCGTAGACCATTAAGTGCCCGCCGCCTTCGATGATAATATCCGGTTTTACGATGATGATCGGAATGAGCTTGTCGGCCGTACCGTGAATGTGGAAAAGGTTTTCGACCCGCTCTTTGCGGTCCCAGCCGCCCATGCGGGTCAGCGCCCATTTCAGAAACCTGGTGTCGGTATCGTGCAGGATCTGTTTCAGCAGCTTCTTCAATTCCGGCGTATCCGCTCCGAAATAGTTATAAGTCACCCGGTTGGCCGATTTCAGCAAAGGCGCCGACAAGGGCGACATCAGCAAAAACTTGATCATCACCTGGTAAAACTTCGAGAGAGGAACGCCGGTTGACATACTCGAAATGAGCGTTACCTGCTGCGGACATGCGATATCCGCGATTTCAGAAGCGACAACACCGCCGAAAGAAAGCCCTACCAGTTGAAATGGCTGCGATGTGTCGATTTGTTTGCTCAAACGGGCGGCATAATGCTGCAACGACTCTTTTTTTAAAGGCCTCACCCATTTGATATACTTCACATTCAACCTCGGATCGAGTTTGAGTTTGGTAAATACGCGCTCGTCGGCGCCGAGGCCACTGATAAAATACACATTCATTTTCTTTGCTGAAACGTCTGTTGCAACGCTATCAGCGGCGCTTATCGCCCTTGTGCCGGAAAATGAAAGTAATGCCAATAGAAGACAGGAGTTACGTATATTCGAAAACATGATGGAGTGCTTTCACTTGAATATACGAACTCCTGCAAAAATAGTGCCGCTATTTTGCAAAATTGAAGCGCACGCCGCCCATCAGCCATCGACCAGGCATTACAGAGCCGAGGATATCGCTGTATTGTTTGTCAAAGGCATTGTCGGCCTGGACAAATATGCCCAGTTGGCGTTTCAGGAAAGCATATTCGGCTTTGGCGTTGAGTATAAAGTAATTTTTTGAAATAGCCGCTTCGATGGCCAGTGCTTCACGCTCCGCCCGTTTTTTGTACAAACCGTTGACACTGAGTGAAAACCCGCCGACCTGGTAAATGGCAGAGAAATTGGCGAGGAATTTGGCATGCGACGAAAGGTAAAATGACTGGATCTGGCTTTTGTTATCGCTATCAAGCCATGTGAGACCGGCGTTGACCAGCAATTTCTGGTTGTCGGAAATGGTGTTCGCCGACTGGATATCCAGCTCAAAACCAGTCGTGTTCACCTCGGCAATGTTCAACGCGAGGCCGAATGTACCCGTCGGCGAGAGATTATCTTTACGCGGCATTTGAGCGTATGGGGTGGTAACGTAGTCGATCAGGTCTTTTTGGCGGCGTTGGAAAAATGTGCCGGAAACTTTAAGCTGTGCGGCGGGACTACTGGTCAGAAACCAATCCGCACCCGCTTCGTAGCTGAATGATCGCTCCGCTTTCAGATCGGGGTTGCCGACGCTGCCGCCTGTGACGAGTTTCTTCGCGTAGTTGTTGAAACGCTCTGTGAAATCGGCGTCGCGGATCGTCTTGCCGGCGCTTGCACGCAGTTGCCAGCCCGCTTTTTTGTAGGATAAATTGATTTGGGGAGACACCTCGGTGCCGATGCTTTCGCGCCAGTCCATGCGCACGGAAGGCGTTACTGTAAAGTCCTCCCCGATATTTTGTACCACTGACACAAACGGCGCAAGCTGGTTGAGCGTATGGTTGCCGCGGTCGTTGGATCTGATATTACGCTGCTGAAAATTGACGCCCGCGATCAGGTTGGTGCTTGAAGTAAGGCCTTGCTGCAAAGTGGCGAGCCCCTGCCATAACTTCGATTTGCTGCTGTTGGCAATGGAGTGCGGGTTAAACAGATAAGTATCCTGCACGGATTTAAAGCCACCGTCGATCGAAAACGCCGTTTTGTTTTTCTGGTAACCTAATCTTACCTGATTCCACGACATTTTCACTTTCTCACTGGCCGTGTCGGATTTCAAAACGGTATAGAAATTCTGGGCCGCAAAATCACGGTGGTCGTAAGAACTGCGGACAGCCAGGTTCCAGTTTGGGGAAATGGCATAACTCAGCGATAGCGAAGCGGTATTGTTGTGGAAATAGCCTTTGATGCCGCGCTGCTGTACGCCGGAAGCATTATTGGACAGAAACCCGCCCGAGACTGCCAGCTTGTTGCGCTGCACAAATGCTCCCACATTGGCATTGAACAACCCATATTCACCGGCACTGACGCCGCCGTTTACCTGCGTTTTTTGCACGGCGTCGCTACCCGTCGTACCTTTCAAACGTGCCGCGAATGTTTTAGAAATGACGTGAATCACCCCGCCCACGGCATCGGAACCATACAATGCCGACGAAGCGCCTTTCAAAACCTCGATCCGCTCGATCTCGGCGGGCGAAATAGGGATGTAGCTGTTAAAATGCCCGGTATTGGGATCGTTGAGGCGAATGCCGTCGAGAATTACGAGCACCTGCTGGAATGTACCGCCGCGCAAAACAATGTCGCTTTGCGAACCTTGCGGTCCCCGCGCCTGTATTTCGACGCCCGGTACGTAACGCAGCAGGTCGTCGATGCTATGCACCGGCAACTGCTGGAAATACTCGCCTTTGATGACGGCAATGTTGCGGCCGGTTTGTGATGCACGCTTTTCGACGAGGGACGAAGTGACCGTTACCGGGTCGAGTGATATTTCCTGCGCCAGGGCCAGGTTTGCGATGAGGGATAGCAAGAGGGTGATTGCGTAATGTTGCTTCATAGGTTATTTGTAACGATTGGTGTTTTTTTGACGGCCGACGGCTGACGACCGACGGCTGACCGCCGACCGCCGATTGTCTGAGTCGACCATAGACCATGGACCATCGACCATGGACGATGTTTTGTGCTAGACCTTAGGCTGGCTCAATAATCTTAACTATGGTCCATGGTCAGCGATCTATTGTCTATTGTCTATTGTCTATGGTCTATGGTCGGCCGCAGGCCTCTGGTCGGCGGTCGGCCAGCGGCCAGCGGCCAAACCTCATTTTTCAACACAAAACTATTATCTTGCCGGCCCGTTTATATGCTCCGGTTTGAATCTAATGAGTAGTCCGGTTGAAATACCATTCAAAAATGTGATCCTGTTGGACCGTGCGTCCGGGACACCTGTTTATTTGCAAATTGCGCATCAGATGATCAACGCCATTCAACGTGGCGTGCTCGTTACGGGTGTGCAACTGCCTGGTACGCGCGCACTTGCGGAGATGCTCGAAGTGCACCGCAAAACCGTCGTGGCTGCTTACAACGAACTCGACGCCCAAGGCTGGATCGAAATGCTGCCGAACCGCGGGACGTTCGTGACGCGGAAGAGCCCGGTGGTGAGGGGCAGTGCATTGTCGGCGAATGTGAGTGATTTGAAGCAGTACCCGCAGCAAACCGGCTTTGCGTTCGAGGAAAGCATGCTGCTCGATCGTCCGCTGTCGCTCTCTCGCGCGGACCTGGAATTCACCGACGGTCTCCCGGACGTGCGCCTCGCCCCTATGGACAAGCTCGCGAAGGCCTATTCCAGTGTTTTGAGAAGGAATAACAACCGGAAATACCTTACCTATTCGCACGTGGAGGGGAATATCTGGTTCCGTGAGCGGCTCGCGACTTACCTGAACAATACCCGCGGTCTGCATATCGGTGCCGAGAATATCATCACGACCCGCGGCATTCAGATGGGCATTTATCTCGCCTCGACGTTACTGTTGAAAAAGGGGGATAATGTGGTGGTTGGTGACCTGAGCTATTATGTTGCCAATATGATTTTCCAACAGGCCGGTGCGAATATCCTTTCGGTACCCGTGGATGATCAGGGCATTTCTGTGGAAGCGGTGCGGCAGCTTTGCGAGCGCACACCGATCCGTATGCTGTATATCACGCCTCATCACCATTACCCGACGACAGTAACCCTGAGCGCCGAGCGGCGCGTGGAGTTGCTCAATCTGTCGGTACAATATGGGTTCATCATCCTGGAAGATGACCACGACTATGATTTCCATTATAACAGCAGCCCGGTATTGCCGCTGGCGAGTGCGGATGGGGCGGGAATGGTCGTGTATGTGGGCTCGTTTTGCAAGGCGCTGGCGCCGGGATTGCGTTCGGGATACGTGGTTGCGCCGCAAAATTTGATCCGTGAACTGGGTAAGATGCGGCGGATTATCGATCGGCAGGGCGATCTGATGATGGAACAGGCGTTGGCCGAACTGCTCGATGAGGGCGAAATCCAGCGACATATTAAGAAAGCGCAGAAGGTTTACCATCAGCGCCGGGATTTGTTTACCGAATTGTTGGAAAGTGATTTCAAACCCTATCTGACATTCAAAGCCCCGCCGGGTGGCCTGGCGATCTGGACGGAATGGCGGCGCGACATTAACCTCATGCGCGTGAGCAAGGAATGCCTGCGTGAAAACCTGCATTTGCCGCAAACATTGCTGTTCCAGACCGGGCGCCTCAGCGCCATGCGGCTCGGGTTCGGCAGCCTGGATGAAAAGGAGTTGCGCGAAGCTACTTCCATTCTAAAAGCGGCGCTGGCAAAGACCAGCTAGCATTATTCGCGGTTGGAATGCTGATTTATTCAATTAATTTGGGATAAATTCCTATTTCGTGCATTTCAACCTGACTTCCGCATGAACAAACGTACTTTCATTAAACTTTCATCCGCATTAATGACGGCTCCTTTACTTTCCCCGCTGAGCGGCTGGGGCAATAGCGACAAGCTCCGCAACTGGGCAGGCAACCTGGAATACAGCACTGAAAAACTCGATTTGGGTAAAAACTTGCAACAGGTACAAACGCTTGTCAAGAAATACCCCAAGCTAAAAGTGCTCGGCACACGGCATTGTTTCAACGACATTGCGGATACGAAAGACCAGTTCATTACGGTCGTTGGTGCGGAAGAAGTCATTGATCTGGATACCAAAAACAAAACCGTCACCGTCAATGGCGGGTTGAAATATGGTCAACTGGCACCCTACCTGCACGACAAGGGCTTTGCATTGCATAACCTGGCCTCGCTGCCACACATTTCTGTCGCGGGCGCGTGTGCAACCGCCACGCACGGGTCGGGTGAGAAGAATGGAAACCTTGCCACTGCGGTTTCGGCCATGGAAATTGTGACCGCGGATGGGGAGATGGTGAAGTTGAGCAGGGAGAAAGACGGGGAGAAATTCAATGCGGCGGTGGTGCATCTCGGTGCGCTTGGTGTGGTAACGAAGGTGACGTTGGATGTGCAGCCGACGTTTATGATGGCTCAGGTCGTGTATGAAAATTTGCCTCTAAGCCAGCTGAAAGAGCACTTCGACGAAATAGAGTCGAGAGGAGATAGCGTGAGCCTTTTTACAAACTGGGCTACGGAGGACATAACGGAGGTGTGGATAAAATATAAGACGAATAGTGACAAGCCTTTGAAAGCACGCCCGGACAAGGAGCTTTTTGGAGGAAAACTGGCTACGAGAAACCTGCACCCGATCCCCGAACTTTCAGCAGAAAACTGTACCGAGCAAATGGGCGTGCCGGGCCCCTGGTATGAGCGCATGCCGCATTTCAAAATGGGTTTTACGCCCAGCAGCGGCAAGGAGTTGCAAACGGAATACTTTGTGCCACGTAAGAATGCCGTAGATGCGATCCTGGCCATTTCCAAAATGGGCAGCCAAATAAGTCCTCATTTGTTTACATCCGAGGTGAGAACAATCGCGGCAGATAATCTATGGCTGAGTCCGTGCTACAAACAGGATTCGGTGGCGATCCACTTTACCTGGAAACAGGATTGGCCGGCTGTGAGTAAGTTGCTGCCGGTTATCGAAAAGGAACTGGCGCCGTTCAATCCGCGGCCGCATTGGGGGAAATTGTTTACCGTTTCGCCCGGTTTGCTGGAAAAGCGGTATGAGAAACTTCCGGAATTCAGGGAGCTCGCTGCGCAAATGGATCCGAAAGGGAAGTTCCGCAATGCGTTTTTGAATCTGAATGTTTTTAAAGCATGAATGGCGCGAAGCTTCTGCTTCGTGCCTACTATTCGCAGGCCTCCGGCGGCCAGGTGAGCGACTTCGCGCAAATCGCTTCTTCGACCGGCCGGAGGCCTGCGAATAATGTGGATGAAGCAGGAGCTTCATCCCATCCAGACGGAATTAAATAGCCACTCCGAGCGTTTACTTTAACGTGACTCATCTTCCATAAGTAAACAAATACTTCTGATGGCTACCAAAACGAAGGCACTACCACCCGCTGGCGTGGACCTCACCGCCGACAAGATTACCGAGTTATACATGCATTACTGCCTGGAAAATCACAAGAAGCCGGAATCGGTGTACCTGTTTTCCAAAGGGCACGGTTTCGCGGAAAAGGATTTTTACAAGTTCTTTACTTCCATCGAATCGCTTGAAAGGCGTGTTTTTGTGAGTTTTCATAATCTGGCTGTAAACCTGATCAACCAAAGCGGGGAGATCGATGGCGTCGGTTTTCGGGACAAATTATTGGCTTACTACTTTACATTGATCGAAATCCTGACTGCGAATCGCAGCTATGTGGTTTTTGCATTAAAGGAGGAAAAGAATAAACTGAACGGTATTCTGAAGCTGAAAGAGTTCCGTAGCAGTTTTAAGGATTATATCCACGAAATCAGCGACGGTTACCTGAAAGCAAAGAGTGAACGCATTCGCAAGGCGCAGCAAGACGCACTGGAAGAAGGCGCGTGGATTCAGCTGCTGCTCACATTGAAATTCTGGATCGACGATGAATCCGTAGGTTTTGAGAAAACGGATTTGTTCATCGAAAAATCGATCCGTGCTACATTTGACCTGATCGATACGACGCCTCTCGAGAGCGTGATCGATTTCGGGAAGTTTTTGATTAAAGAAAAATTGAAGTAGGAATGGAGACGATTGACAGCATACCTACTTCCAAAATACGGCGTGCCACCCGGCTTATCTCGACAGGGGTCAAGATTGGGGGGAATTATCTGAAGTACTACGGCGAGAAGATTACCAGCCCCGAAACGGCGCGGGATAACCTCAACAGCAACAATGCGGAGGACATTTATGATAGCCTCAAAAGTCTGAAAGGCAGTGCGCTGAAGCTGGCTCAGATGCTGAGCATGGAGAAGAATTTCCTGCCGCAGGCTTATGTGGAGAAGTTTTCGCTTTCTCAATTTTCGGTACCGCCGCTTTCGGCGCCATTAGTGGTGAAGACGTTCCGGAAGTATTTCGGAAAGTCGCCGCTTGAACTGTTCGACACATTCAATCCCAATGCGATCAATGCAGCAAGTATTGGTCAGGTACACAAGGCTGTGCATGAAGGGAAAGAGCTGGCGGTGAAAATCCAGTATCCAGGTGTGGCGGAGAGCATTTCGTCGGATCTGGCGCTCGTGAAGCCGATCGCGATGAAGATGTTCAACATCCAGGCGAAGGATTCCGACAAGTACTTCAAAGAGGTTGAAACGAAGCTGACGGAAGAGACGAACTACATTCTTGAAATAGCCAATAGTACCGAAATCGCCGAGGCTTGCGAGCATATTCCGAACCTGCGTTTTCCGAAATATTACCCGGAGTTTTCGAGCGAACGCGTGATTACGATGGATTGGATGAGCGGCCAGCATTGGTCGGAGTTCTGCAAGTCGAATCCCGATCAGGACACGGCCAATAAGATTGGACAGGCATTGTGGGACTTTTACATGTTCCAGGTGCATCAGCTCCGCAAAGTTCATGCGGACCCGCATCCGGGCAATTTCCTGATCGATGAAAACGACAACCTGATTGCCATCGATTTCGGTTGTATCAAAGAAATTCCCGAGGATTTCTACATTCCGTATTTCGAACTCGCCGAGCCTGAAAACCTGAACAATCCAGCGATTTTCCATGCCAAGCTGGTTGAACTGGAAATTCTCACAGAGAAGGATACCCAGGCGGAAACCATCTACTTTTCGAACCTTTTCAGAGAAATACTCGCCTTACTCACGCAACCGTTTCAGGCCGAGACGTTCGACTTTTCGGATGAAGCGTTTTTCCTGAAACTCGCGGCGCTAGGCGAAAAATATGCCAATGACAAAGAGCTGCGCAAAATGAACATGAACCGCGGCTCCAAACATTTTATTTACATCAACCGCACATTCTTCGGGCTGTTCAGCCTGCTGCATGACCTTAAAGCGGTGGTGGATACCAAGCAATTTGTAAGCTGACACCAATCATAACCAGTCGTGAAACTTTCATGGCTGGTTTTTTTCTTCTGGCTCGCCGGGCGCAGGGTCGCCTGCCGCCGGATCGCCTGCCGCCGGATCGCCGGGCGCCACTTTTTTCAGATTCACGAAACGGAACAAATTATTGTTGGCCTGCTCGGGCGTTTGGTCGCCGAGCAGGATGCCCCATGGTTCGAGTCCCGGTACCCGGTCGAAAATCACTTTCATCATAGCAATCACCGGGATTGAAAGAAACATCCCCGACAATCCCGCCAGCGCGCCGCCCACGAGTACGCCCACGATGGACACCAGCGCATTGATCCGCACTTTGGAGCCGACGATGAACGGCACCAGGAAATTGTTATCAATCACCTGCACGGCGATAAATACCCCCACAACCCCCAGCAGCACATCGATTTCGGGATGGCTGATGAACGTCACCATTACCGCCAGTGCCGTCGCGACGAGGCCACCGATATAGGGGACCAAATTGAGGATGGCAGCCATTACGCCTAGTAAAATCGCATACTGCACATTCAGGATCAGCAATCCTGCCGAGTTGAGGACTGCCACTGCGGTTGTTTCCAGCAAAAGCCCTACCATGTAACTCTGAATGATGGATTTGATCTGTCCCAATATTTCCAGTACACGCTGCTTTTGTTC
This sequence comes from Dyadobacter sp. BE31, assembly GCF_031457695.1. Taxonomy (NCBI): domain Bacteria; kingdom Pseudomonadati; phylum Bacteroidota; class Cytophagia; order Cytophagales; family Spirosomataceae; genus Dyadobacter; species Dyadobacter sp. BE31. The sequence continues at coordinate 54,417 of NZ_JAVDXA010000009.1, forward strand.
TTCCGCGAACAGCACGACCGTGAAATGGATCAGCATCGCCCGATAATAGAGCAGCAGGAATGTATAAATAGGGATGAGGATCAGCGTGCCGAGCGGACCTGTTACTACCCCAAGCGTTTCGGGGCCCTGGAATGTCTCGAGGGTTTTGCTTTGGGCATTTTTCAGATACTCGGCTTGCTGGCGGTAGCTCACGCTGTACTCGCGGCGGATCCAGCGCCTTGCATCGCGGTAAAAGAGGTCGATGTTCCTCTTGAGCTTTGGCCATTCGTCGGAGAAATCGGCGAGCTGCATGGAAATGAGTACCGTAACCGCCGAGACGATCAAAACCGCGATCAACAATGCCAGTGTGATCGAAAGCAGTTTAGGAATTCCGATGCGGATAAACAGGCCTTCGAGGGGGCGGAGCAGCACGGCCAGCAACCCGGCCAAGGCCAGCGGTACAACAATATCCTGCCCAAGATAAATCGCGAGCATAATGATCCCGATCGCCAGGAGGGTTAGGGACAGTTTCTGATAGAAGGGTTGCGGAGCGGTGGAGTTCACGTTGTGTTTGGAAATTTATAACTCTGGTTATGAATCTATTATCTACATTTGAGTTTTGCACACACTCATCAACATGGTCATTATTAGTTTTCGTACTATACGAGAATATAGCCTGCTATATCCCGAAGCTGAAAAAGCGCTTCTGTCCTGGTTTGAAAATGCCAGTGAAGCAGATTGGGCGAGCTTCCATGATGTCAAGAAAACATTCAATTCTGTCGACGCGGTTGGAATGACCGATATGTTTTTAATGTTAAAGGAAACAAATACAGACTTGTGGCGCTTATCCTGTTTCCTATAAGGACAATGTACATCTTGTTTCTGGGTACCCACGATGCTTATGACAAAATTGATGCATCAAAAATCAAATTTAAAAGGTGATGAAAGAGATCGTCGAAAAAAATCTGACCGAGGAGCAGTATGAGAGGTTGATGAATGAGATTTTAGCTTTGATGGACAAGGGCGAAAAGAACTTGTCCGAATCCGAGTTGGATTCGATACGAGCAATGGCCTTGCTTGCGCAGGCATACGAGCGCGAGCATCACTATCCGCCGCACCTACGCTAGCGAGTGCAACTAAACTAATCTTGCTGTATTTTTTTTCCCAAACAAACACTCCGCGATTCTTCCGGAAATTCTCCGAAATGTGGAATGTCGGTATAACCCAGCTTCCGGTATAATGCAATGGCGTCAGGTTGGCCCTTGCCGGTTTCGAGGATCATCGTTCCGTAACCCAGTTCTTTTCCCCACTTTTCAAGTTCGTCGACCATCATTGAAGCGATGCCTTTGCCGCGGAATCCGGGTGTCACAAACATTCGTTTCAGTTCGAGGCGGTGCGCGTCAAATTGCTTGAAACAGCCACAGGCAATGGCTATGTCATTTTCATAGGCCAGTACAACCGTCGGCAGACCGGTAATGCGGTTATATTCCTCGTAATCTTCCTTGTTGGTGTTGTAAATGCGGCAAAGTTCATCGTCGAGTTCGCTGGTGAGGTTCTGAAAATCGGGATTGTCGCTGGTGGTGCGGATAAATTCGGGCATTGGTTGGTACATTTAACAAACTGTTGTGCGAAGATAGGCATTTGCTTTGTTCGACTTTTATTTGACGATCTTCGGTAAACGCCTTGTAGTTTTGCGTCGCGGCCTTCCTTACGGCTGCGTTAATCTTCGAAAAGAATATGCGACATATAATTCCCTTTCTCCTGCTGCTGCTTTCGGCGCCGGCTTCGTTGGCCCAAAAGGGTTTTCAAGTTGTCCCGCTAGGTGTGAAAGGCGGAACAATGGATGGAAACCTCTCCGCGTATATGCTTGCGCCTGCGGGGTCGGACGCGTATGTGTGCCTGGATGCCGGTACGGTCAGCAACGGGATCGTCAAGGCGGTTGCGAAAGGGGCATTTAATGGGAATGCCGAAACGGTTTTGAAGAAGAACATCAAAGGTTACCTCATCTCACACCCGCACCTCGACCATATTTCGGGGATGATTATCAATTCGGTGGACGACACCGTGAAGCACGTTTACGCGATGGCGCATTGCATTGATGTCATGAAAGCCCATTACTTCAACTGGCAAAGCTGGCCCAACCTTGCGAATGACGGTAATGCACCTGCATTGAACAAATACCGTTACCAGCAGTTGACGGAAGCTGTCGAAATGCCGGTTAAAGATTCAGAGATGTGGGTGCAGGCATTTCCGCTGAGCCATTCGAAGCCTTATTCGAGCACGGCGTTCCTCGTGAGGCGCGGTGATGAATATGCGCTCTATTTTGGCGATACCGGCCCGGACGATGTGGAGCAGACCAACCATATGAAACGGGTTTGGACTACCGTCGCGCCGCTGTTGAAATCGGGAAAATTGAAAGGCGTTTTTCTCGAAGTCTCCTATCCGAACGCGCAGCCCGATCGGCATTTGTACGGCCACCTGACGCCGAAATGGTTTATGAAAGAGTTTGAGGTGCTGGGAGGACTTGCCGGAAAGGAGCATTTACGGAACCTGAATGTGGTCGTTACGCACATCAAGCCCGCAGGAAATAATGAAGAAACGATCCGAAAAGAGCTGGGTGCGGCCAACAGTCTGGGACTGCGGCTGATCTTCCCTGAGCAAGGCGTAAAGTTCGAGCTGAAATAGCATGCAAAAGGTGGGAACCAGTCCCGCCTTTTGCTATTTGAATAAACTAACCTGCCCACTCGCGACTCTCGGGTCATAAGGGACTTGCAGTTCCATTCCCAGCTCTTTGTTCAGTTTTTGGATCAAATAGGAGGATAGCAGGGGTGACGCTTCCTCATGGTTCTGGTGCACAAAAAAGTAGATATTCTGAATACCTTCTTCCGTCCAGAGTCTCAGCCTTTCAAACCAGTCGTCGAGGCGGGTGTAGTCCGAATCCACATTGGCGCCATTGTAGCGGATGAATGCGGTCGGGGTGGTGAGCCGCATGTGCAGCAGGTCACGACGGCCGGCCGAATCGGTTACGATATGCGTAATGTTTTTCTTTTCGAGGAGGCTGTACAGGTCTTCGCTGTTAAAAGAGCCATCGTACCAGCCTGTGTGGCGCAATTCCAGTGCGAGCGGAAAGCCGGAAGGCCATTCTTCCAGGTATGCTTTCAATATTTCCCAATTTTTAGGGCCGAAATTGTCGGGCATTTGCAGGAAAAGCATGCCGAGTTTATCCTGCAAATGGGCAATGCCGTCGAGGTAAATGTCGGTCGGCTCTTTGGCATCTTTCAGCCTTTTCCAATGGCTGATGCCCTGGTGCAATTTAGGAAAGAACTTGAAGCCTGCCGGTGTTTTGGCGTACCACGATTCGATGGTTTCGACGGGGAAGTTATTGTAAAAGGTCGCATTCAGCTCGATGCTGTTGAACTGCGTCGCGTAGTAGGCCAATTCGTCCTTGGTGCCTTTGGGGTAGAAACCTTTAAGATCGGTTTTGTTCCATTTGGCGCACCCGATATAGATCCCGGGCTTTCCGCCCTTTGCTGCATTGAGCAGCGCTTTGTTGGCGGGATTGTCGGGTGGTAATGTAAAATCTATGCTGTCGGCGTCGTCAACTTTTCCAAATTTCATGACTGGTCAGGTTAGGATGAGTAAGAACCGATCTGGCAGGCCATTTCGACCTGCCAGATATTGATAATGGCGATATTATCTTCCGAAATCGTCCTGTACGCGAACGATATCGTCTTCGTCCGAAGGATTGGAAGGGTCGGTATGCTGCCAGATTTCGGCTACAAAACCCCATTCGTTCACACCCACAAGGCGGTGACGCTCTCCTTTTTTGAGGTTGATAACCGTGCCGATCGGCAGTTGCTGCAATTCGGTCTCTTCGTCTGTATCGCTGATCACGATGCCGGCACTTCCGCCGATTACTTTCCAGATTTCGGCGCGGCGGTGGTGGTATTGCCATGAAAGGCGTTTGTTAGGTGCCACCACGAGAATTTTAGGGCTCAATTTCTCATAACCGGCAAAGTCGGCGAGCGACAAATGCGGGAAAAATGTAGAGATGAATTTGGGTGCCTGGCTTTCATCGAGTACGAAGAAACCTCCCCATGGGCGGGAGTGGTCTTTGGCTACAACGGTGAATCCCTGCTCATCTATAAACTGCTGTACTTTTTCAAAAACTTCATTTTTATCGGCATCAGCCGCAAAAGATTGTATCATAACCGTGAGTAATTAGTGATTCAGGTGAATTTCAAAATTAGGATAAAAAACAAAAAGATGCCCCAAAATATTCAGGGCACCTTTTGAATTATATCTACTAATTTTTCCTATTTGTCCCACCAAACTTTGGTAGTAAAGTCGTCGGGTAAAGTGGCGCCCGTCTGGTAGTTCGGGTTACCTGCCACCTCGCTGGTTGGATATTTGAGCCTTACGGGAATCGTTCCGTTGGTAACGTTGCCCGGGTAGTTGGTTGGCGTCAGCTTAGGAAAGCCGGTTCTGCGCCAGTCGTTCCACGCTTCCCACCAGTTGAAGAACTTGTTGACCCACATTTGTTCCCCGATCATTTCCAGCGCCGGTTTGGTCGTGCCGTAAGGATAAGTCGTCAAGTAAGCTGTTACCGCGGCGTCCGATACCGTCAGCGATGCGTCGTAAGGGGTGTACATTTGCATGGATGCCTTCACACCCGCTTCATAGTGCGATTTCGCCGTTCCATTAATCCCGCTTCCGATCTTCCGTTCGATCGCTTCGGCCAGCAGGAATTCCACTTCGCCATAGTTCATGATCATGTAAGGATCGGAATCCTGCAACATTTTGACGTTGATGCGGGAGTAGGTTTTGGAAGCAATCACGGGTTTTCCCTCCAATTGGTCCAGCATGGCCTGGTCGTATCCGTTGGGTAATCCTTTTTGTTTCAGTGGGTCGGTAGTTACCGGCGTGAATACGCCGCCTGCCCAGTCGCCGATACCACTGCTGAGGATCATCAGGCGGGGATCATCATCGGCTACACTGTTTGCATTGGCGCCTTTCAGGAAGTTCACCATCGTTGCGCTCAGAAATGCCGGCTGTCCGCCGTCGCCGGGGTCAAACGCACGCGAAATACCGTTCTGGTTCACCCATTCGCTGGGGCCATCGGCCAGTGGAACCCACATATTGTCGGCATTGCTGGTGAACACGCCACCAGCTACCGCTTTGCTGACATACGTAGCGGCTTTGGCCGCATCAACGTTCGAGATACGCATAGCCAGGCGTAACATCAGAGAGTAACCGAAACGCTTCCATTTGTTGATATCCCCCTTGTAAATGAAGTCGGCGTCGGTAAATCCTTCGTCGCCGTTGGAGGTATTCATGGCCGCGGCCGCTTCGTCCAGCTCTTTGAGCAAATCGGTGTAAATGACGTCCTGCGTATCGTATTTAGGGAAGAAAATACCCTCGGTACCCTTGTTGGCCTCGGTGTACGGCACGCTTCCGTAGAAATCGGTCAGGCGGGCAAAACTGAATGCACGGAGAATGCGGGCTGCATTGCGCATGTTGACATACTTACCCTCCGCAAATCCGCCGGGACCCGATTGTTTCAGGATTTCGGCGATGTTTTTCAGCTGGTCATTATAGGTAAATTCAAATGGGGCCGCATTGGTTTCGAGGTTCACCGAGTATTTATCTCCGGGAGCGATGCCGCCGCTGGCGTTGCCTAATTGCTGGATCGCGTAGGCGCACCAGCCGATGTTGGTCCGCCAGTCGATGTAACGGTTATCACCACTGGAACCGTTGGAGGCTATCGCCAGCTCAGCGGAAGTAAAAATAAAGTTGAGGTCGACCTGGTTCAGGGCCTGGGGGTTGATGTTGAGGTCATGCAGTTCTTGTGTATCGCAACCCGTCATCAACACCGCTGCCAACCCGTATTTGATGTATTTTTTGAAGTCTTTCATGTTCTTGGAATTAGAATGTTGCTCTCAGGTTGAAACCATAACTGCGTGTAGAAGGGAAACCGAAGTAATCGAAGCCTTGCGAGTTTCCGTTCGAGTAGGTAGACTCCGGATCGACGTTGTCGATGTTTTTGAACAGGATCGCGAGGTTCCGGCCTACAAACGACAGAGTGAGGTTTTGGAGCGGTGTTTTTTCAAGCAGTTTTCTTGGAAAAGTGTAGCCCAGCGAGAGTTGTCTCAGTTTAATGAAAGAAGCGTCATAAAGGAACTTCGTCGTTACCGGGTTAGCTTCTCCACCCACTGACTGCCAGTAGTCATAGGCCTCACGCGCAGTGAGTGTTTTGGTGAAAGGTTTGTACTCAGAGCCTTCCTGGGTAACGCCGGTAACTGTCAGCGGAGCTTCGCCGTCGCGCCCCTGCAACGATTGCTTGCTAACGCCCCATTGTGTGAGCCGCATGTTCGTTCCGGACAGGATATCTCCACCCCATTTGAAGTCGACAAGGAAGGATAAATCGAAGCCTTTGTAGTTAAATGAGTTGGTCAAACCGCCGGTCAGCTTGGCAATACCGTTTCCGATAATCTGGTAATTGCTTTCCGAAACCGGGCGTCCATCGGCGAAGAACACCGGTTGGCCATCGGGTGAATACTTTTGAACCTTACCGGTAATCATTCCGAACGGATGGCCGACGATATTCTTGATGAAGGCGTTTCTTGTTCTCGGTTCTTCCATTACCAGTTCAGTGGAGCCTTCGATCAGCGCTTTCACCTTGTTGTTGTTCTTCGCCAGGTTTAGCGAGACATCCCAGGTCAGGTTGTTGGTTTTGAGCGGAGTAGCCGTTATCAACAACTCAATCCCCCTGTTCTGCATTTTACCAAGGTTTACGGATGTACTTCCAAAACCGCTGGCACGTGAAATGGTGGCATTCAGGATATCGTCCGTTGTCTGTTGGTCATAGTAGGTGAAATCAACCCCCAGTTTGTTATTGAACATGCGGAAATCGATACCGAATTCTGTTTCTGTAACGGTCAGCGGTTTCAGGTTCGGGTTAGGAATGTTCCCGTTGTTGCCCATCGCCGAAGAGAAAGAAGCCATTGGGTGATCCAGGTGCGGGTTTCCATTCAGGGAGTAGGTCATGTTGGTTGAATACTCGTCGATGGTTGCGTTACCCACCTGCGCCCACGAAGCACGGACTTTACCATACGACAGCCAGGCCGGCAGGTTTTTGAATGCATCTGAGAATACAAAGCTCGTTCCTACGGAAGGGTAGAGGATGCTGTTGGTAGCCGGGTTCAATACGGAGAACCAGTCGTTACGCGCGGTTGCATTCAGGAACAGGTAGCCGTCCCATGAAATTTCGGCAGAACCCAGCAGCGAGTTGATGCCTCTTTCCCTGAAATCATAATCCCACAGCTTGGTTTTCAGGTTCTTGATCGCCGGGAAGAATGCCACGTTGAAGCCGGATCCGTAAATGTTTTCGTATTCGTATCTTCTTCTCATCCGGTTACCGCCCGCGAATACATTTACGCCCACTTTTCCGAATTCTTTGTTGAAGCCGACCGTATATTCCAGATTCAGCTCCTGCACATTCCACGATCCCGCGTTACGCGCACCGCCCAATTGGTACCCTGTACCTTCCGGCGTGAGTCCTTCCGAGCGGCGCTGATATTTGTCGAGGCCGACACGTCCCTGGATATACAGCCAGTCGGTGACCTGGTATTTCAATGCGCCTGAGGTAATGAAACGGTCTTTATTATCGGTTTTGATAAACTGGTGGGTTACCCAATACGGGTTTTGGCCCCAGTTGTTAGCTGCCTGCTGGAACTCCTGCCCCACTTTTTTACCGAAAATACTCAGGCTGTTGGCATCTGTGCCGGCTGGTATAGCACCGGGTTTGGCAGGATCGCCGTAATAATCCAGTACATTATAGTTGCCGGGGATGCGCCATACCGACTGGATTGCATTACCAGGCGAATCGGACACGTTCGGACGGTTTTTAGCCTTTTCCTCTGAATACAACACTTTGGCGTCCAGCGTCAGTCGTTTGCCGAATTTGGAATTGGTAGAAAGCGAGAGGTTGATCCTGTCGTAACCTGAATTCGGGATAATGGTGGTGCTGTTCAGGTTAGTGACAGACGCCCGGAAGTTCTGATTTTCATTTCCGCCCGACAACGCGATGTTGTTGGTGAAGGCGTGGCCTGTTTTGTAGAAGCGGGAAAAATTGTCACCCTGGTTAGCATATGGCCGCATTTTGCCGTCGAAGCCTATTACCTGACTGTTGTCGTATTTGGGGCCCCAGGAATCATCACCCCAGTCGTAGGCCTGTGCCTGGGTGGTGGGCTTGGAAGCCACGCCATTCACGTATGAGCCGCTGCCGTAGCTGTGTTGCAGGTCAGAGAGGTCATTGAATTTTTCAAAAACATAGTTGGAGCCTATTTCGATGCCGATACCTTTTCTTTTGGTACCGCGCTTGGTTGTGATGTTGATAACCCCGTTCGCAGCACGCGAACCGTAAAGGGCGGCAGCGTTGGCACCTTTCAATACCACCACCGACTCAATGTCGTCCGGGTTGATACTCGAAAGGCCATCCCCTTCATCGGAACCACCCCAGAGACCGGCTTGTCCGAAGTTATTATTGTCCATCGGAATACCGTCGATTACATACAACGGCTGGTTGTTGCCCTGAAGGGATTTGTTGCCGCGGATGATCACGCGCGACGAGCCTGCGGGCCCGGAGGCGATCTTACTTACGTTCACGCCCGCCACCCGTCCGGCGAGCGCGTTACCCAGGTTGGGTTCGCGGGCGGCTGTCATGTTTGTGCCGGCCACCTCGGTAATGGAGTAGGCGAGCGACCTTTTTTCGCGGCTGATACCCAATGCCGTGACGACCACTTCATTTAGTGCCGTTGCTTCGGCTGCCAGTGAAATGTTGAGAATAGTGGCATTGGCGACGACCTCCTTGGTAACGTAACCGATATAGCTGAAAGCCAGGGTTTTCCCTTTTTCGACAGTAATGCTGTATTCACCTTTGTCATTGGAGGTAGTACCTCTGGTGGTACCTTTTACGACCACATTCACACCGGCAATTTCACCGCCGGCGGCGTCGCTTACTTTCCCGGATACCGTCATTTCCTGCGCATACCCCCTGATGGAGAGCACAGTGAACAGTATCAGCATTTTAACGAGTAGATTTTTTTTCATACAATCCGTACATCGATAGGTTAAATGGATACTTCATTGAGGAATAGTTGCTGAAAACTGAGTCAAATATACCGCGGTTGACTCCATATGTACATAGTGCTTTTTTATCTAAAAATAACACATTTTTAACACCTTTTTAATGAGTGTATTGACACTATTCTACTTCGAGATAGGACTATTCCGTATCGAAAGTGACACTTGAAGGGTGTATGTGGTAATGTGAATTTATGCCGACACAACAGAAATACTGTATGTCCGGTTGTGGATATACGTACCGGGATGGGGCTATGTTAAAACGGGATATGCAGAGCCGCCCTTCGTTTGGCCCGGGGTAAGGAGAGCAAGGTTGCGGTCGATGAGGCTGGTAAGGGTTTTCCGGGAGGCGAGAGAGGTGAAACCATCCGGCGGGGTGTGGGTAACATAGTCTAGAAGCCGCTCTACGGATGTGGTGGCTACGTGCAGTCGGGTGTCGGAGGAGCCATAGTAAATGAATACCGAGCCATCATCATCCATAATCCAGCCGTTTGAAAATACTACATTGGAAACATCCCCCGTGCGTTCAATGCCCTCCGGTGCGAGGAAGTAGCCTGCGGGTTTGTAGATCACCTTTGCGGGATCGGCGATATCGGTCATGAAAAGGTAAAGCACGTAACGCAGGCCGGCGGCGGTGTGCCTTACACCATGGGCCAGATGGAGCCAGCCCAAGCGGGTTTTGATCGGTGCAGGGCCCTGGCCGTTTTTGGATTCGTAAACGGTATGGTATTTTTTGGCGTCAATGACCGTTTCGAGGGTTATTTGCGCATTTTCGATGCAGGGAGCCAATCCCAATGCAATACCGCCGCCGTGCCCCGCCTCAATGAACGAGTCCTGCGGGCGCGTGTAGAATGCATATTGGCCGTCGATGAATTCCGGATGCAAAACGACGTTTCTTTGCTGGGTGGACGGTGTGCGCAGGTCGGCAAGCCGTTCCCATGTGCGGAGGTCACGCGTGCGTGCGATCCCGCATTGCGCTACCGCGCGCGATTCATCGCCGGGCGCCGCGGCCGGATCTTTGCGCTCGGTGCAGAACAGACCGTAAATCCAGCCATCTTCATGTGCCGTAAGCCGCATATCGTAAATATTCACATCCGGCTCCCGAGTTTCGGGCATTTCGAGAGGATATTGCCAGAACTCGAATCCATCGGTGCCGTTGGCGCTTTCGGCCACGGCGAATAATGATTTCCGGTCATAACCTTCCACCCGGACGACCAGCAAGTACTTGCCGCTGAGCTTAATCGCGCCCGCATTGAAAACGGCATTGATCCCAAACCGCTTCATGAAATACGGGTTGCTACGGGGATCGAGGTCGTATTCCCAGAAAAGCGGCACGTGTGCGGCGGTGAGTACAGGGAACTTGTAGCGCTCGCACAACCCGTCGCCCGAGGCCAGTTTTTTGTTGGGCGTTTCGGTTAGCCGCTCCTTTTCGCTTTTGATGCGCTGAAAACGCTCTTCGAAGATTGTCATGGTCGTTTTTGTCAGGGATTGTGCATACTCACTGATGCGGGAGGTTTTTGTACCATGTTTTCCAGAGAATGAGGGAGGAGGTTAAAAAAATGGCCGTTGCCACGAGTGTTTCCCGCGGCATTTTGAGAATGCCAAAAACGGGTATAGCGGTAATGGCGGTCTGTGCGACGATGCCGAGCACTACATTGAAGAGATCTCGTGCAAAACCCTTGTTAGGTGAAAACGAGGGATCGCTTTTGAGCACTTCTTTCCGGACGGGTCCCCAGAAACCCCACGGATTGACCGTTCGGTAGAATGCTTTGAGGACTTCCATCTCCGTAGGCTTCGTGGCAAGCGAGCCGCCCACCGCCCCGATTATTGAAATGCCCAGAATGAGAGGGAAATAATAGAGCGGCAATGTGTCCTTTAAAACATACGGGCACACCAGCGCACATACGATACCCGCCAGCATCCCCCAGAAAAATCCCGAACTGTTGAATCGCCACCAGTACCATTTCAGGACATTGGAAGCAATATATCCGCCCAATAGCGCGGATACGATCCATTGGAGAATGCTGTTCACATCTTTTGCCAGCAAGCCCAGCGATATACTGATGCACACGATCACAATGCCGGAAAGGTAGCTTATCCGACTGATTTGGCGGTTGCCGGCACCAGGATTGACGGACCGCAGGTAAATGTCGTTTACAAAATAAGCCTGCGCAGCATTGAAAGTCCCTGCAAATGTGCCCATGAATGCGCCCATGAGGCCGATCAGTACCAAACCCAGCAAGCCGGATGGGATATAGGTATTGAGTACCGCGGGCAGTATTTTCTCAAAATCGGTGCCGATAGCAGCCGAAATGCCGGGTTGACGAAAATAAAGCAGCGCGAAAACGGCAATGCCGGTAATGAAGAGATACCGAGTGGGCAGTAGCACTATATTTACGATCATGCTCATCAGCGCTGCTTCTCTTGGAGAGCGTGTTGAGAGGATTTTTTGCATATCGTAGTTGGGGGCCGGGCCTGCAAGGCTTGCGAGAATGCCCTTTGCGGCCATTAATGTGAAGAAATAGCCGAAGGGTGTGAAACTGTCGTTCCGCAGCTTCGCGGCGGCGGTCGGCAGGCGATGGGACCAGTCGAGGCCAAGGTCTTTCCCAAAGAAAAGGTTTGCCCAACCGCTGGGTACGGGCAGGCTGTCCGCGCCGGGTAAAGCCATGTACGCCATAGCAGCCACGGACGCGCAAACGATTACCATGATCAGGTAATGCAGCATATCGGCCCATACAATGCTTTTCATGCCGCCAAGCAATGCATAGCAGGCGGTGAAAACCGTAAATAGTATCCCGTAAAAGTGGGCGGTATAGGCCGGCGGCAGATGGAATGGGAGAAATGCCCTGACGACCTTCCAGGGAATGAAGATTTCAATGAATTTACCCAACCCGATAAAGCCGTAAGCCATAAAACTCAGGCAACTCAGCAATGCAAAAGCGATGATGATCTTGTGCGAAAGGCCGGCGCCGTGGCGGTCGCCGAAACGGAACAGCATCCATTCCGCACCGGTAGCCGCATTGGAGCGCCTTAGCCACATCGAGAGGTAGACCATCATGAATATCTGGTTAAATACCGGCCACAGCCAGGGCAGCCAAATGCTTTTTACACCATAAACCACCATGATAGCGACCATCCAGGCTGTGCCGGAAAGGTCGAACATGCCGGATGCATTGGAAATACCCAGCATCCAGAAAGGCATGGATTTCCCGCCGAGCAGGTAGTCGTTTTTGCTTTTCGCTGCCTGCCGTTTGAGGTAAATGCCGATCACCAGGACCGTTACCAGGTAGAGTAATATCACGAGGAGGTCGATCGCCTTGATGTTCATCGGTGGGCGTGGTGATCGATCCGCGTATGGTACAAACTTATTGACAAAACTGCCGTCGGGTATAATACTTTTTTATCCATGATTAGACCAATACTAACAGTTTATAGGATTTTGGGAAGGGTTACGGGTGGCATTATCAATAATTAATCTTTAAATTGTTACCTCAATATAACATAGCGGAGGGACACCGGCCGCCTTGTTTTCAATTTAATTAAAAAACACAATTTAGCCTATGAGTGAAATCTACCGAGAAATTACCCCGTTGACACAGTACGATTGTTTTACTGTTTTTGACCGCAAAAAGACGATTTTCGACTTCCCGCTGCATAGCCACGAGGAGTTCGAATTGAACCTGATCTTGTCGGGAAAAGGAGTGAAGCGGGTCGTCGGCGATCATACCGAAGTGATCGACGATGCGGAGCTGGTGCTGGTGGGCAACAATCTGCCACATGGGTGGCTCACGCATTCCTATCGTTGGCAGGAAGGAATGCCGGAGATCAATGAGGTGACCGTGCAATTTCACCGGGATTTGTTTGATGACAAGTTTTTGAAACGGAACCAGCTGTTTTTTGTCCGCTCGCTGTTGGAGAAATCGTCCAAGGGAATCGCATTTTCAAGGGAAACGATCGAGCGGATCAAGCCTCGGCTTACCAGCCTGGCACAAAAAAGCGGATTCGATTCTATGCTCGAACTGATGTCTATCCTGCACGACCTCTCCGTCTCGCGTGATATGCGAACGCTTTCCAACAGTACATTCACCGACGAGAACATCAATTTTAACAGCCGGCGCATCGAAAAGGTGTTCGCCTATATGCGCGACAATTACGATAAGGATGTGAATCTGGCGGATGTGGCTAAGCTGGCGGGAATGTCGGAGGTGTCGTTCAGCCGGTTTATCAAAAAGCGCACGGGCAAGACATTCGTCGAAAGCCTGAACGAGATCCGCCTCGGGCACGCCTCACGGTCGCTGATCAATACTTCGAACACGATTTCGGAGATCGCTTACAAATGCGGGTTCAATAACCTTTCGTATTTCAACCGGATTTTCAAGAGCAGAAACGGCTGCACACCCAAGGAGTTCCGGGATAACTATTCGGGGACGAGGACGTTTGTGTAGCGTCCAACGTTTTTGCAAGGGAGAGGTTCAGTCAGTAGGTCAGTAGGTCAAGTATTGTGTTTTAGATAAATGAAAAAGTGCTCAAAGTTTCGGGATAAACCCTGGCTTTGAGCACTTTTAATCTTAACTACAAATGACCTACTGACTATTTCTGACTATTGACTTCTAAACTTTCAGCATCCAGCCAAAAATATCCTGCTCTTTGCCGGTACGAAGGTCGGTCAGGTAAGTTTTTACTTTGCTTACGAACGAGTCTTCCTTGATTTCCGGCAATGCGTAATCCACGCCTTCGTATGCGATCGTCGCAAATGGGGAGATTACCACCGCAGTTCCGGCCCCGAATGCGGCTTCGAGTTTTCCGGCTTTCAATGCGTCGATGATCTCTGCTACGCTGATACGGCGTTCTTCCACAGGAATACCCCAATGCTCGGCGATAGCTACGATGCTTTTACGGGTGATACCGTCCAATGTAGTTTCAGAAACGTGCGGGGTAAGCAACTTACCATCCAGCATGAACATGATGTTCATCGTTCCCGATTCTTCGATGTAGGCGTGATCGCGGGCATCGGTCCAGATCAGCTGGTCGTAACCTTCCTGCTGGGCTAGTTTCGCCGGGTACAGCGAGCCGGCATAGTTACCTGCGCATTTGGTAGCGCCCACGCCGCCTTCCGCAGCGCGGATGAAATGCGTTTCCACTTTCACGCGTGGAGGTTTGGCATAATAAGTGCCTACCGGGCTGGTGAAAATGATGAAATAATATGAATCCGACGCTTTGACACCAATGTAAGGATCGGTGGCAAACATGTATGGACGAATGTACAACGAGCAGCCGGGCTGTGACGGCACCCAGCCGGCATCCAGGCGGAGCAGCTCAGTAAGGCCGTTCATGAAGATTTCTTCCGGGATTTGCGGCATGCAAAGGCGCTCAGCTGATTTGTTGAGGCGCTTCCAGTTGTCGATGGCGCGGAAAAGCAGTACTTCGCCAGCGTCGTTTTTGTAGGCTTTCATTCCCTCGAAAATAGCCTGACCGTAATGTAGTGCGGCGGTAGCAGGGCTTAGCGAGAGGTCGCCGTAGGGGACGATGCGCAGGTCTTGCCACTGTCCGGCTTTGTATTCGGCGATAAACATGTGGTCGGAGATGTTCCGTCCAAAAACGAGGTTGTTGAAGTCAACCTCCTGCAAACGGGATTTGGTGGTTTGCTGAACTTCTATTTGTACTGTGTCGGCTGTCATGATGCCAAAAATTTAATTTTTCAAACGCTTTCCGAAGCTTATCCTTGGAGAAAAGGCAGGATTTGGAGATCCCGGCGCATTCTCTCTAAGTCCCGCAATTTAAAGAATTTAATCTATAAATAATTGATATTTAGTATAACAATTATTTTTGTCTGGAAACCCTCGGTTGCCATGTAACCTCCTCGATTCCGAGCTCGTGCGTCATGGCCCGGCAGAGCATAAAAAGGTAGTCGGAAAGACGGTTGAGATAGCGGATTACGATGGGCTCCACTTCCTCGCCCTGCTGCAAATGGATCACCGCCCGCTCGGCCCGGCGGCAGACCGTCCGCGCGATGTGTCCGAAAGAAACCGACGGATGTCCGCCTGGTAGTATGAACGAACGCAGTGGGGGCACAACCGTGTCGATCGCGTCCATTTCCTTTTCCAGTAGCGCTATGTCCTCGTCGAGCAAATCGGGAAGAATTTTCTTCTTTTGATCAGATTCGGAAGCCAGATGGGAGCCGATCGTGAACAATCGGTCCTGAATTTCTTTGAGCAGGTCTTTGCGGGCTTCATTTACAGGCTGGTCGCGGAGCATTCCGATGTAGCTGTTCAGTTCATCGACCGTTCCGTACGCGTCTATGCGCACATGGGCCTTACTCAGGCGCGTGCCCCCGATGAGCGAGGTCGTGCCTTTGTCACCGGTTTTGGTGTAGATTTTCATGTGTGGATTAAGCCTTTGCTTTCTTCGCAGATTCGGATTTAATGAGTTCTTCGATGGTGCACTTAAGAGGCTCCTTCTTGATGAATTCTTCCTCAATTTCGCGCATCTCCTCTGCGGTATGGCTGTTTTTGATAACGGCAATCCTATTTGCCTTGTATGTTTTCATAATAGTAGCGCGCAGTTTGTTTGTTGGCGGACCAGCAGCTGATCGGCCTGATTATTCCATTGTTAACTGAAAATATAGCCACTTTTACGTTTTGCGAGTTTCCCCTTCCAACAGCTTCGAACCGCTGCTCCACTGCGTTCCTTCTGCCGACGCTCAGAATCAAATCTGGATCCCTGAATATGCTTTCAATCTCCTCAACCGTATTTTCCCTCTCAGGATAATCATCAATAATATGTCTTAGGTTGTGATAATCCCACTCAAAACGCATTGCATAAAGTTATAATGTGTGTTTGTTGAAAGCCAATTAGGTTTTAGAAACTCCCCGACCTAATTTTGCGGCTTGATTTACTATGGCGAAAAGACCTCTATTTAGGTTACCAATTCATGAAAGTTACAACATTTGCAATAAAGATCTGGCGCTGGGCATCTTTATTATTCGTTATCGGGGCGCTCGTTTGGACGTATTCGCTTTTCCCGGAAATGGTGGCCGTCGACTTCGCGGATAGCGGCCTGGCAGAGCGCTACGTTGAAAAAGGACACATTTTCTATATCGTAATGGGCCTTTTTCTGCTCAATAATGTGGTGATTACCGGCATCGCCCGCCACATCCCGAATGTCGACCCAATGAACCTGCCTATCCTGAAACGCAAGGAATGGGCGCAGCACCGCACGGAGCTGAATGAGCACCTTATCAACTGGCTTTTCTGTCTCGTTGCGGTGATTAATACGATCACCGGTTTCTGCTTGCTGGCATTGGCGACGATCAACAGCACCAACTACAAAATGGACGTATTTGATTTCTCGTGGCTGTATTATGCAAGTCTTGCTCTCGTTCTGGGTGTATTCCTGCTTCCATTGCGCTTGCTCTGGCCGCCTGTACACGACGATAAACTGTAATATTGCCGGGTATGGAAGGTAAAATGGACGCAGAGGAGAACCCGGATGCATTGTGGCGGAGAGAAGCGGAGGCGATCGATCTGGAAAGTTATACCTACGACCTGCCCGACGACCGCATCGCGAAGTACCCCATGGAAGTTCGTGATCAGTCGAAACTGATGGTATATAATGACGGGTCTATTAGTCACTTACGGTTTACGGACATCACTTCTCAGCTGCCCGCTGATACGCTCCTTGTTTTTAACGATACGAAGGTTATTCCCGCACGGGCGCATTTCAGGAAGGAAACCGGTGCGGTAATAGAACTGTTGCTGTTGCATCCAGAGCTGCCTACCCGTGTCATCAACGACGCCATGCTGGTACAGCATTCGTGTGTGTGGGAATGTATGATCGGGAATAAAAAGCGTTGGAAAGCCGGCGATACCTTGTCAAACGTCATACCTGTAAATGGACAGGAAGTGCATTTGCAGGTTTCTTACCACGATTATGAGCACAATCTGGTGAAGCTTAACTGGGATGCCGACGTTACGTTTCTGGATCTGGTAAAAGCGCTGGGTGAAATCCCGCTGCCGCCGTATCTCAACCGCGATACCGAAGAGCCGGACAAGGAAACCTATCAGACCGTGTACGCGCACCATGACGGGGCCGTGGCCGCTCCGACAGCCGGGCTGCATTTCACGCCAAGGGTTTTTGACGCATTGGAGCAAAAGGGTATTCGAAAAGCGTTTCTCACTTTGCACGTCGGAGCGGGTACCTTTCAGCCAATTAAGGTAGAGAAGGTTACCGAGCACCGGATGCATTCGGAGCAAGTGGTTTTCACACGGGAATTAATACAGAATCTGCTTCAATCGGTGGGGCATGTTGTACCGGTAGGTACTACTTCGCTGCGTTCGCTGGAAAGTTTGTATTGGTACGGTGTGAAGCTTTTTAAAAAGGAAACCACCGCGTTTAACATTGAAAAACTCTATCCCTATCCGTGGAAAGAGGCAGAACTCCCTTCCGCGACACAATCCCTGCAAGCCATTGCCGACTACATGGATGCTTCGGCGCTTCAAGAGATTGTAGGCGAAACAGAAATATTCATTTTCCCGGGTTACCGATTCCGTTTATGCCGCGGGATAATTACTAATTACCATCAACCTGGCTCCACACTCATCCTCCTTGTAGCCGCATTTGTCGGAAAAGACTGGAAAACGATCTATTGTGAGGCATTGGCTAAGGGTTACCGTTTTTTAAGCTACGGTGATTCTTCACTCCTTTGGCTAAATGGTGGCGTATCCTGATCTTATTTGTTGACCTTTTCCTGTAAATTGTTTGTTAAAAAACAATAAATTATGGGATGCACACAACTAATTGAGGTAAGAATGACTGTCGAAGAATACTTCGAGTTGGAGAAGCAAAGCGAGATCCGTCATGAATATTACAATGGTAATATTTATGCAATGGCAGGTACGACTTTGAATCATAACCGAATTGTTGGGAAAGTCAGAAATTTGCTGGGGAACCACTTCCTGCCGCGTGGATGCGACGTTTTCTCGGAGAATGTCAAGGTGAAGGTTTCGGATAAATATTACCCATATCCGGATGTAATCGTTACCTGTGCTCCCAAGGACATTTCCGGCACTTATGTTGTGGAACATCCGAGCATTCTTGTGGAGGTAACTTCTAAACACTCCGAGGGCAATGATCGGGGCCTAAAACTTCAACAATACCGGACGATATCTTCTCTCCAATATTATCTTTTGGTTTCTCAAATTGAGCATAGTGTAGATATATATGCGAGGGTTGAAGGAGACAATCTTTGGACCTGGCGTTCCTTTGAAAATCTGGAAGATATCATTCGTCTTGAAGCGTTCGATTTTGAAATAAGCCTCAAAGCTATTTACGAAAATATCACATTTGAACCGGAAATAGTTCAATAAGGCCTGCTATTTCACACCCACCACCTTACTTGCCACAGATACCCCATTCTCGTTAAAAGCCTCAATGGCAAAATAATAAGGCACGCCTACATTCAACGCGCGCAGCTCGAAGGTGTTCGGCTCGTCGTTCCAGAATTGATAGGTTTGGTAAAGCTTATCCGGCGCGATGCCCCATAGCACATTGTAGCCGATCGCTCCCGGTACTTTTTCCCACTTCAAATCTGCGTTGCGTGCATCTTTTTGCCGGACGGCTGTGAAGGCTGCGGGCGTCTGCGGGGCTTTTCCGAAACCATTTCCGAAAATCCTGAATTCGCTGATGGCCAATATCGGCGAGGCCACGTACACGTGCTCGTAGCGCACGTAGCGCGCACGCACGGGTGCCGCGAGCTCGATATAGGCGCATGGACGGTCGCGTTTGGGCTCCTTGGTGAGGTCGCTGGCGAGGTTCCACTTTTTACCATCCTTTGAAGTCCAGATTTTGAACTGCGTGTATACTTTTTCAGGCTTGTTGTCAAAAATGTCGGATTTGTAGTCGGTGTAGTTGACCTGCACCGCTTTTACCTCCTGTTCGGTTTGCAGATCGATGGTTAACGTTTCGCCGGGTTTGTTTTGTTTCGCTGCCCAGAATGTCCGCGGGTTTTCGTCGGTGATCTTTTGCGCAGCCATGGTATCAAGTGTCGACGAGGCGGTTGCAGGCTTTTTGTAGGATAGGAGCATCCAGCCGGTGAAAAGCTCGTCGCCTTTGCCTGTCCAGGTTTTGGTAGGCATTTTATGGGGGAAATCGCCGAAGCGCGTGTTGGCGAACATTTGTCCGTCGTTATCGAAGCCGGCCGCGTAGCGTACAATGCGGCGCTCCATCGCCCAGTTCAGGCCGATCCACGAGGTGCCGGTGTTCCAGTAGTTGCCAAAATTATCCTGAAAAGTATTGCCGTGCCCGGCACCGGTTGCGAAACCGCCCGGTTTGTAGGAAACGGGGTTGTAAGGAGCATAAGTAAATGGTCCAAGCGGCTGGTCGGACACGTAGGTGCCATTGGCATATACATTATATTCCGTGCCCGGCGCGCCGTATTGCAGGTAGTACTTGCCTTTGTGCTTAGTCATCCAGGCACCTTCCGTGAATGGTTTGAAAGGGTCCGAGTGATTGGGCCCGAAGCGCTCCCAGCCGTGTTCGTACTGATTTAACCAAAACATGGACTGGTATTGCCCCTTGAATGCAAGCCGTTTGGAATAATCCAGCTCCGAGCCGAAGATCGGGTACACATTCGAGGAGCCCCAGTACATATACCATTTGTCGGTGTCGGGATCGTGGAACAATGCCGGGTCCCAGGGGCCGATGTCCTTGGGTAGGCGCGGCGTCCAGCGGTTGTAGAATTCCCAAATGCCTTTTTCAGGGGCAACCGAGTATAGTATCGGGCGCGATTCGAAGGTGGATTGGAATAAAAACAAGGTATCGCGCACGGAAACTGCCGCCGGAGCGCACATATCCTCGAAAGGCCAGCGGTTGGCGGTGAGGTATTTCCAGTTGATCATGTCTTTGGAATGCCAATACCCGCCGGAAATCGTCACGAAAAGGAAGTACTCGCCTCTATGGTTGATGATCACCGGATCGGCGCCGGAGCGGTAGCTGATGTTTTCGTTAAGCTGCTCAAAATTGTATTTGTAATCGATGTCCATCGGATTACAATAGGTGCTCTGGCCTGTGGCGGGCATTGCATTGAACACGAGTATAAAACCGATGAATATTCCGAAAGCGCGTAACAGCATGATTTTGTTGATGATAGGGTGCATATTATTCTTTTAATTTTACAAAAATATCTGTTTTTGGATTAATAATCTTTCGCGCAGGCAAAACCATTGCGTCTTTAAGAAGTTTTGAAACCGATAACCTTTACCTTTGCGCTCGATTTTGAAATAAGCAACAGTTTTTAGAATGGCGATTGATTTTATAGAGGAACTACGCTGGCGGGGCATGCTGCACGACATGATGCCGGGAACACATGAGCAACTTCAAAAGGAGATGACATGCGGTTACATCGGTTTCGACCCGACGGCTCCTTCGCTGCACATCGGTAACCTGGCTACCATTATGCTTTTGGTGCATTTCCAGCGCGCGGGCCACAAGCCTATCGCATTGGTGGGTGGCGCTACCGGGATGATCGGCGATCCTTCCTTCAAGGCGGCCGAGCGGTCGTTCCTCGATGAGGATACATTGCGGATCAACCAGGAGGGTATCCGTAAGCAGCTCGAATCATTCCTGGACTTCAATTCGGGCGAAAATTCGGCTGAAATGGTCAATAATTACGACTGGTTCAAGGATATCGGCTTTTTGCAGTTTCTGCGCGATGCAGGTAAGTATTTGAGCGTGAACTATATGATGTCGAAAGACTCTGTAAAAAAGCGTTTGGAAACCGGCATTTCGTTCACCGAGTTCTCGTACCAGCTTTTGCAGGGCTACGATTTTTATCATTTATATAAAACCAAAAATGTCCGGCTGCAAATGGGCGGTTCGGATCAATGGGGCAACATTACGACCGGTACGGAGATCATCCGCCGCAAGGAAGGCGACGATGAAGGCTATTTCAAAGCCTATGCATTGACCACGCCGCTCGTTACCAAAGCCGATGGCTCCAAATTCGGGAAAAGCGAGGGCGGTAATATCTGGCTCGATCCGGAGCGGACTTCGCCTTACCAGTTCTACCAATTCTGGCTCAACCAGAGCGACGACGACATGCCGCGTTACCTGCGCGTGTTCTCGCTGAAAGGCCGTGAGGAAATTGAAGTGCTGGAAACCAGCCACACTGCCGAGCCGCATTTGCGCATTATGCAAAAGGCGCTGGCATCCGAGCTGACGATCCGCATTCACTCGCAGAAGGCATTGGACCTCGTATTGAAGGCTTCGGAGGTTTTGTACGGTAAAGCGACGCTGGAAACGCTCCAAAGCATTGAAGTAGATGAATTTGACACCATTTTCGATGGCGTACCGCAAACGGAAATCACCCGTGCAGAATGGGACGAGTGCGCAAATATTACGGACCTGGTTTCCACGGTTACCCGGGGCGAAGTGTACGCCTCCAAAGGTGAAGCGCGGCGGGCTATCCAGCAGAATGCGGTAAGTGTGAACAAATCAAAGGTGACTGCGGCTGAGCAACCGTTAACCGATTTTGCATTGTTGCAAGATAAGTTTCTGTTGATTTCAAAAGGCAAGAAGAACCACCTGATCAAGGTAATATAATGTTTTGAACGGCTTGGCGGGCAATTATGACTTGCCAAGCCGTTCAAAACTGAAAATTTCGGCGTCCTTATTTTTCTTTCCCGCGATAATATCCGTGATAATGCCGGCGGCGATAATGCTGAAAAGGATGCCGTTGCCGCCAAAACCCAATGCGAACCAGGTGTTCGGGTGCTCTTTCACGCTGCCAATAAAGGGCAGTCCGTCCTCCGTCTCTGCAAAAGTGCCACACCAGGCATAATCCGTCACGAAAGGCAAATCAGGAAACATACTCCTGGCATTGTTTTCCAGTTCTTTGGATTTTCGATAAAGCAGCTTGTCCCTCTTGATCGCACTTTGAAACATCTCATCCTTTCCGCCAATTAGCATGCGGTGATCCTCGGTAGTGCGCAAATACAAATATGGCCGGGCACTTTCCCACAGTAATGCATTCTCATACCAAAGTTCCTGCTTTTCAGGCATCGGCTTGCTCACGATTGCATAGGAAGAATGCAGGCGCACGAAGTTGTGGGGAATCAGCTTTTGCGATTCATAGCCGGCTGCTACGATCAATTTCTTTGTTTTGACGATGCTTCCATTATCCAACACCAGCGTTACGCCGCGCTGCTCATGCCGGATGTCGGTGATTTCGACGGTGTCATACACGCGCGCACCCTTCTGAATGCACTCCTGCAAGAGCGCGTGTGCGAGCGCGTAGGCATCTACCTGCGCGGCGTCGTACGAGAGGATCGCGCCGCTTTTGCGGATGCCGGGGAAATGGGAACGTAATGTGGCCCGGTCCCACCATTCCACATCGATGCCGATCTTGCTACGCGCTTCGTATTCTTTTTCCAGCAATGGCAAATCAGCTTTTTTGGATGCGTAATACACACTTTTAACCAGCGAAAAGCCGGTTTTGACGGGTAGCGAATCCACAATCTCCCTGGCTTTGTGAATGGCTTCCACACATAAAAGATAGCTGCGTACGGCATGCTTTTCCCCGACAAGTTCGATCAGATCGGTGAGCATCGTGTCGATCTCATATTGAAGCAATGCCGTGGAGCCTGAGGTGCTTCCCATTCCGATGTGTCGTTTTTCCAGCACCACAACGGGAAAGCCGGCTTGCGTAAGGTGCCAGGCCAATAATGCACCGGTAATGCCGCCGCCCATAATCACGATTTCGGCAGTCAGATTCTCTGATAATGCAGGGTAAGAATAGAGAGCCCCATTTTTATAGAACCAATGAGGCTGGCCACTGAGTAGATCCATCGGGTATTTTTGTTGAACTGATGAATCCGGGTGGTTAAAATTCTGTACCAGCTATATAAAGTTTAACTAGCTCTTCCCGGTGAACGTATTTAAAACCGGGGCGGCCGTCGGGTTATATTGATACGACTGCCAGGTGTGGTCGTTGTAGATTTCGACAATGCGGTAGCCTTTGTAGGCCGTTCCCCAGTTGCCTCCGAAGTGACCGTCGAAGAAGTAGGGCTTTTTGCCGTACATTTTTGTGCTGTCCTGGTCGTGGTCGTGGCCATTGAAAATGGCTTTCACATTCGGCGTGTTTTCGAAAAGGTCGATCACTTCTTTGCATTCAATGCCGTGCGTCGTCCACTTGGCCGGGGTGATGTGAAGGAAAATGAAAATACCTTTCTTATCCTTATACCTGGCGATTTCGCTGCGGAGCCAGGTCGCATCGGGGCATATATATTCACCTTTCTCGTTGGAAGTATCGCCTACCACAAACGCATACTCGCCCTTCGCAAAGCTGTGGTTGGTGGGGTAGCCCCAGGTGCTCTGCCACACATCGAGCCCCACTTTGTCGTGGTTACCCCTGCTTACATAGTAAGGTACGCTCAGATTCGAGATCGCGTTTTTGAAGTCATACAATAAGGTCGGATCATCGTGGATAAGGTCGCCATTGAGGAAGAGGAAGTCAACGCCTTTTTGCAGTTTTTCGCGGTTCACCCAGCTCACCAGATCAGCGTGGAAGGCCTTAAACTCTGTATTCGGCTGCCCGTAATGCCCGTCGGACGCGACGATGAACCGAAGCGCAATGTCTGCGGCGGGCTGCGCTTTGGCAGGTTCCGACAAATAAGTGATTCCGGATAATGCAGGTAGGAGTTTAAGAAAAGACCGTCTCTGGAAAGTCATGGTTTAAAGGGTTTGGATGAACAGAAATAGGGGTTTCTTGTGCTTCCAAAAATAGTTATTCGTCCGTGATATTTCCTTAATCTTGCACATTGTTAAGCATATTTAATAAAAACCTGAATACATGGACCGGCTTATTCTGCAAAAAGCGGCTTCCTACTGTGCCTACCAGGAGCGAACGCAGGACGAGGTGAAGCAGCGGCTGAAAAAATGGAATGTGTGGGGCGACGAGGCCGATGAGATCATCGCCGAGTTGATTTCCATGAATTACCTGAGTGAGGAACGCTTTGCGAAAACCTATGCCGGAGGCAAATTCAGGGTCAAAAACTGGGGCCGGATGAAAATCAGGCAGGAGCTGAACCGTCGCGGCCTGAGCACTTACAGCATTGAAAAGGGGATGAACGAAATCGGCGACGAGGATTACCTATCGGGTTTGCGGGAATTGCTCTCGAAGAAACGGGATTTGCTGTCGAAAACGGAGACAGATCCCTTTAAATTGAAACAGAAACTGGCGAGGTTCGCGATGGGAAAAGGCTACGAAAGCGAGCTGGTGTGGAAGGAATTAGGGGAGTTATGAGGGGTGTCATGCTGAGCGAAAGGAACCGTTCGCTCAGCATGACAAACCGCTTAGAAGTCGGAGTCGAACGAGATTTTGTGCGCGGATTCTTTATCCTTCACGCCGCTCATTACGCCTGCTTTCTGATATTCCCCTACGCGTTTTTCGAAGAAGTTGGTCTTGCCGGGAAGCGAGATCAGTTCCATGAAATCGAATGGGTTGGCCGAGCCGAATTGTTTCGGGCAGCCGAGTCTTTCGAGCCAGAAATCGGCGATGTATTCGATGTACTGTTTCATCAAATCGGCGTTCATGCCAATCAATGATACCGGAAGCGCCTCGCTCACAAACTCTTTTTCGATTTCAACGGCGTCCATCATGATCTCGATCACGCGCTCTTGCGGCAGCTGGTTCAGAATATGTTTGGTATACAACAAACATGCGAACTCGCAGTGAAGGCCTTCGTCGCGGGAGATCAGCTCGTTGGAGAATGAAAGCCCCGGCATCAGGCCGCGTTTTTTCAGCCAGAAAATCGAACAGAACGATCCGGAGAAGAAAATCCCTTCCACTGCGGCAAATGCGATGATACGCTCTGCAAACACCGGGCTATTGATCCATTTCAATGCCCATTCGGCTTTTTTCTGCACGCAAGGGATCGTCTCGATCGCACGTAGCAGCCTGTCTTTTTCAACCGGATCTTTAATGTAGGTGTCGATCAGCAGCGAATAGGTTTCGGAGTGAATGTTCTCCATCGCCACCTGGAACCCATAGAAGCATTTTGCTTCCGCATATTGCACTTCGCTAAGAAAATTGACAGCCAGGTTTTCGTTGACGATCCCGTCTGATGCCGCAAAGAATGCCAGTACGTGGGAAATGAAATGCCTTTCTCCGTCATTCAGGTTCTCCCAGTCCTTCATATCCTGCGACAGGTCGATTTCCTCGGCCGTCCAGAACGAAGCCTCATGACGTTTGTACATTTCCCATATATCGGAATGTTTGATGGGGAACAAAACAAACCGCAAGGGGTCTTCGGTCAACAGGGGTTCCTGTCTGGTAAGTTCTTGTGACATAGTTAATTAGAGTATTTTACGGGGATCTGAAATATATAACGTTAGTACTTGCCGTTGGCTCTGACAGCCGGGCCGGAAGAAAACAAAGCTACATGCTTTGGGCTAAAAATCAAACAAGTTGGCGGACATGACGCCGTAGGAAAACCGGAACCGGAGCGCTTGCTCATTATTAACTTGGTGCGAATGAGACTGTGGGTATAATGCAGCGGGGTAGTGCTTTGGATGTCTACCCCCGAAATACTCCATATTGTTAAAATCACAAGCTATGCCCGTCGCAGGTCCGAGGAGATACATTAATTTGTTCCGGAACATCGGTAACCCGTTCCAATACATTTTCGATAAACTGCACGATCGGGGCAGGATGCTACACTTTGTCACGAAACCCAACAAGATTGTCTTCGATGTACCAGCCAGTCTGCACCAGGTATTTAAGGAGATATTTATGGCCGACGTATACAACATCGGGGAGCTGATGCGCGTATTGCCTGATGATCCGCTGGTAATTGATATCGGCGCAAACGCCGGTTTTTTTGATATATTGCTTTTATCTAAAATAAAGAATGCCCAAATTTATGCGTATGAGCCTCTGAGCAGTAATATCGAACGAATGCGGTCTGTTGCATCCTCCAATCGCCGGTTTGATAAAAGCGTGATCATCAATCCTTTTGCCGTAACAGGGGCGTCCTGTGAAATGTTGCGGCTATACGCACAGGACACGGAAGATAATCAGGTGGTCGCTTCTTCGTTAAAAGGTTTTAATACTGATAATACAAAGGAGCTGTGGATTCCGGCCATTTCACTTTCAGAAATAATGGCCAATATTCCGAAGGCGAAAATCGATTTGCTGAAAATGGATTGTGAAGGGAGTGAGTATGATATTGTTTTGAATACACCACCCGATGTAGTGCGCCGGATCGAACGAATGCTGGTTGAAGTGCACGATGTTGATAGTCAGTTTAATATAGATACATTCAGCCGGTATCTCGGTGAACTGGGCTATGATGTGAATTATACGTCCATTAACGGTTTTTGTTATGCACTGGAAGCGTGCAAAAAATGAATAATCATTTTATGTTGAAAAGAATTCTAATTGATTGTGAAAGGATGAGACACCCTCATACCGGGCTTTATCATTATTGCCTTCAATTAGGGAATTCTATTTTAAAGAAAGCGGGAGGGGATAAAGAAAAGATTGCCTTTTACCTGCCCACTTCGGCCGAGCATGCTTTCGGAGAAAATGCTAATTATGTTTCCCAGCATTTTATTCACAAACTTTTTTTTCCGGATACTAAATCGGTAGATATCTGGCATTGTACTTACCAGGGATCGAGGTATTTCCCTTTTGGAAAAAAGGTGTCCGTGGTATTGACTGTGCATGATTTGAATTTCCTTTATGACGGCAATAGATCTGAAAAGCGAATCAGTAAATACCTGAACAGGCTACAACTGAAAGTAGATCGGGCCGACCATATTGTTGCTATTTCCTATTATGTATTGGAAGATCTTAAAAAATACCTTGAATTAGGTGATAAGCCGACTTCCGTGATTTATAATGGCTGCAATATCGATGATAGTGGGATTATTAATGCGCCCGAGAGGCCCATCGAACAGCCATTTCTATTCACGATCGGGACCATTGTCGGTAAGAAGAATTTTCACGTGCTGCCAGCATTGCTGGTGGGGAACGACTTCAAACTAGTTATTGCGGGGATTGATAGCAGTCAGGAATATAAGAAGAGGATTATCCGCGAAGCACAGAAACTGAATGTGCTCGACAGGCTGGTTTTTACGGGCCCTGTCTCGGAGAATGATAAGAAATGGTATCTCAGTAACTGTACCGCTTTCGTCTTTCCTTCGATTGCGGAGGGTTTTGGGTTGCCGGTTATCGAGGCCATGTACTACGGCAAACCCGTGATCCTGTCGCGCTGCACATCATTGCCTGAAATCGGTGGGGATTGTGCCTACTATTTCGATAGCTTCGAGCCCGGTCATATGCGTAACGTGCTGAGTGATAGTCTTGAAGATTATAAAAAAACGAAGCCCAGAGAAAGAATCCGGGAACGGGCCAGATTCTTTTCCTGGGACAGGGCGGCTTCGGAATACTTGGATTTATATAGAAGCCTTGCTAATTCAGTTTAATTACCTGCTGGTATTTTAGCATCATCCGGAAGTTATTGATCACATCGATGATGCCGATATCTGACTGATGTTTTTTCATTTCACGATTAAAAGCCACCTTCTTCGCTTGCAGGTTGCCGCGATTTTTGAAGAAATCCCAATAAGCTTCTACCTTAAAGAATTGCAGCGTCAAAAGTCCCAGCAATACATCGCAAAGCAGGATTTGCAAATGCCATAATTTAAGATCCATCCCTTGCAGGTGCAGGTAATGCACGTAATAGCGATTCCTGAAATGGATTCTTTTGATCGCTTTTTTATGGTTGTGGTTTTTGGTACTTGCCGAAACCTCATGCCGGCAAACCGCATCATGCTCGTAATAACATTTCCATCCTAATCGCCAGGCTCTGATCGAAAGCTCCTGGTCTTCGCCATAATAAGGATTGAACATTTCGTTGAACCCGTTAATGGCTTTTAGTTTTTGAGTATCCATTAATGCAATTGCACCGGATAAATAAAATGTTGGTGTAAATGCATTGATGTTTTGCAAATGAAAGAAATCCGAAGACTTTATTTTTCTTCCCGATATTTTAGGTTCTCTCGCAGCTTCACGGATCAAATCATCGTTCATTCCGATGACTCTCCCCATTACACCGAAAGTATCTTCTAATTCAAAATACTTATAGAGTTTTTCCATGTAACCGGGTTCAAGGGTTACATCGGTATTGAGGAGAAAGATCAGGTCATTGGTGGCATTCTGGATACCAATATTGCATGTTTCTGAAAATCCGGAATTGGTTTCTTTACAAATGAGAGTGATTTTATCGGCGTAATGTTCTTGTAAATATGCAACAGATTCGTCTGTGGATGCATCATCAATTACAATAATCTGAACATTGGTTTCTAGTTTTTGAAGGACCTTATAGTTATGCTCAAAATATTTTTCGAACAGGTGTTTCCCGTTATAATTGGGAATTACTACTGATATACTTTTCATATACAATCGGTTATCAAGTTAGTTGAGAGTTTTTTCAATACCCGATTCTTTACTACTTCCTTGTAACAGGATGGCGTTCATGATCTTCTCCTTTGGT
This sequence comes from Dyadobacter sp. BE31, assembly GCF_031457695.1. Lineage (NCBI taxonomy): Bacteria > Pseudomonadati > Bacteroidota > Cytophagia > Cytophagales > Spirosomataceae > Dyadobacter > Dyadobacter sp. BE31. The sequence continues at coordinate 83,094 of NZ_JAVDXA010000009.1, forward strand.
GAAATTATATAGCTCATTTCCATATCCTTGCGGATATTTTTTGTACAAATATCAAGCCAGCGTTTGCGGGAGCTACGCCGCCTGAACTTATGACTCTGCTGTTAGGGAAATGGTTGGAAGAGGGTTGGTTGCACCAGGCACACAACCTGGGTGCTGAAATATAACTTCTATACTAACACTATGGCGAAATATTTATTGTATTCTCCCGCCACAATAAAGATTACATTAAAATTATACCCGCAACGTATAATGATTAGAAAAAATAGCTGGCATAGAAATATTCTTTTCTAAATCCATTTTTTTCTCCTGAAAAACCAAAGAACGATGAGGGATGAAAAGACCATGAGCAGCAGCGAAAGCCAGAATCCCCACGGTTCACCGGTAGAGGGTATGTGTTGGTAGTTCATGCCGAAAATACCGGCGATCAGCGTTGGCGGCATGAAAATAATCGTCACCACGGTGAATATCTTGATCACCTGGCTCTGTTCGAGGTTGATCAAACCCATAAAGGTGTTCTGGAGGTATTCGAGTCGTTCGAAATTGAATGTGGTATATTCGAGGAGAGAATTAATGTCTTTCAGAATAATACGCAGGTGTTCCTTTCGGTCTTCCGGGAAATACTGACTCCGGAGAATGCCCGAGAGCACACGTTGCTTGTCAATACTTGTTTCGCGGAGCATCATGGTGATCTCCTGCAAGCCGCTGATGCGGATCAGGACTTCCTGCCGTGTCTTTTGCTCGTGCGTGAGATCCTTACTGATCGCCGAAATATCCCTGGAAATACCTTCCAGCGCGTCGGCATCCGCCTCTATACGTGTTTCGAGGAGTAAGAGCATAAAATCAACCCCGCCCTGTATGCTATCCGGGCTCACTTTCATCTTCTTGACCGTGTCGGCGAATGTTTTCGAATCGCCGCGACGATAAGTAAAGAGCACATTCTGATTCAGAATGAAGGAAACCGGATAGGTTTCGTAACCTTCCCGCTCTATTTTGAGAAAGTTGGAGTTGGCATTAATCGTCTCGTTCTGCTCAAAAAAACGCGAACTGCTTTCGATCTCCACGATTTCCTGAGGGGTTTGAAAACTGATATTACACTTGTTTTCCACCCATTCCTCTTCTTCCGCACTCGGAGATTGCAAATCAACCCATACGAGGTTCGGGACCTTTCCCAACTCACGGATATCGTTTTCGCGCTTAATGACTTTACCTTCCTTGTAGAATATGCGTACCATGGGTCAAAGTTGGGAAAAAAAGCCAAATGCTTAACCGTTCGTTCATCGGTGCTGCATTGGCTTGGAGCGGTCGACGGTTAAAGCTAACTTGTATTCCTTTAATACGCACACTGTGAAAGAGAAATTTTACCCGTTCAGGGTTTCGGAGGATTACTTGTCCTATTATTTCGAAAGTCGTTCGGAAGAGCGGACGATACATAAGGCTATTGAGCTTGTGAAAATTGATGAAAATACGTATAATCTTGCGCTCGGCGATTTAGGCGATGATGGGAGCTTGAATGATTCAGTTGTCAGCAATAATGGAGACATGCACAAAGTATTGGCGACGGTTTCACAAATTATTGTGACTTTTTTCGGCATGTATCGTGATAGACGAATCTATTTTACCGGGAGTTCTCCATCCAGAACCAGGCTTTACCGTTTAATTTTAAGCAGGGAACAAGCGAATTGGTCAGAGATTTTTGAAATTAAGGGCATATTGAAAGGGGAGCCATTTAACTACCAAAGTGGAGTTGACTATGAGGCATTTGTTATAACTCACAAAAATAGAGACTATGAAACCAAAGACGAAAAAGGAAGATACCCTTGACTTACCTAGGGTAACGGTGGATCCGAACCTGAAAAGCCACGCGAACGATCCATTTGTTGTCCGTAAAGTCGAAGAGGCAAAACGTGTATTAGCTACTTTAAAAAAGCCATTGTCGGAATACTATAAGTAAATTCCGCTCTTTCTGGAAAGTGTCGTATTTTTGCGTGATGCAAAATACAGCTTCTCCCGGAATATTGACGACGCAGTTCTGGTTGCTGGGCCTTAGCTCGTTTCTCTTCTCATCCAGCTTCAATATGCTGATCCCCGAGCTCCCAGCCTATCTTTCAAGTATGGGCGGGGCCGAATACAAAGGGGCAATTATTGGTTTGTTTACTCTGACAGCGGGCCTTTCCAGGCCATTCAGCGGCCGGCTCACCGACCGCGTCGGGCGTGTCCCCGTGATGGCTTTCGGTTCGCTGGTCTGTTTCGTATGTGGGTTTTTGTACCCGATCTTCACGACGGTAATGCCGTTTCTGTTGCTCAGGCTGGTACACGGCTTTTCGACAGGCTTTAAACCGACGGGGACCGCAGCTTATGTAGCGGATATCGTACCGATCAATCGCCGCGGGGAGGCAATGGGCATCCATGGCATGTGTATGAGCGTCGGTTCGGCGTTCGGGCCGGCGATAGGGAGTATGATCAGCCAGGAATTTTCTCTGAATGCCCTTTTCTATACATCGTCGTTTCTGGCATTTCTTTCCATCGCGATCCTTTTGAATATGAAGGAGACTTTGCAGGAAAAGCAAAAACTTAGCTTGAAGTCTTTTCAGATCACCCGCCGGGATATTTTCGAACCCGATGTGTTCAGTCCGGCCCTCATTACATTCCTTTGCTATTTCGGTTTCGGCGCTGTGGCTACGGTTACACCGGATTTCAGCGGTTACCTGGGTTTGCAAAACCGGGGATTGTACTTTATGATGTTTACGATATCGTCCATCATGGTGCGTCTCTTTGCCGGTAAAATATCCGATCGCCATGGTCGGATGCCGGTCACGATTGTGGGATGCATTGTCCTGATCATCGCGATGATCATTACCGGTTTTGCCGAATCAGTGTTCATGTTCCTGACTGGCGCGGCGTTTTTCGGGATAGCAATGGGTATTCTTTCGCCGGTGCTTTCAGCCTGGACGGTCGATCTGAGTGGCGACCATAATCGCGGGCGTGCAATCGCGACGATGTTTATTTCTCTCGAAGCAGGTATCGGCCTTGGGGCATTCTTGTCTGCCGAATTGTTTGAAAACCAGCGTGAGAACCTGCCGCTGGTGTTTTTCTGTATGGCTGCATTTGCATTGGCTGCGCTTTCGTATACAGTAGTTATTTACCAGTTTAAAAAGCGACGTGCCCGTGTTATTTGACGATACTTACCAAAGCATTGCTGCACCGGCAGAAGGCTTTTTCAAAGATAAGGGGAGTAAGTTTCTGGCTTATGCCTAGCCCATTGAGAACGATGAGCAAGCCAAATCGTATCTGAATGAACTGTACGAATTGCATCCCAAAGCAGTTCACCATTGCTATGCGTACCGCCTGGGTGCCGACAGGATGAGTTATCGCATGAGCGATGACGGTGAGCCGTCGGGAACAGCAGGTCGGCCGATCCTCAATACATTATATTCGAGAAATGTTACGAATGTGCTGGTGGTGGTAGTGCGGTATTTCGGTGGCACATTGCTCGGAGTGCCGGGGCTGATCAACGCGTACAAGACCGCGACCGAAGCGGCTTTGGACTTATCCGAAGTTATCACGCGGCATTATTTCAGCGTTTACAAGCTTTCATTCCAATATCCGCAAATGAACGACGTCATGCGGATCGTGAAGGAAATGGAGTTACCGGTGCGTGCTCAGACATTTGAAATGCTATGCACCGTGGAGGTGGAAGTGCGCTCCACGCTCGTCGAGCGGTTTATGACGCGCTCTGAAAAAGTGGAAGGCCTTTCCGTGGAATTGGCAGTTTAGTTGTTTTCACGAAGCATTCGTACAAAATCATCTTCGTATTCCTTAATCGCTTTCAGGAGTTCTTGCAGCTCTTTTTCTTCCGGAGTCCCTTTCTTGGCATCGAATATCTCGTCGGCTCGTTCGGAGGCTTTTTCGTATTCAGTTTCGTTCGTGATTTTCATGATCGCAGGTATTTGAATATTTCCTCAAAAGTATTCCATTGTTTTTCAATGCACAAAAAAACCGGCACGAAGGCCGGCTCTTTTGCGGGTGCGTTAGTGGGTTATGCCGGTATTAATATCCCGGATTTTGTGTCAAGGTAGGCTTGCCGTCCTTCTGGCTATTCAGGATTTCGTCTTGTGGCAGAGGATAGTACAGGTTTTTCTGAGTAAATGTTTTACCTGCCATGTATCCCCGCTTGTTGAACGTACGTCCGGATGGCTCTTTGCCTGGTACAGCTTCTTCCGCTGCATATTTGTTCAATACTTTTTCAGCAATGCCCCAGCGTACAAGGTCGAAGAAACGGTGGCCTTCCATCGCGAATTCCAGACGTTGTTCCATCCGTACCGCATTTCTAGCATAGTCAGCACCTTTTGCAGCGAAGGTTCCTGCCGGATATGGCTCTACTTTGTAAGTTACAGATTCGTCCTGTACGGAGCCGGTTTTCGCCCGGACACGGATCTGGTTCACCAGATCCTGAGCCACTGCCAGGTTACCGAGTTCGACTTCGCATTCGGCCAGCCATAAGAGCACGTGCGATAGTTTAATAAGGCGGTAGTTGTTGTTCACGTTCCGCTTGCTGGTCGAGTGGGTAGTGCTGTTTTCTTCTGCGAGATAGTACATCCATTTTTTACCAGTGAACGGTCCTGCATAAGCCTGGTCGCGGATCCAGGTCGAACCTGGCATCGGACCCCAGTCAAGGAAGTTCACACCGCGGCGGCCGACAGTCCAGTCGAGGCGGGGATCAACCGGAATGGTTTTGTCTAATGTAAATGCTGCTGATGCTACAATTCCCTCGTCGTTTGGCAAATCCACTTTGTTGTAGGTATCCAAAGAACCGTCCGCAGCAGCACCGATCATCGGAAGTCCGTTCTCAGTTTTGAATGCATTCACGAGGTTGTGTGAAGGCTGATAGAAACCGCAGCATCCACGTCCGGGAGCAGTTGCCGAATAAGGCCAGTTGAGGTTATCACCGGCGTTACCATTGTTACCGTTCGTGCCGTCGTTTACAGAAAACTGTACTTCCATGATCGACTCGGTGTTGTTGTTGCCGGCTGTGCGGTAATTGTCATGGTAGTTCGCTACCAGTTTTTTACCGGAATTCTTAACAACATCATCCAGCAAATCTTTGGCTTTGGCCCATTTTTTCTGGAAAAGAAGCGCTTTGGCAAGGTATGCTTTGGCGGCCCATTTCGTAGCACGACCTTTCTGTGCCTGTGTGGCAGGCAGATTGTCGGCTGCAAACTGGAAGTCGGCTTCTATTTTACCCCAGATATCTTCCGTATTTGGGACTTTTGTCGAGTTGGGATCGCCGGCGTTGTAAATTTTCTCGTCGATGTAAGGTACGTTGTTCCACATTTTCTTGGCCTCGAAGTGATAATGGCCGCGGAGGAAACGTGCCTCGGCAATTACCTGTGTCTTTTCGGCGTCGGTCATGTCTTTCACGTCCGGACTTCCTGCGATCTGGATTGTCTCGTTGGCACGGGCAACACCGTCGTAGGAATGCCACCATTTGCCAAGGAAATAGGTGTTGTCGGAAAGCCAGTTGTATTGTTCGATAAACGATTGCTCGGGCTGGTCACCGGCATCGGTGCCTTTTACGGCGTCGTCACTGCTGATACCCCCGAAAACGTAATTCGAAATCGTCGATTGGCGGCCTGTGTTACCGGCGCCCACGCCATCGAGTAGCGAGTAAGTGCCGATAAGCAGCGCATTTACACCGTTTTTATTGCTAAGCTGTTCTTTCGACGCTCGCCCCTGAGGTTTCAGATCAAAGAAGTCGTCGGAGCAGGAGAAGCTCAGGCCGACCAACATGCATATTAATAATGTCTTTTTCATTGTATGGTTCTCTATAATGAAGATCAATGGATGAACTAGAAATTGAAACGCAAACCGCCGAGGAACGACTTGGCCACAGGATAGGAGCCTTCGTCAACGCCCATGTGGGTATCCTGGTTGTTTTCGCCGGATCTTCTCAGGTTAATATCCGGGTCAAGTCCTGTGTATTTGGTGAATGTAAACAGGTTCTGTCCCTGAACGTAGATCTGCGCCGATCCGAGTTTCGCTTTTTTCAGCCAGTTTGAGGGAAGGTTGAATGTCAGCTGGATGTTTTTCAGGCGGAAGTAAGAACCGTCTTCCAGGAAGTAGGACGATACTTGCTGGCTGGTAGCATCACCCGAGTTCAGGCGCGGCAGCTTCGCGTTGTCGCCCGACTTCTTCCACGAGTCGTACAGCATGGTTTTGGAGCGGTTGCCCTGGAACACGTTGAAGTCTGTCCAGTATTTTACGTAGTTGAAAATCTGGTTGCCTTGCACGCCCTGGCCGAACAATGTCAGATCGAACCATTTCCAGCCTACACCCACGTTGATACCATAGTTGAAGTCGGGGTGTGGGCTACCGATAATGGTACGGTCAGCAGCAGTAATCACACCGTCGCCGTTCACGTCACGGAATTTGAAAGTGCCTTCTCTCGTATATGATCCGAATTTCGGAGCGGCATCAGCTTCGGCCTGATCTTTGATTACACCATCCACAAAGTAACCGTAGTAGCTCGCGATCGGCAGCCCGGCTTTGGTTGCGGACATTGCCGGCAGACGAGTTGTAAAACCGAAAATGGTCGCATTCGGGTCATTGTTCAATTTCAATACTTCGTTTTTGTAGTGACCAAAGTTGATACCCACCATGTAGTTGAAATCACCTTTTTTGTCACGGAAAGTGATGCCGAGGTCTACACCACGGTTGCGTACTTCACCGATGTTGGTATAAGGGATCGTACCGGAACCGGCTGTTCTCGGAATAGCGATCTGCGTCAGCATGTCGGAAGTAATACGGTTGTAAACGTCAAGCACCACTTCCAGTTTGCTGTTGAACAAGCTCGCGTCGAGACCAATGTTGGTAGAGGTGTTGGTTTCCCACTTACCATTCGAGTTTCCAAACTGAACAAGGTCAAATCCGCCTACGATCGATGTACCGGTACCGTTGATGTCATAGGCGTTGTTCTGCGGATCGGCCGCGTACAGGGTGTAAGCATTATAAACGTTAGGGATGAGTTGGTTACCGGTTTTACCCCAGCCAAAGCGCAGTTTCAAATCGTCGACGAACTTAACCGGCTTCATGAATGCCAGTTCCGTCATACGCAAACCCAGCGAGAATGCAGGGAATACACCGTAGCGGTTGGCAGCCGAGAAACGCGATGATCCGTCGCGACGTAATGTTACGTCGGCAAGGAGGAGTTCTTTAAATGCGTAGTTGATCTTTCCGAACTGCGAGAACAGCGCACTTTCCGTTGCACCGGGGCCTGCATTGCTCAAACCGGCTGCCGAACCTGCGTCGAGGTAGCGGTAGTCGAGGTCGTCGAATGCGAATGCACTCCGGCTGGCGCGGAACTCCGCTGCGTAGGTTTTCACAGCTTCTGTACCGAGCAACACGCTGAAATTATGCACACCGAATGATTTGGCATAGTTCAAAGTGTTGAACCAGGTGAACGAACGGTCAACGTTGTTGATCACGTTCAAGCTGTTGGCATTTCTCGCTTCCGCGGCTTCAATATCACGGTGGAAGTATTCCGAGCGGTTGAACTGGTTGTATTCGATACCAAGGCTCGTGCGTGCGTACAAGCCCGGAAGAATGTCCACCTGTGCAAATACGTTACCAAAAGCGTGCGTACCTTTTGTGAGGTTGTCTTTCTCGCGGTAGAGGCGCGCCAGCGGGTTGGGAGCGTTACCGAGGTTACTGCCGCGGCTTCCTGCAAATCCGTTATAGTCGGAAGTATTGGTTCCGCCCAATGCTTTCGGACCACCTGTAATATCGAATACCGGGATAATCGGGTGCACGCGGATCGCGAACATGATCGGGTTACTTTCGTCGTTGTTGGTAATCCCTTGTCTTTCGTCGTAAGAGAATGTAAAGTTCTCACCCACAGTTACCGGACCTTTCTTGAACTCGGTGTTTGCACGGAGTGAATATCTTTTGTATTTGGTATATCTCAAAATACCATTCTGCTTGAAATAGTTGGCCGAAAGCGCATATTTAGCTGCCTCGGAACCTCCGGATGCGCCTATTTGGTAGTTGGAAATCGAAGCCGGGTCGAAGATCACATCCTGCCAGTTGGTTCCCTCTTTGTTCGCCTTGGTGATGTTGAATGCAGTTTTACCAAGGGCCGGATCGGCAATGTCGTTGGTGTAGGTGTAGTTGCTGGGCAGCTCGCCATATACGTTTGGATAAATGTAATCGGCGACGGTCTGGTTACCGTTTTCATCGAACTTGTATTGAGCAGAGGGAGATGTTACCGACGGGTTTTTGCCTGCGCCAAGGTCAGCTTCGTAGAGGTACTGGCCCAGCTCCTTCGTATTCAGCAGGTCGAGCATCTTGCCGGGACGCTGGGTACCGGTGTAAAAGTCGAATGTAATGTTCGGAGCGCCGGTCTTACCTTTTTTAGTAGTAATGATCACCACCCCGTTCGCTGCACGAGCACCGTAAATGGATGCTGCGGAAGCGTCTTTCAGTACCTGCATCGACTCGATGTCGTTCGGGTTGATCTGGTTCAGCGTTCCCTGAGTAGGTACCCCGTCGATCACATAAAGCGGACTGTTGTTGTTGATCGAACCGAAACCGCGGATACGGACCATCGTACCGCCACCGGGAGAGTTGTCGTTTCCGACAGTCACCCCGGAAGCCCGTCCTTGCAGCATTTGCGTTACACTCGCAGTAGGAACGGAGGTGAGTTCTTTGGGGTTAATCACCGTTACAGCACCGGTAATATCCTTTTTACGCTGTGCCGCGTAACCGGTTACCACCACTTCGCTCAGGTTCTTGATATCGTCTTCCATCGACACATCAATGGTCGTCTGATTTCCGACAGGTATTTCCTTTTTAATCAAACCGATTGATGAGAAAACCAGGATTGCGCCGGATCCTTTCGCTTCGATCGAATAAACGCCATCGGCATCAGTGACAGTACCGACATTCGTTCCTTTCAGTTGCACGTTCACACCGGGGATGCCGGTTCCATCAGTAGAGGAGGATACTTTACCCTTGACCTGATGATCCTGGGCGTAGGACAGATGAGCTGTTATTGCGAACAGCAAAATCATGACACCCCGGAAAAGCGGGACTAGTAAATGTTTGTTCATAAATTGAGTTGGGGATGATGTTAAAAATGTATTACTAAATGTCAATATACTGTTAAAGGTAAAAATTTGAGCATTGTTTTTGGTAATATTTTTATAATTAATATTAATATACAAACGGTTACAAACTATTTTTTCTTTGAAAAATCTTATTATGCAATCGTTTGCATTGTGGGAGGACGTCTTGGAAAAAACCAATCTTCAAATCGTATACGCAAGTGGTTGCGTGTGAGAAAATTTGCAACTCAAAGCGTATTTTTGTGGTTATCAGAATTACAACTTCATTTAACAGACTAACTCACAAACTATCATCAGATTTTGGAATATTTAAATGGCCTCGAAGTGGCAGAGCAGGACCTCATCGAGGTACAGGGCGCCCGCGAACACAATCTCAAAAACATCGATGTAGCTATCCCGCGTAACAAGCTCGTGGTAGTGACGGGTATCAGCGGCAGCGGCAAATCGTCGCTCGCATTCGATACAATCTATGCCGAAGGACAACGCAGGTACATGGAGAGCTTCTCTTCCTACGCCCGCGGCTTCATCGGCGAAATGGAACGGCCCGATGTGGACAAGATCAGCGGCCTCTCGCCGGTGATCAGCATCGAACAGAAAACGACGTCGCGAAACCCGCGTTCGACAGTAGGCACGGTGACGGAGATATACGACTTTCTGCGCCTGCTCTACGCACGCGCGGGCGAGGCATACTCCTACGTGACGGGCCGGCGGATGATCAAGCAATCGCAGGATCAGATTGTGAATCAGCTCATGAGTCAGTTTCTGGGGCAGAAAATCGTGCTGCTGGCACCGGCTGTGAAAGGCCGGAAAGGGCATTACCGTGAGCTTTTCGTGCAGATTGCCCGCCTCGGTTACACCAAAGTGCGCATCGACGGTGAAGTGCAGGACATTACACCCAAAATGCAGCTCGACCGCTATAAGGTCCACGACATCGAGATCGTGATCGACCGTGTGATCCCGAAGAAGGAAGAGGAAGACCCGCAGTCGAGGTACCGCATGAGCCAGTCGGTAGCGACGGCCATTAAACAGGGTAAGGGTGCATTAATGGTGCTCGATGCGAAAGGTAACACCCATTATTTCTCCCAAAACCTGATGGACCCGGAGTCGGGTATCAGCTACGACGATCCGGCACCGAATGCATTCTCGTTCAACTCGCCTTACGGCTGGTGCCCTACCTGCCAGGGGTTGGGTATTATCGAGGAGATCACCGAAGATTCTATTATTCCCGACAAGTCGCTGAGCATTAGCCGGGGAGGCATTGCACCGATGGGCGAGTATCGCGAGGCGTGGATATTCAAACAGTTGGAGGTTTTATTAAAGAAATACAAAATCACACTTACCACTCCGCTTGAAAAATTCCCCGAAGAAGCATTGAAACTGGTGCTTTACGGCAGCGAAGAAGCAGTGCCGGTACCTTCGAAAAAATACCCGGGAACCGAATGGGAAACCAAGTTCGACGGGATCATCAACTTCCTGAAAAGACAGCAGGAATCGGGCAACGAAAAAATTCAGGATTGGCTGAAAGATTTCATGGTCACCCAAACCTGTCCCGAATGCAAAGGCAAGCGCCTGCGGAAGGAGTCGTTGCATTTTAAAATAGATAAAAAAGACATTGCCGAACTGGCCGACAGCGACATTCGCGAATTGGCCGAATGGCTGGTAGGATTGGAGGACCGCCTGGAAGAAAAACAGCGCGTGATCGGACATGAGGTTTTAAAAGAAATCCGGAAACGTGTCGGCTTTATGCTCGATGTAGGATTGGATTACCTGACATTGAACCGTGCATTGCGGACATTGTCCGGTGGTGAAGCGCAGCGTATCCGATTGGCGACGCAGATTGGAACCCAGCTGACGGGCGTGCTCTATATTATGGATGAACCGAGCATTGGCCTGCACCAGCGGGATAATGTGCGGCTCATTAATTCGCTCAAAAGCCTGCGCGACCTGGGCAATACAGTGCTCGTGGTAGAACACGACAAGGACATGATGCTCGCATCGGATTACATTCTGGACATCGGTCCGGGCGCAGGACGTCACGGCGGAAGCGTAGTTGGGGCCGGTACGCCGGAGAAATTCCTGCAAAACGGCTCTCTGACGGCCGATTACCTGGCCGGTCGTGAAGCCATCGACGTGCCTAAAAAGCGCCGGAAAGGCAAGGGCGAATCCATCGTGTTGAAAGGATGTACAGGCCATAACCTGAAAAATGTCTCCGTTTCGATCCCGCTGGGCACGATGATCTGTGTAACGGGTGTGAGCGGCAGCGGTAAATCGTCGCTGATCCACGAAACACTGTTTCCGTTGCTTAATCAGCATTTTTACAGGTCGAGAAGGGAGCCGCTTCCTTACAAATCCATCGAAGGGCTCGAACATATTGATAAAGTAATTGAAGTGGACCAGTCGCCGATCGGCCGCACGCCGCGTTCGAACCCGGCTACTTATACCAACCTGTTCACCGACATTCGTACGCTTTTCGCAGAACTGCCGGAGGCGAAAATCCGCGGTTATAAACCCGGTCGTTTCTCATTCAATGTTAAAGGCGGGCGCTGCGAGGATTGCGAAGGTGCGGGGATGAAGAAAATCGAAATGGATTTTCTGCCCGATGTACACGTGAATTGCGAAACCTGCAAGGGTAAGCGCTTTAACCGGGAGACATTAGAAGTGCGTTTCAAGGGCAAATCCATTGCCGACGTGCTTGATATGACCGTAGAGTCGGCATTGGAATTCTTCGAAAACCAGCCGAGATTACTGCGTAAAGTGCAGACTTTGAATGATGTAGGCTTGGGGTACATCACCCTTGGCCAGCATGCTACCACATTATCCGGCGGCGAGGCGCAGCGTGTAAAATTGTCGGAAGAGCTATCAAAGCGCGATACCGGCAAGACACTGTACATTCTCGACGAACCTACCACCGGTTTGCATTTCCAGGACATCCGCCATTTGCTGAATGTCCTGAATAAACTGGTTGAAAAAGGTAATACGGTGCTGATCATCGAGCATAACCTCGACGTGATCAAGGTCGCCGACTACATTATCGACGTAGGTCCCGAAGGTGGTGCCATGGGCGGCCGCATTATCGCCGAGGGAACGCCTGAGAAAGTGGCGAAAGTGAAGGGCAGCTTTACCGGCTATTTTTTACAGGAAGAGTTGAAATAAGGATTCTTGAAATCCAAAGAAGCAAAAATCCCGCGTTACACATTCGTACGCGGGATTTTTTTACATCCATTTACTCAAAAACTGGTTGAATGCCTCCTTGTACTGGTCGCTTACCGGAATGGAGGTGGCGCCGATCTGGATCGTGTTCCGCGTTACCGCACTGATTTTGTCCAGATTGACAATGAACGACCGGTGCACGCGCATGAACTTGGAAGCGGGTAATTTTTCTTCCAATGCTTTCAGGCTCGTGAGTGAAAGAATGGGCTTCGGGTCCGATTTGAGATGGACTTTTACATAATCTTTGAGTCCCTCCGTGTACAGAATGTCGTCGTAGGCGATCCGTACCAGCTGATATTCCACTTTCAGGAATAGATATTCATCCTTCGGCTCCGCAGAACCGGCCGACGAAGCCTTTTGAACCAGCTCTACGTAAGCCTGCGCCTTCGAAGCGGCACGGAGGAACTCTTCATAGTTAAAGGGTTTTAGGAGATAGTCAATGGCGTCTACGCGAAAACCATCGAGTGCGTATTGGTTGAATGCGGTAGTAAATATGATCCTCGGCGCCTTGTTTCCGGCTTTTTCAAGGACCCTGGCAAGTTCGATGCCGGTTAGGTCCGGCATTTGAATATCCAGAAAAATGACATCGATAGGCTTACTGTTTATCACCTGCAGTGCCTCCACAGCGCTGGAATACCTGCCGGCCAGGTTCAGGAACGGCGTTTTTTCGATAAATGCGCACACCAGTCCGAGCGCTAAGGGCTCATCGTCGACAGCGATGCACTCCAATGTGATACTCATGCCGTTTCCAGTTCGAGGTGTACTTCAAACTCTTTTTCCTCCTTATTCTCGGTTACTTCCAGCTGGTATTTGCCGGGATAAAGCAGGTCGAGGCGGCGCTGGGTATTGGCCAGACCGATGCCGTTACTCTCATCCAGAATAGCCCTTTTGTCGGTGAACAGCGTATTTTTGACTTCTACAAAAATCTTGTGTCCTTCCTGGCGGATCTGAATGTCGATCCGGCTGGGCTGAACGGCACTTACACCGTGTTTGAATGCATTTTCGATAAAGGGTAGGAATAGCATAGGTGCAATGGAAACGTCGTGGAGCGGGTTAGGCGGATCGAGGTGCACGGTTACCTTGTCGGTAAGGCGCAGCTGCATCAGCTGGATATAATCCTGTGCAAATGCGATCTCCTGACTCAGTAACACCGTGCCGTGCTGGGTTTCGTACAGCACGTAGCGCATCATACGCGAGAGCTTGTGCAACGCCTCACGCGCGGCCTCCACGTCAATCACAGTGAGTGCATAAATGTTATTCAGGGTATTGAAAAAGAAATGCGGGTTGATCTGCGCTTTGAGGAATGAGAGCTCGGAGTTGATTTTTTCCTTTTCCAGGTTCTGGCGGTATTGCTTGTCGAGTTGCGCGGTACGGACTGCCGCGACGCTGGTACTGAGCCCGATGATCATCAGGGCGGTGAGTAATGCGAAGTAATCGAGGCGGTCGTGGCGTTTCTTGTCGCCATTGGCTTCCCGGGCCAGTTTAAAAGCACGGTCCATTTGCTCACCGTGGTTGATCGCTATTTTTACCTGCTCGGTAATGACCGCCAGCATGACTACCGACACGATATTGAACAGAATAAACCGGGAGTACTTGTTTTTGGCGAGGAATTTCGGGAACCAGATGTAGTAGTTCAGGTAAAATATCGTGATCAGCAGTGAGAACAACACAGCCTGTTTTACCCAGAAGCTCATCGGAAACTCGATCTGCCAGCTCAGGGGTTGCCACATCAAGAATAAGGCCAGAAAACTCCATCCGAGTAAATGGAGGAATAACGGGGGGTATTTCCGGGCAGTACGCGTATCCATTTAGCAATTAGTTAGTTTCAATGTGATTTGAACGCAACACATCACTGCAATCTTACGGGGAATTTACGAAACCACCTATTTCAATCGATCAACGTGCCCCGAATACCGACCGGCGGCGCGTCGTAATCTATTAATGGAGCACTTTGTTAGAGCTCTGTCATTTCCAGGGATATATCGTTTGAAAACGCCCTTTGATCGGTACATCTATCCTATCCATCTATTCCTTTTTTTTAGCCGGACTTTACCTGGTTATTTTGAAATTCGAAAAGTACACTTTTAAAACCCCAACCATGAAACTTGTTTTACAACTTACATTCCTGGCTGTGTTCTCAGGGCTTACATCAACGGCTTTCGCCCAGTTTCCGGGCGGAGGAGGCGGTGGCGGCGGATTTCGCGGTGGCGGCGGAGATTTCCGCGGAGGCGACAGGCAGCGGCAGACGGTCATTCCGGGAACGGCAGAAGACACTCCTAAGGGCAGCGGAAAGATCACGGGCGTACTCGTGGATTCTACATCCAAAAAACCGGTAGAATTTGCAGCATTATCTTTGGTGGATACCAAAACCAACAACCCTATCGATGGTACTACGACCGATGAAAAAGGGGAATTTACACTTACGAAAGTCGCGTCGGGTAATTTCAAGATCCTGATTTCCTTCATTGGATATAAAACAAAGACGATCAACAATGTGAAGATCGATCGCAAGACGGAACTGAACATGGGGACCGTCACGCTGGTGCCGGATGTGGTTCAGCTCAATGAAGTCGAAGTGGTAGGTATGGCGCAGATGGTGGAGGAAAAAGTGGACAGGCTCGTTTACAATGCTGAAAAAGACATTACCAGCAAAGGTGGCGATGCGTCCGACGTGATGAAAAAGGTGCCGATGCTGACCGTCGACCTGGATGGTAACGTCTCGCTCCGTGGTAGCTCCAACGTACGTGTTTTGATCAACAATAAGCCTTCGACCATTATCGCAACCAGCGTGGCCGATGCATTGAAGCAGATTCCGGCAGATATGATTAAGTCGGTGGAAGTGATCACTTCCCCTTCTGCACGTTATGATGCGGAGGGTTCTGCGGGTATTATCAACATCATTACCAAGAAAAGCACCATCCAGGGCGGTACGCTCAATCTCGACACAGGTATCGGTAACCGCGGCTCTAACCTCGGCTTGCGTGGTAACTATCGGGTGGGTAAAATGGGTTTCAGCCTGGGAGGTTTCGGCCGGTTCAACTACAATATGCCGGGTAAATCGGAGAACACCCAGACCGGGAAACAGAGTAACTTCAGAACGCTTCAGACCAGTGATTCCAAAAACAAAATGGCGTTCGGGTCGTATAACTTCGGCTGGGACTGGGAGATCGATGCGAAAACTTCTTTGTCTGCAGGCGTGCGTTATGGAATGCGTAATAGCAAAATCGATCAGGAACTTTACACTTATAACACTGTCAACGACACCACCCGCACGAGCTTCCGCGATGTAAACAGCAAGGACCTTTCAGGTACCTGGGATGTGAATGTCGATTATATGAAGACATTGGCCAAAGCGGGCCAGGAATTGAGCATTTCGACTCAATACAGCCGCAATAACCGCACGAACGATTACGACGCAGATGTGTATTCGCTGAGTAATGCGCAATTGAAGGATTTACTAGGTTCGACAGGTAACAACAACAGCAGCCACAACCAGGAAAGCACCGTTCAGGTCGATTACCAGACGCCGATCAAGGATAACCAGATGCTGGAAGTTGGTGGTAAAGGTATTTTCCGCCAGGTTGTGAGTAACTATGATTATTATTCTAATGGCAGCCTTGGACAGCCGCAGCCAGCCAGCAATCTGAACTACGATCAGAACGTGGCTGCCGGATATTTATCCTATACTTACACTACCAAAAGCCGTTTTACGGTGAAAGCAGGTACGCGTTACGAGTACACGAGCATCGACGCGCAGCAAGGCGAGGGCGGGGATTTGAAACTGCCTGCTTATGGTAACCTCGTGCCGAGCATCAACCTTTCGCAGACATTCGGCAAAGGGCAAACCATTAAACTTGCCTACAACCGCCGTCTGCAACGCCCGGGTATCCAGTTCCTGAACCCGAATACGAATGCTGCTAACCCGCAGAATATCACCGTGGGTAACCCGAACCTGAAACCCGAGCTTACCGACCAGGTAGAATTAGGAACGAGCTTCTTCAAAAACTCGCTTTATGTGAACGTTTCGACATTCGCGCGTTTTACCAACAGCTCCATCGAGAGCATTCGTACCACCAGCGCCGATGGTGTGATCACGACGACGTACGGCAACATTGGTTCGAAGAAGAACTATGGCGCGAACATTTTCGGAAACGTGACATTCTTTAAAAGATGGCAACTGGGCGGAGGTTTCGACTTCTACTATGCCGATTTGTCGAACAACAGCCCGGATCCTGCATTGCAGAACTCCAACAGCGGTTTCGTGTTGAGCGGCCGTTTCCGTACCAGCTTGAATATCAAAAACGGCTGGGGTTTGCAAGCGGGCGGATTCATGCGTGGACGTGATGTGCAGTTGCAGGGAACACAGGCCGGTTTCAGGATGTACGATTTCGGTGTACGCAAAGATTTCAAGAACAAGCGCGGAAGCATCGGCTTCGGAATGGAGAATTTCCTCGCGCCTTCGTTCAAAATGAAGACGAGCCTGGAATCGAAGACATTTACCCAGAACAATACCAACTTCTTGTATAACCGTGGTTTCCGCGTAAACTTCTCTTACCGTTTTGGTAAAATGACTTTCGTGGAGCAGAAAACCCGCAGAAGAAAGTCCGTCAACAACGACGACCAGAAATCTGATGGCGGCGGTAATATGGACACCGGTGGCGGCGGCGGAGCGCAAGGAGGTGCCCCAACACCGGCAGTTACACCAGCGGCGGGTGGTCGCGGTGCAGGTGCACCGGGAGGTCGTCCGTCAGGGGCTGTGGCTCCCGGAGTGGCAACTCCCGGCACAACAGCGGACAGCACAGCTCGTCCGGCACGCCAGGGGGGATTTCAGGGTCGCCCCGGACAGCCGGGAGCACGCCCGGATTCGACACAATTCAAACCGGATTCAACCCGCGTACGTCCCGACAGCAGCACGGTGAAGCCTGACAGCACTGCCCGCCCGGCAATTCCGGCGGATTCTACTGCATTGCCAGCGAAACCAGCTACGCCGGCTGATTCTACCAAGAAAGATTAACAGATTTCTATAAGCAAAGAAGCCCGGCTGATATCAACCGGGCTTCTTTTGTTTTTGACAATATTTTAAAGGGAGCTGTTTTGCTGCTTAATGCTCGCCAGAATGCGGTCGGCGCCTGCTGCCAGCAATTCTTCTGCCAGCGAGGTGCCCAGTTCCTGTGGAAACGCGTGTCCGCCGCTTTCTGCTTTGCGAATGATTTCCGAGCCGTCGAGGCTGATAATGCCGCCCGTCATCCGGATTTCCTCCTCATGCAATGTCGCCATCCCGAACACCGGAATGCTGCAACCACCTTGCAGGTGTTTCAGGAATGCCCTTTCTGCCAAGAGACAGGTTTCGGTAGGTTCGTGGTTGAGGAGTTCTCTCAGCTTGCTCTTTTTCTCAGCATCCAGTGAAACCGCGCATTCAATAGCGACGCTGCCCTGGCCTACTGCCGGTGTAAATTCGTCGAGGAGCAAATGCTCAGCGATTTTGTCGTCGTATTCCATGCGGTGTACGCCTGCGTATGCAAGCAGGAGCGCATCGCACTGGCCTTCCTCCAACTTGCGGAGGCGCGTTTGCAGGTTGCCTCGCATATCCACCGTTTTGATATGCGGGTAATAATGTTTCAAAACCGCCACCCGGCGTGTGGACGACGTCCCAACTGTGAAGGACTCGCCGCTTTTGAGTGACAATGTGGTATCGTGGCTTACGAGGACATCATTCGCATGCTCGCGCTCGGTGAATGCGATGATTTCAAATGCATCGTCCAGTTGTGATTGAAGGTCTTTGGCGCTATGCACCGCGATATCGATAGCGCCGCTGCGGAGCTGGTCTTCCAGCTCTTCCGTAAAAACCCCCTTACTGCCGATTTTCGAAAGCGACCGGTCGAGGATTTTATCACCCTTCGTTTCAATAATAACGATTTCCGTTTCAATACCGCCCTGCTGCAAGAGAGCCTCGACATAATACGCCTGCCAAAGTGCGAGCTTGCTCCCGCGGGTTCCTATTTTTATATGCATGGTAATTTGTACAATGTAAGGCCAGTTTCTGTTTTTAATAGGCCTGTATTAAAATCTCCGCCGGAATATGAAGCTTCTCATTCAGCCTGCGGATCATACTTAAATTCAATTTTCGTTTGCCGGAAAGGATTTCTGATTTACGGGACCGGTACCCCAGTATCTCCGACAGTTCTTTTTCTGAAATACCCATTTGCTCCAACCGAAAACGGATCGCCTCCAACGGGCTCGGTTTGGGAATCGGGAAATGCACATTTTCGTAATCCTTTACCAATATGGAAAGCACTTCCAGCTCGTCCGATTCCTTCGAGTCAGGCGCAATATCGGCTTGCATCAATTCATAAATGCGTGCCAGGTAGTGTTCGTACTGTTCGTTATTTTTTATTGGCCCGATCATAGCTGATTGTTCTTGCGTCAATTTTGTCGTACTCCTCATGCGTTCCAAACCAGACGATAAAAACGATTTTCAATCTATATTCAATATCCACAATCAGCCGGTAATGGTTCCCGTGGATGTTGAACACCACCCGTTTCTGGTTGAGCACCGACGCATTTCGGTATTGCCCTTTCATTTCATTCGGAGAATTCCATTCGGCGGACTCGGCCTCCTGGTTCCAGGCAAGCAGCGATTGTTCCGCTTTGGGGTAGGCCCTCGTGTAATTTCGTAGTGTCTGTGTAGCGATGATACGCATCTTTCGTGCAAAGATAAAGGATTGTTACCATTTTGGTTACGTCAAATTTCTTTAAATGGAACGTCGATCGTTGCAGTAATGAAAGTGCTTCTTTTTCAGGCGGCGAAGTTATTAGTTTATGCCAAAATGAGCCAGCCCAATTTTCACGATCATGGTAATTATTTGCGACTGATTTCTGGTACAATGACTGAAAAATACCCGTAAATTGACCTAGTCAAACTCGCCACCATGGAAAACAAAGGCCTAATCTTCATTCCCGACATCAGCGGGTTTACGCGGTTCATGCATGAAATCGAGATACAGCACGGACGGCAGATTATCCAGGAATTGCTGGAAACGATCGTGAATGCGAACCAGATGGGCCTTGAAATTTCCGAGATCGAAGGCGATGCGATCCTTTTCTTCAAATTTGGCGAAGCGCCGGAACTCGAAACACTATACCGGCAGGTGGAGAAGATGTTCTGTGATTTTCACCAATACATCATCGCTTATGACAATCGCCGGTTCTGCCAATGCAAATCCTGCATTTCGGCTGTGAATCTGACGTTGAAAGTCGTGGCGCATTATGGCGAGTTTACTACTTATCAGGTCAAGAATTTCAGGAAGCTGATCGGGAAGGACATTATCGTTGCGCATCAGTTACTGAAAAACGATATCGACCAGCACGAATACTGGCTGGTCACCCAAAACCTGCTGAATGGGCAGAAACCGGATGGTTTTACGGAATGGATGCAATGGTACCCGGGTTCCAAAACGACCGAAAATGAGCAGATTCCTTTTCAATACACTCAAATAGGACCACTGAAAGACAGTATTCCGCCGTATACTCCGCCGCTGTTAGAGCCGAGGGAAAAAGTGCAGGTACTGTTGGTCGCCAGAGAATATGATGCGAATATTAAAAAAGTATTCTTCACTTCCGGGCACCTCGAATTGCGTTCCCGATGGCAGGATGGTCTGAAATCCATTGAAGAGCTCGATCATTTCCTCCCGGGGATAGGCTCGCGCCACAGGTGCATACGCGAGGACGGTGAAACGGTGATGTATGCCAGCGGCTTTTCGTACGACCCGGAGACCCGGATCGTTTTTAGCGAGTCCGATGAAAAGCTTACCAGCACGCTTCATTTCGTGCTCGAAAAGCTGGCAGAAAACCGCACGCGCCTCAGCTTGGAATATTATCTCAAAAGAGACCCTTTGAAACAACTTGCATTCAGGTTGTTCAAAAAGGACAAAATGGAAGAGGAATTCCGGAAATCGCTGGCAAATCTGGAACAGCTGCTCCCGGAAATCACCTTACCTATCGATTTTTAAATCCCGACGGTATCACCTTCGTCGGTAACGATTTTGTCTTCAATGTAAGACACGATCAGCGATGCGATGTCGATGCCGCTGACTTCCTCGATACCTCGTAAGCCAGGCGAAGAATTGACTTCCATGACCAACGGCCCACGTTCGGATTGCAGCATATCCACCCCGGCAATTTTTACGCCCAATGCCTTCGCCGCCGCAATAGCCGTATGCTCTTCTTCGGGCGAAAGCTCGATCATACAGCCCGAGCCGCCGCGGTGAAGATTGGAGCGGAAATCGCCTTCGGCACCCTGGCGCTTCATGGCGGCGATCACCTTGTTGCCGATCACAAATGCACGGATATCGGCACCTTTGGATTCCGCCACATATTCCTGGATCAGGAAGTTGGCCCGCAGGCCATAGAATGCCTCGATGGTCGATTTCGCTGCTTTGATTGTCTCGGCGAGTACAACGCCCACACCCTGGGTGCCTTCCAGCAATTTGATGATCACCGGCGGGCCGCCTACCATATGAATGAGCTCATTGACCTGTGCTGGATTTTTGGCAAAGACCGTCTTTGGAATATCGATACCGGCCTTCGCGAGTACCTGCATGCTGCGCAGCTTGTCGCGCGAGCGCAGAATGGCCTGCGATTTTACTGTGGTAAATACCTTCATCAGTTCGAGCTGGCGAACCACGGCGCAGCCGAATGCATTCACCGATGTGCCTATGCGGGGAATAGCGGCGTCGATGCCGGTAACGGGCTTACCCTTGTAAACAACGGTCGGCTTGCCGCCTTCGATCATGACAAAGCATTTGACGTGGTCGATCACAACCGCTTCGTGTCCCTTTTGTTTGATTGCCTCCACCAGACGCCTGGTTGAATACAGGTCCGGATTGGTGGATAATACGGCGATTTTCATAAAAATGTTTTTAGAAAATGTGGAGGTTGGGTTCCGGCGCGGAGCTTGGAGGCGCGCTGCCTTGGGCCCAGGATTTAGGTCTGAGGTAGTTTTGGGGAACGAGTTGGTGTCTGCGAATGCCTTGCCGCGGACAGGTTCTTTTGGGATACGTCCACGATGAACCTGTTTTTGAGCAGTTTTCGCCCGAGTAGTATGGGGTAACTCATTTTCTGCCGGTTGGCCAGCGAAAATTCGGTACGTATTTTTCGGCCGAAAAGCCTTATTGGTGTCTTGATCACAAACCGTTTCTCTTCCTTCCCGAAGGAATTTCGGATCACGGTTTCTTTAAAATCGGTAACTATAAAGAAATGTTGAGGTGCCCCGCGCTTGGCGTCGAGGTACACGTGGAGCTCCTGGCGCCCATCAGCTTCCACCAATTTCACGCGGGAACAATGGATGGCCGAAGTTGCCGCGCCCGAATCCACCCGCACAGGCACATTGTGCCAGCCGAGCTCCGGCAAATCTGCAATATCGGTCGCGCCGATAATTTCCAATGGACGTTTCATCTGCGCTGGAAAAACTGGGCGACCGTCAACGACAGGTCCAGAAACACCATTTTGGCCCGCACATTGCGCTCAATGTGGTAATAGGCCGTATTCACTTCCCCGATCATCCTTTCCAGCGACTCAAAATTGACGGTTTTGGAAAAATTCTGTACGAAAGTAAGCTCTTCCTGCGGAACACGCAAAAGCTCACCCGCGCCGTGGCTCCACACAAGCATGTCCCTGAACAACCGCAATGCATATTCGAGCAGGCCTTTTTGCTTTTCCTTGCTCATGACATCGTAGTTGTCGGCGAGCTTTACCAAATGTGCTACATCGAACTTATATGAAGAACGCATCCAGTCGGCGAACCATGCCGAGCGGTCATCCTGCTCTTCCTGGACGAGTTTCAACGCCTCGGCCATGTTCCCGTCAGATAGGAATGCTACCTGATTGGCTACGGCCTCGGTCACGTCGCCTCGTTTCAGGTAGGTCTTGATTTCCGAGTCGGTGAATGCGGGAATGGTAATGCGCTGCGTCCGGGAGATGATCGTGGTCAGTAATTTGTCCGACTGATCACTTACCAAAAGGAACAATGTTTTTTCAGGCGGTTCTTCGAGAATTTTCAAAATCGCGTTGGAAGAAGCCGCATTCATAATATCGGCTTTCCAGATCAGCAGGATTTTGTATTCGCCCTCGTAAGCTTTTACGGATAATTTCCGCAAAATCCCGCGCGCTTCTTCTACCGAAATGTTACCTTGCTTGTTGTCCGCCCCGATGTGGTCGAGCCAGTCGGGGAGGACGCGGTAGGGGTTTTCCAGCAAAAATGAACGCCAGAGCGGCAGGAATGCTTCACTCGTTTTGCCATCCACCTTTTTGGAAGTGGCTATGGGGAATATGAAATGGAAATCGGGGTGGATGAGCTTGCTCATTTTCACGCACGACGCGCAGGTGCCGCAAGCGTCTTCCTCGTTCCGGTTTTCACAGTTAATGTAGGTAGAGAATGCCAGCGCCATGGCCAGGCCAGCCCCGCCCATGGGATAATCAAAAAGCTGAGCGTGGGCCAGATGGCTGTTCCGGACCGAGCGCCGCAATGTCGCTTTGATATTTTCAAGCCCCGGAATATCTCTGAAAAGCACGATTTAAATCAATTAATGGATGTGTAAAACGCTATTGACCGCGCGTATTTTTAAAAACTACACGCATAATATCTTCCTCGATCTGCCCGAATGCGACGCCCCGACGGCTTACCGTATCTTTCGCTACCGCCACAGCCTTGTCGAAACGGTACTCCATGCATCCCTCGGCGGCACCACCCCAGGTGAAGGAGGGGACGTGCTTGTTCTGGAATCCGGCACCGAATACATTCACACTTACGCCGACAATCGTTCCGGTGTTGAACATGGTGGAAATTCCCGCTTTGGAATAATCACCCATCATCAACCCACAGAAGAGCAAGCCCGTGTCGGCCAGCATATTGGTGGCATAGCTATGCAACTTCACATTCGTGTGGTCGTTTTTCAAATTCGAGTTGTTGGTATTCGCGCCAAGGTTACACCATTCTCCCAGTACAGAGTTGCCCAGGTAGCCGTCGTGGCCTTTGTTGCTATATCCGAAAACCACGCAATTACTCACTTCCCCGCCGACTTTGGACGAGGGGCCAACAGTGGTATTAGGCCGGATCTTAGTTCCTTGTGCCAAAACACCATTTTCACCGATCGCAAATGGCCCCTGGATCATCGATCCTTCCTGGATCAATGCGTTTCTGCCGATATAAATAGGCCCGTTCTCTGCATTCAGAATGGACGCTTTGATTACCGCACCTTCTTCTACAAATATATTCTCCGGTTTGTAGCAATGCGTAAAAGGATCGGCAATGCCTACCGATTTTCTAAGGGAAGCAATGCGTTCATAGTCGATTTTGATTTGCGCCCCATTCTGCCCGAAAATATCCCACACATTGCGGATCATCGTAAAGGGTTCCGCATATTCCACTACCGAAAGGCCGTTGGTGCCATCCGAAGCCTTCCAGGTTGAATGCGTCCGCACGGCCATGATTTCCCCGTTGCCGGAAATAAGCGCATTGCCATGTGGCAGGCCTTTGACAATGCCGGTCAGGTGATCGTCCGGGCATAATGCGCCGTTGATATACAGGTTATCCCCCGAAGTATTTTCAGGGTATTTGATGGCGAGATAAGCTTCCGTTTGGAATGAGACCGTGGAGTGGCATCTGTCGGCCCATTTTTCGGCCAGGGTGTGGATACCGCACCGGATACCGGCGACTGGTCTTGTATAGGTAAAAGGTAAAAGCTGGATTCTAATCTTGGGATCGTCGAACAGAATGGTACTGGGCATAAATTAAGTCGTATGTGCCTGCCAAAGTTCGGGCATTTTATTGGTTACGGCAAAAAAAGAAGCAGTCTCCCGAGCATATTTGTCGGGAGACTGCCACTGTATTTTTTTTGTTCTCCTGATGTGTTCGACCACACAGGAAGAAGCCAATGCGTTGCTTATTTTCCGTAACGCTTTCTGAACTTGTCAACGCGACCAGCTGTGTCAACCAGTACGTTTTTACCAGTGTAGAAAGGGTGTGATTGCGAAGAAACCTCGACTTTGTACACAGGGTAAGTTTTGCCGTCTTCCCAGGTAATGTTTTCAGAAGTTTCTATGGTAGAGCGAGTAATGAATTTAAAGTCGCTTGATAGATCCCAGAAAACTACCTCTCTGTAATTGGGATGAATATCTTTTTTCATTGGTATATGGTATTATTTGTTTCTATACGATTTCCAAAAGGATTGCAAAAGTAAAAAATCCAGATTTGTAAATCAAGTATTGAAGCGCTATCTTTTTTAATATTAATACAATACGGCGGAAATTAACGTCCTAGACTTCACTAAGTTGCTGTTTGAGCACCTCTACGCCGCGTTTGGCCTCCTTCTCGAAATCGGTATACACGAAGCATTCGATCGAAAGTCCGCCTTTATACCCGATTTTCTTCAAAGCGCCCAGGTAAGCCCTGAAATCGTCGCCCTTCACGCCCGGCGGCGTGCGTTTTTCCTTCTCGGCAATGTGGCAATGCACGATGTGCTTACCATATTTAACGATTTCCGATGCCGGCTCGTCCTCCTTTAACATATGATATATATCGCAAAGCAGCTTCACGCGCGGGCTTTTCACGGCATCCACGATCTCGACGCCCTCGGCCAGGCTGTTGATGAAATTGGTTTCCCCGCGGTTCAGGGGCTCTACGGCGATGGTAACCCCGTATTTCTCGGCGATCGGCGCCATTTTTTGGGTTAATTCAATGTGCTGTGCCTTTGCTTTGGCTCTATCGAAGCCGTCAGGTATGATTCTTGAAGCACCGCTTCCGAATACGACAAACTGTGAACCGCATTCCTTGGCGCGCTTCAAAACGGTCTCCGTTCTTTGGAGGATCGCTTCATGGTTCGCTTCCGGGCCTAGTGTTTTCAGGCTCGCAGGAAGCAGGATCACGTAAGACTTGATAGGGAAATGCTCGCTTTTGAGTTGTTGGAGGTTTTTCTCGTAACCGGCGTCGCCGCCTTCGGGAATCAGAAAGCCCGCCACCGACTCCTCTATATATGCACATCCCGATTGACGTAAAAAATCGGCTTTGTCGTAAGCTGCATATACTCCGAGTGGAATGCTGTAAGCGGTGTTTCCGGTGGCCTTGGCCATGGCTTCGGTGAGCGACCCGCCCATTGCAAGGCCGGCGACGAGTCCGGAGCTCGTTTTGAGGAATGTCCGCCGGTCAGCTTGTTCGATAATTGTGCTCATATGGTTGAGTTTTTATGGCTATGGATTGCTATTTTGTGTTGAAACGAAATATGTTATGCTGTGTAAAGTTTGCAAGTTTAGAATTATTATAAATAAATTAATTGGTGCTAAATCGTTGATTAACAGCAGCTATTGTTAAATTAACGTTTCTCTGTACAAAATTTTTATTTGAAAAAGTTTGCAAAATTTGAAATGCATTTTTCTGAAAAATTTTTCTTTGAAACAATTTAGTGTAAGCTTTCCGTAAACAACTAGTTATTAGTTTCTTAACAATTTCGTAATTTGGACTCTGCTGATAAGGCATGATTTTGTAGAGAAATCCTGATTGCGAATCTGATTTCTTTAGTGTTATTTCAAGAGATTTTTAAAGTCATCTCCGACTGATCTTCCAAGAATATACATCACTAACGTTCTATCAAACACCACATTACTTATGTCTATGTATGTCATAAAGCGTGATGGTCGCCGCGAATCCGTGAAATTCGATAAGGTGACCGCCCGCATAGAGAAACTGAGCTACGGCCTGGACGCCGCTTACGTTCAGCCCGTGGAAGTGGCCAAGAAGGTTGTTTCCGGCATTTACGATGGCGTTACCACCGCCGAGCTGGATAACCTCGCTGCCGAAACCGCAGCTTCCATGACCACCAAGCACCCTGATTATGCAATCCTGGCTGCCCGCGTCGCTATCTCAAATCTCCACAAGAACACATTGAAGTCGTTTTCGGCTACAATGAAGCGTCTTTATACATATGTAGATTCCAAAACAGGCGAAAATGCATCGTTAATCTCCAAGGAGGTTTACGAGGTGATCCGCCAGAACGCATCGCTGCTTGACTCCACTATTATATATGACCGCGATTATTCCTACGATTATTTCGGCTATAAAACCCTCGAAAAGTCGTATTTACTGAAAGTTGAAGGGAAAATTGTCGAGCGCCCTCAGCATATGCTCATGCGCGTCGCGATCGGTATCCACCAGGAGGACGTGCAGGCGGCGATTGAGACTTATCATTTGCTTTCGGAAAAATGGTTTACCCATGCTACGCCTACCTTGTTCAACGCAGGTACACCGAAGCCGCAAATGTCGTCTTGCTTCCTGCTGACGATGAAGGAGGACAGCATCAATGGTATTTATGACACCCTCAAAAACTGCGCATTGATTTCGCAGTCGGCCGGTGGTATCGGTTTGAGCATTCACGACGTCCGCGCGACGGGTACTTATATTAAAGGAACGAATGGACAATCGAACGGTATCGTACCGATGCTCCGCGTGTTCAACGATACGGCGCGTTACGTGGATCAGGGAGGCGGTAAGCGCAAAGGTTCTTTTGCGATCTATATTGAACCATGGCATTCCGACATCTTCGATTTCCTGGATCTGAAAAAGAACCACGGGAAAGAAGAGCAGCGTGCGCGCGACCTTTTCTATGCATTGTGGATTCCGGATTTGTTCATGAAGCGCGTTGAGGCGAACGACACCTGGTCGCTCTTCTGTCCGCACGAATGTCCGGGGCTGGCGGATACGCACAGCGAGGAATTCGAAAAACTGTACGAACAATACGAGAGAGAAGGCAAAGCACGCAAGACGATCAAGGCGCAAGACCTGTGGTTCGCGATCATGGAATCGCAGATCGAGACAGGTACTCCATATATGTTGTATAAGGACCATGCGAATAGCAAGTCTAACCAGCAGAATTTGGGGACTATTAAGTCTTCCAACCTTTGTACCGAAATCATCGAGTACACGGCTCCCGACGAAGTAGCGGTTTGTAACCTTGCTTCCATCGCATTGCCGAAGTTCGTGGAGCAAGGCGCGGATGGTTTCATGCATTTCGATCACAAGAAGCTGTACGAGATCACGAAGGTGGTAACGCGCAACCTGAACAAGATCATCGACCTGAACTTCTATCCGGTTCCCGAAGCAGAGAAGAGCAACAAACGCCACCGTCCGATCGGTATCGGCGTGCAAGGCTTGGCCGATGCATTTTGTATGATGCGCATGCCATTCGACTCCGACGAAGCACGCCAGCTGAACAAAGACATTTTCGAAACGATCTATTACGGATCGATGGAGGCCTCAATGGAGCTCGCCATGCAGCACGGCCCATACGAATCCTGGGCAGGCAGCCCGATCTCGAAAGGCGTTTTCCAATTCGATATGTGGGGCGTTACGCCGGAAAGCAAACGCTGGAACTGGGAGAAGCTACGGAAAGAAGTGGTACAAAACGGTGTGCGCAACTCGTTGCTCCTTGCCCCGATGCCGACCGCATCTACGAGCCAGATCCTCGGTAACAACGAATGCTTCGAGCCATTCACTTCTAATATATATGTAAGAAGGGTGTTGTCGGGTGAATTCGTGGTGGTGAATAAATACCTGCTCAAAGACTTGGTGAGACTGGGTCTGTGGAGCGAGGAGATGAAAAACAACCTCGTTCGCGCCAGCGGATCGGTTCAGGCCATCCCGAATATCCCGCAAAATATCAAGGATCTTTATAAAACGGCATGGGAGATCAAACAGCGCAGCCTGCTCGACATGTCGGCGGATCGCGGAGCTTACATTTGCCAGTCGCAGTCGCTGAACATCTTCATGGAAGAGGCGAACTTCGGCAAGCTGACTTCGATGCACTTCTACGCTTGGAAAAAAGGCCTCAAAACAGGTATGTACTATCTGCGTACCCGCGCGGCTTCCGATCCGGTACAATTCACCGTCAGCAAGCAAGCAGAGCCGCAACTGGAACCTGCTACTGCCGTGGTGGCCGAGAAAGAGCTCAACTACGTGCAGTACGCGGAGGAGCACGCCAAGCCAGTTGCACCACGTGATAATCGCTCCGACATGCAATGCTCCCTCGATGATCCGGAAGGATGCGAGGCTTGTGGATCGTAATAAAGGTTAAAATCGCAATAGCGAAGAGGTGCCTGATCGTAGATCGGGCGCCTCTTTCATTTTCCGGCGGGCGGGCTGGTAATGTAGTGTAAGTTTGTGTTGTATTAATAAATGGAAAAATTGGACGTGCTGGAATCGGTTTTCGGCCATTTGAAATAGGAGCGGAAATGGAGGTAAAAAACTTTCGATTTTTTTGAGGGTATATTATTTTCGTTATCAGGTGTTTAGGTAAAGTCGGGTAAAAAGATTCAAAAATATTTGTGTCTTGCAC
>NZ_JAVDXA010000010.1:0-103352 GCF_031457695.1 Dyadobacter sp. BE31
TGTGCCGGAATGGCAGTCGATTCCAGCGAATCAGGCCACTTTAACATTCCAAGACATTCCGGATTTTAAGGGGTCAACATCCTCCGGTATATCCATTTAATCTAAACTCCAAACAAAGCTGGTTCACTTTAAAGTCGACAATCGATTAGCTAACGGCAGAGTACTGATTCTTAGTTTTGCCAAAGAAAAGAGAAAGAGCCGCGTGCAGAACACATTAAAGATCGACAATGCCCTTTTGATGGTAAATAGTTAAAATTAAATTTATCTAGGAGTTATAACCTGGCCTGTTCTAGCTCCGAATATGCTTTTTCGGAAACCGTATTCAAGTTCCCTCATGGTAACCGGCACTTCTCCCGGGAAATATGGAAAATACTGGGGAGAATCTTCGATTACAGTAGGGCTTATTGCGTTGATCCTGATGCCGCTTTCCAGTTCGATCGCTGCTGCTCGTACGAACGCTTCGATCGCCCCATTGGCTGTTGCAGCATTCGCAAAATTTCGTTGTGGGTCAGTTGTCAAAGCACCGGCGATCAAAGTAAATGACCCCTCCGGATTGATATAATGCTGCCCGACGAGCACCAAGTTGATCTGACCCATCAGTTTTCCTTCCAAACCTTTTCGGAATTCCCGGTCTGTCAAGTTCCTCCAAGGGCCAACATACGAAGGACCTGCAGTGGAGATGAGCGCATCAAAGGAACCTACTTGCTTGAATAAATTCTCTATTGATTCGAGTGAAGTAATATCGACTTGAATATCACCGCCGCTGGAACCAACCCTTATAATTTCATGGTCTTTTTCAAATGCATCCGCAAGATACTTGCCCATGGTGCCTGTGGCACCCACTACTACGATTTTCATTTTTTGTCTACTGATTTAAAATATGTGTTTTATATAAGAAGATAGGTTGCACTGGTATGAACTAACCCATTCAATGGTGAGGTGGCTCCGAATTGGGGGGAATTCGGTTACAGAAATAGGAAATGCGAAGCCCCAGCCGGTTTAAGAAGATCAAAACACGCCTTGTTACTGAAATTGTCATCCCAACAATACCGATCAAAGCTATAATGAACAGGCTCATGGGAAGGCGCTTTTTGCACCAAATTCTTCCATAATCAACCTCTTGCCACCTATCATCCCCGCGGTTGTCCCCGTGGCGACTGCGTTAGCGATTGTTCGCATGCGGCCTGAATTGTCACCACAGGCATAAACGCCATCAATTGTTGTTTGTTGGTAAGCATCTACCTGAACATAACCCTCCGAAGTTATTCCACATCCCATGGATTCAGGGATCAAACTGTGCTGTGTAAAGGGCATTAGGGCATATGCTACTTTCAGTGGTGCCGCTGGCCCCTCGGCGAAAACGATAGCTTCTACTTTACCGTCAATATGGTCGAGCTTGAGAATTGGCTTTTCGATTATTTGTATCTGGTGCCTAGAAAGCTGCTGGGCTTGCTGATCTGTCAATCCGGATGACCCGTTCGAAAAAAGGGTCAAATCCTTGGTCCAATTGGAAATCAGCCTAGCAAAATCGTATCCCTGCCTCCCACTGCCGATGATTCCTGTAACCTGGTTCTTTACTTCATAACCATGACAGTAGGGACAGTGCAGTACGGAAATGCCCCAGCAGGCGGAAAACCCGTAAATATCGTGTATGAGATCCTTAATGCCAGTGGCAAAAATCAAGGCCTTTCCAAGAAACAACGTACCTGATTGCGTTATAACTTCAAAACCATTTTTACGCCTGGCTGCGCGGGTTGCCAGTTCCGTATTAAAGGAGATGGTTGGGTATGAGCTTACCTGCTCTCTTGCCAGTTGTGAAATCTCCCGTGGTTTTTGGCCGTCCTGTGTCAGGAAATTATGTGAACACGGGGTTTGCTGGTTGCATCGTTTGCCATTATCGATGATCAGCACATGCTTTGACGCACGCCCCAATGCCATGGCTGCTGCCAGCCCCGCATAACTTCCCCCTACTACTATTACGTCAAAATATTGCGTTTTCATCGCTATTTGGAAGGTTTCAGATTTTGTTAATACTTTCACGCCTATGCGATAGCAGCTCGACAACAAGGTTTACCACCGGCAGCCCAACAAAAACGATCCATGGGACGAGTGAAACTGTAAGAACAAGCGTCCTCTGATATAGTGGCAACACTGACAAAGGCTCTCCAAAAAAATAGAGGAACAGGGTAATGGAAGGGTAAATCACAACCCAAATTTTTATCGAGGCTGTTATTTTTGCTTTTGTTTTCACAGCTTAATTTGTTTTCTCCGAATGATGCAAAGGTAATTCGTGTTGAAGGTCAGGAAATAGGATAAAAATTGAGTTGGATAGCAGAATTATCGATTATGATTAACTATTGTAGGCTAATCCTAACAGATCGTCAACACCAATAGCCCCAGACCGATGAAATCAATCCCTGTAAGGCATATAGCACAAACACACCAGGATCAACATGATCATGGCCGGTTCAGTATTAGGGAGCTTAGTGCAGTTCTCAAAGGAGAAGACCTGGTGCATGATCTACACAGGCACGACTTTTATTTCATTTTGGCGATTGAGCAAGGCCAGGGCGTCCATGAAATCGATTTTATCAAATATGACGTTCATGACAATGCGATATTCATCCTGCGACCCGGCCAAGTCCATCACTTATGGTTAGCAGCCAACAGCCGGGGATATTTGCTGGAATTCGATAATTCATTTTACAAAGCCCACAGCCCGAGCACAGAGGCGCAGTGGAAAAGGGCAACTTCTCAGAATTACCGACAGGTTGACCAAATCCGTTTCAAAAAACTGATTAGCTACCTTTCTAGCAGTTTCTGTGAATATACCTTTAGGGAAGACGGATACCTGCCGGCGATAAAAGCCAGCATAGAACTGTTCATGATTGAATTTGCCAGACAAAGCCCAACTCCCGCAAAAGGCGCGTCTGCCATTCCCACCTACACACAGGAGCGTTACGAAGAGCTACTAAGGCTGCTCGAATCAAACATCACCCAGATTAAAAGCGTCGCCGAATATGCCAAGATGGCAAATCTGTCGATCTATCAATTGAATGCCATCACCAAGGCATCTGTCGGTAAGACGACCGCAGACCTGATCAATGAACAGATTATTCTGGAAGCCAAAAGGTTTCTGCTGGCAACATCGAATCAGATCAAGGATATTGCCTGGCATTTGGGCTATGAAGATACCTCCTACTTCATCCGCTTTTTCAGGAAGCAAACCGGTTATTCACCGGAAGCCTTTCGGAAGCAACTGAGCTAATACATTTACGGGGACATCCCGATTCCGACCATCGGTAATAAACACATCTTTCCTATTGCATTGCTGTCTAAGGTCGTTTGCGCAGCCGAATAGCCGGTCTATCTAAAACTGTTTGATTCTGTTTTGAGCATAACATCGAGCGTAGTCTTAGTGCCTAAATGGATTTCCTGTGACTGGTAGCCGGTTAACGAAAATACCAGTGTTGCTTCTTCGCCCGCGTTGACGGAAATTGAAAAGCGCCCGGCAGCGCTTGTCATCGTACTACGCTGCGTTCCCTTAATGAGCACATTGACATTTGACAACAATAAGCCGTCCTCATTCCTAACTGTACCTTCGACTTCTGCGACCATAGGGCCCGCCTCCATGAAAAGCTCATTCGCGGTTATTTTTGGCTTGCGATCGAACATAAACAGAGTTATTAAAAGCGCGGAAATTATCGCCGTATGCCTACCAAATGTCGTTATTGTTTTCAACATATCTGGGATTCTATTTGATTAGGTCTTGCAGGTTAACACTTTGCACCAGGTAAACTACAAGAAGGACACTAATTAACACCAGCACAACGGTCAACAGATTAGTCAGCCAGCTCCTTGGATGGTAAGTCCCACTTCTCAGCTCTGCCTCTGTCAAGTGATACTGGATAAAGGCAAGCAGTATCGAACAGATTCCGAAAAGTACCAACACGATCCCGATGATTTTAGAATATCCGTGCGAGTGAATTTTGGCCGGCTTTTCAAGTACAAGGCCAATTTGAGTAACAAATAGCGAAAATTTAACAACAACAAACCCAAATGCCATAATCCCGACTCCGGTCCTTACCCAGGCCAGATATGTACGCTCATTGGCAAGGTGATCATTAGGTTTGTAATATCTATTTTCACCTCCAGTATTTTCTTTCATATTCTTTTTCATCAATACTATGACGCAGGAAGGGTAAAAAGCCAGTACTCATCGATTACTGGCTTTCTTCTAAACGAACACGGTGTGATTTTATCACACCGAAAAAATGATGATAAAAATAGCATTTTACCCACAATGAAACACCATAGTGACTACAATTGCCATAATATTTCGCAAACAATAAAATCCAAGTACAGATTCAAAAATCCACCGCAAAACCATTGCGGTGGATTAAGCACTATCTGCTCATGCATAGCGATTTACGCCATACTATCGTAAAGTATCAAATAAAAACGGGTGCGTTAAAATTTTCTATTTTTTTAAATTAATGCTATTTACATTCACCTTATAAACTCGTTTATCTCTTGCCTTCAATTTTTAAAATTATGTTTTCTATTTTTTCAACCAATTTTCCATCCCACCTCCCCCCTCCTATTGACGGCCTATTAAGCTCATTTAGTTTATTTGCGATACCATCCGAAGTATTGAATTCTATTTCCCTTAACGCTTTAATAAAAGGAGCTACTTCCAAAGCAAGTTTTTCCGTAGAACTTAAATTATTCGCCTTTACTTTACCAAGCGGCCTATCAGTCCTTGATGTAGCACCAGGCATAAATGATTCGACTCCAATGGCAGCATGGCCAGCTTTCATACCTGCGCTGTACATTTCGCCAAGGACCTTGTAAAACAAATAACCGCTATAAGCATCAACGGACATTTTCCCTTCAACGGGTTTTACCACCATTCTGATGACTTCTTCAATGAAGATTTTTCGAAGCTTATCGTCACGCAATCTTTCCAGTAGCGACAAGCATAGTTGTACAAAATCACTATTTGAGTGCACCATTCTCCTAGGATTTATCGCATGACCTGCTGCCACCTACCGGCTCGCCACTACCTTTGTCCCCTGCCTAAGGTCATTGCGCGCGTTTACAATAATCTTATCTCCTTTTTTGAGATTTCCAAACACCTCGGTCATTTTCGATTGTTGGCCCAGGCGAACATCCACGAATTCTGCGTTACCTTCCGGGTTAATTTTGATCACGTACTGACGTTCGGTTGAAACGACAACGGCCGTGCTGGGTACGATCAATGCACCTTCGGTAGCTTCCGGGGTCAACATCACCTCTGCGAACATGCCTGGTTTAATCATTCGGCTTGCGTTATTGACGTCGATTTCGACAGTTTCAGACCTGAATTTCAGGTTCATATTGCCTGACCGGCGGCTGATCGTTCCTTTGAAAGTCTGTCCTGGTACCGCATTCAAATGGTAGCTAACCGGTTTGCCTTTTTTTAGGCCCAGGCTATAATTTTCAGGCACGTCCACCACAAGTCTCAGGCGGTCCTGCTGTTGCAGGTTAAGCATCGGCCCCACCTGCCGAAGACCCGAACCTACCAGCGCCCCGGGATGGACGTTCCGCTCGGTGATGATCCCATCGAAGGGTGCCCTAACGGTCAGGTAGCTTTTTATTTCCGTCAAGGCGTCAAAGTTTGCCTTCTCACCCATCGCCGAGGCGCTGTCAGCCATCATTTTGGCATGTGCACTTTCCAAATCGAGCGCCGATACCGAGCCCGTTATGCGTGTGCTGGCCTTCAACCTGCGGTAGTGCTCCTTGCTGGCCACGAGCATAGCCTGAGCTTTCAAAAAATTGGAACGCGCCCCTACCAGCTGCTGCTCGGTTTCGGGTGCTTCGAGCACCATCAATACTTCCCCTTTGCGTACCGGAGAGCCCCGGTCGACCAGCACTTTCTGCACAAAGCCGTCGGCCTTTGGGTAAATGCTGACCTCCTGAAAGGCCAGAAACTCGCCCGGCAACTGGATCTCTTGACCTACTTTACCCTGGGATACTTCGCCAATTTTAAAGGAAACCTCACTTTTATCCTTTTGCTTTTTTGACTGTTTGGGAGTGGATGATTCAGAGGAAGAACAGGCCGAAAAAGCGCCCAATCCTAACATTAGTATTAAACAGTGATATGGATTAGTTTTCATTTCTTAAAGATTGTTCAGATTTATGGGAGCCGTTTGCTGATATTGCTACGTTTAATGCTACCTCATGGTCGGGAAGCAATGATGGGTCTTGCAATGGTGTTTTCTTTTGCAGCAGCGCATACACCTGGGGTACGATATAAAGGGCAGCCAGGGTGGATGCGACCAGCCCACCGATGACGGCCCGTCCCAGGGGCGCCACCTGTTCGCCAGCTTCACCGGTGCCGAGCGCCATCGGCACCATACCGGCAACCATCGCAAAGCTCGTCATCAAAACCGGCCTTAACCGCAGTCCTGCGCTATCCAGGGCAGCCTTTCCGGCGTCCCGGTATTCCCAACGCAAGCGCTCGGCATTGGTCACAATCAGGATTGCGTTGGCAACCGAAATACCGGTGGACATGATGATACCCATATAGGATTGAAGGTTCAAAGTACTTCCAGTTAGTAGCAGTGCTCCGATCGATCCGGCGATGACGGCTGGAATCGTTGAAAGGATGACAAATGAAAGTTTAAAGGATTGGTAGTTTGCCGCCAAAAGCAGGAATATGACTAAAATTGCGATACCTAATCCGGTTTGGAGACTGCCGAGTGTCTCTGTCAAAAGTGATGACATCCCCTTTACCTGGGTGGCTATACCTTTGGGCGGCTGTCCGAGCGAAGCGATTGCATTTTCTACCGACCTGGTTGCCGTACCAAGGTCTTGATGGTGCATGTTGGCCGAAACGGTCACAAAGCGCCTGGGCCCGGTCCTGGAATATTCGCCCGGCAAGGTATCGACTGAGAATGTTGCCACATCCGCCAGCACGGGACGGGCCTGGCCCGCCACGAGTGGTACTTCCTGCAATTGCGCCAGGTTGCGCATAGCAAATTCAGGAATCTGCACCTGTACCTGGTAGGTATAGGCCGAGTTCTGGTCAAGCCACTGATTTTTCTCAGTGTACCGGCTCGATGAAGTAGAAGCGGTAATCGAGCGTGCAGCAGCTTGCAAGCTTAGTCCCATCACTGCCAGCTTTTGGCGGTCGAGTTTGATATTGATTACCGGAAATTTGAGGGGTTGGACAATCCTTACATCACGCAAGTGCTCATCGTCGGAGAGCTTTTCGACCAGCCGGGATGCATAACCTTCGATTTCCCTCATGTTGCGCCCGGCGACCTGAACCTCAATGGGCGTGAATGCCCCACCGCTCATCAGCTTTTCGGTCAGATCTGCCGGCTCAAAGGATAGAGTAATTTCAGGCATTTTTTCACCGACAAGATCCCGGATACGTTCCTTCAGGTCTTGAATGTTCGTCTTATATTCCGGATCAAGGCCGACTTTGATAACCGCGTCATTGGGCCCACTTGTACTTACATACAGGTTCGATGTTGCGTAATTTGTAGGAACCACGCCGACATAAGCCGATGATACAGCTAAATGTCCATCAGCTGCCTGGTCTACCTGTTCGAGCAGATTTGCCACCTGCTCTTCGGTTCTTTCCAGACGGGTACCGTCCGGGGTTTTCATCCGGATTACCATCTGACCTGAGTTTATCTGCGGGAGCATGTCCTTGCCGATCACTGAAAATCCCCATGCGGCCAGGCCGATGATTAGGACTGCGTAGATTGCTACGACCAGTTTATTGAAGGTAAGCAACCTTCGGTTTTGCGAGATAAACCCTGCCCGGACCTTATCGAAAAAAGTGGACGGCTTGGCAGTATCCCTCTCGTGCGTCTGCTCATGGTGCTCCTTAAGCATCCAGTTGGCCAGGATGGGTACCAGGCTTTGGGCAAGCAAGTAGGATACTGTCATCGCAAACCCGATCGAAAGAGAAAGGGGTAAAAACATCGCTCGGGGGACACCTGACATGATAAATGAAGGTGCGAATACGGCGATAATACAAAGCAGGATTAGTAAAAGCGGCAAAGCAACTTCCCGGCACGCATCGTAGATCGCCAATCTCTTTGGCTTCCCCATCTCAAGGTGCTGGTGAATATTTTCGATGGTCACCGTAGCCTGATCGACCAGTACACCGATCGCGAGTGCAAGTCCGGAAAGTGTCATGATGTTGATGGTCTGACCGGCAAGGTTCAAACAGAGCACCGCGGCTATAACTGAAACCGGGATCGTAATGATAACAATCAGCGAGGAGCGCCAATCGCCCAAAAACAGTAGCACCATTAACCCGGTCAATAGTGCGCCCAAGCCGCCTTCGAAGAGTAAGCTTTTCACAGAATTGATCACAAATACCGACTGATCGAACTCGTAGTTCACCTGGATATCATCCGGAAGCAGGCTGCGCATTTCCGGCAGCTTTGCTTTCAGCGCCGTTACCACATCCCAGGTTGAGGCGTCAGCCGTCTTGACAACCGGAATATAAGAAGACCGGCTACCATTGACCAGCGCATAGCCAGCGGTAACATCCGAGCCGTCTGCTACGTTGGCAATATCCTTTAAAAGAACTGTCCTGCGGCCCTGGGTGCTGACAGGGATCTGATCAAAATCTGCGACCTGCTCTTCGAGTGAGTTTAGCGTCGTGATATAAGTAGTGTTATCTACCCGGATATTACCCGAAGGGGTCATCGCGTTGTTGGAAGCGAGCGCTTCCACCACTTCGTCTGGCGAAATGTTCAGAGCGCGAACCTTTTGCGGGTCCAGGTTAATGACGATTGTGCGCGCATTGGTACCGATTGGTGGCGGGGCTGTAAGGCCGGGAACCGTCGAGAACAATGGCCGGATCCTGGTTACGGCCAGTTCATGGATTTCTTTGAGCGGCCTGGTCTTGCTGCTAAAAACCAAATCGCCAATCGGGACAGATGAAGCATCGTATCGGACCACCTGGGGCGGCAGCGCACCCGGCGGGAAGAATTTCATGGCCCGATTGACCTGGATGGCAACTTCGGCGGCAGCCTGCGCCATATCACTTCCCTCATAAAAGGATAGTTTGACGATCGTCAGGCCTTGCACGCTCCTGCTGGAAATTTCCTTAATGCCTCCAATGTAAAGAAACTGGTCCTGCATACGGGTGGCAAAGAAACCCTCCATCTGAGCAGGGGACATACCACCGTAAGGCTCAATCACGTAAATAACCGGCGAATTCAGTTTGGGAAAAATGTCGACCGGGATCTTGGTGGCGGACATGATGGAAAATACCACCAGTCCGGTGACAAAAACCAATACCGCGATCGGACGTTTTAATGATAGGTTCAACATGGGAAAATAATTTTACGGCCGGCGGAAAAAACTAAAAAACTCATCGAAGTCGCTGGTAGCATAGGCGCGTCGCAGCCTGAGCTCGACAGCGCGCCGCTGCACGTCAACTGCCTGTTTTTCGACTTTGGTCAGCAGCT
The DNA here is from genome assembly GCF_031457695.1 of Dyadobacter sp. BE31. Taxonomy (NCBI): domain Bacteria; kingdom Pseudomonadati; phylum Bacteroidota; class Cytophagia; order Cytophagales; family Spirosomataceae; genus Dyadobacter; species Dyadobacter sp. BE31. The sequence goes on from NZ_JAVDXA010000010.1 coordinate 9,483, forward strand.
GCATCGCATCTGTCAGCCCCAGGATATTTTCAATACCGTTATTATACAGGGAAAGCCGCTGTTGGTAAGCGCTCTGGGCAGACCTGATAGCGGTAGGCAATTCACGCAGCGCCTGGCGCATGATCGACATCACCGAGTCGGAGGAGGCCAGCGTATTTTCAAGTTTCATCCTTTCGAATTCGAGCTTTATATCCGCTTCCTTGACTCTGAACTGCTGGACTTGCAGACGGCTTTTGACACGCCGGAAATCAACCAGGTTAACCGTTGCGGCCAAACCTACCAAAAAGTTGGTGCGGCTGTAACCAAAACCTGACCCGAGCGGCCCGAAGTTGTTATCCAGGTCTAGGCTTGTGCCACGGGCCCAGGCAGCGGTCATTACTGAAACCCTTGGCAAGGCTGTCCTGCGGATCACTCCCACTTCGGTTTGCTGACGGCTCAATAAACTAGCCTGGTAGCGAAGCAGCGGGTGGGCAGGGCCTACCTGTAAGTCTAAGGGCACAGAAACTAGCGCCTGTTCATGGAATGTGGTGTCAATCACGAGCTCGCTGACTGTCCTGCCCGTGAGCATCGCCAGTTGCAGAAATGAGCGCCTGAGCCCTTCATCGATCTCATAGTAGTTGAGCCTGGCCCGGGAAAGCTCCACGCTTGCAAGCGATGAGTCAAGCCCTGGCCTGATGCCGTTGCTGACCAGGTTGTTGATGATTTTACTGACTGTGTCAGCGCGGGCCAGGTTACGCGATTCAATCTGCAAGATCCTTCCTCTCCATAGCACATCCAGATACGTTCCAACCACTGCCTGCCTGAGCAAAAACGCTTCCCTTTCAACCCCGGCCTGTCCGATAGCAATGTCGGCGCTAACAAGCTGGTCTTCCGCTTTGAAACGGCCAAAATTGTAAACTTCCCAGTCTGCTGTTGCCAAAGCAATGTTGCCAGAGGTCAGATCCATACGATTTTCAGGTCTTCGGCCGCCCGAGGTCGGAACGATCATCCCCATTGAAAAATACGAACCCGACAAGCCGTTCGCCGTTCCGATATCGATCTGGTCATGCAGGCGAACATTCGGTAAACGACTGTCTTTCAACACCCTGGCGCTAGCCTGAAATGCTGCCAGCGCTGCCCTTTGGGCTTCAATGCTCGGATATTTTTCTATCGCCGAACTTACTGCCTGCTCCATGCTGAGAGGTTGTCCTTGTGCGGCTGAATGGATGGCAAAGGCTATTAAAGTAAAAGCAAGCGTACGCGGTAATCTTAACATATTGGTTTATAGGTTCTTCGCAAACGAAACTGCCGGTCGCAATAATTCTTTCCACTCATTGAAAGACGCCGGCTTAAATAAATAGCTACTGGCTTGCTGGTTATATGCATTGGAAATAATCTCAGGGTTAACATTGGCCGATAATATAAAGACCGGTACATGGTCAAAGGCAGGGCTTCTGCGGATCTGGTCAAGTATACCAAATCCGGGTCCGGCGAGCGTCGGCAGGTTGATAAATATGATGATATGCTGCAAAGAACCATGGAAAGTAACCCCGTCAATTAAGCTTTCAAACGACTCGAACCGTTCGACAAGGCAATCAGGGTGAGTTTGGCTTACGGCCATTTCAAAGAAAATGAAATCATCTTCATCATCCTCGGCAAAAAACACCGTCCATTGATTATCAGTAGCCATTGCGCGTCAGGGTTTGAAACCCAAAGTAAACAGGCAAGTTCTTATAGGGTGGTTAGAAGGTTATTAAAAGTTGATTAGAGGAGCCATTTTTATAGGTTTTCTAAGGTCAAGGGTTGTTAATTTGGCAACGTAAATAACCGATGCATATGAATGTTTTAGTGGTAGAAGATGATGTCGAACTAACACAGTTCATCCAAAAAGGCCTGGTCTCTGAGGGAATCGGCGTCTCGATCGCTTTCGATGGAGTTATCGGGCGCACTATGGTCAACGAAAACCGGTTTGATGTGGTGGTTCTGGACGTAAACCTACCAGGCGTCAATGGCCTGGGCCTATGCCGCTTTATCAAGCAAAACTGGCCGGCCATTCCTGTGATCATGCTCACAGCGTTGGGCAGCCTGGATAATAAAGTATTGGGCTTTGAAGCGGGGGCGGACGATTACCTTGCCAAACCCTTTGCCTTTAAAGAATTACTCTTTCGCCTGAAAGCGCTGGCCCGAAGACATCCGGCCCGCGCCCCGCGCCCGAAGCGGTTGGAAGTGTTGGACCTGGCTATTGAGACCGATTCGCACCGGGTGTGGCGAGGGGGCGAAAGGGTCGAATTGACCGCTCGCGAATATGCATTGCTGGAATACCTGATGCTCAACCAGGGACGCGTCGTCAACCGGATCGACCTGCTTGAAAATGTCTGGGACGTACATTTTAACAGCAATACCAATGTGGTGGACGTCTATATCAATTACTTGCGAAGGAAGGTGGACCGAACCGAGCCCAAATTGCTGCACACTGTATTTGGCGTTGGATATATGTTAGGGGCCGAACCATGAGCATCAAGCAGCGGATTACGATCTGGTTTGCAGCCCTGGTAGCATCTTTGCTACTGCTGTTTTCACTTTTCATTTACCAGACCTACGAATCCTACCGCCGGTCGCTGATGCGCAACCGTTTGCAGCGGCGAGCGCTGGCCGGGCAGCTGTACTTTCAAAACCGCGTCGAATTTCACAGGTCGAGCTACCTCACCCTGCCAGATCAGCATGAAACCATTCTTGGGCCAGCCAATCATGTCATTTATAAATCCTCAGGACCAGACGACCACAAGCTTACGAAAGGACTGCTTGCTCAGGCGCGGAAGGGAGAAGTCCATTTCAACTATCAGGCCCGTCCCTGGAATAAACCAAAGGAAGGCGTAGCGCTCTCCTTCATCATTGACGGGCAACGTTATGTATCGGTAGTGACCGCCTATGACCTGCCCGGCAGGCAAGCCTCCAACAGCCTTCTGTTCATATTGTTTGTCGGTAATATCGTATTACTGGTCATTGTCGCTTTTGCAGGCTTCTGGTTTGCCCGCCGGTCGATGCGCCCCTTTGATCAGCTGATAGAGCAAATGAACCCCTCGACGGCCAACGATTTTTCATTTAGGCTCCAAAGCACTTCCAAGGCTGACGAGGTGGCTTACCTGGCTGGCTCCTTTAATGAACTTTTGGGAAGGCTGCAAGTGCTTGCCGATAGCCAGGAGCATTTTGTTGCGTATGCTTCGCACGAGATCCGCACGCCATTGACAGTTGTGAAAGGAATACTGGAAACCTCGATTGCCTATGACAATCAACTTGCCGATACTCGCATTAGTATGGAAAAAGCGTTGCTGCGGCTTGAAGATGCCATCAATCTGGCCAACTCGCTACTTCAACTCGCAGAAGTAGAAGGACTGCAATCGGTTAAAATGCAGCAAGACGTCAATGTCGTTGACACAATACTAGACTCCATTTCTTACTTCGGAGAAAAGCATCCTGATCAGCAGATTAACTTCATCTTATCTGACACCTTTACTGAAAAAAGCCAGGTTATTTATGTGATGGGTAACTCGCTTCTGCTCAGAACCGTGCTGATCAATATCCTTGACAACGCCAGCAAGTATTCAGGAAAAAAACCAGTTTCGCTGGATGTGGATTTAACAGGTGATCAGATGGCAATTACGGTCACCGATCGGGGAATGGGTATCCCCAATGAACAGATAGCGGACATTTTCATGCCTATGATGCGGGCCAGCAATGTAGGCAAGATCCCTGGCTTTGGATTAGGGCTAACGATCGCGAAGAAAATCATTGACATGCACCAGGGGACCCTTGAAGTCGATTCGAAAAGCAATCAGACCACTGTGTCAATCAGGCTTCCGGCAAGTACAATACAGGCTTAGTGGACATTGGTAAACAAAAGTAGTGCAAATGATAGGTTTACCCGTTTGCGGTTGCAATATGCCTCCGCAAACTTTTGGTCAGAAAAATGCAAGTTTGGGCGAAGAAATCGCTCTAAAATAATTGCTGGATACCGAAACCCATTCGCATTAAGTTAAGCTTGAATCAGATGTTAGTTTTTTTACTAGTTATCCTGGCAGTAGGCGCTTTTTGCCCTGCGATCATTTACTTTGCCAACCGGCTAGGTCGCGCTAAGTTTATGGCCAGACTCAAACGGGAAAACCTGGACAGAATCAAGTCTGATCTGGATGAAGTCTCACACGCATTTAATAATGGGATGCTCAATGAAGAAGAGTTTGAAAAAAAGTGCAATCTTCTGATCGACGAATTGCTGGAACAGCTCTTTAAAACAACAAACGAAGAAAACGAGCAGGTATGAGTGCCGGATGCCTGAGAAGCTTACCTGAATGCTGCCTTCCTAAGCAGACCACCGCTTCTCGGCAATAGATCTCCGTTTCTCAGGGTGTGATGCTGCTGCGATTATTAAAGTCGTATGATCTCTCAGAATGCATTATAAATCAGGATTGCCGGAAAGATTCCGCTGTTGAACGCGCTGTATCAGCGCCTCGCGATACGTTCTGCTTACAGGGATTTCTTTTTTACCAATCCAAATTGAATTGCCCTGAATGGCATCGATCTTTGAAAACTGAATGATAAAAGAGCGGTGCACCCGCATGAACTGCGAAGCGGGCAATATTTCTTCCATTTTACCCAGCTGCATAAGCGTCATCAAGCGATCGGCGCTGCGGTGGATAAGAACATATTCGCCGTAAGCTTCCAGATAGTCAATATCGCCTAATGTTACCTTGTAGGTTTTGGCATCCGATTTGATAAAAATATAATCCTGCTCAATATCCGCCAGGACATTTTGGCGTATAGTATTACGGGTTCCCAAACGGTCCATCGCCTTACCGACGGCCTGAAAGAATCTTTCAAAGGCGATGGGCTTAACCAGGTAATCGAGCGCATCGAGCTCATAGCTTTTGACGGCGTATTCTGTGTAAGCTGTGGTGAATACAGTCAACTGGCTTTTCCCCAGCGTCTGCATGAAGCTGATACCATTAATGTCAGGCATCTGCACATCCAGAAAAAGTAGATCGACCCGCCGGCTTTTCAGCACTGCCCAGGCTTCAATCGCATTCGCGCAGGTTGCTACCAAATCTAATGAGGGGATTTTGGAGACATAATCCGTGAGCAGTTTGCGGGCCAGGGTCTCATCATCGATGATCATGCAGGTAATTTTCATAGGTTCACAATCAGTCGGATTTCAAATGTATCGGCATTATCGATGATTTCCAGCCCATGTCTGCCAGGATATGTGAGTTCCAGGCGTTTTTTTACATTCGCGGAAAGCACAGTCTTTCACTAACTCGTGATCCGCGTCAGAAATGCTTGCTCAAATGAATAATGCCCAACATGGAAGACCCGTTACTAATGTTTACCATCGCTCTTTACGCTTGTCAAACAGAATGATTCGGTCCATACCTTATTTGGTCCGGGTTTTCCGTCACTAAGTTGTCTCTCGCCCGAAATTTCACAATTGTTATTAAATACATGGGAAAGGTTTGGTTAGTAGCTGGTTATCGGCACAACCACTTTGAAATACAAGGGCCGGTAGTAGGGCCAGAATTTCTGTCGGCCCGCTGTGCATTGAAATGGCGGGCAGTGAGAAGTATTGTAAACCTTTTTCAGAACAACCAGACCAATCCAATGTTTCATTGCTTCTCTCGCTGACGCACTTTGATCCGATCCTACTCCCACCCGCGTTAATTGCAGATGCATTCCAATCGATGCGTCCCAGACCATGGTCATAGCGACCTTTCAAGTCACCGTCGAGCGCTATGGCATCTCTATAATCCAACAAACTTCCGCTTAGCGGACACTGATTTTGAAGCAATTGGTTTGCAACAGGATTTTGTCGATTTCGGCCTTTGATCTCTCCTTATAAATACTAGCTCTCTTTGAAAACCTCTTTTTATTCGCTAATCTTAGGCACCCAAAAAGAGGCACAAATGAAGAGATGGACGTTACTATTTCTGGCTATCGTAGCAAGCTTACAAAGTTGCGGATATAAGGAAAAGGAGGTGCAGTTGACCAAAAGAGAGCAACGGATCGCTGAAAAAGAACTCTCATTGATGCAATGGGAACAGCGGTTGGCACTTTGGGAAAAGGATTTACAGGAAAAGGAGAAGAAACAGCACCAAGATTTCGATACAGCCACAGACTCGCTGAACGTACAGCCCTTAACAGGAAAGTGGATCGTAAGAATGCGCTGTACTGAAACAAACTGCGACGGGTCAGCGATTGGTGATTCGAAAACAGAAACCTGGGAGATTGCGTACTTGAATAACGGTATTGTTATAAATGCTTTTGCTGGCAACAAACTGTCAAGGATATACAATGGGACTTTCAGGGAAACCCGTCTGGAGGCCACAAATGGTCAACCAGACTCCGAATCGGTGATACGTGTAACATTGGAAATGAACGGAAATAAAATGGAAGGGACGCGAGAAGTAGAGCGGGCCAATTGCAAAATCCTCTATACCCTGACTGCTGAAAAGCAGAAATAATTTTTAAACACGCACATGACTCCTTTGTTGCTGATAGATCTCTCGCTCCCCCTTAAAAACCCGGTCATTATCTTTTCGGTAGTGCTGTTTATCATCCTTTTTGCGCCAATCCTATTCAACAGAATCAAAGTCCCACACATTATCGGACTTATAATTTCGGGAATGATCGCAGGCCCGTACGGATTTAACCTGCTAAGCCGCGACAGCAGCATTGTGCTGTTCGGAACGGTTGGCTTGCTGTATATTATGTTTCTGGCTGGCTTGGAAATAGACCTGGCGGAATTCAGGAAAAATCGAAACAAAATTATCGTCTTTGGTCTCACTACATTTGTGCTGCCACTTTTCACCGGCACTCTGGCCAGTTACTACATCTTGGGTTACGGATTTTTGTCGTCTTTGCTGCTAGCCAGTATGTTCTCCACTCATACCTTAGTATCTTATCCCATTGCCAGCAAATACGGTGTAACCCGAAACAGGTCAATTAACATGACAGTAGGCGGAACCATGATCACCGATATTCTTGCACTTCTTATACTCGCAGGCGTAGCAGGCATGTCAAAGGGCGACGTTTCGTCGACATTCTGGCTCCAGCTGGGATTTTCGCTCATTGTTTTTACTACCATAGTCCTATTCCTTTTTCCAATCATCTGCCGCTGGTTTTTCAAGAATTTCGACGACAGCATCTCACAATACATATTTGTGCTGGCAATGGTATTTCTGGCCTCGTTTATGGCAGAGATAGCGGGAGTTGAGGCAATTATCGGGGCATTTTTCTCGGGTTTGGTGCTAAATAAATTTATCCCTCACTCTTCCCCACTGATGAATCGGATTGACTTTGTGGGCAACGCGTTGTTCATTCCTTTTTTTCTAATCAGTGTTGGCATGCTAGTAGATATCAGCGTGTTATCCCATGGATGGGGTGCCTTGAAAGTCGCCGGAGTAATCCTTGTGATAGCTTTGGCAAGCAAGTATTTAGCTGCCTGGATCACGCAGAAAGTATTCAGATTATCTCCCGATGAAGGCTTGATGATTTTTGGACTAAGTTCTTCGCATGCAGCCGCGACACTGGCCATTATCCTTGTCGGCTATAACATCATCATTGGAGAAACGGCATCAGGTCAGCCCATCCGGCTCTTGGACGAAGACATACTAAATGGCACTATCTTGCTGATTCTGGTAAGCTGCGCAGTAAGCTCGTTTGTCGTGGAACGAGCTTCTGAAAAACTGGCACTACTAGACCAAGAGGAGAGCTCGGACGCGTCATACGAGGCTGCCAACCAGAAGATACTAATCTCCCTTGCCTATCCAGATATGGTTGAGGACCTCGTCGATTTCGGGATAATGCTAAAAGCTAAACATAGCGCTACCTCGCTTTACGGTTTACACATTGTTACCGACGAAGATCAGAAACACGATTCAGCTACCCACGGTAAAAAGATCCTACAAAGGGCTGTCAACCATGCTAGTTCATCTGAAAATGTCTTAATTCCACTTACGCGTTACGATACCAATACCAGTAATGGCATCATTTATTCAATCAAAGAACAAGGCATTACGGATGTGGTGATTGGATTGCATCAAAAAACTGATCACAAAACATTCCTTGGCCCAAAAGTCGAGAATATTGTTAAGCGGATTTTTGAAACCATATACATCTACAAACCGGCTCAGCCCTTTAACACCCTTACCAGGATTGTGGTCGCTGTGCCGCCGACCGGGATCAATGAACCCGGTTTTTTGCATTGGCTGGGTAAACTTGTTGCCTTGGCAAAACTGAATACAATGCCCATCCATTTTTACGCCTCAGTCCAGACAATCAAAGTCACCAGGAGTCTACTGGACCGAAAGCCAACCACTGTTCAGGTAGAATTCAGTGTTTTCGATGCGTGGGACGATTTTCTTATCTTTTCCCGTGAACTAAAAATAGATGACTTTTTTGTCATCGTTTCAGCCAGAAAAAGTTCGGCTTCATACCTTTCACAACTGGAAAAAATACCCGGGTATCTTTCAAATTACTTCCACGAACAAAGTCTAATGCTGATCTACCCCAAGCAACTTGAATCAGGAATTAACATGGGCGACATTGAACAAACCGATAGCGCATTGATCGGAACACTGGCCGAAAAGTTGGGTTCGTTAAGTAAAGCAGCTAGTTATTTTCGCAAGAAATTTGGTGAAAAATGAGGATACGAAGCCCCTTGCAATGGTGTTCCGATGTTCAAGGCTGTTCTTTGGCAAATTCTCAGTTAATTTTTTATCGTATGGATTTTTTTATTGAGTAAGACATTTCCGCCCGGGACTTAAAGTGCAATTTACCCACGTCTTAATAAAAAAATCTCGGATCATTAAACCCAACGTGTACCTACATGTCTAATCGGTGAATTGACTGGCCAAGCGCTTTGCAACGGCATAAGACTATGGGAATACGAAATATTCATAAGAAGTCCATTTCTGTCCGTCTAATTGCAATATTATTGCTCGGCCTGACAGATGCCAGTGGACAGCCCAAAATGTCTGCGGAAAGACAGAGGCTTAGCGACATAAAAATCTCGCTCATAAGTAACAGGCTCAATCTCTCGGCTGAACAATCTACCAAGTTCTGGCCCGTCTACAATGAATACTCGGTAAAAAGGCGGGAAATACATAGAGAAATTCGACAGATAATCAGCTACAAGAAGCCAATAGCAGTATCCGAAATATACTCGTCAAAAGATATAGTCAAAATTCATCAGCTAAAACAAAACGAGCTGGACCTGGACAAGCAATATCAGCAGCGCTTTCTTGAAATAATCTCAGTAAACCAGCTCGGAGAGCTATACCTGACGGAAACAGCATATCGCAAGATGCTGCTGAAAAGACTGAAAAGATAGCACCCAGAGCATCTCCGCGTATATCACAATGGCCGCCGGTGCTAGAAGTCCAATAAGGTGCTGGTGATCCTGACCGTGATGAGTCCCATGCTCTAAGTAAGATCGTTTATAAAGTTGACGATTTGTTCGATAATCTGTGGTCGTTATAGGGTTCAATGAAAGAGTGTATCTGCCGTATTTACTTCTGGCTTGACCAATCATTGTGCATACTAAATCTCTTTATCTGCTAAAATGGGATCTAGTGAGGCTTTACCTGTCGGCTCGGTCGGGAACCAACATTGCTGGCTTACTAATGTGTTGGGGCGAACGATGTCTCGACAAATACATTTCGGAGAAGAATTTATGCTCATGCAACGAAGGGAGCCACTTAGATTTCTGGCTGATGTCTATCAGTAACTCTGCGACAGGATCAACGTTCTCGGAGTTTACGCTATTATGCAGGTAAGTTGGCGCGTGGGAAGAAGATCGTAGAGCGAGTATATATTGCCAGCCGATAGCAGCGGCCCCCGCCCAACTCGAATCCATCGCGTCAGTATCGTATTCCTCTAAGAGGCTGTCGAGCTGATTGACCTGAGTTTTGTTCAAAAGAAAGTAATTCGCTTCATGATACGCTTTGCCAAGTTCTGCATCTCGATAGTTGTTTTTTAGCCAGATAGTGTCACTACCGGTAAATTTGACAGAAAATGAGTTCACACCATCTCGGTAAGTCAAGTCAATCACTTTTCCACTATCTGTTTGACGTTGATGACAGTTGGTCAAAAAAAGAAGAATTAGCCAGGCGCACCATTTCATTATCTGCGTACAACTCATAAATATGTATTCAACTATACAATCAATCTGCAAGATCTTCTAGCATTGAATCCTAATCGTATCGATGTGCTCCGGCAGAATATTTATAACGACATCCGCAGAGTCTAAATTGGCCTTTCATTCAGTTTTTCCTGTCATTTGTCAGATTTCTTGATCGCAAATTAGCGAGTGTCTTTAAGCAGAATAGCCAAAAACTTTTGGGCACTAACAGCGCATTAACTATACACCTTATTTTTTAGGTCGATTTTAATATACAGGCTTGGATTCTCAACTATACAGTTTATTGTGGATTTTCATCCGGCTTTCTTCGGTGTTTGTCTTTTGTGTGACTGTTTTATCGAAGGCGCTCAACCTGGATGAGCTGCATTTCTGGTGCCGTACGGATGCCATGCACGTTCTTACCCATACCGGCAGAGACGTATGTACCGAAGAGAGCAAAAAAAAATGGTAAATACGCATAGCCAAGGTCAGTCAGGTCGGCTCACGACCCGGTAGGTTTCCGTGTTCTCCGTTACGGCGAAGGCAGAGGCCAGCAAGTTCTTATTTTCTGTGATAAACAATCGGATCTTTCCAGGATCATCAATGATCTCGATACAAACGGGCAGGCGCTGGGCGGGCTTATTTCCGTCGAGTCGAATACAAGCCTTGCGTCTCCCAGGAATCCCGCCTTAACCGGCAGCATGATCGCTTGTCGAAGTCCGGCCGCTTTGGCACGCCTCAGAAGGGCTGTCGATAACAAATTATCGCCCAGAAAACGTTTCCAAAATGAAGTGTTAGGCACTTTTTGACCTTGATGTATGTAAATCCTGACCGTATTCAAGAGGGAGATATCAGCGTTTTTCATGAGCTAGTTTTTTAGGGTTGGATTGAAGATTACTAAGGCTTTCGCCCTCGTGTTGACGGTAGACCATGTGCTTGGACCGGCCAACAACCTGCGACCCGTAAATTCCGCGGTGCCCGGAAAAGAAGTAGGCGATTATACAAGCTATTGCCGCATATAAGCCACAATCCGCGCCGAACAATTCGATGGCCATAATAGTGCAGGCCAGCGGGGTGTTGGCAGCACCCGCAAAAACAGCGACGAACCCCATCCCTGCCAGAAGCCCAACAGGTAGCGGGACAAAATAAGATAGGGTATTGCCCAAGGCGGCGCCGATAAAAAACAATGGGGTCACCTCCCCACCCTTGAACGCTGCCCCAAGGGTTATTGCGGTAAACAGTATTTTTAACGCAAAATCATAAGCAGGAAGCTGTTCGTTAAAGGATGCGACAATCGTCGGAATCCCCAGGCCGATGTATTTGGTGGTTCCAAGTCCGAATACTGCGACGGCTACAATGATCCCGCCTGCGACCGGGCGCAGTGGCGGATATGCAATTTTCACTTTGAAGAAGCTGCCCACTTTATGGGTAAGCTCGCTAAATACTACTGCACACATGCCAAAAATCGCGCCGGCAATTACCGCATACAGCACATTTGCTGCTGATAAATCCGGGATGTGCGGGATATGGTAGCGCGTATGGCCTACCTGCCAGGCCTTTGTGGTCATATCGGCAAACACGGAGGCTGCAAACGCTGGAAGCAATGCATCATATTGCAGCCTGCCCAGCAGGAATACTTCCAGGCCGAAAATGGCCCCGGCCAGTGGCGTGCCAAATACCGAACCAAATCCTGCGGCGATACCGGCAATCAGGATCAGCTTCCTGTCCCGCGGGCGAAGCTGCAAGATACGGGTGAACTGGTCTGATATCGAGCCCCCGATCTGCAGTGCCGTCCCTTCACGACCTGCAGATCCGCCAAACAGGTGTGTAGCAATGGTTCCGATCAGCACAAGGGGTGCCATTTTCAGGGGAATGATCTTTGAGGGATGGTGTATGTTTTCCAAAAGCAAATTATTACCCCTTTCCACATCTTTGCCCAAGTAATGATACAGGCATCCAATCGCAAAGCCCGCAACCGGCAGTAACCAGATAACCCAAAGATGGCTTTCACGCCAACTGGTCGCCCAATCCAGCGATACCAGAAAAAACGCAGACGCAGAGCCAACCAGCATGCCGATCAAGGCAGAGATCAGAAGCCACTTAGTTAGAAAAAAAATAATGGGGTTTTTCCAGAAAAGAAAAGCAAAAGGCCGGGGGAGACGAAAACGTGGTGTTGACATATGTATATACCTATTAGATGAACAAAATAATTTTGATCCTAATAGGCGCCATCAGCCCAATCGGGCGGTTCCAGCAGGAAGACACCATTTCCTGTATTGATAGACAAAATAACGATTTAATACACAATCATCCAAGGAATGAGGACGAAACATCACAGTTTAGACAGCAGACAGTGGCTTATCCAAGTCATAACCCGATTCAAAAATTCGGACAATTTGAGTTCCTGGCAGGGTGAACCATGTCCAACAGACTTTCACCCTCCGGACGATCCATCCTATCCTTGCCGATGCAACGAAGAAGCGCCTGAAAAACTTGGAGACGGACCTGGTCAAGTCACTCAACACTGTAAACATGATGGTGCAGGCTCCTAAACCTGGCGAGGATCATCCGCGCCGATCTACGTCTGACTATATCCAAACTGGACAACGAGGCCAATAAACTCACAAATTGAAAATTCGGCGAGATCTATGAGACCGAACTGCCCAAGGAGGAAACTGCCGAGCAACCAAGCTCGGAGGGCGGTTCTGTGAGTGCTCCAGCTATCGTCTGGTAACATCAGCAAACTTGCGTATAGGGGGCACGACCGACTAAGTCTACCTCTTGTAAGGCTAAGCACCTCTTTTCACTGATACTCAAAATTGTCCAATTTTGCTGACGATTTGCAACTACGGTGCGCCAGGCGCGGCATTTTTCGGGCATCGGGGAATTCTTGCCACCTGTAATTGGGAATGAGGAACATCGCTTTTTTATGCGAACCAGGATTTGCCCGGCACTAACCTCAGGGCATGTTCCCTACGAAATCTACCACGGTGGGAAGCAAGTGTTTACAAGCAAACTCAACCACATTAATGCCTTATCATTCCACCATCCAGTGATCCATGTTATTACCTGGCGACAAAAAGAACGGCTAAGGATATATGTCGGCCAAGCAAATTATGGGGATCTCCCCCACGCCTTTGCGGCCGCCGAAAGACCACAACACACTCATTTTCAGAAAAATAAAATACAGCAATGATATTCTCGTAAGAATTGGACACTATGTTATCGTTGATAAACTGGATACCTTTGTTCAAATCAATTGACTTGTCGGCCATGCGAAACGTCTATAAATTCTCACTTCTTCTTATCTGGGTCGTGATCTTGAATTGTGAAACATCCAAGAAAAGAGAAGTAAGTCAAACGGCTGACCTAGCAGTCAACAATAGTTTGAAGCATTACAATCTCGACAAACCGCAAAAGTTTAACATGCCTGAAAGTTTGCTGGAAATTTCAGGGATTGCTTTCCGTGACCAGCTTAACGACACCATTTATGCAATAAATGACGAAGAAGGTAAAATCTTCCGGCTAGGCTGGAATGTTCGTAAACAGCTGAATTCAAAATTTGGGAAACATGGCGACTACGAGGATGTAAGCATAGTTGGGGGAACGGCTTATGTACTCAAAAGTAACGGTACCCTTTATTCATTTCCTTTTGACAGCGCAAATTCTAAGAAAGTTAATGAAGTGAATGAGATCAAAAATGTACTTCCCAAAGGTGAGTACGAAGGTATGTATGCGGACCGACTCACCAACAGCTTATACGTGCTCTGCAAGAACTGTTCGGTTGATCACTCAGCCGGTACGGCGTCAGGCTATATCATCAAGCTCGACAATTTCCCCGCAATTATGAATAGTTTCCGAATTGATTTAGAGTCAATTGCAGATTCTAGAAAGAATGTCAAAGATGGATTAAGGCCCTCCGGATTAGCAAAAAATCCACTTTCTGGTGAATGGTACGTAATTTCAGCCGCTCGAAAATTGTTGATCGTGACTGATTCTAGTTGGAAAATCAAAGGAACATTCTCCCTAAATAGCAACTTATTCAATCAACCGGAAGGCATTGCATTTGACAAATTTGCAAACTTATACATCTCCAATGAGGGTGATGACATTACAAATGGTAACATTTTAAGGTTTAATCGGCAATGATCTTGGTATTCGGCAAACTGGTGTTTTTTTTACAGGTGCGTCCGATGGATGACGGCGGCCATGCTTTAAGGTTATACAAATAAGGAAATTGCTGTAATACTGGATTTAACAGCAACCAATGTCAGTGCAGGGTTGTACCGGCTACAGTCCAAAATCAAAGACTTCTTTCAGAATGAACATCAGTGAGCTAAAACGCGCCTGGGAGCAGCAAAAGGTATACTTTGAAGACCTTTCAATCCCGGAGAAGGCAATTCTACGAGTGATACAAAAGGATCTGAACAGGGAGCAGCAAGTTCGGCGGGTTCTTTATAATGCATCGTCATTTATGTTGTTGATCACCTTATGTCAAACCTGCTAATGCTCCATTACATTATCTGGGATGTGCGACCCGAAGTATTCTCCTGGGCCAATGTGCCTCGATGGTACGGCGTTTTCTGGGCGACCGGCATCTTTCTGAGTATTTACGTTGCCAGCTATATTTTCAAGATCGAGAAGCGCCAACGGAGCGAAGTGGATGAGCTTACGCTCTACTTGATCATCGGTACTCTGGTCGGGGCTCGCTTAGGGCATATTTTGTTTTATGAGCCCCTGCATTACTGGCAACATCCCATCGAGATACTGCCTGTTTCGGTAACCCCATCGTTTCATTTTACCGGTCTTGCAGGGCTGGCCAGTCACGGAGGCGGATTAGGCCTGATCATTGCGGTATTCATTTTTGCCAGACGAAAAAAGATGGGTTTCCTGTGGCTACTAGACCGTATCGCGGTTGTAGTCCCCTTATGCGGCGCATTTATCCGTTTAGGTAATCTGATGAATTCGGAAATGATTGGGATTCCAACGACGATGCCTTGGGCATTTGTCTTTGCCCAGGTTGATCATCTCCCAAGGCACCCAGCCCAGTTGTACGAAGCGATTTACTGTGTTTTCCTATTCGGGCTTGTCTTCCATCTATGGCGTAGCAAACGTAATAGGTGGGGAAGTGGAACACTTTTTGGCGTGACATTGTCAACACTCTTCACACTGCGGTTCTTGGATGAGTTTTTCAAGATAAATCAGGAAAGTTTTGAAAACAACATGATGCTCAATATGGGTCAGATACTGAGCATTCCATTTATTATAGTCGGATTGCTTATTATCGCTGTCAGACTGCACAAACCCGCACCTCTTTGATTGCGTCACATCCTGACCGTTTGATTGCTGTGCTACTCATTTTTATTGGTCAGTATTTTTTCCCAGCTGGCTGATCGAAGTAAATCTTCCTAGGCGTCTAACTGTTTCTTGTGAGTTGAAGCCCTGGCATCCCTTAACAGAAGGTTCAGGGGAACTCATATTTTGGTTAAAGCTACGCTTGCTTTTCCTGCCGCTGGCAACCATGATAACCCCAGTCTGCGCAGCCAATCTTGCCGAAAAAGCCAATAAATATCCTCTGCGCCATAGGCAAATACACCGAATGGTTGACCAGGAGCTTTTGCTAGCATATGTCTAAAACGGATTTTTAATTGACTTTTAATTCTTTTCTAACCGGATCTTTAGGCTGCCAGGCTAGCTTGACAACCAAAATGAATTTAATCCTATGCAAGTATTACTCGTAGAAGACGATCCTAAGTTAGCGGCGTTTGTTCAAAAGGGTTTTTTCAGCGAAAACATCAACCTGGAAATAGCTTATGACGGTTATATAGGCAAGCGAATTTTAGAGCAGCATAAATTTGATGTCGTTATCTTGGACGTCAATCTACCTGGTCTGAATGGCTTTCAACTCTGCGGGTTTGTCAAAGCAAGCTGGCCCGAGACACCTGTCATGATGTTGACCGCGCTGGGTATGCTGCAGGATAAAATTTCCGGGTTTCAGGCTGGTGCGGACGATTATCTTTCCAAACCCTTCGATTTCCAGGAGTTGTTGATGAGAACGAAGGCGCTTGCCCGCAGAGCCGGGGCATACTCCCAGGCAAAGATATTGCAAATCAGCGATCTGGTGATGGAATTGGATGGTCAGATTGTTAAAAGGGGCAATAGAATCATCGATCTCTCAAAGAGGGAGTTTGATCTGTTGGAATACCTTCTTTTGAACAAAAGAAAAATTGTGAGCAGAGTCGATATTTTGGAAAAGGTCTGGGGACTTCACTTTGACACAAGCACCAATGTCATCGATGTATATATTAATTACCTGAGAAGAAAGATTGACAAAGATTTTGAGCAAAAGCTTATTCACACAGTGGTCGGTAGGGGGTATACAATTCGGGAGCCATGGCAATAAAGCAAAAAATCATCATTGCTTTTACATTGATAGTTGCTGCTATACTAGTACTTTTTTCGTTTTTCGTTTACTATTCTTACGAAGACTATCGTGCGGAACTGATGAAGGAAAGGCTTTTTGGACGGGCAGAAGCAACCAAAAAACTTCTTGCCACGCCAAGGGCTTTTAAAACCAATGTATTTTTCCCGCTCACAGAGCAGTATGAAGCCGTTTATGATGAGGAAAACATGCTGCTGGTTTGCACCCAGAAAAGTAACGACTTTATTCCAGATCAAGCATTTTTTAAAAGTGTACGATTGAAAAAGCGGTTTGCTTTTACCTACATCTCCCCGCTACATGATTTTGATAAAGAGGGCGTGGCCATCACTTACCGAGTCAAGGGTAAACCTTATTTGGCCCTGGTGACAGGCTATGATCTACACGGCTATAATATGAGCAGGACCCTTCGGTTTTCGCTTTTCTTTGGAAACCTACTAGCGCTCTTGGTGATCGGAGTTACAGGATATTTCTTTTCCAGAAAGGCGATGTCTCCTTTTGACGATTTGATCCGGCAGATCGATCGTGCTGCGATTTCAGATTTCAGTTTTCGCATTAACCATAATGCCGACGTTAATGAAGCTACGGTTCTGGCAAAGTCATTTAACCAACTTCTTAAAAAAATCCAGCAACTTGCAGACAATCAGAGGAGTTTCATCTCTTATGCTTCCCATGAAATCAGAACGCCATTAACGGTTATCAAGGGTGTTCTGCAAACATCTTTAGCGTATGACAGGCACCCCAAGGACTATCAAACTTCGGTAGGCGAAGCATTAGGGGGAGTAAATCATGCGATCGAGCTTGCCAACAATCTGCTTCTGCTCGCAGAAATAGAGAGCCTCCAATTTTTCGTCAATAAGAAGAATATCAGTATAGTAGATCTGATCATGGATTGTATTGGTGATATCAACCAAAAATATAGTTCTCAAGTCATCCATTTTCAGTTCATTGAAAACAGTGCCGTTGTCCAGCAGCAAGCGGTCGCCGAAGGAATCCCACATCTTTTGAAATCGGCGATCGGCAATGTAATCGACAATGCCTGTAAATATTCCGCTTTTCAACCAATAACGATTCTGATCACCGAACAGCAGGAATTTGTAGTCATAGTGGTTCGGGATCAGGGTATTGGTATCCTCCCTGAAGATTTAGAGGACATTTTCTTACCCATGATGCGGGGAAGTAACACCGGTCAGGTAACCGGATTTGGTATTGGACTCACGCTGGTCAGAAAAATCGTTGAGTTTCACGGTGGCTTTCTGGCGATAGAATCCCAGGTTTCCAAAGGAACAGCTGTCAGCCTCCATCTTCCTAAAATTACATTCTAATGGCATTCCGCGTCTGATTGGTTGCCTCGGACAACCAGCTGTACGAATCCCGGTTTTGAGATTAAAGCTTTTTAATGACACCTGTCAAAAAAAGGTAGGGCCATTTTGGTATATCAATAGCCAACAGACTCATTATTAGCATTTTGTAAACATATTCAGTTAATAGTGCCTATTGGCCATGGCACAAAAATCATCGACAAGCCATTCAGGATTCTCATTGCATTTTAACGCGGTTCTCAGACCGTTCTAAGGCTAAGACCTGAAATTTGACATCATCAAAAATAGAGATGTCAAATGCACAAATACATTGTAAAAATTATGCTGGCAATACTGCTATGCTCCCAACAAGCCGTCAGTCAGCAAATGCCGAAAGTGCTTTCCCTGGATGAGGCAATCAGCCGATCAATTGAAACTTACCCCTCAATTCGGGCCAAGCTGGCGGAAATTCAGGCTAGCAAGGCAGAAGCCGCGGCCAGTCGTGTAGGTTACACTTTGCCTGCCATAAGTTTTCAGGCACAGGCCCTTTATGCCACGTCCAATCAGGTCAGGGGGACTTTTTTTCCAAATGAGGGAACAGCTATTCCTACTTCTGGTGGTATTAAAGTAAATGGCTATACTTCCGACGCGGTGTTGAGCAGCTTCAGTACACTCTTGGGAAGCTACAAGCTGGTGAATTTCGGAAAAAAGAAAACAGACGAGACCCTATCAAAGGCCCGTATCGAGCAGGCCAGCGCGGATTATGAGCGCGAATTGTTTGAACACAAGGTAGAAGTGGCTGATGCCTATCTGCTGACACTTGTTTTTCAGGACGCTCTTAAAGTGCAGCAAAAGAACTTTGATCGAATACAAGCATTCTACAGTGTAATACATGCTACGGCTGCTGCGGGTTTAAGGCCTGGTGTAGACAGCTCAATGGCGGCGGCAGAACTGTCCAAAGCCAGTGTAGTGCTTTTGGAAAGCCAGAAAATAGCCGAACAACAGAAAATCAAACTGGCCGAGCTCTTGGGGGGTGAGAGCCCCAATTTCGAGCTGGTTTCAGACAAATTCAATGTCACACTCCCCGTGTATAATGTACACAATATTCAGCAGGAAAATCCCCTTCTGAAGTTTTACGAAAAGCGGATCGGTTCCAGTATTGCACAAACCCAGGCCATCAGAAAATCATATCTTCCGTCGATTATGGCCAGGGGAGCGCTATGGGCGAGAGGCTCCGGGATATCTGACCGGACTGATGACGCAGGCAATTTTGCTTACAATTCATCTCTTTCCGGTCTCAAGTTCAGGGCATATGATTACATGGCCGGACTGACAACACTTTGGAACATTTCGGACGTGTTCCGTACAAAACAGCAAGCCAGATCCCAGCAATATCTTACGGAAAGTTACCAGCAGCAATTTAATGAGGCTAGGCTGCGAGTGGATGGACAAATGCAGACTGCTGACCTGCAATATGCTAGTTCCTTAAAGGTCGTCGAGCAGGCGCCGATACAGCTTTCTGCTGCCCAAGCGGCTTATGCGCAAGCTGACGCCCGGTATCAGGCGGGCCTGTCTACCGTTGTTGAACTGACCCAGTCCATAGCGCTATTGAACCGGGCCGAGATCGATCAGATAATTGCCCATAACAATGTATGGCGCTCATTTTTACAAAAACTGGCGGCTGTCGGTGATATAACTGATTTCTTAAATCAAGCCAAATAGTATTTAAACACTGAATTATGGACAAATTACTGACAGGCGCCCTTTCCAAACCTGTGATGGTGGTAGTGGTCGTGCTGGGGCTGGCAATCTTTTCGATCATGGCCCTTTTTAAAATTCCGGTTGATATTTTTCCTAAGTTAAACCTTCCCACTATTTACATTGCCCAGCCCTACGGCGGGATGACGCCATCGCAAATGGAGGGGTTTATTGCTACCAGGTACCAGAACCAAATGCTATATGTCTCTGGTATCAAGGACATTGAGGTCAAGAATGTTCAGGGGCTTTGCCTTGTCAAACTGACCTTTTACGAAACTGTGGACATGGCCCAGGTAGCCGGTGAGGTGGCCAACCAGGTAAGCAGGGTGATGAGTTATATGCCCCCAGGCACGGTACCACCTACGGTGGTCCGTTTTGACGCGACTAACTTGCCGGTGGGTCAGCTCGTCTTCACCAGCAAAAGGGCTACCCTCAATGAAATGCAGGACTATGCCTCCACACGCATCCGGCCATTATTTTCGCAGATACCTGGCGCATCATCGCCGCCCCCATTCGGCGGGAATGAAAGAACTGTGGTAGTAAGAGTTGATCCTGAGGCTATGCGCAGCTACCAATTTTCACCAGAAGAGGTTGTACAGGCCGTTGTAAAAAACAATCAAATTGCCCCAGCTGGCAACGTACGTGTAGGGGACTTCACCTATATGACCCCAATGAATTCCGTACTGGGCAATGTGGAGGACTTCCTGAATATCCCACTGCACAAAGGGGGCGGGCCAACCGTCTTTCTCCGTGATATCGCCAGCGTCGAAGACGCTTCGGATGTTACCGTGGGTTATGCGCTTGTGAACGGAAAGCGCTCAGTATACATCCCCTTGACCAAGACATCAGATGCCTCTACGATGGATGTGGTCAATGCTCTTAAGGCCAAACTGCCGGAAATGCAGTCGTTACTTCCTGACTATATTCAATTGAAATATGAATTTGACCAGTCCGTTTATGTGATCAATGCTGTGGAAAGCCTTGCCTCTGAGGGGCTTATTGGGGCCTTGCTGACCGGATTGGTAGTGTTTCTTTTTCTGGGCGATCTAAGAAGCTCGCTGGTTGTCATCGTGACGATACCGATTTCGCTGTTGGCTGCTGTTTTGGCCATGAACCTGTCCGGGCAGACTATCAATATCATGACCCTTTCCGGCCTAGCATTGGCGATCGGTATCCTGGTCGACCAGTCGACAGTGGTGATCGAGAACATACATCAGCATCTGGAAATGGGCAAACCCAAGGCGCGGGCCATACTTGATGCGACACGCGAGGTGTCATTCCCGCTGCTGCTGATCACACTTTGTATCCTGGCAGTATTTGCGCCTGCGCTTTTGATGAATGGGGTACCTAGGGGGATGTTCATGCCGTTGTCACTTGCGGTCGGGTTTTCGATTATCGCCTCTTACCTGTTCTCGCAAACGTTGGTGCCAGTACTCTCTAATTGGTGGCTGAAAAATCACGAACATAAAATGCCCCATCAAAAGAAAATTCTCAACGATCTTTCCTCGGGTGCAGAGACGAAAATGGAAGTTTATGAGGAAAAGCACTTGGAGAAAATAAGTGGATTCGAAAAGTTCAAGCTGAGGTATCTCAGCATCCTGGACATTCTCATGAAAAGAAGTGCCCTGGTCATTCCTATTTACCTGCTTATAAGCTTTGGGATTCTGACTTATGGGTATTTGGCCATCGGTAAAGATATGATGCCCAAACTGGATCATTCACGACAATTTCAGCTCAGATTAATTGCCCCGCAGGGATTGCGAATTGAAAGGACAGAGCAGCAAGTCATACAAACCATCAACCTGATCAAGGGTATTGTAGGTGAAAGAAACGTTGACATCACCTCGGCATTTGTTGGGATGACGCCGTCAAGCTATGGCACAAGTGCATTGTATGTTTTTAATTCGGGACCACACGAAGCTGTTCTGCAGGTAAACCTGGCCGAAGGATATAAAATCAGCTCCCTGGATGAGCTGAAAGAAAAAATCAGAAAAAAGATCCGGCAAAATCTCCCCGATACCCGCGTTTCCTTTGAACCGATCGAACTGACGGATAAGATAATGAGCCAGGGTGCGCAGACACCGATCGAGATCATGGTAGGGAGCAAGGATCTCCCCGACGCAAAGAAGTACGCAGACAAGTTAACTTCTGCGCTGAGCAGGATACCCTATTTGCGTGATGTGCGCATCAACCAGCCACTGAATTATCCGACTTTTGACATTCAGATTGACCGTGTCCGCGCGGCCCAATTCGGGCTCTCGGCCGATGAGATTTCCAAATCGTTGGTCGCCGCTACATCATCAAGCCGTTTTACGGCAAAAAATTTCTGGCTCGATCAGAAGAAAGGATTTGCCTATCAGGTTCAGGTGCAACTTCCGGAGTACCTGATGTCCTCACCACAGGATATTGATAACATACCACTAGTCCCTGGTCAGCTTCGGCCAACGCTGGGAGACGTGGCTTCAATAAAAAAAGTGACAGTGCCAGGGGAATTTGACCGGATAGGCCCAAGGCGGATCGTAACCGTTTCTGCAAATATTTACAAAAAAGACTTGGGAACCGCAGCAGCCGATGTCAGCAGTGCCATACTGAAAGCCGGGGCGCCAGCTACTGGTACGATTGTAGAGCTAAAGGGCATGGCGCGGCTTTTGCAGGATACGCTAAGCAGTTTAAGTTCCGGACTGGCCCTGGCCGTCGTCGTCATATTTCTACTATTGGCTGCCAACTACCAATCATTCAAAGTGTCATTTGTGGTGCTAGTCACCATTCCCGCGGTTTTGGCGGGCTCTATAACGATCCTGCTTCTTACTGGCAGCACACTCAACTTGCAGTCATATATGGGAATTATCATGTCGGTGGGCGTATCGGTGGCCAATGCGCTGTTGCTGGTAACAAACGCTGAAACATTAAGGATCAAATACAAAGATTCTGCAAAAGCTGCCCGGGTGGCAGGGGCAGTCCGGTTGCGCCCCATTTTGATGACATCCATTGCGATGGTAGTTGGGATGGTCCCAATGGCCAGCGGTATGAGCGAATCCGGGGAACAGACTGCTCCGCTTGGCAGGGCCGTGATCGGGGGGCTTGTTGCCTCGACAGTTGCAGCCCTACTGATCCTGCCCTTGGTATTTAACGCTATACAAAGGAAATCCTCTGTCAAATCAGTATCGTTGAATCCGGAAGATACTGAAAGCGAAGTGTACGACATAGACGAAGTATTCACAGAAAAAGCTTAAAAATAAAGATGAGAACAAGAATAGTTATTTTTTGCAGTGCACTCGTAATAGCTGTTGCGATCAATGGATGCAGCACCAGGGGTGCAGAAGAAGACTCAAAGAGCATCGAAAAGCAGGACGAGCAAGTGGTCTTTCCGGCAGTGAAAGTCACGCGAGCCAACCCGGGCGAAAATTTACAGATACCAGGTGAGTTAATGAGCTATTACGAAACAGATATTTATCCAAAGGTCAATAGCTATATCAGAAAAATGAACGTAGATATTGGCGATAAGGTCCATAACGGGCAGGTATTGGCAGAACTTGAAGCGCCGGAGCTCACTGCGCAACTTGCAGAAGCTTACGCCAAAGTTCGTTCCTTTGAGGCTCAAATGATAGCTAGTAAAGCAGTATATCGACGTCTGCTGGTAGCTGCCAATACCAAAGGCGCTGTTTCACCCAACGATATGGATGTGGCCCGTTCCAAAGTTGTGGCCGATAGCCTCTCTCTGCTTGGGGCGAATGCAGTTTATCAGGCGCATCAGGAAATGATTAGCTATTTGAGAATCAAAGCACCATTTGACGGCATCATTACCGACCGTAAGCTGGCGCCAGGGGCATTCGTTGGACCAGCGGATAAAAGTGCTACGCCTATGTACAGGATTAAACAAGAGTCCATGCTTCGCTTACAAGTAGCCATTCCTGAGCGGTACACTGATGCGATCCGTGAAAAACAACCCATCAGTTTTTCGGTGGTAAGTCTGCCCGGACAGATGTTTAAGGGTAAGATCAATAGGGTTACTCATAATATTGATCGCCAGACCAGGTCTGAGCTGGTCGAAATACAGGTCATCAATCTGGGTCAGAGGCTGGCCCCGGGAATGTACGCTCAGGTAGTCCTTCCAGTAGGCAGGTCCGGTAGTTCATTGGTCGTGCCAAGCTCGGCAGTGTCAACAACAATGGAGAAATGTTTTGTCATACGGATAGATAACGGAAAGGCGAACTGGATCGATGTCAAAAAGGGCATGGAGAGTGGCGGGAAAACCGAAATCTTTGGACCGGTCAAAGATGGCGACACAGTGCTGAAAACGGCGAACGATGAAATTCCGCAGGGGCAGCCCGTCAAGGTCACTTACTCGGACTTCTGACACTGGTCTTGACCTTATTGACATATGCGTAAGATGCTCTGGGTGTAATCTTTTATTTTCCAGAAGTTTCTTACGCTATGTTGTTCTACCCTGGTTCCCGGAGCTGATTCACGAAGATTATTTTGAAAAGGTGCTGGCATTGATCGGCCAGCTCAAGCCCTTTTGTTTTAGGTGATGAATCCTGATTACATCAAATATCGGACTACTGGGCTTTACCAATTAATGGTCTGTCGAGTATCTTTCCATATTCTTTTCCATTTTGCAGAATATGCACTTTACTGGCCAGAACTTTACAGACCAGCCGCAGAGTTGAGGTAAATGATGAGAATATAGATTTTAATGCACCAGATTACCACCTTTCTTGAATCATTTGGAAATGTGTTGGGATAGCACTCTAGCTATGATACAAATGTGATATATATTCTGAGAGTCGCATCTTGCAAAATGAGTGCACAGATTTACCAAAATCGTTTCAACAAGGTGTGTCCAATATTTTTGACACACCCTTCAGTTAGTAATAATACCCGAGCCCTATTTCGCAATAATTTATCCTGAAAGCCGAAGACCCCAAAAAAGTGTAGGCAGGTCTTTCGAAGGCAGTGTCAACGCTCGCATCGCAATGTGACTCTGGTCACAGACCGGCAGTAGTGATTTTGTAAATTTGCATGTTTTCCAATCACGTCAGAAAATGAACATGCATACAGAGCAAGCCGCGATAAGTCAATACCTGGAAACCTATTTCAGCCAATTCGAGCCGGAACTGATCAGAAAGCTGGCCGAAAACAGCATCCTGAGGGACTTTGAGGGTGACGAGCAGTTGATGCGCCCGGGGCAGTATTTCAAATCCACCATGCTGATTGTGGAGGGCGGTGTGAAGCTATACCGGGAAGGTCAGGACGGCAACGAGTTTTTTATTTACCAGCTAGGCCCTGGCGATGCATGCGCACTTTCGATGATTTGCGCGACAAAAAAAGAACAAAGCCAGATCTCTGCCAGGGCCGTAGAGCCCACACGGGCTATACTCATTCCTATCGCCTTGATGGACGAGTTGATGACGAGCTATAAAAGCTGGTACTATTTCGTGCTGGAAACTTACCGGTCCCGGTTTGAAGAACTTTTGCAGGTCGTCGACGGCATTGCTTTCAGGAGCATGGACGAGAGGCTGGAATTTTACCTGAAAAATCAGCAAAAACTGCTGCATAATGATGAAATCCCCATCACCCACCAGCAAATTGCCAGTGACCTGAATTCATCCAGGGAGGTTATCTCACGGCTTTTAAAAAAGATGGAACAGAGGGGAATGGTCCGCTTGGGCAGAAACACGATTAAAGTACTGAGAAATTTTCCCTGAGTGACAAATATCACTGACGGCCTTACCCGCACTTCCGAACTTTGTATTGTTCATTAAGAAGAATCAAAACAAGGAAGGCTATGCGAATCGAGCAAATCTATACCGGCTGCCTGGCCCAGGGCGCCTATTACATTGAAAGTGAAGGCGAAGCAGTGGTTATCGACCCGCTTCGCGAGGTGGAGCCGTACATCAACCGGGCTGAAAAAGATGGAGCAAAAATCAAGTACGTGCTCGAAACGCACTTCCACGCTGATTTTGTCTCCGGTCACATTGATCTGGCCGAAAAAACAGGAGCGCAAATCGTATTTGGACCCACTGCCAAGCCGGGATTTCTCGCCCATGTTGCACAGGATGGTGAAGTGCTGAAAGTAGGTAGTGCCACAATCAAAGTGCTGCACACCCCAGGGCATACGATGGAGAGCACCTGCTTTCTTCTCTCCGATGAAAACGGAAAGGATATCGGGCTTTTTACCGGCGATACATTATTTATCGGAGATGTCGGCCGTCCTGACCTGGCGCAAAAGGTTGTTGCAGACCTTACCCAGGATAAACTGGCACGACATCTGTTCCATTCATTGCGCAACAAGATTATGCCGCTTTCTGACGATATCATCGTCTATCCGGCCCACGGTGCAGGCAGCGCCTGTGGTAAAAATATGAGCAAGGAGACCACCGATACGCTGGGCAACCAGAAGCGGTTCAATTATGCCTTGCGCGCGGACATGACCGAACAGGAATTTGTGAAAGAAGTGACGGACGGATTAATGCCGCCCCCCGCATACTTCCCCGAAAACGTGATGATGAATATCAAGGGGTACGAAAGCATCGATACGGTGCTCGAACGCGGAAACGCTGCCCTGGACCCGGATGCCTTTGAAGCCGCCGCAAATGAAACCGATGCGGTAATGCTCGATACCCGCGATGCCAGCGTTTTTGCCCAGGGGTTCATCCCCAATTCGATCAATATCGGGATTGACGGAAGTTTTGCCCCCTGGGTTGGCGCCATGATTCCCGATATCAAACAGAAGATACTGGTGATTGCCGACCAAGGCAGAGAAGAAGAGGTCGTCACCAGACTGGCAAGGGTCGGCTATGATTACACCATCGGCCACCTCAAAGGTGGCTTTCAGGCCTGGAAAAAGGCCGGGAAGGAAACAGACCACATAGAATCGGTAACGGCCATCGATATGGCAGAGCTTCTCAAAAAGGACCCTTCCCTGTCGGTGCTTGATGTGCGCAAGGCAAGTGAGCACTTTTCCGAGCACGTGATCGGCTCCGAAAATATACCGCTGGATTATCTGAATGACCACCTCGCAGAGATCAGCAAGGACAAAACCTACCTGGTACACTGCGCGGGTGGGTACCGTTCGATGATTTTCAACTCCATTCTCAAATCAAGAGGATACCATAACCTGATTGACGTTCAGGGAGGCTTTAAAGCCATTAAAGAGTCGGGGCTTGTTCCGGTAAGCAACTACGTGTGCCCAAGTACCATGTTATAGCTATTTGGATTCAATTAAACCACTTATGTCATGAAATCAAATTTAGGAACCACAGACAAAGTAGTCCGCGTGCTGGTCTTCTTGGCCGCCATGGTCTTATACTTTATGAAAGTAACCTCGGGAATCTTCGGAATCACATTAATTGTGGTCGGAACGGTACTGCTGCTGACTTCATTGCTGAATTATTGCCCACTGTATTCCATACTGGGCATCTCCACCAAAACGAAAAAATAAACTTATGGGAATCTTATCATCATTATTCGGATCAAAGAATTCCGATTACAAAACCCTGATAGAGCAAGGAGCGGTTATTGTCGACGTGCGCTCGCCTCAGGAATTTGCCACAGGACATATTCAGGGAAGTATCAATATCCCGCTGGATCAGATCAATGCAAAAGCAGACATGCTGCTCAGGAAAAACAAACCCATAATTACATGTTGCCGGAGTGGCGCAAGAAGCAGCATGGCCGAAGGCATGTTGAAATCTGCCGGGGTAGACGCCTATAATGGCGGGTCCTGGGAGAGTCTCAAACAGAAAATTTAAATATAAGCGCTCACATGCTGGAAGTAGTCAAACAGCCGTGGCCCTGGTACGTCGCGGGGCCGCTTATCGGGCTCACCGTACCCGCCCTGCTCATTCTTGGAAACAAGTCATTTGGGATATCATCTTCATTGAGGCACGCCTGCGCGGCATGCCTGCCGGCCAAAATTCCATTTTTCCAATATGAATGGAAAAAAGAAACCTGGAACCTGGTATTTGTGCTGGGAATTTTTCTGGGAGGGATGGTCGCATCCCACTTTCTGCCCAACCCTGCTCCCATCAAAGTAAATGAAAACCTGGCAAGAGAGCTCGCGGCCTACGGTATAACCGACTTTTCGGCAATGGTACCCCTGGACATTGTGAGCTGGGAAAAGCTGCTTTCGGCTTCCGGCCTGATCATGATGGTCGGCGGAGGGTTTCTGGTAGGATTTGGGGCGCGATACGCAGGTGGATGCACGAGCGGGCACGCCATCATGGGGCTCTCCACATTACAATGGCCTTCCCTGGTCGCTACCATCTTTTTTATGATTGGAGGATTTGTGATGGCCAACTGGATTTTACCCATTATACTCAGCTTGTAACACCATGGATGACACATTGAGACACCTCCAAAAAATGATCCCATCATCGACATTGGTGGTGGGGAAAGATTTCGAATTTAAAAAAACTAATGCTGTAATAGATGAGCAACTTCACATCTGAAATAAGCAGGGCGAAAGAACACGATATCCGCGCGACTGACGCGATGTGCATCAATGAAAGCGAACAGGACCATAGTTGGTATTACAACTCAAAATATCTGGTCACAGGTGTATTGTTCGGTATTGTATTTGTTAAAGCCGAAGTAATCAGCTGGTTCAGGATACAGGAAATGTTCCGCCTTCAGTCTTTCCACATGTATGGGATTATTGGCAGCGCTGTGCTCGTAGGCATGCTCTCAGTATGGCTTATCAAAGCCCTAAAAATCAAGACCATACATGGAGAGAAAATTACTTTCTCCGATAAAAAATTTAGCAGCGGACAAATTTACGGCGGGCTCATATTTGGATTGGGCTGGGGACTTACCGGCGCTTGCCCGGGTCCTTTATTCGCACAGATTGGCCTGGGAGCTACGGTCGCAACCGTGACCTTGCTGAGCGCGATCGCGGGAACTTGGGTGTACGGACGTTTCCGGCAGCAGTTGCCCCATTGAGATCAAAACCAATGGGGACAGGGATTATGGGCCCTGTCCCCTGTTATTTTCACTGTGCAATCAATAATCTTGCATTGGTGTGCCGAAAACTTTATTTAATGATGAAAAAAACGTCAATCTTATTTCCTTTTGCAGGCATAGCGATCGGGTCGATCTTAGGTTATCTGTACTACCATTTCATAGGCTGCTCTTCGGGTACATGCCCCATTACCTCAAATCCGGCAACCTCAGCCGCCTATGGTGCTGTGATGGGCGGGTTATTAATCAGTTCATTGGTCAAAAAATAAAACTATTTCAATGCTTGTTAGCCAGCCTTTACATAACTCCATCCTTGCTGTTGCTTAATGACCAGGTCCGCTATTGCAGAAGGAATTATTTCCAGGCCAGCAATGAGCTCGCTTTCTGACTTGGCATTTGAAACAAGCATGTTGTGACACGCCGCAACGGCAACTTTGCGCAAAAGCAGTGACTTAATGTCTTCCCGAAACGGGTTGCTCTGATTCAAACAGAATGGTAGAGACGCGCCATGGCAGACTATCCTGACCTGGATGTTGCCCCTAAGGTAGTCGAGCAGGTTGTTTACCTGACGAATCATGCTGCGATGAACTTTTATATCGTCCGAGGTCAGCTGTATGATTGCTTTATACATTTTTAAAAAAAGTTATTATCAGGGATGTATATAAGCCCAACCCTCGGCCTGACGTATGATCAGTTCTCCGTTTGCACTGGGTGCAAATGAAACAAATGGCCACAGTTCTTCTTTATCAATCTTTCTTTCCCGCAGCGTATTTTCGCATTGAGCCAGTATCACACCCCTATTGAGTAATGCCATAAGTTCGGCCTGGTAGGGTCCATCTTTCATGTAAAGCGCCACACCGCCGCCGTGTACAATCAGCTCTATCTGTACTTTTCCTTTCAGGCGCGGATCATCCAGCGCGTTCTGAATGTTTTTCAGCGTCACCTTTATTTTCTTGTCATCATCAGAATTAAGTTGATAAATCGCTTTATACATTTTTTTTGTCGCCTGGGCACCCTTAAACACAGGGGGATCTGCCTTCTGTGCGATGGTCGAAAGGGAGAATGCCATTAGTATGGCCAGGCATGCGAGTCTGAAAACATTCATTTGTGTCTTATTTATGTTGTGCTGCCAAGTTGCATAAAAGCAGCATAATGCTTTGTGACATTTGTTACACAGCAGCGGGATTGCAGGGTAAAACCTTAATCAATTTCGGTGATCGGCCCTTCGGTACTTTTCTGCCGAAACTGTATTGGAATTCCTGCAAATCGCTGATGTAATTTTTCATGTGTAACATTTATCACTGACCAGGGCTTTTGCGGCTGGTACTTTTGCAGGGTAATTAATTCAATAATCTCATCAAAACATGGACTCCACAGAAGTTTTGGGATTTTCGGCCTCCATATTAATCGGGATCAGCCTGGGGCTAATCGGCGGAGGGGGCAGTATACTCACATTGCCAGTGCTCGTATACGTTATGGGTATTAATCCCGTTCTTTCAACGGCATATTCCCTTTTTGTTGTAGGTACGACTTCACTGGCAGGCTCTTTCAATTTTATGCGCAAAGGGCTTGTTAACTACAAAGCAGCGCTTGTGTTTGCCATTCCGTCCTTTGTCGCCGTATTTCTGACACGAAAATATTTCGTTCCGATGGTACCGGATTCGCTGTTCACGGTGGGCGGCTTTGAAGTAACCAAAGATGTAGCGATCATGCTCTTTTTCGCTGTGGTGATGCTGGCTGCCTCTTACTCGATGATCAAAGAAGACAAATCCGGACCGCTAGAAGTGAGCCGCCGACCCAAATTCAACTATCCGCTGATAGGACTCGAAGGAGGGGTGGTAGGTATGCTCACCGGTGTCGTAGGCGCGGGAGGCGGGTTTTTGATCATCCCGGCTCTGGTTTTACTGGCAAAACTGCCCATGAAGATGGCAGTTGGGACTTCACTACTGGTCATTGCAGCTAAATCGCTGATTGGTTTTGCGGGTGATATTTCAAATACGACCATTGACTGGACTTTCCTGATAGAATTTACCTCCCTATCTATTTTAGGCATCTTTCTTGGATCCTTTCTTTCCAGATTCATATCCGGTGAAAAGCTCAAAAAGTCCTTCGGCTGGTTTGTGCTAGCGATGGGCATCTACATCATTTCAAAAGAAATTTTCTTCAAATCGTGACCGGTACCAAGGATGGTGTTAGCCACACCACCGCACAGGACGTTCCGCAATAGCCGAATGCGAACACGTGAAAAGCTCAAACCCCTGCGACATGCGTATATACATAATCGTCATCAACAATGTCTCCCGATGATTCAGTTGTTAAATTAATCCGCTCCCTGAAGCTGCTTGTCACCCTTTTGGGCGTTGTGCTGGGGTTGCTGCTCATACTGCTGCTTATTCTGCTGTTCGGCGTGCCGGAATTCGATTTGGCTCAGCCGCCCGGCAAAAAACTTGCTGAAATGAAATCAGTCAATGCAGACCGGCATATGATGTGGAAAGGTCCCTCTGAAAAAGATATTTCAAAACTCTCGCCGACCGAGCAACAAATGGTCGGATACGGAAAGGAGCTGATTGTACATACAGCGGATTATCTGGGTCCGAAAGGCAGCGTAAAACATTTGTCCAATGGCATGAATTGTCAGAACTGCCACCTGGATGCCGGCGGCAAACCCTGGGGAAATAATTATTTCGCGGTCCAGGCTACCTATCCCAAGTTCAGGGCACGCTCCGGAAAAATCGAAACCCAGGCCAAACGGATCAACGATTGTTTTGAGAGAAGCCTCAACGGGGAGAGCCTCAATGAGCAGAGCAATGAAATGGCGGCCTTACTCGCTTACATGAAATGGATGGGAACGGGTGTTCCGGCCAAACAGGTACCTGAGGGTTCGGGGATCTATAAAATACATGACCTTGACCGCGCTGCCGACCCGGTTGCGGGCAAAGCCGTATACGAACAAAAATGCCAGAGCTGCCATCAGCCGACTGGCGAGGGCGTAATGGCCCCCGATGAAAAATCCTATTTATTCCCTCCGCTTTGGGGAAAGCACAGCTATAATACCGGGGCAGGGCTTTTCAGAATGTCCAATTTGGCAGGATATGTGAAGGCCAACATGCCGCTCGGCGCTTCCTATGACGCTCCGCAGCTCACTGACGAGCAGGCCTGGGATGTGGCGGCTTTTATAAATTCTATGCCCCGCCCACAGAAGGACCTGAGTAATGACTGGCCCGATCTGGTAAGTAAGCCATTCGACCACCCTTTTGGCCCCTATGCGGATCCATTTCCTGTAAAGCAGCACAAGTATGGTCCTTTCACCCCTATTAAAGATTGGCAAAAGCAACATAAAAATTCAAATACCAGATAGCCGCCGGTGAAGGCACCTGAGGCAGGGAAAGGGAATATGCATGAAAACACAAATTTTGTTTCTCCTTATATGGTCGTTCGTAACCAGTTCCCCGCTTCCCGCGCATGGACTGCAAAAGTCGCACGAGGCAGTCAGGGATACGAACACATTAGGGCATCTATTAAAAACAGGGAAGTTTTACGGGCATGCCAGGTCCTACTGGTCAGCAACCCTGAACCAAAAACGCCTGACCGATTACTATGCCTGGGGAGTGGGTGCCGGAATTGGTTACCAAACGCCAAAGTTCTTACACCGATTTCAGCTGGGAATCAGTAGCTTTTTCATATTCAACCTGACCTCATCCGATCTTGCCAGGCCCGACCCGGCCACCTCGATGGTAAACCGCTATGAAATTGGCCTTTTTGATATCGAACGACCGAACAATCACCAGGACCTTGGTCGTCTGGAGGAATTTTACATGAAAGCCCATCTTGGCAAAAAATCGATACTGACACTCGGTCGCCAGATTCCTGAGACACCCTTTATCAACCCACAGGACGGACGTATGAGCCCAACACTGACCGAGGGGGCCGTGCTGGACATCAATGAATGGCAACATTTGAAACTACATGGCCAGTACCTATGGCGGATCTCACCCCGCTCAACCACGCGCTGGTTTGGCGTAGGGGAAAGTATGGGAATGTATCCGGTTGGGGTTGGCATCGATGGAGTGCCTTCGCAGTACAAGGGGCAGACAGATGCGGATTTCATGGCAATTTTTGGCGCTACTTACAGAAAGAAGAAATGGGAGATACAGCTATGGGACACCTACGTTGACAATGTCCTGAATACATTTTTTGTAAAAACAGAGTGGAGATCCCAAGCCAAAGGAGGAACAAACTGGCTGGCAGGTGCCCAGTTCACAATGCAGAACACCACAGGGAACGGAGGAAACCCTAACGCCTTGATAGCTTACGCGCAGCCCGGCAGTGGTTCGGTTGTAATCTCAACACGTGTGGGGCAAGAGTCTGCAAGGTTTGACTGGCAGATGAATGCAACGCACATCGGGTCTGACGGACGGTACCTGATGCCCAGAGAATGGGGCAAAGAGCCATTTTACACCTTTATGCCCCGTGAGCGTAACGATGGATTCGGTAACCTGACGGCCGTTACATTGAATACCCGCTTTAAACCGGAAAAGCGTATCGACCTGACGCTGAGCGGAGGCTATTTTCATTTGCCCGACGTCAGGAATTTCCAGCTGAACAAATATGGAATGCCCAGCTATTCACAAGTTAATTTAGGTCTTACTTATCAATTTGACCAATACCTGAAAGGCCTCAGCGCATTTCTGCTGGTTGTCCGTAAAGACAAAACTGGCAGGGTTTATGGCAATGACCGGTTTGTATTTAACAAGGTAAACATGGTGCATGCAAACCTTATTCTCAATTACCGGTTCTAACAAAAAGCTCTACTTTAAACCGATCCACATAACATGCGACCTCGACCTTCATTTTTCGGATTTAATCGGCTTTATACAAAGGCTTGACTATCTAAACCCAAGAATCACAGTCAAAAAAAATCGTTGGCATAGCCCTCGCGTTTTTAAAATTCTGGCACAGAAATTCTGTTTTCCGGGAACGTATTAGTTTGCTTTTCGCAGATTGCCCGCGAAAACATAAGGCAGTAAGCCCAGTTCAGCCGCCTACGCCACTTGGATCGCCGTCCTTGGGCTTACCTGCCGAGCTGGTATTGATTTGATAAATGGTAATGACGGTCGTCTTCCCGGTCAGGCTGGCAGAATAACTCGATAAAACGGCTTGTGCGAGTTACTGAAGGACAGCATATCCGCGCTGGAATCTTTCATCAAATCCAATATCTTGGTTACGTTTGCTCAAGACATTATTTTCCCATCCACCATCTCGATGATCCGGTCACAATTCGCAGCAAATTCATCGTCGTGGGTGACGGCTATAATGGTTTGTCCTGTTTCGTGAGCTAATTGACGGAAGATGTCAAACACCACTTTAGTATTCTGCGAATCGAGATTTCCAGTAGGTTCATCCCCCATGATGATTGCCGGTTCGTTGATCAGAGCCCTCGCAATGGCCACCCGCTGCTGTTGTCCGCCAGATATTTTCGATGCCTTCTTCATTTCGTGCCCTCTAATGTCCAGCATCGTCAGTAGCTCCATGGCTTTTGCTTCTATCAACTCTTTGGACTTTTTGCCTAGTTTGAGTGCAGGCAGCATCACGTTGTCCAGCACCGAAAATTCAGCCAGCAGGTAATGGAATTGAAACACGAACCCGATGTGTGCGTTGCGGAACCGTGACAACTCGTTTTGGCTAAGTCCGGTAACGGTGGTCCCATTGATAGCGATACTTCCCTGGTAGTTCGTATCCATTGTCGAGAGCAGGTAAAGCAGGGTCGATTTACCGGAACCTGATTTGCCGACAATGGCCACAAACTCTCCTTTTTTCACTTCAAAGCCCACGTCCCTGAGTACCTGGAAGGTATCCGGCTCATGGAAATATTTGTTAAGGCCTTTTGCGGACAGTGCTGTGTTCATTTTCTTATAAAGATGATTAACCTCTGAGTATTTCCACGGGATCTATTTTGGACGCTTTGCGTGCGGGCAGGTATCCTGCCACAAATGTGATGATCAGCCCAAAGACCATCGCCAGTATGTAGTCAGCTGGCAGGTAAGAGATCGGAAGTGTATCCAAAGATGCGATTTTGAAGGGAATACGGTCAACGATGGAAGCAATGGTAAAGCCGAGCAACAGCCCGATAAAACCACCGATTAAACCAATAATAACGGATTGCACCAGGAATATTTGTACAATGTCTTTGCCATCGAAACCCATGGCTTTCAGGATCGCTATTTCCCGTATTTTCTCGCTGACGGTCATGTTCATAATGTTGTAGATACCGAACCCGGCCACGATCAGTATGGTGAGTGAAACGGCAATGGCGATGATGTCCCGCAGGGTGTTTGCTGACTCCAGCTGCCCGTTACCTTCCTGCCAGGCTTCTGTTTTATATTTGATATCGGGGCTAATAGCACCGGCTATTGCTTTCGCCTTGTTGTAATCGCCGATATTGGCGAGCACTTCGGTTGCATAACTTTTATTTTTGGATAGCAGCTGCCTGGCCGTATTGATCGAGATCAGGGCGCGGCTCTTGTCCACGCTGCCCGTTCCGGTCTGTATCAGGCCGGTCACTTTAAGGATTTTGCTGACGCCATCCGATGTGGTTAGCGTAACATTGTCGCCCACCGACGCGCTGAGCTTGTCTGCCAGCCCCGTCCCCAGCACGACCGCATCGGAACGCCTTTCCAGCTCGTTCAGGTCGCCTTCGGTCATGTATTGCATGGTATTGAACATCCTTATCTCATTGGTTACCGCTATTCCAGAAAGCGTGCCGCTTACTTTGGTCACCCCGTTGCGGAAAAACACGTTCTGGCTGACCTGTTCAGTAACGGCCACTACTTCTCTGTGTTTTTGCAGCACCTGTACCA
This sequence comes from Dyadobacter sp. BE31, assembly GCF_031457695.1. NCBI lineage: Bacteria > Pseudomonadati > Bacteroidota > Cytophagia > Cytophagales > Spirosomataceae > Dyadobacter > Dyadobacter sp. BE31. The sequence continues at coordinate 44,946 of NZ_JAVDXA010000010.1, forward strand.
CCTCGTCCGCGTTTCTAATGCCCTCGGTGTAGCTGATATGCCGGGCATTGCTTACGCTGAGGAGGGTATCGCTGCCGCCGTTCTGTGGGATCAGTATCGTGGGTTCACCACCCAGCTCATTATACACCCTGATGTGCGCCATAGTGGTAAAGGTGATCTCGGTCTGGGCCCCGTTCACACCATTCATAAAGCTGTTCATGAAGATGTACATCGATATGCCGAAGGTGACGCTCAGCACTGCTACGATAAGCTGCCTTATTTTTGAGGTCAGATATACCCAGGATATTTTCGTATTTACGTTTGCCATTTTTTTTGTTTTATAAAATCCAGCTTAATCCCGCAAATAGTCCATTGCTGTCGTGTGAGGGGTTTCTGTCCGCGCCTTTTGTATTACCGTTGGAAATATGCAGGTGTCGTGCTCCGAACAGGAGCTGTATATTGCTGCGGAGCCGGACGGAAGCACCGATCCCGTATTTGGAGGTGCCATTCAGGTACGTCCCGGCCCTGCTGTCCCGGCTGGTTGGTTTGGGAAAATGATCGGTGAAGTACACCAGCCCGCCGCCCGATTCAAACCATAGTTTCCAGGCAGGCTTATCAACGGCACAAAACCGGGCAAAAGGCCGGATGGCGAAGCCAACCGTACTGTTATAGTCATCAAAGGGAACGGTCGTGCTCAACTCCACGCCAACCGAAAGCCATTTGCGCAGCATCAGGTTAAGGCCGGTACTGCCCTGGGTCATATTCGTATAGGGGTATTTGTAACCGGATGTGGCGCTCACTTCGGTATACAGGGTCAACCTTTCATGTAATGCGCTGTCCTTCCTTGTCAGTATCAGGGCGGCGCCCGTGAGCAGCGCTGGTACGATCAAACCCATGCTGGTGTGCAGGCTAAGGGGCTCAAATCCAAGTGGGTTCTGATACCATCGGTCTCCGGGAGGATACTGTGCACAGGCTTTGTCTGCTCCTGCTGTGATTGTGAGGATAAAAAATACAATTGCGCTTACTTTTCTCATATCGGACATAATGATATTCAATGTTCGGTCATGTCAGGTACCCGGTAGTTCTACGCCCTGTTTTTTGTTTTTATCCTTAGGCAAAAGGATAACATCCTTTTCGGTCAGGCCTGCTTTCACCTCCACCCAGCTACCCGCTTTCTGCCCGGTCCTGATCGCCCTTTCCGTTCCGTCCCGCATTTGTACAAACTGCCCTCTTACCAAAGCTGCCGACGGGATCACGAGCACAGACCTGGTTCCTTCCTGCATAATATTGGCCTGCAATTGGGTACCCGATAACAGGAGCGGCGGAGGGCTTACAAACGCTGCTTCGACCGAATACGATTGTGCCGACTGGTCGAATGCGGGCAATATGCGGGTGATGGTAGCGGTGAAGGTGGTGTCGGGGTAATTGTTCATCTGTATGATAGCGCGCTGACCTACGCTGAGCCGCGTGATATCGTCCTCTGCAATAAAAAGCTTCATAATATGCCGTCCGCTGCCGATCCTTGCAATTACCTCGCCCTTGCGCACCAGCTCACCCTTTTTTTTGAGCACATCCAACACGACTCCCGGCTTATCTGTACTGATTTCGTACTCGCTCAAAATAGCCTGCTGGGTTTTTACCTGTTGCAGACTTCTGTCGGCGTTCAGGCGCAGCGCATCCTGCGCCTGGCTGTAACTTTTTTCCAACGCAACAAGGTTACTCTGCGAAGTTTTATACTGCAGTCCGGCTTTTTCAAATTCCAGCTGCGATACTGAATTTTTGCTTCTTAAAGACCTGTAACGTTCATAATTGAGCCGGTCCTGATCGAGCTGTGCCCGTGCTACACCGATTTGCGCCTGTAGCTGCGACAACTGCGGTGCATCAGGAGCGGCATTTTTCAAGGCATCGTTGTACACGATCCGTGCCTCCTGCAATTGGGTGCGAGCAGCATCGCTCTTAATGCGGACCAGGATCTGCCCGGCGGTAAGCTTATCTCCCTCACGCATATTAAGCTCCCTGATCGTGCCTTCCGCCGTGGCGGCGATCACGAATTCATTTTCCTGTTCCAGGTGGCCACTGGCAAAAACAGCCTGTTGAAGAATTTTCCTGACCGGACTGGTTTCCTGTTGGCTACTGCATGCCCAGAGGCACGTCAACAGCATTGCTGTAATCATTGTCGTGCTGTTTGCCTTCATTGATTTCGACATTATAGTTTTATCCTCAGGTAGCGCTGATAATAGCTAACGTAATAGTTGCTAAGGCTTTGCATGTACTGGTTCTGCACCAGCAGCAGGTCCTGGAACTTGTCCAGCCGTTCGTCCAGACCGATAATCCCGCTTTCATACCGGTCGTTGGTATGGCTATCACTGCTGCTTTGGAGCCGCAGGACCGCCTCCTGTTGTTTCAGGTCTTCCGTGCTCTGACGGAACTGGATCAACAGGTTCTCGTCTTCCTTTCGGGCGACGCGTGCCTGATTGTCCAATACCCGCTGCTGCTGATGAAGCTGTATTTGCGCCTGGGTAACCTTTTCCCGGGTAAACAGACCGTTGAAAACGGGTATGCTTAACTTGAGACCCCAGAATTGCTGGGGCAGGTTGTTGGCCGCCGACAGGTCGAACATTTTATCTGTGGCCCAGTTGCGATTAAATTGATAACCTACTGTCAGCGAAGGATATGCCATAGCCCGGCTTTGAGCAAGCTGCCGTTCGTTCAGTCGCAGCTGCGCCTGCTGAACCTGTACCTGCGGGTGAATGGGCGCAGTGCTTTCTTCTCCAACGCTGCCAGGCTGAGAAGCAGTTAATTCTCCTGAGAGCATAACCTGCTCGGAGGTATTCAATTGCGACTGGAACTGGTTGTACAGCTGCGCGAGGGATGCCGAAAGACTCCCTGCCTGCTGTACAGTTTGTATGTGCTGGATTTTGCTGCGGTTCAGATTTTCTTCGGTAAATATGCCGGCTTCGTATTTGTCCTCCGCAATGCGGCAAATGCTGTCCGATACTGCAATGTTGCCCCTGGCGATGGCAATGTATTTTTCAGTAAGCAGGATGGAATAATAGGTTTGCGCAAGCTGGTTATAAACCTGAAATCGGGCACTGCGGGTATTGGCCTCACTGAGCTTTTGCGCCGCCCGGGAGGTTTTCACATCGAACCATTTTTGGAAATTGATCACCTCCCAACTCGCCTGCACCCCTGTGCTGTACAGGTATTTCCTGCCGAAAGTATATTCATTAAATATCCCCTCCGGGGCGGCAGGATTCAGCAGGCTCGCCGGCACCAGCGTGGGCTGGAGGGTAATGTTATCATTAAACCCGGCCGAAGCGTTCACAGCCGGGAGCAAGGCCGCTTTCGCAGCCCTGGTTTTTGAGGCCGCAATAAGTTGCTGATCCCTGGCGCTTTGTATACTGACAGCATTTTGATCTGCATAACCGAATACTTCTTCGAGCGAACTAAACCTGAGTTGAGCATGGCCGGGAAAACTGACAGTACAAAGGAGGAGTAATCGGAGCATTAATTTTATTTTTATCATCTTCAACAACCTCTTAGGCTTTGTGGCAATAAAATGGACCAATGGGCCTGGAACTGAAAACCGCTCATTTCAGATCATTTACATCTCTTCCATAGCTTCTTCCGGCTCATCATACCGGCTTTTCCGGTAATTTGAAGTTCGTCGTTGCCAGACATGGAAATGCTGACGGGGATGTCCTGATCACGGGCAGGTATATACGCCTTTCCTTCCCATTGGTCGTTTTTGTAAGTGATGTCTTTCAGAACGATATCGCCCACCCGTATCTTACCGGCGGTGTTTTTCAGCCAGATAATTTTTCCAAAGAAGCTTCCATTGTTTTCGAAGATTTCGATTTTGCGGTCGCCGTCCGGGCTGAGCCATTTTCCGGTAATCTCTTTTTGACCGTAGCCAGCGGTAGACAGAAGAACAAGAATGCCCGCTGCGAAGTATGCCGATTTCCTGAATGGATCCATGAGTGTTTTGTTAGTTTGGTATTCAAATTAAACATCTGTCCAAATGTCCCTTTTGTCAAAATGGAATGAAGAGGACACATTGCCGGTCGAAAGGGACGGAATACTTGCCAGGCTGTATGGCAGGCCGGGATTACGCTACCGTGTCACCAGGGCGTAGCTTACTTTGAGGGTCAGCGAAGGCAAAAAGAAAGAGCTGAAACTATCCTTGGTTTTCTCCCGCAAAATGGGCTCTGCGAACTGGTTAACGAGCACGTTCCCGATGAGCGAGCTGGATTCAATCGAGGTGCGGCTACCCATATTCCATTGTCCCGACAACTCTGTGTGAAGCCCGAAACGTGGTATTTTCATGAAACCAAAACGTCTGCCTATGGTAATACCGAGCCTTTGCAGTGAGACCTTCGAAATGATCTCTGCGGTCTCGTAAAATTCCCTGAGCCGGGCATTTTTATCTATCAGGTCCATTATTTTGTCTTTGCGGTCCTGGCTGTCGAGGAAGTCATAGTTTTCAACCAGCTGTTGTGTGGTGGAGGGAAGCGTGAAGTTTTGATTCTGGAAGTTGATCCCGGCATAAAATTTCCTTCGTCTGGGAAGGTGATAGGTCAGCCCGGCTTCAAAAACGGTGCCGTTTCTCAGGTTGTCCTTGATGAACCGTCGCCGCATTTGCTGTTCCACTTTTTTGTTCGGCAATGCGTTTAATGCGACCGTCGTATAGAACCTGGAAAATTGCCCGAAACCCAGATAGCCCGAAAGTTTTGTTTTCGTCATCACTTCAAGCCCTATGGCCTGTTGTATGGGGAACTGACTTTTTAGTGAGACGGAAAGGAGCGGCACCTGCTTTTTTGGTATCGTGTCGCCGGGAATTTGGGCCAGCGCACCTTCGGCAAAAAGCAGCAGGAAAATAAACGAGAAGTAATATCCGGCAGCGCGGACCAGTCCTATGTTTTTCATACAACAAAGCATTTGGTCAGGGTACCGTTATCTCACGTGTTTCACTGGCGTGTGCGCTGAAATAACCCAGGGCGCCGCCTTGCATATTACTGACCGGATTGGCCGGTGATGCAGCGCCTCCGTCGCCCAGTGCACCTCTATCAAGGCTGTACCAGTACTGGTACGCCGCCTGATCGATACACTGCATTTCCACGGTGATTTTGTCGCCGGTCAGTATGTCATTGTCGTCATCTGCCGGGTAACGCAGGGGGGCAGTCACCTTGTTGCCGTTCGTGCGGTCGTCATTCCGGATAAAAATGGTTTTCTCTTTAACCCCGTTTTTGAATTGAACAAAACGGTAAAAGTTGACCGCATTGCCGGGATCTGTGTAACCTACATGGGCAAGATACCGCTCCCGATTTGAAATATTGGAACCATCTTTTTTGACAAATAATGAATCCATTTTCACCCGATCAGGCATGATGGAAGTTGCTGTATATTCGCTTCCGTTTAGCGTTACGTGAAGGCGATAGCTCATTCCGGGCTTTCCAACCAAGAGGGAATCCTGATAAATTCCCTGCTGCGTTTCCATTAATGGATAGACGTTTCCCTGTGTGTTGGAAATAGTGACGATGGCACCAGAAACGCCCGGATAGACACCTGTGTTTTCAAAATCCGTTGTTTGGGAAATCACCACCAGGGCCCCTTTCTTTTGATTGGTTATCTGCCCTTCAATCACATACCGCTGATCGGCCGGGTCCAGTTCAACGTCGATCACCTTTTCACAGGAACAAAGAAAAGATGTGAACAGCAGCAACGTGGCTGAATATTTTAAGGTTGACATATCTTCGTTTAAAATTTGAAATTGTAGCTGATCGATGGTATGAATTTAAAAAGAGCAGTTTGGACTGCCTCCGTTCTGCCTGGTATCGACTCGCTGTCCCGGAATTCTATCATGTAGGTATTTTCCCTGCCGTAAGCATTGTAGAGGCTAAATGCCAGCTCCTGTTTCAGGTTTTTACGATCGCTTAGCTTCATAGTGGCACCCAGGTCCAGACGGTGATAGTCAGGCATCCGATAGCCGTTCCGTTTGGTATAGTAGTAGGCGGTCTGGCCATCTACCTGATATTTACCGGCCGGAAAGGTGATTGCGTTCCCGGTGTAGTACACCCAGTTTGCAGACAACGTCCATTTGTTGTTCAGCTGGTAAATACCCACCAGGGCAACATCATGCGTACGGTCCTGTCGGGCGTTGTACCAAAGGTTGCTGTTGATGCCATCGATTTTTCGTTCCGTTTTGGACAATGTGTAGCTAATCCAGCCGGTCAGTTTACCCGACTTCTTTTTGAGCTGCCATTCGGAACCGTAAGCGCGCCCCTTGCCGAATAGCAGCTGTGTTTCAATAGCATCGAAATTGCTGAATATATTGGCCCCGTTGCGGTAGTCGATCTGATTTTGCATGGTTTTATAATAGATCTCCGTACTAAGCTCGTACTGGTTTTCGACCAGGTTTCTGTAATAACCCAGCGAAACCTGGTCGGATATTTCGGGCTTGATGTTGTTGTTGCTCGCGATCCACTTGTCTGTCGGGTTGGAGGCAGTGGAATTGGATATCAGGTGCAGGTTCTGCACGTTCCGCACGTAAGACGCCTTCACCGAAGCAAGCTCGCCCAGCTGGTAACTGGCAGACAGCCTCGGTTCCAGGTTCAGATAGGTTTTGGCGACCTGTCCTTTGTCGTAGTGCAGGGTGTCGATTACCATCCCGGCCGAGGTCACGGTATAAAAATCACCCTCGCCGACCGCGCTGAACGCATTGATTCTCAATCCATAGGTCAGGTTCAGTCTGGATGACACCTGCCAGCTATTCGAAGCGAACAAGGCATTCTCCCAGGCGAATCTTTTCTGTAGTTCCGAAGCATTGATACTTGATGATCCGGTAGGCGTCACCTCACCCGGCGTAATCGTATGGTGAATTGCATTCACGCCGAAGCGCACCGTATTTTTGTTGTTGGGAAACCACTGAAATTCCTGTTTGAGGTTGTAATCGCGGATTTGGGAAAAGATATCAAACTGGTTTCCACCATTCTGAATGGCGACATTGTAATCATAATTGCTAAAAATCAGGGAAGTGTTGGAGAATAGTTTACGGTTGAAGATGTGGTTCCAGCGCACGGTGGCCGTTGCATTTCCCCATTGCAACCCGAAAGTTTCCCCCATACCCATGTCATCCTTTCCAAAGTATCCCGAGACGTACAGGCGGTCTTTTTCCCCTAGACTGAAATTGAGTTTGGCATTCAGATCATAGAAATAAAGACGATAGTCCCTATACTCGCTCGAAGCCCTCAGAAACACATCGGCGTAGGTTCGCCGGGCGGACAGCAGGAACGAGGATTTGTCTTTCTGAATAGGTCCTTCCACATTCAGCTTGGCCGAAATAAGCCCGATCCCGCCACTCACCTCATAATCCCGGTTATTGCCCTCGTTCATTTTGATGTCCAGCACCGACGAAAGCCTCCCGCCATATTGGGCCGGCATTCCCCCTTTGTAAACAGTCATATCCTTGATGGCATCCGCGTTGAAAGTGGAGAAAAAGCCGAGCAGGTGCGACGCGTTGTAAACCGGCGCTTCGTCGAGCAGGATCAGGTTCTGATCGGTGGCTCCGCCCCGTACGTAAAAGCCGCTCCCGCCATCCCCCGACGACTTGATCCCCGGCAGCAATTGCAGGACTTTGAGCGGGTCCCGCTCTCCGAACAAGACAGGAACGGTGCTTATTTCTGTGATGTTCAACTTTTCTGCACCCATTTGGGTGCTGGAAACCTTATCATTTTTGTTGGCAGTGATTACCACCTCGTTCAGCGTGGTAGCTTGGTCGGACAGGGCAATGTCCAGTTTTTGGTCTGAAACCAGTAATATTTCAAGTGCCTTTTCGCTGAAACCAACCAGAGAGTAAATCAGGGTGTAGGCACCTGGCGGAAGACTCAGCGAGTAAAAACCGTATTCATTGGTTACAGTACCGGTAGCAGGTAATTGCTTTACGCTTACCGTAGCACCGATCAGCGTTTCGCCCGTAGCCGCATCTTTCACAGTGCCGGCAATGGTAGCTTGTTTTTGTTGTGCCAACGAACCGCCTGCCGCCAGCAGCAGCAGGCAGAGCGTTAGTTTGATGAATCGGATCATAAATTGAAATGATGTGCAGTGTGAGAAATGCTTGGCAGGCGCCAAATTTTAACAATTACTCCACCTTGCCGACAACCACGTAACTTTCGCTCCCATTTTCGGAAACTGATTTTTCATAGTAGGTGTCGTTGATTTTGTAATATTTCCGGCCTGCGATGTAAACGCTTTGCGCGCCCTCAGGCAGTGTGGATAGTTGGGACGGGCTGTTATTTACCGCCAATTCCTTAGGAGGCTCTACTACCTCGTACCGGCCCGGGGAATGCTGTACATAATACACGCCACCGGCATAGAAATAGGGCATTCTGCCCATTGTAACGCTGGTGTAACCAACAGGCAGTAGGGTCACGCGAAGGCCTACTGGCGGCCTGACCACTACATACCCGCGACCATACGGTTTATAATAAACGCCGCCGTGATAGTGATACCGAACACCGGCGTGCACAACGATCTTCGATTCGCGCGGAGGCCGCCGGATCACCGTTACTGAGGATTGGGCATTTGCATGCAATGAGAGGGCCATCATAGTCATGACCAAAAGCCCTTTGAGCGTTTTCATGGAATATTATGTTTAATCTTGAAATGACCAAAACCAAGGGGCTGATAAAGCGTTGATTTCTTTTCAAAATTAAAACCGGTCATCAGGTCACTTCCGGGCAATCGAAATGAAAGGGACAAAAATGCAGCTGAACAGGCCAGGATTAATGGATTTCCAGCCATCGCAAAAATTCCGAAGACTTGACTTTGGACACGATCACCGGACCGGAGGCGGGAATGGCTAGTCTTACAACAAGACGTCTTGTAAAATAATGTTCGGCATTGACAATGCTGTTGCGGTTAATGATAAACTGCCTGTTCGCCCGGAAAAACAGGGAACCATCGACCAGGGTTTCAAGCTCGTCAAGGGTGTGGCTAAGTACGTATTTCTGACCTGAAAATGAATGGGCGCTCACCAGGCTGTTTTCGAAATGGAAGTAGGCAACCTCGGCTATTTTCAGCGGGATGATCTTATCCTGGTAATGTATCAGAAGGGTCGATTTGTAAGAACCTGGACCCAACTTTTGAAGCATTAGCTCCATTTTCTTTGTCAGTGTGTGCTCATATCCGCCATCGTCCGACTGTCCACCAAATACAGCCCGCATTTGTTGATATTTCCAGAGACTGGCTTCCAGTTTTCTTTCATCAATGGGTTTGAGCAGATAATCGACGCTATTCGTTTCGAAAGCACGGATCGCATAGGTGTCGTAAGCTGTACAAAAGATTACCGGTGCGCTGGGTTTGATCTGTTTAAAGATCTCAAAACTCAGGCCATCCGCCAGCTGGATGTCGGAAAATATCAGGTCAGGCGCGCTGTTTTCCGAAAACCATTTCACAACACTCTTTATGGAGGGTAGTATAGCTACTATTTCAATGCTATCGTCAAGCATTTCCAGCTGAGCCTTGAGCTCCCTTCCCGTTTTTATTTCATCTTCAATAATCAATACTCTCATTTTAATAAGGGCAACTTGACAATAAAACAGGCGCTGCTACTAACGATTTCAATTTCTTGGTTGGAAAGCAGCTGATAGCGTTCTTTAATATTATTCAACCCTTTTCCCGTGCTTTCTTCCACAGACATTCTGGGTAGAACGTTGTTTTCTACGCAAAGCATTTCCGATTCGACATAAATACGGATCGTCAGTGGTGCATCTACAGATACAATATTATGCTTTACTGCATTTTCTATCAGAATCTGCAAGCAATAGGGCGGTATTTTACAGCTGAGGCTGGTGTTTGGGAGTTCGATATCCACATGAAGGGCGCGTTCAAAGCGTTCCTGTAAAATGTAAATATAAGATCGGGCAAATTCCAGCTCCCTTTCAAGTGAAGTCAGATGCTCCTGCTCATTGCCAAGTAGATAGCGGTATACATTGGCGAGTTGCATTACGTATTGTTTTGTTGGAGCGTCTGTGGCAATCGTTCTGAGCGTGCTCAGCGAATTGAAAAGAAAATGAGGATTTACCTGTTGTTTGAGCAGACTCAGCCGGGCTTCCAGATTTTCCTGTTTGAGCAGTTGGTTTTCGATTCTGGAATTCTGACTGTCTGTGACCAGTTGAAGATAGAAGGAAACAAAATACTCAAGTCCGCCTACCATGAGCCCCCTAAATGCCATCATCATCATTTTTCTATCCTGGGGAAGACCGTTAAGGTTCATCATTGGGAAGCTCTCTGTATGCATTTCCCGCAAAGGATAAAGAATGACAATGGCGACTAATGCACAGGCTGTAAGGGCAAACCCCGTTTTCAGCGCCTTGCCCCTAATCCAGGCGGCACCCAGTGTATACTGGTTTGTGATCCAGCAGCAAATAGATATCAGAAATGTAATGCCAGCATTCCTTAGTACCAGTTCGCTCTTTTCCACTTGGTCTAATCGTATCGCGCTCGATATGAAAACGATCAAAGCTATAAATACCGAAATGACAAGCCCTGGCCAAAGATTGAATTTTTTCATCATCTAAAATAAATTAAAGGAATTGAAAATCAGACAACCACTCAGGGCCGATAAACATGAAAGGGACAAAATTGAACTTCAAACGGCCACGATAGTCCTTAACCGGCCGACTAGACCACCCCTAAAGTAAGGAAGCTGACCAGTCTTGAGATCAGGGGGGATGATCCGGAATATTGTACAGTAGAACTTAAAGACCGGGGTAACAAATTAAACCTTGTGTCGCCTTCGAAGTCATAGAACCGGATATGGGGCCTGGTGGCTTGCACACATCCTGCATAAGCACTTTCAGGTAACGGGCTAACCCCATGTAAATCACTGCCATGGAAAACATCAGCAAATCAGAACAATTACAGCACCTGTACTGGCGTGCCGGGTTTGGGGCAACCCATGAGCGCTTACTGAAAGAGAACCGGACCGTCAAAACCGTGGTGAAGGAAATGTTAACCCAGTCTAGCTTTCAGCCGCTGGTAGTCGTGGATATTAATCAGTTTAAGAGCAATAAAACGCTTAAAAAACTGGTCACCAATGGTAAGCCCGATCGTGAAGCAATCAAAATGCGGATTAAGGGAAATGCGGGACTTATACGTGACTTAAATGTGCTTTGGATCGAGAAAATGGCTTCCGGCAAAGACGTTCTTCGTGAAAAAATGGCTTTGTTCTGGCATGGGCATTTTGCCTGCCGGGTGCTCAATCCGGCCGCCGTCCAGCGTTACCTTAATACGATCCGGACACATGCCCTGAGCAATTTTGCGGATCTGTTAATGGCAGTTTCAAAAGAACCGGCAATGCTTCAATTCCTCAACAATCAGCAGAACCGCAAGGATGCGCCCAACGAAAACTTTGCCCGGGAAGTAATGGAGCTGCTCACATTAGGGCGGGCCTCAGGGAGTTATACAGAAGCGGATATCAAGGACGCCGCCCGGGCGTTTACCGGTTGGGGATATAATCTGAGGGGAGAATTTACCTTTCGGAACAATCAGCATGACGATGGGTTAAAAACGATTCTTGGTCAAACCGGTCATTTTGAGGGCGAAGATGTAATCAGATTACTGCTGGAAAAAAAGCAGACGGCTCGTTTCGTTGCAGGCAAAATATATCAATTTCTGGTTAGCGAACAGACGGAAAACCCGGAGGCCGAAACGCGGATCAAAGGCCTTGCTGAAAGGTTTTATAAAAGTGGTTATGACATTGCCAGGCTTCTGGACGACATTCTGACGGCTGACTGGTTTTATGAAACTTCGGTGAGGGGTAACCGCATAAAATCACCCGTTGAATTGCTTGTAGGGATGCAGCATTCGCTGGGATTTGTTTTCCAGCAAAAGCAATCGTTAATATTCATCCAACGTACATTGGGGCAAGTTTTACTTTATCCACCTAATGTGGCCGGGTGGCCCGCAGGGAGAAACTGGATCGATTCTTCAAGCCTTTTATTCCGGATGAAATTGCCTGATCTTATTCTGAGGTCGCATGCGGTGACCCTGCAGCCCAAGCAAGATGGTGACGTGAATACGGAACTGCTCGCCAGGCGCGGAGGTGATTTGATGCAGGTGGAGATCAACTGGGATGCATTTGAAAAGTCTTTTTCGGGGGTTGGTTCCGCCCAGCTGGCTGATGCTTTGGCGGCTTATTTGATCCAGCAGCCGCTAGGGAAAACACAGCATGCATTGATTCTTCAAACTGCCGGTAGCAGCGCGCCGGATGAACGAATCAAAAACTTAACTGCGGCACTTATGGCTTTGCCTGAGTATCAACTTTGTTAGAAGTGTTAACGCAGAGTACTTGCGTACATCGAAATGCATTCCATTTTAAAGAAGCCAGTCAAAATTGATCATTATGAAACGACGGGAATTTTTGAAGCAATCGGCCTTAACCACTGCCGGGACTATGATGATCCCGTCATTTCTTAAGGCTTATGAACTGGATCAAATGAACGTAGATCCTACGGGCAGCAAAATATTGGTGGTGGTGCAGCTATCGGGAGGCAACGACGGGCTCAATACGGTTATACCCTTTCGAAACGACATTTATTACCGCGAAAGACCCACTCTGGCCATCGCCCGTGAAAAAGTACTGGCATTGAACGACGAAGTCGGGTTCAATCCCGCGCTGGAATCGTTGAAGGCGTTATATGACGATGGGCTGGTTAAAGTGATCAACAATGTGGGGTATCCCAATCCGGACAGGTCCCATTTCCGGTCCATGGATATTTGGCAAACGGCAAGCAGTTCCGACCAATATCTGAAAACAGGCTGGGTAGGACGGTACCTGGATGCTACATGCTTGGAGGCCGGAGGCTGTGCGCAGCACCGGGCGATAGAAGTAGACGATACGCTTAGTTTGAGTATGAAAGGAAACATGGTAAATGGACTTGCCCTGCTTAATCCAAAAAAGATTTATAACCAAACCCGCGACGGGATGATCAAAGAGTTGGCCGACAACAGATACCCGGAAATGCAAAATAACGCTGGATATCTTTATAAAACACTGGCCGAGACGGTATCCTCCGCAGCCTATCTTTATGATAAGTCGGCAAAATCGGTGCGTCGCACCATCGGCGTTTACCCTGCGCATGAGCTGGGTAAACGGTTAAAAACTGTTTCCGAGCTGATCCAGTCAGACACCACGACAAGGGTGTATTATGTTTCCATTTCCGGCTTCGATACACATGTAAACCAAACGGGTCAGCAGGAAAGGCTTTTACGGCAGTATGCTGAGGCAGTCAAAGCATTCATGGGTGATATGAAGTCGACCAACCGACAAAACGACGTGTTGGTCATGACTTTCTCCGAATTTGGGCGCAGGGTAAAGGAGAATGCGAGCAACGGGACTGACCACGGGACGGCCAACAGTGTTTTTCTGGTGGGAGGAGGTCTAAGCGGGACTCGCAGCGAGCGTGTTTACGATCAAGCGCCTGATCTGCACAATCTGGATATGGGAGATTTAAAGTTCACCATTGATTTCCGGAGCATTTATGCGACGCTGTTGGAAGATTGGCTTGCAACAGACGATGTGGCTATTCTCGGGAAGAAGTTTCCCAAACTTAGCCTGCTGTAATTGAAAGGGAATCTTCCTGGGCAGTTTAACGGCATTCGCTAAAATACCTATTCTGTCGAGCAAATGATCTCAGCTGAATTTGGGCATACTTGACGAGCAGAAAGGCCCAGCTCGCTTTTTGCAGCAATTATGAGCAGCAGGACCATCGGCACCGGCACTTTCTCTGCGAAATACATAAGCAGAACGTGTGGATTCGACAATTTCCGATCGGGACTCAAAAACTTAGCTAGTAGGTCGGGCGAAAGGTGAATCCCTCAAATAGTTCGGATGACTTACAGATGTTCAAAAAAGAAAAAGTCATAATTTTCGGAATGTCGAGCATTTGTGATCGCTATATCGGCCGTGCCGAAATTTTCAATGCCCACGGCCGAAATCTGAAGCAGCGTAGCGAAGATCACCACGCCGATACCATCGTTGAATAGTGATTCCCCGACAATATTGGTTTCCACTTCTTTTGACAGGTTTGCCTTTTTGGGGACACTCACCTCCACTTCATGGACCTGGCAGAAAGTGTGAAGCTGCACCTGGAATCGCACGGCGAAACGGCTGGTACGGTTATCGACCGCCATGATATTGTCTCAGTCCGGTTCATGGAGGACGCGACGCTGCTGATCCTTTGAACTATTGGATTATAACACCTTGCCTGCCTCCGCAGAATATTTGTAATAGAAATGATGCAAAATGTCTTGACTACCACGGCATGTACCTGGAAATCCATTTCCAGAAGCGACGCCACCGCGACATTTTTTTTGCGCTGTCCTCCACATTTTCGAATCGGTCGATCCGCTCCTTCTCTTCCCGTTCATAGACTGCTTTTATTTGTTCATCGTCGAATTGATAGGACCATTCGATGGAACCGTTCCGTATCCAATAGTGAGACCTGCAGGGTAGCTGCCAATTACCTATCGACGGATACAAGGTGGCCGAGCCATCAGCCTCACCAAGGGACCATTCGGAAATGCCCAGTGGTGTTATGACTTTGCTTCCGCACCCACAGGGGCAAATGTGCCCCGCTACATTGAAATCATGAGACACATACAAAATTCCGGGCAGCAGCACCTTGGGGAGGTACCGTACCCGCAGTAAGGCAATTTCTTGTTTATTGTCTGGCATGATGAAGACTGTCAATAGTAAACAGTGTGTGATAAAATGAGTTATCGTCTGAATAGAAGCCCCTGATCTGTTTGAACTTAATTAGCGCTATCGCAGCATTCAGCGCATTGAGTTCAGCGAGTTGAATATTGCTTCGATAGACATCATCAGGCTGGGTCGTCAGCGGCATATAGTTCTTCGCGTCGTCGGAATTGCGCTCACTACCATCAATAAACGTCGTTCGAACTGTTCCGCTAATGGGTGTTCCAGCCCGCTCCAGCCCCATTCCACAGTCGATAAATGGTATTTTCATTTGGTCAAGCAACCCAACGATTTCGGCTCTGCTTTGTCCTTTATCGACACATACAAACGCGAAAGTGACCCCTTCTAGATCCTGCGTCGAAGTATTGTCAATTTGCTTGGCCACGATGCTCACCGAGGAATGGAACTCCGAATACCGCGCCTGGTAAACTTCCGCTTTTCGTTTTCCTAGTTCGTGATCGGACAATTTGCCCGGCGATCGGAATGCGTTGTGTACATGAAAATAGTCGCCGTCAAAAGCACGAATTTCCTTTACCGGTGTTTTCACAACCAAGTCAAGGAGGTAGGATCCGGTTCCCCCCAATCCGATGATAGCAATCACATCGTTAGCAAACAGCATCGCCAGATCACCAATTTCAGCCCTGCTGGTCAGCGTATCCCTGATTTTAAAAACGCTGGAGGATAGTTCATCGACAGCCCTAAATGTCAATGGATTCGCTCCGTGCAGCGCAATCGCCGGGCCGCAAATGATAGTAACATAACTTTCGATCTTTTCAAAGAGGTCACTAAAACCACCAACCGGCTTATTTGAAAATGACCTTTCAACTCTAATGTCACTTGCAAGTAATGGCAAAGCAACCGGGCCCCCAGCCAGGTTGCTGATCGGAGACCCATCTACTTCGTGAGGATGCGATCCACAAAAATATATTTGATGATCATCCTGCTGTACATGAACAGCATCAATAAAAATCAATTTCGATACTATTGCTCCGATCTGAAGCTGCCCCTCACTATTCAAATAAGGAATATCACGGATGACCAGAAGGTTGTTGTCAATTGAAACGGCGTATCCTTTGCTAAGAAGTTTTCCTATGTCCTTGTTATGACTGGCCAGTGTGTTTAACATAGAAAATCATTTCATCTTTGACCTTAACCTCTCCACCGGGAACTAAAATGCCTTCGGGCTTTTCACCATGCCCGCGCTGATAGGTAACGGAGTAAGTCATTTCCGGATGCTGCGCAAAGTCCGGAAACGCCATTGTTACGACTTCGGCATAGGTTATTATGCTCTTTTCAACTTCAAAGGCAGTGCCATTTACTACGATTTCGACTTTTTTTTTGTCTTTTTCTTTCTCACTCATTTTTACGAAGGGTTTTTAGAATTAAGTTACTTATACATTATCTCCAAATATAAACATTTTCAATCGTTTTAAGAACCTTATGCCGGGATTGTGCCGCTGTCTTCAAAATCATTTTCGACAGCGATTCTTTTGTTACTCCAATTCCACTAAATTGCGGTAAACCAGTTATATACCCTCTCATCAAATGATACTGGAAAACCCTCTTCAAGCGCGCTACCGTACTGTTGCGGTAAGAAAAGGCGGAATGGCAAATGTCTTCCTATCTGAATCGATGGTTCGCGATGATAAAACCCCCTTTCCACGCCGGGTGGCGATAAAACAGATCAGGCCTGAACTGGGCAAGTCTGATTATTTATCTGAATTATTTTTCCGCGAGGGCCTGACATCCCTCGGTGTAGGAACACATCCAAACATCATAAAAACGTACTCCGCGCACCACCGTTCGAAAGAGCTTCCATTTTTTATCCTTGAGTACGGCGACCTGAACTTCCGCGATTTCTTAGTGGGCAGCCGGCCTGACGTCTCAGATCTGATTGCCTGCTTTATCGGCTTGTGTTATGGACTAGACTATCTTTCACACCGATTCAAGAATTTTGTACACGCGGACATAAAGCCTGAGAATATTATCGTGGTTGGCGGTATTGCCAAAATTGCGGATTTCGGTTTGGCCAGCTTTAAAATGGTTGCGGCGCAGAAAATGAACGGGCCAGCGGGCACGCCCCTGTACTTGGCTCCCGAAGTCTGTCTCGGGGAATCGCCAACAATGCAGTCGGACATCTACTCCTTCGGTTGTGTCATGTTCGAAGCATTTCTTGGAAATCAGCTTGCTGGTGCAACTACTGTATCTAACATTAATGAGCTAAAGCAATTGCAGGCAGCCGGGCAGCTGTATCCTTTAACTACCTTATCCAGGCTCAAATTTCCTCCGCTTGAAAGGGTGATTTCAAGTTGCCTCTACCGGGATCCGGCAGGCCGATATGCAAACTTTGGAGAAGTTGCATCAGATCTGGCATCCATTCTAAGGCATAGTTACGGTAAGGAAACGGTTAAGCCGGATGCCCAGGAGCCAACCTCCATCGAATTCTATAACATATGCAATGGCCTGTTTAACCTTGGATATTTCGCGGATACGATCTCTCGGATAGAATCTAACCCCGAACTAACCAACGGGTCTGATCGCAATCTGTTTCTCATTTTGAAAGCCAAAGCTAATGAACGCTATGGCAATAATGAGGAATGTCTAAAAATCTTGCATGAGGAAATCGAAGTGACTACGCTCTCGCTATTTGAAGGAGCTTATCGAAACTTTGAGCTGGCAAAGGCGTACTTCCGCAGAAATGAATTAATCCGGGCAGAACACTATGCCCGAATGGCAACGAATATCACGCAACCATATCCGGACGCCAATGCCTTACATTCTGCCATTTTGTTCGCGCTGGAGCGGAACACCGAGGCGCTGTCCGCTGCTGCCCAAGCTTGGGAAAAGTCGGGCAGGCTTAACTATGGTATCAACTACATCCAGCTCATGATCATAATGGAAACCGATGACTATCGACATGCCATAGCGATCGCGATAACATTGCAAAAGAAGTACCCAAGCAGTTTCGAACCTTTCCTCATCCTAGCTGATATCTATTTTGCCGGATTAGAGCGTGGGGATCACTCGCAAAAAGATGACGACTCCCTGATTCCTGGAATGAAGCAATTGCTAGCAGAGGCGAAGCTGCGACACGCCCCTGAAATTGAAATTAAACAAAGACTCGAAAAACTAAATCGTTATGACACTTGATGCTTTTAACCTGCTTTGCGGTATCATCACCATTGCAGCCTTTATATTTAGTGTGGTCACCTACTACATGACTGAAACGAAGAAAATCATAGAGGCTGCCAAAGCCGCGACGACGAAGGAACGTCTGAAAAATCTGGAAACCGACATGATCAGATCCCTTAACGCTGTCAACATGATCGTGCAAGCTCCCAAGCACCAGCAAGTGACGGTCTCGGAACTGCAGAACCTGGCAAGACTAGTTCGCGCGGATCTCAGGATCACCATATCCAAACTGGATATAGAGGCTAACAAGCTCACAAAGTGGAAATTCGGGGAAATGTATGAAACCGAACTACCGAAAGAGGTGGCACCCAAAGAAAAGTCTTCTAACGGCGGTATTGAACAAGAACAGGTTATTTAGATCGTCCAAGCTATTGTTAATAGCCAACCGTTTTTGGGGGTAATTTTTATATTCGAGTCCCAGCGGAATCACAAATAATTACTTCAAGCGCCCTGCAAACCAATCACTTGCAGGCCCCTTTTTCTTTTTGGTACAACAGCCTCAGAACCTTCTTTTATGTATCACCATTAACCACTGCTTGCCAAGAGCCTGCATAGCCTCGTCTAGTTCCGTGCAAACCGTGAAGTACAGATTCTGTATGCTTAACCGAAGTGTCGCCCGTGAGTTTGGTGACGTATTACAACTTAGCCGGTGAAATATTTAGTAGTTTTCTAACTCAGACGATTTGAGCCATTTCTTTGCGTTGTCCGCTGAAGATACCCTCGTCCCGGTAATTGCTGCCAAAGCTCATCCCGAACACTTTTCAGGTCTGCAAGCGTAACCAATTGATCTGGCGACAGGCATTCTTTCGCTCGTCTGCTCCACTCATCCTTTCCATCGCTTTTTCTGTTTTAGTATTGCCTGGAAAACAAAAAAAAATTAGCAATATGGAAATGCTAGACCCCTTCGATTTCCAAATAGGTAAAACTGATATGGAGTAGATATCCAACTGTTTACCTATGTTTGCTTATAGAGGAGCGTTCTGTGCAAACTGACTAGTTTTCACCAACTTCAAAACTATCGAAACCATCCTGCCGCACTCATTAACAGTCGAACAGTTCTTGGGCCGCGTCCGGGCAATTGTCAGAGAGGAATTGAAAAAAGTCGATAGAGTTGTTAAGACCTCATTTTCGAGACTAGCTCTAGTGGTCGAGCCTGGAAAAAGCTGGACGACCGATGCACCTTACCGGGAAATGGCGGCGACGGCCCTGTATGGATTTGTGACTACTGGGAATGCAAAAGTTGTCTGCTACGGGTCTAGCTCACTTCTTTTTGGAAATTAAAAGGTGTTTCAGCGCCGGGTCCTGCTTGATATTCGCAATTTCAGTTTCAGTGATCTCGCGCACATCATCCTTAATTTGCTCGAACACCTTTTTGATGATCTGCCCATTGATCTGCCTTACGACAGGGATTGGTTTAAAGCCCTCCGATTCTGCTGCCAATGCCTGATGATTGTTTAAAATCCGGTTGTGAAATGCTTTCAATTCGATGGGTTGATCCGGGTTGTCGGCAACCAGACCCACAAATTCCCCCGAGCTCATGGACGAGATCTTGGAGGCCGGAATCGCCAGATCCAACTGGATCGATTTGCTTATCGAGGTATCCGAACGGTTCAGGGAAAGTGCCGTTCGACCCTGCTGAATTTTACCGAAGCGTTCGGAAAGGTGCTTTGCAGTATCGCCAGAAACCTGGCCGCTGATGAGGTTGCCTGTGATGTTAACGATGACCTCAGCCAGCTCCTTGCCGTAGTCCTTCCGGAGCTGGGATGCGTCTTGGACGCCAAGGGTGGTAGCGACTTTATTGGACCGTGCTGTGGCGATCAACCCATCAATATTGTTAAGGAAAATGGTCGGAAACTCATCGAAAATCAAACTGCTTTTGAGCTTCCCTTTCATGTTGACCTGCTTGATGAGCCTTGTCGCGTAGAGTGAAATCACGGCACCGTACACCTGGATTTTCTGTGGGTTATTACCGATGCACAAAATCTTGGGCGCATCCGGATTATTGATATCCAGCGTCAAATCATTGCCGGAAAGCACAAAATAGAGTTGAGGCGATGAGAGTCTGGCCAATGCAATCTTGGCCGACGCTATCTGGCCTTCCAGCTGCTCCATGGCATTATTCAGGTATGCGCTGATAAAGGGGTTAACCAATACCTCGATTTCTTTTTCCATGCGCAGGATCGTGAAGAGCTCATCGTAGTTCGCCTGCATCAGCTCAATCACATGGGGTAAAGTACAGAACTCCCCATTCTGGTAACGACGCAAAAACCAAATGACTGCGGTAAGAAAGTTGATCGAAGATTCTACGAAAAAATCACCTTGCTTTTTGATCCACTCTCGGTTCAAACCGAGCAGGATCGTGCGTGCGGACTCGGCAGCGTCGGTGATATCAAGCATGGTCGAAGGCTCCAAGGGGTTGCACCGGGCGCTACGGTCCAGGTCATCAAAATTAATGGTATAGAACCGCGGCAAAACTTTGTAGGCATGCTGATTAGCCAGGAAACTGTTATAGGCTATCAGCGATAAGTCATCAAATTTGAAATCATAAATAAACATCGAAAACCCTTTCCGGATGTGCTGGGAAATGATGTGGCGGATCACGAAATAGCTCTTACCAGAACCAGGTGAGCCCAACACCAGGATCCCGCGAAATGGATTGATAAAGTTGATCCAGCTTTTTCGACGATTGCCTTTAAGGATGTATTCGGCAGGCAGATTGATCGAAAACTCGTTTTCCAAAAGGCGCTCCTCTTGGGGAAACGTCTCGTTTTCCCGGTTAAAGATGTCCCCGCCAAGTTTCACTTTAAGCACCCGTGAAAGTAGCGTCCCGCCGGAAAGCACGAGCGAAAAACCAATTAGCGTCAGGCCTATATAAAAACCGCCTAGAAGTTTCATCGGTCCAGGCAGCCCGAGAATAAACACTGGTAGCCAATACAAGGCAAGACCGACCAGGACCAAGTATATACCTGACTTGGATTTAAGTTTATCCTGCTTTCTGCCCTTCGTTCCGATGAGCGAAACTGCGAGCAAGCCCAAGGCAATCGCCTTGGATTTATACGGCGCAGTTAATAGACCCGTCCTTGAAATATTCTCCAGGATCCGGTCGGTGAACCCGTTAACAAGGCCTGCGATCTGAAATAAACCGTAGCAATAATAGTGAAAATGGATTAGCAAAATTGCCAATGATAGAAAGCGCGTCATATCCGATATACGCGCGAGTGCTTGCTGGTTTTCTGCTGTTTGGATGCTCATAAGCTTATGATTTTGATTGAAAGTATTACCGTCCCCTCCTGCGAGATGGCTTCCTAAGTTGCCACGGCACGCTCTGCTCACCGCTTTCAGGACGAAACAGTGAAGCCAAAAACTCGTCTGTCTCGTGCTTGGCCACCGGTGCGCCTCCGCCGAAAGTCGGGAGCTTGAATTGACCGTCTGATGTTGAATTATCGGCCGCTATGGACTGGTATTGTGCCTTCTGCTTTGTATCAACGTCCGGAGGTGCAAGCGCCTCTTGAATCGCCTTAGCGCTATAAGCCTTTCCAAGATCGCTTCCATTGAACACCGCTTTGGTCCTGTGGTCGACGTAGGTGAGCCCGTAGATCAAACCCGTCTTGCTGGCGCGCAAGACAAGCGCTACACCTTCTGATTTAAGCGTCCGCTGGAAGGCAGTCAGATCACCTAAGGTCGCCGAGGAAACAACCTTGTCGATCGTATTCTTCAAGCGTACTGCGTACTTTTCACGTGCGATTTTGCCTGCGAGAAAACGACCTTGCAATGATTTCAAAGTAGGTTTAAAATGGAAATCACTGGCTTTGATTGGCACACCAATACTGCTTCCTTGCTCATTCAACACGCGGAACAACAAACCTGAACCCCGTTTGACTCTGGACCCCTCGCCCCCCGGATCGGCATAAACATTATACTGCGCCAGGACTGCGTTTAGCTCGGCGAGCGAAGTATAATGGTAATCCCTGATGACTGATTGCAGCACGCTAGCGATGGCCTGTTTGGTCTCCGCCCGGCCATATTGCAAGGGCGAAAGGCCGACGGGTTTAAGCTCAAAAATCTTTCGTTTGAGGTCTTCGGCACGAACCAATGAAAACTCGCTTTCAATGTCTTTACGGGCATCCTCCGAGCGGGTTTTACCAATGTTGTGCAGATTGATAGCCGTTCCATCTGGCCGTATGTTCGTCGTCAGAATGTGCACGTGCTGGTGTCCTGCATCGTGATGCTCGTAGAGCAGATAGGGCTGCGATGCAAAGCCAATCTTATCCAGGTAGGTGCCGGCAATCTGGCGCAAGGATGCCTTGTCAAGCTTATCCTCTGCGGCAAAATTTAGTGAGATATGCAGCGTATTGACCTTGGTCCGGCTATTGAGGTCCATCAATTTTTGTAGCCTGGAGAACTTGTCGCGGTAGCTCAAATCTTCCACGTCCTTCACATAATAACCAGCATCGATACACGCAGCAACACCGCGTTTGACCTTATTTTCGTTGTAGTTGAGCGCCTCTCTGAGAGACGAACCACTGTGAATTACCGCGACCATTGTGCTGCCAATTCAGCGATCACAAGCCCGGCATGTTCCACCTGAGACAGCAATTTTCTGCGGTCCAATTCATAGGTAACCAGCCAGTGTTCGAAGTCCTTGATCCGCGAGACAGCGTGCAGTTTTTTAACGGCCTGATTGTAGTTAGCCCCCATGCGCGAGAGCTCGGTACGGAGTCCTGCGAGCTGCTCGATGAGCCCCTCATGCGAGGTGTTTCGGGTAGCGACCAAGACAGGTTTGCCGAGCAATTTCTTTCTTGCAAAATCACTCAGGTACCTTTCTGCACTTGCCTTGAAAAGCTTATTGACCTCAGCAGATTCTCGACTCGATAGCCTTACATGAAGCCATTTTTCTCGTATTTCTTTCCCCTCTTCCATATCCACGATTATTTATTTCAAAAATCTCACACTCCAAAAGACCACGAGTTCCGAGTGGGCCGCCCTACGCGGGCCGCCCTGCGCGGGTCGCCCTGCGCGAGCAGCCAGATCCAAATGAAGCACCGCGGCTGGCCGCGTGATACATTTGTACATCTGGCCAACCACGGAAAGACAGGTGGTTGAGCCGCCCCAAAGGGGGGGCGCCATAACCGATCATCTAAAACCGGTTGCTAAACTTTTCGACAAGGCGGCCAGCGGGACTAGCCGGGCTACAGCCCCGGACGTGATACGAAAATAGGACAAGCTGACTGGACAAAAATGACCCTTTCGATTTTCGAATGGGTGAAACTGGTTCAGACGCGGTTCATTTGCTCTCCATGTTCAACAAAAACCAATGATGTGATGGAAAACAAGGTTGAGGTTAATCTGCTATTTGAAACATTGCTTTCAAGCCCGGGAATGAATGAACCGGTTAAGCTTGACATAAAGCTTACACGAAAAGCTACGCTAGCGCTAGCCGCTGGGTTGCAGGCTGGACTAACAGGGGCGAAAGAAGGGCCTTCTTCACTCCTATTTTTTGCGGGTGAGGCCGTGGCAGCAGACCTAGGAGATTTTATCGAAAGACTCCTTTCGAAAGCTGGGCTTACCGAGGTGCATGAAAAGCTGCAACAGCTTTCAAAGGCCTGAAGACAGTCGGCTGAAAAGCTGCCCTAGGTGCAATAAAAGCTGCCGGAACGTTTGCGGCAGCTTTTATTTTTTCCGGGCGTCAAAGGTCTCCACCTTGCGCGAAGGAATAAAAAGATCTGCTGGTGATGATTAGATGGTCCAGCACATTAATTTGGAAAAGAGCTGCTGCCTCACATATCCGGCGGGTTACGCTGCGGTCTGCGTCGGACGGATAGAGCTGCCCCGAGGGGTGGTTATGAGCAAGGATTAGGCCTGATGCGTTTGCTTTCAAGGCGGCGGCAAAGATCAGGCGTATGTCTACTGCCGTGGCGCTTACGCCACCTTGCGAAACCTGGTATTCTCCCAAAACAAAATTGCCTTGGTTGAGCAGCAGGATTTTGAATTCTTCAACAAAACCTAGTCTTCCTTGATTCCAGTTCTTAAGTAGTAGCTCATAAGCGTCAGCAGCCTGCGTTATTTTCGGACGCTCGGTCACGTTGAAGCCTGTTTTGTAGATCAGGTCAATCTCTGCTACCTGAAAAGTCTCAGTAAATCTTGCTAGCGTTTCCATAATCATCTGGTTTAAGTGAATTATGGTGCAGCACCTGCCGAGCGGCGATAAGCGGCGTGAAGCAACGGAATAAATGCCGGCATGCAAGGCCGGTGTTTTATGCCGGAATTTCATGCCGCTTCCAGAGCCAGCCCGGCTAACTTGGCTCCTTAATGAGCGGCCACTTTAATCGCTGCCCTGTGAATTGCTGACTAAATAATCTCCAAATCGAAAATGCCCGTCGCGGCGGCTGCCTACCTTGAAAACACCATCCCATCCGCCGCGACACCGCTGACCGCCGCCCCGCAGGGCGGCCGCGATTTTACGGCAAATCGTTAGCCACCCGGAGGCAACAGGCCTCCGGGCGACCGCATTCTAATTAGCGCCAAATATTTCCGGGCCATGGGTGGCGAACCTGTCACAAAGCTCATAAGCCGCTTTGCCCCGCTGGCTAGCACTTCCTCCGAAAAGGATCGATTTGGCTTTGTGCTCGGCGGTGTTGTAATACCTGACGTTTTGAAAGTAGCCCGTTACCGCATTGTAAGCCCCGAAGACAGTTCCCGCTGTCGTTTCAAGGTTTTGCTCGGGGCTTGCCATCGCGTAGTTGTAAACCCGGTCCACCAGATTATTGAATTGTGTAGAGAGCAGGTCAAACCGGCTATCCTGAATTTTGCCCAGGGTTTCTTTTCCGGGTGCCATCGCCATTTGGATCAGGCGGCGCAGCTGCCCGTCTGTGATCCGGACTTTTGCCCACCTGTTAAAGACCGCTTCGGTCTGCATTGAAATCTTTGCGGCCATCCCCATCAGTTTATGGGCAGATGCGAGCCGCTCCTTGGCACTTGCCGTGTGGCGTATGCGTACAGAAGAGGACAAGTTTCCGACGGCTGCATTCAGTGTATTCTGGCATACTACCCGGACCGGGGTAAAGGCAACGGTAATACTTCCCGAACCATCGTGCGAATTGGTCAGAAAAAGGTACTGC
Organism: Dyadobacter sp. BE31; assembly: GCF_031457695.1. NCBI lineage: Bacteria > Pseudomonadati > Bacteroidota > Cytophagia > Cytophagales > Spirosomataceae > Dyadobacter > Dyadobacter sp. BE31. The sequence goes on from NZ_JAVDXA010000010.1 coordinate 69,993, forward strand.
TCGATTTCATCGTTTTTGCCGACAATGATTTTGTCGTCGATCTTGGCGGTGATGAATATACGCTGCCCACTTCCGAGGCCCCCGGCTGTTTCGTAGCGTATGCCTTTACCGTCTGCGATGCTGTCAAAAAATGTGAACGCGTCGCGGTTCTGCACTACCCGGTAATCCGAACCAACCACGCCGAGTACCTGACCTGTATCCGTGCGCTGAGTCGCATAGTAGCCTGGCACTGTGGCCTGCCCGGGCTGGTAGATCGTTACGCCGTCTCCTTTACCGGCCGTAATACCGGTAGTAAAAAGCGGGGATTTTATGACCTCGTAGTCCAGCCCTGCGTAAGCGATTGCCTCGCTGCTTAACCTGCAGTTGTCCACGATCAGGCCTAGTCCGTGCCAGGCTTTCTCTTTGACGGAAAAAAAGGAGTGTTTGCCTGTGTTTTCGTTGAAATGAATGTTGTGCGCCATGAGCTTAAACGGTTTAAATGATGAGATTGAACCCGCTTCTTTCGCCCCTGCTTTCCCCAGATCTGACTGCCGAAACCCAACAATGTTTTGAGCCAAAGAAAAAACAAGAAAAAAAGAAAGCTCTGCACAACCGGCGGCACTCCGGCCAAAAGGAAGCGGAATAAGGAAGTGCGCTAGCACGGTTATGCCGAACACTTTTGGCTCCTTAACATCAGCACCAGAAATAGCTGCCGGTAGCTTAGCTGCACTTTTGGGCTTGTTTCGGGTCAAAACATCTGAATCCTCCCCCAAACAAATCATTTCGTACCCTGTGCGCCATTATTCGTCCCACAAATTTCCGTTTAGGCTTCCCAACACTGATTTTACCTAAGTGTAACCAGTTAGAACCAGGCGCTATGAACAAACTCGAACCGCAGGACTTTGTCGTCTTCAGAAGGCCCCTACTGCCCTACTCGACGCTTAGGACGCTTAATAGCCGACTAAAAAAAAGGCCCGATTCACTAAAAGAGCTACTCTGCCAGGTATACAAGCGGCCCATCCTCAGAGAAGCGCTCTACCTGGCCTCGCCCAGCCTTTACGACTCCTTGGTGAAAATGGAGAACATGGGCGAGGCCTGGCCAGTTGATCAGAAAGTGATGCTAAGCCTGTACAAATACGTTGCCCGCGCAGCAAGCCGTTGTACTCCCTTTGGCCTTTTTGCAGGGTATTTCGTCGCAGAACTTTCAGACCACACCAAAATTGAGTTTAGCGGACGGATAAAAAAACACACGAGCCTTGATGCCCAGGTCTTGCACCAATTGGCCGGTCAGGTAGGCTCGAAACATACCGAAGGAATATGGCGAGTGAATAGCAGTCTATACCGAAACGGCGAATACCTGCGCTTCACAGAGCGAGGGCCCACAGGCCATGGCACCTTTGAATTTTCCTTAAAAGAGGCTCAAAACGATCAATACCTGGCCACTGCGCTGCAGGCAGCCCGGTCGGGCGCGAAAGTATCAACGATTATCCAAGCGCTGCGCCGGCAAGGTTTACCTGACGGGCATGCCTCCGAGTATGTAGCTCACTTGTGCGCCGAGCAGATTTTGACCGGCGTTACCGAACCATCGGTAAGCCTAAGTGCTTTTCAGAACGTGCTTAAAGAGGCTTCTCGGACCGAGCCGAAACTAGTCAAGGTATTTCGGGAGACTGCGGCTTTGGCCAGGGGAAAAAAGGATGACCCAGCGCGGTTTGCCTCGCTCGAAGCTAGTTTGACGGGCGCAGGGATCACCGGGCGAAATCCCGTGCAGATCGATATGGAGTTTGAAACAAACATGTCAACTGTGAGCCGGGAGACTGTGGCCGGGATCGTGACAGATCTTGGCAAGCTACTACGTACAACTCAAAATCGTAAACCAGACGCGCTCAAATCCTTTGCTGCCAGATTCTACCAGCGTTATGGGGACAAGCAAGTACCTTTATTGCAAGCACTCGACCCGGCGCTGGGTATCGGCTACGGCCAGATGGAATCATCATACTTTGGCCACGTTCCCATAGCCTCCCAAAGCAAACAATCCCGGACGACGGCTCCATCTGCGATTGAAAGGATCAAGCTGATCGACAGGGCTTACCATAATGCCCGGCATTTCAAAAGAAAATTTTACCTGTTAACCGACGAAGACCTCAAGCTTATACAGCCAGAAAATCCGCCCCGGATCGCAGAGGGCATTTCGGCGCTGGGTAACGTCTTCTGCTCCGGAGAGCGCGCTTTTGATTGGGGCGATTACTTTTTTGACCTTCACGGATTTTCTGGCCCCGGTTCAGTGGGTTTCTTATCACGTTTTGCGGACGCGGACACCTCACTGGCAGATCGACTCAAAGCGGTCAAGGCCAAAGAGGCCGCGCAATATCCAGGTGCAATCGTAGCTGAGGTCAATTTCGTGCCAGCCGGAAGGGACGCAAATGTAGCGCGTCGCCCGTCCCTGGGTGACTACAATATCAACCTGTTATGCGGGCCAGCCCAGTCTGGTACCGCTATTGCGGCCAGCGACTTAATGGTCGGCGTGCGAGCGGGACAGGTGATCGTTAGTTCTGCTACATTGCAAAAACGCATTATCCCCAGACTCTCGACAGCTTACAACCCAAGGCTTGGGCCAGCCGCATACCAATTTCTGGCGGATGTTGCTGCGAGTGAAAACGCGCTTACAGCGCCATGGGACTGGGGACACCTCAGTGACAGCCCTTTTCTTCCCCGTATCCAGTATCGCGGCATCGTTTTGCGCAAGGCATGCTGGAACCTTGGCCCTTCGTCAATGCCAGAAAAGACGCTCAGTGACCAGGAACTTGTAAGATGGTGGCAAGGGCTTGAAAAAGAGCTGGAGATACCTCGCTTTGTTCTGATCGGGACCGGCGACCAGCTCCTGTCAATCGATGGACACTCAGCCCCGGCAGTAAGGGTTTGTTTGAACAAACTGTGCAAGGACAAGCACCTGTGCATTCACGAACCTTTGCACTCAGTAAAATACGGGCTGCTTCATGCTGGCAGAAAGATGCATCTCAATGAGATGGTTATTCCGATCTTTAACCATGTTGAGCCAAAGCCCGTTGAGCCGCTAGTGACGACGCATGAACAGGCAAGCAAGAGATGGTTATCAGCTCAGGACGGCTGGACATATCTGAAAATATACGCCAGCGAAGAAACTTGTGAAAGGCTACTGGTCGGAAAACTATTTGATTTCTGTCTCACGCTGCAACAGACCAACCGCATCAAAGGCTGGTTTTTCCTCCGATTCAAGGATCCGGATCCCCATATACGGCTTAGGCTCTTTACCGGCCCTGGAAAACAGCAAGGCGAAAGATTTGCGATATCGCTGACAAAAAAACTGAAAGATGAAATTGAAAGCTGCCTGGTGTTCCGTCTACAATCGGAGCTCTATGAAAGGGAATTGGAAAGATACCTCAGCGTTCGATACGAGGATATTGAGTCTATCTTTTGCAGCGATAGCTCCGCGATCGCCAGCTCCCTCGCTCTGCTACAATTAAATGGCCAGCAAGCCGAGCGTTGGCTGGTCGCAATGATTGCCTGCGATGGCCTGCTTACAGCATTCGGCAAATATGGCCCGGCGATGAAGATCCAAACGCTTCAAGCAGCTGGTAATGTTCTTGAAAAAAAAGACCTGATAACCTTGGATCAGCAGTTCCGCCAACAGAGGGAGCACATCGCCGCCACCATGCGCATTGATAGTAACTTTCTAGCCGAAATTCGTCAGCAATTAAACGAACGGAATGCCAAGATTATGCATACCCTTGCGCGCAATCCGATCAGCGATCACCAAATACAGCAGAAACTGATATTCGATCTAATGCACCTATGCTGTAACAGGCTATTTATCAGCGATCAACGTCGGCAGGAACACGCAATCTATCATTTTCTGAAGAAGTTTTACGACTATCAATTGAAGAGTAAAAAATCATCAGCAAAAATTTGATAAGTAACCGTTTTAAACTTAAATTAACCTTATCTGACACCATCTGCCCGGTTAAGCGGGCAGGCCAATGAACTGTTATGAGTACACAACCGATCTCTCCGACCCGGTGCCTCATTATCGATGATGAGCCCTCGTCCCGCCGCATTCTGAAAACACATATTTCGGAAATGCCAAGGCTGACATTAATCAAAACCTGCGAGGATGCGTTGCAAGGATTGCAATGCATTAGCAAGCTCCGGCCGGACCTGGTTTTCCTTGACATCAACATGCCGGAACTGTCAGGACTGGAGCTTTTAGAGATGGTCCCGTGGCTAGGAAGTTCGGTGATCGTCACCAGCGCCCACCAGAAATACGCCATTGATGGATATGATTACGACGTGTTGGGATTTCTGTCAAAGCCTGTCAGCTACAAAAGTTTTGTAAAGGCAGTCACCAATGCCCTCGATAAGAAGCAGAAGAAATCCCCGGTGCAGCAATCACAACCCGAAATACTTTCAGAACAAAGCATTCCGGCAACGGATTATCCGCTACAAACACCTCATTTCGATGCCACCTCGCTCTGGGTCAAATTTGACCGCCGACTATTTGCAATACCCTATCAGAACATTTGCTTTATTGAAGGCCAGCACAACTATGTAGCCATTTTTTGCACAGGCGGCAATATCATAAGAACGCGGGCCAGTATCAGTGAAATTGGTCGAGGCTTGCCTGGACACTTCGTTAAAACGCACCGATCCTATATCGTTAACCGGTACCAGGTAAACAGCATCGAAGGCAGCACTATCAAGATGCTTAACAACTACAAAGTAAGCATTGCCAAAGATGAGCGAAACGAAATTATCCTCCGGCTCACGACCGGGTTTAAGCGGATGGGATGAGCCGACCAAAGAACCTTTCTGGGGTCTTTTTAACCTAAGCGGCAGATTGCGCCCGGGATACCATATTGGTTTCTGGGCCTTTTTTGTCGCCTATCACCTGATGTATTTCCTTCCCGCATTTTCGGGTCAGGCCCTTGACGGCAAACTCGGAATCTCCTACACCGTATACTACCTTCGGTTTATTCCTATCTTTTATCTGTCGGTACACCTTTTCTACTGGTTCGAGCGAAAGTTTTCAGGCCTATCGCTGCTGCTACTGATGCTTGTGGTTTTGTTTGGCAGTATGCACCTGGTAACATTAGCAATGTATTTCAGCCTTGACCGCCTCTACGGCCTTTCCCAGCTAAGCCCAGCCTTTCAGGCAATTGGCGGTCTGTATCTGAAACCACTGAGCCACCGTAACGGTTGGGAGCGGTTATTTTTCGTCTACGATTTTCAGGAACTACAGCTTTTGGTTCTTCCGGTTGGGATTAAAATGGTACAATTTGGTCTCAGACAACAAATGCAGCAGGCGCGACTTGAAAAGGAGGCTCTGCGAAGTGAGCTTAATATCCTGAAATCAGAGCTTGAACCTCATTTCGTTTACAACGTAATCAGTTCTGCCTATGCCAAGATTCTACCTATTTCCAGGGATGCAGCAGGCTACCTTGAAAGGTTATCTCAACTTCTCAAATATACACTCTACGAAACCAATGAGGATTGGGTGCCACTTTCGGCTGAGATCAGAGGCCTTAAACGTTACCTTCAACTCGAACGCCTCCGCCACGGACGTAGGCTCAGGATCATCTGGAACCACGAAGGAGGTAATAACGCGATGCATAAAATCCCCACCCTATTGATGGTCACACTTGGAGAAAACGCCATCAAGCATGGCGTCCGTTCGCACTCCGGGAAGTGCACCGTCAGGGTCAATATCCACGTAGAGCTAGACACGTTGCGCTTTACAATAGAAAATGACAAACCGGTGGCTCCCAGCAAACCACGCAAGAGCAGCGCGCATGGCCTCGGACTCAAGAATATCCAGCGGCGCCTTCACCTTTTATACCCAGGTAACCACCATGTAGCAATCAGTGAAACTGCAGATAGTTACGTCGTAACGCTTTGGATACCGCTTCAAGAAAAACCCTGAAACAGCACTTTTAGCCCCCGCCCACCCCGGTTTAGCCCCAAAGATTGCTCACCGCCCGCCCTAATCATTGCTTTGCTGGTGTTAGAACCAAACAGCAAACGCAATGAAAAGAACGCGAAAACCGAAATTAGTAGTCCATTCGCTACCCAAAGTGAAAACTATCCATCCGAGCCCTATGCCAGACGACGATGATCCTATTACGACGAGCGGCACAATATGTACGCTGGTCGCCCAGAACTAACTAGGCACCCATTCGGCCGGGGATTAAAATACCTCCGGCCAACTCAACGGAGATCGCTATGCTGGAAAAAAACTACACGCTCGAATGGCTTGATTTTATCATTAATGTGACCCTTAATGAGGGCAAAACCGATGTCAGCACCTTGTCGGCTAAGCAGCTGGAAACAATTGTCGCCAAAGCACAGGAGGAAAAAGACCGGCATATTTCATTTCTCAAACACCAGAGCTTTCATCTGGATTCCCGCCGTAAAATCCAGCTATTGATCAGGCAATACCATGCAAGCCTTGTTATGCTGCTTGACCAGGCTTATGAAAATACATCAAGGGCGGAAAGCGGCATGGAGATATTGCGGCAGGCTCTGGTCAGCATTTCAACCAGTCTGGACGAGTTATTGGGCTTTGTCGAGAACCGCTTTCACGAATATCTAAGCCTGGATGAACGTGTTCCGGCTGCATACCTCGCACAGGTCAAGCGGGAAATGCTCGACCGGCTTGAACTGCTTCGTCAGGAGTTTTTCGTCAGAGTCGACAACCGCGTATTGACCGATATGGTTTTACAGAGTCTGCACTATTTCATTTATGATTCTGAAAAAAGGCCGATCTCATTTCGCGAGGTATTTTACAAGAAAGACTTGCTGTCGGGACTAGAAAAAATCAGCCAGCAAGAGGATCAGCAGACGCTACACCAAGCTGTGGTCGAGTTGCTCGTATACCTGAACTTCAATACTCGCAGCTTTATGAACTATTACACACAAAAGCTTGCGCAAAAAATTAACGCATATGGGGCGGTTCACGAAAAAATGACCGAGTTGCTTTTGGCCTACAAGGAATTTAACCAGATGCACCGAAAGCCTGCCGTGAAGCTGAACCCGCACCATGCCGATCTGAAGAAAGTGCTGGGCAACTGGTTTGCTCAGGAAATCACTTACCTGGAAAAGAAGCACCAGTGGGATGTTTTGCCGCTTCAGAACCAGCAGCAGCAAGCTCCCAAGATCAAGACGGACCCTTTCAAGATCATGTGTTTCTTATCTGTTGATCAGATCGCCCTAGTGCTCCGCGCGATGGACGCTACACGGGTCGTGAAAGCCAAATCGCTGAATGCGGTTGTCCAGACGATTGCCCCGTACCTCTCCACACCACGCAAAGAGGACATTTCACAGGAAAGCATGCGCAACAAATCTTATGCCTTTGAAGAAGGTGACAAAGCCGTAGTCATCAGAATGCTGGAAGGGATGGTAAACTGGATCAAAGAGTATTGAATGAAAAATTTAGCTATCGGAAAACTGTTGGAATTCCTGGCCCATCTGTCGCCAATTTCAGAAGGGTTCATCGCGGAATTATCCGAAAAGGTTGTTGTTGAAACGTTTGTGAAAAACACGGAAATAGCTCCAAAAGTCATCAGCAAACGCTCCGTCTACTTTGTGGCTTCCGGTCTGATTAAGGGCAATTACTTCAATCAACAGGGCAGGGAGATAGTTACTGGCTTCTGGTGGGAAAAGATGTTCGTGATAGCAAAACAAAACAGCATTCATGAATCCGAACACCTGCTTTTTGTGGAGGATACCACACTGATTTCCATTTCCAGTTTTGACGTTGAAAGACTGGTGAAGCAGTTCTGTGAGGCCCGCCGCTTAGCCCAGTCCATTTATCTAATTGAAAGGCGCCGTTTGAGGGAACGAGGCGATATCCTCGTATTGCCAGCAAACGAAGCTTACTCCATTTTTAAGGAGCGATTTCCGGCCGCACGGATAAAGCTACGGGACATCGCTAATTTCTTGGGCATTATGCCCTATACGCTAAGCCGAATAAGAAATATGCGCGAGTGAGGAAATCCGTTTCTTTTCCATACTTTAGAAACTACTGCTTATCTCAAAATGTCTATTCGGTGATCGTAACAATTAATCTAGACGATACGTATAATGCTGAGGCAGCATCTCTAGACAGAAATGTTAGCGTTATGACATTTCTGTCTCCCCAGCGCAATGGGATACCGGTGATGATCCAGGTCCAGATACAGCCTCATCCGGATGAGCACCTACCATCAGTCTACAACCTGGCGATGGGGCCTCTGGACGAAGATGGTGAAATCGATGATCATGCCCGTTTGAAACATGCAAACAGTGATAAGTTCTTTTCGACGATCATTTTGTTTTGTGTCGCTTTTTTGGATGAATACCCTGACCTTATTATTGGCTTGGACGGTTCCGACGATTTGCGGGCCACGCTGTATCACAGCATGATTACTTCAAACCGGCAGCATCTAAGCGAATATTTTGTTTGTGTAGGCGTTGATTGGTATGTGAAGCTATTGAGAAACCGAGAGGAAATTGAGCGCAAGCCCAATGGTGACCCTTATTTCAAGCCCCGGCCCGAGCCCTTTGACTTCACAAGAACTAGAAGCGATTTGTACCGGTACTATTTACTACAGCCCGCACCCTAATTTGTATTCATGACAAATTTTGACTAAATTTAGGTATGAAACCGAGCATTCAGCGAAAAATTGGAGAGTTCAAGCGCCTGTCGGCGAATGGTAAAATCCATCCCGTTACTACTTCGAAGACCAAAACACGGGACTCTCTGTCAACAGCCATCCATTCCAAAAAGGATGCCGAAAACTTCATTGCAGAGGTGAAGTCTGCCCGTAGGGGCTAAATGTGGCGTAAGGAGCTCTCAAGCAAAATACCATAAATTAGACCCTCACTTAGTGGTAGGCCTCGAAAGAGTGATTGTCTATCTTTTCAGAAAATGCTCTTGATTTAAGCACAGAATATGGCGCCTTAAGCGACACTTAAGATTTATAGGCTTTGTTGAGTCTTGTTATATTTTACGAGCTGAGTACCTGATCTACTTTTAATCTCCAAAATAATTGTTCTACCATCCGGAGTTGCAATCGTTTCATCATTAGCAATGTACGGATCAACTATCCTAGCGCTAGCAAAACCAAGCGGGATGTCGAGGCCATGAATAGATATCTTATCCTGCAGTTTGGATTTCAGGGACAAGCCCTCCAAATTTGAACACACCATCGCGTACTCTTCTTCATCCGCCGAAGTTGTCAGCTCAAATGTTATTTTAACTCCTTTGTCAAGTTTGTATTCGTGCTCCGAACTACTAGCAGCAACAATTACCAAGTGAGCGTCTTGATGCATCTTCTCGTCAACTTCATCGAAGTGAAATCCCTGAAAGATAACCTTATGCAGTCTTTCAATCTGCTGCAGCTGTGAAAAGTAGCTTAGGTAAAACTCAAACAGTGGCAGTTGCGACCTGATAAACCCGAGATCGGTCGTATACACGTGCCTAGACTTATGAAAAATATGGAATTTCTTTCCTTCGCCGAGTGCACACAAAAAGGTAAAAAGCTCAACCTCTTCCCTAACCCTCTTCACAATTTGGTCATGCTTGTAGGAAAAAGTCAGCTGAATACTTCCTTGCTCACCTTTTCCACGTTGGTGCTCCAACAACACGAATGCCCCACGAAGACGAATTCTGACTTCTACCTTTTCAGCAAGCGGAAAAATCTGTAATCCAACATCATCATACTGTAGCCCTTCTTCAAAGCGAATATCAATTGTAGAGTCCAAAGTCGGAAGCGGGCTAAAAGTCATATCACCCATGGTTTTGCTTACTGTAATTCCGTCAAGGACATGTTTAGATGCCAATAGGATTTCTTTGGGAATCGTAACGGCGTCAGCGGTATTGCCACTAAGGAGATTCCTGAGCGCTTTATTTTCCTGTGCATCAAGTCTCATGGAAAATTCAACTCCCATGCTGTATTGCTCATTTTTGCTTGATACGCCTTGAAGCCTGTATTTGTTATCGGATGCAGCTAGCTGAGGAAGGTGTCCGGCTTTGTCGACGTATTTCCTTAATGTATTTACATCGACCAACCCTGCGTCTAAATCGAGATAAATATTATCGTCGATATTGCCGATCAGTTCATCAATAAATGCTTCACCGCTGGATTCAATAAAGTGAATTCCCCTTTTTTGCAACTCTACTACTTTATGCGGCGGCAAACTTGGAGAAACAAGAAAACACTCCTTCTTGTTTTCACCAAGAGCATCTGTTATTTTACTGAATATGACGTCGACGTTCGGATCAGCGAGATTATATCCAATAAACAATATGTTCTTGGTAGCAACACGTTCTTTCACAACTGTCCAAACCAAATTCTGTTCGGCACCGGATTTGAAGAAATTATTATAGTCTGAGGTGGTCAAAATAATACTGTCGGGCTTTGTCAAATCACCGTGAACTTTGAATACCTGGACCTTATCTTTGTCGATATACGGCACATGTTCGTTGGAGAAAATTAGCTGCGCATTTTCACCGTAGGCTGTTTCGAAGAGCCTGTCATAGTTGGTAGTAATGATCGTCTTAAAATGAGGGATTTGAGATACCTTTTGGTGATATTCGATTGACTTTGGGCTTGAATGAAAGCATCTCGTCAATAGCGCTATCAACCCGTTTCGTGTCCCTTTTATGGCACGATATTCTTCCGCGAGTGCTGCCAGGCCCATGTTCTCATTAACATATGTCCGTTGCGAATCCGGAAGATCAATATAAATTTGTTTAGCAAGCGCTACTCCGCTTGGATACCCCGCATACATCGACATTCCTGCCCCCGCCCAAAGTACAACCTCTTCGTTCCGTATCAATTGAAAAAGACTTTCCTTATACATAGATCCATGAGTAATTAGACATCACCTTAATGTAACACCTTGTCTGCATTCGAAACAAGATCCCTGGCTGCGCTATATTTTTTGAATTTAAGAAAGATTTCAAGTTAATTGTTTAGCAAATAAACCTAAACAAATCCTCTGTGCCACTCGATATTAATCACAATGAACATTTTTTTGCGCTGGACGTACAAGACAAACTCATCCATATATCTGAGGTGACGTCAGGACGAGGTGGATATTACTGCCAAGGGTGCCGCCGCGAGATGTTGGCAAAAAAAGGGAACATAAAAATCCATCATTTTGCCCACGATCCAAAGGAGACCGCAATCAAAGGGAAGTGCACCTATTCAGATGAAACCTTCAGGCATAAAGTCGCGAAAGAAATCCTTCAAATGCTTAAAAGCATCAAGGTTCCACCCCTGCGTAAGTTTCCTCCGTCCGGCGTGGACGGGCTTCCAAATCTAATAAGGGAATCGTGGGTGGTTGAAGCAGATACGGTAGCGATCGAGATGCCATTTTTTGAAAATGAAGCTGGCGAAATAAAATGGGGGAAAAATATAACTAGCGACCCTGACGGCGGCCGGCATCTGGTCATTCAACCAGACGTAACTTTTTTTGATAAGACTGGAAATCCAATATTGTTGATCGAGCTTGTGGCTACACACAAGGTTGACCACCCCAAATTTTACAAAGTCCGGAATCTAGGCCTAGATATGGTCGAGGTTAGCCTTCCCACAGGGCCAACCGTCGAAATTGAAGAAGCATTCAAGAAATCCTCCCGTACTAAATGGATATTTAATTATGAGCAAGCGAATACCGAATACCAATTCGTTCCCATTGGACCTGGCCAGAGCTTACCACCTGGCGATGAATTCGAAAGACAACTTGTCGGAGCTGGAAGGACTTACGGATGCAAAAAGTTCGAACTTAAGGAAGCTATTCGACGAATTAGAAAGTATCTGGAATCAGAACATTATCGAGAAGCAACAAGCACGCTTGCAAGCAAAATACGACGAGTTGAGAAAAATACAACGGCAGCTCGAAAACAATGGGCAGGAGTTCAAGAACGAATTGAGCGGGAAGTCGAAATCGAGTTTGTTGCTGAGAGAGAAAGACTTGATCAGCGAGAAGCAGCAAATATTGAGCTTTATACAGAATTTCGACGTGACCAAAGAGACGTGGAGAGGAAATATGAGGCAGAAAAGGCAAGAATTGAAAGAGATAAAGAAGAATATAGATCTCCAAGATTCACAGAGCTGCAAGCGCTTAGAGACAGATATTCAGAACTGGGCGGAAGAGGAGAAACTTTACAAGATCGAATCTCAGCTCTCGCAGATCAGGAACGGGAAGTTGAGATCGCAGTTGAGTCCGAAAAAGCAGCTCTTGATGAAGAAGAAAGACGAATTGACCAAGAAACAGCAGACGTTGTCGCAGAAATTGAGCGAGCTATATTCAGAGCAGAGGCGTTGCCAGGCGAACATCACGGGGATGAAATACGAATCAGAGCTGAAATTGAGGCAAATGAAATCCGAATCAGAGCTGAAATTGAAAAGCTTGAAATCGAGCTTAGAGCAGAATTTGAAAGACTTGGAGAGATTTCTGCTGACGCAATTAAAGCTAGAGATTTTGGCAGAACACCCCGAGTCAACTCCGCAATCAAGGGACTTATTGATGCAGGAGAACTTCTCGATGCTATCCCGGTTGCTTCAAGATACGAAAGGCAACTGCGAGAAGCGAAAGAGGCACTTGATACCGGTGCTTACAAGACTTGGCATTAGCCTCGATGATTTCCTGGCCAAAATGGAATCTAATGCAAAGAGCGATGCAGACGCAAAATGACTCACTGGTTGAGAAGGTGCACGCTTTGCTAATTAGATTCCGAGATCGGATCGGGGTGGATAATCTAGATATAAAGTTTAGCCACAAAAGTGCTTCATCCAATTGGATTCGGTAATCAGGATTTAACCGTCGATGTTTCTGGTAGCATCCCATAAGAAGGAAAACTAAGAGGCTATTCGAAAAGCAGTCCTTAAAAATACACAAGCAGGGGGGCGTGATCAATGATCATGCCCCTCTGCTTTTTAACAATCACCTCATTTCTTGCCATTTGTGCAGTAGTTAACAGGCAGTGACAGACTAATTTCAACTCATTGACCCACTGATAAGAAATTCTATTTGGCCAAATGAATCAGGAGAAAAGCCGAACCCTGCAAAAAGTAGGCACATCATTCAACATTTAATTCTTAGATCAATGAAAATGAAGCGCATTTTTTTGTCGATCGTGGCCGCTGTCGCGATTTTCGGAGCATCTTTTGCTATCAATTCACCGGCCCCCAAGCCGGTCCTGGCTGACTTCACGGTCACCGGTGAGGCAGGTGACGATAATGAGTACTGGGAAGTTTCCACAACACCGGATCCGGCCTGTACCAATTCGGGTGCTCAGGTATGTAAGATCAGCACCACGGCCACTCCCGTAGATGGCCGGATCTTGAAATCTCAGGCTAATGTGACCGGTCGCAAACCCTAGTGCATCGGCACCGAGAAAATCCTTGTCTTCCGTCCGCAAAGGAAAGAGGTAACGATTTTCGCTACGGTTGAAAAAGGAGGGGAATTCCTAACGGGATTCCCTTTTCTCCTAATTAGCGGGTGCTTATTGTTTTCAAAATAGCTGTAAGATTGTCGCTTTCCAAAACGTGCAGGTCTTTGGAATCGAAATCAGCAATTTTCCCTTCCTTGTCAACGACGATTAGTGTGGGAAATGAAGAAATCCCGTAACGAGTCGCGACTTCATGCCTAAAACCTACCCCGCCAGTGTACAGGTTCGTTGCATGTTCGGAGGTATATTGGTTGCTCTTGATACTCTTCATCCATCGCTCTTTTCCCCGATCCATCGATATGGAGATAAATTCGATGTCTTTTCCATGTAATTCCTTTTCAACATTGGAAAGTACTTTTCCATAATATTGCTCACAGCCTCCGCATCCGGTATACCAGAAATCGATTAAGACAGTTTTCCCCTTAAAGTCGGAAAGTTTTACGAGTTTCCCGCTTGTGTTCTGCAATTCAAAATCAAACATCTCCTTACCCTCCGCCCTGACGTCCATGGAGGTCAAAACATTGATGCAGTCCAGGTCCTGAATTTTGCCCCGCGCTTGTGCCAGATAGTAAGCGTTACTCTTGACCTGTCCCAACGCAATGACGTAAGTAATCTTCCTGTCTGCCAGAAGGCTTTGCTGTCCTACAAGCAATGAATCCAGCAAAGCATCGGCGTCAAATTTGTTCCCAGATGAAGACTGCCCCAACTTCCACCGCTCAAACCAGTAATAAAGATATGACCTGCTTTTAGCAAGGATTTGCGGATCAATTCCCCAATCAAAATATTTATCTATTTGGGCAAGGGCATCAGCCTTTTGCTCGGGCGACATAGCGACCAACTTTACCCTGAGGTCACGGAGCTTGTATAGAGGATTTTTATAAATAATATCTGCTTTCAAAAGTTGATATTCCCCATCAGTCAGTACCGGTTTAAACGAATCCAGCACCGCGATCCCAGCGCGTATCTTTTTGGCTTGTGGTGCGAGATAGTTCGCCTGTTCCTTCCGCGTTGACCCTGTCCTGTGAAATGCCGAATCTGACAATGCCTTTGCACGATGTTGTTGTGCCCTATATCCCTGAAAGGTGTATGCAAAATCATAATCCGGTTGATTATTTTGCGGGGCACTTCCCGGCCTTTTCTTGATATCTATCGTTAAGTCGCCTTCACCCTGCCAGTAATACTCATAAAGGATGATGTCATGGCTAAATGTAATCCCAGAAACGGATGGACTTAGGCTTTCATCTATTCGCTTGAGAATAGAGAATCGCACCGGGCCTTCTATATCCACACTGAATCGATAGGTGCCGTCATCTCTCCTCACTGCGGTCAGCAGGTGCGGTTTCAGAACCTGCGGAAAGAAGGTGCCATGGTACTCCAGGAACAGCGAATCACTGGCCTTCGCTTGGTCGTAAGTGACCGTCAGGTTCATTTTTGATGCAAAAACAATCCCGTTCAACCCTATCAGCAGGGTTGCTAAAAAGAGATTTCTCATTTTTTATGATGATTTAGTTAGCGTATATTTTGCTCAATGGAGCTAAGGTTCACTTCTTGATCGGGGAAGGGAAACACCCATCTTGGATCACCCGCGCCCAATTCATATCGAACTCCCTGATAGAGGCGAGTCAACGGCTTTTGAGGTGGAAGCCGACGGAGATCTTCCCAACGAAGCTGCGCGGTAAAAGCCAATTCCTTGCGGCGTTCGTCGACAATGATCCTGAGGGAAGATTGTTCCCCATGATGTATATACGGCTTAAAGGCCCCAGTTTTAAACCTGGAAAAAAGCAATTTATTTACGAGAGCTAATCCGCCATCTGCATCTCCGGTCCTGGCTAATGATTCTGCCAGGATCAACAGTATCTCGTTTATGGCGATGCCGCCAAAATTGTAATAAGTACCAGTGTATGAACCTGTGAAGATTGGCCTGCCTTCCGAATCTTGCCGAAAGAACATTGTCTTTCTCAGATCGCCGGCGGAATAAGAATCGTAGAGCGTACTGTCTACATTAGCTACCCCATAAACTGGCCACATGGACGCCCAAGATTGAGAAGCCGCATAAAAAACAAGTTCCGGGTTCTGGTGCGGGTTTGAATATGCAGGGAAGAGAAAAGGATCATCTTTTTTAATAATCTCACTATTAAAATCCAGCAAATCGAATTTGCTACCCAGGGCCTGATCGGCGAATCTTTTTGCATTTTCATAGTCCCCCATCGCCAAATATACCTTGGCCATTAACCCGCGACACGCCCGCTTTCCAGGCCTGGTCAAATGTGTAGGGCTTTCCGGCAGAATTTCGAGTGCCCTGTTTAGATCTGATAAGATAAAATCATAGGTCTGGGCAACAGTAGATCGCTTAACGACGATATTAGGGTCAGAAGAGGTTCGTAACTGCAGCCCTAGATCAGTCGATGCAGTTTGGGCGTGAAAGGGCTTACAGAACAGTTGGGCAAGAGAGTAATAGGCAAATGCCCTTTGAAATCGAGCCTGTCCTTCGATCTGGCTTGCCATCGATTGCTCTGCGCCAGATAACTTCATTTTGTCCAGCCCCTCGAGTACAATGTTGATTGCGGAAATTTTAACGTAGCCAGAGGAAAAATCAGTGGAGGGCGCTGTCTGAAACAGATCTTTCGCCCATAGGTATACGTTTCGTTCAATCTGACTGATCGCTGACAAATTTTTATCAGAAAGATATAAATTGTCCGTACCCAAAAGTGCCAGCATGGAATAACTGGCATTAAAAAAATTGGAATTGTCCAATATGGCTTGCATATCGGCGAGGGTGCTGGGAGCAACATCCGAAAGACTCCTTTTTACATCAAGCCATTCATTTTGCTTCTGGCAGCAAGTCGAAAAAATGGCTAATGTTGTTGCCAGAAATAGGCTTTTTAGATTTTTCATTTTAGAAAATTTAAAAACTTGTTCTAAAACCAAATGATATCGAAACGGGCGTAATCAATCTGTGCCGGGAGCTGACGCTGACATAATCTGGGTCTAGACCGAGTTTGTTTGCCCGCCATAGGATACCGAGGTTACTCGCGTACGTATAAATTTGGGCGCTCTGTAACCGCTTAACAACCGATCCCAGATCGAAAGCCAGCCTTATATCTTGAAGGCGGATATGGTCACCTCTTTCGATCAAAGCGGATGAATATTGGTAGAACGTGTTGCGGGGTGTATTAGAAGGATAAGCGAGTGCGGGCACGCTTGTCTGCATCTGATCACCAGGGGCCTTCCACCGGTCAAGATAATCCTTGTGCGCCCGTCCTGCCAAAACTTCGGTGTAGTTGATGCTGGTCGAGGTACGCCTGAAAACGTAACCCAATTTGTAGGTAATATTAAAGGACAGCGACCATGGGCCAAGGCTCAAATCATTGCGTACCGACCCAAACCATGTGGGAACGCCGGACCCATTGAACACGAGGCTATCTGGTTGGAAATTCGATATGATTTTAGCGTACTCTTTGCTGTTTTCACCACCGAACGTTCCCAACGGATCTCCATTATTATCGATTCCGTTCCATGCATAACTGTAGACAGAGTAGAGAGGCTTACCCTTAACGGCAATTCGGGTCTCGCCTTGCGATTGAATGCTGTTCGCAGTCGGTACCGCGTCATAACGGTCAACCCGGTCTTTGAGATGACTCACCAGCCAAACGGTTTGCCATCCCAGTTTTCCTTTGATGTTTTCGGTATGAAGCGTCAAATCAAATCCTTTCGTGGTGGTACCCGCAGCATTGCCGTAAACCGAGCTGAAACCCGCTGATGGCGCGAGTGTCAACCGCTGGATTAAATCGGTCCCTTTTTTGACATAGAACTCCAGGCTGCCGGAAATCCTTTCCGAACGAGTTGCGAATTCAACTGCCAGATTCAATGTCTTGACAGTTTCCCAGCGAAGATTTGGATTGGGTGCTAATAACTCGGTGATGGCAGGTAAACCTGTCAGGCTGTTGGTGAAATAGGTTCCCGTGGCGTAGACTGAGCCTTGATAGACATTTCCCGCAGATCCGTAGGAACCCCTTAATTTCAGCAACGGCATCCAGGCCGCGCTGTAAAACTGTTCATTGGACACTGTCCAGGCCCCTCCTACCGACCATAGCGGCGTCACTTTATCGTTTGTCCTGGCCCCGAAAATGTTAGCGCCGTCCCTGCGGGCACTTGCTGAAATCACGTATCGCCTTTTGTAAGAGTAAGACCCGTTTACGTAATATGAGATAAACCGATTCACAAATCCCTGCATGCTCCCTTCTGGCCCAGGTATCATCGCCAACCCCGAAGGCTGCGTAGACAATGCTTTGGAAAAATCCAGGTTATTTGCACTCACTCCGGTTCTGGGATCGTAGCCGTAGGAAACCCTGTCAAATCCCGATGTCCTCAGTTCACGAATCTCTGCCCCAGCGAGTAGATTAATGCTACTGGATCCGAAAGTCTTGTCCGCATTGAGTTGCAGCCGTCCATTATGGGAAAAGTATTCCGCCTGATTCAATCGAAGCACTCCCCCATCAGGCACTTGTTTAGTGAGCGTGCTATCAGCATTAATCAGGGTGAACCGGTTGATCAGGTCGCGACTGTAATAACTGTCGGCCGTATTGAGCAACTGGGCTGTGATTGATTGCCTTTCAAAAGAGTATTGGGCCTGGGCACGCAGCCAGCTTTTAAATGCGTACGAGATCGAAGACTTCAGCAGCAAATCTGTCGTTTTGCTCTTCTTGCTCCCGATTGCAGCCTCTTGAAGAGGGCGGTATTCCCAGTCCAGTAATCCGGCGCTTACTGTTGATGCCTTGTATACCTGACCAAAGTCTTTCGGTACGGAAAGCGGATTGCCTTGCTGGTCGGCCAATTGAGCATATGGATAAAGGTCACCATACTTGCCGCCAGGAACAATTGAGCCCCATTGATTCTGGTGGTTGTGTTCATCTGTCGTATTGGAGCTGTAATGTAATCCGAGACTAACGTCCAGTCCGCGAACAGGCATAAGGGTATTTTCGGATGTCAGGGTGAAGCGGTTGTCCGTATTGCCTACCACTGTTTGCTTGTTGTAGTCGTAGCCACCAGAAATTCGATAGGTTGATTTGGCAGAGCCGCCGCTAAGGGACAAGGCATACTGTTGACGCGCTGCGGTTTGATAAATGTACCTCTCAAAATCCCGCCTTACATCTAATGATGCAAACCTTTCAAGTTGATTTTGGGCTGCCTCAGAAGACAACTGCCCATCGCGTTCTGCTGCAAGAATCGAGACAACAGGAGATATAATGGGCTTATTTCCGCCACCTCTGATATCGGAATTGAAAAATCCGCGGTTAAAAAGCTCTCGTTCCGCACCGATGTAGTCTGCCGCAGCCAGGTAATTGGGATCTTTAAATACGTACGGTTTAAAGACAAAACCCAGGTTGGCTGTCAATTCGGTTTTTAGCGCCTGATTTTTGCTACCCTTTTTGGTCACAATAACGATCACGCCATTTCCGGCGCGCGCTCCCCAGATCGATGCTGCTGCCGCATCCCGTAGAATTGTCATGGATTCTACGTCATTGGGATTGATGTTTGCAAGACTTCCTTCAAAAGGAAAATTATCTACAACGATCAAGGGGTCGCGGCTCACAAATGTTGAGCCCGCCAAAGTGCTTTCTCCGCGGATGCGGATTCCCAAACTCCTTGAAAGCGGGTTTGCCCCCGTAGGGTTAACGCCCTGCCCTTGCACTGCCAGGCCAGACACATTCCCCACAAGCCTTTCAAGTAGATTTGTAGAAACCGACCGGTTAATTAAGGCGTTGTCGACATGCACGAAAGACCCCGTTGAACGCTCCTTAGGAATTATCTGATACCCAGTAACGGCTACCTCGTTGAGCACGGCAACGTCTGCAATCAAGGTAATGATCAGCTGTGATCGCTGAGGTAAAAAGACCAAGGTATCTACCGAACTATATCCTATATACGAAAAGATAATTCTCGCAGTGTCGGCCGGAACCTGCAATTTGAACCTACCCTGCCCATCGGTAGTGGCTCCGATGCCTGCGCCTTTAATTTGGACATTCGCCCCTGGAAGGGGATCCCCAGCGGCGTTAAGCTGTCCAGAAACGGTAAACGACTGTTGTGCAAGCGAATTGGTTAAAAACAAAATGATACAAATAGGTGTCAGAAGCAGGACGTAGCCAAAGCATAGCCCTCCCCTTCGGCAATAAAGCTGTTTCATTGCTTGGTCAGTAAGGAGTGATAATAAAACCAGAAATAAAGGATGGCATCTGACCGGCAAACCTACTGAGGCTTGCGAATAATTAGCTGAAAAATCAAGGAGCAGAACATGGCAAGAAATCGGTTTTGCCGCTCAGGAGCGGAATGGAACAAGCTACTATGTCACTCGATTAGTTTGAATCCAATCCCATTTCCGGAAAAGGGCGTGGAGTCAAACCTACAAGTAATCGGGGCCCTAGGAAGCCTTTGCACAGATAAGTTTGCCCACGCCCGGGTCGTGAGCTAATCTACTTATCATCCCGTGCATATCAAAATTTCCTAGGTTTCGATTACGAGACTCAAAGCGATGCCTTCGAATAATTTGAAGTGTCGCAAGTGCGGTTCTGTGAGATAAGCCCCGCCCATATGTCTTTCAGCAAATATAATAAAATAATAAAAACATAGCCATAGCTATGTATAAATTTTCTTTATCAGCTATTCTTTCGCTGAATGGCGAAACTAACTGAATTGGAACAGTATGTAATAGATAGAGTGAAAGCTCGCAGGATTGAACTTGGGATTTCTCAAAAGGAATTATCCCACCTTTTGAACGCCTCCGAAGGCTGGGTCGGTCTAGTTGAAAGTACAAAAACAGATGACAAATATAGCCTTCGCCGGATAAATGATTTGGCTAAAATTCTTAATTGTTCCCCCAAAGATTTCCTACCGGATTTTCCACTCTAGTATTAGATTTTTGAGATAATCTGCTTTACACTGGTGAACCCTTTTACGGCTAATTAGCCTCTCGAGCCAATCTGGCCGGATTTCAACAACTCGGGAGATCTTCAAACATGAAACAACGTGACCCGATTGAATTCGGCATCATATTAAGTTTGGACAGGGCCATGATCCTCCAGCAGTCAGAATTGATATCCGCTGACTTATCGTATTTTCCTGAGGACTCACAGCCACATATCTATTTAATTTGCAAAAGGCCGCGGATCTCGTTTGACCCAGACCGAATAGAGATTAATGATGGAGTTATTACGCTCGGCATAAGGGTGCAAAGACAGGCAAATGTTGAGAATCATACATATTCGATGTTCCATAACTATGAGATTAAAACCATTGAATGGGATTGCCCATACCCTTTTAGCTTTCTAACAGTTAAATTAAATGGACAAAAACTATTAAGATTAAAGGCGGCTGCAATGGCTCAAACTGCGTCGAACTACCAAGTTGAGGATGATTACCTCGATTTGGAGATTGTATACGTTGGACAATCTTATGGCAGAGAAGGCTCCAGAACTGCGCCAGCAAGAATTCTAAATCACTCTACTCTGCAAACCATTTATGCTGACACTTCTCAGAAAAATCCTGATTGCGAAGTTTGGCTCGTTTTATGTTCATTCTCTCAAACCATAGCTACTTCTTTGGATGGACTTTCAGATTCAAAAAATGACTTTCTGGAAGACCAAAAAGACAAATTATTCCAAAAGTTAACAAAAGAAGGAATTGGTCCTAGCCAGGAAATAAATTTGGCAGAAGCAGCCCTAATTAGATATTTTAGGCCAGACTATAATGTAATTTACAAAGAGTCATTTCCAAAATTGGGACATCAAGGGTATCTAGAATGCTATGTACTGGGAATAAACTCCATTTCAATGGAGTTATCTACCGTAGAGCAGTTAAACTGCCAATTCTACAGTTCGCATGTCGAACGAAAGTTCACGCACATATTTCATTACACTCTACATACTGAACAAGAAAAACAAAGTATGTACCAGTTCTTCCCTGACTTCAAAGTTCCAGGTCTTCAAAATTAGGTTCGCCACTAAGCGTGTTTTCGTATTCCTAAGATCGACAGGTTCCTAGACAAATCTGCCCAATTAAGCTAAACACCCTACCAAGGAGCCTTCACTTGACTTGGGGTTGCAAAAGGGTTGCAACAAAAGTTGTACTTTTTTGCAACCCCAAACGGTCAGTTACTTTGTAGCACAACATCGGCAGAAAGGCTTCAGCACATCTTCCGATGGCAAGCATCATCATCATCATCATCATCATCACAAATAACTGTCGTCATGATCATCGAGCATCCATGGAAAACCTATGCAATTGTTGCGATACTGTCTGCGCTGGTCTACTACACGTTTCTTGGCTGGCGATTCTTCCTGCCAGACATTAAGGCGCGGATGAAAAAGAGCAAGCAGCCGGCTCCCAGGCATAGCGAAGCAGCAAGTGCTCCTTCGATTCCAACCCGAGCCGCGCACCACAGCGAGGACAGCGTGCCATTTTCAGTACCAAGTCAGCTGGAAGACAACGAGCCACCAGTCTGGCAAAACGAAGAAATGTTCGAAAAAGCCCAGGGTTTAATGGCGCACCTGTCTTCCGAAATCAAGGAAGCGCAACAAAAGGGTTACAGCAAACAGGACCTGCTTCTAATGCTTGAAATGATAATTAAAGACTATTCGGTGCTCAAAGGCACAGCATTTCAGACCGCGGTCAACAACTGCATTGCCACTGAATGCGCAAAATACGGCTCCATACACCTCAGCGAGGGTGAGACAATTGAGGTTTGGAGAAAGGTGGTGTGATGGAAGCCCGCCCTAACGCATGGCCCTTCCGTAGCAGCGGAAGGCGCCTGCAAGGGGATACACGAGAATGTTCAACTAAAACGGATAGAGGAGTATGAAAACGAGGAGAAAGAATCCAGGGGTATGGTTTACCCTTACGTTAACAATGGCCGGTCTGATCGGATCGATCAATGCATGGGCGCAAGATGGTGCAGCAGGAATTCAGGAGGCCGATTCGCAGGTACGTTCCTACTTCGAACCAGGGACGAACCTGATGTACGCGATCGGCGCAGTGCTTGGGCTGGTAGGCGCAGTGAAGGTTTTTCAAAAGTGGAATGCAGGTGATCAGGACACAGGAAAAGTAGCTGCGGCTTGGTTTGGCAGCTGCATCTTTTTAGTGGTGGTGGCTACTGTTCTTCAATCATTTTTCGGCTTGTAACACCGAGCGTATAACGGATAAGGTTACTGCTTAACACAGACTACTATGCCTAATAAGAGCTACCCGATTAACAAGGGGATCAATCGCAGCATTGTCTTCCGCGGCCTCAAAGGACAGTACATCTGGTACATGGGCGGGGCGATGTTCGGTGTGATGATTCTTTATGCGATCATGTACGTATGCGGGATAAATACTTATATCAGCCTTTTGCTGACAGTAGTCCTGGCAGCGGCTGCGATGACGGCAGTTTATCATTTAAGCCAGACATACGGTGAGCACGGCCTAACCAAGGCGATGGCTGCAAGGCAACTGCCAAGGCTAGTAAAATCAACTTCGAGAGCAAAATTCATCAAACCAGGTGTCAATAATGGAAAGAATGCTAAATGATGTTCTCCCAATTCTGGATATTGAGCACGATCTGATACTTTCGAAAGAAGGAGACGTGACGATGGCGTTTCAAGTTCAACTGCCTGAAATTTTTACGCTATCGGACGCGCAGTATGAAGCTTTCCACCAGGCTTGGGTAAAGGCAATAAAGGTTTTACCATCCAGATCCGTGGTCCAAAAACAGGATTGGTTCATGGCAAAACGCATTAGACCCACTGGTTTGGGCATCAGCAGTTTTCTAAGTCAAAGCAGTGACCGTTTCTTTGCGAACCGACCTTACCTGGAACATCAGTGTTATGTGATGCTGACCAAGTCGCCAGACGAAAGGAAGGTTTCAAGCTCGCTGGTTTCAAATCTTGTCAGGCCTACGATTGTCCCCCGGCAGACACTACAAAAGGGGGCACTCGACGAATTCATGGATAGCTGCGGACAATTCAAGCAAATCATTGAGGACAGCGGTCTGGCCAAGTTCAGACAATTAAAGGACGAGGATCTGCTCAGCCAGCCCCGAAAAACAGGAATGGTAGAGCGGTATGCTTTTCTGATTACTGAAAAGGATCAGCGGATCTTACAAGATTTTATTTTCAAAAATAGCATTCAGGTCGGCGACCGACAGTGCAGCCTATATTCCTTGGCGGATGCCGCGGACCTGCCATCCCAGTGCTCGGCCCAAACGACTTACGAGCGCTATTCGACCGATCGAACCAAGTTTAACATCGGTTTTGCGAGCCCATTGGGCCAGCTACTGCATTGCAACCACATCTACAATCAGTTCGTGTTTGTTGGAGACACCGACAAAACACTTAAAAGACTCGAAAGCAAGCGGCTGAGACTACAATCGCTGTCGCTGTACGCGAGAGAAAATAGCCTGGCGCTTGATGCGACCAATGATTTCCTCAATGAAGCAATACGCGAGCAACGTCTGCCGGTAAAAGCGCATTTCAATGTGCTGGCCTGGACTGAGGACGCCTCAGCGATCAAGGAACTTAAAAGCATGGTCTCATCGGCATTGGCCCAAATGGATACGTCCGCAAAACTGGAGACCTCCGGCGCCCCCCAGATTTTCTGGGCGGGCATCCCGGGAAATGCGGGCGACTTTCCGATGAACGACACTTTTGACACGTTCGCAGAGCAAGCAGCCTGCTTCTTTAATATGGAAGCCCCTTACCGCTCATCAACGGGCACGTTCGGTGTCCGGCTGGGCGATAGGCTAACCGGGAAGCCTGTGCTAGTGGACATTTCCGACGAACCAATCAAAAAAGGCATCTGCACAAATCGTAACAAGTTTATTTTAGGCCCATCCGGCAGCGGTAAAAGCTTTTTTACCAATCATATGGTGCGCAGCTATCACGAGTCAGGAGCACACATAGTGCTGGTTGACGTCGGGCATAGCTATAAGGGGCTATGCGACATGGTTTCAGGGTATTACTTCACCTACGATGAGAAAAACCCGATCAAGTTCAACCCGTTCTACGTTTCAGAAGGAGACGTCCTTGATACCGAGAAAAAGGAAAGCATCAAGACTTTGCTGCTTGCACTATGGAAAAAAGACGATGAGCCTTTCAAACGGTCAGAATATGTCGCCCTTTCCAATGCGCTTACCCTTTATTACCGGAAGGTGGAGGCTGAGAATGTATTTCCATGCTTTGACACATTCTACGAGTTTTTGTCAGCGGAATTCACGCTCGTACTCAAAACCGATCAGGTCAAGGAACAGGATTTTGATATGGGTAACTTCCTCTATGTTCTCAGGCCTTATTACCGGGGCGGGGAATTCGACTACCTGCTCAATGCCCGCGAGAATATTGACCTTTTGCAGGAACGATTTATTGTTTTCGAACTAGATAATATCAAGGAGCACCCAATCTTGTTCCCTATTGTGACGATCATCGTTATGGAGGTCTTTATTTCCAAGATGAGAAAGCTGTCGGGAATCCGGAAAGTGATCCTGATCGAAGAAGCCTGGAAGGCGATCGCCAAAGAAGGCATGGCCGAATACATCAAATATCTGTTTAAAACTGTCCGCAAATTCTTCGGCGAAGCCATTGTGGTCACCCAGGAAGTGGAAGACATCATTTCTTCTCCGATTGTCAAGCAAGCGATCATTAATAATTCGGATTGTAAAATACTGCTCGACCAAGCAAAGTACCAAAACAAGTTCGATCAGATTCAGGAGCTGCTCGGGCTTACTGAAAAGGAAAAGTCTCTGGTCTTATCGGTCAACAAAGCAAACGATCCTCTGCTGCGCTACAAAGAAGTCTTTATAAGCCTTGGTGGGACACTTTCAAAAGTCTACAGGACAGAAGTGAGCCCAGAAGAATACCTGACATACACGACTGAGCAGACAGAGAAACTGAAAGTCGCTGAGTATACGGCAAGGCTCGGCAGCATAGAACAAGGCATTAAGGTGCTTGCGGATGAAATGCGAGCTAAAAATATGTGAGAACAAATGTCAAGGATATGGTACGGAAGATTGCATTCATGTTATTACTGGTGGTTTTCACAGCGACACCAGTCAAGCAGGCCGAGGCGGCAATTCCCTGGGCGGAAATTATCAAACAGGCTGTAAAACGGGTTGTCCGCGCTATGGACTTGTTGGTCCAAAGAAGACAGAATCGGCAAATCAGACTTCAAAATGCCCAAAAGGCAATTGAAAACACAATGGCCAAACTCAAACTCGACGAAATTGAGGATTGGGTAAAAAAACAGCGCGATTTATATAAGGAGTACTATGAGGAACTTAAAAAGGTAAAAGCGGTCGTCTCTTACTACTTCCGCATCAAAGCGATAGCTGACAAGCAGGTGGCTATTCTTAAACAGTACCAGACCGCGTGGGCGCTGTTTCGAAACGACAAACATTTCAGCTCGCAAGAGCTCGCCCACATGCAAAAGGTGTATCAGGGAATGCTCAGCGAAACGGGAAGGGCTGCCGAGCTACTGGAACTGGTTGTCAAATCGTTCACCCTTGAAATGACCGATGTGAAACGTCTGGAAATAATAGACCGGTCTGCCGCTTCCACCGATCAGATTTACGATGCACTGAGCTCTTTCAATCAAGAAAATAAGATCCTTAGCTTGTCAAGGGCACGAAATGAGTTTGATGCAAAGGTTGTCAAATCACTTTACGGTTTGGAATAAAGCGCAATGAACAGCAAACATTTACTTCTAATGCTTTTGCTTGCCTTGTCAGGAATCGATAGCCGAGCGCAGCTTTTCAAAGAATGGTTTCGGCAAAACCGAACGCAACGCGAATACCTGAAAGAGCAAATCGCCCAGCTAAAAATTTACCTGGAACTTACCAAAGAGGGCTACAAAATTGCCAAGGAGGGCCTGAACACAATTCATCAAATTAAAAGTGGGGAATTCAAACTGCACAAAAACCGGTTTGACAGCCTTTTGATCGTAAAATCGGGGATTACCTCATTGCCGCGTCTGCAACACATTTCTGACCTGCATGGCTCGGTGAATGAGATTTGCGAAAAGCTGCCAGCGCGATTAGAGACGTGCGAAGGTCTTAGTCCCGAACAAAAGAAGCAATTCTCACTGGCGCTCACCAAGCTCTACGACGATTGCCAGGTGCTCTTTTATGGGTTTTTCGCAGTAATCCGCGATGGACAGCTATCGATGAGTGATGAGGAAAGGATCCACAGGATCGAGTTCTTCTATGAGGAATTTGAAAAGAACTACCTCTTCGCCCAAGATCTTCGCAGACAAGTCGGTCTGATCTGTGAACAAGTCAAAAACGAGATCAATGACCTTGAAAACCGCCGCGCACTACACGGATTAAACTGATAAACCATGAAACGGATTTTCTTCCTCCTGCTGCTCCTTTCGGCAGCACCCAATTACTCGCATGCACAGACGCAAGAAGTAACACAGCTTATCCTGAATCTGGAAAAGCTGCGCGAGCTACGCAAAATTCTGCAAGAGCTCAAAAAGGGTTACGAAATTCTTTTCGAGGGTTACACCAAGATCCGCGACATTGCACGAGGGAACTTTAAACTGCACGAGGCTTTTCTAGACGCTTTGCTTCAGGCCAGTCCCGGCGTAAAAAGCTATGGACGTATAAAGGATATCGTTGAACTGCAACTCGCGCTTTTGCGCGAGAGTAAACAGAGCTTGAACCTGCTAAACGCATCCGGGCAATTCAGTACAGACGAGCTTGCATACCTTACAAAGGTTTACGACGAGCTGATTGCAGGAAGCATAAAAAACCTGGACGTACTTACTGACGTACTCACCGCCAAAAAGCTGCGAGCCTCCGACGACGAACGGCTTTCGATGATCGACGCGCTGTACGAGGATATGTCTGGTAAGCTAGTCTTCCTAAGGCATTTCAACAGCAACAATAGTCTCCTTGCATTGCAGCGGAAAGACGAGGCAGCCTCAAATGGTACGGTGAAGGAAGTTTATGGCATCACTCCCTAAAAGACATCCGCATGAAAACTTTTAAACCAGTCGGCATTACCCTGTTGACCGGCATGTTGTCTGTCACCAACGGATATGGGCAAGGGTATGAAGCACAGATCCGCGGGTTAAATGGCGTACTTGACGAACTCTATTCCGAAATGCTTCCACTATGTGAAAAGCTTATCAGTGTTGGGCGCGGGATTGCAGCATTCGCCGCGATTTTTTACATCGGTCACCGCATCTGGCGACATTTGGCCAGTGCAGAGCCAGTTGATTTCTACCCTCTGCTACGGCCTTTTGTACTAGGTTTTGCAATCCTGATCTTTCCGTCGGTGATCAGCTTAATCAACGGGGTCCTCTCCCCTGCTGTCCGTGGTACTTCAGGCATGGTGAAAGACTCGGATGCGGCAATTAGCCTGCTATTGAAAAAAAAGGAAGATGCCATTAAGAGCTCACAATTCTGGGAAATGTATGTGGGTGATGATAGCAAGGGGAACCGGGAAAAGTGGCTGAAATACATGTATGGAGACAGTTATTCGGAAGGATTTACGGACGGCATAGCCAACGATATTAAATTTTACATGGCAAAGCAATCCTACAATTTCCGCAATTCTATCAAGGCAGCGCTCAGCGAGATCTTACGAGTGGTCTTTGAAGCTGCAGGGCTGTGTATCAACACCATTCGCACGTTTCATTTGATCGTGTTGGCCATCATTGGCCCACTGGCGTTCGGGATTTCCGTCTTCGACGGTTTTCAGCACACATTGACAGCATGGATCGCAAGGTATATCAACATCTATTTGTGGCTTCCCGTCGCAAACATTTTCGGAGCAATTATCGGGAAGATCCAGGAAAAGATGATTGCCATGGACATCCGTCAGATCGAAGGTTCGGGAGACACGTTTTTCAACGCCCATGACATGGCCTATTTGATTTTTTTGATCATTGGCATCGTCGGGTACTTCGCCGTCCCTTCCGTCGCAGGCTACATTATCCACGCTGGCGGGCCGAACGGACTACTGCATAAAACGACCAGCATTTTTGGAAGCACCATCAGCTCAGCTGGTCGCATGGCGACGCCTTCTCACTCTGTCTTTGGCACACGCACGACTAATAGCTCAAAATCATAATCACTATGTTCACAAAAACGAAAGATATTGACCGCGCCTTCAGGCATATCCGGGCATTTTCGATTGCAGTCGTTATCTCGTGCGCTATTGTCGCTGCGACGGCGATTTACCTGGGACTCAGTGCTGCCAGCGACTCCCGGCAAAAAGTCTACATTTTAGCGAGCGGCAAGGTGTTGGAAGCTTACGCCTCAGAACGTAAAGACAACATCTCCGTCGAGGCCAGGGATCATGTCGCCACCTTCCATAGGCTATTCTTCACGTTGGCGCCAGATGACAAAGTCATTACCGGCAATATCTCCAAGGCCCTTTACCTGTCTGATGCTTCTGCGAAAAAACAGTACGAAGATTTAAGGGAATCCGGATTTTTCTCCGGTATCATTTCCGGTAATGTCTCTCAGGACATTCAGATTGATAGCATTCAGATTGAGCTTGAAGCTCACCCCTACCACTTCCAGTGCAGGGCCATCCAGCGTATTGTCCGGCCAACGTCGGTCGTGTCCCGGAGTCTGGTTACGGAAGGATACCTGCGCTCTGTAGCACGAAGCGATAACAATCCACACGGGTTTTTGATCGAGCGCTGGCAAACGATTGAGAATAAGGACATCCAAATTCAAAACAGATAGCAAATATGTTTTATCAATTCAAACCAGCGAAAGCAGGTGGAAGAATAAGGCCCAGCGCTAGATCAACGCCCGCGAAATCCCGGCCTCTGATTGCCAGGTTGACCGGAAAGGCCCGTGCATTCGCTTCCAGGTATCCCGGCATCGGTAAGTTAATTTTGGTCGTGGCGCTTTCGGTCGTGGGTGCCGTTATCGCCGGCGTGTTGTTCTACCAGGGAATTTTTCCAGCGCAGCCAACAATCTTCAAGATCGATCTGAACAACACATTCCTGGGAGAAAGGATCACAGCTCCTCAGGGTGTTGCCAGGCAGCACGCCTTGGAGATCTATTTGGATAGCCTTGACAAGGCGATTACAGCAGACAGCATTAGAAATTTAGAAACACAAAAAAACAAGGACCATGCAAACGCTCAATTACACTGAAGAATATCTCCGACGAAGGAAATTCTACCTCCTCCTTCCGCTACTAGCCCTGCCATTTCTGACTTTTATTTATTGGGTCCTGGTAGTGAAGAATCTTAAATCTGAGCAAGTGACCACTGTTGCCTCCGGATTACAACTAAGCCTTCCTGATGCTTCACTTAAAGACGAACCGGCAATGGACAAATGGCAGTATTATCGGAAAGCCGATCAGGACTCGGCGCTCAGAATACAGCAGATCAAACGCGATCCCTATCGAAATGGTGATGTTTTAATAACTCCTATTGACACGCTCTATTCCCATCTGAGGGGTTTGGACGCGCCTGATCAGCAAAAGAAAGGACGCGGCCTAACTTCACAAGTTGCGAGAGAGCATTCGAACCATGAAGTTCAGGTACAGCAAAAGCTTCGAGACCTGGAAAAGGCAATGACTTCCACGCATTCGCCGACATTCGCCGCGAAAGGCCGAGATATTGTCCCTCCCAGCAGCCCGGTTGAACAAAAGGACATCGCAAGACTTGAAGCGCTTTTAAAACCAAGCGAACTGCAAACGCATGCTGAAGAGGTGGATCCCGAGTTAGCGCAACTTAATAGCATGCTAGACAAGATTCTGGCAATTCAAAACCCGGACCAAACTGCGCAACTGCTTTCCTCTAATCAAATTGCCACAGCCCGCCCATCACTTCCAGTGACTGTATTGGGCAAGGAAAATATCGTTTCAATTTTATCCGGGCAAAATTCCAAGGATTCAGTAATGCTAGCAAATCAAGTCACTGTTGTTGGATTTTTTGGATTGAATGAAGAGGAGGTCGAACCGGAAAATGGAGGGCTAACGGCGGTCATCGAAAAAACACAACAACTCGTCTCCGGCGCCACGGTCCAATTGAGGTTGACCCGGCCAATCAATGTGAGCGGACAGGCCATACCAGAAAACACTTTCATTTACGGAATCGCGTCTCTGTCGGGTGAACGTCTCAAAATCAAGATCACTTCGATCAGCTCAAATGAGAAGATTCTGCCTGTGAATCTGGGAGTATATGACCTTGACGGTATTGAAGGCATCTACATACCAGGTACTATTTCGCGAAATGTTACGAAGCAGGCCTTAGGTAGCCAGGTTCAGGGTGCCGACTACGATGTTGGGGGATTCTCGCTGGGTGCACAAGCTGCCAACGCAGGTATGCAGATCGGCAGAACGTTGTTGGGCCGAAAGACGCGTCTGACGCAGGTCACACTTCAGGAAGGATATAAGGTAATCCTGCGTGACGATACTAATACGCAAACTCAAATCCTATCTAGCCATGAAAAGTAACAAGGCGTACTATCCCATCATTTGTTCGTTGCTTGCAGCGCTGTTTTTTACACAACCGGCACCCGCTCAGCCAATTCAATTTTTTGCAATTGAATCCCATCCTGTTGAAATCAGTGCCGAAAGGACTGTGGCGGTCA
Source organism: Dyadobacter sp. BE31 (assembly GCF_031457695.1). Classification (NCBI taxonomy): domain Bacteria; kingdom Pseudomonadati; phylum Bacteroidota; class Cytophagia; order Cytophagales; family Spirosomataceae; genus Dyadobacter; species Dyadobacter sp. BE31. The sequence continues at coordinate 101,032 of NZ_JAVDXA010000010.1, forward strand.
TTTTCCCTTTTTCGATTACCTCGGTGGATCGCGGCAGCACTCAGATTCTTGCCCAGAAAGCCAAGGGGACGCAAAACGTACTGCTCTTAAAAGCCGCTCAGAAGGACATACCACCCACAAGCCTGATTGTCATCACTTCTGACGGGGCGATTTACAGCTTTGAGGTTAGCTATCGGAAAGAACCAAGCTCGCTAATCCTGCTATCAAACCCGGCATCAAGTCGCAGCGCAAAAAGCGTCAGTGGCATAGACGAACGTCAAATTAGTGAAGCCATCGATTTGGCAAGTCGGCACCCAACCAATCTCAAAAAACGATCGAGCGGCGGAGGGGTCTCGGCGGTACTAGAAGGACTTTTCATCAGTGAGCAGTTAATGCTGCTTAGAGTATCACTGGATAACAAATCTGCAATCGACTACGAGGTCGAAAGTGTAAGGATGTTCGTCGCAGACCGAAGGCAGGTAAAACGAACAGCATCCCAGCATAGCGAGATCCTGCCAGTAAAAATGTCCGTGGAACTGAGCCAAGTCAAGGGATCTGAGCAAAGATCGCTGGTGATCGCCATTCCGAAAATGACCTTACCGAGGGCTAAACAATTCACCATTGAGGTCCATGAGAAAGGCGGCGCCAGGCATCTCCGAATCAAGCTAAATGCCAGGCAATTGAGAGGCGTTTCAGCGCTCTAAATCACGAACCATTAAAACAATAAAGTTATGAACGAGAAGAACCATGATTACCTGAAGGACCAATTAAAGTACACTGGCTTTGGTGAGGACGCCCAAGCTCAGTTGCGCGACAACCTGATGAAAGCTCAAAACGAGTTCAGTATCAAACAAATGACCGCGTATGGTAAAGATGAGCTATCCGTCTCGCTGAATTTCAAAAAGTCGACTAACTCTGATATGTACTTTTTTAACAACTATCGGGCCGAGCTTGCGAAGCCTGGTTCAGATGTAAAGATCAGCCAGACGTTCTATATGAACAACGAAGGAAGAAATATTACGCAAAAAGAGGCCTATAACCTGCTTGACGGGCGATCGGTCAACAAAGACTTAGTAAACAAGGACGGCCAGATACACAACGCCTGGGTCAAGCTCGACTTCAAAGAAACGACCGTCTCTGGCAACTACAAAATGCGTCAATTCAGCCCTGAGTACGGATTTGAACTGGAAAAAACGCTTGAAAAATTTCCGCTGAAAGAGCTACTTGACCCAAAGGAACGTGTCAGGCTTTTAGAATCGCTGGAACGAGGTAACAGACAGGCAGTAACGTTTAAAGGGGAAGACGGTGAACAAAAGCGTTTTATTGAGGCCAACCCACAATTCAAATCTGTTACGATTTATGATCAGAATCAAAAACGCCTGCGGCAGGCTATTGAACCCAGTCAAAAAGCTGGGGAAAGTCAAGACAAAGGTCAGGAAAATAGCGCTAAAAACAGGCTTCCGTCGAACGAAGTGGTCGAAGATAACCAAGGAAAAAGAAGAGGCATAAAATGATGATCAATCCAACCGACATCTCTCACCTTCCCCAACTAATTGCGCAATTCCTGGATCGAGCCGGCAAGGATCCTTACCTCGGCACTTCACACATAGCCGTGTATGTCGTCATTTTAACTAGCTGGTTTATGCAAGGAAAAGCAACTCCACTTAAGGCTTACAACCAACAGATTATGAAGAGTGCGAAAATTGCAAGTTCTTCTACATATACCAAATTAATAAAAGATCTGTGCGACGGTGGTTACTTGCGGTTTGTACCATCTTTTTATAGTAGGCTGCCAAGTCAGATATTTGTGCTGTTGAACGTCAATCCGGTGCTACTAGGCTAATACACTGCTGTAAGAAAAGCTGGAAAGCCGAACTTGACAAACTAATTTCGGAAAGACTAGTAGACGACGAAATAAGATTTGCATTGTATGGAACTTTCTTTATTTGAAATATTTCTTGATGATATTCTTTTCTTTGTTGTATGAGTTAATTTCTAATAATCTAAGTAATCCGTCACGAGCATATGATATTTCCATCTTCGACGACTTAAGCTTGCTCCAACTCAATTTTTCCAGTGCAGCAAGGCTATCATCCCAGAAATTTCCCGAAGTTATGAACACCGCTCTGATCGGAATACCTTTTTTCAAATCGTCCTTATAGTAGACTTGGGCGAGAGAAACCACTCCTCTGAAGAAATACATCAAGGTGTCTTTCGTCTCGCTGTCCCCAACTGGAATATGGCTTTTTGAGGTGGCTCCGAAAAGCGGGACACATTTTTGCTCAACATGATGCAAAATGAAAGACCAAAAGTTGGTGAAAACTCGTCGGAGTTACGATCCT
>NZ_JAVDXA010000011.1:0-55858 GCF_031457695.1 Dyadobacter sp. BE31
GGTAAAATTGTCAGCCCATCAGAATCTCTCAGATCAGAACCTAAATTAGAGGGGTCAGTATGCCCGGTACGGGGTCAGCTTCAACGGAATATCCACCTTACCTACATTTGGTGAAGTGTTGTTTGTCAGAGCCGCTATTCTCCAAAGTAAGTATGCTGTCCGAAAGTGCAGCAATTTGATAACGGATATCGGGAATTGTTATGAATCCGTACGATATTCCAACATATCGCGCATAGAAGGTTTTGCCTGTCACCCTATACTCCCACGGCTGTCCTTCAGCTGACCGACAAGTACCTGAAGAGCCGGATGCTATATAAAGGTTGTTTGGGTCGAATGTCCATCGAATTTGGGACGCGCCTGGTGACGATCGTAGTTTCCATGTCCCAATCAATTTATTTGTATCAAATGAAACTTCCGATTTATTACAGCAACAAACGAGCACCATCAAAAGAAAATAGAGTAAAGCCTTCATCTTATATAAGAATTTAAAGATGGAGATGCAATTTTTGAGCTGAAGGTTGGATTCAGATGAAAATAGAACTTATGACTTCAATCTCACGAAACCCTCCTTTCCCGAGACAGATTTAGAAAATCCGCACAAAGACATCCCATAGAGACTAGACGTGGCTTAGAAACAAATTTTCATTTGGATCAAAGCATTATATGCCGTGACTCAGGTGGGAATTGCTATGTAATAATGGCCGGAAACGGCTAACGATTTTTGTTAGCGTATATCGGCATCGCTGATCTGGCGACGAACCTCGGCTACATATTTTACAGTAACTTCTATGGCGGAAGCTATTTGATCGTCATTAAGTATTGATTGCTTGATCAGGTTACGCACCATGGTTTCCGTTTTTTGCAGCTTAGCCTCTTCAATGCCCTGTCTGCGGCCTTTCTCAATAAAAACATCTAACGTGTTCATAACTGTTATTCTAATTTGTGCGGGTTGCGTTGTTATTAGCCCTGCAATCTACTTTTTGCTCCTTCAAAAAGTGAAAGAACCGTTTTGTATGCCAACGGGCCCTTCCATTGTATAGCAGAATGGGCGTTGTGTTACATTGGGGATAGGCGATGTTATAATAACCCACCACGGTTGAACTTACAGCCAGCCTACCCAAATACCTTCTCGCCGTATCACTTCAGAGCTTCGAGTAAGTGTAAAAGCCTTCAAAACTCAAATCTTCATCCAGATCCGGCCAATGAATGCCGAAGGGGGAAAGCTCAAATTTCTGACGCTCTGCCAAAGAAGCATTAAAGAGTTTAGGGAACCATTTTAGCGGCTGACTTCGCTCTTCTCCGGATCTCGTTTGGATAAAAATGTTCTCATCCTGAAACCAAACAGATTTAACGCTAATTTCCCTATCCATGCTCGTTCAATGTCAATCTGATTATCCTTATCTACGCATATTCTTGCTTTGGGCCACCAGGTACGAAACCAATACGACCATGTTGGCCGGAATATAGCAAGCTACAATCACCATGATCGTTTGATCTGGTAAATTTTCAACAGCATATCCGAAAGCTACGAAGCACATTCCTACCAGGCTTAAATAACTCCCACCAAGTTTGGCCGCTTTCTCTTTGTCAATGATTTCACCGCCTTTAGGAACATTGCTAAACCAACCGACTAGTCCGAAACGCCAGATAGCTATACCCAGCAAAATCACCAAAATACCTACCGATGCCAATACCCAGTTCATACCCGTTAATTAAACGACCAACAAATAAACAAACCCCGATCCAGATAAATCCGATCCCTAGACGAAAGCGGCCTCTCTGGGTCCCTGCCAATACCGGATGGAAAAATATAGTGCAGCTTCGACGGCAAAAGCTAGCACTCCAGATAGTACAAGGTATCGGGATGGTACTCTTTCGACCTTTTTATAGTGACATAAACTTTGCGGGATATAGAGTAGCACTGTTGATGGGTGAGGAAAGGGTTATTCAAGATAACATTGACAGGTTTGTTCATGCGGGATTACTCGAAGAGTTCCTTCGCAACTACGGCCATGGTAATGATAACTAGTATAAGCTTCTATGTTTTCGGAAACATTTACGTCGTGCAGCCGTGTATTAGAACCGAGAATACCTATGCTTCCGTGCCTTGACGGCGAATATCGGCTACGTACTTAACTGTAACCTCCAATGCAGAAGCTATCTGCTCGTCGGTTAGCAAAGATTGCTTGATGAGATTTCGTACAGCGTTTTCGGTCTTTTGCTTCCGACCTTTCTCAACAAAAACATCTAAGGTACTCATAACTGTTGCTCTAATTTGAGTTGGTAGCGATGTGGTCAGTTCAATGATTTGCTGCTCGCTTAGTTCACTGTTCACGAATGTATAAACAATCAGGCTGGTTTGCAAGTTCTTATCGATTTCACCGGCCAGCTTTAGTATTGTAGGAATTACGTCGGTAAGGCTGTCTTTCAGCACACTATGTTTCATTGCGAGCAATGATGCGGCCAGAAACTTGTTGTGTAGCTCCTGAATTTGCTCGTCGGGGATCGCGCCAAGATTATTAAACACGTAGTGGTAATCTGGCACAAACCGCGAGAATTCTGGTTCCAGTCCGTCAAAGAGCGACGAAAGCGTTTTGTATTCCCACTGGGCTTTTCCGTGATAGAGAAGTATCGGAATAATTAGTGATGGCTTCTCACGGTCCGCAATCTGCTTTAATAGGCCGGAGAAAATGTAGCTGCCGATCTGGATAGGCGTGTATTTGTCCACGTAGCTTTTGTGCTCGATCAAAAGAGAAATTTTAATCTCCCCTACCCCACCGGCTCGTTTGCATGCATAGACGATATCCGAGATCGACTTTTGTAGCTCCTTCGATACATACGTATCGGGGAGCTGCCGCAGGGTGGAGAAATCTAGCTTTTCGAGGACATTTGGCGGTAGACAAGCATGGAAGTAATCCAGCGCAATTTGCCGGTTACCCATAATTGTTCGAAGAAATGTATCGTGTTTGGAAGGATGCTCAGCCATATGGCAAAGATATACATTTTGCGATGTGGCTGATTTTCTCATGCATATCATGCTGTCGGGTATTGGCACATAATCTATTCACGCCGTTTTCGTATTGGTGGTCTGGAGGTGTTGGAGCCATTTTTACATACTTTCGCGTACAGTGGCAATACGGTAGTTGCAGGGTATGATGATTCACCTCACTCCTGCCCTGCTATTACTAAATTCATCTGCCGATACGCTATTGATCGGCATTCATCATTAAATGTAAGCAAAACCATATAACTAAGAAGTTAGTAGTTGATATATCAAGTTGTTTTGGATGTAATTCAGTGGTGTCGGCAATTTTTATAATCCATGACGTATCTAGGGATAGACTCAAATAGCATTTCTCATTAATATACAAGACAGCACGGTTGGTGAAAGAAATTTTCCTTATTACCGTAATACATTGAAGTTGAGTCATTAGGATAAGGGTTGCACCTCTTTTTGGTGTAAAAAACAGTACTTATTTTAGTGCTAAAAAAAGTGTTTAAAATGGTGTTTTATGTTATACTTTAAATGGTGTTGTTATTAGTGCTAATTATCCACTAGGTATGGAGATGACTTGTTTCGAATCAAATGTATTTCTGACAGATCGTTGCCGCCGTCGGAGCCTTTTTCGGCATTTTGAAGCAGTGCCTTAATGAGTGCTTATTTCAGTGTTTAAATAAGTGCTATAAAATTAGCTGAGTTACATGCTGAAAACGGTGTTGAAAATGATGTCACATATAGTGCTAAATATAGTGCTTAAATTAGTACTTACTTTGCGCTCAGAACGTGGCGTCGCATGCTGCACTTTTCGTTTGATAATTCGCTCATTATCCTGGGCTCAGATAGCTTATCGAGTTTGAATTACTATGAAAAGAAGGATTGATCAGGGAAATCGAAATCTGGTAAACCCGACGTTTAAGAGCTTCGGGTGATGTATAGTTAGATTCTTTTGATCCGACAAGAATATTTTATAACTAATTAGTAAGCAGCTATTTATGAACTTAAATTAGTGCAAATTTTAGCACTAAAAATTGCATTTGTTTTTGTGTAAAAATATGCATTAATTGCAGCACAACATCTAACATTGAAATCTGTGGTTATATCTTTTAATTCAATCAAAGGTGGGGTAGGGAAGAGCACTCTTGCTACCACGATGGCCGGATGGCTGGCTTCACAGGGAAGGGACGTCCTTCTCGTCGACGGCGATGATCAAGAAACATCATCTGACTTCACGGCCTGGCGCGAGCAAACTCTCGGAAACACGGGCTATACATTAGTCAATATGACCGGTGCTAACCTTCGCAAGCAAGTGGAGGCCATGAAATCCAAATACGAGTTCATTATTATTGACACAGGCGGAAGGGATACTACAAGCCAGCGGGCCGCTCTTTCAGTTGCGGATGTATCCATGATCCCGTTCGTTCCTCGTAGCTTTGATCTCTGGACAATTACAAAGGTCGTTGAACTGATCGATGAAATTCAAAGTATTCGGGCTGAGCCATTAATCGCCTACACATTTTTGAGTCGGGCTGATATCAGAAGTGCGGACAATCGGGATGTCGCTGAAGCTCTCTCGCAAATCCCTCAACTTACGTATTTGCCCTATCCAATAAGTAATAGAAAGGCTATCAGTAATGCTGCCGGCCAAGGGTTAACTGCTTTTGAAGGAAGTAACTCAGATTTAAAAGCAATCAAGGAAATAGAGGACTTATTCAACTATGTATTAAATGTCAGCCACGCTACCACCACCGCGTAAGCCTAAAATTTCAGAAGCTGAAATTGACGCAGTTATAAATAAGGGAGGGAGAACAACGAAAGAAGCGACTGTTGTTGCTGACCTTGAAACCCCTAAACATATCAACATCCGGTTAACCGGCCAAATACTTAGCGAGATAGACCAGCGTAGATCGAAACGACCGCGTAAGCCGGGATCGCCAAAGCCAGGAATAAGTATACATGACTGGATCGTTGAAGCGGTACTTGAGAAGCTTGAAAAGGAAAAAAAGTAACGTTGTTTGGAGAAGTATCTTCCTCTAATAAACAGTGCTATTAAGAGTGCTTATTATAGTGCTAAAAATAGCACTATATGTTTTGCGTAAATTCATTTAAATGAGCTAGTTATGTATTATTCGGCATTTTTATCTCTGTAAGATAGAATATGTGTGAATTTAACCGGACAGCAGATGGTAAACGAGAATGAGGGTTCAAAAGGCGAGTTTTTTGTCAGTAGGATAGATAGGAGTGTTGCTGACAATCTGAATGATATTAGAACATCGTTCGGTGATGACGCGGGAGTCGTTAAAGACTTTATCGTGTTTGTTAGTAAAAACATGAAGCGAGATTTGTTCGGATATACAAAGTTCACACTTCAAGATTTCTGCAAAGAAACCGGCCGCAATCGCCAGGACCTTGCCAAGAGGCATCCATATTTTGTTAGTAATCCGAAAGCAGTAGTTCCCGAATATCACGGGCATCAGTTTGTTTCCGTTTTCGACTACTCACTCTTCCTGATGCTTCAGCGGAATATCATATTTGCGAAAACTTACACTGTCAATACTAAGGATGAGGTTATACAGCTCGAGAACTTTCCAATCTTAAAGGACATCAAGCTGAACATGGATCGTGCTTCCAATACCGTTAAAATTTACGAGATAAGAATCTCTGATCAATGGATGGATGGATTCATTAGTAGATACTATACGCTAGAAACAAATGGTTATCGGATGATTGGCAAGGGTAGAGGAGGGGATGGAAGAAAGAGTTTATACCTAATCTTACAACGTACACGACATCAATGCCTTTCACAAAATCAGACAATAGCCAGATTTTCTGTTGATTACCTAGCACATCTGGCTGAGGTTGATGTTGAGGAAAACAGATTTCGGAAACGGGCAGTTAAGAGAATGCTCGATCTGTTTTTGCAGAAAGATGCAATGCCTTTCAGTTATCGCTTTGTAAAAGCAGATCGAGCTAAAGTTAACCAGGAGGAATACTGGGTGGAAATAAATTTTGCTCCCAGTAGTCAAATACCCCCTGTGGCCGAGGATCACGGTGATCACGTATTTTACAATTCTTTGGTGAGGGACTTGAAGAAGAGGTTTAAGCTGATGTACTCTGATGTAGTTATTGAAGACGAAAAGGATCATTTTCAGCGCTGGCTTACCAATCACAAGGTGGACCTTGATGTAAAAGTTGATGTTTTGATAGCAGCATATAACAAGGCATATAGTGCGCAAATGACCAAGATACAGGCCAAGCAATACATAAGACAAGGAGGGTTGATTTCCTGACTTGGTGTCGAGTTTTGGCACATGGATTGAAGGCCTTTGAAACGGATTATAATGTTGGTGTCGAGTTTTGGCACAAATCGTGTTTAATGCATGTACGAGTATGTGCGCAGAAGTGACTGATTTTCAACAATATATTTACATATGAAATCCTAGCCCAGCAAAGAGTTATTGCTGTCAACTCATTTAACAGTGATAGCTGTCGAATATTGGCACATTTGCAACTAATCACTGGCGATAAAAACCTGGCTGTCGAGTTCTGGCACATCTCAGTACTTATTTGCAGCAAAAAGAGATCTCGATTGAAGAGCGGACAACCAGCTCGGCTAGCTAAATAATATAGCTGAATGTCGAGATTTGGCACGCTGCAGTCGAGTAGTGTCACGATCGCGTGGATAAATTGCAATTTGTTGTCGAATATCGGCACAAATCTTGTGGATAACGAGACAATAACTGTCGAGTATTGGCACAAACTGTCGAGTATTGGCACGTATCTGTCGAGTAGTTGTCCGGGTCGTGTGGAAAGGGTTGTCTACGTTGTCGAATATAAACACACTTGTCGAGTATTGGCACAATAAATATTGCCGCTGGACCCGTCCAGGCTACTTTGCTGTCGAGTATTGGCACTAATTATATAATAAAAATAAAAAATAATATATGGCAGATCTTACCTTTTCAACATTTACCCGTTCATTAAAAATTCACTGGTGAAAAGAAAATAATATTATAAATTAATCTATCGATTTAGTATTCTTATGGAACTTGCCGAAGCAAAACGGTTATCTCTTCCGGCCATTCTGGCAGTTTTGGGGCATCACCCACTAAAAACATTTAAGAATGGCCATGAGCTCTGGTACCTATCGCCATTTCGAGACGAAACAAGCGCGTCGTTTCATACAACGTACAGAGGGAACCTTGGAATATGGATATGGAATGATTTTGCGGAGGGGGGCGGGAATGTGATCGATTTTGCAATGCGTTATTTCGCTACTGACGTACGCGGAGCTATCGAACAATTATCTAGTCTGGCAATAAACTCAGATAAATCCGAAAATTCAGCATTCAACTCGCCAAAGAAGGGGTTAAATAAGGTCGTTGTTTCTGACAGACAACCAACGCTCGTTTTAACTCAAACTAAACGGCTTTCTATGGTGCTAGGGCAAACGACAGCCCTTTCAAATTACCTCACTGTTACTAGACGGCTGGATCCTCTGATTGCCAGCAATTACTTAGTCGAAGTTCATTTCATTAACAGCCAATCCGGCAAACAATATTTTGCTGCTGGCATGAAAAACGAGCATCAAGGTTATGAGATTCGCAATCCTTGGTTTAAAAGCACGGTAGGCCGAAAAGGGATCAGTGTCGTTAAGGGTAAATTTGGGAGAAACGTCGCCGTTTTTGAGGGTTTTATGGACTTTTTATCCGCGTTGACGTTTTATCAGAGAATTGATGTGCACAAATTTGAGCAACTCATTGACGACGATGTTATAATCATGAATTCACTTGCATTTCAGCAACGGACTAACGAAGTCCTTCTCAATTCCCATTATTCAAAAATTGAACTTTTTCTGGATAATGACTTGCCAGGCAAAAAAGCTACTTCTCAATTTTTAGCCGACTTCGGCGGGATTACAGAAGACTGTTCGCATGTCTATAATTCCGTCGTGGATTTCAATGAATTTCTTATTAATCGTTTGTGAATCAATACGGTAACGAATCATCCGAAGTAAAGATGAAAAGCACTGATGATAGTATCGTTTAAATGGATGTCACTCTGCTAAGAAAGACGCTTTCATCAACGATCTGTGATGTTGATTGTGATCGAACGTCTATCGAATGTTCCCAATCGAAGCGAATACCGATTTTCAGCCTATTGGACATCCTGTGTACAACAGCCAACGCGTTCCATTCACTTTCGGTCAACTCGCGGTTAAACAGGTCCACAATTTCGCCTGTTGTACCGATCTGATTATCTTCCTGGGAATCCGATTTTTTCATCTTGCTTTTTGTTTACGTTGGACGAATGGAGTTAGGAGCTACCAGAAGACTTGCCACGTGTAATATTGTTCAAAAATAGGTTGCACGAACTGTTTTTAACTCTTTTGCATAGTGCTCGGATGCTTCGTCTCGTTCGGCGATTTGATGTAGTTTGTAATTCCGCCTTAAAGCCCGAATCTGCCGACTCTTTTTCAGGCACTCAGCCGCGAAATCTGAATTTCTTAATGGTAGTGGTTTATTTTGCTCAGCGAACCACAGCTGAAAATACAGCCCGGCCAACGACTGGATAATCTCTTCATAAACTTCGACGCTCACAAACAGGTCAAACCCGAATGGGTCTTGTAACGAATTAAGTTGCTGCATTTGAATATTATGGTTTCTGCTTAAAGCGGTTCAGCTATAAACCAGCACTCTGCAAAGCTATCCAATCAATTTGCATGCGCTGAGGTACGTTTGCATTCCAGCGCATGCAAATTCACATTATTCTTCCTTGCCAATAAGCTTGATACCCTTTTTATCCGAGGTAATCACATAATTCTCTTTCGGAATGAAATAATTCCCCTTTTGATCAATGATAAAATATCTGTTAATGCGTTCCCAATGCTTTTCCGCCAGCTCGACCTTTTTTTGATCCACTATTGCGTCTCTGATAACGAATATTGCTACACAGCATACAAGGAACGATAAAACAACCAGCAGAACGGCTACAATATGCCGGGCAATGCCGGTTGAAATATTACCCCACAAGGCAGTCCAGGCGGACGCGTTACGGTCATAATGGTTATTATAAACTACCGGTTTAACGCTTTCATTAATTTTGCCAGCTGCTTGGTCTATCTTGTTGATAGATTGCTCAACAGTGAGCATGAGCGGGACGAGTTCCGGCTCGATATCAGATTCTGAAAGGCCGAAGCGGAGTGCCAGTCGGTGGCGCTCCTGACTCAATTTTTGCCGCGCTTCCATCAGCTGATAATGTCTTTGATTTCCTCCTGCTTCTTACGATACATGATCTTTGACATCAACCCCAAGCTGGCCGGGTCCGGCTGCGGCTGGGAGATCAAATCGATGATATCTTTTACTGCCCCTCCTGAGCCCAGGTCGCCAAATTGTTTTAGCTCTATACCCAGCTCCTTTAATTTGCCGACCGCTTTTTCAGCTGTTTCTATCCCGCCAAAGGTTCCCATATTGACCAGCATTGTGAGCGGGAACTGTCCGGCAAGCGCTGTCATCAATGCGTTGTAATAATTGACACAGGAAGCGAGTGCATCACGGCCGGCCACTATAACAAAAACGCGGAGCGTGATCCCGAGTGCAGCAAGCTCCTGCTGCAAGATATCTGCCGGCACATCGTGCTGTAAAAGATGCAGAAATTCGGCTGATTCAGGAGCGCCAAAATCGATATAATATTTATCGGATTTTCCGCCAGCTAGACCTTCAAAAAGCTCGACGATCTTTTCGCGTTCCAGCTTCTTGTACTCGTTGAGTATCTTAAAACTCCGGACGCGCTGATCACCTACGACGGTCCCAAGACGGGCAACCGAAGTCTGAGTAGACTCGTCCAGGTCGATAAAATTTGTTTTTTCTTCTTTCTGGTTCTGTGCAACAAACCAGATGAAAAGAGATTTTCCAACCCCTCCCTTTGACTGTAAAACCAGGTTAACCTGCTTCATGCTAATTGTTGATAGTTATTGATAAAATACAATTGTTAGAAATCAGTGAAATCAAGTCCTTTGTCATTTTCCCTTTTTGGTTGTTTAGTAGCATTTTCAACGATTGAACCCCAATCCTGTTCGGGTGGGGCAGAGGGATGACTTTGTTTAGGGAGGGGGGGGGGAGGCGCGCCTGCATCGTGAGATGTGGCAGGTAGCGGCGATGCCTGTAGTGTCACGAGCCTGTTTTTTCTTCTTCTATTAAGGTTATAGATCGCGTCTTCATTGATGTCGATGCCGAGCTCATCTTTGACCTGTTGTATGATGATCTTTGCGGGGATTTGAAAGAGGTAATCGCCATAGAACCTGGCTAGCAGATCGAAGCGGCCTTTGAGCTTCATTTCGAATGCCTGAATGACGTATTTTTTATTCATAGGACAACAAAACTACATCTGATAGACAACAAAAAAACAAAAATAGGACAGAAAAGTCAGAATTCATAAAAATCAAGATAAAAAAGTAAGAAATAGGTTACATACGAAGTATATTTGTTTAAGCGTTGTATTTGTGTGATAAAGCAAGCCATGTGTTTGTATATACAAATTCTTCTCTTCGCTCGAATCTGCACATACAAACACACCGGTCGTGCCTCCCTTGACTTGCCGGGGCGCTGCCCCAAACCCCCATGCCACGGGCATGTTTTTGAATTTTATGCTATGGAAGAACAAAAGAAGAACCCACATTATGAAGCCCGCAAGGCCGGAGCAGCCGGCCGAGAAAACAAAGGTAAAATGATTCCTGTCCGGGTAACCGAACAGGAGCATACGCAGATCAAGGCGAACGCGGTCCTGGCAGGCTTGAGCGTGTCGGAATACCTGCGTCGGCTAGGGGCTGGCCACCAGGTAAAGGCACGTTTCGAAAAGGAAGAAAAGCGGAACCTTCAAGGTATCGGTACTAATCTGAACCAATTGGCTGCGTATGCCAACAAAGGATTCTTCAATGAAAGGCCACTGCTTGATATATTGGAGCAACTTAAAAAAGTACTACAATCATGATCGCGAAAACATCGATAGGATCTGACTTTTCGGGGGCGATCCATTATGGTGCAGGGTACACCGTGGAAGGAAAGGAGGTCATGAACAAAGCCGATCTTTTGATCGCGCATAACGTGGTCTCCCGTGACCCGAAAGGTATTGCGGCCGAGATGCAGCAGGAGGCTTCATACAGCCGCTGCAAGACGCCGGTGTGGCATAGCTCGATCAGCTGGAAGCCAGAAGAGAAACCTACGCGTGAGCAAATGATCGAGACGGCGAACCGGTACTGCCAAAAGATGGGAGCTGACCCCAGAGACCACCAGGTGGTTGTATACGAGCACCACGACAAGCCGCACCAGCATATCCATGTCTATATCAACCGCGTGCCGACGGATGGTGGCAAGGCGCTTGAAACTTCGCACAATTACGCGCGCAATGTGCGGATCTGCAAAGAGATTACCGAGGAGTTGGGCTTTGCCAAACTGGAAAAACTAGAAGAGGGCAAATTGCGGCATGTGGCAGTTAACCAGCAGGACGCGCAGAAGATGATCAATCTGGCTATCAAGGCTGCATTAAAGGAGAAATCCGGCACTCCCGACGAAATAGAGCGGCGGTTAAAAGAAAAAGGGATCGAGTGCAAATACAAAGTAGAAGAGGGGAAACTAAAATATTCCAGTTACAGCTATCAGGGCGTTCCGATCAAAGGACAGGATGTTGGGTTCACCGCTAAGCAATTGCAGGCGAGACTGGAAAAGAACCAACAGCTTATCGAACAACAGTTGAAGCAACCACAACATGAGCAGAAGCGCAGACCTCGGTTGGGCCATTAATGTAAGCTGATTATTAGCCTATTTGTGTAGCCGGAGATAAGCTTTTATTTATTGACGAAAAGGGGCATCAAACGAATTTTAGAAAGACGAGGGACTTATCTTTTGGGTCGAAGGGAATATGAAAAGTACAAAACTTTTTTTCACCGGGAACTGATGAAAAATAGAACAAAACCGAGTAAATCAGGATTCGCATAATGAATTTTATGTTAAGACGAAAACAGGACGCAAGACAAGGGTCAAAATATTTATACAACTTAAAAAAGTACAAGGATGACAGGATTGAAATGGGCTGACTTGTTTTTTATCGCCGGTGGGGTAACTGGCCTGGTATTGATGCTGACCTTTTACCGGGTCTGGTCCAGCAGGCAGCCGTTCACCAAGACTAGGGTCACCCTGTTGAGCGTACTTTTTGGTTTTACCGCATTGTTTTTAGTAATGGCTGGTTATCTTCAAAGCACACATGGCCGGTAAAGGTTGGAACCAACTCGGAACTGTCCACACGGAACTTTTGGGCCTAGGATCTTTTGAAGGGGCAATGACTAATCAATTTTCGTATACAATTTTTTTCACATATCATATATTTGATGAAAACACCTCAGATCAAATTTTATTCTCCCGAGGATAATACGGAGCCGGTTTCAAAGGCGGCGGTGAAGACCAAGGCTAAGCCATCCGGTTATATTTCTGAAACAGGGACGCTTGTTTTCCCTAAAGCTACCCTTGAAGAAATCGGGGTTGAGCCAGATACTGCTCTTTTCAAAGTCGGCACAGCTGAAGGTAAACGAAAAATAAAGTCGTTGTACCTGATCCCGACCGACGATCAAGAGGGGGCATTTGCATTTTCAAAGGTAGGTCGCGGTTCAGGAATATCACTTGCCGTTATTTTAAAACGGGGTGGTATAGACTACCAAGCGGTAAAACACATTTTTACAGTTACCATATTCAACTATTCTGAAGGGGTAATTGGTTACGAGTTGGCGATAGGGGAGGAAGCTCCTAAAGAACCGTATACCGGCAAGCCGCGCGGTAGAAAACCAAAGGCAGCTGATGCAGCGTCAGCGGTTTAGCCAAGCACCAAAATGGAAGTGTGGAAAGGGGTTGGTACCAAATGTACTTGCCCCTTCTTCATTTTCATAGACTGATAAGATACTGTTCGCTTTTTCGAAATGTTCGATTTTGCGGTCGGTTTAAGGATTTGGAGTTCCTTAGCCATTTACAACGATTCATGAATATTGTTTGTCTTGGAATTAGGTGGTCCAACCGGGTTAACGCTTCAAAATGTCTTACGAAACAAACCAGCCATGAAACAACTGCTAATAGTGTTCGTGATCTTGATGGGGGTTGAGCATTGTTATGCGCAAAAATCTCAGTGGACCTTTGGTCAGAAAGCGGGCATTGGGTCAAGCGGTCGCAATAAGGTGTCTTATCCTGATTCAGAGGTCAACGATACTTACAAGACAGGAACTAGTTATGGTTTTGGTATTCGGGGAGGTTATTGTTTTCTGAAATACTTCACCGCTACCGTCGATGTAGAATGGCAGCAGGTCCGGGATGAGCGTGTTCGGACTGCAACATTTAATTCCCCTGGAACCGGGCAGGTCGTCAACACAGTACGGTTTGAAAATGTATTTCAGCGGGTGCAAGTACCGGTAGCAATACAGTTTTCCCCGTTTACAAAAACAATAAAGCCTTACGTTAAAGTCGGGATTATGCCCAATCGACTGCTTAATGGCTCGTTCGATAACGAATTTAGAAGTTCAGAATCTGCAACTGTTGATTTTGATAAAGCAGATGCTGATTTTGATATGGAACCCAATACAAGTCTGGATCGGCAGCTCAATTTCTTCGCTGGAATCGGCGTCGGAATCGGCAAGCATCTCTCCGTGGAGTGTGTGCATCATTTCGCTGGACGGTTGAAGTACGCGAGCGCGTATTCGTTGAATACTTTCGTTCTCTACCCTGATTATTACTCCTATGCGCTACGAGGAACGCAATTTTCACTCGTTTACCATATTTGGTAAAGTGTAATTTCGGATATTTTGGGCAGTTCGCTTTTACGGTGGTTTTAAAGTAATCATCTGTTTGGAAGAAAATAATCTCTAATTGCTTAAAGTACAACATTTTGTATAATGATCGTTTCAACAACAGGCACGTTAAACTGTACTTCGGTTTGCAGTGCTTGTGGGAGGTAAACCAAAGCCGCCCAAGTGCTTCATCTTTTTTATTATTAATACGAAAAGAGCCGATAGGCTCGAACTGCAGGCCATACGCTATCTCAATGGGCGATAAAATAGTGCCTTAGCTTCAAAATGATCGCAGCTACCATTAAAGATCCAATTATGCCATAAAGAATTATCATCAAAACTGACGGCCTTGGTTGTTTTGAAACCTTCATGAATGAGCGGTATGGAGACTTCGCCGGTTTGCTACGATTAGACGAATTTGGGATAACCTTTTTGCTTTTCATTTGGCACTGAAGTACGAATCCAATGG
The DNA here is from genome assembly GCF_031457695.1 of Dyadobacter sp. BE31. Taxonomy (NCBI): domain Bacteria; kingdom Pseudomonadati; phylum Bacteroidota; class Cytophagia; order Cytophagales; family Spirosomataceae; genus Dyadobacter; species Dyadobacter sp. BE31. The sequence continues at coordinate 14,290 of NZ_JAVDXA010000011.1, forward strand.
GTGGTCACAAGTAGACCTACAAAGATGGCTGAGATCTTATTTTGTTTTTGCCTACCTGTTGCACTTTTAATTGAGCTAATTTTGCAGTATTATGAGATTAGCTCTTTGCATATTAGCTTTTTACACGGTAGTACTTTCCTGCATTCCATGCCAGGACGAAGTATTGCGTGTCTCATATGAGCAAACTACCACTACCCTCAATACAAATTCCGATCATCAGGATCAGGGCATTGTTGACCTTTGCTCCCCATTTTGTATTTGTGCATGCTGTGCTGGCATAACGCTCCAAGACCCCGTTATGTCTTTGCCGGAAGTAGCATCTACCCCTTTTTTTAGTGACCCGGATTTTACCTACGCTGCTCGCAACGACGGCGGCGAGATGACATCTATCTGGCAACCTCCCAGGATTTAGTGTAACCCATTTATTTATGGTTTGCTTTATAGCTGTGGCTTCTAAGTCATGGTTATAGGCTCATTCTACACTAATTCTAAGTCCAGATGTTAGATAAGGTCATTCATTTTTCAATTCATAATAAGCTTGTTATCGGCATATTTACCCTGGCACTTGTCGCCTGGGGCATTTATTCGCTGACTCAGCTGCCCATTGATGCCGTGCCGGATATTACCAATAACCAGGTACAAATCATTACAAGCAGCCCTTCCCTGGCCGCGCAGGAAGTAGAACGTTTAGTTACGTTTCCTGTTGAGACGGCCATGGCCACCATCCCGAGCACGGAGGAAATCCGCTCAATTTCAAGGTTTGGACTGTCAGTCGTAACCATCGTTTTCAAAGATAATATTGATGTTTATTGGGCGCGGCAGCAGGTCTCAGAGCGCCTGCAAAGTGCTATGGAGCAGATACCGCCAGGCGCCGGATCGCCCGAGCTTGCGCCGGTAACAACCGGTCTTGGCGAAATATACCAGTATGTCCTGCACACCAAAAAAGGGTACGAGAAGAAGTACCCACCTATGGAGCTGCGGAGCATCCAGGACTGGATTGTCAGAAGGCAGCTTTTGGGCACCGAAGGGATTGCAGACGTAAGCAGCTTTGGCGGTTTTTTGAAGCAGTACGAGATAGCAATCGACCCTTTCAAATTAAGAAGTGCCCAGATCTCGATGGCTGAGATATTCTCGGCACTTGAACGCAACAATCAAAATACCGGCGGGGCTTACATTGACAAAAAGCCCAATGCCTATTTTATCAGAAGCGAGGGACTGATCACAAACCTGAAAGACATTGAAAGTATCCAGGTCAAAGAAACTTCAAACGGTCTTCCCATACTGATCCGCGATATCGCAACGGTGCAGTACGGCACCGCCGTGCGGTATGGCGCAATGACCCGCAACGATGAAGGCGAAGTGGTAGGCGGGCTGGTATTGATGCTTAAAGGAGCAAACGCTGCCAAGGTGATCGGCAATGTAAAGGAAAGGATAGAGCAGATCAGCAAATCGCTTCCGGAAGGCGTGGTCATCGAGCCTTTCCTGGACCGCACCAAACTGGTCAACAATGCCATTGGCACCGTTTCAAAAAACCTGATCGAAGGCGCTCTTATTGTCATTTTCGTGCTGATCCTGCTGCTAGGTAACCTTCGTGCCGGGCTTGTAGTTGCTTCGGTAATCCCGCTGGCAATGCTTTTTGCGGTAAGTATGATGAACCTTTTTGGTGTGTCAGGTAACCTGATGAGCCTGGGCGCAATTGATTTTGGCTTGATTGTCGATGGTGCCGTTATCATTGTTGAAGCTACCCTGCACCACATCATGGGAAAGAAATATACCCACCGGCTTTCCCAGCAGGAAATGGATAACGAGGTATATGAATCAGCCTCCAAGATCCGGAATTCAGCTGCATTTGGTGAAATCATTATCCTGATCGTTTACCTGCCGATCCTTGCCCTGGTAGGCATTGAAGGAAAGATGTTCCGCCCCATGGCGCAAACCGTCAGTTTTGCCATACTGGGCGCTTTCATCCTTTCGCTGACTTACGTGCCGATGGTGTCAGCTTTGTTTTTAAGCAAGCAAAATGAGCATAAACCCAATATTTCAGACCGCATTATTGCCTTTTTTCACCGGCTCTACCTGCCTGCATTAGCCTTTGCACTTCGTAGAAGGGTAATTGTGGTCGCGAGTGCTCTGGGACTTTTCGGAATCAGCCTTTGGATGTTTTTGAATATGGGTGGCGAGTTTATCCCGCAGCTCGACGAAGGTGATTTTGCTGTTGAAATGCGCGTGCTGACAGGTAGTTCGCTTTCCGAGTCTGTGGACGCCGTGCAGAAAGCGGCTGGTGTATTGCGAAAGAATTTTCCGGATGAAGTCGTGGAAGTGGTAGGCAAGATCGGTGCTTCCGAGATACCCACAGACCCTATGCCCGTAGAAGCCGCTGATGTAATGGTCATATTAAAAGAAAGATCCATGTGGACAAAAGCCAAAGGGCGGGAGGAGCTCGCAGAGAAAATGCAGGCCACCCTTACCCAGACCATCCCTGGTGTAACATTTGGCTTTCAACAGCCAATCCAGATGCGTTTCAATGAGCTGATCTCAGGGGTAAAGCAAGATGTTGCCATTAAGATTTTTGGCGAAGACCTGGATGTCCTGGCCCAGCAGGCAGCGAAGATAGGCAAACTGGTCGCCTCTGTTGAAGGGGCCGAAGATCTGTATGTGGAAGAAGTCAGCGGCCTGCCACAGATCGTCGTTAATTTCGACCGTGCCCGCATGTCGCAGTTTGGCATTAGCATTGAAGATGCGAACCGTACCATCAATACGGGCTTTGCAGGAAGCAGTGCAGGCCTGGTTTATGAAGGTGAAAAAAGATATGACCTGGTAGTCAGGCTAAAAAGCGAGAACCGGCAAGCCCTTGAAGATGTGCAGGGATTGTTTGTCACCACACCGCACGGGGAGCAAGTCCCGCTGAGCCAGATCGCTACCGTAGAGATGAAAACTGGTGCTAACCAGATCCAAAGGGAGGACGCCAAGCGGCGCATAACAGTAGCTTTCAATGTCCGTGGCAGGGATGTAGAAAGCATTGTCAAGGAGCTTCAAACTAAAATAGATAACCAGATAAAATTGCCTACGGGTTATTATACCACCTATGGAGGCCAGTTTCAAAACTTGCAGGAAGCCAACACCCGTTTGGGTGTTGCAGTGCCCATCGCGCTGCTGCTGATCTTTGTACTGCTTTATTTTACATTCAACTCGCTTCGTCAGAGCCTTTTGATCCTTTCAGCGATCCCGCTGTCAGCAATTGGTGGAATCATTGCCCTTTCACTTCGGGGAATGCCTTTCAGTATTTCAGCCGGCATCGGCTTTATCGCCCTTTTTGGCGTGGCCGTATTAAATGGCATTGTGCTGATTGCAGAGTTTAACTCACTGCGCAAGGAGGGGATGACCGATTTAAAGCAGGTCATTTTTCAAGGTACTGAAACCCGTTTGCGCCCGGTATTGATGACAGCACTTGTGGCATCACTTGGATTTTTACCGATGGCCTTGTCTAATAGCTCTGGCGCGGAAGTGCAGCGCCCACTGGCGACTGTGGTAATCGGGGGCCTTGTGTCGGCAACATTATTGACGCTGCTGGTACTGCCGGTGCTCTACCTGATTGTCGAGAAGCGTTTTGGCGGTGCTGCAATGAAACAGGCCGGGGCACTTGTGCTTGTTTTTGGTGCAATTACTTTTTCTGCCCCAGCTGTAAAGGCGCAGGACTCCACGCATGCAAGCCGGAAAATATCCCTGGAAACAGCCATCAGTGAAGCGACCGGCAAAAACCTGGAAGTAAAAGCAGGTATTTACCAAATCGATTACCAGCGTTCATTGATTGGTACTTCTGTGGAGATCGCAAAAACGGATCTTTCCTGGATGGGAGGGCAATACAACAGCAACCGGTTCGATAACCAGTTTAATATTTCCCAAAGTTTGCCCCACCCAAAGGTAGGCGCAAAAAGAAAAGCGCTGTTGTCTGCCCAGATTAACGGCGCGCAAGCCCGGCTTGAAGTGACCAAGGCAGAGCTCGTCCGGCAAATCAAAAGCAATTATTATCAGCAGGTACGCTTTAAGCAGCAGCAGCAGCTATTGATTGCCGAAGGGCTGCGGGCAGACCGTTTTGTCAAGGCCGCAGCGCTGCGCTTTAAGACTGGCGAAACAAGCCAGCTTGAATACTCGGTAGCCGAAAGTGAGCAGGGTGAAATCCAGGCACAGATCATTCAAAACCAGGGTAATTTGCTAGTCTTACAGCGGCAGCTGCAGACATTGATCAATGGCGCCGGACCGGTGGAAGCCCAGACCGATACACTGGAAAGACGTGATCTTGGTCAGCTCCTGACAGATACATCGGGCATTGGTTTAAACCCCTATTTGCAGTACCTGAGCCAGCAGGTTGCCATCGAAAAACAGTCTACAGCTCTTGCACGCACCAGCCTGCTACCTGATTTCAGCATAGGATACTTCAACCAATCTTTAATCGGTGGACAGAATATCAATGGTACCGAAGTTTTTTATGGGGCCGGAAAGCGTTTCCAGGGGGTTCAGCTGGGCGTGTCGATCCCGGTTTTTAGTGGTGCTTCCAAGGCACGCATAAAAGCCTCGGAGCTCAATGAAAAGGTGGCCCAGAACCAGGTGGAGCTTGCCCGTGTGCAGCTAATAGGCAGTTTTCAGCAGGCCATGCATACCTACCAGAGTGCGAGCCAGAGCCTGGCTTTATATGAACAAAAAACTTTGGTTTTGGCCGGTGTCATTGCAGGCAATGCCACAAAGGCTTATGAAGCAGGCGAGATTGGTTATGTCGAGTTTTCCCAGGCACTTACCAGGGCTTTAAACATCCGGTCTACTTACCTGGACTTACTGGACAGTTACAACCAATCGGTCATTGAAATTGAATTTCTGTTAGCCAAACAGCAATGACCCACTTTAAATTATCAATCATACTAATGATCCATACGATGAAAAATATATTAATTGTCTTGTTTCTGCTTACAGGGATTTGGTCCTGTGGTAAAAAACAGGAGGAAAGCCAGCAGCCAGCCCATCAGGATGAAGAGCACCATGAGGGGGAAGAAGGTAATGTAGTTGAGCTCACAAAAGCGCAGTACGAAACGGCAGCTATTCAGCTGGGCGCGGCCAGTACCCGCAATTTGAGTGATGTTGTCACGGCTAATGGTGTGATCGATATCCCGCCACAAAACTTGGTAAGCATATCAGCACCACTGGGCGGGTTTGTCAGAAAAACCGAGCTCTTGCAGGGGATGCGCGTCAAGAAAGGCCAACTGCTGGCCACAATCGAAAACCCTGACTTTATCCAGATCCAGCAAGACTTCCTGGAAACGGAAAGTAAGCTCGAATACGCGCAGCAAGAGTACAGCCGTCAGCTGGAATTGAGCAAGGAAAATATCAATGCCCAAAAAGTATTGCAGCAAGCAACATCGGAAGTAAAGACCCAGAAAGCACGGCTGGCGGGGTTAAGAGAAAGGCTTGTTACGGCGGGCATCAACCTGACTACCTTACAGAAAGGAACTATTGTCAATAGCGCCACGATACATTCCCCTATCAGCGGATCGGTGACGACGGTGAATGTGAACCTGGGTAAATATGTCAACCCGACCGATGTCATGTTTGAAATCGTTGACACCGACCACTTGCATGTGGAGCTTTCCATTTTTGAGCAGGATATCCCTAAAATCAAGCTAGGACAGCTGGTGCGCTTTACGGTCAGCAACAACGCAGGCAAAGAATACCTGGCAAAAGTTTACCTGATCAACCAGAAGATCAATGAAGACCGGACCGTGCGTGTGCATTGCCACCTCGAAAAAGACGAAGCCGGCCTGTTGCCACAGAACTTTGTGAAGGCAGTCATCGAGATCGGAGCAAATCCTGTGCTTGCGCTCCCTGATCAGGCCATTGTTGATTTTGAAGGTGCATCCTATGTTTTTATACAGCGCCCGGAAGCTGCTGGCAGTGATAGTAGTTCCGAGCAATCTGAGGGAATGGCTTTTGAGATGGTCCAGGTGACCAAGGGCGTATCAGAAAACGGGTATACCCAGATCAAATCCCCACAGGGATTTGAGGACCAAAAGATTGTGCTTAAAGGTGCCTATGCGCTGCTATCAACACTTAAAAATTCTGAGGAAGAAGAAGGAGGCCACTAACCTATGAACCAGATCATCCTTGGCAGTATTGCACTTAGCCTAATCCATGCGCTGATCCCCAGCCATTGGCTCCCATTTGTGACCATTGGCAGGTCAATGGGGTGGAGCAGGCGGCAGGTTTTAAATACAACCTTTTTGGCCGGGGCGGCGCATACATTAAGTACGACCATCTTTGGTTTGATGGTCAGCTTTGCAGGCTTTCAGCTTTCAGAGAACCAAAGCGTCATCGCAAGCAAGATTGTACCCTTGTTTTTACTGCTTCTGGGGACCTGGTTTATCATGCAGCATTACCGCCATCAGGCACATAGCCATATCGACGAAAAGTTATTGAAATATGGCAGTCATCGCAGAATACTGTTGTCACTGATGCTGATGATGTTTCTCTCACCCTGCTTTGAGATCAATGCCTATTTCTTAAACGCGGGGGCCATTGGATGGTATGCGGTTTTGACAATTGTATTGATTTACAATGTGTTGACCTTGTCAGGTATGATGTTGATGGTAAGCCTGGGAAGTAAAGGCGTTAAAAGCATCAATATCCATTGGCTGGAACATTATGAGCAGCTCATCACCGGGCTAACGCTTATTAGCCTAGCCATATTAAACTTTATTGTAGAAATCTAAAAGGGACTATATCATGGAAAAAAGCCAAAACAACGAGCCTGAAAAGCAGGAGCCAATTGATACAGAATTAGCAAAAAAGCAGCAACACGAAGGCCATGATCATGCAGAAGGGGAAGATCATGATCAGGAAGATGATGATGACCACGACCATAGCGAAGGCGATGGGCACGATCATAGCGGTCAAGGGGGTAGCCAGAGCCTGATCAAAAGCCGGTGGGCATTATGGCTGAGCCTTGTAATCCTGCTTAGTTTTTTGCTGGTAAGCAAAGTGCTCGAAATCCCGGTAACAAAGCCCGTCGAGATAGGGTTAATGGTGGCTGCCTATGTGCTGGCAGGCTACAAAACAATTCAAATTGCGTTCAGAAGGGTTAAGCGCGCAGATTTTTTCAACGAGTTTACCTTAATGACAACTGCCACGCTTGGGGCGTTCTATATTGGTGAGTTTGCCGAAGGTGTTGCGGTGATGATCTTTTACGAGCTGGGCGAGCTCTTCCAAGACCTGGCTGTTAACCGCTCGAAACGCTCCATTAAAGCGCTACTGGACGTTCGTCCCGATAAGGTAACAGTCAAGAGAAGCGAGGGTAACAAGGTTATTAACCCCTCTGATGCTGTAATTGGCGATATCATCATGGTCAAGCCAGGTGAGAAAGTCGCCCTGGACAGCGAATTGCTGACAGAATCGGCCAGTTTCAATACGGCTGCGTTAACAGGCGAGTCTAAACCCGATACAAAAGAAAAAGGCAGCCCGGTCCTTGCCGGAATGATCAACCTGGACAGGCCAATCGAGCTCAAAGTGACGACCGCTTTTAAAGATTCGAAGCTTTCCAGGATCTTGGAAATGGTGCAGGATGCTACGGCCAGAAAAGCACCGACGCAGCTTTTTATCAGCAAGTTTGCCAAAATTTATACGCCTATCGTTTTCTTTTTGGCCTTGGCTATTACGGTGCTGCCGTACTTCTTTGTAGATGACTATGTGTTCAACCAATGGCTTTACCGCGGGATGGTTTTCCTGGTTATTTCCTGTCCATGCGCGCTGACAATCTCTATTCCCCTAGGCTACTTTGGTGGTATTGGCCTGGCTTCCCGTAACGGGATTTTGTTTAAAGGGTCTAACTTTCTGGATGTGATGACCAAGGTGGATACCATTGTCATGGACAAGACCGGCACGCTTACCAAAGGGGTATTCAAAGTACAGCAGGTTGTTAGTGATATGGACAAGGAAGAATTCCTGAGATTGACCGCATCCTTGGAGAATGTATCCACGCACCCGGTAGCAAGGGCAGTCATTGACTACCAGCAAGGTAAAAAATTAGAAGATCCTACTGATGTCGAAGAGATAGCAGGGCATGGCTTAAAGGGCAAGGTTGCAGGTAAAGAGCTGCTAGCCGGTAACCTGAAATTGCTGGATAAATTTTCCATTACCTACCCCCAGGAAATCAAGCAAATCCAAGAGACAATCGTTGTTGTAGCTGTTGACGGCAAATATTCTGGCTACATTACCATTGCCGATGAAATCAAGGAAGATGCGGCCCAGGCCATCAAGGATATGCATGCCCTGGGCATTAAGACGGTAATGCTCTCTGGCGACAAGAATGCTGTTGCCCAAAAAGTTGCCAAAGAACTGGGCATCGATGAAGCATATGGGGATTTGTTGCCGGAAGGCAAGGTTGAGAAAGTACAGGCCTTCAAGGATGCCGGTAAACGTTTGGCCTTTGTCGGGGACGGAGTCAATGATGCCCCCGTTGTGGCCCTTGCCGATGCAGGCATTGCCATGGGCGGGCTGGGATCTGATGCGACTATTGAAACAGCGGATGTAGTAATCCAGAATGACCAGCCATCCAGGATTGTTTCCGCCATCCGGGCTGGTAAGATCACACGTTCCATTGTTTGGCAAAACATTATCCTTGCCATGTCTGTGAAGGCAATCGTGTTGCTTTTGGGTGCAGGCGGGATCGCCACTTTGTGGGAAGCTGTTTTTGCGGATGTTGGCGTGGCGCTACTGGCGATCTTAAATGCCTTCCGAATTCAGAGAAAGGAGATCTAACTTACTGTAATGCAACTAGAAAACCTCCGAGCGACATCCGGAGGTTTTTTTATGCCCATTATTTGCTTTTTAAAAATTTAAACTACCTTTATAAAAAGTTTAGGCTTATCTAAAACTTTGTTAAGAATAATCTAAATGAATCAACGGTTACTTATTTTTGCGATCATTCTCGAAGCCATTTTAATCGTATCCTGTGAGCGGATTACACCAAAGCTGCCAGCTGACGACCAGATCCTGGACGGTCCGATTGATGGGCTTTCATCTGCGGAAAAGACCCGCTTTTTAGCAGGTGATGTGGCTTTCAATGATGAGATATTTACCAGGGAAACCGGTTTAGGTTCTGTTTTTGTAGCTACGAGCTGCGGAAGCTGCCACGCCGGTGACGGCAAAGGGACATTGTTTACGACGCTGACCCGGTTTGGCCAAACTGACCAGACCGGCAATAAATTCCTGCACTTGGGTGGGCCACAGCTACAAAATAGGGCGATCCCTGGCTATACACCTGAGTCGATACCGGCTGGGGCTACTTTTTCCAGGTTCACGCCCCCTTCCAATACAGGACTTGGGTTTATTGAGCTGGTTTCCGATGAAGATATTTTGGCAATGGCCGATCCCTCTGACATGGATAAAGACGGGATAACGGGAGAGCCCAGTTATGGTAACCTACCTTCATTTATCAATGCCTTGCCCAATGCAATCCCTAAGAATGGCAAATACATCCATCGTTTCGGTAAAAAAGCAGCTACTTATAACCTGCTTCACCAGACTGTAAATGCATACAGCCAGGATATAGGTATCAGCTCGGCTTTTGCACCCAAGGATGTCTACTCAGGCCTTGAAATTGACCCAGAGATTTCAAACCTGACGATTAACAATGTGGTCTTTTATTTACAAACCTTAAAAGCGCCAATCCAAAGGGACCAAAGCGACGCACAGGTACAGCAAGGAAAGCAGACGTTTATAGACCTGGGTTGCCAGGGATGCCACCGGCAAACCCTGAAAACAGGGCTTTCCCCAATAGCAGCCCTTTCCAATAAAACTTTTAATCCCTATACTGATCTGCTGCTGCATGACATGGGCAGCGGGCTTGACGATGGTTACACCGAAGGAAGCGCGAAAACATCCGAATGGAGGACGCCGCCCCTGTGGGGGCTTGGTCTGTCGCCCAACTCCCAGGGCGGCCAGTACTTTTTGATGCACGATGGCCGGGCAAGGAGTATCGAGCAGGCCATTGACATGCATGGTGGGGAAGCGGAAGGGAGCAAGAACCGTTTTAAAAAACTGGCTCAGGGTGAGCAGGCAGATCTTATCAAATTTTTAAAATCTCTGTAAAATGGACAGAAAGCAATTTATTAAAGCGTGTGGTATTTCATGCCTTGGATTATCAACGGCGACTTTTTCCCTGACAGGGTGCGCCAGCGTCTATTCGGTACAAGGCACTGTAGCAGGCAAAACCATTTCATTTCCGAAGGATTCGTTTTTTCAAACCAAAAAGTCAGGAGAGAAGATAGCCCGCCAGGTCGTGGTCGTCAACGTAGAAAACCTGAAATTTCCTGTGGCCGTATATGATGATGGTAACGATAAATACACAGCAGTTTGGCTCAAATGCAGCCATCAAGGCAATGAAGTCAGTGTGCACGGTGACTCGCTTTCATGCTCTGCACATGGAAGTGAATACGACCGCAGCGGAAAAGTGACCAAAGGTCCTGCAAAAGAGGACTTGCGCAAATTCAGTGTCCGCAGTGATGAAACATCGGTATATATCCTACTGGCATGAAGAAACTTCTATTCTCCTTTTATCTGGTCTTTTTTTGCCAGCTTCTTTACGGCCAGACTGATACCAGCTTTTTCTTTACCCGCGTCAAGCAGGATTCCAGTAAGTTGAAGCTGAATATGGATGCGGTTTACAACCGCCCGTTCTTGCAGATGGGAAAGTTGCCGGTTTCAATAGGCGGGTACCTGGAAGCCAATAGCAGCTATTTCAGCACAAATGGGGTAAGTGAAGGCCTCTCTTTTCAATTGCCACGGCTCACCATGTTTATGTCTGCCAGCATGCGGCAGCGCATCAAGTTTATGACTGAAATAGAATTTGAGGAAGGTGGGCGGGAAATCAATATCGAATTTGCCGCACTGGACCTGGAATTCAATCCGCTATTTAACCTGCGCGGCGGGGTGATCATGAACCCGATCGGTTCGTTCAACCAAAACCATGATGGGCCCAAATGGGAATTCGTAAGCCGGCCGGTTTCATCGACGACCATCATACCCAGCACGTGGAGCAATGTAGGCTTTGGGGTTTTCGGTAAGTATTCCCGAAAGAACTGGGTTTGGGCATATGAGGCCTATCTTTCCAACGGCTTCGATGATAAAATCATCAACAACAACCAGAACCGTACGTGGTTCCCGGCCAGCAAAGCAAACGCGGAACGCTTCGAGGAAAGCTTTAATGGTGTCCCTTTGAAAACCATTAAAATGGCCATTAAACACAGGAATATCGCAGAGATTGGCCTGTCCTGGATGGGGGGTGTCTATAACAAATTCAAAGATGATGGTATTGTCCTTGATAAGAAAAGGCACCTTAATTTTATTGCAGTTGACGTTAATTCGACCATTTTGAAAGACACATACCTGAACGGGGAATGGGTTTGGGCTTATGTGGATGTGCCGGATACTTACATACAGCAATTTGGCAACCGCCAGCAAGGTGGGTTTTTGGATATTGTCCAGCCAATAAAAAAAGGCAAAATGCTCGGCTGGTCCGAAAGCGTGATCAATATTGCCCTGCGCCTGGAATATGCAGATTACAATGTTGGCAACTTTCAGGAGCTAGGTTTAAGGATCGCCGATCATGTGTACGCGCTGGTTCCGGCCATCAGCTTCCGGCCATCTGCGCAAACCGTCATCAGGGCCAATTACCGTTATGAACGGCACACTGATTTATTAAGGAACCCGGCCTCGCAAACTGCCGGGTTCCAGTTTGGCTTTTCAACCTATTTTTAATCGATGGTAAGTCCCTAACAATTTAGATAGTTCATACCTAAATATTGTAGTAGCCTGCAAGTCATTGCTGTCCTTTATACCGGAGTAGCCATTTCTTCACAAGCCTTAGCACAGTTACGACAAGCTTCTGCACATTCACGGCAATGATCCATGCCCATTTCTGCATGTTTTTCGCATTCTTCTGCACAAGCATTGCAGGCATCTGCACAAACACGGCATAGGTGCGCACTAAAACTGCTGCCAAGGCTCATTACTTCGGCCGCACTACGGCAGATAGCGGCGCACTCTAAATCAAGCTGGATGCACTTTGCCATATGTCCTACGTGCTCTTCTTTCAAACATTCAGTTGCACAGTGGCTGCAAGCGATAGCGCATGCCACACAAGCTTCGATACATTCTTTAAATTGCTGATGTGCCATAAGAATTAAGGTTAATTGGTGGTTAATTATTTCTGTTAGCCAGCAGCCAAGTCTGGAAATCGGCTATTTCTTTGTTCTGCTCTTCAATGATCATAGAAGACATTTCTTTCAAGCCAGCATCTCTACCCATTAATAATTGCATCTGTGCCATTTCAGTAGCACTCTTGTGATGCTCGATCATTAAGGTGGCAAAGTCCTGGTCTATGTTCCCATTGATGATTTGAAGGTCCGATTGTTTACCCATACGGTCCATCCCCTCCATCATTTTCATATGGAAGTCCATGTTCATATTTGCAGGTGTAGCCTTGGTCAGGAAAGAATCCAGCTGAGCAATTTCTTTTTGTTGTGCATCGATTATTGCTTGGGCTTTGGCCTTCATTTCACTGTTGTTTCCAGATGCTAATTCCAGTTTGGCCATATCAATGGCACCCATGTGATGCATTTTCATCATGGTAGCAAAATCAATATCTGGGTCCTGTGTGGCTTTCATTGTTTGCATTTCATCCATCATATCGTGCATGATAGTCATCATTTGATTTTTGTCATGGGCCTGGACTTCAATTTTGTTGTCGTCGTCGTCGTCGGAACATGCAGTTGAAAAGGCCATCAGGGCTGCAAGCCCTAGCATTTTGTACGTTGGTTTCATGGGGTTGTCGTTTAATTTAAAGACTCAAATTAGCTGGTATTCAGTCCCATGATTTTAAAACAACTATGCCAGCGCGATGGCAACTGATAATTAGTCGATCTTCTCAATCGCAAAACCGGCATCCTTAACAGCTGCGACGATTTGATCTTCCTTACTGTCGCTAGTTACAGTAAGGATTTTTTCAGGGTTATTGATATCAACTTCCCACTGATCGATCCCGGCTGTTTCATTTAAACCAGGCGTAACCTTTGCCACACAGCCCCCACATTTGATATTTGTTTTGAATTTTAAAGTTTCCATTGGTTATTTATTTTAGATTATATAATCACTCTACTAATTCAGATACTACAGTTTTGCCGCTTTTAGCCTTAAACTATTGCTTACAACAGAAACTGAGCTGAGCGCCATTGCTGCTCCTGCAATCATTGGGTCAAGTAAAAAGCCATTAAACGGGTATAACAGCCCCGCAGCAACAGGTATACCTATCAGGTTGTATATAAAAGCCCAGAACAGGTTTTGTTTGATCGTTTTAACTGTTTTTGCTGAAAGTTTCAGCGCTTTAGGCACCATGTTCAAATCGGATGTAATCAATGTCATTTTTGCTACGTCCATGGCAATGTCCGAGCCTTTGCCCATGGCAATGCTGACATCGGCCTGCGCCAGGGCATGACTGTCGTTAATCCCGTCCCCGACCATAGCCACAATTTTTCCTTCTGCTTGCAGTTGTTTTACGAACTCTGCTTTTTCAGAGGGCATCACATCTGCTTTATAGTGATTCAAGCCTACCTGCTTTGCTACGGCAGCTGCCGTGTGTTTATTGTCACCGGTAAGCATGTAAACGTCGATCCCCCGGTTTTGTAGCGTTTCAATGGCCTGGCGGGAAGTAGGTTTGATTTTATCGGCAATGGCAATGATTGCAAGGACCTTCCGGGAGTCTGCAAAGAAAATTACTGTTTTGGCCTGCTGTTGCCATCCTTCTGCTTCATGGGAAAGCTTATTGCTTATGCTGATCGTGTTTAGCTCCATCAGTTTGCGGTTGCCAATGAAATATTGGCCTCCATCATAAAATGAGCTGACTCCCAAACCAGTTATACTTTCAAATTTTTCCAGACGCAGGGCCAGGAAACTTTCTTTTTGGAGATGAGCAACCACCGCTTCCGCTAATGGGTGCTCAGATTGGCCTTCCATTGCATGCAGGATTTGCTTGTATGACCTTTGATCTTCGTTATTTTCATTCCAGGAAATGTCTGTGACAACGGGTTTACCCTCCGTAATCGTACCTGTTTTATCAAGGATAACCGCGTTCACTTTATGGCCTAATTCAAGACTTTCGGCATCTTTAATCAGGATGTTATTTTCTGCACCTTTACCGATACCTACCATGATTGCGGTAGGCGTTGCGAGCCCAAGTGCGCAAGGGCACGCAATTACGAGCACCGTGACAGAGGTGAGTAGTGCATGTGTAAAAGCGTTTTCTGATCCAAACAGCATCCATGTCAGAAAAGTCAATACAGCAATACCGATCACGATTGGCACAAAAATACCAGCTATCTTATCTACAAGCTTCTGAACCGGCGCTTTACTACCCTGAGCCTCTTGAACCATTTTAATGATCTGGGCAAGGATCGTATCACCTCCTACCTTTTGGGCTTTGAACTGAAAGCTACCCTTCTGATTAATTGTCCCTGCAAAGACAGACTCTCCCTGAATTTTTTCAACTGGAACCGGCTCCCCACTGATCATGCTTTCATCCACAAATGATCTTCCATCTGTTACAATGCCATCAACCGGGATTTTTTCACCAGGTTTTACCAGTAAGATATCATCAGGCTTTACTGCCGCAATTGGTATTTCCTGCTCTACACCATTAATAATAGCCCTGACAGTTTTAGGCTGCAAGCCAATCAGTTTTTTTATCGCCGACGAAGTATTGGACTTTGCTTTTTCTTCTAACAGTTTTCCCAGGGAGATAAAAGCGATTACAACTGCTGCTGCCTCAAAATAGACGTGTGCATGCAAACCTTGATTGTGCCAGAATTCCGGGTAAATCGTATTAAAAGCACTAAACAAAAAAGCAATCCCGGTGCTTAGTGCCACAAGGGTATCCATATTAGCTTTCCTGTACCTAGCTTGTTTAAAGGCATTGGTAAAAAAGCTTCGTCCCAGATAAAATACAACCGGCGCTGACAGGGCCATCATGATCCAATTCCCGTAAGGCATTGTGTCCATGAAAAACATTCCGATAATTACAATTGGTACAGACAGCAGCGCTGCCCACAAAATGCGCTTTTTTAACTGCTGGTAATGTTTGAGCTGGGCCTGATGCTGCTCCTGTTGCGGATCCTGTGAATCGACAATCAGATCATAGCCCACAGAGCGGATTAGATTTTGTAAGTCAACAGCCTTAAGGGTCTGGTCATATTCAGCCCAGGCTGTTTGATTGGCATAATTAACGCCGGCATCGTGGACTCCCTTGGCGGATTTAAGCATGCTTTCCACACTTACCGCACAGGCAGCACAAGTCATGCCCAGGACCGGGAAAGTTTTCTTTATATATTTATCCGAAGCTTTTTTAATGCTTGCTTTATCTGAAATAAGTGCTTCCATTGTCTTGATTTATATATACAAAACTAAGCTGGAGCACACAAGATTTCCTTACACAATTAGGTATGATATATGCATAGTTTTGTGAAATCAACTTCATCAGAAACCGCTTCATGCAGCTAACATACAGAGAAATGCCACTGATCTTACCTTGACGGCTTTCCTTTAGTGCGTCCGGCTGTATAAGAAGGCCTTGGCATTTTATTTGCACGTCTTTCCAGCCGCTCATTTAATTCAAGCCAGTCCCTGCGCAGGTAAACAGGCCGGAAAGATTCCAGCCTGCTCTTAATAAGCTCATCAAATTGTTGATTTGTCATTGCCATAGCATTTAATTTACCCTAAGTAGCTTAGCATTAATGGCAACCACGATTGTGGATGCACTCATCAGGACTGCTCCCATCGCAGGGCTTAACATAAAACTGGGATATAGCACACCGGCTGCCAAGGGGATTGCTATGACGTTGTAACCGATTGCCCAAGCCAGGTTTTGGACCATTTTTCTATAAGTGGCCCTGCCGAAGGTGATCATTTGTACTACATCCATCGGGTCGCTGTTGACCAGGATAATATCGGCGGTTTCAGCTGCCACATCGGTGCCCGAACCAACGGCAATGCCTACATCCGCTTGTGCGAGTGCGGGCGCATCATTAACACCATCGCCAGTCATGGCAACAATCTCTCCTTTATCTTGAAATTCCTTGACCTTATCCTGCTTTTGATGGGGCAATACATTAGCCAGATACCCATCCATGTTCAGCTTTCTACTGACCGCTTCCGCAATTTTCTCATTATCACCGGTCAAAAGAAAGGTTTTGATATTCATTTTTTTCAGCTCGGCAACTGCCTGTGCTGCGCTCTCCCTGATAGTGTCCGCAAATGTAATTATGCCAACCGTTTTGCCGTCGATAAGAATAAAGTTTACAGTGTCAGTCGCCTGGTCTACCTGATCCGGAATAGCAGGTACAGGGTTGTTTTCCTGTATAAAATAATTGGGGCCAGCAGCCACTACCTTTTTATTGTTTACTGTACCTGTTACGCCAATTCCCTGCATGTAGTTGAAGTCGGCCGAAGCCCACAGCTCTAATCCTTTCTCTTTAAGCTTGCGCATGACCCCATGTGCAATATGGTGTTCGGAGTTTTGCTGAATTGCCGCCGCATATTGCAATATCTGATCAGATGAAAACTGATCTCCAATGGGTATGATCTGTTGAACCTCATGAGAGCCTTTCGTAAGCGTACCGGTTTTATCAAAAATGATGGTTGTCAATTTACGGGCATTCTCAAAGGCTGTACGGTTGCGGATCAAAAGACCGTGCGTTGCAGATAGTGTGGTTGAAATAGCGATCACCAGGGGAATGGCGACACCCAATGCATGCGGGCAGGATGTTACCATAACGGTAACCATCCTTTCCAGGGCAAATGCAAGATTCTGACCGCCAGTATACCAAACAATAAAAGTGACCACGCCAACAGTAATGGAAACCAGTGTTAACCATCCCGCCACCTTATCAGCTAAATTCTGTGTATTTGATTTAGCCCCTTGCGCAGTCTTGACCATGTCAATTACTTTTTGTAAGTAACTTTCATTGCCAGCACCTGTAACCTGGACTTTCAGAACACCATCTCCGTTGATTGCTCCGCCAATTACTTTATCGTCTTTCTGCTTTTGGACGGGCACGCTTTCCCCGGTGAGCATGCTTTCATTCACATAAGAATTACCTTCCAGGATCAATCCATCTGCCGGGACCTTTTCACCGGGTTTGACAAGCAATATGTCATCACGGCGAAGGTCTTTTAATGGGATGTCAGTTACCTGATGATCTTTTTCAACATGGACCATTGAAGGAAGCAGAGCAACCAGCGATTCCAAGGCCTGCGAAGCCGCCATTTGCGATTTCATTTCGAGCCAATGCCCGATCAGCATGATGTCAATCAGAGTAGCAAGCTCCCAAAAGAAATCCATCCCTTCCAGCCCAAAAACGACAGCTACGCTATACACATAGGCGGTAGTAATAGCAACTGCTACCAGGGTCATCATCCCTAATTTCTTGCTTTTCAGCTCCCTGATAAGGCCTGTCAGAAAAGGCCAGCCTCCATAAAAGTAAATGATCGTACTTAGTGCCAAAAGCACATATTGATCACCTGCAAACGTCCAGTTAAATCCGGCCCATTGCTGGATCATATGCGATAGCAAAAGGATCGGGACAGTGATGACCAGACAAATCCAAAAGCGCTTTAAAAAATCTTCGGTGTGATGCCCTGCATGTTTATCATGGTCGCTATGCTCATCAGCCTGCGCAGTGGGTCCGTGGTGCCCATGAGAAGATCCAGTCATTGACGGCATGCTTTCTGCTGGCTTTTTGGGATGATGCTCGTGGTGGTGGTGATTTTCCATTGATTTGATTTTGTCTAAAAACTGGAACTTTAAACGCACTTAGAGGCAATAACCGCAGCAACATCTTTGGTCGGCCCGTAAAACTTGGTATACTGCCAGGATTTCAACCTAATGGGAAAAATCCTGGCACATGGTAACGAAATCGCCCTTATTAGAACCTTACTAACAAGCCCCCACCCAGTTTGTACCTGGAATCATAGCCACCCGATAGGGAAATGTATTTTCCGAGCATATATTCCAGGTCCAGATGGTACTCTTTATCGGTGTTGATACGCCAGTTGAAAAACAATTTAGGCAGCAGCCATTCTTCTCCTTCCAGGGCGAAACGAACCCGGCCATTGGAATTTACACGCAGATCAGCATCGATGAAAAAAGGGAGTGTATACCGAACTCCAATTACCGGCAAGTCAAAATCCTGCTCAAAGGTTTGCTCCCCGTTGAATATATTGTAGTACCGCTGTTTTACAGCACCAAAGCCAATATAGGGGCGCAGCCAGTCTCCAATGTACCTTTCATAACTGATATTGGCCTCATATTGAGAACCATAGTTATAATTTCCTTCGAACCTGATGGCGCTGCTTCTATTAATAAAATTGGCCTTCGCTTCTGCCATATGCGATTTAGCTGCAATGCTTCCGTAAAAAAACCACATCTTATCCTCCTTCAACAAATTTTTGAGGGGATATCTGGCCAGAGAAGTATCACGGCTACTTCCCTGATATTCGACGATGCGGGCCATCCCGCTCATCATATGGTACAGTATATGGCAATGAAAAAACCAGTCCTTTTCCTCCGTTGCGTCGAACTCGATTGTAATGCTTGTCATTGGAGGCACATCCAAGGTGTGCTTTAAAGGAGAGAAATCCTCGTTTTTATTGAGTACCCTAAAATAATGGCCATGTAAATGCATAGGGTGGTTCATCATCGTAGTGTTTTCGAGCTCAAACCTGACGATTTCCCCTTTTTTAATACTGATTTTATCCGCTTGGGAGAGCACTCTGTTATTTATAGACCACACGTAACGGAACATACTACCAGTCAACTTTAAATGGACAGTTCTTACAGGTTTTGAGCTGTCAAAGGTTGATTTCTGGGTTGCACTTAATAAATCATAATTGAAGATGGTCAGTGAGTCGGTCTTACCCATCTGCATCCCATCCATGTTCATTTTGCTATGGTCCATTTTGTCCATGTCCATACCCTGGTGCCCTTTCTCAGTTTTGCTGGCAGGCTGCTTGTTTTGGGAGGGTTCCATGTTCATTTTGCTATGGTCCATTTTGTCCATGTCCATACCCTGGTGCCCTTTCTCAGTTTTGCTGGCAGGCTGCTTGTTTTGGGAAGGTTCCATGTTCATTTTGCTATGGTCCATTTTGTCCATGTCCATACCTTCATGCCCTTTTTCAGTTTTGCTGGCAGGCTGCTTGTTTTGGGAGGGTTCCATGTTCATTTTGCTATGATCCATTTTACCCATGCCCATTGCTGAATGGTTCATTCTATCCGGGAAATTAACAGCCATGCTCATCATCATCTCATCCATATTCCAAACATTTGGCCTGGGAATGGGTGCGGCAGATAACGTATCCCCTTTCCCAAGAAATAAAGAAGCAAATCCAGACACGTCCTGGGCCGTTGCCCTGAATTCCATGGTTTTATCTTTTGGTACAGTCAACAGAAAATCATAAGTTTCAGCGATGCCCATCAGCAACCGATCTATTTTGATTGGCTTTACGTCGATGCCATCAGATGAAATCAATTCCAGCTTCCCCGCCCCTCCGTGCAGATAAAAATAGGTTGAAGCCGAGCCGTTAATGACACGTAACCGGACTTTATCGCCCGGCTTTAAATCCGGAATACTTTCTTTGCGTTTTCCATTTGCTAGAAATGCGGCATAGTAAACATCTGACAGGTCCATGGGCGGCATACGTTTCCAGCCGTTTTTTAGCCTGTTGCCCAGTCCTTTATGCTGTATTAACTTATCAAGGCTTTGGGCATACCCTTTTTTAATTGAATACCACTCACTAGCCGGGTCATTCCTTTTTAACGCATTCAGCACACGCCGGGGGTTCTCATCGGTCCAGTCCGACAACAAAAGAACAAACTCCCTGTCTACTTCATAATTTTTCTTTCTAGGTTGGATCACGATTGAACCATACAATCCGCTTTGCTCCTGGAGCATGGTATGGGAATGGTACCAAAACGTTCCGCTTTGAATAAGGGGAAAGGTAAATGTGTACTGCCCGCCCGGCTCGACCGGGGCTGTTGTCAGATAAGGAACGCCATCCTCTTTATTGGGCAAAAGAAGGCCATGCCAGTGGATTGAAGTTTCATGGTGCATAAGATTATGCACATGGATCACGGCAGTGTCACCCTCTGTAAAATGTAAGGTCGGTGCCGGGATCTGACCATTCATGGCGAGCGCTGAGACCTTTTTTTTGCCACTGATGTTAGCCAATGTGTCATTCACATACAGGTGGTATTCGACCCTTCCACCTTTTGAATTTGCGGAAAGCGGTTTTTTAGCAGGTGTCGGTACGGTTGATTTGGTACCATGTTGGTGCTGTGCGAAAACTTCCCCAAGGGGCAGCAATAGTAGTAGTATAGTGATTAGTTTCATCAGAAGTGTTTTTAAATGTTGTTGAGAATTGGATCAGGGATAATGTCCTGATCCAATACATACCACTGTTAATTTATTGTCTCCTTTACCTCTCCGCAGGAAATCATCTTATCGCCCATGTATGGATTTTTAATTTCTTTTTGGGCAGACAGCCAATAGCCGCCTTTGTCTTTGTTTGCCATTGGACAAAAATCAACATACAGTTCGCCGCTGTTCAACCCGGCTTTTTTAACCAGGGGTATAAACTCATCACTTAGTGCAGAATATAAAGTCCTTTGGGATTCAATGCCTTTGGCCTCTGTAATTTGAGAAGCTGTTTTAGCGGCCTGGGATCCTTGCGGAATCTGGCCTAAACCTGCTTCTATGGCACTGGCGGCTATTTTTGCTTCTGCTTCATCGGAATTAATTAAAGCCGTGGTCAAATGAATATAGTGCTGGTAAACTGCATCAAGCTTATCATCTTTCAATACGACTTTACTTGTTTCTTTGCCACCCATATCCATGCCTTCATGGTGCTCATGGGCTGTTGAATCCTGATGGGAACCGGTGTTACCTTCTTCATTTTTGCTGCCGCAGGCCGAAAGAAATACTATCATTGCCACCGGCAGGGCCCATTTGGTTGCTTTTTTCATCTTACTAAAATTTATGGTTAAAAATTGGTTATTCATGTTGATGCAGCGCCATGGGATCCGACCCCTTTTTTAATATGTATTCACTATATAAAAGATAAGCACCTGTAACAACCACTTTTTCGTCTTTGGAAATGCCTTCCTTTATTTCAACCAGGTCAGCATTCTGGATTCCGGTAGAGACCATTCGTGCCAAAAAAGTACCAGGCTTCGTTTCAATCCATACATGTGCCCCTTTTGCATCATGGATCACTGCATCGACAGGTAAAGTCATGGCAGTCCCGCCCTGGGCAACGGGTAAAATTAGATTAGCTTGTAGTCCTGGCTGCCACCGGCTGCCTGGGTTTGGAACAGTTCCCCGGACCTGCATCAACTGGCTGCCACTCTGAATTGCCGGAACAACGAAGTCAATGCGCATGGGCTGGGGTTTATCTTCCCAGCCTGTAACCTGTACCTGCACCTTTTGCCCCGTTCGGATGCTTGCCGCTTCTGCTGGATAGATATCAGCTTCGACCCATAAAGAAGAGTAGTCTTCAAGGCGCAGTATCGCGCTCCCCTCACTTACATACTGGCCCTCCGTTACTGACAGCTCAGATACTGTGCCGCTGATCGGTGCCCGGTATGTAATGTATGGTTCCAGGTCCTGGTTTGCCGTTAAGCCTTGTATATCTTCTTCACTTTGATCATATAAACGCAGTTTTTGACGGGCGGCCTTTTCAATGGCTCCAAACCGCGCGTCGGAAGGGAACTGCTTTATTTGGGCATATGCCAACAAATATTCCTGCTGCAATGCCAAAAGCTGTTCAGAGTATATTTTGT
The DNA here is from genome assembly GCF_031457695.1 of Dyadobacter sp. BE31. Classification (NCBI taxonomy): domain Bacteria; kingdom Pseudomonadati; phylum Bacteroidota; class Cytophagia; order Cytophagales; family Spirosomataceae; genus Dyadobacter; species Dyadobacter sp. BE31. The sequence goes on from NZ_JAVDXA010000011.1 coordinate 36,215, forward strand.
AAAGGGCTTGTCCTTTCCTTACTGGTACACCGGTTTCTTTGATATATAGCACTTGGATACGCCCTGCCACGCGGCTGGACACAACAGCAGTTTGGTCAGGGTTTACAGCAAGACGGCCATTGAGCCTTTTGGAATTTGACAAAAGGCCACTGCCCATTGTCATAGTCGTTATGTTGGCCAGCGCGATTTGACTTTCGCCTAGCGTGATAGAGGCATCCTTATTACTTTTATCGAAGATAACCAGGTCCATCCCACATATCGGGCAGCTACCTGGTTTGTCCTGGACTATTTGTGGATGCATAGGACAGGTATAAGTCTTCTGGCCGGCTTCTGCCGCTTGCTTTTTTTGATCATCTTTACAAGCAATCAAAAGCATCCCAGGAGCAAAAGATGCAAAAGTGGCTAGCTTTAAAAATGCGATTCTTTTCATATTTTAATTTTCAACTATGCTGTTTTCTTTAATGAAGCTTTCACTGTCTATCAAATAAGAGGCATTGGATGCTACCTTCCAATCCTTGATATCCGATAGTATTTGCACCATCCCATCAACAACTGCCCCGGCTTTAATTTGCATAGGTACCAGTACTTTACCTTGTTGCTTAAATACAATAGACTTGTTGCCGCTCTGCCAAACCGCTTTTTTATCCAGCCATAACCCTTTTTGAAAAACAATGGGAATACTCGCTGTCAGCAGTTGCCCGGGCGTTAGCTTTTTTCCTGGAGTATAAACCCTGGCCAAGGTGAAATTCTCGCCACTTCGAAGGACGGGTTGGATCAACCCAATCTGGCCACTGGCCATCGTTTCCTTGTCATTACCCGCATAAAAAAGCAACTTTTGCCCTGTTTTGATGTGGGAAGATATAGCTGGCGATATGGCGAATTCAGCAATCAAGCCCTGGGACGTATAAATAGTAAACAGGGTTTGTCCGGCCGTAACATATTGCCCGGCCCGCAAAAGGACGGGTGAAACCGCCGCCGATGGCCTGGCAGGGGCTGGTGATGCGGCTGAGCTGCCAGCCATCTCATCCATTGCCGCGCCATCACCGCCGGAAGGCGCTGTCATAGCCGGGCCCGCCTGCGTCAAGCTAGCTGATTGTTCCAGGATGTATCCATTGGCAGGACTATATACCGGTACCTTATAGAGGATATTTCCTGACTTGAGAATGTCCTCGATCTGCCCCGGTGCCATTCCCAGCAGCAGCAGGCGCTGTTTTGCTTTTAGTAATAAGTCCCGGCTGCCTTCATCGTTACCAAGCATCAAAAGTTCCCTTTGAGCTGATGCCAGATCTGGTGAATAAACCTCCATCACCAATTGTCCTTTCCTGACAGGCTGGTAGTTGTATTTGATCAGCTGTTTTTCGATACGGCCACCCACTCTGGATGAAAGTGAGACCTGGCTCCGGCTATCATAAGTTACAACGCCTTGTGCCTGGGCTGAAAAAATTCGCATCCCGCTTTCGGCATTGATCAGTGGAATGTCGGCAATCACCTGGGCATTCACCGGCTTTAACAGTGCATTGAAACTAGTATCAACAATCAGCTCATTATTAGCCTCTTTTGCTACCAGGTCCATGCCACAGACCGGGCACTTGCCTGGTTTGCTGCTAATTACCTGCGGATGCATCGGACAGGTATACTGCTCTGATTTCCCATAAGCCGTATCCCCATCTTTTTGGGTTTTACTCTCACAGGCGCTTAAAAATACGGTAGCCAGTAACAGCACGATTAGCTGGCTAACGATATAGTTCTTTTTCATAATCCACAATCATTTCATAGAATTTCAATTTCTCGTCCAGCACATTCATTTGCATCATCGTCAAAGCTTCCCAGGCATCTATTACAACAGGTAGCTGGGCTTTATTCTCCTGATAATTGGCAAAATAGGCGTCCATTGCTTTTTGAAGGGCCGGGATTATTTTTTCCTGCATGGTGCTGACCCTGGTTTGCATGGACTCGATCTCTGACTGCATACCATAAAGCATGCCCTGAGTTTCCACCAGCATGGCAGAACGCTCCTTCTGCATCCCTTGGATATTGAGCTGCATTGCTTTGATATCGGACTTGTACATCTTAGATGACCAGGGAGCTATCGGGATACTAAGCATGCCCATCACGCTGTAAGCATTGGGCATCATTGCGTCCAATGGGTACATGTGGTCAAAGCGGATTTTAAAATCCGGTTTTTTTTGCTGTTTCATGCTTTCGATATTAAGCTGCATGGACCGGATACTTTCATTCATTTTAAAAACATCCATTCGTGCGTCAGCCAGCGTAGCGGTATCGTAGTACATGGCGGGCTGGAAGGAAGGTTTATAGGTCGTGTCAATTTCAAAATCTTGATTACCCACTACATTCATCAGGCTATTAAGCCATCCTTTTGCCTTTCCAATAGCGCCTTCCTGCATACGGATCATATTCTGGTTTTCCAGGATTTTCGATTCAGCCCGGAAAACCCCTCCAAGTTGTGACTGGTTATAAGGGTAGCGGACTTCCTCGATTTTTTTCATCATGACCATAATTTTCTCATTCTCTTCAAGCACGCTTACACGCTGGCGTGCTATGAGCCAATTGAAATACAGCCGTTTTGCTTGTGCCTTATAGGTATTAAGGGTAATATCACGGTTGGCCCTTTCCACATTGCCCTGAGAAGCGATGTACCTTTTTTTCGCACTGAGCTTTGCCAGATTAGGTATATCCTGCTCGATCTGCAGCATCAGGTTACCTTTGTCGCGGGACTCCATGATCATTTGATTGGGATAAGGGGTCATGAAAGTCCCCAGACCTACCATAGGCGGCATCCATGCTGTGGCTGCATCACCACTATGTTTGTAACTGTCCGCTTTGAGCCCGTAGGACTGCAGCATCAGGTTGTTGTTATCAATTCGATGTAAAATAGTATCCAGTGTAAACACCGGCTTCTGTGCCCAACTTGTGAGCGGCAGCAAAAACAGGACCAGCCATTTCACATATTTAATGCTGTGTATCATGGATTTGTAGTTTTCCGTATTTACGTAGCTCATACTCCTTTGTCATTAAAAAAATCAGTGGTGTTACCAGCAGGATGTGCGTAGATGATGTAAGCACGCCTCCGATCATCGGCAGGACAATAGGCTGCATCACATCTGTTCCTACCCCGTTGGCCCAAAGTACCGGCACGAGCCCAAACAGCGAAACGCACACGGTCATTAGCTTGGGCCGCAGCCGTTTTACCGCCCCATGGATTACGTACTCGCGCAGGTCATCTTTGGTAATTGATTCAGCAGAATTACCCTTTTTAGTGACCAGCTGCTGCATGGCATCATTCAGATAGATAACCATTACGATACCGGTTTCTACGGCAATACCAAATAAGGCAATGAAACCCACAGCCACTGCAACCGAGAGGTTAACACCCCAGAAATAGATCATATATGCGCCACCGATTAAAGCAAAGGGTACGGTGATCAAGCTCAAAAACGCTTCGCGCAGGGAATGAAAAGCGAAATACAGTGAAAAGAAAATAATCAGCAGCACGACCGGAGCAATCCATAGAAGCGTCTGCTTACCGCGTATCAGGTTTTCATACTGTCCGCTCCATTCCAGATAATAACCCGGTGGAAGCATGCCATTAGATTTACTGATCTTTTCTATGGCTTCCTGGACAGTTCCGCCCAGATCACGGCCACGGACATTGAACAATACTGCGCCACGCAGCATGGCATTCTCGGAGGCTATCATCGGGGGGCCGTTTTCGAATACTACGTCAGCCACCGATGATAGGGGTACTTCCCCCATAGTGGCAGACATTAGTGGTAACCTCTTGATGGTTTCTATGCTGTTCCGGTAATTCTGGGCAAGCCTGACGCTGATTGAAAACCGCTTTCTTCCCTCAATGGTGTTTCCTACCGGCGCACCTCCCAATGCAAATTCTACAGCCTGGTTTACATCATCGATATTGAGCCCATAACGGCTTAAATCTTCTCTTCTTGGGTTGATAGACAAATACTTTCCCCCTGTCACGGGTTCTACATAAAGATCACTTATACCTGCCGTGCCTTCGAGCGCTGCTTTAACCCTTTCAGACACATTGGCGATGGTATCCAAATTCTGCCCATACACTTTAACGCCTACGTCAGTGCGGATCCCGGTCGAAAGCATGTTGATCCGGTTGACGATCGGCTGGGTCCAACCGTTGATCACGCCCGGTATCTGAAGTTTAGCGTCAAGCTCAGTAATGATATCTTTCTTTGTAATCCCGGCCCGCCACTCGGACTTTGGTTTCAGTTTGATGATCGTCTCAATCATGCTGATGGGGGAGTTGTCGGTAGCAGTACTTGCCCTTCCAGCTTTTCCCAATACCTTATCAACCTCAGGAACGGATTTAATGATCTTGTCCTGTACCTGCAAGATCCGTTTCGCTTCTGAATTCGATATGTCCGGCAGCGTTACAGGCATGAAAAGGATGCTCTGCTCATCGAGTGGTGGCATGAACTCTGAGCCAAGACTGGCCAGCAACGGTATCGTGACCAAAAGCGCAATGATGTTGATAGCCAGTGTAGTCTTGCGCCATTTTAAAACGCCCCTGATCACCGGCTCATAAACTCGTTCGAGCACTCTGTTAACTGGATTGGCGTGATCGGGCCGGAACTTACCTTTCATGATAAAGGATATCAGCACCGGCGCCAGCGTAATAACAAGCAAGGCATCCACGATCAAAATGAATGTTTTCGTGTAAGCCAAAGGGTGAAACAGCTTACCCTCCTGTCCCGTCAGCATGAATACGGGAAGGAAAGATGTAATAATAATAACTGTCGCAAAGAATACTCCCCGGGATACCTGTTTGCTTGATTTTTCAATAATGGCCAGGCGTTCGGATTCTGTAATCCAGTCGGGCTGTTTATCTTTTCTTTTCTTAAACCAATTCATAATGATGTCGTTTTCTGCTGATCCTGCCACTCTTCATACCGCTGGGAAAGATGCTTATAGGCATTCTCACTCATAATAATGCCGTTATCAACGATTACGCCGATAGCAAGGGCAATACCGGTTAAGGACATGATGTTAGATGAGATCCCAAAGGCATTCAATAAAATGAAGCTGGCGGCCAGGGTAATAGGAATCTGGATGATAATACTTAGTGCACTGCGCCAATGAAAAAGAAAGATGATCACTACCAGTGAGACTACGATCATTTCTTCGATTAATGTGTGCTTGATAGAATCTACTGACTCCTGGATCAGCTCGCCCCGGTCGTAGACTATATCGAATTTGACTCCCTTGGGAAAACCTTTGGCAGCTTCGCTCATTTTTGCCTTTACTTTTTCAATGACATCAGCCGCATTCTCTCCATATCGCATGACCACGATGCCCCCAACCCGCTCTCCTTCCCCGTCCTGATCAAAAATGCCAAGCCGGGTTTCGCCTGTCATCTGCACGGAAGCTATATCTGAAACCCTGATGGGGACACTGGCTTGGTTTTTGACAGGTATATTTTCAATTTCCTCAATGGATTGAAGATAGCCCGACGTCTTGATAATGTAGCCAATATCACTTAATTCGAATTTTCTTCCACCTGACTCATTATTATTGGCGCGGACTGCATTCATTACCTCCGGGACAGATAAACGGTAATAAAGCAGCTTATTAGGGTCTAGGGTAATTTGATACTGTTTTTGAAAACCACCAAAAGAAGCGATTTCACTGACCCCGTCCACGTTCTGCAAAGCGAACTTGATATACCAGTCCTGTAAAGCCCTTTGTTCCCCCAGATCCATTTCAGGTGCGTCGAGTGTATACCAGAGTATATGTCCGACCCCTGTCCCGTCAGGGCCGAGTTGTGGGCTGACGCCGGTGGGCAATGACCGGGATACTGTATTTAATCTCTCCAGAACCCTCTCACGGGCCCAGTATACGTCTACGTCATCATTGAAAATAACGTAAATGAAACTCATCCCAAACATGGAGCTGCCCCGTACATATTTGATTTTGGGAAGCCCCTGAAGATTGGTAACCAATGGGTAGGTAATCTGGTCTTCAATTAACTGGGGACCCCGGCCCATCCACTCGGTAAAAACAATCACCTGGTTTTCGGATAAATCCGGAATGGCATCAATAGGGTTCTTCTTAATGGCAAACGCGCCCCATACGAGCAGTCCTGCCGATAGGACCAGTACAATGAACCGGTTCTGTAATGACCATTCTATAATACGATGTACCATACTTAATTCTGTAAGCTACCCTTAGCAGGTCCTAATATTTGTTAGTGATGATGTTGTTCGAGTAAATAACCTTTTGCCCCAACGCCATGCTTATGGACCAGTTCCGCTCCATGATGCCCCGTATAGGCAACAAAGAATGCGGCTGCACTCATGAGGATAGCCATGGAAGCGGTAATCCAGACATTTCTTTTCAGGAAAAACAAATTAACAGACTGTACCAGTAGTGCGATCCCTGACAGCCATTGTGTATAAGACGCATACTTTTCATGCTCTTCCAGAAGAGCTTGAATCGCCGGCGCCAACTGGGCTGTGTGGGCATGGAACCATGTCGATGATGCGTAAGCACCGATAAAGCCCAATAGTAAGAGAGCCCAGGCAACGATGGTTATTTCTTTTTTGTATACTAACAATCCAACCCATTGAAGAAGGGCTGCAATGATCAATAGGACAATTGGGAAGTGTACGACCAGGGGGTGTAGTGTCGGAAACTCACTAAGGCCATGCTGATGATCACCATCCGGGCTCATAGCCACTTGCATGGCTGTACTATCATGCCCTCCATGTTGGTGCGCGCTGGCAGGCGCAACCGCCTGGGCCGAGTCTATCTTCGCTTTACCGTGCTTTTTCCCATTGTGGGCAAATAGTAATGAAGCTGTCAGCACCAACATGCATGTCAGTAAAAAGGATACTCTGCTCATTAATTTCATTGGGATAATCTGTTAAAGTGAATGTATTTGACCTATTTTTTGACCAGCTTCATATGACACTTTGAGCAGCTATCCCCTTCTTTTCCGGTGATCTCTGGGTGCATTGGACAGGCGTATACAGCAGAAGCAACCGCTGGTTTTTTATGACTGGCATCCAACCCATTTTCAAAGCAATGTAAAACACAGGCCATTCCTTTATAACTGGAATGGACATTTCCGATTTTATTGCCGGATGCATCAAGAATATCACAGGTTTCCCCTTTGTCCTTTACCGTTAAATAGATTTCGCCATTCGCATCGTAATAGGTCTTTCCGTCTTTACCAACCCGCCCCATTTTTTTGTTGGTTTTGGCATCGACCAGGTTTCCTTCCCCATCCACAAAGGCAATTTTATGGCCGTCATGATCCTGGACAATTTTGTCCTTTGTAACCAATCCGATGGTTGTTCCGCCTGCATCAGTAATCTTCCCATCTTTTGCAATGCTCATAGGTTGTTTATAGTTGGCCTGGGCAAAAAGGATGACCGGGAAGGCAAAGATTGCTGCAAAGAGCAGAGCGGATATCTTGTTAAATGGTTTCATTGTTCTGTTTATTTTTCTGTTAAAAATCACTTGTAATTATTGTTTCAGTACGATTCCATTCGGTTTTTTGCCGACCGGAATATCTTTGATTTTGGTATGGGTGGAAACATTGATAAGCGAGACACTTTGCGCCATTTGATTGGTGACATAAGCCGTATTGCCATCCGTTGTAAAGCCAACGGCATGTGCACCGGCACCAGCATCAAAGACCCCGCCATGCATCCAGTCTTTCATAGTACTGTCCCATTTCCAGTAGTGCACTTTGGCGTTATCCGGGTTGGTGACCCATAATTCTTCTTTTTTAGCAAGATGTGCAGCACTGCCCGGCATAAAACCAAGTTCGATGGTCTGAACAACCTTGTCTGTCGCTACATCGATCACACTGATGCTTTGGCCGTCTTCGTTGTCCACATACATTTTGCCATCGTAACCGATCCATGCGGCAACTGGATTATCGCCCACAGGAATGGTGGTTATTACTGCTTTGCTGGAAGGATTGATGACCGAGATGTTATCATCTGCGCCGTTAGCGACGTAAACCTTGGAGCCATCTGCTGAAAATGTTACTTCTGCTGGCTCCATGCCCACAGCGATTGTGTTTTTCAAGGTGTAGCTGGCAGCATCATAGACAAGTACTTTGCCTTCCGTATCCATTTGAGATGTCCAGATTTCTTTGCCATCAGGAGAATATACTGCGTTGTGATTCATGAGGGGTACTTCCAGATCTTTTAAAACAGTACCCTTTACCGCATCCAAAACAAGCACCCTTCCTGTCATGCCTTCCATGCCTCCTGCATGGCCAGCGCTCAAATCCATTCCAGGAACTGCAACAGTCAGCCTATGCTCACCTAAACTTTGCAGGTGATAGATGTGATGTGGCCACATTACCATTCCCATAGAACCAGTCATCAGATCCAGGGTTTCGGAAACTTTTTGATCCGATAACCGGATCACAGAAACCGTGGCATCTTCTCCATTGACCACATAAGCAGCTGGATAATCGATATTTTTTTCCATGGGCATATCATCCATAACATGTTTACGACAGGCAGAAAACGAAGTAATAGCAAGCAGCAGAATTGCGCCATAGGTAATGCGTAGCATAGATTTTGTGTGTTAATAAATTGAAAGAAAGATTGATCAGTGCTGACAGGAGTGCAACACAAAGAGCCCGGCAAATACATTTGCCTGGCACAGAAAGGACACGAAATTTTAAATCAGATAACTGCAGTGCAGAATGTAAACCGGGACTGGTTTACTTCGGGGAGGAGCATTACTTTGATTGCCAGCCCCTAAAACATTTGGGTAAGATGCTGCCAGAAAATCATATGTTACCCTTTCATTTAACACCGCCACAGAAAGCAATGGATTACTGAGGGTATTTTCTGTCAGTTTTTGGGAATCGTCGGTCTTTACTTTTTTAAATTCGTCTTTGCAGCACCCGTTTTTTGTGGACTTGTTTTTATCCATCCCACAATTTTCACAGTGCCCCTGATCTGCTTTTGTAACCTCCAAATTGACCACTTCCCCCATGCAGTAATGCAGGTGTAAGGTAACACCGGTTGCAGTACCCAGGTATAGAAAGGTCAAGAAAAGTACAGTAAGCTTTTTCATGATGGACTCAAAATACAAAGCTTGTAATATATATCTTATCTTGATTATACAATTTTGGCCCAGACTTACATAATTTTTGGATTGACGGGTTATTGAGCATTATCACCTGTAAATTCTTTCTAGATTAGTAAAATTAAGCAAAATGTCAACCATGAACATATTTTTAGCGAAGCTTGGACTTTTGATTGCTCTTCCCGTCTTTTTGATTTTTCAAACAGACCTGCCCGGGCCTGGCCCAGCGGATGCTGAACATAATTTAGGTATGGGTAGTCAGCCCGAAATTGCTATTGATCAAAATGGGACAGTCCGGATTGTATATGGAGTGAAAAATGGCGATCAGAGGGACCTTTATTTTGTGTCTTCAAATGATGGGGGCAAATCCTTTTCCAAACCTAACCGGTTAGGCAACTTTTCGAAAATGGGCCTTGGGATGGGCAGGGGCCCGCAGATCACAACAACAAAGGACTATACAGTTGTTACGGTTGGCGACCATCATGGTGATTTATTTGCAATGCGACTTTCCAATTCAGATAATCAATGGTCTGCCCCGGTGAAAATCAATGATGCAGATACAACAGCCAAAGAAGCTCTTTCTGGGCTAAGTGCCAGTAAGGGCAACGATGTATACACAGTTTGGCTGGATACGCGGCTGGGAAACAATAATCTATATGGGGCACTTTCTAAAGATGGCGGATTAACCTGGGAGAAAAATCAATTGATCTATCAGGGAGAGCAAAAAGGCATTTGTGACTGCTGTAAGCCCTCCGTTTCTTTTGATCAAAACGGCAAGATGCATGTTATGTTCCGTAATAAGCTTGATGGAGCACGGAACATGTACTTGATCAGCTCCAAGGACAATGGCAAGCAGTTTGGCAAAGCCCAAAAACTTGGAACAGGTGATTTTATGATTGATGGCTGCCCTATGGATGGCGGCGACTTGGCAGCTGATGAGAATGGGAGAGTTACCACGGTCTGGAGGCGCCAACTGGATGTCTATGTAGCCGAGCCCGAAAAGCCGGAAATAAAACTGGGAGTTGGCCGTACCCCTGTAATTTTGCAAACTGGCAAAGGAGCTGCAATTGCCTGGCAACAGGATGGGGCTATTCAATTTCGCAGTGCTAACGGGCAGAATACCGTTTCGATAGGTAAGGGTCAATATCCCAAGCTTGCCCTGATAGCTGATAAAAAAACCTCACTTTGTGTTTTTTAACGCGATGGGCAGATTTTGGTGAAATCCATTTTATTGTAAATTTTGATAGTAGAGAATACTTAGGCATACTTATTGAGCAGTATTCCATTATAATTTTAACCACCGAGAACAATGAAAAAATTACTTGCCTTAATGGTAGCAATTCTTTTTTCCGTTACTGTATATGCACAGGATAAAGAAAAGAAAATGGATAAAATGCATCATGCATCTATGAAAGATTGTGTTATGATGCACGATGGGAAGATGATGGTCATGAAAGGCGGTGAGATGACTACGATGACCGAAGATATGACGTTGAAAAACGGAACAATGATTATGAAAGATGGCACCGTAATGATGAAGGATGGTACCAATAAGCCGCTTAAAGAAGGAGAAATGGTCGATATGGATGGGAAAATGGGTAAGATGGACATGGACATGAAAAAACATAAACCTAAAAAATCGGGTACTAACTAAAAATCTGTTCCGCATAGGTCCCTTATATACTTATCAACAGTATGTAAGGGTTTTTTTTGCAATTTTGCCCATATCCCGCGGCTTTTGCTAATAAGCTTGCTGCCAATCGTATAACCTAATAATTAATAAACACACGTTTGGAAAAACCGTTCGATCTTTCCCCGGCCTTGAGATCTTCCTATTTGTTTCTGAAATATATAGGTCTTCAATAAATTTACTGTCTCATTAAGAATTTGAAATATTTACTATTTGTGGGAGAAGTATGTAACCTCACGTTCAAGTCACAAGAGAGGTAAAAGAGTCTTGTATTTAACAATTTGCTTAAATACTTAAATATGCCTATATTTACACATTAAATTATATGTATATGGGCGATCAACAAGGCTGTATTCGGGTTTACGAGGATCAGGACAAAATCCAGCAATACGTAGAAACCATAAATGAATTTCAGCCATTCTTTGGGCGGTTAGCCCAGGTGATGGACTTGGCGGGAAATGAGAACCGTTTGAAAATCATCTATCTGCTGCGAGAAGAAAACAATCTATGCGTCTGCGATTTATCTGACATTTTAGCCATGAGTATTCCAGCCGTTTCCCAGCACTTACGTAAGCTTAAAGATGCACAACTGATCCAAGCCAGAAAGGTTGGACAGACCGTGTTTTATTCGCTCCGGGAAGAATCCTCAGATATTTTGCATTTGATTTTAGCACATCTCACCACTTTACAAAAGTCGTCAGAGCTAGCGGTTAGCCTGGGTTAAAAATTGAACTATGAAAACGACAGGATTGATCGGACTTTTCACTGCATTTGCTTCTTCGCTCTGCTGCACAATTCCGCTGTTAGCTGTAATTCTAGGCACTTCTGGCTCAGCGAGTGGATTAGTGTGGCTTGAATCCGTTCGCCCATATAGCATTGCACTAACCATTGGCGCATTAGGCTGGGCTTGGTATGAACAATTTAAATCCAATAAAATGAAAGACTGCGCTTGCGATACAAACAAAAGCTTCTTTTGGCAAACCAGGGGGTTCTTAGCCATAGTAACAGGAATAGCGTTACTATTGTTAACCTTCCCATCTTATTCAAAACTGCTATACCAAGAGAACGGCCAGCAAGTTTTACAACCTGCACAACAGGGGACGCAAAAGGTTGCCTATGTAACAATCAAAGGGATGACTTGCGAAAGCTGTGAACATCATGTTAAAAAGGAGGTTGCTAAATTGAAAGGCGTTTCACAGGTTGATGTCTCGTACTCTAAAGGGGCGGCCACCGTCAAATTTGATAGTAAGAAAACCTCAATTGCTGATATTAAAAAAGCGGTCGATGCGACTGGGTACAAAGTAACAGCCACAAAAACACTTTAAAAATGGTCGCAACACTTGAATCTGTTATTACATGCCCGAATTGTGGGCATCAGCAAACAGAAATTATGCCGACAGACGCATGCATGTATTTTTATGAGTGCAGCTCTTGTAAGCTCCTGTTGAAGCCTTTGACCGGCGATTGCTGTGTTTTCTGTTCATTTGGATCTGAGAAATGCCCGCCTATCCAAGAGCAAAGAAGCTGTTGCCATTAAGCCTATAATCAATGAACTATATTGATACAGATGATCCTCTTGCGGTTGCAGTTGCTAAGGCTATTCAAACAGAGGATATCTTGGCCCTTTCCCGATTACTGGCCGATAATCCTGGGTTGTCAAAAGTCAGGCTTGGTGATAATGACCCTTGTGGCATGTCCCGTACATTGCTACACGTTGCCACAGACTGGCCTGGTCACTTCCCTAATATCGCACAAACCATCAAAACGCTTGTTGATGCCGGAGCCGATGTGAATGCACAATTCACCGGTCCACATATTGAAACGCCCCTGCATTAGGCGGCTAGTAGTGATGACATCGAAGCGCTTGATACTTTAATTGATGCCGGCGCAAATATAGAAGCCGAAGGCGCGGTCATTGCCGGGGGAACCCCGCTTACTGATGCAAGAGCTTTTGGACAATGGAAAGCCGCACACCGGCTTGTTGAGCTCGGCGCACGAACTAATTTAACGGATGCTGCTACGCTTGGCCTGATGGATAGATTAGAGGGTTATTTCACTGAGAATTCAGGACCCGAAATGGGAGAGATTGACCGCGCTTTTTGGAGCTGTTGTCATGGTGGACAGAAAACAGCAGCTGCTTTCTTACTTGAACAGGGAGCCAATGTAAACTGGATACCCGACTGGGAAAATCTATCACCCCTGGATGCTGCACAGCGGGAAGGAGCAGACGAGCTGGTTGAGTGGTTACGTAGGCAGGGCGCAAAATCAGCGAGCGAGTTAGCATAGATTCCTGCCAGTCTTTCACAGATGACGCATGCAATTCTCGGCGAGCGGAGCAACATTCTTCAGTCCCTGTTCCAGGAAATTTATTAAATCGTAGTCTTGCGGCATCCCGTCCTATTTAGGGTAATGAAATACTTATCACCTTTTCACTTTTGAAAAGACATACAGTGTTTCAGTTGCGATCTGTTTGCAACGCTCGTCGTATTTGGCTGTCTCCTGCGCGCTGCCATCAAAGGCTTTGGGGTCATCATAAGGGACAGCAACCCTGGCAGCTGCTCCTTTTACCACAGGGCACGCTTTATCAGCCTGCGAGCAGGTCATGATAGCGCAGAAATTACTTTGCGGGTTGTTGGCATCATCATATTTTTTTGAAAATGCCTTCATAGGTTCAGTTCCGGCCCCGTAGCTGACATGATAAACCGGGTTTTTGCCCTCTGATGTTTTCGTTACATCAAAACCGGCCCGCTTGCAAGCAGCAACCGCCCGCTCATTGAACGCGCTGGCCTCAGTACCACCAGAATATGTTTTCACATTAGGGATACCGTAATATGCAGCAGCAGTTGCGCCCCAAATTTGGCCGAAATGACTGCGGCGCGAATTGTGGGTACAGATGTAGGTGAGCTGCACAGGCTGCGCGGCTTTAACCTGCTTTTGGATAAATGCGGCTATTTTGTCAAGCTCTTGTGTTCGTTCGTCCGGAATTTTTGAGAAGTCGTCTTTGATAGTTTCGATGTAGGAAGAGAGCTTTGGGTTTAGTGCTTTTTTGTTGTCAGAGTTGATAGATGGCATGATTGCGGCAGTGGTAAAAACAGTTATAAGTAACAGATTGATTAGGTGCATATTTATCAGGTAAGTTGTAGTTGATCGTAAAGATACGATAGAAATTAGAAGACAAAAAAATATTAATCGTAATATTGCAATTGGCTAAATGGTATCTATATTTGCAGCATGGGAGTAACTAAAACCGAAATATTCACCGAGCAGCAGAACCGTATCGCGGATCTGGCCAAGGCGTTTTCGCATCCAGCCAGGGTTGCGATCCTGCAACTGCTGATTTCCAGAAAAGCATGTGTCTGTGGTGATTTAGTAGATGAGCTCGAACTTGCCCAGGCAACTGTTTCCCAGCATTTGAAGGAGCTTAAAAGGATTGGGATCATCCATGGCGAAATCAATCCACCAAGGGTATGCTATTGCATTAACCCGGTCGTGTGGTCAGAAGCGCAGAAAACATTTGGCTTGCTGCTTGATACATTTGCCCTAAGTGAATCTTGCTGCAATTAGCAGGGCATTTTTTTGAAAATATCAATCGTAATAATACATTTAACCAATAGAAACCATGAGCCAATCAAATCCGTTAACCTGGGGTGAATTTAAAAATGCCCTTAAACAAAATCCAGATCTACACCTGCAATTCCAATATGAGGAAGGCAAGTTTGTAGACAGCTCTTACCACATTACCGAGATCAAACAAGCACCGATTGTTTCAGTTGATTGCGGTGGGGTAATGAACAGCTGGACAGAAGTGATCGTGCAGCTATGGGAACCCTCAGAGAAAGAAGTTGACCGTTCAATGAAAATTGACAAAGCGCTAAAAATTGTTGATCTGGTTGAAAAATCCCTTCCCCTGAACCCAAACGCAACAATTAAAATTGAGTTTGGTAATTCCAAGTTTGATACACGCCAGATGTACCCCGGAGAGTTTGCTTCCGATGGTGAAACATTCACTGTTAACCTGGTCCCGGACTTCACCCAATGCAAAGCACTTACCCGTAACCAAAGCTGCGGCACGTCGCCCGCCGAAGCATCGTGCTGCGCACCTTCGCCTGTTAAACAGGAACTTGAATTGGTTACCTCTGATGGAGACAGCTGCAAGCCTGGCTCTGGGTGCTGCTAATCAAAACAACCAGCTATGAAACTACAAATTGATAAAGCAGGGCCAGCAGACAGAGAACTAGTAACCAGCCTGCTGAAAGAAGCAGACCTTCTTACTGATGACTTGCCTACTGGTTTAGAACATTTCATTTTAGCCAGAAACGAAGGAGCACTTGTTGGTGTCGCCGGAATGGAGCTGTTTGAACAAGTCGGACTGTTACGCTCAATTGCAGTTAGCCCCGATCATCAGGGTAAGGGCATTGCCCGGAAATTGGTCGAGCAGCTTCTGGCAAATGCTGACAAGCAAGAAATTGAAGCGGTCTACTTGATCACAACCACAGCTGACCATTATTTTGACCGCTATGGCTTTGTGGTCGTAAACCGTGAGCAAGTGCCGGAAGCCATTCAGCAAACCAGGCAGTTTAGCGGTCTTTGCCCAACATCTGCTGTCGTTATGAAAAGAGATTTAACGCATACAACCGCATGAATAACCCACGTCTTTCTTTTTTAGACCGCTACCTGACTTTGTGGATCTTTTTGGCCATGCTGATCGGTGTGTCAATTGGCTATTTCTTACCCGGCACACCGGATTTTATCAACCAGTTTAATTCGGGGTCAGGCGTGAACGTTCCACTGGCCATTGGCCTTGTGCTGATGATGTACCCGCCACTGGCCAAGGTGCGTTATGCAGAGCTGCCAAAGGTGTTTAACAATACCAAGATCCTGGGGCTTTCGCTGCTTCAAAACTGGATCATTGGCCCGCTGCTGATGTTTGGCCTAGCCGTCATCTTCCTTCCTGATAAGCCAGAATACATGACTGGCTTGATCATGATCGGCATTGCCCGCTGCATTGCCATGGTGATTGTCTGGAATGAACTTGCTAATGGTGACCGCCTGTATGCGGCAGGGCTGGTTGCTTTCAACAGCATTTTTCAGGTCTTGTTTTACTCTGTCTATGCCTACGTTTTTGTAACGGTATTGCCACCACTTTTCGGACTGAAAGGATTTGAGGTAAACATTACGATTGGCCAGGTTGCCCAAAGCGTCTTTATCTATCTGGGCATCCCGTTCTTGGCAGGTATTATTTCCCGGATCGTATTAACAAAGCTATTTAGTAAGCAGTGGTATGAGACAAAATTCCTTCCAGCCATCAGCCCAATCACATTAATTGCCTTGCTCTTTACGATTGTGGTCATGTTTAGTTTGAAGGGCCAGCTGATTGTCAGTATCCCCTTTGATGTGCTGCGCATTGCGCTGCCACTGACGATCTATTTTGCAATCATGTTTTTCTCCGCTTTTTACTTGTCCAAACGTGCAGGCGCGGATTATGCCAAATCAACATCGCTGGCCTTCACAGCCGCAGGTAACAACTTCGAGCTTGGGATCGCGGTCGCTATCGCTGTATTCGGGATTGATTCGGGGGCTGCATTCGCTGCTGTAATCGGCCCACTAATCGAAGTGCCGGTATTGATCCTGATGGTCAATTTTGCACTCAAACAACAGCACAAGTTTTCCAATTAACTACATATTAAATGAGAATTGCCCTTTTTTCTGACATTCACGCCAACCTTCCGGCTTTGGATGCGTTTTTCAAAGATGTTGAAACCAGAGATACTGATGCTATTTATTGCCTGGGTGATTTGGTTGGTTATAACATATGGCCTAATGGAGTTATTGACGAAATCAGAAAGCGTGGTATTCCTACTATTGCCGGTAATTACGATTTTGGCATCGGAAGGAGCAGCGATGATTGCGGCTGTGCATATAAGACAGACGATGAAAAAGAAAACGGCAAAGTGTCGATCGCTTACACAAACGAAATTGTCAAAGACGAGCAGCGGGCTTATTTAAGAACCTTGCCGGCACACATCCGTCTGGAATTTCAACTTAATGAGAAACCGTTATCAGTTCTTCTGGTGCATGGCAGCCCGCGACGGATCAATGAATACTTGTTTGAGGACCGCGATGAAAAAAGCATGTTGCGGATTATGGAGCAGGCCGGTGCAGATGTCATGCTTTTCGGGCATACCCATAAACCCTATCATAGGATCCTGGGCTCAGTTCAGTCAAACGGCACAGACCATTTCCGCCATGCGATCAATATTGGTTCTGTCGGTAAGCCAAAAGATGGTGACCCAAGGGGCGGCTATGTGATCCTCCATATTAATGCAGATGCACTGGCATCAAGCAAGGAAAGCATTACGGTAGAGTTTATACGCTTTGAATATGATATTGAAAAGGCAGCCAAGGCCGTAGAAGGCAGCATCCTTCCCAATGCCTATGCAGAATCATTACGTCTGGGGAAATGAAAATAGCACTACTATCTGATATCCATGCCAACCTTCCCGCTTTTGAGGCGGTGCTAGCGGATCTGGAAATCAAGAAGCCAGACGCTGTTTACTGCCTTGGCGATCTTGTGGGCTATAATGTATGGCCTAACCAAGTAATTGGTTTGGTGCGCAAACACGGCATTGCAGCCATTGCAGGAAACCACGACCTGAAAGTTGCAAAAATACTGCCTTCCCAAGGCGATTGCAGCAAAGAAGAAAACAGCGAATATGCTTATAAACTGGTTGGAAACAAGGAAAGGGATTACCTGTTAACACTCCCCAGGCATTTGCGAATAGAGTTTCAGCTTAATGATCAGCAGCTGCACATGCTGCTTGTACATGGTAGCCCGCGCAGCATTAACGAGTATTTATTGAAGGAGCTACCTGAGCAGTACATGCTGGGGCTAGTCAAGGAATTTGAAGCGGACATCCTTTGCTTCGGACATTCGCACAAACCATATCACCGCGTCATCAATTCCGGTGAGAACGGCAGTGAGCATTTTCATCACCTGATTAACACTGGTTCTGTCGGTAAACCCAAGGACGGTGATGCGCGCGCTTGTTATGTATTAATTACCATTGATCACACAGCCAGTATAGCAGATCAAGATGCTGTTCAGGTTGAATTTGTAAGGGTTAAATACGATGTAGAAAAGGCAGCGCAGGCCGTAGAGCTGAGCCTACTTCCTAATGCTTTTGCAGATAATTTAAGAAAAGCATATTAACCTTTATCCAGATGAAAGGTTTGATGGTTTTGTTCCTTCTCTTTTTTACCACAGTGGCAACTTGCTATTCTTTAACAAGATGGGAAAAGCCATATGAAATAGGCAATCAATTATCCTGCCTTCTTGACTATCCTGCTGTTCTTGGTGAAAATGGCGGTATAGTTGTAATACAGTTTTCTGTTGGCGAAGATAGCGCTATAGGGAAAGTGAAAGTATTTACCCGCGATGATAAGCTTAATTACGATCTGATCCGGCAGCTGACTGGAAAGAGGATATTTTTGCCTGATCATCATCCAGCCGCAAGCTACATAGTCAGATTAAGGTTTGTAAGAGCTAAATAAACCGAATTAAGGGAGGGATGAGAAAGAATATTGCCGAAATGAAATTGCCCATGTATGCGTCTTTCAGCTTGAGCTTCGCTTTGATGGGTGATGCATTTCTATATTCTTTTCTGCCAATAAATGCTTCCAGTATCCACGTTCCAATCATTTGGATTGGCACCATCCTGTCAATTAACCGCTTCACACGAATCTTGCTTAACCCGCTTATTTTGCATGTTTTCAGTCTTAGAGGTTTTCGTATACCTGTTGTTGTTGCGGCGATTGTATCCGTATTAGCCACAGCTGGCTATGGTGCAGGTTTTGGCATTGCAACTTTGCTGCTTCTTAGGATCTTGTGGGGCATATCCTATTCTGTCCTTCGCGTTGGGGCAATTACTTATGCCATGGATTATCCTAAGAAAGGCTTGGCATTGGGGGTTAGCCAAAGTATAATTGAGTCAGGGCCGCTGCTGGCGTTATTGATCGGCCCGATGCTTTTTGAAGTAATGAATCCTAGCTGGATCTTTTTGGTGATTGCACTGCTTTCGATTCCAGGAATATACTTTGCCTTAAAGCTGAAAGAAAGAGACCGGTCGCTAGCTCGCCCATTTAACTTCAAAATATCATTTCCAACAGTCTTTAACCGGCTAGCGTTTTTAGGTGCTTTTGCAGTGGAAGGAATGCTCGTGGTTTTGATTGGGACCCTGTTGATGAGCGCGCAGCCTGATTGGTCACCGGTTGAAATCACCGCCGCAGCTGCCGGGTTTCTTTTCTTCCGGAGGATATGTTCCCTTTTAATTTCGCCTTTTGCGGGTTGGTCCGCTGACCGGTATGGGCTTGCGGATATTTACTCAGCTTCTATTTTGCTAATTTGCCTGGGTTTGCTGCTGGCAACAAGTGGCTGGGTAATGCCTGGATTGATCCTTGTATTTACCTTTTATAATGTTAATGCATCACTAGCAGCTGGAGCGGCATCCGCTGGGAAAGACGATGTGACACACGCAGTATCAATTAATGCCACTTTCCGGGATGCGGGGTCGGCATTTGGCGCATTAGCGGGCGGCTTTTTATTGACCAATAATCATTTGAGCCTGATCTTCACGGCTCTCACTTTGGTTCTAATATTTCTTACCTGGGTATACTACCGAAAGGCAACGGCACTCCGTGTTTAACGCAACGTTATAGATATTGTCGATACCGAATACCTGCCAAATTAATCGGTCGTGGCTGTTGCACAACTATGTGGATGTCACATAAGCGACTGACAGTTAATGGCTTTCACCATATAGCGAGGCGGCACCTTCTTCTTTTAG
>NZ_JAVDXA010000012.1:0-54922 GCF_031457695.1 Dyadobacter sp. BE31
GTGCCGGAATGGCAGTCGATTCCAGCGAATCAGGCCACTTTAACATTCCAAGACATTCCGGATTTTAAGGGGTCAACATCCTCCGGTATATCCATAAGGCAACAATCCCTGATTGGTTTAAACCGAACTAGTACCCGGGGTGTAATGGGAAATCGATCATTTACAACAGCACAAATGGAGTTGAATCGATTAAAGTCTCAAATATTTCCTTTATTTGAGACAGATGGCTCGCCGCCGAATTCAGATGGTTGATATGTTAAATACGAAGTATGTCTTCTCCGCCAAGTCAGATTTGGTGACTTCAATAAAACCGGTGTTGGAACTGTAAGCTTACCCCAGCACTGCCATACAGATTGCGGGTGTCATTGTATAGAAACTGTAAATCGAGCATTCGTAAAGCCATCGATAGAAATTTTCCTTAGAAACGCGATCTGAAAGTTAGAAGCTGACGAAGAGCTTTTCCAAGTAATTTTTCGTTCCTTACATTTCTGAAGTTTCAAAACTACTCGCTGACAAGGAAGTACCAAACTTGGTTTATTCAACTAAAATGTTTAGAAAATCACTTAATACAGAGATACGTGACTTAATATCGAAGTGCGAATCATTTGGATTACCTGAAAAGGATTGCATCGAGGCAAGCTCATTTCTTGATTACCATGAATTTGGTTTGGCATTCGATACGATCGTAACACAAATGTTTGAATACAACATTTTAATCGATTCAGAATTGTACCTCCAGATAGAAGTCATAGCCCGCAAAATGTCATTGAGCGGCCAGGAATACGAATATATATCAAAGTTGATACGACCTTCAAAGTAGCCGTCTTCGGTACAACCAGACTTCACATGCCTCCGAGTTGTGCAACAGCCACGGTCATTTTTGCAGACGCTCCGAAATGTTGTGCGGCTGCTGTAATCTCAGAAATCATCGGGCAACTTCTAAACTTTCGTCATTTGCAATCAAATCTGACGCGTACAGTAAAACGGCGATTACAGATTCAACGCTCAGACACACTATTTGCTGTATTTTTTTCGATTAGAACTGCTGAATATCACTGGAAGCATCCAGCTAGTTCTTTGATGTTTCCCAAGACGGTAAAAAACATCCCACTCAGGAATTAGTCTCACTACACGGATTGCCTCGACATTACAATCTGGGTTTTGTCCTCTCAAAACCCTGACACTATCCACTACACCGTTCTCATTGGCGGAAAACGAGACAAACACCCTAATCTCTTCATCCCCCATATCGGTCAACTTATCCCAACTAATTTT
Source organism: Dyadobacter sp. BE31 (assembly GCF_031457695.1). NCBI lineage: Bacteria > Pseudomonadati > Bacteroidota > Cytophagia > Cytophagales > Spirosomataceae > Dyadobacter > Dyadobacter sp. BE31. The sequence goes on from NZ_JAVDXA010000012.1 coordinate 1,276, forward strand.
CGAGTATATGAATTCTTGCAGTTTGCCTGGGATTTTACTGTAAATTGACTCCCTCGTTTTTGAATTGTCGTACATTTTCGTCCCACTGAGGCGTCCATCTTTAAAACAAAATTCAAGCTCCCTTTCATAAATTGATTGATATCCGAGATGGACATAGTGTAGCAGCTTCCCCTGCGGAGCGATAATATTTCCAGAAAACCAATCAGCCTTGACAATACCGTCGGTGACCTTGTCGCCAAATAGGCTTTCCAAATTAGCACGGACGCCATCATCTCGGAAGCAGCAACTAGATATGCCGGTCAAGTAGAGTTGACCGTTTTCAATTTTCCAATCCGCTATGTAACCGCGCCAGCAGGCAGTTGTGATACAGGCTGCTTGCTTGGCAAAAAATTTGGGTCTGATTGAATCATTTTTATATAGCTCTTCGAGAGGATTCGCGAAAATGAAAAGTGTATCTCCTTTGTAAACAAGCCTATCTGGATTCTGCGCTGTCGCGAAAACATTAAAGCAAAACAGCACCCATAAGGATATCATCCAGATTTTTAGGTTTTGACGAGTTATCATAACTAGCAGATTTAAAATCTCAATTTTCACCTGAATAAACTTAAACGAAAGAAGGAATCGTTCGAATTTAACATACGCTATGCCAGGATACCGGCAACTCAGCAAACTCTCCACAAATATATAATATTCTTATATATAACAAAGATTATTTGTTGCTACGAATTCAAAAGCAATTCTACGATCTTACCCATCCTATTTTTGTCTCAATTATGGTGCGTTTAATGAGAACAGGTGACATATCAACTTACTATGTTTTTAGTTATATAAATTCGTCTTAAATCTTTATCTCATTTTTCTATGTCTTATTTTTTATATTTGGCTGAATAAGTGAGACAAATGATATGATTTTTGGATACGCCCGGGTTTCTACCCAAGATCAGAACCTGAACCTACAAATTGACGACTTGAAAAGGTCGGGGTGTGAACGCATCTTTCGCGAGAAGGTCTCTTCAGTCAAAGAGCGCCCAGAGCTTAACAAGCTGCTCGACTCGGCAAGGGAGGGCGACACGATCATCGTTTGGAAGCTCGACCGCCTAGGCCGGTCACTGAAAGACCTGATCCATCTGATCAATGAATTTCAAGAGCGGCAGATCGGATTCCGGAGCCTGAACGACGCGATCGATACGACGACTGCGCAAGGCCGGTTGATCTTCAACATATTCGCATCGTTGGCCGAATTTGAGCGTGACCTTATCCGGGAGCGGACCAAGGCCGGGCTCTCGGCCGCGCGCGCCAGGGGAAGGATGGGAGGGAAGCCCAAAGGACTAAGCAAGGCGGCCATGTCAAAGGCACATGCAGCGAAGGCACTTTACGACAAGAAAGACAAGACCGGCGAAGAAATTGGTAAAGTCTTAGGCATTAGCAGGGCTACGGTCTACCGGTACATCAAAGAGATCGAGCAGCAGCACCGCTCAGAAAATGAAAAACAATCATCAGCGCAATACTAAGAACCATGCAGCAGACTGTTGCCTTTTTGTCCGAATGGGGTAATGACACCCTCGATTTGTCCAAGCGTGGGGTAGAAGTGCCAACCACTCATTTCATTATCACCGCAATCATTCTTAACAAAGAAGACATTGCTTCTGCCAAACGGGTCATCGAAGCTGTGCGAATTCGGCATTTTGCAGGTGGCAACCTAGATCCCGAACTGACGGCCAACAATCATGAAAAGCAGAAAGAAATCCTGGAAGACATCGACGAAGCACCGTTTAAGGTTTTTGCCGTCATTGTCGACAAGCGGCAGTTGATAGGAGAGGGACTGCGTTACAAGGGCTCGTTTCATAAATTTCTTCATAGCCTCGCAGATCGGGAGCTGTTCCGTTTGCTACCAAACCTTGACTTGGTAAGTGGCCCGATCGGCGATAACACCTTTATGAAAGGGTTTGTCAAATATGTTGAGCAGAATCATATTTCCAATCTATTTAATGAGTCCACCTTTGGCTTTGCCGGAATTGAAAATGATGGACTAGTCCAGGCAGCGGGCTATATCGCTGGCACACTTGCACGTTGTTATGACGAGACTGTAATTACTGACCAGCGCGGTGAATATATTGAACTGCTTCGCCGCAAGCTACTTTCGGTCCAGTTTTTCCCTGACACTTTCCGTACAAGTATAGTGCAAGTGCCATATTCCTGTGAAAACTACAATGAAACACTGGCCACTTTGAGTACCAATCTGGCCAATGACTTTCTACACCGCAAGTCACTAAGTCCGGTTCCGCAGCTGAAAGACCAGGTAAGCTGTTTAGGGTATTTACTTTTCCATTTCAGGCATATCAATCCGACGCGTTACATCACCAGCTTTGAACTAATGGAGCACATCAGGGCAAGGACAGGCAAGAAAGTTTCTTTACATTATTTTCAAACAAAGGTGATAGCCCAACTGCGGGACGCCGGCGTGCTGATCGCAAGCAGCTCCCGCGGGTACAAGTTACCGGCTAGCGAAGCTGACCTTAATGATTTCGTAAGCCATAGTAACACGATCATCTCGCCAATGCTATCGCGTGTAAAGCGTTTCCGCGACCAGGTGCATACAGCTACTTCCGGTGAAATTGATATCTTGGCTCACCAGGAGTATGCGCTGATACGCAAAATTGTAGTTGATTTCTAAACCTGACATCTATGGAGTATAAATCTTTGGCAGACCTGATTAACGATCAGAAGGCATGTAAAACCATTTTCCAGCTGGTAACAACAGGCTGTGGACCAACTGAATTTGGGCACGTGGAAGACTCTGAACTCGGCTATTTAACCCTGTGGGAAAAATATGGAAGCGGGACTACCAGGCACATTCATATTACCCATGACGGTAGTATCGAGCACTATTACGGTGATGAGCTTGAACCAATTGGCAATATATTTACCCTTGTTGATCAGATAAGATCATTGGGTTATTCGGCTTGACTTGAAATACAACCAAAGGGCCAACGATATGGAATACCAGAAGACTTTTAATGCGCTAGCCAGAATCGATGCATCGTCAGGGGTGCTGATATGGGGAAGGTAAAAAACAACCTGGTGTATCCAGAAGAAGCTCTTATGCCGCAACTTTTGAGCGAACAACTGACAATGGATCACTTGATGAAAATCAGCTACTGTGACGATATACTTAAAGAGTGGAGTCTGGTCACCGTTACCATTGCCGTGGAGCATCCAGCGTAATTGCCGCTACGTATGCTCCGATATTCCACTGCCTGTTAGTCAGTTCGGTATTGCATATCTTGAACCCATATTTTGGTTCGAGGCCAATGTCCATACGCATCGCCCATTGTAAAGGATCCCGATCAAGCCTTCGCCAGTGTTTCTGGGCTTTAGCATCTTTTTTTGAATAGCTATCCCGATCACTTTCTGAAATGATGCGTCTCCGCTGTTTCAGCAGTAAATCGATAAGAATATATACCATAATCGTAAACGAGAGGGTATTTACCATCGGTTACATCTCCCCCAACAAGCGATAGCTGTCGTAAATGCACAAGCCTTCGCGCGAGCAAATTCCCAAACATAAAGACAAAATCGATAAGTCAGTCGACGCACAATTGCTGAATTTATAGAGGCTAATCTCATTCTTAAAAACTACATCTAAAGTTTTTTTTAGGTATTTCATTTAATTTATTTAGGTTTGTCTAAATATTATTCAAATAACGGGCTAAATGAAACAGTGGTTACTATTTTGGACGGTAGTGTTAGGGTGTCTTTCCATCTATTCGTGCGACAGCATGTTGCCTGGCGCCCGACCAGAAGATCAGGTTTTAGACGGTCCCGTGAATGGTCTGTCCCCGGAAAATCAAAAGCGCTTTTTATTGGGCGACGCAGCTTTTAACAACGACGTGTTTACGGCAAGCAAAGGCCTAGGGCCCATTTTTGTCTCGACAAGTTGCGGAAGCTGCCATGCAGGTGATGGAAAGGGCACACCGTTTTCTACGTTGACTCGCTTTGGCCAAAAAGATCAAACCGGCAATAAATATCTGCACCTGGGTGGTCCTCAACTGCAGAACAGGGCGATACCTGGCTATCTACCTGAGAAAATCCCATCTGGTGCTACTTTTTCCAAGTTTACCCCACCGGCAAATACGGGTCTTGGATTCCTGGAGCTTGTATCAGATCAAGAAATTCTCTCCATGGCAGATCCGTTGGATAGCAATGGTGACGGAGTCTCGGGCGTTCCCTCGTATGGAACGTTGCCCGCCTTTATCACAGCGGCCACTAATGCGGTTGAAAAGGATGGGAAATACATTCACCGGTTTGGGAAAAAGGCTGCTGCCTATAATTTATTACACCAAACGGTAAATGCATATAGTCAAGATATCGGGATAAGTTCGGTTTTTTCGCCAAAGGACATTTATCATGGTCAGGATATTGATCCCGAAATTTCAAGCCAAACGATCTATGATGTTGTATTCTATTTGCAAACCCTAAAAGCTCCAACCCCGAGAAACACAGGGAATGCACAAGTGCAGCAGGGAAAACAAACGTTTATAGATATAGGTTGTGAGGGGTGTCACCGGCAAACTTTGAAAACCGGTAACTCCCCCATTGCCTCACTATCTAACCAGACATTTCACCCATATACCGACCTGCTGTTACATGATGTCGGACCAGAACTTGATGATGGTTACACCGAAGGCAGCGCAACGAGTGCAGAATGGCGAACCCCTCCACTTTGGGGACTCGGCTTGTCGCCGCGCTCACAGGGCGGCAAATACTTCCTTATGCACGACGGCAGGGCTACCAGTGTCCGTGCAGCAATCCTGATGCACGGCGGCGAGGGCCAGCGCAGCAGAGACCGTTTTGAGAATCTTACGAGCTCGGATCAGAATAAACTCATCCAATTCCTAGAATCACTTTAACTACAATGGAAAGAAAAGACTTTATAAAAACTTGTGGAATTTCGTGTGTCGGATTCGCAGCATTGGCATTGGGGCTAACAGCCTGCGCGAGCGTTTACTCTGTGCAGGGCACTGTGACGAAAAATGTGATATCGTTTCCAAAACAGGCTTTCACCGAGATTAAAAAATCAGGAGAAAAGCTAGAGCGGCTGGTAGTAGTGGTCAATGTGGAAGGCCTAAAATTCCCCGTGGCCGTGTACGACAATGGCAATGACCATTACACAGCACTGTGGCTAAAATGCAGCCATCAGGGTAACGAAGTCAGTGTACATGGCGACTTGCTTTCATGCTCTGCCCACGGAAGTGAATACGATAAATATGGAAAAGTTATTAAGGGCCCCGCAAAAGAAGCTCTTCGACAATTTACTGTCAGGGCGGAAGGCATTAACATATTGATTGATCTGGCATGAGACATTTTCTATTTTTAATTTTTCTGCTATATATCCCAGTTTGTCTGCATGCGCAAAGCGATACAAGTTTTTTCTTCTCGCGTGTCAAACAGGATTCTAGTAAGCTGAAACTTAATATGGATGCGGTTTATGACCGGCCGTTTCTGCAAATGGGTAAAATGCCGGTCGCCCTGGGCGGATACCTCGAAGCAAACAGTAGCTATTTCAGCTCGGACGGTGTTAGCGACGGCCTGTCTTTTCAAATTCCACGTTTGACAGTATTCATGTCTGCCACTATCCGGCAGCGCATTAAGTTTATGACAGAAATCGAATTTGAAGAAGGAGGAAAAGAGGTCAATATAGAGTTCGCGGCGTTGGATATAGAGCTCCACCCACTATTAAATTTGCGCGGCGGCGTTATTATGAATCCGATCGGCTCCTTCAACCAAAATCACGATGGCCCCAAATGGGAATTTGTCGATAGGCCGATCTCATCTACGACGATCATTCCAAGCACTTGGAGTAATGTTGGTTTTGGTTTGTTCGGAAAGATAGCCCGCAAAAATTGGGTATGGGCTTACGAGGCATATCTGAGTAATGGTTTTAATGACCAGATTATCGACAATACCGAAAACAGAACTTGGTTTCCTGCCGTAAAACTGAATACCGATCGGTTCGAAGAAAGCTTTAATGGTACACCACTCAAAACGGCCAAGATGGCGATCAGGCACAGGAAGATAGCAGAGTTGGGAGTATCATGGATGAACGGGGTTTACAATAAATTTCAAAACGATGGGATCCGGCTTGATCACAAGAGATATCTTAATTTCCTTGCACTGGATGTGAACACAACCTTGCGATCGAAGACCATTATCAATGGCGAATGGGTTTGGGCCTGGGTTGACATCCCTTCAACATATTCGCAGCAGTTCGGAAATAGGCAACAGGGAGGTTTTATCGATATTGTTCAACCAATCATCAAAGGGCGGATACTTGGATGGTCCGAAAGCGTCATTAACGTAGCCGGCCGTGGGGAATACGCTGACTATAATATTGGCAGCTTCGCAGAAAATAATGCTAGGATAGCGGACCATATTTATGGTGCATCCCTTGCATTGAGCTTTCGCCCCGCGCCGCAAACCGTGATCCGGGCTAATTATCGCTATCAGTGGCAAACGGATTTTCTGGGAAACCCAGCCACTAGAACCGGGGGTATCCAACTTGGATTTTCGACCTATTTCTGAAACACATTCCGAGTAACTACGTTTTCATAATTCCGATTTATATAGGTTAGGAAAGTGTGCAAGCAAAAATTCTGGATTGCAAAACGCAGTCTGCTCCGCCCTCACTATTTTAAGCTGAAGACCTTGAATCTGAATTAATTTTTATACTTTTTAGTATTCCCCACCAGGCTGCCGGAGCCAGGGGGATCACACTCCACATTCCTGGAAAATAACCATAAGGATGATCTGTAAACAGTGGGAAAATAAAATGCGCCAGCTCGCTAATTCCCATGGATGCAAAGAAGGTCCAGGTAAGATAAGTGCCAAAAGCCTGTTTCTTCCAAACAAGTAATGGAATCATTAACCAGACGACTGCAACGGCATACAATCCAATTGCAGGCATCGAGTCCGCTTCTGGTACCGGCTTGCCAGTCAATTGGGATAATGCCGGAAAGAAGGCTTGCTGCCGCTCCTCTATTTTGTGAATGATAAATAGAACGAGCGTTAAAAAATAGGGCGCCAGTATTGCTCTAATTTCTAATTTTTTATAAAAAACGAGCCAGAATAGAAAGCCTCCAAGGTAACCAAATGTAAATACGAGCATAGCCCAAAAGCCCAGAGCTGTATAGCCTAAATACAACGCCGTCAAAGAAAAAATAATCGCACCTATGACAGAGAATAGGTTTTTTCTAATCATCTTCTATTAACGTTAATTTTCAACCATTTCTTTTAACCATAAAGGCCTTCGCCAAAATCTTGCCCGCTGGCAGCATGCCAAACTTTTGCCATCGTCAACTCGCTGATTTCCCGCGCTATCCTTTCGAACAATCTGATAGAAATTCGGACGCGCCTCTTTCATTCACACTTTTTTGGATTGAGCGACCCCACCAAACCTTCCTGTTGGTCGTATAGATGCACGACGGCCATTTGATCGATGGATCGTGAAATGAAAATTGTTACTTGTAACTCAGGTCAGCTATGTCATTCCGAGCCCTTCTTAATCTGCGACTGCTAGTATTTCTTGGTTTATATGCACCCCTTACTTTATACGGGCAAGCGAGACCTCCCTATACCAATCAATGGATTTCAGATGACCAACCCTATGTGAAGCTGAAAGTTTCAGCTAAGGGGATTCATAGAGTGGCATTTTCGGCGCTACCAGCAAAATTTTCAGTTAATCGACCTGAAAAGCTCCAGTTATGGCATCGTGGGAGCCAAGTCGCTATTTTAAGTGTCGCTAATAATGAAATTCTCTTTTATGGAGTACCAAACGATGGTTCGACAGACTCCCTTCTTTATCGCCCTATGAACAGCCGTATGAATCCTTATGTAAGCATGTATTCGGATGTAAGTGCATATTTTCTAACTGTTGGAAAAGAAAATGGACTTAGGGCAAAAATCGTAGGGTCAAGCCCTGTAAATGGTGCTATTACTGAATTCCATCAACAAACTGATGTGCAGGCATTTTCTAACGAGTATTCGTTAAGTACACTTAGCCCGATAAGAGCTAACTTTTTCAACAGTTTTTTCGAAAAAGGGGCTAGCAAGACAGGAGTTACCGTCCTCGCCGGAAAATCAATTAGTTACAACTTTAAACTCACAGGAAAAATTATTGGTAGTCGCCCGCTCGTGAGTGTGATGGTTCACGGACGAAGCAACAATGCACGCTCTATCGAAGTTTATGCCGGTAAGAACGAGAATTCGGTGCGCAAGGTCGGTGCAATAGCAAATGCCTACTTCACGGCTTCGAAATATTCATTTGTTCTTGAAGAGTCTGATCTGAATGCGGATGGTAGCGGCCTTTTTGTATTTAAGTCTGTGGCATCCGATAAGCTGGAAAGATTTTCAGTTGCTTACTATTCGATAACTTATGATCAGCGTATAGCTCTCAACGGCCAAAGTAGTAAGGAGTTAAATTTCCCCCAATCCTCAGAGGCAAATACTCGCTTTAAAATAGCTGATGGTACTGCCGAAACTAAGGTCTATGATATTACCAGTCAAATTGCGCCAAGGATTCTGGAGGGTAAAGGAACAGACCTGAGCATTTCGCGAACTAAGAATAGCGCGTTGAGAATTTACCTTTCCAACAAGCCTATCGAGATAGCACCTGACAAGATTTCAAATGTGGACATGGTCAGCCCGGAAGTTAAAAAATATGATTACATCATCATAACTAGTCAACCCCTTGAGGCTGGCGCTGTTGCATACGCAGAATATCGGAAGTCAGCTCAAGGAGGCTCGTTCGCTCCCTTGGTTGTAAAAATCACAGATGTTTATAATCAATTCAACTTCGGCGAGCCAAGTCCAATAGCAATACGACGATTTGTGGATTACATGCTTTCGGACGGTAACCGTGAAAAGAATCTTTTTTTGATTGGCAGCTCGACGACCTTCAACGAGCGGATGGTACGTGAACTACCCAATGAAGTACCCACTATCGGCTTCCCAGGTTCTGATATTTTGCTCGTTGAAGGGCTGGCTGGCGCTGGTAGAGAGATCGCCGCGGTCCCAATCGGACGACTTGCAGCGCTGAACAATAAGAACATATATGACTACTTAGAAAAGGTAAAGGAATACGAACAGAGCAATGCAACGGACCAAAGTTGGAAAAAGAATATTCTGCACCTAAATGGTGGAAAATCTTCTTCCGAGATAACGCAGCTCAAAAACATTCTAGCCGGTCTTGCACCCATTGCTGAAAAAGGCTACATCGGTGGGAAGGTGAAGCCATTTGTAAAACAGCAGGGAATCAGCGAGGTAGAAACGGTTAACATCACGCCAGAAATCAACTCAGGGGTAGGACTTTTGACGTACTTTGGGCATGGTTCCCCTACGATTACCGACCTTGACTTTGGTTATATAACCGATGTGACACGGGCATATAATAATCAAGGTAAGTATCCGCTGATGTATTTCAATGGATGCGGCGTGGGAAACGTATTCAGCGGACGTACAGGTACGAACCCTTCTTCGTCGAACAGAATTGCATTATCTCAGGACTGGATACTTGCGCCCAAGCATGGTACCGTTGCGATTATGGCAAACACTTTTAGCACCTATGTGAGCCCGACTAAGAATTATTTGGAAAAATTGTATTCTGTGCTTTTTGAAGATCCAACCACTTCGGGGCAGTCAATCGGAAAGATACAGATAGAGGTCGCAAAGCGGATATTCGCCAACGGCTATCAAGAATACGATGTGGCCAATGCTCATCAAGCACTTTTGCAGGGTGACCCAGCTTTGAAAATGGCTTATATATCCTTACCGGATTACAAGGTTGATAATTACGAAAGCATCACCATATACTCTGAGTCCGTAGAGAAGACTTTGGGTAATTCAACCAAATTAAGAGCTTCAGTTGTAATCAAAAACAGTGGAAAATATTTCGCGGGAGAGAAATTGTCGGTTGCGTTAAAGTACGTTTATCAAAATGGGACAAGTGAAGTTAAATATCAAACTGTCCCGGCCATACCTAATCAGGATACAGTTCAGATTGAGTTCCCCATCAAAGGAGCATTAAAGCAAATTGAAGTAAAGCTGGACCAGGAAAATTCTATCAGAGAACTCAGTGAATCAAATAATATCGCAGAACTTCTAATTGACTGGGAACAGGCCAGCGCACAATACCTATATCCAATTGAAAGAGTTAAGGATTTGGTACACCCCGTGTTGGATGTCACATTTAACGACAGGATGATCCAGGATATGGAGGCAATTGGACCATTACCAAAGATTCAATTTGAACTATCTGATGACAGATTGATGTCCGTTGACACTAATCTGATGGAGATTTTCGTCAAGCCATGTGCTGACAATAATTGCGACTTCCAACGTATAGCGTATAGGGATTTGAAAGTCAGACAGAGTTCAGACCGGTCAATTTCAGTAGAATATGGGGCTAATCTGTCATTGCCGGGGGTTTACGAAGTGTTGGTTAATACGAAGGATGTTTCCGGGAACTCACCGGAGAACCCCTATCAAATAAAATTTCAAATCACCCAGGTAGCCGATGACATCAATTTGGTTTGTTCGCCGAATCCTGCTACCGATTACGTCCGATTCCGCTTGACTGGCATTGAACAGAAAAAAATCATACAGGTCGATTACACGATCTATGACGTGAAAGGTATCGTCCAGGCGAAAAAAAGCCTTCGTCCGCTCGCATCCGTCCAAGATTGGTATTGGACGGACAAACTCCGCTCAGGAAGCTACATCTACAAAGCAGTTGTCAGCAAAGGTGATGGTTCTGCAAAAACGATTACTGGCAGACTGAATATTACAAATTAACCAATTTATCAACAAGTGTTGTATGGAAAGCAAACAACGCGATTCAATTTGACCAGTTTAGATGGACATGCATTCTAGAGCACGCGTGCAGCGTGTCGCGATTATTATAGGACTGTTTACCGCCATAGTTTCATGCGTTGGAGACGTCTCAGCGATCAGCAATAGTCGTGACTTCTTTCCGTTAACTGTGGGCCGCTATATAATCTACCAGGTCAGCCAGGAAGTATATGCTACTGCTCAGCAGACGCCGTCCATATCTAATTGGGAAGAAAAAGACGAAATTAGCCGTTTAGTTTCGGATTCAGCGGGAATTGCTACTTACTTGGTTATCAGGTCAAGCCGTACCACATCGAAAGGTTATTGGCAAAAGGTCAAAGAATATACCGTAAAAAAGTATCCCGAAATGATAGTTACAAACGTGGACAATCGTCCAGTTATTTCAATGGTTTATCCGATCTCCAAAGGAGTTACCTGGAACGGCAATAGCTTTAATACCAATGGCCCCGCACCCTTCTCATATGACCAGATCAATCAACCTGCGACAATCAATACTAAAGTCTTTAAACAGGTTTTAATGGTCATAGAGCGAAACGACACCTCAATCATTAATCGCTACATCTCTACTAAACAATATGCACTAGGAATCGGGCTGGTCGCCGATGAACTCACGGCATTGGAACTTTGCCAAACTACCGACTGCATAGGGTCAGGCAAGATTGAATCCGGTATTCGCACGTCCCGGCAAATTGTGGAATTTGGGGATCTTTGAAATTTATGCCACCGCATTCACAACGGCCTTACGATGCATTACCATCTGTCCGATCCCTGAGCACTTGTACTCAAGAAAAGCTCTCAGAATTCTGGCAACTCTGAAACATATGGTGAATTTTCATTAGTGATGGTAATCAGTTGAACTTAACAAGCGCGTCCTCAAGGGAGGCAAATGATATTTCGAGATCGGAATAAGATATGCTTTCGTATGAAATTTCAATCTCCTTTATTTTTATATACATCAATAGATCGAAAAAGTCTGACATATTTTCTTTGACTTGTCGGGAGAAGAATATGGATGTCTCATCACTGACAAAATTGAGCAGCAAATCAATTTCATCAAACGTCATTCCCAAATCTTTGTGGAAATTCGCTTGCAGCGAGATCCGCTCTGGCAAGATTCCGCATTTAATCAATAAGAAATTTCGAACGCTATCCAAGGTCAAATCCATTGCTGAGTATGAGTCGGTGCACATTTCTTACAATTGATCATTTTGGGCCTATCGCCTGATTATAAAGATGTGGCCTATCATATCTCAGTACGAAAATATTGCCGATTTGGTGGGGTGCCAGGGACTACCCTTTACTCTGTATCAGTCCGGATATAATATTGATTGTCAATGCAACAAGCAAGGTATTGAAAGCAAATGACAACACACCGTGGATAAGAGCTAGCCGTCTAATCTCCTTTGATGTAATACTGACATCAGATACCTGGAAGGTCATTCCTATCACGAAGGCAAAATAAGTAAAATCCAAATAGTCAGGTTCAGTTTCGTTTGGGAAGTCAACCCCTGATGGTTGCTGATTCCTCCCATCTTGATCATCCTCAATGTTGCAGTAAAAAAGATGGGCATATCTGAGCGTAAATATGGTGTGGATCAAGACCCAAGAAAAAATTATGCAAGCAAATGTGAGAAGAACATGGCCGGTCAATTCCGACCACGATGCATTTTTTCTCGCATCTTGAAGCAAAAACAATACGGCTAACAGGCTAACAAATGATGCACTTACAACAAATAAAAAAATTATTGCGCGGCTTGAATCCTGCTGGTGCACCTCATGCCTTACATCCGAAGGATGAGAACTTAGTATAGTTGTCCACGCAAGTCCGAGATGAGTGACGCTGTAAGCCAACCACGCGAACATCCAGTTTAAAGGTCTTTCAACAAAAAAGGAAGTTATCACAATTGCGATTATTGCTACGAATAGCGAAATCGCAAGTTTATAATGGGCGTCTAACTTGTTGATAAAACTAATAATCTGCATATATCGTCGGAAAACATATATCCATGAATATAAACACAGAACAAAAGACTATTCGGGTATCTGTTCCAATTTAATTTTCAATTTCTCCAAATTTGTTCCCTTCGGCCCATCTAGCAACATTTTGCAGTACTGCGTATGAAAGTGATGATTTTCCATCAATTCTATTGTCGATTCAATCCATGTTCGAGGCGCAATTTTGATTCCTTTCCTCACTTCCGTCTCCGCAAGCATTAATGCATCCCGTGGAAAGAATTCTGACGTCCCAAGATGAAAAAGATCCGCATCACAAACTATCGACTGCAAAAGCCCTGTTGGATGCTGGGGTAGGCTCGTTGCCAAAATACAACCCAAAACCTCCAAAATGTCCTCTTCGTCCACGTTCTGGCTTTGCAATAACTTGTTAGCTACAGCAGCACCTGTTTCCTCATGGGCAACTAAATCGTTGTACAGATAACCGACATCATGGAAAAGTGCAGCAGCGATGACTACAAATCTTTCACGATCAGGGAGTTGATAGTAAGAAAGGATCTGCTCTGCCCGCTCTACCACCCGGCAAGTGTGAGCTAGATTATGAAATATGAGAAACTTGTCGGTTCGGCCTGCGTACAGCTGGGCTACATAGTTCTTGCAAAATGTTCCTAATTCTTGATAAGTCATAATCAAACTCTTCTAATTTGCCCATCCTTGTCTAACAATAGCCCTTATAACTATACGCAATTACGTTCAACGGGATAGAAAGGTGGGGTTATAGACCAAAAAAACTCACTTTAGTTACCTCATAATATCGATGCTGGGTCCGCCGCGAAAAAATTAATACAAGACCCCACCTTTCAGGATAAAACTGCGTACTAGGCTTTGATAATTAATTCAAACAGATCTTGCCGTTACTTATTGACCTTGCTGTTCAAAAGGAAGTCTAAATTCGATGAACAGGACCTGAATAGTGTCCTTGAAGCCTGTAAACTCAGGAATCCACAAGCGCAACGCTGCCTGATCCGCCATTTCGCAGGATATGCAAAAAGCGTGGCAGTAAGGTATTCAGCTAATCGAGAGGAAGCCGAAGAGATTATCAACGATTCATTTCTGAAAGTTTTTTTGAATCTGAAGCAGTACGATGTAAGCTTTCCTTTCAAGTCATGGTTTCGAAAAATCATCATCAATACGGCTATTAGTTACCATCGGAAAAATTTGCAATGGCAACTTAATACCGAAGAACTTGGTGATATTGATGTAGCTGATGTGAATATCGATACCATTAGTGCTATAACTTCAGAAGAGATTCTTGAATTAATCCAAGGGCTCCCCCCGGCCTACAGGGTTGTCTTTACTCTATTTGTTGTCGATGGATATTCTCATAAGGAAATCGCCGGGATGCTTGGCATTCAAGAAGGAACCTCCAAGTCCAACCTTCGAGATGCGAGAAAAAAACTGCAGACTATGATCAAGGCCTGTCATCCAGACTTGTATCAACTATACAACTGTCCAAATAAAAGGTCCAATGGAAACTGAGGAATTTGACGATGAGATTCGAGGCAAGTTGCTGGATGTGAGTCTCCAAAAAGCTAAGGAAAGTGAAGTTGACACTATCTTTCGCTTCGTGGTCGGCGTAGAGAAGGACGCAAATAGGAGTTCTGCAACATTTCTTTTCGTGTATGGTCTAGTAGCAACAATGCTCATTACGTCGATCGGATATATAAAATACCACAGAGGTGATATAAAGGATAAACTTACTATAAACCTACAAGAAAAGAGGAGCAAAAGCAGTAATCGTTTGAAAAGGAATGGACAACGATTGGTCTCAGCGAATAGTGGTTTCAGCACTAAAATTTCTCCGTTGCAGACCGGACCAGTTGCTACTAACACCTCGATTCCCGTAATCGAAGCTAAACGAATTCACTTCAACAACACTACCCACAGAAATCCACAGTCAATCGCACTTTCTTTACTCAACGTTTCCGGTCCACCCACACACACTTACCAGGAGGCTTTCGCCAATATAAACTTTGTGCCGACGTGGCAATGGGCCCTTAATCGGGAATTCTTGCCCGTCGGTTATGATTCGAACATTGATACACAAAAGCATAATGCCTTAATGCTAGCTTTCATACCGGCTCGGCAACAGCCGTCAAACCTAGTGGCTGTGCCGGCCGGATATGATTCAGAACAATACCATCGAGATCAGACAAATCATTCATTCATGTCTGATAGTATAAACATAGAAGAGAACAAAGATCTATTCACACCTGCATCAGAGCCCAATACAGTAGGCGAGATACCCCCGGCAGACAGATACGGTGAAATTGTTGAACCATCAAAACGTGTATCAAGTCCCAACATCAATGTGGGAATTGCTTTGGATGCGATCAAAGAGCAAATTGGATCCTCACTGATTGCTGAAATAAGTTTAGGAAAAAAATGGAGTGTTCAAACAGGCCTTAATTGGACGCGCGTTAAGGGCGCCCGATACCATACAGCAGAACAATTCACACAGCAGACAGGTGTAAACTTCCGAAACTTATACGAGCCTAGCGTGGATAAAGAGATAGAACTTCTCAACATCAAACAAAGCTACCAAATCCTGCGAGTCCCAATAATACTGACATATCGCCATCGCATCACGTCAAACTGGGCATTTATAGTTGGCGCGGGAACAAAATTCAATGTTTACTCTTCCGGAAAGACTCATTACGAATTTCAGAAGCTCAATACCTCGCTGGGCAAGAAAGTGCACCGCTCAACGGTCGATGGGCCCGTTTTGAACTCAGTTTCTGCTATGGCTGGAGTTGAGAGGACCTGGAACCGGATACATGTCCGGGTGACCCCAACACTCGGTTGCGGATTAAGAACGGCAGATTATGAGAAAAAGGATCTTTCCCTTGGAGCTAAAATTCAGTTACTTTATTCGATAAATTAAGAAAAACTATGGGTGAGCCCATTCTGAACTTGATGAACCGTCGGCAGACTATCAAACTTCTCTCTGCCGGCGCATTTTCGAGTTTGACCTTGGCATGCCGGTCTGAAACAAAAACGGTGCCCCTAGAAAACTTAATTCGCTTCGCAGTCGCATCTGACGGGCATTATGGGGAAACTGGCACCCCTTGGAGACAAAACTTTGAAGACCTGATAACTGCACTTACAAAAGAACACAAAGCTTCCCCACTCCACTTCACAGTAATCAATGGCGACATAGTTCATAGAACAGCAACAAATTTACTTGATGAAGCCAAAGCATATCTCGATAAGCTCCCTTGCCCATATTTTGTTACAAGAGGTAACCATGATAGGGTCTCGGACCAGGTTTGGGAATCGGTCTGGGGATATCCCCCTAATCAAATTATTTCCAGAAAAAACTTTACTCTGTTACTGGTAGATACTTCAAACCAGGCTGGCGATACGCTATGTGGAAATCCAATTTGGATCGAGAAGATGATGCAGAGTGTTGGCAAAAGTGATCCCACGTTCCTATTTATGCATATACCGTACTTTCGAGTTAACACCACCCAGGAATGCCCTGAAATACCAAAAGTTATTTCCCGTTACTCGAATATACGTGCCATTTTTCATGGCCATGACCACTCAAAAGATACAGGTATAATGGTAGGTCAACAGGCAATTTTGTTTGACGGACATTTCGGCAGTAGCTGGGGTACGCCTTATCGCGGCTATCGTATAGTTCAACAGGTTTCCGATTCTAGCTTTTCAACATATCAGTATAATTTTAGCAATCAAACCCGCATCAATGATTTAACCTTTTAAGTCATCAATTGTTTTTTCAACCGTACTCACAACTGCATCTTAGGTTAATCAACTGTTTTCATTTGCCTACCTGTTGCATGAGTTCTTAGTGTAAATTTGCGAGATGATGCGGATTGCTCTCATATTAATGATAATCTATACTGTGGTACTTGCTTGCGCGCCATGTACAGATAAAGTGTCAGGTCCTTCACAAGCATCATTTAATAAAAAAATAGAAACTGAAGGGAAATCGGATCATCATCTGCCCGATCTGTGTACACCATTCTGTAACTGTGTATGCTGTGCAAGCACTTTGTTACATCAGAGAGTTGAGCCAACGCAACAGAATCGAGCACTTACACTCGATCATGTTTCCGCCTTCTACTACCTGCGCTTTGAGGCTAGCTCCGAATTAGCCTCCATCTGGCAACCGCCAAGACTCTAAATCTTCCTTAACTGAGTTGCCCGATTGCTACTGGCACTGCTTACCGCTTTAAATACGTCAATCATAACATTAAGACCTTAGCTCGACTATGCGCCCACGGCCCGGAATGGCTGAAATGGCATAGTCCGCCCAGGTGTTGCTGCCCATTTACATATATGGCATATGGTAATAGATCAAAATTTGCATCAGTTCATTGTCACACCCAAACATCTGAACATCGGCTTTATCCCGACTTATTTAAGCAATTTTTATGTTTGGATTCCATTATATTGTTTCATCGTCCTGTTGATTATTAAATACAATCGGTTGGAACTAACCAGGATCTTCGCTTCCCTATTCATGGTAGAGACAATGTCTGGACTAGTCGTTGTAATCATTAACCAGATTTCACAACATTTCCTTTCTGGACATATTACGCTTGCCCTCAGTGGAGCCTTCTTTTGCAGTATCTATCTAGGAAAACGCCTGATATCATTAAAATTATGCCTATTTATATGGAGCGGCATGATAATTGACAACCATCTGAAAGGTGGATTCATATCGGCGCAAACGATGATTTCTAGCATTTTGCTAAGTGCCGTGCTCGCCTTGGTATGTAACAGGTACTTGAAATTTGAGCGGTAAGAAATGTCATACAAGGAGATCATTTTTATTTTCATTCCCGTACTATTGTGGTTTATCGGCGGAGTCATTGCCTTTCTTAAGCCACCGAGTACCGCCTTAAAAAGCGTTATCCTCCACTTCGCGGCCGGCGTAGTGTTTTCCGTCGTAGCCGTTGAGCTGCTGCCTGATATGATCAAGATACACGATGCGAAATCGATCATTATTGGGTTTTCGAGTGGCGTCGCTGCGATGCTAGTAATCAAAAATTTGACGGGAAAAATTGAGTCTGGAAAAAACAATGATAGCAGACGAGTATTCCCCATTGGTGTGATAATTGGGATCGGCATTGATTTGCTAATTGACGGAATGCTATTGGGTATCGGATTCGCAGCGGGACAAAAAGAAGGAGTACTGTTAGCGGTGGCATTGGCCCTGGAGTGTCTATCGCTCGGTATCGCTACGGTAACATCGATCCTTGAATCGACGTCTTCGAGAAAAGTAATCTATCTCACACTCTCTGGACTAGCGTCGATCTTTATTTTGGGCTCTATATCTGGACTACTAATACTTCACAATACATCAGAGAACGTACTTGAATTAATTCTTTCTTTTGGATCTGCGGCATTACTGTTCCTTGTTACCGAGGAACTGTTGGTTGAAGCACATCAGCAGAAGGAGACCGCGCTGTTTACTACATCCTTTTTTACCGGCTTTCTAATCTTCATGATCTTGGGAATGATGCTCTAATGTAGTTTTTTGATACTATTTTGGCCATTCGAAGAGTAGGAAGTGCAATATCAAGTGCCTAAATAGGATCAGTATTCCTCCGACTAGCACAATGGCTAAAATGAAATACATCAGCCGGGTCAAGAGTGACTCAGCTGGTCGCTTTGGCATCTTTGTAAATTCCCTATACGGTGATTTTCTTGGCTTGTGCCGATTATTTTCATTGGGAATAACCCTTCTGCTTTTTGAACTCATACCGATACGCCGATAGTAGAGATAATATGCAAACTAGTGCCCGGCAATGGCAAGAGAAAGCAAAGCCGATGCATCACTCTTATAGCTACAACCACGGATTGGCTCAAAGCAGGTAATAAGTCCCCGATTTACTATCCCTTTGCGGAACAGGCATCGATACCATCTCCAAAAGATTTCTTTCAATATTTATTGACAAAGTTGTCATAGGGGTATCTGTTGGTCTATTTTCGAACGGATCTTGCATGACAATTGCAGTTTTCTCAATCGCGATCAGTAGCACTGGAACCAGAATCACCATCAGAATTTCCAGGATAGCGTGATTGTCATCCAACCCGAAAGGAAGGATTGTCATCAGCACGTAAATCAAAAAATGAATTAATAGACTATAGGCGCGCGGGAACACCGTATTTTTGATACGCTCGCATTTTCCCATCGAGTCTGTTAATCGGGCCAGTGTGTTATCGATTTGAGCCTGCTTAATGGCATTCAAATTATACTTGTTTGCCAACACACCCAGCCTTTCGGCGTGTCGGGTCAGTAGCTGATTAGTGAGATGGTTGTCGTGTAGATTATTAGCATCCAGATATTCGGCCACAAACGGCGAAGGTGACACTTTTCTCAAATTATCCGCCAACGCAAAACACCAAATCGATTGTCTGACTGCGAATTCAGAAAGTATAGTTTGCTTTTTTTCGTCTGGCGGCAAGAACTGGATCAACTGCCTGATTAACGTACGACTGTCATTGACGATCGCCCCCCAGACTGTACGCGCTTCCCACCAACGCTCATAGGATTGGGCAGTCCTAAAGGCAAGCAACAACGAGACCAGTGTCCCAATTAATGCTGAAATATTCAATGGAATCGAAAACTCTTTAAATAGAGAAAAATGATCAAGTGTCCCAATCACACTTGCATAGAAGGTGATCGCCAGGACATCCCATTTGATCAGGTTCAGAAAGTAGCTGATAGATATTTTTTTGTTAATCAACATAGCATCAATTGTTTATTGTTTGAACGGGGAGCAATCTACACTTCAAATGTGTGGATAAGTTAAAATTGTTTTGAGAAGGTAAATCCAACAGTTTTTGAACCAATGCTGGGAGAGAAAAAAGCTCGATGCTTCTGTTTCTTTCCTATCAATTTGATAGCCTTGGGATAAAGCAAATAAGCAAGTTCGGTTGACAATATGCCTATACCGGCACCGGTCACAATATCACTCACCCAGTGTCTGCTTTCGACCACCCTGAAAACGCTCGTAAATATTGCAATGGGGTATCCGGACACACTTAGCCAAAAATTAGTATCGCGATACTCTTTGAACAGAAAATGCGCCGACGTAAATGCCACTGCGGCATGTCCCGACGGGAACGAATAATTATCCGAGTAATCTGGTCTGGTGCGCCCAATTATTCGCTTGGAAGGTAAAACAAAGGCTGCGGTTATCATTTGTGAAGAAGCCAACAGCCCTGTTCTGTCCCAGAAACCATGCTTACCTTTCAATCCAACGAGATTAAGGCCGTACACCATCGCAGCCGGGACAAATTGGGTATAGTCATCAATTTCCAGCCTGGACTTGGGAAGATCATTAATTGTGTGCCGTATCCCATAATCTAATTCTCTGAACGGCTTAATCGCATACGTAATCGATCCCGCTGCAATGAGTGATCCAGAAAGAATGTATGGCTGCAAGCGCCTTTTATAGACTGACTTCAAAATCGTTGAGTCAATAGCGTACTGATTGTCGATTCGTGTCGAATCCTGGCAAAAGCCAACATAGCTGATGCTAAACACGATTAGTGTGGTCATTAAGAGCCTCAATATTACCTCTGTCTTTGTACGTTTCATTAAAGTCAAAAATGTTGTCATTTCAATTACTATTTCGAATGAGTAATGCCCAGACGGGGCCTTGGCAGGATAGCAAGCGTATTAGAAATACAGCGCACGTGCACCAAATGATTTTTTGCACAGAAATAGGGTAGGAGCTGGGATTTTTACTGAATTGGCAAGGAAAGATGCCACCCTGACCCACTTTTTTTTAGATTTGATTTTCCCGAAGTCGATATCGAGGGACAGATAATATTCTCTATGCGGAAGGTACCCCATCTGAGTACTTTGGATAATATTTGCAGATATGGTGTTTCCGATCCCGTACCCAAGCGAAACACACAGCCAAGCCGGCCACTTGCTACCGGCAAAAAAAGAGGCTGGACTTGCAGATAGCCAGTACGTCTGACCATTGTAATCTTTCAACCAACGATCCGATAAACTGCTTCCTAACAGCTCGGGCCTAAGCCCCGCGAGACTAGTGTAATGAAAGGAAAATTTAGGGTTTACGCGGAGCTCGTTCCAAAGGGACATCTGAATAGCATATATAGAAGAACCCAATACGTTAGCTATCATGTCGCCGGGCGAAAATCCATACTCAGGCGAGAATCCATCCAAAATCTCGATCGGAGTCAGAAACATGATTCCTGAGAGTGCCGAATACAAAATGGCTCTCTTTCTTGGAATTCCTGTCGAGATATAAATCGCCTCGCTGTGTCTTGCAATCTGATATGAGGAGTATAAATGGCCAACCTTATCAATTTGAAGCCACTCGCTTGTATCGTCCCGAAAACGAAAATTTGTTAGCGGGTTCTTGTACCAAGATTTACTGAGACCGTATGTGCTCGCACCGTAGACTAGCCCCTGACCTGCCAGAACCCAACGCAGTCTCTGAATGCTCGCTTTGTCAACAGTTATGCTGTCTTCTTGGCGTTTGTTGGGTTGAGCTTTTAATCGCTTTTGCCAACTGATCAGAAAGAAAATTGACATGAGCAATGGCAGTTTATGAATTTGAAAATGGGTGATAACCATCTTTTGGATTTTACGACCGCATGAATATAGCTTCCCTGTCAGCATGCGGTTGCCGTATTGATGTTTGAAAAAAATTGTGATTTCTTCCTGCCCTAACTGAGCTGGTCACACTGTATGCAAGCCTAATTCGTAAGCGCTATTTTTTTGGAGAATACCTCATGCTCGGTTTCCAAACTGACTACATACAAACCCGATGGCCAATTAGGCACATTGATATGGCGAAGTTCATTTTGTCTAACATCCTGCGTGGGTATGACTTGCTGTCCCTTAACATTATGGATTTTTAATTTACCACTCATGTTTACATTGACCCTGATATAGCCTCGGGCTGGATTGGGGTATACGACCAAAGCGTCCCGATCAGAAGTCCGTGGTTGAACTGCTAGGATGTTGGCAAAGAGCTGCAGGCCACCAGCACTACTTCCAACAGCAAGGTCAATCTTTCCATCACCATTGTAGTCAGCAGCTGCTGCTTGAAGCATACGCCCCAACACCGGAGCAACCGCGCCGCTACCCGTATCTAACACTAGCTCATCTATTCTTTTCCATTCTCCCCACGGGCCCTGGTGGTAGATTCTTACCTTTCCCGAATAATCAACGGTGATCAAGTCGAGCTCCCCATCCAAATCTACATCTGCCGCCAGGGCGTGTACATATCTTTTTTCGAAGCTCAGGGCAATTCCGGCCAAATTCTCAGTTTGCAGTCGAAATACTGGCTTTATTGGTGTACCGTCGTTCTTATAATAGCGAAGATTGCCCTGCACACTTCCCAACAAAAGGTCGAGATCCCCATCATGGTCAGCATCAACAAAAAAAGGAGAATCGCCGCTATTGGCATCAGCTGGTAGCGATAAGGTGACCATTCTGCTCATCTGCAAGTCCGCTGCTGCGCCAAGTGTGGAGCGGTTGGGAAAAAATACATAGCCCAAGCCTCGCGGAGTTGAAAAACCCAAACCGAGATCAACTGTTCCATCGCCATCAAAATCCGCCCATTGAGGCCTAATGTTGTATCCCTTAATCAGATTGTTGATTCCTAAATAGTTATCCAGGATGGCTCGATAAATTGGTGCTTTGGAGGTTCCAATATTTTCAAAAAGCCACAAACTTCCTTGCATTCCAATCGCACCCGCAATTGGCCCAGTGCCAATGATTAGGTCCAAATCGGAGTCGCCGTCAATATCAAAGAATGAGGGTGCCGCATTTTCTCCAATATCCAGCATTTGCTCTTGCAGGAATGCCTTGCTCACCAGCCTAAAATCTACACTATCGTTGCTTGCTGCGTTATGGTAAAACCAGTTCGAAATAGCAAAATCTGTCAGACCAGCATCACCAGACGGGAGATTGGGACTTACTACCAAGTCTTTGATGCCATCAAAATCCAAGTCTGCCACAAATGCAGCTGGAAAAATCTGCATCGATACCGGATTCTTATCGGGGAATGTCTTTTGATATGAAGTAAACCCAGCATTAATACCATGCCTTCCATTATAAAATATGCCCAATTCTGTGCTACTGATATGACCGACGATTAAGTCTTTTTTGCCGTCCCCATTCAGGTCGTCCACCAGGATACTGTTTCCAGAATGCATGACCCTGCCGCTGCTATCTGGGTTTTGAGAGACGCCGCAATCCATTCCCAACACATAATCCTGTGCGCTATTCTTGGCGAAGTCTCCCCAACAATCCCCATTCCGCACAAATACCGGGTTTGCCACCGAACCAAGCGAATCAGGCACTCCAAACCGCTCCATACTCATATTCTGATGCAACTCGATAAAAGTTCCTGAATAATCAAATCCAAGGATGTCCAGATCCCCGTCATTGTCCAGATCGACGATAGCAGGAATATCAGAGCCAGAAATCAATAGATTCAGGAAGCCAGAATAGCCCTTGGTATACAGAGCATCTCTAACTAGTTTCCAGTTCCATTTGCCTTGACTAAGATCATTACGGTAAAGCTGAACTCCTAACGAGGTGCTTGCAAACAGATCCTTTCTGCCATCTCCATCATAATCTGCTAGAAAAATCCAGTTATATAAGACCGGAAATCGACTCTCGAATTGCGGTGCATACTTCCAGAATTGTAAACCCTTGTTGTCAGTGGCCGCTACGAAAGTACTGATTTTGCCATTGGTGCGGTCAAAGACTACAAGATCCTCTGTTTGGTCGCCGTCAAGATCCATTTTGTGGTATTGAGCAGCATTCAGCCCACCTGTCCATGCTAGACTAGCCGATTTTGAGCCATTTAGTAATACCGTTGATGTATCTCGCACAAACCAAGAGATTTGACCAAAACCAGGAATATGGACCACTAATGATAGCACACATAGTAGGAGCCAGCAGTGACGTCCCATTTTCATGAGAACGGTTTCTTTTTATATGCCAACAGTCTCAACGCATTAAACACGACCAGGAGGGTAGAGCCTTCGTGTGCCATGACAGCTGGACCAATACTGGCAATACCGGAAATGGTCAACGGTATCAGGATCGCTACCACACCGAGACTAAACCAAAGATTTTGCTGGATGATCTTCCGTGATTTCCGGCTAAGTCCGATCGCAAAGGGCAAACTTTCCAGCTTATCACCCATTAGTGCAATGTCAGCGGTTTCCAAGGCAACGTCTGACCCTGCCGCACCCATAGCAATACCAACTGTGCTTTTCGCCATAGCTGGCGCATCGTTAACCCCGTCACCAACCATGGCGACCCTATTTTCCGACTTATCCAGTTCACTGACAGCTTTCACCTTATCTTCTGGCATCAAATTGCCCATAGCATCAGTAATCCCGATCTGTTTCGCTACTGCTTCCGCTACCTGCTGGTTATCGCCGGTGAGCATGATCATCTTTTTAACACCGATACTTGAAAGTGCATCAAGAACTGCCTTGGCTTCCTTTCTGGGTACATCCATCAGCGAGATGATTCCAATAAATTCATCGTCCCGTTTGACTAGCATTGACGTGTGCCCCTCTTTTTCCAGTCGTTTTACTATTTCTTGCGCTTGATCCGGGATGTTATGTCCATCCTGCTCAAAAAGAGCCTTATTGCCAATAGAGATTTTCCTACCATTTAGCTCAGCTGTTACACCCTTACCGGTAACCGCTTGCACTTTGTCAGCAGCATTTACGTCATTATTGCCGAGCTTCTTACTGGCACCTTTCACGATCGCCGCTGCCAATGGATGGTCACTTAGCTTTTCGACAGCAATAGCAGTAGTTAAAAGCTCTTCTTCGCTGACATCACCTAATGGCAAAGCATTAGTCAAGACAGGCTTTCCTTCGGTGAGTGTGCCTGTCTTGTCGAATGCAATTGAGCTAATCCTACCCAAATCTTCCAATGGCCTTCCTCCCTTGATAAGCACACCGCCCCGAGCTGCCCTGGCTACCCCGCTAAGTACTGCGCTGGGTGTGGAGATTGCCAGCGCGCAAGGGCTCGCTGCTACCAAAACTGACATTGCCCTGTAAAAGCTCTTGCTGAAAGGTTCGTCGATAACAACGTAAGCGAAGCACAATATTGCAACTAGAACGACCACCGATGGCACAAAATACTTCTCGAAGCGGTCTGTAAAAAGCTGGGTCGGGGACTTTTGTTGTTCTGCCTGATTGACCATTTCGATAAGTCGTGAAATCGTCGAATCACTGGATTTTTTGATTACCTTAATTTCCAGCGCCGCCGCTCCATTAATCGTTCCCGCGAAAACACGGTGCTCTGATTTAATAGACGCATCCTTAGAATAGTCTTTCTCAGGATCGTCGACCGGCGACTTATCAACCGGCACACTTTCTCCTGTGATAGGGGCTTGGTTCACACTAGCATGACCTTTAACAACCACACCATCGGCAGGTATCTTGCTGTTGGGTTTAACAATGATCAGATCGCCAATGACCAGTTGCTCAATTCCTATTTCGCTTTCTTTTCCATCCCTGATAACTGTTGCAACCGGAGGGGCTAGATTGGTCAAGTCCTCAATGGACTTTCGCGCTTTTGCCATTGCGAAATGCTCCAATGCATGGCCCATGCTGAACAAAAACAGAAGTAGAGCCCCTTCGGCCCACTCCCCCAAAATTGCCGCCCCAATGGCTGCAAGCAGCATCAGTGAGTCAATTTCAAATTTTCGTTCTCTAATGGCCTCAATGGCATCCTTCAAAGTATAAAAACCTCCAAAAACATATGCTGCGATGTAGAAGCCAAGGGAAACATTTTCTTGCATACCCGTATAGGAGAGCCCGTAACCAGTAGCGAGTAACACACCACAAATTATACTAAAAATTAGCTCTGTATTTTTTCCGAATATTCCTCCATGCTCAGATTCGTCATGCTGGTCCTTTTTCGAATGCTGATTTCTTGCCTCGGAAGTTTCTTTTGAAGTTGCCATATGAAACCGCTTTTTAAATTAAGAATGTGATAGTGATATGCTGAAAGCTGGCGACACAGGGCCGCCAGCCCAATTACAACTAATGCTCGTGCTCGCCGCCAGCATTGGTCATTTTAGCGAGAACAAAAAACGCTCCTTTGACGACTATTTTGGCATTTTGGGGTATTGGCTTCAACAAAGTAATCTCTGTATAGCCCACATCGGAAGTACCTTTTGCAACCGGTACCTTCTCAAAGGTAACTCCGGGCTCTTTCTCGCCCGACTCACCAGCCTTATGATCATGTGGCTCTGCCTCTTGGTGACTTGATGCTGCATCCTTGCTAGATTCCTTGTGATGCTCGTCCTCTGTGTGCGGATCTGTGACGATAAAAATGTAGTCCTGACCTTGATAGTTAACTACTGCGTCAGTAGGAACTGCAGGAACTTTTGCTTTCTCAAGACTAATTGCCGCCGTAATGTTCATGCCGTCAATTAATCCAGATTTATTACCCATGACTTTCGCATGAACCGAGACAGCCTTACTTTCTCCTTCAAAGGAGGAACCCAATGAAAATATCTGGGCATCGTACTCCTGGCCTGGGGCATTAGTAAGCGTAAAGTGGATGGTTTGATTTTCACGCAGCTTAGAGAGATCTTTTTCATATACGAACAGATCCAGATGAAGCTGACTATTATCGACGATTTCGGCGATGGGCGAAGTCAAATCTACATAACTGCCAATTTGGGCACTGACGCTGCTCACCACGCCGGAAATGGGGCTTTTCACTGAAAGAACAGAAACCAGTTTTCCACTGCTAAGCTGTGAAGGCTCAATTCCCATTAGACGGATTTGCTGAGCTAACGTATTTCGGCGGGTTTGAAGCGTTTTCAGATCCGTATTAGCGGTTTGAAAGTTTTTCAAAGCGCCTGCATTCCCCGCCGAGAGCTCCTTCTGCCGGTTAAATTCCAGCTCCGCCAGCGCAATGCGGTCGCTTACTGCCACATATTCCTCCTGGAAACGCATGAAATCTGGATTAGCAAGGGTGGCAATAACCTGGCCCTTTCTAACCTTATCGCCTGGCTGAATTTTCAAAGTTTGAATGACCCCGCTGTACAAAGTATTCACGGTAGCTCGGTTTTGATTAGGGACCTTCAGGGTACCGTTTGCTTTGAGTGCAGCAGTTAGCTCCTTTTCTTCGATCGAGCCCATTTCCACGCCAATGCTTTTAATTTGTTCAGCAGTCAAATTCGCTGTACTCGGGTTCTCGTGCTCTTCATGCTCACCTTCTTCCGCAGCCTGCTCGGTTTGTCCCTCCTGCTTCTGTTCCCCGGTTTTTTCATTTTTACAGGACGCCAGAAAGTACAGGGAAATAAGCAGACTGGTTATAATTAATATCTTTTTCATTGTTTATCGATTCAGAAAATAGTTGAATTGAATAACCGACTGGTTGTAAGCGTTCAGACTATCCAGGTAGTTACGACGAATGTCAATCGCCTGGGTCAGAAACTGTGACAACTCGGCGAAACTAATCTCCCCTTGCCGGTAGGCAAGGGTAGACGATTTAATAATTTCAGCTGCTTGAGCAAGCCCAGTAGTTTCGTAATAGGCCAACAGAGAAAGGTTTTTTTCGACCTCTTGTTGGGTCTGGGCCAGTTGCGTCTGCAAAACCTGCTGCGTATATGTAAGCTGGCTTTGCTGCACGTCAACTTGGGCCGATGCCGCTTTCACACGGCTACGGTACGCACCCGCTCCCAGGATAGGGAAAGCTGCGCTCACAGAAAATCCGTTGAACGGGTTATTCAGACCATATAAACGCTGCGAAAAGAATCTGCCGGAAAAGTCGGGCTTATTTTCACTTCTGGCAACAGAAACGCTGGCATCAGCTATGGCGACGTTTTGTTTTTGCAACTCGATCAGCGGGTGGGAGGATTGCTGTATCGGTTCAGGCAGCGGCAATTTCTGCAGCGCACTGTCAGCAGGTAGATACTGCTGCTGCACATTTAATAACTGCATCAACAGCTTCTGTTGAATTAGAACATCTTTCGTTGTCTGGGCAATAAAGGCCTTCAACTCACGGGAACGCGCACTTGAGGCAACGCTATCCAGCCCGGGCGTATCGCCTGTGCGTACCCTGAGCGTAGTTGTCTGGTTCAACGCGGTATAAATGCTATCTAAGCTTTGAAAGAGCTTACCCCTGTCTTGCAGATACCATAGCTGGTAATAAACGGAGCGAATATCCCTTTTAAGGTTAGTCCCGATTAGCGCGCCGTTAACCTTGGTGGCTTCAAGCTGTTGTTGGTAAAGGTTTCGCTGGGCTTTATAAAGCCCTGGCCACGGAAGCGTCTGAGAAAGGCCAATTTTTAAGATGCCACGGCTATCTGAGGGTCGGAGATCCTCGTTTTCTGCAAACATCCCAGTTTTAGGAATTAGCCTGGCAGATTTGACCTGAAATTCGCCTTGCCGAACCGCCTTCCTGTTCACCTCCAGCTCGAGGTTGGATTTACTGGCATCCAAAAGTTGTTCGATCCGAACGCGTTGATCAGGTGATCTACTATCCTGTGCACTGGCGTTTCCAGATGTTATTAAGAACAGTGCAAGCATGGCTGCGGCCGCCCCCGATATCTTTCCCTTCGGCTTTTCAAATAGGATATAAAGCAAAGGCAGCACAACTAGCGTCAGAAACGTAGCCGTAACTAGCCCACCGATTACCACGGTTGCCAGCGGCTTTTGAACTTCACCACCGGCACCTGTCGAAAATGCCATCGGAAGAAAACCAAGTGAGGCCACTGTCGCAGTCATAAGCACAGGCCTGAGCCGCATTTTTGTCCCCTCTACAACGCGAGGTATGAGCTTATCAAAACCACTTTTTTCGAGCTGGTTGAAAGTACTGATCAATACTATTCCGTTTAATACAGCAACTCCAAAGAGTGCAATAAAACCTACACCTGCCGAAATACTAAATGGCATACCTCTAAGCATCAGCGCAAACACCCCGCCGATCGCGCTCATCGGGATCGCCGTATAGATCAATAGCGATTCTTTGAAAGAGCCAAAGGTGAAGTAGAGCAGTAGGAAGATCAAAGCCAAAGCAATTGGAACTGCAATTTGTAATCTAGCACTGGCTTTTTGCAAGTTCTCAAATGTACCGCCATAAGTATAATAGTACCCTGTGGGCAGCAAATTAGCGGCTGAAAGCTTTCCTTGAATGTCTTGCACTACGCTTTGTACATCACGACCACGCACATTGAAACCGACAACTATTCGCCGCTTGCCGTCTTCGCGGCTGATTTGAGCAGGACCCTCCTTAAAGGATATTGAAGCTACCTGGGAAAGCGGAATCTGTGTCCCATTGTCCATCGCCACGAAAAGATCACTCACATCCTCTATGGAAGCCCGGTTAGCACTATCGAGGCGTACCACTAGATCAAACTTACGTTCATTTTCAAAAACTACACCCGCAGCCTCCCCGGCAAATGCAGTTCTAACCGTCCGATTGATATCTTCAATATTCATACCATATGCCGCGATTTTGGCTCGATCGTATTGAATGGTAATCTGGGGGAGCCCAGTTGTCCGCTCAATCTGGGGATTGGTCGATCCTTGGACAGATTGCACTACTTGGGCAACTTTTGGAGCAAGTGAAGCCAGTGTATCGATATTTTCACCAAATATTTTGATGGCGACATCTTGTCTGACACCTGTCATTAACTCATTAAAACGCATCTGGATAGGCTGGTTGGATTCAAAGAATACCCCTGGGATTGCTTCCAGCTTTTCTTGCATCATCCTTGCCAGCTCAGTATAGCTTTCCGTAGTTGTCCATTGATCCTTCGGTTTAAGCACAACCATAATGTCGGTCGCTTCAGGAGGCATGGGGTCGGTCGGAACTTCTGCGCTACCAGTTTTTCCTACAACCATTTTTACCTCAGGAAAGGATTTAATGATCCTGCTGGCTTGCATCGATGTCTCAACGCTTTGAGAAAGCGACGTGCCCTGGGGTAGTATACAGTGGAATGCGTAATCCCCTTCCTCGAGTTGGGGGATGAATTCACCGCCCATTCTTGAAAAAAAGAAAATAGCAATGGCGAAGACGCTTACAGTTGCTGCTACAATTGCAATGCGGAAGCGGATCGCCCAGGCAAGTATAGGCAAATAAGCTGCCTGAATGCGGTCCATCATTTTATCGGAAAGCGTCTTTTTGTGCGAAATAGATTTCGGCAATACCAACGCCGCCATCATTGGAATATAGGTCAGTGACAGAATTAATGCACCAAGGATGGCAAATGATACTGTCTCTGCCATGGGCCTGAACATTTTGCCCTCAATACCAACAAGGGATAGAATTGGGATGTATACGATCATGATGATGATCTCGCCAAAGGCCGCACTACTACGGATCTTTGAAGCAGATTCGAATACTTCCTGGTCCATTTCGTCCTGGGTAAGCTTTTCGGTTGTCTTTCGGAGCGCCAAATGATGTAGCACGGCCTCTACGATAATTACCGCCCCATCTACAATTAACCCGAAATCAATCGCTCCCAAACTCATTAGATTAGCCGATACACCAAATGTGTTCATCATACCCAAGGCAAAAAGCATGGCTAGCGGTATGGCCGAAGCAACGATTAATCCCGCGCGCAGGTTGCCCAGGAAAAGCACCAGAACAAACACAACGATCAGTGCGCCTTCTATCAAGTTCGTTTTAACAGTGTTGATCGCGCGGTCAACAAGATTCGTCCTATCCAAATATGCCTCTACCTCTACATCTGCGGGCAATGACTTTTTAATGGTCTGCATTTTAGCTTTTACCCGCTCGACGACCGCGGCGCTATTGGAGCCCTTGAGCATCATAACAATGCCACCTACCACCTCTTTCTCTCCATTAAAAGTCACTGATCCGTAGCGAACGGCATTGCCTAAACGTACTAAGGCAACGTCGCGCACTAGTACAGGAACACCGTTAACGTTTTTGATGACTATTTTGCTTATATCATCCAGTGATGAAACAAGTCCAATACCTCTGATAAAGTAAGCATTTGGCTTCTTGTCAATATACGCTCCTCCTGTATTTTCATTATTTTTAGCGAGCGCATTAAAGATATCCGCAATCGTTACGTTCATCCCTTTTAGCTTCTGGGGGTTGACCGCGACCTCATATTGTTTAAGCAAACCACCGAAACTGTTTACTTCTGCCACCCCTTTGGTTCCATAAAGTTGACGTGCAACGATCCAATCTTGCATCGTTCGCAAGTCCATGGCCGTGTATTTATTTTCGGAACCTTTCTTGGGGTGGATAACATATTGATAAATCTCCCCAAGGCCTGTACTAACCGGGGCAAGTTCCGGTGTTCCGAGGCCTTTAGGGATTTTCTGCTCTGCCTCTTTCAGCTTTTCGGTGATAAGCTGACGGGCAAAATATATATCGATGTCGTCTTCAAAAACGACTGTAATTACCGATAACCCAAACCTAGATATTGACCGCATTTCTACAAGATCAGGCAGATTTGCCAGGCTTTGCTCAATGGGGTAAGTAACCAACTGCTCAGTTTCCTGTGCAGCTAGGGTAGGGGTGAGGGTAATAACTTGAACTTGATTATTGGTAATGTCGGGCACCGCGTCCACAGGGATCTGTGACGCGCTCCATAGGCCCCACGCAATAAGTCCGAGGGTAAAAATACCTACGATAAGCTTATTGCGGATCGAAAAATGAATGATTCTATCCAGCATTTGAAAATAACATGAAAAGTGTGCAGAAATAGTCTACACTCCCCGTTTAGGGACGAGTCAAGACCAAACTGAAAACGTGACAGGTTATACCAAACGTGGCGGCTGCCAAATAAGATTTGCGTTGATTTGGCTAAATGAAAATTTGTATTCAAAGGTTTTCTCCGCAGATACTGGTAGCGGTGTCGATAGAGCAAACCCCAATACGATCGGAGGCATATTTACCGTTGCACAACAAGTACAGATGCAAAAAGGCGAGCAAAAATCACCAGGAACGTCCTTATGATTTGACTCTTCGTGCGAAACAGCGGCCAAAGAACTGATCTCAGATGCCAAACGAACCGGAACGTCCTGGCAGGGAAAGCAGGACAGTGCGGTAACATATAATGCAAATATGATCAGCGATAACTTCATACTGCAAATTTACAACATAGGAAGATGCAACAGGTAGGCAAAAGCAAAATACCTTCGTAAAACGGCTGGACGTGATCCGCTTCAAGTATGATAGTTAATATTATCGACCTCAGAATGAGTTACCTTTTAAAAGTATTTCGACTTGCGAAAGAGAATCAGATCATTCATTCTTGTGCTATGGGCTGCACGGGCAACAAACTCCATCTCAAACCGGATTTAGCTTTATTGAGCAATCATTCCAGCCCCTAAATGTCATTCTACACTACTCGACCCTTCAACTCAGAAATGTTATCAATTATTTTTACGAACCCACCCCACCCAAAACGGACTTTGTTCGTAGCTGGTTTGGGAAGTGGAACGTCATCGCCATAATTTGCTTATAACCGGTGATTGAAACCTGTAAATAAGATGGCATTCTTACTTTAACAATATCGCAGGGGACAAACGAATCATCACATACTCAAAGTATCGTTTCGCTACGTCGAGCAGCAACTTTCGAGGTAAGTACTTAACTTCCGTACGTTAATCCAATGCTATTCAATTTAATCGAACCAATGCAAACCACAGCATTTAAATCCATGCATAATTGCGCAGTCGCTTTTTGTGTAGTTTTCTTAGCACTGTTAACATCCTGTTCGAATAGCTCAACCACCGCACCTGAACCTGAAAGTCCAGTTCAGTATCGAGTGAACGATATATCGTACTTTTTAGGGCCAAATGATAGAGTAGACACCGCTGTTCTGCAACTAACCGGCGCTAGTCTGCAAAATTCAACTAGTATGCTCAAAACTCAACAGGTTGATATCGTCTTGGATCAGTTAACAAAAACCTCGCAATTTACTTTCGATTCAACCCCATTTTTACCCGGCAAACCAGATCTTGCTAAGCTCGAGGTTCGGGTACCTCAGGGATTCATCAAAGGGAAGTTATTTGACTACTTTCCTCAAACATTTCCACTTACTCCCTCTCTCCAAGTAAAACCTTACGGTTCTTACGAAAACCAATCAATTTCGGTAAAAATCCCTCCAAAATCCCTCATCTTGATTAGCCATCAGATTGAAGGCTATGAGGTGATCTGTTCATTCAAGGCCATCATAGAAAATTTAGATACTCGGCAGCAGTACACGCTGGCTGGGAAGTGGAAAGGCCTTTTGAGGTATAACAATTTGTCGACTTCGCTCCGAGAATCAACAATGTGATTCTGACATCAATTTAACCCATAAAAAGAATAGTGGAGATATCTGAAAAAACCAATGCCGACCAAGTATTCAAGGGACAGCTTACCAAAGCCTCGGACTTTAAATTTGGCCCCACCGTAGTCAATGTCTTCGATGACATGGTAGAAAGATCAGTACCA
Source organism: Dyadobacter sp. BE31 (assembly GCF_031457695.1). Classification (NCBI taxonomy): domain Bacteria; kingdom Pseudomonadati; phylum Bacteroidota; class Cytophagia; order Cytophagales; family Spirosomataceae; genus Dyadobacter; species Dyadobacter sp. BE31. Next base: position 34,634 of record NZ_JAVDXA010000012.1, read on the forward strand.
TATTATTTGGAAATGCAACGCATGCTGGCCGAAATTACGGCCGATCATGCTACAAAAGATCAGCTGATATACGATCTGGGGTGTTCTACGGGAACGACCCTGATTGAAGTGGATAAACTTCTCGATTCCGATGTTCGATTCATTGGTATCGATGAATCGAACGAAATGCTAGAAAAATGTGATAAAAAGTTAAAAGAAGTTGGTTTTAAAAGACCATATGAGCTCATCTCGTGCGATTTGCATCAGCAAGTTCCAATCTCTAACGGTTCTGTTGTAATTCTTTGCCTCACTCTACAGTTCGTGCGACCACTATATCGCGAGCGACTACTTCGGAATATTTATCAGGGACTTAACCCTGGTGGAGTGCTGCTGTTGGTAGAAAAGGTGTTGGCCGAAAGCAGCATTTTCAACCGTGACTTCATAAAATACTATTACAATTACAAACGTCGCAACCAGTACAGTGAACTTGAAATTTCTCAAAAACGGGAAGCGCTCGAAAATGTCTTGATTCCGTATAAACTGTCAGAAAACATACTCCTACTCAAAGAAGCTGGCTTTGCAGACTGTGAGGTCTTCTTCAAGTGGTACAATTTTGCAGGCTTGATCGCCTATAAAAGAGCATGATAGATTTCGGTAACTTCTTCTTCAAACACAGGAACACCCTCTTTATCGTGTTATACCTGTTGATACTGCTCCCTTCACCGCCGATATTTTCGCAAGGTCAATTTGGATCAAACTACTACTTGTATCCGATACTCACAGGCATGCTAGTGACGTTTTCTGGTGAAATTATACGCGGTATCACCATCGGGCTTGCCTACATTATCCGCGGTGGCAAGGACAAAAAAGTTTATGCGGAAAAGCTGGTAACCGAAGGGATTTTCCGGCATTGCCGAAACCCCCTTTACGTGGGCAACATTCTCATGCTGCTTGGAGTTGGCATATTGGCTAATTCGGCCATTTATGTTGGCATAGTAATCCCGTTCTTCTTATTTATTTATCAAGCAATCGTTCTGGCCGAAGAAAATTTTCTTCGGAACAAATTTGGGGCTGATTTTGATGAGTATTGCAGCCAGGTTAACCGCTGGATGATTGATTTCACGGGAATATCAGACACAATAAGGGGGATGCAATTCAACTACAAGCGATGGATTTTGAAGGAGTATAACACGCTGTTCATATGGCTGGTGGGCATTACTACCGTACTGCTGTTTAAATATCCTGTATTCGAGTCAAATCGCTACATTAAAATCTACATATTCGGGATCACAGTCATAGCGCTTGGGTGTGTCTACGGCTACGTCCGTTATCTGAAAAAATCTCGTAAAATGACCGATAGCATGCTATAATGTAACATCTAATCACTATACGATACACGATCGGAAGTAGGCTATCAGTTAAATCGCAGCATTCATTGGTATAAGCATTGCGTGTATTTTAGGTAAGAGTATGAATCTGCTGATGATTGCGTTTCATATTTGCAGCCGGTCTTATTCTCTATAAATGCTATGGAATATTCTGGCTGGCGTTGGTAGAAATATTGAATCAGAATCTGTACCAGGATTAGAATTTGAGATCCGCGCCGTGTCTTTGCAAGAGCCGGGGATTGTGGGCACAGAAAAATGCTCGATTCGAAGGATCGGTCTAACTTATCATGTTGACCTTCATGCTATCGTGAATGATATATTCCAGTACGTTATGGCCGCAATTTGGTGCACCGACTACAAGACCGACTACTCCGAAACTTGCCAAATCTGGGCAATACTCATATCCATATTGAACCCAATTTTTGAAACTACTCCGGCTACAAACACCCAATTCTTTCCGATCAACATGCTTTAAATCAACCACGGTATACCGAATTTGATGGAAGCGTGTTCAATAAAAATCCACCATGGATGCGTTGCTTTACGAAGTTGGCTGCACATGGTCTATCAAAATCCGTCATTTCTACATATCTATTAAAAGATAATATCTGTGCATCCAAAGTAAGAATTCCTTCATAAATACCTCATGGCATCTTATTCGACTTGTCTTAACCCATCATAGGCCTCACAGCGACCTTCATAGTCATTTTAATAGTAGATAAAACGGCGAGCCAAGCCGAATTACACCGTAAACTAAATTTATCAAGTGTGACATAAGGCATTACCATTCAATTGTTTACATTGATCACTTTGATTTGAACGATAATCTTGCAACAAGATGAAAAGGAAAAAAAACCTCTCTTTATCGCTAATTCTATTTGGGGCCTTGCTTTGCGGATGCTCAAAGAAACCAGCTGATCAACCGGACCAAGATAATGACGATGTAGTAACAAGCATTGATGGATCAGAAGAAGCGCCCGACTCTACCAATAATCTAACGAAGCTGGAAACATATTTGAAAGAAAACAATATTGATGTGGTAAATGCGTCAACATACCCGGACAGCTCTATAATTTATATTACCAGCAGATCTATTGGCTTCAATCATCTCGAAATTGGCAATTATTCTAAAATCATAATCGATAATGGGCAGGATTCGTGCACAGTGATTATTGATAATTTTAAATTCGGAAAAAATTGCGAAATAATTGCTGGGGGAAAAGATGGTGCTAATGGTGGTCAAAATATGGAGGATAATTGGATAAAAAGTGGTGGCTGGTGGCAGGCACCCTCACGAGTAACGGGAGCACAAGGAATAACGGGCCTGCCTGGACATAACGGTACTAACGGAACCAATGTTAAAATTCAACTAGGTATTCTCTCGTTTGGTACCTTATCTATAACTTCAAAAGGCGGAAACGGCGGAGATGGGGGCCGTGGCGGAAACGGCCAAATTGGCGGCCATCATGCTGGAGGTGGCAAAGGTGGCACTGGTGGCACTGGTGGTACTGGTGGTGCAGGCGGATATTTAGACATCAAATACTGGCCGGTAAACTCATCCGTCGACTTGAATAAAATGCAGGCCATCGCAGCCGACGCTAAGAGAGGCAAAAGTGGGAATGGTGGGGTTGGCGGTGATGGCGGTCATCGAGGCGATGATAGTAACCCACACGGATTTCCTGGCGACCCCGGCGCTGCCGGTGGACAACAAGCCGACGGAATTGTAAAACTCGTTAGAGTAACGAAACCTTTTTAAAAATAATGCGAAGTTATGAACATTGTAGCCGGCCAGAAGAAAGGCTGTCCGTAATAAATCAATCAGGCAAGGTTTTCCAGTAGATAGGGGGCATGGCACTTCATAAGCAAAAAAGCGACAGTTGCCACAGCAACGAGCTGTTCACCGACCAGCGATTCGCAACAAAGGCTTAGCATCCAACCGAATTAATCATCCAGGATGATATGACATTATATTAAATAAAAACCATCGGCTAAAATTTAAAGTACCTAGCCTTAGCAATGTGGGCCTGACCGAACCTTACAAGCATGACGGTCGGTTCATCACGTTGCAATACGCTAATTAATTATGCTTAAACTGAACTGGATGCAACCTGACTTCAACATTTGACATCTTATCTGAAACTTAGTTAATCGAATCTTATGAGGCCAATTACGCTTGCCATCTTCATTTTCACCTTATTATGCAAAACCGTATGCGCCCAGCAACATACGAATTCTGATGAAATCAAAGATCTTAAAACCATTTTAGAGTATGCCGGCACCAATAAGCAGGTATCTGTTCGGCTGACAGCGGAAAACCAAGCGATCGAAATCAATGGTTATCAAATCCCGTTGGCGAAGACCACACTTGTAAGGTGTGAGAAAGAACAGGGAAAATATCAGGTGAAATTTTTCCTCCAAAACGGAACTGCCGTAACCAAGACAGGTGATTCGACTTTTCGAAGGGCTTATTGGGCAATCGACTTGGATGATAAAAAGGTGTGCGAACAGTTCATTTCGATCCTTAAAAAGCTTATGGCTGCTCCGAAGAGCTAAATTCGATTTGCACAAGTTAAGATTTCTGAGGTGAAGAGTGTGAGATGAGCAACGTTTATTCTGCCGTTGCTAGACCGAACACTACATTCAATAAGATTATCTCGGTAAGTGGTATAAATTGAATCGAGCCACTAGGTGCCGAAATCATCGAGCTACTCTTAAATCCTTTTCGTTGGCAACCAAATCTGCCGCATACTGTAAGACGGCAAGTATGGCCTCAGTGCTCAGACCAGGATACATGTCAGCCAGATCAGAATACGTCGCACCTTCTCCAAGTTTCCTGAGTATTAGCTCAACCGTCAACCTGGTGCCTTTGATGATCGGCTTACCCAGCAATACGTTGTGATCGGACGTTATAAAATCCTGATATCGCATACTTTATATCTACTTTGGTCTAAAGATACTAAATTCTAAATCGCAACTTCGTTACTCCGGGAGTGAAACACCTTCGAACTATCTCTCACAACATTCTAGTCGCCTGAATATTCCGGTTTGTGAAGTCCATGGTCTTGCGATCGAATTCCATTTCGGTGTTTACGGGCTAAATCGTAGTTATGCATCCGAAAATTCAGTTGGCAATGCTGCTCGCATTTGACATTGTTCGGTCGATAACAAGAATTGCGTCTTTCGCGGAATAGCATCAGTTAAGCACCCATAGATACGATAGTTATCGTATTAATACAAACCAGTAATAATACAATATTACCCATAGTTAATAGCCATTTTACTATATATATTCATATTTATAAATTGTTACATAACTTTTCTTATGTTAAATAGAATGTGGAAGATTAGAATTGGATTACTGGATTCGCAGGTCCTGAAGCACTCCCTGCCCCACCTACACCGCGGTTGCATGTGAACTTGGCCGCTACCTTTCGGCAGCAGCCACTTGCATTGCTAGTACTCACTCGGAAGTAGAATTACATTCTCTGAAACGTAGATTTTGATTTCAGCGAGTGGAAAGTCTGAAAAAGGGATTTGCTTTGAACAAAGGACCCGGCCGTTGCCGTCTTCGCAACGAAGTGCGGCCGTTGACGCTTCTAGATTGACTGCGAGTATCCAGACCTGGAATTCTTCAGTTTTCACTCGCGGGTGGTACTGCTGGAATGCAATTTCGTCGATCAGCCAGTATGCTCCGGCTTTGTTCATCATGAACCTGATCCCATCTGTGTAGAGCATTTCGTAGACGACCGGATGGCGGTACCAGGTTTCAGTGCCGGTGAATTGTGATAGTTCTGTCGATGTCAATTGCTGGTTTTCCATTTTCTGTTGTTTATCGCCTCCACCGTTGGAGAACAATGCCCATCAGCGCTAAGCAATGGCATGGAAAGGCAACACCAACACGGGAGCGAAGCGAATGGAGCGGGCAGCGTGATTGACGTCCAGGCTGCTTTGTGCACCTTGCATTGTTTCTCTTAGGTGGCAGACATGGGCAACGGTTAGGTCAGAGCGGATATCAGTCCATGATGGCCAGCGTTCACCAGCTAATCTAAGGCTCTCATAAACCTTCTAATTCATTCGAAAACCAAGGACCCTCATAATCAACGTTATGAATTCTAAACATGGCTGGGGGTGGATCTAGTTGGAATGTCCCATGACGCCGATGCCCAAACTGGATCCTGGGATGCCAATTCAGATAAAAATTTGCAACATGTAATGCAGCGAACGCATATAACAAGTTTCGAAGATTGGCCTCCGGAAACCTAGCAAATCGATCATGCTTAACCTTGTTATAAGATTTCCACCAAGTAGGACTTATCTGATCAGTCCATTCAATAAATGGAAAAACGGTAGGATAGTCATAGCCACTTACTGCAACTCCCTCGTCGAAGAACGATCTTGTCAACATTTGGCCATTAATTACTGCACGAATATTATGTATATTAAGATCATTCTGGGAAGAATCAATTGCTTTACAAAGAGCTTTGGAAACGACTTCAAACTCGGAGCAAACGGTAAGATAAAGCAACGCTATCTCTGTACTGTATACGGCATCATTGTCCGGATGGATGTAAACAAAGCCAGAGAGCTCAATGAAGCGCTTTTCTAACGATAGAAAGTACTTGTGAAAATTCATGTGTTGGTTACAGAGTGGTTAAAAAACTTCTCAAATAAAGCGGCCAAAATCCGCATTCTACCTAGTAAGACGTTTGTACGGGGACCCTTTATCTACCGTGAGTAAAGCGACTTAAAAGTTCTTATCATCAGCAAAACTTATCCCGTCTTCCGTTTTCGTATCCATTTTTTCTTGAATCTCTTTCAGCTGCTTAACGATGGTATCCATTGTCTGCGAAATATGCTGTATCTCCGAAACGCGCTCAGGCACATCCTTGGAAAAGTAGCTGTGAAACTTCCAGATTTCGAGTACATCACCGGCGCTGACCTCATACGGCTCATACGCCCGGTTCAGCGACTCTAAAAGCATTTTATTCCCTTCTGGCAGGACAGTCACTTTCTTGAATACAAAGTCCTGCTCACCATCCAGGATCACTATGCACAGCGTCCCTGGCTTCAAGGCTGTCCAGTCCTCGACATACCGGCAGATCACGTCCGCACCTTCCGGCACCGGCAGCATCGAGTCGCCCGTGGTTGGAAACATCCGGAAGGTGCCCGTCTGCGGCAGGCCTGGCACTGAAAACTTGGGTAGCGAGGCAATGAATTCAGGGTTGGCATACCCGCTCCGGTAACCTGCTTTGGCTTTCACAGGTACATACTCGACGTTCTCCTTGTTGGCTTTATCGGTCGAGATAGCCAGAACCCGAAGGTTCGTCCCTTTCATGTAGAGCTCACTGCCCGCTTCCAGCTCCCTAAGCGGCAGCTCCCCTACCCCGCGCAAATCGATGCGAAAAAGATTGTCGATCGATAGCCCGAAAAAATCAGAGAATTTGATCAGGTCTACTGCTGACGGGTTTTCCGTCCTTCCAGCCTCTATGGCAGCAAGTTTCACCCTAGTAACGCCCAGCTGCTCGGCGAAATCTTCCTGAGTCAGTCTGCGGCGCTCCCTGAGAAACCGAATGTTGCTACCGAAAAAAAGTCTTGCGCTTGTCATGGCATAATGTTATTATTGAAATCACATAAATGGTACTAATAATACCAAAGATAATAAAACATTCATACTATGGAAACTGCATTAAAAAAAAGTGAGCTGGTTGCCAGGCTCAGAAGCGATATACTCGCTTTGCAGGGCTTCCGTGCGCCAGCGTTGGGCGTAAAACACGACGACTTCGGCCTTGGGCCCGTGATGAAGGCTTTCCCGCAGGGCGTATTTCCCCGTGTGGGGATGCACGAGTTTGTCAGCCAGACTGCCGAGCAGACAGCGGCCACATCTGGCTTTATGGCCGCCCTGGCCGGTAAGATGATGAAACAGGACGGGCTCTGCGTCTGGGTCGGCACCCGCCGCACCGTTTATCCGTTCGGTCTAAGCCAGTTTGGCGTCACACCTGACCGGGTGATCTTTGTCGATCTGAAAAAAGACAAAGATCTTCTCTGGGCGATCGAAGAAGCGCTCAAATGTGACGCGCTCTCAGCGGTCGTAGGTGAGATTAAAGAGCTCAACCTGACCGAATCGCGTAGATTGCAGCTCACCGTCGAAGAAAGCAAAGTGACCGGCCTATTGCACAGGGTTTCCCCCCGCCTATCCAATCCGGTTGCCGCAGTATGCCGCTGGCGGATCAGCCCACTTCCAGGCGTAACGGACGATGTGCTTCCTGGTATCGGGTTTCCGCGCTGGCAGGTAGCAATCGAGAAAGTGCGTAACGGCGAGCCAGGCAGCTGGCCACTAGAGTTCCGGGATGGCAGTTTCGAGCTGTTTGGTGAATCTGTTTCTTCTCACCAGTACATATCAAAGGTTGGTTAGCAAAGCTGCGAGGGTTATGAAAAGATATGTGGCGATATGGCTTAGACACCTATTGGTAGACCGGGTGCTGCTTACCCGGCCCGAGCTGGAAGGCAAACCCTTTGTGCTTGCCGCCAAAGAGCGTAACCGGGTGGTAGTGAAAGCATCCAGCCGCGATGCTTTGAAGTTAGGGATTGAAGCAGGGATGGTGCTTGCCGACGCCCGCGCGGTGCAACCCGACCTGGAAGTGCTCGATTATGACCAGGCCTTACCTGAAAAGCTGCTAGGAGCCCTGGCAGAATGGGCGATCCGCTACTCGCCGCTCGTAGCGGTTGACTTGCCTGACGGGTTGATCCTGGACGCTACTGGCTGCGCGCACCTGTGGGGATCGGAAGCAGCTTACCTGAAAGACATTGCCACGCGGCTGAAATCCTCAGGCTATGATGTCCGTACCGCGATGGCTGATACGATCGGTACGGCCTGGGCAGTGTCACGCTACTCCCGCGCTTACCCGATCATCCCGCCAGGCGAGCAGCTGTCTGCCCTATTGCAGCTGCCGCCGCATTCGCTTCGGCTGGAAGTACCGGTCACTGAGAAAATGCAGAAGCTGGGGCTCTACCAGATCAAAAGCTTTATCTATATGCCGCCATCAGTGCTTCGCCGAAGGTTTGGGCAGACGACACTCGACCAGATCGGCAAAGCGCTCGGCACCACGCACGAATCGTTTGAGCCGGTACATCCTTGTGAGCCCTACCAGGAGCGGCTTTCCAGCCTGGAACCAATCCAGACCGCGGCCGGCATCGAGATCGCGATCCAGAAGCTTTTGGAAAAACTATGTGAGCGCCTGGTCAAAGACGGCAAGGGCGCAAGGCAGGCGGTGCTGCGCTGCTACCGGATCGACGGACAGATCCAACACGTACAGATCGGCACCAGTGGCCCTTCATGTAGCGCCTCACATATGTTCAAGCTTTTTGAGCTGAAAGTTGCCAGCATCGAGCCCGCCCTGGGCATTGAGCTGTTTGTCATGGAGGCCCCGGTGGTCGAGCCATTGGCGAACGCGCAGGAAGCGCTCTGGGATTTAAGCAGTGGCAATAAGATCACACAAATCGCAGAGCTGATCGACCGGCTGTCAGCGCGCGCGGGCACCGGCGTCATCCACCGCTACCTTCCTGCCCAGCACCACTGGCCGGAGCGGGCGATCATCGAGGCTGTTTCCTTGACCGATCAGCCGGAAATAGAATGGCGGACCGACCAGCACCGGCCGGTGCAGCTGCTCTCTGAGCCTGAGCGCATCATCGTCTCTGCCCCGGTACCGGATTACCCGCCTATGCTCTTCCGCTATAAAGGCGATATCCACCGCGTCAAGAAAGCAGACGGCCCTAACCGGATCGAGCAGGAATGGTGGATATCTGATGGCATGCACCGCGACTACTACGCTGTCGAAGACGAGCAGGGAGGCCGCTACTGGATCTTCCGGCTTGGGCACTACAATGAAGAGCTAACCGCCGAGTGGTTCATCCACGGATTTTTCGCATAAAACCTTCCCCTGCCATGCAGTACACAGAATTACAGGTAACCAGCAATTTCAGCTTTCTTCGCGGCGCTTCGCATCCCGAAGAGCTCGTTGACCAGGCGATCCACTATGGCTACAAGAAAATAGCCATCACCGACCGGAATACGCTGGCAGGGATCGTGCGGGCGCATTCGGCCGCACGTGGCAAAGGCTTTGATATCATCCCGGCCGCGCGGCTGGACTTGATCGACGGGCCCAGCCTTCTGGCCTACCCTACCGACAAGCCCGCTTACGCGCGGCTTTCGGCGCTCTTATCACTGGGTAACCGAAGGACTGAAAAGGGAAAATGCGACCTGTACCGAAGGGATGTGTACGAGTATGCCGAAGGAATGAAATTCGTTGCCGTAGCGCCGGTGACGCTGAATGCCTCCTTTGAGTTTGAGCCGGGCTTTGAACGGGCGCTACGCGAATACCGCTCGGAGCTGGGCTCAGAGCTTTACCTTGCCGCTACGCGCTCCTACGTGGAAAGTGATGTCAAAAAGTTTTTCCGGCTTTCTGAAATCTCTGGGCGCCTGGACATTCCGCTGGTCGCCACCAACGACGTGCATTACCATCATCCTGACAGGCGTCAGCTGCAAGACATCGTTACCTGCGTGCGCGAAAAATGCACGATCTACAATGCCGGCTTCCGGCTGCACCAGAACGCGGAACGCTACCTGAAAGACCAGGCGGAGATGCTCAGGATCTTCCGGGGTTATCCGGACGCCATAGCCCGCACGCAGGAAATCGCCGAAGCCTGCACTTTCTCGCTGGACACACTGCAATACGTGTACCCGGAAGAAATCACTGGCGGCGACCGAAGCCCACAGGAAGAACTGACTTACCTGGCCTGGAAGGGTGCCAAAAATTTTTACGGGGAGCCGGTGCCTGAGAAAGTATCGGCCGCGATCGAGCATGAGCTCAAATTCGTGGCCGAAATGGATTATGCCGCTTACTTTCTGACGGTTTATGATATCGTCAAGTTTGCCCGTGAGCGAGGCATCCTGTGCCAGGGGCGCGGCTCTGCGGCCAACTCGACCGTCTGCTTTTGCCTTGGCATCACCAGCGTTGATCCTACCAAGTTTGATCTCTTGTTCGAGCGGTTTATCTCATCTGCCCGTAATGAGCCGCCGGATATCGACGTGGACTTTGAGCATGAGCGCCGGGAAGAAGTGATCCAGTATATCTATCAGAAGTATGGCCGCGACCGCTCAGCGATCGTAGCTACTGTCACCCAGCTGCACCAGAAAGGCGCAGTACGGGATGTGGCCAAAGCAATGGGCATGTCAGTCGATGCCATCAATAAGCTTTCCAGCTCGATCTGGGAATTTACCGATGAGTGGTTTGAAGGAAAGCGGATTTCGGACCAGGGCTTTAATCCCAGCGACCCGCACCTTTTAAAGGTGCTGGATCTGACCAAGCAGTTTATGGGCTTTCCGCGCCAGCTGGGCCAGCATACCGGCGGCTTTGTGATCACCCAGGGCAAGATCACTGACCTTTGCCCGATCATTAACGCGAGAATGGAAGACCGCACCAATATCGAATGGAACAAAGACGATATCGATACGCTGGGCTTTCTGAAAATCGATGTGCTCGCCCTGGGCATGCTTACCTGTATCCGCAAAGGCTTTGACCTTTTAAAAGACCACTACGGTAAGACCTACACGCTGGCCACGGTGCCACAGGACGATCCGAAGGTGTATGAGATGATCTCGCATGCCGATACGATCGGGGTTTTTCAGATTGAAAGCCGGGCGCAGCAATCGATGCTGCCCAGGCTCCGGCCTGAAAACTTCTATGACCTGGTGATTGAGGTGGCCATCGTCCGGCCGGGCCCGATCCAGGGGGATATGGTGCACCCCTACCTACGGCGAAGGAACGGCGAAGAACCGGTTGAATATCCTTCCAAGGAGCTCGAAGACATTCTCGGCCGCACGCTGGGCGTACCGCTGTTTCAGGAGCAGGCGATGAAGATCGCGATCGTTGCCGCCGGCTTCACCCCTGCGGAAGCCGATAAGCTCCGGCGAAGCATGGCAACCTTTAAGCTCAACGGTCTTGTCACCCAGTTTGAAAAGAAGCTGATTGACGGGATGACCGGTCGTGGCTATACGGAAGAATACGCAAGACGGATCTTCCGGCAGCTGGAAGGGTTCGGCAGCTACGGGTTTCCCGAAAGCCATGCGGCCAGCTTCGCGCTGTTGGTGTACGTCTCCTGCTGGATGAAGTGTTATTATCCGGATGTGTTTACCACTGCACTATTAAATAGCCAGCCCATGGGTTTTTACCAGCCATCCCAGCTTGTGATTGATGCCCAGAAGCACGGGGTCAAAGTCAGGCCGGTGGATGTGAACATTTCCAGCTGGGACAATACCCTCGAAGAACCAGAAGGGGAATATAGGGCTATCAGGCTTGGTTTCCGGCAGGTGAAAGGGCTTGCGGAAAAAGACGCCTTGGCTTTGATCGCCGGGCGCACCGCGCCTTACAAAGCAATCCACTTGATGCGGGATGCCGGCGTCTCTCAAGAGGCGCTGGAAAAGCTAGCCGATGCCGATGCCTTCCGATCAATGGGAATGGACCGGCGGCAGGCCATGTGGGAGGCCTCTGCCCTCTCCGACCGGCCGATGGGCGCTTTTGCGGGCCACAAATCAGCCAGCGAGTTCGAGACTCCCGTCGAGCTTCCCAAGCTTTCGCTTTCCGAGCATGTCGTGCAGGATTATATGTCCACCTCGCTTTCGCTGAAAGCGCATCCGGTTTCATTTGTTCGTGGGGATCTCTCGGCAAAACGGGTGATCAAGACGGCCGATCTTGCGGGGCTGCGCGACAAGCAGTTTGTCCGGGTGGCTGGCCTGGTGCTAGTGCGCCAGCGGCCGGGTACTGCCGGCGGGGTTTGCTTTATCACCATCGAGGATGAGTCTGGTGTGGCCAACCTGGTTGTTTTTCAGAGCCTGTTTGAAAAATACCGCAAAGAGATCCTGCGATCGCGGCTTCTGATGGTCGAAGGAAAGCTGCAAATCGAGGGCGAAGTAATCCACGTGGTCGTTCGGCGCTGTTATGATATGTCCCCGCTGCTGCGCAACCTGAACCAGAAAGACCAGGATCCGGATGTGCTTACGCTCTCGCGCGCAGATGAAAAAGATGAATATGTCTCCCAGGCTGTTAACCGCAAAACCCAGGTCCGAAAGAAGGCCGTGCAATTGGAAATCTTTCCTTCCGGCCGTAACTTCCGTTAACCTGTATTCTGTGCCATGGTAGCCGCATACAACCCTTTTGAAATCCTGAACCTGCCCATGATCCGGCGTATCACCCAGCATGGAAACCACTTTATTGTCCTGCAACGATTCAAGTGGCCGGGGATCAAGGAAGGCTTTGGGTTTATGGCAACACCCTACAAGGATGAGAAATCAGGGAAGGCGCATGCGGCGCAGCTCTCTGGGAACGAGGGGAAATTGCTCAATCTTTCTTCCGACATTGAAAAGATTACCTCCCTGATCAATGACCCCAGGTACAGCCTGTTCCTTTGCACCTTCCGCGAAGAGTCCTGGAACAAAAAAATGATTAAATTGTATCAGCGGAATATGATATCTTACATCAAAGCTCATATGCCGGTCACTTCCAACGATGCGATCGTCATTCAGATGGATTTGAAATACGGCAGGCTCAAAGCGACGGTCACTGCCAACGGGCCGGAGCACGAGTTTGACCTGTATGAAATGATTAGATAAGCACCCCTTTTTTACATATGATCCAGTACCTTCTCCGACGTCAGCTCTGTTACGACATATCACTTCACAGCGATATTGAGCTGACCAAGGAGGTTTTTCCCAAAATCAAAGACAAACGGATTGTTCAGGACTCGCCCGTCTATGACCACATCAGCTCCTTTGCGTTTCCAGAGTATCCGGTGATCACCCGCCAGGGCACAGTGCTAATTCTCTCGGAGATGGAATGGTCGCTGGATCCTGTTTACGAGAAAAACCCGGTCGAGCGCCGGAAGCGCCGTACCAAAATGGCCGACATCCAGTCCGAGCGCGTGCTGGGCGATACCCGCTCCTATGCGCATCGAATCCGTCAGAACCGGTGTCTTATACCAGTAACAGGTACCTATGAGCATCGTGCGATCCAGGGCTGGGCAAAGAAAGTCCCCTACTACATCTGGCCCAAAGACCGCAAAATGCAGTTTCTGCCTGGGCTTTTTCAGATCATCGAGTCAATTGGACCAGCTGGTGAAAAAAGACAGAGCGCCAGCTTTGGGATGCTGACCCGGACGGCGAACGAGCTGATGGTTAACATTCATAATGATGGCGAATTCCGTCACCGCATGCCGCTGTTTCTCACGGCAGAGCTGGAAGAATTTTGGCTTTCAGAGCATTTTACCGATGCGGATATGAAGGCTGTCTTCGAGTACATGCTACCTTCCGAGGCGCTGGACTACCGCACTGTTTTCAGCATCAGGTCAGCGAAGTCCCGACCGGATGGGAAGCCGAAGTTTGAGTTTTGGCGCTATGAGAATTTGCCGTCGCTAGGCGACGATCTGCCAGATCAGACACAACTCAGCCTATTCTAAGAGTTATAAATTGCACTTGCTGAACGCCTTACGAATTAACGGAGACTCAAACCAACGGGTATGCGGCTTTGAGTAGCAAAACCAATAACTTTGTTCAAACTATATAATACAAAAAATTGTGAGAATTGCCTCGCCAATAGGCCATAGGAAACTACTTGAAAGATATGATCGCAACGTACCTCATATAACTAAATATATGGGATCAAAGAGAGGGATCTTAGAACATGTAGTACACTGCATTGACAACATTTACGACGGTGGGATAATTTGCGATTTATTCGCCGGAACAAGCATACTATCAGGCGCACTAGGTGGCCTTGTTCCTATGCATTCGAATGACATTCAGGAATATTCGTCAGTGTTAGCAAACACTTATTTAAGCGGTTACAATTCATCAGAAAATGCCACTGGACTTCTCGACAACATAGAGCACAAATTTCTAGCATACATTGATGAAATTAATGAAACGATTCCAAATGTAGGCTTCGTATATAGCGAAAATATGTCTATCGAAAACTTTGTGTTTATCGAAAAAGAACAGCAGAACCTAATACATCAGGACTTTTCCCATCTTCCATATCATTTATTCATAAAATATTATTCTGGAACTTATTGGTCGTTTGAGCAATGCATTTCAATCGATGCCTTAAGGCGAGTTGCAGACGACTACGGTGGCACCCGAATATACTATTTGATCCTATCAAGTCTTATATATGCTATGTCATACTGCTCACAAAGCACAGGACATTATGCGCAATATCGAGATGCAAATGCTGAATCATCAAAGGAGGATATTTTAACATATAGACAACGGAATATTTTTGGATATTTCCGTGCCAAGTTTAATCAGTTGGCACAGTATGGGAAACAAAGTTCTCTACCACACAAAATAACCACTCTTGACTACCGGAACTGTCTAGAAACCATAGAAGCTGAATCGTTAATCTATGCAGATCCTCCGTATGCTTTTGTTCACTACTCACGATTCTACCATGCCCTTGAAACGTTAGTTAAGTATGACTATCCAAACGTGGCACACAAAGGACGGTATCGATCAGATCGGCATCAATCCCCATTCGGTCAAAAAACACAGGTAAAAGAGGCGTTTGAATCGCTTTTCTATCTGACTTCGGCTAAGCGATCAAATTTAATACTGAGTTATAGCAATACTGGGATGATCTCCTTAACCGAAATCATAGGTATTGCGCAATCAACAATGAACGGCGGATATGATGTTAAACATCGTGAGGTACCACACACTCACAGCACTATGGGGCGCAATGATGATAAAAATAGAGAGGTAAAAGAATATCTAGTAACTATAACAAAGCGATAAATGTCGAAACCAGATATCACAAAATTAAAAACTTCGTGGACGAAGTTTGATACTGTTCGCTTCATTACAATAGTCGGAAACGACGAACTGGATTTGTACCTGCATGATGAGCAACCTATTGATCATGCGATATTAAAAGCATATCTCGGCGTTGATAAACTTTCTGATCCAATTCCAAAATATTGGAAAGATGTCATTACTAATTATTCACAACTACGCAAGATGTTTACCTTGCTGGCTGGTATATTCACCCATCATGAAAACATAGAAAAATTTGCCCATACATATTCAACTAAAAATATGGGTGGAACATTTGTTCTCACTGACGGCAGTAAGCATCAAACAAATATGAGAAGCGCGCTTGTAGAAGGTGGGGCAGCCTTGACAAGTTACAGGAGAAAACATGAAGTTCCGTTTGACTTCTCAAAGATATTCGCCCAGGAAGAAATCGGAAAAAACTTTAAAGAACTTATCGCAGAAAGACTTCGACGCATTGGATACGATGAAAAAGAAGTTCAAATTGATACCGTAAACTTAGCGATCGCGAATGACTTCCACTTGGCTCTTGGCCTGACAAAACCTCAGTTTAAAACTTGGCTAGAAGGAAAGTCTGTTTCTCAGATAAAAGAATTTCATTACGACTTAAATCTTCTAAAAGATGAATATCAAAGCAATACATGCTTTCGAGTAAACCAATGGCTTTCCAACTGGGACAGTATCGATTATTCGTTACCAATGCGAAGTAAGCCTGATAATCATTTTTACATGTTCAAGATGGACATAAGACTCTTGAAACGGATATCAGATGTTCATCGACGAAGCACAAACAAACCACGTGCAAACGAAGTAAATATCCAGAGAAATCTAAAAGAGGATAGGTCTATCGAAATACAACAGTATGTTCAGCAGGGCTTTCCTCTATCCACTCTTAGTGAAAAAGATCGGCTAAATCCGGAAAATGACATCCTTCGAATGCCGGGAATACTTCCTACCGCTATATTAGTAAACATACTCGGTGCAGGTCAAAAGAGAGGAAATTCAACTATAAATTCGGATGACTTAGCTATAATAGACGAAACCGGAACTGACGCAAAAATCATCCTTCCAGAAGGAGCGTTTTCTGACACATGGAATCCAGAATTAAAACCGTTTGAGGTGATAGACGGTCAGCACCGGCTCTGGGCATTCGACGAAACTGAACAGATAAATGGGAACTATGAAGTTCCCGTCGTTGCATATTATAATCTAGATCGCGCTTGGCAGGCATACTTATTCTATGTTATAAATATAAAGCCAAAAAAAATCAATACTAGCCTTGGTTACGATCTTTACCCACTACTCAGAACACAGGAATGGCTTGAGAATTCAAGAGACGGTCTGAAAGTTTACAGAGAAACTAGATCTCAGGAACTAGTCGAAGCCCTATGGAGCTACCCAGAAAGCCCATGGCACCATCGAATCAGCATGCTCGGTGAAGAATCGAATAATATTTCGCAACATGCATTCATCAGAGCACTGACAGACAGTTATTTCAAAAAGTCTCGAAAAGGCATCTCCGGATTATTTAGTGACGTACTTCGAAGTAAAAACGAAGAACTACGCTGGGTTAGACCTCAACAGGCCGCTTTTCTGATCCTTTTGTGGGATGCAATTTCACAGGCGCTTAAAAACGATGCTCCTTCGACGGACGGTGTGGAGTGGATTGAAATGGTGAGAGCTGAAAAAACATCGCCATCAAGTATTGAGAAAGAACTACAACTAGATAGAGCATTTACAAGCAAATCTTCAAATTTATCAAGAGATCAGGGTGTGACAGGACTCATGATGTTTTCAAACGACTTTTTTTACATTGTCGCCAATGAACCTAATATCGATCTCAATAGCCTAGCGTGGGACAATGAGATTGACGAGAGGCAGATTGAGGCGGCAAGTATTGACATCGCTATCAACAATTTTAGATCACATCCAATATACTCTTACATTCAATCTTTTGCGGAACAAGTTCTAAAATTCGATTGGCGGACATCCACTGCAAATTTCCTTGATCCAGAAAAAGCAGAGTATCAAAAAAAATACCGAGGAAGTGGCGGTTATCGCGAAATTTGGAATGACCTATTAAAGGTATTTCTCGAGTCGGACAATAAGCGAATTAAATCAATAGCAAAACAATTGGCTGATATTAACTGACATGAAACTTGGCCACTTTATAAGAAGAACCTCCAGAAAATCGGTAATCGACGGACTTCAACATATTTCGAAATATTATATTC
Organism: Dyadobacter sp. BE31; assembly: GCF_031457695.1. Classification (NCBI taxonomy): domain Bacteria; kingdom Pseudomonadati; phylum Bacteroidota; class Cytophagia; order Cytophagales; family Spirosomataceae; genus Dyadobacter; species Dyadobacter sp. BE31. The sequence continues at coordinate 52,114 of NZ_JAVDXA010000012.1, forward strand.
CGAAAAAACAATTGCTATCATCGGCAAATCCACTTGACAAAAATGCAAAATCAGCAATATCAAACCACGCAAATGCAGCAAAGGCCTTTACAATAAGAAATCATGATTTTCGAACATACCTAGCGGCTTCTTCGGTTGCCCATATGCTAGATGGATGGATGTACTTGTCAAACTCGATAAACTCACTTCTTTCCGGTGATGAAGGTGCTTCAATACATTTAGCATATTATGCTGAACTTCGAAGTGCGATGTCAATCTTAGCAACGGAGGGCCTTGGAGTATTTGACAAAAAGCATTTCGGAGCTTTTGATGGTGACCATTGCGAAATATTCAAATACCACAGAAGGGACTACAACAAGGGAGCTACCCATCAGTTTGTATGGACTGCAATGGATAAATGGGCTTCATCGGCTTATAAGCCGACCTCCAGTATTCTAAAATTATTCAAGGTGCGAGGCAAAAATTTTTATGAATTGACGGAGTATTTCCATCCAAGTGTAGCTGCATCCAATCTACTCAGTGAGCGAACGATTAAAAAATGGCTTAAGGATTGGTGTTTTGATATCAAATCTTACAAGGCAGATCGCGAGGGCCGAAATGAGGTGAGCTATCGCCCGCAGCGCATTAAAAATTTTGATAAAAACGTTGATTTCAAAACTATTATTTCATCGATCAACAGTTTTTGGAACGTACTAAGCCCATCTGGAGGTGACAAGTATACTCTATTGGATTCATATCTATTGCGCAAACTTTTCCAAACGCTACATCAAGAGCTTCAGTCAAGAGGGTTGACTACTCAGACTTACTCAGAGTCGGTAAGAAACGCATTTGAACAATATGGGATATCCGATCAGACTCTGTTCCGGTTTTTAGATGCGACACCACCGTATAACAATGACCACTCGATTTTTCAGTTGGCTAATATTAAGGAAACAACACCATTATCAATAATTGCACGTGCCTCGTTACTCTTAAGAATTTCGGTAGGAATGGTGTCTCAACTATGTTCCGAAGCAAACTTAGAAATTAAAGACTTGAATTTTGTTTGGGAAAACTATGGAATCGATAACGGCTTTTGGGCCGTAGGAGAATCGCCAACCAGTTTTAATTCGCTATGGAATGACATAAGCATTTCTATCGAAGAATTGAATTTGGATTTAGCTGATACAAGCCATTCATATGATATGCACTCAATCTTTCATCGAAATCCTGAGCACGTTAGATATTTATCCCAGATCAATAGGGCAAGCCTTTGGGGTCTAGATTTTTGATATTTTTCACAAGCTACCTAATTGATTAGATCTTTGGTCATTGCAATCTGGATGTCGTTGACAATCTCGTAGGCTCGAGGAATATATAACTTATATTCCTCAAATTTCAAATCTCTATTTTTCCTGTACTCGTCTATATCTCCAATCCGAGGATCCATTGTCTTGATTGTCTCATATATAGAAGCCGAAGTGTAAAGATGATGATAGGTTTCTAACATATCTATAACCTGTAATTCTTTGAGAGAAGGAAAAATTAGTTTGTAAGATTGCATCATACCAAACAACTTAGACCTTAATTCGTAGATTTGTTCGGCGTCGACTGTACTGACCGCGTTTTGCAGGTCCAAATGAAACCGATGTAGTTCATTGCTTGCTGCGAATCTCATACCAAACTTATTCGATTCATCCTGCGCGCGTCGATCCTTTTCAGCTCGATCATCTTCCATTTCTGCGAGTTGATATGAAATGACGACAAGTACCACAACGTTCGCAAAAGCAAAGATCGGGTTCAGGATGCCACCCACGAAATCACCAAATGCACCCCACATCGCAGAATCGTTCCATCCCTGAGCTACAACGTAGGCGACAATTACTATTGTCGCGAAACTCCCAGAAATAAACAAAGTGAGTCTTACCGCTTTATGTAAATCGTTCATTTTCAATATTGTGGGCGTTTTTCTACGTCAATGAGCATTACAAATTTATTCAGCTTGGGACTTCTTCACTCTATCCCAACCATCAATTTTTACCCCTTCATGCCTCAAATAGTTATAAAGAGTTGCTTTGCTTCCGATCCTTAACTGATCGCATATTTGCTTCGTAGTATAGTCTTTGCTTTGATAGAGGGTCGCCGCAAGCTTAGCCAAATCTCTCGACTTCTTTGTCAGGCCCTTTGGTCTGCCCCCGACCCTGCCCCTAGCGCGAGCTGCTTCCATTCCTGCCAGTGTTCGCTCCATCAGAATTTCCCTTTCATTTTCGGCGAATACCGAACTGAGCATATACCAAAGACGCCCCATCTTTGTCGACGTATCGATTCCTTCTGAAATGCTTCGAAAGTCCACACCCATCTCCTTCCATTCAACCATCAATTTAATCAGCTCGTAAGTGGCCCTCCCAAGTCGGTCAATCCGCCATACTACAATCACGTCCCCTTTCCGAAGCTCTGAAACCATCTTGGCATACTCAGGCCTGTCCTTAGATGCACCCGACACCTTCTCATGAAAAATTTTCTCGCACCCCGCCTTCCGGAGAGCATCAAATTGTAAATCTTGGTTTTGCTCATTCTTCGAAACACGTACGTATCCTAAAATCATCTGAAATTACAATTTAACGCCTATGGTTGCAATATACTGTAATTTGATTTGATGTACCACTAAAATGAACTCTTTTAAGGCCCTATTTTGGATGAAAGTGGCCAAATGACTATCGGTCGGCAGAGTACAGAAAAACGACCGTGGCCGTTGCAGAACTCGCAGGAGATTTCTGGTGAATGATTTTCAATCGGTCACTTTTGAGAATTTCACAAAGTCAACTCAAAG
>NZ_JAVDXA010000013.1:0-23447 GCF_031457695.1 Dyadobacter sp. BE31
ACGACAGTGACATTGCTGCCCCTTCGCCTTGCATGTATTAAGCCTGCCGCTAGCGTTCATCCTGAGCCAGGATCAAACTCTCCATTGTAAATGTTTGTTTGCTACATTAAGTAGCTTAATTCTATTCAAACGAGTTTTTCTTACTCTTTTGGTCTATCTCATCATGTCAAAGAACAGTGCCAACCGCGCTTTCTTTTCTTCGTGTCAGTCGCTTCGTTTGCGATTGGGATTGCAAAGGTAGAAAACATTTTTTCAAGTCCAATACCTGGGCAAGAAAAAAGTCGAAAAAATTAAAAGTTCTTCGACTTTTTAAATTATTCAAAAGCATTGTACAATTATTCGCCGGAAAGGAACGGATATTTATAGTCTTTCGGCGAAACAAGCGTCTCTTTCAATGCACGTGGCGATACCCATCTCAGCAGGTTTAAAACCGATCCCGCCTTATCATTTGTACCTGATGCCCGTGCCCCACCGAATGGCTGCTGCCCTACCACGGCCCCGGTCGGCTTGTCGTTTATGTAGAAGTTACCCGCTGCATTTACCAAATGTCTGGTGGCATATTCAATGGCATAGCGATCTTTTGAAAACACGGCGCCCGTCAATGCATAGGGAGAAGTGGCGTCAATGACGGGAATGATCTGCTCGAATTCATTTTCATCATACACATATATAGTAAGCACCGGCCCGAAAATCTCCTCGCACAAGGTCACATAATCCGGCTTGAAGGCTTGAATAATGGTCGGTTCGACGAAATACCCTTTACTCTTATCAAAATTGCCTCCTGCGACGATTTCTGTGTCGGCGCTGGACTTTGCCCCATCTATATAAGAAGCGATCTTGTCAAACGATTTTTCGTCAATCACCGCATTCACGAAATTCGAGAAATCCTCCACGCCTCCCATTTTAATCTCGGCCAGGTCAGCGAGCATGAATGCCTTTACCTCGTCCCACAAATTGGAAGGAATATAAGCGCGGGAAGCCGCCGAGCATTTCTGCCCCTGGTATTCGAACGCACCGCGTACAAGGCCGGTAGCAACCGCCTTCGCGTCCGCAGACTTATGCGCGAGCACGAAGTCCTTACCGCCCGTCTCACCCACGATTCTTGGAAATGTCTTATAAGTAGCGATATTCTCCCCGATCGTTTTCCAGATCGTTTGAAACACCTTGGTACTACCTGTGAAATGTACACCGGAGAAATCAGGATGTTTAAAAATTACGTCCCCGGCAACCGGGCCATCTGCCAGAACCATATTGATAACACCATCCGGCAGCCCCGCTTCCTTGAAAATTCTCATGATTACATTGGCTGCATATACCTGTGTAAATGCCGGCTTCCAAATCACCACATTACCCATTAATGCGGGTGCAGCAGGCAAGTTTCCAGCGATGGCCGTGAAGTTGAACGGAGTAATGGCGAAGATGAAACCTTCCAGCGGCCGGTACTCCATGCGGTTCCAGACACCCTCCGAAGAAATAGGCTGTTCTTCATAAATATCCCGCATGAAATTCACATTAAGCCGCAGAAAATCAATGATTTCACAAGCCGAGTCGATCTCTGCCTGGTAGGCATTTTTAGACTGTCCCAGCATCGTCGCCGCATTCATTTCGGCGCGGTACGGGCCGGCGATCAGCTCCGCCGCTTTCAGAAATATCGCTGCACGTTGCTCCCAGGTAAGCGTTGCCCAGCCTTTTCTCGCTTCCAAAGCTGCATCGATTGCCTTGGCCACATCTTCCTTGGTTCCCTCGTGAAAATAACCCAGAACGTGCTGATGATCGTGGGGCGGAGATACCACCTTTTTATTCTGCGAATAGACTTCCTCGCTACCTATGTATTGAGGTATATCAATGACTTTGGCGCGAGCCTCTGCCAGCGCTTTTTTTAGCTCTGAGCGTTCCGGGGTACCTGGTGCATAGCTTTTCACCGGCTCGTTTTTTAACGCCGGCACATTGAAAATTCCTATCGACATCTTATCTGGTTTGTTATATTGATTATTCTATTTATTACTGAACAAAATTATCGGGTGGCACGATCCCCGCAATGATTCCACCACAAAGTACCATCCGGGCATTTATTTTGAAAATCCATTTAAAAGTTGCCAAAATAACTGACCTGCTGGGATTTTAGTTAAATTTGCGCTCCCATTTTCCGGATCAATTTATATCAAAATGATATTCTACAGTACCAAAACTGCCGACTTGAAAGCATCGCTGGAAGAAGCCGTTTTCAACAGCCTTCCTCCCGATAACGGTCTCTACATGCCCGAATCCATTCCGACGATTTCAAAGGAATTTCTGGCCGACATTGAAAATAAATCCTTCAAGGAGATCGCCATCGAGGTGACCACCACGCTTTTGGGCAGCGAAATTACAAGAAGCGAAATTGAATCCATCATCGATCGCGCATATGATTTCGAAGCGCCGGTTGTGAAGATTACACCGAACGACTATGTGCTCGAACTGTTTCATGGCCCATCTATGGCTTTCAAGGACTTTGGAGCGCGATTTATGGCCGCAATTATGTCCTATTTTTTACAGCGCTCAGAAAAGGAAATCCGCATCCTGGTAGCGACGTCGGGCGATACCGGCGGCGCGGTTGCACAGGGTTTTTATAAAGTACCGGGCATTTCGGTAACAATCCTCTACCCGAGCGGAAAAGTGAGCGATATTCAGGAAAAACAGCTTACTACCCTCGGCCACAATGTAACGGCCATTGAGGTCGACGGAACATTCGACGATTGCCAGCGCCTGGTGAAGGAAGCTTTCCTCGATCCTGAACTAAGTGCAAAATACAATCTCGCATCTGCCAACTCCATTAACATTGCCCGGCTCATACCACAATCATTCTATTACTTCGCCGCTTATGCGCAGCTGAAGAAATTAGGTAAGCCCTTGGTGATCTCGGTGCCAAGCGGAAACTTTGGAAATCTCAGCGCGGGCATACTCGCCTATCGCATGGGCTTGCCGATCGAACATTTCATTGCCGCAACGAATGTAAACAATGCGGTCCCCCGTTACCTGGAGTCCGGCAGCTACGAACCGCTTCCTTCCATTGAAACAATATCCAATGCGATGGACGTCGGCAGCCCGAGCAACTTTGTGCGGCTTACCCGATTTTTTGGTGACGACTGGAATGCGATCAACGAAAAAGTTTCAGGTGCTTTCTTCAACGACGAGCAAACGCAAAAAGCAATGCGGGAAGTTTTTGGAAATGCGAACTACGTGATGTGCCCACACACCGCAGTCGCCTACCGGGGTCTTCAGGAGTATCGGAAAAAAACGAACAGCGATTTTACCGGCGTGTTCCTTTCGACCGCCCATCCGGCCAAATTTATCGACCTCGTGGAAGAAACATTGGGAAAAAGCATCGATGTGCCCGAAAGATTGAAATCACTGCTGGATATTGAAAAAGTGTCGATCAAAATGAAACCTGAATTTTCTGAATTCAAATCACTATTAATGAGTGAGTTAAATTAGAAAAATTGGCTTTTGATGCGCCTGAGATTTGAATATTTGAACGAATCCGGGTAGAAGCACGTGAATTTTAAAATGTAAAAGGCCCCGAAGTGTCGAACTCCGGGGCCTTTTTATATACTTCTCAAAAATTTCTCTAGTTGATCACATCGCCCCTCAAAATCCGGAAACGCTTCCTCGACTCGGCGACAAAAATGCTGCCCGGATATTTTTCCATCAGCTCCTGGTACAACTTCATCGCCTGGTCCTTGTCATTGAGTTTCTCCTGGTAGAGTTTCGCCATCGCGAAGAGCGCGTCGTCACCATACAGGTCATGACCAAATTTTGAATACAACAATTTCAGATCCGCCATTGCCTGCTGGTTGCTGTCGAGCTTGATGTAGGTCTTGGCAGTAAGCCAGAGGATCTCGTCGGCCAGGCTGTGGTTCTCATACTTTTTGTAAAGCTGCTTCAAAGTATCGATCGCTTCGAACTTCTTGTTCTGGAACAATTGCAATTCCACGGAAGAGTAAGCTTTCATCGCAGCCTCGGTACTATCGAGCCCCGTATTGTCCATGATTAATAGCGAAAGCTCATTGGCGTCGTTTGCAATTTCCCGGCTTGTCGCTTTTTTCAGGATGTCGAGCACCGCCTTAGCGAGCTCAAACTCACCTTTGAAATAATGCAACTTCGCATTCCGCAGCTTCGCTTCATAACCCAGCACATCGTCTTTCTGCGATTTTTCGACTTGTGAGTACACCAATGTCGCTTCCCAGGGCTCGCCTTGCAGCAGGTAAATATCGCCCAGATCTAGCTTGCATTTATCGACAAAACTCTTCTCCGCCTTACCTGCTTCGATAGCCATTTGCAATATCTCTATCGCTTTTTTGAAGTCATCCATATAGAATGCATTCAAAATCGCCATGTTACGCAGCGCTTCGATCGTGCGTACATTCACGCCCAGCTCGTCTACGAGTTGCTGATACTGCCCAAGCAACTTCTGCACCTCGCTTCGCTTCACTGGGTAAGTGTTTTTAACCTGCTCCTCCCTTGCAAAAATGGCCATTCTGCGGGCCACCGGATAGAGCTGGCCTTTGGGATATTCCTTCACCAGGTGGTCGAAGATCGTGCCTGCATTGGTATAATCATTATTCTGCAAGGCCAGCATTCCGAGATTATAAAGCCGCGATCCGTTATGTTTGAAACGGCGGTCGAGCGCTCGTTCCTGAATGAATGCCTTGTAAAAATCCTTGCGCTGCACCTGGTACCAGATCAGCAGCTCATTATAGAAACCCTCCTGCGGGAACTTCTGGATCTTATCATATAATACCTTTTCCAGCAATGCCTGCTCCTTCTCGTCCTTTGTGAAGTCCTGAAGCATATTCTGCACCACCTCCGTATTCTGGTAGCGCATACCATAGGATAGCAGCTCATCGATCATCTTCTCAGGCTGGTTCAGGTCGCGGTACACGCTTGCCAGTTCCAGCTGGAAAATGTCGTAGCGCTTTGCGCTCTCGCGCGCTTCGAGCAGGATATTCTTCGCCCATTCCGACTGATTTTGTGCCCGGAATTCCTCCGCCAGATCGCGTTTAAGCTCCGTTCTCACACCGGATGCGGTAATGACCTGCTCATACCTTTTGGACGCCTCCACGGCCTTCCCCTGATTCTCAAGCATAATGCCCCAGTTAAGATAATACCAGGCCGCATTATTGGCATCACCTTTGATCTGCTTTTTGAAAAACTGCTCGCCATCTCCCCAGGCCTTGCTCTTCACAATGCAGCTGGTGTAATTCTTAAGCGAGTTTTTTTCAAAAGAGCTTTTCAGGAAAGAAGAATAGTAACTAAGCGCCTTTGGACAATCCCCGTTTTTGAAATATTCTTCGGCCAGCTCCCGCTCGCCCTGCCCGAACGCCGCGGCCGCCCCGGAAAGCAGAAATCCTATCATCAAACAGCTCGTAACCCTTTTCATAATAGATAAAAAAATCTTTTTCCTTTAGTTATTATCCTTCAGTGTGCCTGTGGATTTGTGAATAAAAGCCTTATCCACTGTAGATTAACATACTTATTCACATTTTGTGGATAAGTATGTTAAGTTATCCACTGTAGAAATTTTGAAAATCAACATTTAAGTAGTTGAAATACAAGTTAGGAAATATTCTGTACACATCGGAATGTGGGTAAACGCCTTTAGTTGACTACATTTGTTATCCACAGTTTCTAAAGTGAATCAACGTACTGTTAACTTTGATTTAGCTGCTGGTTATCCACTGGAGGCCTGAATTCACTTTTTTATCCACACATATTAGGGGTTATCCACAAGGTTGTTCACATTTTCGCCCCTCTTACCAACAAAATATCCGCGTTATTCACATAGTTATCCACAGACTGTAGACAAAAATGTCGTTATTTTTCTCCAGGAATGGTGATGTTGATATCGTTCAACTCGAAATTTGCCTTCAAAAGGATCTTATCCGGGAGGTAATAGATCGGTTCAGGCTGCAGGTCCTTGTCCATTTGGCCGGTGTCCCACCTTCTGTTCCGGTTTTTGTCGATGGTGATGCGTAAAAAATATTTTCCTTGAGGGATATTCTTGAAAGTGTAGGGCGATTGGTAAAGTGTCTCGACGACCTTGTACTGTTCGTCGACCAGGTCGAGAATGAAATGCACAGAAGTATCCGCATTCGTCACACGACCGCGGATTACCCCGTAATCTTCTTCTTTTAAAATAGTGTGCCGCAGGAGCGTTTTTGGAAGCGTATCGCCTTCTACGCTGATGATCGAGCCTTTTGGAATGTCCCACTTCACGGTGTCTTTGGCGAACGACTTTGCATCGATGGTGAGGATATTGTGGTTTTTGTTCCAACTGTATTTAAATGCACTTAAAGGCTCATGTGTGAGGCTGTCGGAGATCAATGCGATCTTCTGATCGTCGATCGTACGGACGGGCTTGTTCAGGATCAGCTTGTAAGTGAAGGTGTTTGTAACGGGCTTATTTGCCTCGGGAATGGTCGTAAATGACAGCGGATCGAGCTGGCGTTGCTTGCCGCGCTGTGCTTGAAATGCGATTTTTTGCTCGAATTCGTTCGTTGCTCCCAGGGAATCCAAAGTTTTGAGTTTCACAAAAACGGTGTCGGGATGGGGCTCTACATTGAAAAATTTGAGGTTTGTACCATTTGGTTCGAGCAGGTAGGGGAGAGAATCTTTATTAACGAATGTCACTTCTACGTTTTCAATAGGCTTACTGAATACGACTGAATAGTTGTTCACTTTGGGCAGGGTACGCTGCACTTTTAATGCGGTGTTATCCGAGAGGAACATATTCAGCTGATAGGCCGCGGAATCGGTGCCGGCAGTGATGGTTTTGCCCCAAAAACCCATACGCTCATCTTTTGCATTGAAAAGCATATTGCGGTTTTTATCGTCGATTGCTATCAGTTTGTATTGTCTTGTCTGGATATTTTCGATGGAAAATACACCGCTGCTATCCGTGCGGGAGAAATAATAGGGCTTCTGTTTGGCGATATTGAGCGTGTCGCTGACGTTATAGAGGCCCACGAGCGCGTCGAAAATCGGCTTGTTGGTACGGATATCTTTGAGCGTACCATACACACGCCCGGAGTCGAGCGAGTTGCCGGTACTGAAGACAATTTTCAGGTTTTTTGCCGGATTTTTTTCTGCAAAATCCTTGATGGCATCGCCGAAATTCAACGTAAAAGTGGTGCTGTCCTTGAATTGATTTTTGAAAGAAAGCAGCACAGACATACCATTTTGCTTGTAGGAATAGGGGTTATCGGCCTCCGGGGTGATGACGAGTTTCTGGTTGATATTGTCGACTACCACATATTCATCGAAGAATAGCTCTATCTTTTTTCCTTTAAAATTGAGGGTTTTGTTCATAGGATTGCTCTCCACGAGCATAGGTGGAATGGAGTCTCTTTTTCCCCCGGTAGGCGGTACTTGTTGTGCGCAGCGTTCGAAGAAGAACAGTATGAAGATGGCAAATACAATCGTTCTAAGCATTTTCAGATGAATTTAAAAAGCCCCCAATACAGTGGGTATTGAGGGCCGTTTGATGTGTTGGTACTGGTCAGTTTTTCGAGATAATGTAGATCAGGCTGGAAGTGTTGAGCTCCTTATTGGTGCCTGCACGGCCTTTCAAATTGGATTGCAGCCCGGTGATCGCACTATCGATCAGATTGGTTTTACTGCTTTTATACTTTGTACTTAGCATGCTCACATAAAAGGAATCGAACCACATCGGGAGTATCTTTTTTACGGTCAATCCGTGCGTTTGGAGAAGCTTTTTCATCGTGGCACGGGTGAAATGGTACAAATGGCGAGGAACATCGTAGGCGGCCCAAAAACGGCCATATTTCAAGGCGTCATACGACTGCGGATTGGGTACCGCGATAATGATCCGTCCGTTTGGTTTTAGATGATTTTGCAGCCAGTCGATCGTTTCATTCAGTTTATGGACGTGTTCCAATACGTGCCACATGGTGATAATGTCGTATTGCTGTGCGCCCAGGTTCTCTTCAAAAATGCTTTCAAAAACAGTCGCCCCTACCCTTTTTGAAGCAACGTCACGCGCTCCGGAGTCCGGTTCCGTACCGAAAGTTTTCCAGCCATTCAGCTTTACAGCGCTTAGGAAATTGCCCGTTCCACACCCAATATCGAGCAAGGTTCCCTTCGGCTGAACGAGGCTGTTAATGAGTTTTACTTTCTCTTCGATCGTATGATTTCGTACAGAAGTATACACTTTACTCATCAGATCCCTGGCTTCGTCATGATGGGAAATGTAGTCTTGCGACTCATAATATGCACCTATCTGTTCTTCCGACGGACGCGGATTCGTGAACAGAAAGTAGCAGGAATTGCATTGCTGGATAGTGAATTCTTTGTGCGAAACGGTATAATCCTCCACATTCAGGTAATTGCTGAAACTGGATTGCTGGCATACCGGGCATTTGTCGAGCGTTTCTAAAGACATTAGCGGCCTATGTAAAGCATTAAAACAGATATATCCGAAGGGCTGACGCCGCTGATGCGTGACGCCTGGCCGATCGTGGAAGGACGTGTTCTTTTCAGTTTTTCACGGCCTTCAAAGGACAAGGAAGTGACCCCGTCGTAGTTGAAATTCTCTACGATCGCGAGATTTTCCAGCTTATTCATTTTCTCCACGAGCAGCATTTCTTTCTCAATGTAGCTGTCGTATTTCAGATTGATCTCCGCTTGCTGTACGGAATCGATGCCATATTCGGCGAGCAATTCGGTTACCACCGGGCTGGCTTCGAGCAACTGGCCGATGGAAATCTGCGGCCTTCTCAGCAGTTGAGCGATGGCAATTTTCTCACGGATCGGCGCGGTACCGATCGCCTCGAGCGCTGGATTGATCTCTTCGGGTGTCAGTTTGGTGGCTCTCAGTTTGGCGATGATTTCTTCGGTTTCGCGTTTCTTTTTGCGGACGGCCTCTACCCTCTCGTCGCTGGCTAGACCGATTTCATAGCCCTTTTCGGTAAGCCGCAAATCAGCATTATCCTGGCGGAGCAATGTGCGGTATTCGGCGCGGGATGTGAACATGCGGTAAGGCTCTTCGGTACCTTTGTTAATGAGGTCGTCGATGAGCACGCCGATGTACGCTTCGGATCTTTTCAGGACGAATGGTTCGAGCTCGTTCACATTCCGGTGCGCATTAATCCCGGCCATCAATCCCTGGCAAGCGGCCTCTTCATACCCCGTGGTGCCGTTGATCTGCCCTGCAAAAAACAAGTTCTTCACCAGGTGTGTTTCGAGCGTCGATTTCAGTTGGGTCGGCGGGAAGTAGTCGTACTCGATCGCGTAGCCCGGACGGAACATCTTGGCATTTTCGAAGCCGGGAATTTTCCGGAGCGCGGCATATTGCACGTCTTCCGGCAGTGAGGTCGAGAAGCCATTCACATAAACTTCCACGGTATCCCACCCTTCCGGTTCTACGAAAATCTGGTGACGGTCCTTGTCCGCAAAGCGGTTGATCTTGTCCTCCACCGACGGGCAGTACCGGGGCCCGAGCCCTTTAATGCGTCCCGAAAACATCGGCGATTTTTCGAAGCCGGTTTTCAGCACGTCGTGTACTTCCTGGTTGGTGTAGGTGATCCAGCAGCTGCGTTGCTTGGCGAGCGGCTTGGTGTCGGTATACGAGAACTTGGCCGGGTTTTCATCGCCGGGTTGTTCCTCCATTTTCGAGTAGTCGAGCGAGCGGCCGTCCACGCGTGGGGGCGTACCGGTTTTCATACGCCCGGCTTCGAAGCCGAGAGTGACCAATTGCTCGGTAAGGCCTGTCGCCGATTTCTCTCCGGTGCGTCCGCCGCCGAAGTTCTTTTCGCCAATATGGATAAGCCCATTCAGGAAAGTGCCATTAGTTAGGACCACTGCCTTCGAGCGGATTTCAATACCCAGGCTCGTTACTACTCCACAGGCTTTGCCGTCCTCGACGATGATATTCTTGGCGGTGTCCTGCCAAAAGTCGATGTTTGGATTGTTCTCGAGAATGGACCTCCATTCCTCGGCGAATCTCACCCGGTCGCTTTGGCAACGCGGGCTCCACATGGCCGGGCCTTTGGAGAGGTTGAGCATCCTAAATTGGATCATCGTTTTGTCCGAGACGATCCCCGACTGCCCGCCGAGCGCGTCGATTTCCCGGACGATTTGTCCTTTCGCGACCCCCCCCATGGCGGGGTTGCACGACATCTGTGCGATGGTGTGCATATTCATTGTGATCAGCAGTACCGACGAGCCCATCGTCGCTGCGGCAGCGGCGGCTTCGCATCCGGCATGGCCTGCGCCTACCACGATCACATCATATTCCTGAAACATATTATTACTCACTTGTTAAACCACTTTAATTAAAGTGTTCCACGTGGAAATTTAACTAGAACAGCCTAAGATACTCATCTTCTTTAGCCCTCATGGCCGTTTTAAGCGCTTCACTCGTGTCGTCATGACCCGCGAGGTGGAGCAACCCGTGAATGAGCACACGGCGCATTTCTGTGTCAAAATCGGTGTGGAACGTTGCTGCATTTTCACGTACCCTGTCTACACTGATGTAAATATCCCCCTCCAATTGATTGTCTTCCTCACTATTGTCAAACGTAATGATGTCAGTGAAATAGTCGTGATCGAGATACTGCTTATTGATTTCCAAAAGGTATTCGTCCGAACAGAACACGTAATTCAATTGAGATAACTCATAACCTTCTGAAATTGAGGCGTTTTTGAGCCATTTTCTCGTTTTTAACGGATTAACTACCTTAAAATCAATGTCTTCCGAGAAGAAACTTACCATGGTTGATAGCCATACACCATCGCCCCGTTAAGCGGCGCCGGGTGCATGATATTTAAATATTTGATCGTAAATAATTTACAAACTTACGAAGTCTGTCATTAAGAACATGAAAAACAAGGGATAGCGTCTGTAAACCCATGTTAAAAAGAGTTAACGCTATCCCCTACCCTAGCCCAACAAAATGGGCGTGTGATCAGTTCTTGGCCTGGTATTTACGGAAGTAGCTGTCTACCTCGCGTTTATAGAATGGTGAGAATGTAGGCGGTATCGTGCGAAGCAGTTCGGTTTGCTTCTCTTTCTCGCGGATGTATTTTTCAAATGCGGCGGGCGGGTTTTTCGGCAGTTGCTTCGCGGCTTGTGCCTTGCGTTGCTCGTCCTCATCCTGCTCTTTCATCGCTTTCTCGGATTCGAGCAGGCGCGTAGTGATCTCCTGATTGCGTTTGATGAGCTCCGGCGTCACGCGTTTGTTCACGAGGTCGGTTTCGGTTTCGTCCATCTTGTCGGCAATGTCCTGCAACTCCTTGCCCATTTGCTGGCCTTGTTTGGTGCCCTTCTGTTGCTCCATCAGGTCCTGGATCATCTTGCGGATCGCGGCCTGCTGTGCGGCCATTCGCGCGAGCTGTTCCGACTGGTTGCCCTGCCCTTCCTTACCCTGGCCAAGCTGCTTGATCTGCCCGTTCAGTTTCTCCTGCATCTCGCCCATGCCGGGTTGCTCGCCTTTTTGTTTGCCCTTTTTGCCTTTGCCGGCACCGGGCATGGCCATCGCCATTTGCTGCTGCATTTGGTTGAACACGTCGCTTAGCATTAATGCGAGGTTGTTCATGGATGTCATGGCAAATTGCTGCTTCGAGGTAGCGACATTAATCTGCCGGTCCTTAATGCTCTTCACACTCTCATTCATGTATGACTTCATATCATTCAGCTCGCGGGTAATGAAGGATTGGATCTGTACCACACGGCCAGCCAATGCATAGAGGCTATCCTCGACTATTTTCGCATCGTCTTTCAGTTTCAGTTGCTGCTGGCCGAGTTTCACAAAGCGCGGGTCTTGCAGGCTCACACCGCGGAAGTCTTTCATTAATGTCTCCTGGTCGAAGGACAATGTGATCAGGTTTTCGAGAATGTCGCGCAATGCGTCGAGGTTTTCCTGCATTTGCTCCATTTCCGCCGACTCCATTTGTTCCTGCATCGACTGTGCCATTTTCTTCATCGATTTTGCCGCATTTTTTTGCGACTGAGACGCTTTCTGGTTCTGTTGCTTATCGAGCTGCTGCTTGCTCTGTTCCATCTGCTCAGAAGCGTTTTTTTGCTCCTCTTTCTGCATATCGAGCTCCTGTTCCAGCTCCTTGCTCATTTCCTCGATTTCCTTGCTGTTCTCCTGGGCTTTTTTGAAGTCGTCCTGGATTTTCTCCTGCTCTTTTTTCAGGTCCTGATTTTTGCCTTGCTTCTCGTCGCCGTTCTTGTTCTTGTCGTTTTGCTCCGATTTTTCCGCGAGGTCTTCCTCCTTATCGGCCAAGTCGTTCAGTTTTTCCGCCAGGTTTTCCATTTTCTGCTCCATTTGCATTTGCTTGAAGAGCTTCATGGTTCGTTCCAGTTCTTTTTCCAGATTGTTTTCCTTGTTGCGGAGCTTTTCAAGCATGCTCGACATCCGTTCGCTCTGTTTTTGTTCCAAAAGCTTTTTGAGCTCCTTATAGAGCTTCTCGGTATCCTCGTCCATGAGGTCGTTCATCAGCTTCTGCAATTGCTCGATCTTCGCCTGCAATTCGGGGCTCTGCTGGTTGAACTGCCGAGCCTTTTCATTGGCATCCTGATGTTTTTCTTTCAATGCCTCCAATTCCTTCATCAGCTCCTCGCGCTTGCGCAGCACTTCCTCGATCTGTTTCTGCTCTTTAAAATCGAGCTCTTTATTGCTTTTTAGCCGATTATCTAGGTTCTCGATATCCTTTTGCAAACTCTGAGCCTTTTTCATCGCCGACTGCATCTGATTTTCGGTTGCCTGCTCCGATTTGCGTACCTCAGCTTCGAGCTGGTCTTTGGATGGCACAGTGAACTGGATCGAACGCGAACGGGCGCTTTTCGCGCCATTTACGCCGTCATTGTCCCATACCTGGGCATAGTACTCGATTTTGTCGCCCGGCGCGAGTTTGAGGCTATCTACATACCATTGGAAGAAGAAGCTCTGGGTATTCACGGTTTTATTAAATGGAATAGGAATGCTCTTCGGCGCCGCAGGCTTGTCCTCATTCGCTCTTTTCACAGAATAGAACATCCGCAGCTGCGAAAACCCGTAATCGTCGCTGATCGAACCGCCTAGTACCAGGTAATTGTATAATGTCGTATCCTGGAAATTTTCGAGGTTCATCACCGGATATTTGTCCGGAATCACATTGATGAAATAACCGATTTTGTCCGAATTGGTAGTTTGCTCGTTTTTGAGATTTACCTGGTATTGGGCAGATTTCCGCACGGTACGGCGGATCTCGAAGTGATCGCCGTTGCTCTCCTTAGCCGTATACAATGCAGAGTCATTCTCGAATTTGATAGCCAATGATTTGGTGGAATTGGTATTGAAATTCCATTCAATCGTTGTGCCTTCCGGTACCGAGAGGTTCCCCACATTATTCAGCCCTTCCGACGGTTTATTCAAATACGCAGGATAATGCAGGTTCACATCAAATGAGAGCAGCGACGGCCGTTCGTTCACTACAATGCGGTATTCATCCGAAGCATACCCGGCCGCGTCGAAAGAGAATGCGACGTCGCGTTGCAGGTTTTTAAATGTGTAGGAAAAATCCTTCGCGCTTTCCTGTGTCAGTTTGAACCGGGTACCGTTCTGCACCAGGTAAACAGCCGATGGTATCGCCTCGCCTTTCAAGGCGAGGTTCAATGTAAAATCCTCATTTCTAAATGCTTTCAGGCTCTTATTTTGTAATTCAAAAGAGAATGGTGCGTAGGTGTAGTTTTTCTGGAAATGGATAATCCGCTCGGAACTGGACGAGAAAAACGAGGGATTGAAAAGCAAAATCACCGCGATGGCCGCCAGCGGATATACCGCGTATTTCAGCCTTTTTTTATTCTCATTGAAACGAATCGCATCCGAAAAGCGGACGATCAGCAACTGGCTCGACTTCTGCCGGATACTCGCCTCGATCAGGTCCGACTGCATGCCCGTCAGGTTCCGCAGCTGCAATGTGTTCACGAGCTTATCTCCCACCTCAGGGAAATACTGGCCGATTTGCAATGCCGCCTGCTCGTCCGAAAGCGGTTTTCTTAACCCGTACAAATGGATCAATGGCTGTATCACCCATTGCACGAACGAAAACACCAGCACCGCCAGGAAGCCGAAAAACAGCATCCCGCGTACCACCGAGCTGAACCGCCCGAAATATTCGATCGTATTGAAAAACAAAAAGACAGTCAGCAACAGCCCGATCGAAAAGATCGCGCCTTTGAGTAACTGGTTCTGATAATATTTCTGACGGTATTCCTGAATGCGTAGCAACAGGCCTTCCATTGAGGTAGTGAAAGGAGCCATAGTGGTCTAGGTATAACTGTGAAGTTTTTATAACGGATACCACATTCAAAAATTACGAATGCGCATACCCACCGCAAAACGGTTTCTAAAAACAAAGAAATATAGCGATTTCCTGCGGTTTTACCCATAAAATATCAAGAAATCCCGGCATTGTCACACCAGGCGCCGCCGCGTCGGGTAGCGTACACTGCGAACGATCGCCGCGTGATCAGAGTGTAATGAGCACGCCGGCCGACGCGTAGTTGATCCAGTTGAAATTGTAAATCTTGTCGTTATCCGCGCCGCCTTCGAGCATGCGGTAACCGAGCTTGAGTCCGATCGTATTGTTGAAGTTATAGGCAATGCCTCCGAAGATGTCTTCCGCGCGTCCCTGCTTCGCTGCGAGTGCATCGCCTTCGAGGATGACAGTCCAGTGATAAGCCGGTTTCCAGGAAGCGTAAAAATTAATGAGCGGCACAAAGCCAAGGTTGTCATAATGCGTGTCGGCATACTCGCTCTTGAAACGGATGTCGGCATCGCGGACCTTGGCCGTAAGCCCCGCCCCTACCCTCCACTTTCCATTCGCCAAAAAATCGTAGCGATAGGTAAGCCGGTACGAGTTGAACCGGTAGTCGACATTGATCGGCTGCCCGGGCAAAAAATTCAAGTTGTTGAAATTGGTGTTTTGTGCGAGCGCCCCACGGTAGTGAATCGTGAGTGGCGCGAACAATGCGGAGATATTGTGGCGGTTACCAATCCGGTACCCCGCACGAATGCGATAAAACGCACTCTGGT
This sequence comes from Dyadobacter sp. BE31, assembly GCF_031457695.1. Classification (NCBI taxonomy): domain Bacteria; kingdom Pseudomonadati; phylum Bacteroidota; class Cytophagia; order Cytophagales; family Spirosomataceae; genus Dyadobacter; species Dyadobacter sp. BE31. Next base: position 15,081 of record NZ_JAVDXA010000013.1, read on the forward strand.
CCAGTTTCAATTGCTCTGGAAGATTCACGCGCGTTCCATTCCCGGTCGGAATTTGTACTTTATTGTAGCTGGTGCCCAAAATGAGCCCGCCTTCGAGGTCGAAATTGAACTGTGCGAATGCGGGCGTATATACGCTGCATATGAGGACGATGAGTGTGCAAATAGCGGTTTTCATAGGCAGCATTGGTATATAAAAAAACAAACAACCCGTTGCCAGGTTGTTTGTACAAAATCAATGCCTGAAGAAAAATAAAATCGGCCGCTTCGTGGCGATTTTATGCCGGAATTGCCTCAGAAGAGTTTTTTACCTCTTTAACAAAGGCCTTGATATCGTTTTCGAGATCGGTACTTTGCTGCAACACGCGGATGAACGCGCTTCCGATGATCGCGCCGGCAGCATGGCTCGAGGCTTTCACGAAAGTGTCATGATCCTTGATACCAAAACCGATCAGTCGCGGATTGCGGAGATTCAATGCATCGAGTTTTTCGAAGTATGCTTCCATGTCGCCGCTCACGCCGGATTTCGAACCGGTAACGCTTGCGGAGGAAACAGTATAGATAAAACCTTCGCTCACTTCGTCGATCTGGCGAATGCGCACTTCCGAAGTCTGCGGTGTTACCAGGAAGATATTCAGCAGTCCGTGTGCGTCGAATACGGATTTGTATTCATCCAGGTACACGTCCATCGGCATATCGGGGAGGATCAGTCCATCCACACCCACCTCGGCACATTTGGCACAGAACTCCTCGATACCATACTGGAGTACCGGATTGATATAACCCATGAGCAGCACCGGTACGTTGATCGTCTCCCGCATACCTTGCAGCTGATCGAACAAAATGCGCACGGACATGCCGTTTTCCAGTGCCCGGTCATTGCTCTGCTGGATGGTCTCGCCGTCGGCCACAGGGTCGGAATAAGGCATTCCTATCTCAACCAGGTCAGCGCCGCCGTCCTGCAAAGCCTGCAATACGCGGGTGGTGTCGTTCAGCTCCGGGAAACCGGCCGTGAAGTACACGTTCAGCAATCCAGGAGTTTCGGCGTTTTTATTGAAATTCTGAAAAAGACTTACAATGCGGTTCATTCTTGTGTCCAGTAGTCAACAACCAATACTTTGTCCAGGTGTGGTTCCAGGACTTTTACAAATGCTTTGTGCTCGGGATGCGGCAGGTACACTTCACGTCCGGCTTCGCTGTCGAAGCTCACGAAAAACACGTGTGTGAAACCTTGTGCCAATCCTTCGGGGCTGTTGTTAGTACCCCATTCAAATCCTTTCACCTCTTTGATTTTCGAAGGGAGCTTGCGGAAAGCATCTTCCACTTCTTTCACTTGCGCTGGTGTTGCAGAATCCTTGAATTTGAAAAGAACAACGTGGCGCAGCATTTTTTTAGGTGGATTTGACGGTGAAACAAATGACATGGTGCTGAAAAGGACCATGGAAGCAAGCAAAAAGAGTTTAAATCTCTGCATATGTGGTATGGATTAAAGGTGATCCGGAACGGGTACTAAGCCGAGCAGTTGAGGCATTCGCCTTCGTCGCTGAATTTCAGACGATCGAATTCGCCCAGTTTTTCTTTCATTTCAAGGATTTCGTCTTCCATATCGCAACGTTCGAAGAGCGACAGTTCACCTGAGTTTACTTTTGCTTCCAGTTCCTGGATCTTCAACCGCAGGTCGAAAACCTCTGGCAATGTCAATGTAGCCATGTGATGTTGTATTGAGGTGAGAATTAATCGATGTATTTCATATAAGTGCCCATATCCTTGTCGCCGCGACCCGAGAGGTTCAGTACCACCGTTTCGTTCTCGGAAGCGCCCAGACGGCCCAAAACGGACAGCGCATGCGACGATTCCAATGCGGGGATAATGCCTTCCAGGCGCGTCAGTTCAAATGCAGCTTTTACCGCTTCATCGTCCGTGGCCGAAAGGAACGTACCGCGGCCGCTGGCAGCAAGCCATGCGTGCTGAGGGCCGATGCCCGGGTAATCCAACCCCGCGGAGATAGAAAATGGTTCCACTACCTGGCCGTCTTCGGTTTGCATCAGGATGGTACGGCTTCCGTGGAGTACACCGGGCTTACCCAATGCGACCGTTGCTGCCGAATGGCCCGAAGTGAGCCCCAGCCCCGCCGCTTCCACAGCTACGAGTTTGACGTTTTCTTCGTCGAGGAAGTGGTAAAATGCGCCTGCCGCATTGCTGCCGCCGCCTACGCAAGCCACCACATAATCAGGTGTTTCTTTGCCGGTGTGTTCTTTGAACTGCCAACGGATTTCCTCCGAAATAACCGACTGGAAGCGCGCTACCATGTCGGGATAAGGGTGTGGGCCTACCACAGAGCCGATAATGTAATGCGTATCAACCGGGTTGTTGATCCAGTGGCGCATGGCTTCGTTGGTGGCATCTTTCAAGGTACGCGACCCGCATGTGGCCGGCCGTACTTCCGCGCCGAGCATTTTCATGCGCGCTACGTTAGGCGCCTGGCGCTCGATATCGAGCTCGCCCATGTACACGACGCATTCGAGGTTCATTAATGCGCACACGGTAGCTGTTGCTACGCCATGCTGTCCGGCGCCGGTTTCGGCCACAATGCGTTTTTTGCCCAGGCGCTGCGCCATCAGGATCTGCCCGATGGTGTTGTTCACCTTGTGCGCGCCGGTGTGGCAGAGGTCTTCCCTTTTGAGGAAAATATTGGTTTTATATTTTTCCGAAAGCCGGTGAGCGGGGTAAAGCGGTGTTGGGCGGCCAACGTAATGGCGTAGTAAATCGTTGAATTCCTTTTGAAAAGAAGGGTCTGCGATTACTTGCAGGTAGTTTTCACGCAATTCTTCAACATTCGGGTATAGCATTTCAGGAATGAATGCGCCCCCGAAGGTGCCATAGTAACCGCGGTCATTTACCTGATACGACTTCTTTTCTGCAATTGATTCCATAAAAAATTAAGCTTCCGCTTCTTCTTGTTCTTTTACGCGAACTAAACTAAATAACTCTTCCAGCTTGGCGATGTCCTTCACGCCCGGCTCGGTTTCAAACTTGCTGTTGACGTCGATGCCGTAAATGGGGAGTGTCTGGGATAAGGTGATGATCTCTTCGATATTGTCGAGCCCGATGCCGCCGCTGAGGAGGAAAGGCTTTTCATTATCGTATTTGCTCAGCAGTTTCCAGTCGAATGCCGTGCCGTTGCCGCCCGGGTTTTCGCCTTTTGTATCGAACAAAAACAGGTCGCAAAACGATTTGTAGTTGTTCAGCATGGCAAAGTTGAACTTCTCGTCGATCGAGAATGCCTTGATCACGCTCACTCCTTTCTGACGAATACTGCGGCAGATGTCGGGCATTTCGTTGCCGTGCAGCTGCACATATTGCAGGTCGTATTTTTTGACCATATTCAGGATATGGCCGGGGTTTGCATTCACGAATACACCTACTTTTTTGATGCTCTGAGGAATGCTGCGGATGTATTCCTCGTTCAACTCCTCGCCCACAAAGCGGGGTGATTTCTCATAGAAAATAAACCCTATAAAATTGGGCTGTAAGGCTACTACCTGCTCAATGTTGCCTTGCTGGCGCAATCCGCAAACTTTAATTTTCATAGAACCAGAGGATTTAAATTGCTATGTTGAGTTAATTCTTGTTGCAAACCTGTCAGTGCGGCGCCGGGGTTCGCAGTTTTCATAAATGTCTCTCCTATCAAAAAGCCTTTATAGCCGTGTTGGAACAGCTTCACAATGGTTTCGGCGTCTTTCAAACCACTTTCTGAAATCTTCACAAACTGCTCCGGGATCAGCTCGCTGAGCTCGATCGACGTTTCGATGGAGGTTTCAAAGGTTTTCAGGTTACGGTTGTTCACGCCGACGATGTCGATATGCTCGCCTGTACTTACAGCCAGTTCTTCCGCATTATGGACTTCCAGCAGTACTTCCAGGCCTAGATCGTGCGCCCTGCGGCTCAAATGAGCGATTTCCGCAGGCGTAAGGCATGCTGCAATGAGCAGGATAACGTCCGCGCCGATGGATTTGGCCTCAAAAAGCTGGTATTCGTCCACGATGAAATCCTTCCGGAGCATCGGAATCTGCGGATTAGCCTCCCTGGCGGCGAGGAAATCGGCAAATGAGCCACCGAAAAAGTCGATATCGGTCAATACGGAAAGCCCCACGGCACCTGAATCCACATAATCCTTCGTCACGATTTCGGGCCGCACGTTGGCATTGATAATGCCTTTCGAAGGGGATTTTCGTTTAAACTCCGAGATAATGCGGGGTGAAGTAGATGACCTTAGTGCCGCCGCGAGCGAAGCAGTCGGACGCGCGAACAATGGTTCCTTTTCCAGATCGGAAATGGACCGCTGCTTTTTCGATTCGCTGATTTCTTCCTGCTTGCGGGCGATAATTTTTTCTAAAATATTCATCTAAAAATGCTGTAACTGCAATTATAAAAAGGGAGAAATGCTTCCCCGCTAACTATTCTTCGATCAATTTTTTGAAAGCGGCCAATGCTTTCTTGCTTTCGAGCGACTCCCGGGCTGTTTCCACAGCGTCGGTCAGCGACAACGCCGGATTGGCACAATAGAGCGCCATCGCCGCGTTGGCCAGCACCGCCTGCTTTTGTGAAGGCGTTGCCGTATCGTTCAAAACATTCATAAAAATCCGGGCGGACTCTTCAACCGTAACACCGCCTGCTAAATCGTCGGCGCGCAGGGTTTGAAGCCCTAGATGAGAGGGGGTAAGAACTTGCTCGGAATGAGCGGTGATAATCTTAAAAGCACCTGTCAATGACACTTCGTCGTAGCCGTCTAATGCGTGAAGAACCAGAAATTGCTTATCCGTTTGTTGGTAAAGATAAGCAAAAAGACGCGCTAATTCAAGACTAAATACGCCCACAAGCTGTTTTTTCGGCGATACCGGATTCACCATCGGACCAAGCATATTGAAGAACGTTTTCACCCCCAATTCCTTCCGCACCGGCGCTACATTCTTCATAGCCGGGTGGAAAAGAGGGGCATGCAAAAAGCATACACCAGCCTGGTCGATCTTCCGTTCCAGGTAATCCTTGTCGTTCGTAAATTTCGCTCCCAGGTATTCCAGCACCGTCGACGACCCGCATAGGGACGAAACGCCGTGGTTACCATGCTTCGCCACCCTTTGACCAGCTCCTGCCACCACAAAACACGATAATGTCGAAATATTGAATGTATCCTTGCCATCACCTCCTGTCCCGCAAACGTCGATCGGGTCATATGCCGACAAATCCACCGAAAGGCAGAGTTCGAGCAAGCCGTCACGGAAGCCTTCCAGCTCTTCGACGGTAATGCTGCGCATGGCATAAGTTGTTAAAAATGAAGCAATTTCGGAATTGGAATACTTGCCGGTCCCAATTCCCATCAGAACGTCTTTGGCTTGCGATTTGTCGAGGACTTTGTATTCAAAAAGATGGCTAAGAATGTGTTTCATGACAGTTTTTAATTGCTAATATCGTCGGGTAAGGTGGTGTTAGTTCAAATGCGGAGGTCAGATTTGCAACCAGTTTTGAAGCATTTCCTTGCCATGCTCTGTTAAAACAGACTCGGGGTGGAATTGGAGCCCTTTCACATCGTATTTTTTGTGTGAAAGCCCCATCACCCGGCCTTTTTCGTCTACGGCAGTGATGGTAAGGTCGTCGGTGAATGTCTCCGGAATGACAGTCCAGGAATGGTACCGCCCTACTTTGATATGGGTAGGCAGGCCTTTGAAAATGCGCTCGCTGGCGTCGGTAACGATGGCCGTGTCGGCGATACCATGCAGCACGTCGGTCATATTCTCCAACTCGGCGCCGTAAACCTCCCCTATTCCCTGATGTCCGAGGCAAATGCCGAGAATGCTCTTGGAAGCCCCGTATTCGCGGATTACGTCGTGCATAATGCCGGCTTCGGAAGGAATACCCGGACCGGGCGAAAGAAGGATCTTGTCGTAATTTCCGACGTCTTCCAGCGCGATTTTATCGTTCCGGTAAATGTCCACCTGGTCGTGCAGCTCGCGGAGGATGTACACGAGGTTGTAGGTGAAAGAATCGTAATTGTCGAGAACTAGTATTTTCATTTGGACGGTAAATTTCAAATCGTTTTAAACGGCAATTTTGTAATCCAGGACCAACTCGTCCCCAGCTTTCCCACGAATACCCCAGTTGTGCGGCGGCGTTTCGGTGAGCGTGATTTCCACGTCGTTCGGCGTGATACCGAGCTCTTCTTCGAATTTCTGAAAAATCAGCCGGTACAAATGCTTCTTCGCTTCGATCGAACGGCCTTCAAACAGGGCTATTTCGAGAATCGTATAGCGCTCGCTTCTGCCTTCGGGATAAAAGAAATCTCCTTCATCGAGGTAAAAGAACCTGTGTGCACGCTTGTTTTGCGGGTATTGGAAGGCTTCTACAACGCAGCTGTGCAGTGTGTCGGACAATTGCTCCCGGATCGCGTACAGCGAAGATTTAAGGCCATATATTTTGATCTGCGACATGGCTGTTTCCCCTTAAAGTTCTTCCGCTACCTTAATAGCCTGGCGTAATGCGGCCAGCTTGCTGTTGATTTCCTGCAATTCACTTTCCACATTCGATTTCGCCACCACGCCCATTCCTGCGCGGAAGAAAAGGGTATTGTCTTTGGCGAGGAAAGTCCGGATCGCGATCGCGTGGTTGAAATCCCCGTTAAAATCCATGAAACCGATGGCTCCGCCATAAATGCTGCGGTTGCTGGACTCCATCTGATCAATGAGTTTCATCGCATTATGCTTGGGCGCACCCGATAATGTGCCCGCAGGGAAGGTATCGGCGACGAGTTGAAGCGGGTTCACATCCTTCTTCATTTTGCCTACCACCTTCGAAACGAGGTGGATCACATGCGAGTAGTATTGCACTTCTTTGTAATTCGTCACTTTTACGGCGTCGCAGCTGCGGCTCAGGTCATTCCGTGCCAGATCCACCAACATCACGTGCTCAGCGGTCTCTTTGGGGTCGTTAAGCAGGTCTTGCGCGGCTTCTGCATCAGCCTGGTCGTCGCCGGTGCGGCGAAAAGTGCCTGCAATCGGGTGGATTTCGGCCTGGCCGTTTTTGATGAATATCTGTTTTTCGGGAGATGATCCGAAGATCTTGTAATTGCCGTAATCGAAATAGAAGAGGTAAGGCGAGGGATTGATCGAGCGTAATGCACGGTAAACATTGAACTCGTCGCCCTGGAATCCGCGGCTGAACCTGCGTGAAGGGACAATCTGGAACACATCTCCACGGAGGCAGTGGTCGATCCCCCGCTGGATCACTTTCCGCATTTCGTCGTCGGTAACATTGGAAGTTTCATCGGCCGTCACATGGAAACCGTACTGTGGAAAGTTCCGGTTTTTGATCAGCACCTCGATCTGATCGATACCACCTTCTGCTGTTGTCTCTCCGTATTGGTGTTCAAAAATGTAGAGCTCATTTTTGAAATGGTTGATGGCGATTACGTATCGGTAAACCTGGTAGAATATCTGGTCAATTTCGGTCTCCGGGTTGGTCGGTTGTATTTCAATGTCTTCGAAATAAGTTACCGCGTCGTAGGTCATATGACCGAAGAGACCGTTTGTGATGAAGGGAAACTTGCTTTTCTCGGATTTGAAGCTTTGCGCAAAGCCGTACAAAGCCTGCACTGCATCCTTCCGGTTGGTTAGGTCGAAATTGACTTCGGAACCATCGGGAAACTTCTGGGTTACAGTGCTATTGTTCAGTTTGAAAGAAGCGATAGGATCGCAGCAGATGTATGTAAATGAATTTTCGTTGCCGTGGTAATCGGAGCTTTCCAGGAGGATTGTATTGACGAAGCGGTCTCTGAGCTTCAAATAGATCGAAACGGGCGTCAATGTATCGGCCAGGAGCTTTTTGTGGCGTGTGGTAATCTGATAAGTCTTGTCCAGGGTTTTCATGTGCAAGTTGTAATGTAAAGTGTATAAAAAAACGGCTCGCTGTCAGATGAACAGCGAGCCGTTTGTATGTATATTTTGATTCTATACCATGCAATAGCCTTACTTGTCCATCTTGGAAGGATAAGTACGCCACCACCAAATAGTATTGAATAATTTCATAGTTGATTGTTGCCTTGCGGCTGTTACAGGTGCAAATATAGGAAAAAGAATTATCGCTGCAGTATTCTGCAAAATATTTCTGCAAGAATTTGCAAAGGGCTTTTACTGTAAAGCACCATTTTGAAGGGGTAAACTTGATATAGTCCTATTTGAAAACCTGCCATTGTGGCGTACAAACGCAAAAAAGCCTCACATTGCTGCGAGGCTTTTGTTGTTTTAATAATTGTGGCGGCTACCTACTTTACCGGGTTTGAACCAAGTATCATCGGCGGATCCGGGCTTAACTTCTCTG
>NZ_JAVDXA010000014.1:0-2620 GCF_031457695.1 Dyadobacter sp. BE31
TGGATATACCGGAGGATGTTGACCCCTTAAAATCCGGAATGTCTTGGAATGTTAAAGTGGCCTGATTCGCTGGAATCGACTGCCATTCCGGCACATGTTGACCCCTTTGAAAGTTGAGCACGGAGCGTACCGGAGCATGTTGACCCCTCTAAAACGGATTTCAACACAGCGTACCGGAGCATACTGACCCCTCTCAACACTGGTTTTGGTTTATTTGGTGATCTTCTAATTACTAAAAGCAGATCACTGATGGCTGGAAAACCAAGACCTATGAGCCAGATTAAACAACTTTTGCGATTACATTCTCAAGGCTACTCCATCAAAGCCATCGCTCGTACGCTCGGTATCAGCAAGAATACGGTGAAGTCGTATTTAAGTAAATTGGAGTCGGTTAGTATCGAACCACGGGAGCTATTGCAGTTAGAAGACCCTGCATTAGAAAGCAAGTTCCATGCGGGCAACCCGGCCTATAAAGATCCAAGATACGTGCATCTGAAGGGTAAACTTGATTACTTCCGGGCCCAACTTAAAGATGTCGGCGTAACCAAGAAATTGCTCTGGGAAGAGTACATTCAGGCCTTTCCGCACGGGTACGGCTATTCTCAGTTTTGCTTTCACCTATATCAGCAGCTTGTTGCCGCCAAGTCGTCTTCGGTTCTTATTTTCCAGCCCGCGGATAAGCTCATGGTCGATTTTGCAGGCAAGCAGATGCATTATATTGATAAGCAAACTGGTGAACTGATTGCCTGCCAGGTGTTTGTTGCCTGCCTGCCTTTCTCAGATTATGCCTTCGCTATGGCAGTACCCAGCCAGCAGATTGGCGACTTTCTATATGCCCTTTCTTGCTGTCTGAATGACTTAGGCGGTGTGCCTAAAGCCCTGGTTCCTGATAATTTAAAGTCTGCTGTGATACGTGCAGACCGTTACGAGCCTCAGATCAACCAGAGCCTGGATGACTTTGCCAATCATTACCAAATGTCAGTAGTGCCTGCAAGGGCAGGAAAACCAAAGGATAAAAGTCAGGTTGAGAACCAGGTTAAGCTTTTATATACCCGGGTTTATGCCAAGCTTCGTAACCGCCAGTTCTTTGATATTACTTCCTTGAACGAAGCTATAAAAGAAAAGGTCAGCGAACATAACCAGACGCGGATGCAGCGTAAGGATTACTGTCGCCAGGAACGGTTCCTAGCCGTGGAAAAGCCGCTACTGTCGCCTTTGCCTAAGGAGCACTTTGAATTGAAGTGCTACTGTGAACCCAAAGTTGCTCACAGCGGTCATGTCTATGTTATGAAGCACTTTTACAGTGTTCCTTACACCTTGACGGGTATGAAGGTAAAGGTGGTTTATACCCGTAGCATGGTCCATATCTATGCACATGGCAAGCTGGTCGCAGTCCATATCCGCAGTTATTTTAAGGGGGGGTATTCTTCTGTGAAAGAACACCTGAGTTCTCAAAACCAGGCCTATCTGGACCGTAGCCCTGATTATTATCTGCAACGAGCCAAAAGTAAATCCGAAGACCTATACCTTCTCGTTGAGCAACTCTTCCAGCAGAATAGGTATCCCGAGCAACTCTACCGGAGCTGCGACGGCCTTTTTCGTCTGCACCGAGATAGCAGTCCTGAGAAGTTCAGCAGGGCCTGCCAGATAGCCATCGAAAACGGAATTTACTCCTACCGGTTCATTCAGAAGGTTCTGGAAAACAACATGACCGATCACCCGGAAGAAGTGACCCAGCCTCAAAAGCTTCCGGCACATCATAACATCCGGGGCAAAGATTATTACATACAGTCTACCATTAACTTTTTACAAAATGAAAATTGAAGTGCAACTTAGAGAGCTGCGCCTGCATGGCATGTGCAGCAGCTGGCAAGCATTGCTGGAAACCAGAAGACATCATGAGTTAAATCTTGCCGAAGGTCTTGAGCTTCTTTTACAAGCTGAACAGCAGCAACGCAGTGACCAGCGCTTTGAACGGTTACAGAAGAACGCGCAATTCCGCTACCAGGCTTCCATTGAAGAATTAAACCTGGACACTTCCAGAGGGCTTGACCGTTCTCTGGTCACCGAGCTGACCACTGGCAATTACCTGTCCAAGGGTGAAGCCATTCTGATCAGTGGCGCTTCAGGTGCCGGAAAGAGCTTTTTAGCATCAGCACTTGGGCATCAGGCTTGCGCACAGGGATACAAAGTCCTGTATTACAACCTACAAAAATTGCTACTGAAAACGAAATTGAGCCGGATCGATGGAAGTATTTACAAGTTTATGGACAAACTTTCAAAATCAGAACTTCTTATTCTGGATGACTTTGGGCTAACCCGCTTAGAACCGCAGCAGCGCATGGACCTAATGGAAATTATTGAAGACCGACACGCTAAAAGGTCTACGATTATTGCTAGTCAGCTACCCGTAGCGAACTGGTATGATGTGATTGGGGAGGAAACGGTCGCCGATGCGATTTTAGATCGACTTGTTCATACCTCTTACCGCATCGAACTGAAAGGTGAAAGTTTAAGAAAAAAACGGTAAAATTGTCAGCCCATCAGAATCTCTCAGATCAGAACCTAAATTAGAGGGGTCAGTATGCCCGGTACGGGGTCAGCTTCAACGGAATATCCA
>NZ_JAVDXA010000015.1:0-2223 GCF_031457695.1 Dyadobacter sp. BE31
AAAAACGACCGTGGCCGTTGCAGAACTCGCAGGAGATTTCTGGTGAATGATTTTCAATCGGTCACTTTTGAGAATTTCACAAAGTCAACTCAAAGCGACTAAAAGGCATCAAAAAAGTAGCATTGCAGTGCCCTACGACCTCTTTTACTGCACCCTGCACCAATTTCCTGTTAAATGTTTTGAGGTACTTTTTAAGGTTAAAGCAGATGGCTGACATCAGCATCACCTTGTGGGCGGCAGCCTTTCCCAGAACATTGATTTTACTTAATCCGTAATGATGAACCAGGCTTCCAAAGACCGGCTCTATCGTACTCTGCCGCAGTCGTTTCATCTGTTTGCCTCGCCTGCTGTGTTGCCTTTCATGAGCTCGGTAATAATAATCTTCAAAGGTTGTTGTGAAAATTCTTTTAAATAGTGACTTAGGAGTACAGGAATCTTTGAGAACGCAGGGAATGCAATCTTTTTTAGAAGCCCGGTAATTCTTTATAGGCTGTCCATCGGAAGTCCGGCCAAAGCCTTTAAATGGAATTTTCTTATTCATTGTGCAGATAAAAACATCCTCTTGCCTGTCGTAGGTGACCCATTCTCTTTCCGGTTTGTACTTTCCAAAAACAGGTATCCATGCTGTGATATTCCGTGATTCTAAGTATTCATAATTGTAACCGTTGGAGTAACCGCCATCTGCTAGCAGCTCTGTCATGCACAGTTCATTCACCTTTAGTCGACTTTCGACCTTTTCAGTCATGGCTGGCAAATACTGACTATCTCTTCCATCCGCAAAATCTGCCTGTATATGGCTGATTACCCCTTGCCCTGTATCGACTGCCATGCTACAGTGATAGTTGAGCTTTCTTGCTTTGCCAGGCTTTACTGAAATCCGTGCATCTGGATCGTGGGGATTGTAATGTGTCTTATTGCTGAACAGCTGTGCTCTTTCGTGAGCAGCGCCGCTAGCACTTACAGGGTTTTCGCGAAGTTTTTCCTGGTGAGATTTCATGCGCCTGAGATGATGTGGGGGCGCAGTTATTAACCCGACGGGCGAAGTTATCCCAGTGCTTGTCTGCCGTTGATTTTCAGCATCAACATCCTCAAAGTGGTTCTTGATAGATTGAAATGGCTTTTTCAACTCAAGACTTTCCATTGAGGCGTTCGCTTTGACTGGCGCTGAATCCAGGGCTTGAGTGTGTCCACTGACCATGCCCTTATCAACGCACATACTAAAAACCTTATCGAAGAGACTTTCAAAAATAGAGGCAGGATATAGCTGCCTGGTTCTGCTAATAGTTGAATGCCAAGGTAGTAACTCGTCAATATCGTAGCCTAAAAAATAGAGAATGTCCATCCGCATTGAGCAGTGCTCTATCAGGCGCCGGTCCGAGGTGATGTTTTCCAGATATCCTGTGAGCATCAACTTGAAGAATACCACAGGATCGATCGACGGGTTACCTGTTTTACCGTAAAGGTCGCAGGTGTCTCGGTATAAAAACTGCATGTCGAGTGTTTCGCCGAGCCTGCGATAAAAGTTTTCCTTCGGAATACGATCTGAAAGTTGGAAGCTGACGAACAGCTTTTCTGAGTAATTTTTCTTTCCTTGCATTCCTGAAGTTACAAAAAAAACCGGAGGCATACACTCGATAATTGTCCTTTATTGACAAGGCCGAAGTTAATGTGAACATGAATTGAATCCCACTTGAAGTGCCCATTGCATCTCCTACATGGTATTCTAATCACCACCAAAATGGAATTTGACAATAGAAAATCACAGTTAGAATTACAAGTCATCTGGAAGGATAGTGACTTGATTGAATTAAGAGTTAAGGCAACCAATGGAAGGTTTTCCGGCATAACTGAGGTTTACGATACAACTGAATCCCTTAACGATTGGGTGCAATTGCTTGCCCAATTTCCGAAGGATAAACAACCGTTGGTATACGAAGCAGGGGAGAAAAGTGGATACGCTTTTTGGGGAATGAGAATTAACCTTCCTGACCCAACTGGCCTTGTCGGCGTTGAGATTACATTGGAGGAAAACAGCAACCGAAAAGCCTGGCAAGATAAAGTGGAGTTAGAAATGCTGGTTTATCTTGCAGCGATCGACAACTTCCGCGAACAGCTTACAAAATTAATACTAAAAGAAGAAGGTGCCGCCTCGCTATATGGTGAAAGCCATTAACTGTCAGTCGCTTATGTGACATCCACATAGTTGTGCAACAGCCACGACCG
>NZ_JAVDXA010000016.1:0-1957 GCF_031457695.1 Dyadobacter sp. BE31
ATCGGTAGGGGAGCATTCTCACAGGGGTGAAGGTTTGGCGTAAGCTGGGCTGGACTGGTGAGAAAAGCAAATGTAGGCATAAGTAACGATAATGCGGATGAGAAATCCGCACACCGAAAGACTAAGGATTCCTCCGCTATGCTAATCAACGGAGGGTTAGGCGGGGCCTAAGGGATAGCCGACAGGCGACCCCCGATGGACAGCAGGTTAATATTCCTGCCCCTGCATGCAGTGTGAAAAAGTGACGGAGCGACGTGGATGGTACGTACTGACGGAATAGTGCGTTGAGCCGAGCCTACGGGCAAAGCGAACCATCGAAGACGCTTCCAAGAAAAGCTTTTGAAACGCCAGCTGTATGCAGCCCGTACCGTAAACCGACACAGGTAGTCGAGAAGAATATTCTAAGGTGCTCGAGTGAATCACGGCTAAGGAACTCGGCAAATTAACCCTGTAACTTCGGGAGAAGGGGAGCCTCCTCTGCAAAGAGAGGCCGCAGAGAAATGGCCCAGGCGACTGTTTAGCAAAAACACAGGGCTCTGCCAAAACGAAAGTTGACGTATAGGGCCTGACACCTGCCCGGTGCTGGAAGGTTAAGAGGGGATGTCATCGCAAGAGAAGCATTGAATCGAAGCCCCAGTAAACGGCGGCCGTAACTATAACGGTCCTAAGGTAGCGAAATTCCTTGTCGGGTAAGTTCCGACCTGCACGAATGGTGTAACGATCTGGGCACTGTCTCGGCCGTGAGCTCGGTGAAATTGTAGTAGCGGTGAAGATGCCGCTTACCCGCCACGGGACGGAAAGACCCCGTGCACCTTTACTATAGCTTTGCATTGTTTTCGGGTCAGGGATGTGTAGGATAGGTGGGAGGCTGTGAATGGGCGTCGCCAGGCGTTCAGGAGCCAACGTTGAAATACCACCCTTCGCTGGCCTGGGATCTAACTGCTCGATGAGCAGGACCGTGCATGGTGGGTAGTTTGACTGGGGTGGTCGCCTCCAAAAGTGTAACGGAGGCTTCCAAAGGTCTGCTCAACACGCTTGGTAACCGTGTGTGGAGTGCAATAGTACAAGCAGGCTTGACTGCGAGACCGACGGGTCGAGCAGGTGGGAAACCAGGGTATAGTGATCCGGTGGTTCTGTATGGAAGGGCCATCGCTCAAAGGATAAAAGGTACGCCGGGGATAACAGGCTGATCTCCCCCAAGAGCTCACATCGACGGGGAGGTTTGGCACCTCGATGTCGGCTCGTCACATCCTGGGGCTGGAGAAGGTCCCAAGGGTTCGGCTGTTCGCCGATTAAAGTGGCACGCGAGCTGGGTTCAGAACGTCGTGAGACAGTTCGGTCCCTATCTGTGGTGGGCGTAGGAAGATTGACGGGGGCTGCCTTTAGTACGAGAGGACCGAGGTGGACCCACCGCTGGTGAGCCGGTTGTTACGCCAGTAGCATGGCCGGGTAGCTATGTGGGGAATAGATAAGCGCTGAAAGCATCTAAGTGCGAAACTAGCCCGAAGATGAATCTTCCACATAAGGGTCGTTGTAGACTACGACGTTGATAGGCTGCAGGTACACGTGTCGAAATACACTTAGCTGAGCAGTACTAATTACCCAACAGCTTGCTCATTTAATCTTTATCTTCATCTCTTCTACTTCCAATATGACATGAAAAAGTTTATGAGTCAAAAGTTCATGAGTCAAAAGTCAAGATTAGTTTACTTCTAGACTTTGAACTCCTAAACTCATCAACTCCACTCAAAGATCTTGTTGGTGGCTATTGGTCTGGTTCGGAGTCGCGTTCGACTTCAACTCTTCCCATAGCGAACAAATAAACCAACTACAATCTTGTTGGTGGCTATTGGTCTGGTGTTCACCTCTTCCCATCCCGAACAGAGAAGTTAAGCCCGGATCCGCCGATGATACTTGGTTCAAACCCGGTAAAGTAGGTAGCCGCCACAATTATTAA
>NZ_JAVDXA010000018.1:0-1304 GCF_031457695.1 Dyadobacter sp. BE31
TGACGTGGTTCCGTTTCGGTTTACACTTTTGCGAGTTAGTAAATATTTAAAACTGCCAATCTTATCCTGTTTGTCTATAGTATCGGGCTTCGAAAGACACCGGATTCAGATAGTTTAAAGCGGAATGTAATCTCCTCGTATTGTAATATCCGTCAATGTATTCAAATAGCACGGTTTTCAATTGCTCCAAGCTCTCATAACCACCTTTCGGCATATTCAATTCGGCCTTTAATCTGCTCCAGAACGATTCAGCCCAGGCGTTGTCGTACGGGTCATCCGCGCGGGACATACTTTGTTTCAGTTTGAAGGTCTTTATTAATTTCTTCATTCTGTGCGACAGATATTGACCACCACGATCAGAATGTATGATCATCCCTGGCTTTACCCTGCGCCTCAAAAGAGCCCTTTCCAATGGCTCCCGGACAAGGCTTTCCTGCATATTGTCAGCCAATTGCCAGCTAACTACCTGACGAGAGAACAGATCCATCCATACGCATAAATACGCCCATTTGCCCCCTTTAAGTGGCATATACGTGATGTCGGAAACCCATACACAATTTGGGGCCGTTGGCTTGGGCTGATCCAGTAAAAGATTTGGAGACACCCGTTTCCCATGACTGCTATCTGTCGTCCTTGGAATAAATTTCGGGGGCTGAATAGCTCTCAATCCTTCTTTACGCATGATTTCAGCAATCTTCCTACGCCCGATTTTTATCCCCTTTTGCTTCAAGGATTCTCTAATACGCCTGCTACCGTATCGCTTGAAATTTTGAATAAACTCCTTCCTAATTTCATGCTTCGGCCGGTTGTATTTTTTATCGGCGTTGTGGCTCTTCCCTTGACGGTAACGATAGTATGCCGTCCTGCTCACCTCAAAGAGCGAGCATAAATAATTGGTCTTGTGCGTCCGAGAAAGCGAGCATATCAGCTCATAGACGTCCCTGAGTCGGACTGGCTCAAGAGACCTAATGCTTTTTTTAAGATCTCACGGTCGGTTTTCAGTCGCTCATTTTCAGCACGCAGCTTAGCAACTTCCGCAGCTAGCTTCGCTGCTTTATCGTTGCCACTTTCGCCGCTTTTCAATTTTGTCTTTTTCGTTGCCATTCTTCTCCAACGATAGAGAACATTCTCGGCAATTCCAAAAGCCTCCGACGTTTCCCTGGCACTTCTGCCCGAAACGAGCATTCTGATCACTTCTTGTTTGAATTCAGGATCGTAACTCCGACGAGTTTTCACCAACTTTTGGTCTTTCATTTTGCATCATGTTGAGCAAAAATGTGTCCCGCTTTTCGGAGCCACCTCAA